>DATGHO010000032.1:0-67950 GCA_035307965.1 Candidatus Acidiferrales bacterium | reverse complement strand
GTGACGGTCCTCCTCAGCTTAATTTTTTCGTTTCTGATTTCCAGCAGTTGGCCGAACCACATCCCTGAGTCGGCGCAAGAAAGAATCGTGCGGCAAGTGTACAGTCCCCAGATACTACACGCGCCAGATCCTTGGGACCTGGCGCGCCTTATACTGCATCTTTTATTCGACTGTCAAGACACTGGCCAAACCAGCGCCGCATACCCCGGGATAACTCTCTGGCCGCTTTCTCGCACGTCGAGTTCCACGTCTGTCCCGATTTGGGCATCGCCATTAAATACAGAAAATACGTGCATTAGCTCTGGTACGGCTCGAGAAACTCACCATGCATGCGGCGCGGCCGCTACCAAAATCCATATATTTGTACGCGTAATCGTAGTCTTCCTGCAAAGATCGCAATCTGCGCCGCTCCAGCACACTGCCCCTGATTTGCACTGGAACGAGCCCTGCCGTGCCTCGCTGTTCGCTGTAAAGCATTTAAAACCGAGGTCAACCTTCATAATTATTTGGCCTTGCGCCTGCTTCATGTCCTGCGGGAGGCCAGCAAATGATTCTGGCAGACGAACAGGAAACCCGCCGCGTAGAGATTTCCGGATGGGATACGGACGAGAATTTCTTCGTGGAAAGGGCCGCCATTCAAAACGCGCCTCAAGGCCGCCAGCGCGTCGTCCTTCGCGTGCAACTGCGCGTCGGCTCTCTCGTGTTTTTGCGGCTGTCAGAGGATTTCTCTCTGGATCGCTCCGTTCCCATCGCGTATCAAGTGGTTAAACTCGCGGCCAATACTATTCGCAGGCAGCACGAAGTGGAACTCATTCAGCTGCACCCCAGGGAAAAGCACGCCGGGGAAAAGGCTCGAAACGCGACTCAGGAACACTCAGTTCCGGCAAGTCTCCCCAACTAGGGGCGGGGCCGATGAATTCGCCGCCACCGCCCGATGAAATCCTTTCCCGCGTTCCATTTTGAAGCCGGAAATGCTGAAATAGAAACCGCGCGCTGCCTGGCCGCTCTTTTGTCCTCGACGCCTCGCTTTTTTGAAGCCCACTCGCGCAGCTGGCATCGCTCCATCAATGGCCATCAATCCGTTCACCAACAAGCACTTACGAACGAACTGAGCGCCATTGCTCAGCGCACAGGCTCGTCGATAGCACGCTGCTTGTCCCCTCTTAATCTGGCACACTCCTTGCATACACGTTTGCAGAATGGCCGTAGTCACCGAAAATTCCACTGCGGAGATAGTCCGCCACAATCTGCCCGTCTGCATTCTGGACGACGAGCCAGATCTGGTCGAAGTCACTTCTGCCAAACTCTCGCGCCTCGGATTTCCCACCTTTGGCACCACGCGCTCGGAAGACGCTCTGGGCCAGGTACGCGTTGGCGCCTGCCGCGTGGTTCTGGTAGACATGAAAATGCCCGGGATGGACGGTTTTGCCTTCCTGGAAAAGTCCCTGCAGGTTGATCCTAGCGTGGCGGTCATCCTCGTCACCGGCTTCTATTCGGTTGACTCCGCTATCGAAGCCATCCGTCGCGGCGCGCACGATTTCCTTTGCAAGCCGATTGACGACGAGCGCCTCATCAAGGCGCTCGACGAACTCGCCGAAGTCTCCACGCGCCGCTCGCAGATTCGCGCCCTCGATGATCAGTTGCTCTCCAATCTCGAATTCGAAGGAATCGTCGGTCGCAGCCCCGCCATGCTCGAAATGCTCGACATGGCCCGCAAAATTTCGCGCCATTTTACCAACGTCCTCATCACTGGCCCCACTGGATCCGGAAAAGAGCTAGTCGCACGTGCTCTTCATCAGATGAGCCCTGTCGCTCACCAGAAATTCGCGGTTTGCAACTGTTCCGCGCTCGTCGACACCCTCCTCGAAAGCCAGCTATTCGGACACATGCGCGGCGCATTCACCGGCGCCACAGACACTCGCCCGGGCCTTTTTGAATACGCCAATGGCGGCAGCGTTTTCCTCGACGAAATCGGCGAAACATCCTCGCAAATGCAGGCCAAGCTTCTGCGGCTGATTCAAAACCGCGAAATTCAGCGTGTCGGTTCGCCAGAAGTGAAAAAAGTCGACGTGCGCATCATTGCCGCCACCAACCGCGACCTTCGCAGTGAAGTCCTGGCTGGCCGCTTTCGCGAGGATCTTTTCTATCGTTTGAGCTCCCTCGAAATTCAAGTTCCCGGTCTCGCCGACCGTCCTGAGGACATTCCTATTCTCGTGCGCTACTTTCTGAAAAAATACAGCGAAGCCTACGGAAAAACTTTTCAGGGGCTCACCCGCCGCGCGCAGATTGTGCTCCTTCATCATGACTGGCCCGGAAACGTCCGCGAACTCGAAAACGTAATCTCCAGCGCCGCCATTACAGCGGCAAACGAATTCATCGACGTCGGAGACCTTCCCGGCAATCTGCGCAAGCCCTCTGGCAATATCACTCATACTGAGGAAAACTGGCGCCCGCTGCCGCTCGATGAAGTTCGCAGCATTCACATCAAACGCGTTCTCGAAATGTGCAATGGCAATCGCGTGCGCGCCGCGCAAATACTCGGCATCGGACGCACCAGCCTGTACCGTTTCCTGAAACGTGGCAGCGCCCGCAACGGAAAAACTGCCGCTTAGCTCGCCGCCGAAAAAATCACCTGGCAGACCGGTTGCTTTTCGCAATCTCACACATTGTTCTGCGTCTACCGCCTTTCGCTTATGCGCTCACTCCACAACGGTACATTGGTTCCGTACTGCTGCATGCCTAACCGGCACAGTTCAGCGCAAAGTGTTTGTAATCAGCCGGATTACGCGAATCTGTGTGGCTTCCCGCGTGCTCCGTCTTTTTGCGTACAGGGGCGGCCATGCAAAACGCAGTCAATTGGGAAGAATTGGGAATTGAGGCCAATCAAGATCGCAGGCGCGAAGCCCGAGTTGCTTTGGCAATCCCCATCGAAGTCACTGGATTCGACCTTCACGGTAAGTTTTTCACCGAGCTCACCAATACCATCGACATCAGCGAGAGCGGCTGCGGCTTTTCTCTGAAGCGCGGCGTCGAACGCGGCGGCATCGTCGCCATCAAAGTTGCGATGAAAGATCGCCAGAAAAAAGTTCACAGGCCTTTTCTCTATCAGGTTGCCCGCGCCATTCCTGACGGCTCACGTTGGATGATTGGCGCCGCAAAATTGCAGCCCGAAAGCATCTGGCTTTTAACGTTCCCCAAAACCTCCTCCACCGCTCCAGCCGTTGAGTAGCCGCGCTTCTCGGCTTGTGCCAGCAAGCAATTTCCCGCGCACGACCCGTTTGCCGCGCCCGCCTTCATCATTCTTTGAAATGTGCTGGCCGTTCCTTAGCCCGCCAACAGTCACGCGCAATGAATAACGCCTGCAATTTCTCAGGGCGATTTCGAAGTGCAATGTCCTGCCATCCGCGAAACTTCTGCCGCGACTTTTACAGGCGATGCCCCTGTGTTAGACTCGCCCTTGCGAACGAGATTCGCGGCGCAAAATTTGTGCAGCTTTTCTCGCGCGCAAATCGGCGGAACTTCGGGCTTTGTGCGACGATTCCCCGCAAACCCCGCCAGGCCCGGAAGGGAGCAACGGTAGCGGGTCAGCTTCGTGCGCCGCAGAGTACCCGAAGTTCCTTTCCAGCGCCGGAAGCTGACACAAGAAAAACAAATGGCCTATCAAGTCATCGCGCGCAAATGGCGCCCGCAAACTTTCGAGCAAGTGGTCGGCCAGCGCCACGTCATGCAGACTCTCGAAAACGCCATTCGCCAGAACCGTCTCGCGCACGCTTACATTTTCTCCGGCACGCGCGGCGTCGGCAAAACCACCACGGCGCGCATCCTCGCGAAATGCTTGAACTGCGTCAAAGGTCCCACCGCCACTCCCTGCAACGAATGCGAAGCGTGCGTCGCCATCACCGCCGGAACTTCCCTCGACGTGCTCGAAATCGACGCCGCCTCCAATCGCGGCATCGATCAGATTCGCGAACTCCGCGAAATGGTGCGCTACGCTCCCGCCGGCGGACGCTACAAAGTTGTCATTCTCGACGAAGCGCATCAACTCACCGACGAAGCCTCCAACGCGCTGCTCAAAACTTTGGAAGAGCCTCCCGAAAAAGTCGTTTTCATCCTTGCCACCACGCAGCCGGAAGATTTGGCCGACACCATTAAATCGCGCGCGCAGCTTTTTCAATTTCGCTCGCTGTCGTTTCAGGAAATTGCTGACGCCATCGAGCGCATCGCCAAAGAGGAAAAACTGGAAATTGAGCCGGGCGCAGTCGCCGTTCTCGCGCGCGCTGCGGAAGGGAGTTTGCGCGACGGCCTTTCCCTGCTCGAGCAGGCCATCGCCTATTGCGGCGACGAAATCACTGACGCGCAAGTTCGCGAACTTCTCGGCGTAGTCGCGGAAGAAATTCTCGACGATTTAATCGCCGCCGTCGAAAATCAATCTGCCGAGCAGGCCCTTTCGCTTGTGCAGCGCCTGCATGCTGGCGGTCACAACTTGCAGCATTTCTGCCGCGAATCCATCCGCCACCTTCGTAATTTGCTCGTCGCCAAAGTTGCTGGCGCAGATTCTCCGTTAATCACCGAGGCTCTCGAGCAGCGCCCACGCCTCGCAAAACAAGCAGAAAATTTCAGCGAAGAGGACCTCACGCGCTTTTTCCAGATTTTGATGTCCACCGACGAAGATTTGCGCCGCAAGCCGGATCCGCGCTTGCATCTCGAATTGGGCCTCTTGCGTTTAGTGAACGCCGCGCGCCTCGCTCCCCTCGAACAAGTGCTCTCCGACTTGCGCGCCGAAAAATTGCCCGCCAGCGCCGGTCGCGCGACCGCACCTGTTTCACGTTCTGCCTCGACCGCATCTCGCGAGTCCGGCACATCCGAAAATAAAATGCACGCTGCGGCAGCAGGCATTGGCTCCGCGCCAGGCACAGGCGCAAGTATGAACGCGAGCGCCAGTGCGGCCGCCCCGCCGCCCGCGAATTTTTCTTCGCCGGAAATTGCCGAAAAACTTTCGCCCACTCCTGCACCCGTTCCCGCTTCCCCGCCCCGCGTCGTCGCCAAGATTGCCGAGAGCCATTTCAGCGGGCTCGCCGGCGCGCAGATGGAAGCCATCCAGTCGCTCCTGCGCAATCAGCAGAAGTTTTTGTGGTCCATGGTCGAACACGCCACGCGCTGGGAACTCAACGGCGCGGAAATGAATTTGTATTTCCCAGCGGAGAGCCGCTCTCTCACCGACATTTTGCAGGGCCGCGAGACTATGGAGAAGTTGCGCACCATCCTCAGTTCCGTGATGGGCCAGCCGCTGCGCGTTTGTGTTAAACTGGATTCCAGCCGAAACGCGCCGCTGCGCCTTTCTGATTTGCGCGCGCGCGTCGAGGAGGATCCCATCGTTCGCGCCATGCTCGAACGGTTCGGCGGAAAGATTTCTGAAGTCAAGCAGCGAAGCGAGGATTGAAATGGAAGTCAAAGCGCTGCAGCAAATGATGTCCCAGTTGTGGCAGATGCAGGAGAACCTCGAGCACAAGCGCGGCGAGATCCGCGTCGAGGCCACTGCGGGCGGCGGCATGGTCTCCGTCAAAATGAACGGACAGAAGCAGCTCACCGAAATCAAAATCGAGCCCGATATTTTTGCCGGTAAAGATCAGGAAATGCTTCAGGATTTGATTCTCGCCGCGGTGAACGAAGCTTCGCGCCGCGTGGACGAAGAACTCGCCAAGCAAGTTAAAGACATGACCGGAAACATCGCCGGCATCGGCAGCCTGCGCATCCCCGGCCTTTTTTAATCTAGTCTTGAACAAATCTTTCTAACTGTCGTTCTGACCAGCAGCCTGCTTTCGCCTTTGGTAGCGCAGAACTTCGCGCCTTTTGCGAAGCTCTGCGGCTTTTGCATCTTGCTTTCGCTGGGCAAGGCGCCTGAGTTGCAGTTCTTCCGCAAGCTGCTACACTTTCCTTTTGCCCAGGACGGCTGATGCCTGACTTTGCGCCTTCCATCACAAAATTAATCGACGAACTAAAGCATCTGCCCGGCATCGGCCAGAAAACCGCGCAGCGCCTCGCCTTTTTTCTTTTGCGCGCGGACCGCGATCGCGCCCTCGCCCTCGCGGACGCCATTCGCGAAGCCAAAGAAAAAATCCGCGAATGCTCCGTCTGCAACAACATCACTGACACCGACCCATGCTATTTCTGCACCAGTCCCACGCGCGACAAAAAAACCATCTGCGTCGTCGAAGAAGCGCCGAACATTTCCGCCATCGAAAAAACACGCGAGTACAGCGGGATGTATCACGTCCTCGGCGGCGCGCTTTCGCCGCTGCAAGGCCGCGGCCCGGAGCAACTGAAAATCAAAAGTTTGATCGAGCGCCTCAAGGCCGGAACCGTCGAGGAAATTATTATTGCGACGAATCCTACCGCGGAGGGCGAAGCCACCGCCGTTTATCTTTCGAAGTTAATCAAGCCGCTGGGCGTACGCGTCACGCGCATCGCCATGGGCATCCCCGTCGGCTCCGATTTGGAATACGCCGACGAAGTCACCATGATGAAAGCCATGGAAGGCCGCCGCGACTTGTAGCGTGGCACAGCCTTCCGCCCGCGCTCATGTTTACTGCGACGCGACGGAAAGCGCGGACGCTGCCGCGTTAATTCCCTCCGCTTCCTTTTGCAGCACGCCTGCAACAATTCCTATTTCCTCCGTGGCCTGCTGCCAGTTTTTCTGCTCGATGGCTTCGCGCACCGCGGGAATTGTTTTCACGCCGTAGCCGGTGTAAATTCCCGGCGCGTACAATTCATTTTTGTACCACGGCCGGCCGGGCAAACCCTCCGCGCTCATCAAATCGCGCTCCGCCTTGATTAAATCCGCGTTGACGGACTCGAGCGATTCGCCATTGGCCGCGGCGCCGCCCTGCTGCGCTTTCTCGATTGCGGCCTGATATGCCTCGGCGCTCTGCTTCAAAGTTTTCACCGCAGCATCGAGCGACGAAAAATCGAGCGGCTGCGGAACTTCTTCCACCACCGGCGGAACGAATTTTTTCGTCGGGTCGGTGGACGCCGCAAAAATCCCATCCTGAATTTCCTTGTTGGTCCAGGTAATTTTCGCGATTTCGTCTTTGTCCAATTTTTCGAGCTGCGAAACGAAGCGCCCCACCGCATCCGCCAGTCCGGTGAAATTAAGCGGCGCCACATCCGAATCGGCCAGGCGCATCACCGTGAGTCCCGCGGTTTGCGCCAGGGCGCGGCCATACTCTTCGGTGGGATCGTCGAAATGCGAATACCAGTAAAAATCATCGTAAATCGAGTGATAAATTCCGCCGCCCACCTCGCCGCCAAATCCATAATTAATCGACGCGATGCCGGCGTGATCGATGAACGACGAATAGTCCGAGCCGGAGCCAAGATCGCCAAGAATAAAATTCTTCTGCGATTCGAGCTTCTTGCGCTCCTCGTCATTTTTCGCGTGGGCCAATTCCGCCAGCTTGTGCCGCTTGCCAACGGAAATCCCCTTCTCCGGATCCTGCACGTCATCGGCGACGCTGTTCACCAGCGCCTCCAATTCGTGCGAACCCTCCGCCTCCAAATAGCCGCGCCCATTGGTGTCCGAATTGATGTAGGCCACAGCATGCGTGGCCAATTCATCGCCATGCTCTTCCACCCATTCCGTCGAGCCGAGCAAGCCCGGCTCCTCGCCGTCCCACGAGCAATAAACGATGGTACGTTTCGGACGCCATCCCTGCTGGTACAATTCGCCGAGCGAGCGCGCCTCTTCGAGCAGCGCGACTTGCCCGGCAATGGGATCCTCCGCGCCATTCACCCATCCATCGTAATGATTTCCGCGAATCACCCATTCATCCGGATACGTCGCGCCTTGCAGCATGGCGATCACGTCGTGAACGGGCTTCAAATCCCAATTGAACGCCAGCTTCAAGTGAACTTTCGCCGGCCCGGGACCGATGTGATAAGTAATCGGCAGCGCGCCGCGCCACTCCGAAGGCGCCACTGGGCCGCCCAGCGCCGCGAGCAACGGCTGCGCGTCGCCGTAGGAAATCGGCTGCGTGGGAATGTCCGCAAGAACTTTATTGCCTTTAATCGGCAGGCGCTTGGCGTTCTGCGTTGCGCCGACGCCGGGAGTCAGCGGATCGCCGGGATACAATTCCATTTTTTCGATGCTGCCGCGCTGCACGCCTTCGCGGGGCCGCCATGGACCCTTGGGAAAAACTTCGCCCTCGTAATACCCGTCATCGCGCGGATCGGAATAAATAATGCAGCCAATCGCGCCATGCTCTGCGGCGAGCTTGGGCTTGATGCCGCGCCAGGAATGGCCGTAGCGCGCAATCACAATCGCGCCCTTCACGGAAATTCCCATGCGCGCGAGCGTGTCGTAGTCCTCCGGCACGCCGTAATTGACATAAACCAGCGGAGCGGTGACGTCGCCATCGGGCGAATACGCGTTGTATGTGGGCAGCTGCTCGCTCTGCTGATACGAAGTGGGATCGCCGGGGACGGGCGGCTCGCGCAGCGTCGCGGTGAAGTGCGTGGGCGCGACCAGTTCGAGTTGGCGAAATTTTGGCGTGGGGAAAAGCACGTCGAACGTCTCAATGTGCGCGTCCCAACCCCACTTTTTGTACTGCGCGAGAATCCATTTGCTGTTCTGCGCGTCGTACGGCGAGCCGGTGTGATGCGGACGCGCGGCGAGGAGCTTCATGTCTGCAATCATGTTCTGCGGCGAAGGAAGCGCTTTGAATTTTTGCTCCCAACTCTGCTCGTTCGCCGAAGAATTGCCAAAGAAGCCTGCGAGTTGCGCCTGCTCCTCTTGCTGGCCAATGGTCACCAGCGGCAAACTCATGACCAGGCACAGCACCGCGCCCAACCAAAACGCCCCACGCCTCATAATGCCTCCTGAATGAGAACAGAAGTATTCGCCCAGAACGCTAGGCTTATACTCTGCGCAGGGTGAATGGTCAAGGCGTGCACAGAGGCTCTCGACGACTGCGCAACAGATTCGCCGTGGCTATATCGAAGGCCCAGCGCAACCCGGTAGAAGCCACCAACAAAATTCTATTAACCCGAAGCACCGAGGTTCCGAGCCTGACCGTCTGAAACTGGCGCTAAAACTCCGGCTGTTCCTTACCAGACTCCTTGGGTGGTCCTTGGATTGCGCGAGGAGTTGGAGGTTGCCCATAAACGAGCTCCCCTTTTTCGATAACGAACGTCAGCGGAATCTTCGGGTTGTTGATGTCCTTCCCGCCTGACTCATGCCATTTTTCCTCCCATTTTTCGTAAAACACTTCGAGGTCGTTGCGCGTAACGCGATAGATCGCTTGGAGTTCGATTCCGCAGTACACTGCGAATATCCAATCGACCTTCCTATACTTCTCAATTATGGTCGGGTTGATGTGGTGATGTGTTGAAAAGCTCTTCGTTAAGTCAGTATTCACCGACTTCAGCTCGTATTCCTTTCCGGTTTCGTCTCTCGCATCATTGCCCTCACGACCCGGGAGAACAGTTAGCCCAAGCAGCAGTATTACTTGCAGGAGTTTCCCGCCGTTGTCCTGAAAGATATCGGCGATGCCATGCCTGCTGGCCAACCGTTGGTATTCGCGGACGTGAGCAAGTAGACGTTCCATCAGTTCCCAATCCGGATGAGGTTTCATTTGCGTTCCACCTCATCCAAGAGAACCGAGACTCTTACTGCCAGCGCCCTCGCCAGTCTCTCTATGCTGTCTATCGAGACGTTTCGCTCCGACCTCTCAACTGAGCCAACGTAAGTCCGGTGCAGCCCGGCTAGTTCGCCGAGCTTTTCCTGGCTCAGACCTCTTTCGAGGCGGATTCTGCGCAGATTTTCAGCTAAAATGCGTCGAGTTGATATTTGCCTTGGCAAGAGGTATAACTATCGCTGGTGATGACTTAACGTCTACAGACTTTAAGTAGCATCGAACCAGGAGCTGGATGAAGGCTTGTTACGAAACGAGGCTGGGATTCGCGGTCTGTGGTGATTCTCGCGATCTGCTTTCAAACCTCGATGATGACAGCGTCAATCTGATCATCACGAGTCCCCCCTTTGCTTTGCAGCGCCAGAAGAAGTACGGCAATGTGGAACAGGAGGCATACACCGATTGGCTCACCGAATTCGCTCGGCTCGCTTACAGGAAACTTCGAAGCGATGGTAGTTTTGTTCTCGATTTGGGCGGCGCTTACCTAAAAGGCATTCCCGCCCGCAGCCTCTATAATTTTCGGATTCTCATTCAGCTCTGCGATGACGTTGGTTTTTTTCTTGCTGAGGATTTCTACTGGTTCAACCCATCAAAACTGCCGAGCCCCATTGAATGGGTAAACAAGCGAAAGATGAGGGTCAAGGACGCCGTGAACACGGTCTGGTGGCTTAGCAAAACAGCATGGCCAAAAGCCGACGTCTCTAATGTACTCAATCCCTACAGCAACCGTATGAAAAAGCTCCTTGCTGACCCGGAGTCATACTACAAAGCAAAGCTTCGACCTTCGGGCCACGATATTGGTGTCAGTTTCGCAAAGGACAATGGTGGCGCCATCCCGTCGAATCTACTGCAGATTCCCAATAGCGAGTCGAACGGACAATATACCAAGTGGTGCAAAACAGTTGGAACGGAAATGCATCCCGCTCGATTTCCTGAAGCACTCCCAGAGTTCTTTATGCGATTGCTCACCGACCCATCAGACCTAGTGGTTGACATATTCGCCGGTTCGAATACGACGGGCGCTGTCGCTGAGAGATTAGGGCGTCATTGGCGAGCTTTTGAAGAGCGACTGGATTACGTGGCAGCCAGTGTGTTTCGCCTGCTCCCAAGCGATATTACGGAGTCCCAAGCCACAGAGGCCTATCAAAAGATCCTGAAGGGCGAAACTCTCAAAATAGATACCTATATACGGCAACAGTCATTCACAGCCTCCGGCAGCCACTAGCCCGCACGTGGGAGTCGTTTCCTGTCCACTTTCCTGTTGACTGTTGGTTAACTCCTGTTATAAGGTAGCCCATGGTTAACGCATTTAGCCAAATCGTCCGGCGAACCCGGGAATTCCCAAAATGGGAACGGCCCTAGCCTCTCTCACCCCTAGCCACTCGGCTTCTCTTTCCCTTCGCCTCGGTAATTCTAATCGCAAGATCTATGAAAAATTAGAACTTGACGTAACTTGCACAAAACAAACAGTCGCACTCATTTCTAATCGCAAGAAAAGTGCATTTTATCCAACGTATTGTGTCCGATTTCGGACACCAAAAAAGGAGGTGGTTGAGGAGCGATAGTCTGAACACGGCCGCCGGGTCAGCTGAAGATGTGTTTGACGCTTCGACCCTAACTGAAAATGTCCTTCACTTTGTCGAAGAAGGAGGAGTTGCGTTCGACGGGGCGGTTTTCGACTTTGGAGACGCGAGCGAGCTGGTCGAAGAGCGCGCGCTGCTCTTTGGTGAGCTTGGACGGGATGACGACGCGCACGTTGACGTAGAGGTCGCCTTTGCCGCCGTGAGGATCGGGCAGGCCTTTGCCTTTGCGGCGGAAAAGAGTGCCGGGCTGCGTGCCTTCGGGAATGGTGAGTTTTTCTTCGCCGCCGATGGTGGGAACCAGGATTTCCGCGCCGAGTGCGGCTTGCGAAATGCTGATGGGCACGTTGCAGTAGAGATCGGCGCCGCGGCGTTCGAAGAAAGGATGCTCTTTCACTTCGATGAAAACGTAAAGGTCGCCGGAGACGCCGCCGTTGGTTCCGGCTTCGCCCTCGCCGGGAACGCGGAGGCGCATGCCGCTGTCCACGCCCGCGGGAATGGAGACTTCGATAGTGTGCGAGCGCTCGATGCGGCCCTGGCCTCGGCACTCGGCGCAGGATTCCTTGATGACCTGGCCAGCGCCGTGGCAGGCGGGGCAGGTGCGCGAGACGGCGAAGAATCCCTGCTGATAATGGAGCTGGCCGCGGCCTTTGCAATGTTCGCACGTGGACATGCCGGTGCCGGGCTTGGCGCCGGTGCCGTGGCAGGCTTCACAATTTTCCATGCGCGGGATTTTGACGCGGGTTTTCACGCCGGCGGCGGCGTCTTCGAAGGAGAGTTTTAGGTCATAGCGCAAATCGTTGCCGCGCTGGGCGCGCGAACGGCCTCCGCGGCGGCGTCCACCGCCTGCGCCAAAAATGTCCTGGAAGCCGAAGATGTCGCCGAAGACGTCCTGAAATTCCTCGAAGATCGAGCCGAAATTGCTGGCGTCGAAGACCTGGCCGGAGAGGCCGGCGTGGCCGTAACGGTCGTACGTGGCGCGCTTTTGCGGGTCGGAGAGGACGCTGTAGGCTTCGCTGGCTTCGCGGAAGCGGTGCTCGGCTTCGGATTTATTTTCGGGATTGCGGTCAGGATGGAATTTGAGCGCGGCTTTGCGATAGGCGCTCTTGATTTGCTCGCCGGTGGCGTCGCGAGTCAGGCCGAGAATTTCGTAATAGTCATTTTTGGACGGTGATGGCATATGTGATGGCAGAGCCTCTCAAAATTTTACTAATTCCCTCAGCGGCTAAAGCCGCGTTGACAGCAGTCAGTACGGCACGGTTGAAACGGTGCCCTTACACAACCCAAGTCGTTCTTCGATCCGCATTTAGATTCTCAGACGCGCGCCAATCCCAAAGGCCGGCGCTCCAAAGAAGCGAGAAGCCGCAGATTCGCGGAAGACGCGATTCTGCGCTACCAAAGGCGTGTTCGCGCTGCGCGCGACGGGCGCGGCAAGCAGCGCTCCTACGAAAGAAAAGCGGGAGCCGAGCAAAACCCAACGGTTCGCTGCGCGAATGTATGCAGGCACGCTACTTAGTTCTCCCTGTTGGATGCAGAATTAGATGCGGCGTCATGGCCTGCGGGATTCGCGGCGACGCGAACCATGGCGGGACGCAAAACTTTTCCGTGAAAGGTGTAGCCGGCTTGCAACTCTTCGAGGACAGTGTCGTCGGGATGATCGGCGGTTTCGACGCGCTCGATGGCGTGATGGAAATGCGGGTCGAAGCGCTTCCCTTCCGTTTCGATTTTTTGCAGGCCGTGTCTCGCGAGCGCGTCAAGCAATTGCTTGCGAATAAGCTGAAAGCCTTCGCGATATTCGTTGTGCGCCGCGTCGCGATGCGAAGAAATGGCGCGGTCGAATCCGTCGAGGACGGGAAGCAGGCTCTCGACGATGATTTCGGCGCCGCGATGGCGCTCCTGATGGCGTTCGCGGTCGGTGCGTTTGCGGTAATTGTCGAAGTCGGCTTGCAGGCGGATCAGAGTGTTTTTCAGGTCGGATTTTTCAGCGGCGAGTTTTTCGAGTTCATCGCTGACGATTTTCTCGACAGAAGGGCCTTCGATGACGGAAGGATTCACAGCGCCGCCGTCCGATGGCGCGGAGTTTTGTTCGCCGCGGTCCTGTTGCTCTTGCTGCTCGGTATTTTCGGCGCGACGCTTTTCGGAATCGCGTTCAGGATGGCGATGACTGCTCACGACAATTTTTCTCCCTTCAACTCCTCAGAAAAAAACTGGGACATCAGCGCGACGACGGTAATGACGCGTTCATAATGCATGCGCATGGGGCCGAGAATGCCGAGAGTTCCCTGCTCGCCGAGGCGGGCAGCGCCGTGGCTATAGGGCGCGCTAACGAGGGCGAGATGCTTGCCAGCGGCGGACATTTTTTCGACGCCGAGCTCGACGTGGACAGGCTCGGGCGCTTCGATGCAGCCGGAAAGAAGCGCGACGAGGCGGTCACGCTCTTCGATGGCGGTGAGCAATTCGCCGAGCTGCTGCTGGTCCTGGAATTCCGGCGCGGTGGCAAATTGCGCGGCGCCGCCGATGTAAACGACGCGTTCGGCCTCTTCGCCGAGGAGTTTCGGGTCGCAAAGCAGAAGCGCGCCGCTGGCGAGTTTTTCGTAGCGTTCGCGGTCGCGTGCGAGCTGCGTTTTCAAGTCGGCGCAAATGGATTCGAGAGTCCAGCGCGGATAATGGCGGTTCAGGTGATCGGCGATGCGGTCGAGTTCTGGCTGAAGAAAAGCGCGCTCAGGGCGAATGCATTTATCGCGGGTGATGCCGCCGCTGGTGACGAGGACGACGAGAACGCGTCCGTCGGGGAGCAGCAAAAAACGGATGTGTTCAACGACGGTGCGCGCGAGAGGCGGAGAAATGATGATGCCGAGTCCGCGCGAAACGGCGGCGAGAACGTGACTGGCGCGTTCCATGACGCCTTCGGGAGTGGTGGCGGAGTCGAGCTCGCGGCGAATCCATTCGCGATCTTCGACGCGCGGCGTGGCTTGCGCGGCGATTTGTTCGACGTAAAAACGATAGGCGGAAGCTGTGGGCACGCGTCCGGCGGAAGTGTGCGGCTGGTAAAGGTAGCCGCCCTCTTCGAGATCGGCCATGATGTTGCGCATGGTGGCGGAGCTGAGCGGTTCAGAGTGCATTTGCGCGACGGTACGCGAGGATACCGGCTCGCCCGTCTCGATGTAGGCGCGCACGACTTCGGCGAGGACCTGGCGGTGACGCTTTTGTTGTAATGCTGGAGCTGCGGTCATCATGCTCGACTGACGAAACGTTTATGAAAAATACTGCCCATGGAAGCGGGCAAATGCGCACGACTCATATTTAAGTTTAGCGGGCGGGAGCGGGAGCGTCAACTTGGCCGGTAGCACGAGGCCGTGCTAGCCCTCTCGCCCTCCGTCGAGCCACATTCCTAGCCCGCAGACCGCTACGACCGCTGCTAAGAACGCCAGGCCGAGAAGGAGGTACGACGACCGCTCCTCAACGAGGGAGTGAAACAGGGACTGGGCGGCAACCCAGGCGAGCGGGCAGGCCCCGACGACCCACCAACGCTTCGCCAGTAGCAGTACGACGCTGGCACCGACCGTCCAGCCCAGGGCGGCGCCCATCGGTGCCCCGCCGTGAGACCAGTCCCACCACCGGCCAAAGCACCCAAGAGCAAGGAACGCGAAGAGCGGGCCTAAAATTCCATCGCGGCCATAGCTCAGGAACCGACGCGATAGGGTTGGGACATGGCGCTGACACCAAGACTCCAGGCGGTCTTGGCCAGGATGCGACCTCAGACCCAAGAACCGGCGCGTGGAGGGTGGCGAGCCCTGGCGGTCGTCCTGTATCACTGGGTCGTTCCTCGGCGCAGACATGGACGGCTCCGGCGTAGATGCCTGCATCGTAAATGCTCTTGCCCGTGAAAACGTCCGCGAACACCGCGGCTCCCGCTTGAGCTAGGTTTCCAAACGGAAGCGCCGCCGTCACGCCCATTGCGGTGGCCTGAATGCCATTTGAGATAATCGATTAGTACGCTAACCTGGGCGGCCTCGGTTGCGCAACCCAGGATGAGTACTGGCGTGAAGACGATTGCCTTCGTCATGTCCGGAAACATCCTGTCCGACCAGGGAATGGAACTCGATTCGGGGCGACGCCGAGAATTCCCATATTAGTCAATCACCCAGCGGGACTTTCTTGGCCGCGACGAATCGCGATACCAAAGCCTATCTGCGATGTGCCAAGCGGCGGGTCCAAGGGTCACAACCACCCCCAAAGAGCGTCAAAAGCATCGACCCGAGCAACGTTCCAATAAACAGATAGGATAATAGCGTTTATGAGATATGCCAACCGGAAATGGCGAAAAGCCAGCTCAGTTTGACTCTCATATTTTGTATTGTAACACCGCGCTCAAAATGAGTGGCTGGTACCATGGCTCCAGGCAGCATCCGAGGCAGCGTCTCTAAATAGTTTGCAGGAATGGCAAAGTGGCGTCGAGCCGCCGCACTTCTCCAAAAAAGCGAGAAGCCGCATATTCGCGCTGGCGCGCGACCCTTCGTTGAAACGAACCGGCGGCGAGGAAAATGTTTCTTCTAGCAGGCGGCGATGTGGAATATGCTGTTCGGCGTTTGAGCGGCGCGGAGGGAACCATGGACGTGTGGCGCGGTTGGGTGCGCGCAGGAAAGGCGTTTGCGGCGATTTTGGTAGCGATTTGCTGCGCGGGGACGGCGCGGGCGCAGGAGACGCCGCCGCCGATGTATACGCCGGCGAATGAAGGAGCGGCGCTTTCGACGCGGGTGGTGAATTATCAGATTGACGCGCGGCTGGACACGGCGAAAAAGACGATTGATGCGACGGAGTGGCTTACTTACAAAAATCTGACAGGCAAGCCGCAGCAGACTTTTCCATTTCATTTATATCTGAATGCGTTTCAGCCGAAATCCACTTTCATGACGGAGGTGCGGTTGTACGGGACGCGCGGGACGAGCGCGGGGAGCGGCTGGGACCCGAAACATTACGGCGCGATTACGATTAGCAAATTCGAAGTGCCGGGAATGGGCGATTTGACAGACAAGATGCAGTTCATTCAGCCGGATGACGGCAACACGAACGATCACACGGTGATGCAAGTGACGCTGCCGAAGCCGATCGCGCCCGGCGCTTCGGTGCAATTCCGGATGGTTTTTCATGATCAATTGCCATACGTGGTGGAACGCACCGGATACGTGCGGGATTTTTTTATGGTGGGACAATGGTTTCCGAAAGTGGGCGTGTGGTGGCAGAACGCGTGGAATTGCCATCAGTTTCACGCGACCACGGAATTTTTCTCGGATTTTGGGACGTACGACGTGCGCATCACGCTGCCGCAAAATGAGATTGTGGGAGCGGGCGGAGATTTGATTGCGAGCAACAATAACGCGGATGGAACGAAGTCGCTGATTTTCCATTCGCAGGACGTGATTGATTTTTCGTGGACGGCATATCCGCATTTTACTGATGTGGAGGATTCGTGGACGGGCAGCGCGGGGACGGTGAAGCTGCACGTGCTGATGTCGCCGGGGCACATGGCGACGGCGCCGCGTTATATCAAAGTATTGAAGGGCGCGATGACGCTTTTCGACAAGCGGTACGGGCCATATCCGTATGACCGGCTGACGGTGGTGGATCCGCCGCATGGCGCGGAGGATGCGGGAGGGATGGAATATCCGACGCTGATTACTGCAGGGACGGGGCCGGATTTGTTGATGCCGAAGGGCGTGCTGCTGCCAGAGGTGGTAGCGGAGCACGAATGGGGCCACCAGTATTGGTACGCGATGGTGGCGACGAACGAATTCGAGGACGCGTGGATGGATGAAGGCATCAACAGCTACACGGAAGCGAAAGTGATGGGCGCGCTCTATGGCGCGAAGACTTCGGCGATTGATTTTCCGTTCGCGCAGATGAGCGATTTTGAGGAGCAGCGGCTGGGTTATTTGGCGGAGCCGGATGCAGATCCGATGACGCGATTCGGCTGGGAATTTCGCGACGATGGGTCGTACGGCGCAATCAGCTATGGGAAAACGGCGACGGTGCTGCTGACGCTGGAGCGAATCATAGGTTCGGACAAAATGCAGGAAGCGATGCACGAATACTTCATGAAGTACCGGTTCAAGCATCCGACTCCGGAAGATTTCATGAATACGATTCAGCAGGTGGCGGGCCCGGGGCAGGATTTGAGCTGGTATTTCGCGCAGGCGTTCAAAGGGACGCAGATTTTGGATTATGAGGTGGAGGATATTCGTTCGGACCGCGCGAATTGGTACGAGGCGGCGAGCGCCGCGAAGAAAAAAGGTCCGGTGATGTATCGCGACACGGTGGTGGTGCAACGCAAAGGAGACTTCATCGCGCCGGTGGATTTGGAAGTGAAGTTCGACGATGGCACGACGGCGCACGAGCGCTGGGATGGAAAAGACAGATGGATTCGGTACTCGTATATGAGGCCGGCGCAGATTGAGTCGGCAGAAATTGATCCGCAGCACAAAATGTGGATGGATCGCGATTTTTATAACGATAGCCAGACGGCGGATGGGGACGGAAGGGCGAGCCGGAAAATTGGAGATATTTTTTTGTTCGTGAGCGAATGGTTGAACCAGTTGCTGGCGTATTTGACGTGACGAAAAGCAGTGACGAGCGACAGTGGCGAGTGACGAGCAGGCCAGACCAAGTGACTGATGACTAGTGGCTGGCGGCGGCGAAGGATGGGGCACCCCCGAATGCAAGTTCCTCTGACGAGTTTGGAATGACTGAGCACGAGATGAGTAGGGAGTGAATGATGGCGCGAGAGAATTCGGGCGCGTTTGCTAGCGGCGCGGGAGTGGTGTGGCGGCGGCAGGGGCTGGTGTGGTGGATTTTCGCGGTGAATTTTGTGCTGGCGTTTCTTGCAATGCACGGAGTGGCGCCGCGCGTGGGAGGCGTTTTGGATCACAGTTTGGCGGCGCAGCGGCTTCTGAACGGATTTGATATTGGCGCGCTGGCGGAATTGTCGGTGCAGCCGGGGATCTCGCCGTTGAGCGTTTCGCCGGCGGCGTGGGCGTACAGTTTGGTGTTTTTTGTGTTCATGCTGTTCATGACCGGAGGGATTTTGGAAGTTTACCGGCGGGACATGCGGCTGGCGACTGGGGAATTTTTCGAGGCATGCGGCGCGTTTTTCTGGCGATTCGTGCGGCTGGTGATTTTTCTGGTGCTGTGCGCGATTCCGATTGCGATTTTTGCGGGGATTATGAGCGCGATTGGAGGTCGCATTGACGCGCACGCGGTTTCGGCGATGACAGCGGTGTGGTACAGAATTGCGATTGGCGTTGTGATTTTGTTGCTGGCGCTGATGCTGCGGTTGTGGTTCGACATGGCGGAAATTCATTGCGTGGCGCAGAACGAGCGGCGCGTGCGACGGGCGCTGAGCGCGGCGTGGCGGTTGATGTTCAGGAATTTTGGCGGCCTGTTTGGACTATTTCTAGGCATCACGATTTTGTGCGCGGCAGGATTTGGATTTGGGCTGTGGCTGTGGATGTACGTGCTGCCGCCGACGGCGATTTGGGGAGCATTTTTTCTGGGGCAGGCGATGATTTTGTGGTGGATTGGGATGCGACTGTGGCAGCGCGCGGCGGAGACGGTTTGGTATCAGCGGCACTTCGAACGCGTGGCGGGTGAGGCGCCTGAACCGCCGCGGTATCCGGTGATTGAGCCGAATCTGCCGTCGCCGTTGCCGCCGCCGTTGCCAACGGACCAAGTTTGAGGATAGCGATGCCGTTCGCACTTGAGGGTTGGCGGCGAAGCGACAGCATTATCGATCTGAGGAAAGTTGTGAAGGCCGGGAGAGGCAGGACATAATAGCTTGATGACAACGGCAAATGTGGTAGCGATGAAAGGATTCACCGAGACGGACGAATTTGCGCGAAAGCTGGACCGGCTAGCGGAGGTTGCTGTGCGCGTCGGATTGGGGCTCGCGCCGCGGCAAGAAATGGTGATGACGGCGGCGCTTGAGCAGGTGCCGCTGGCGCGCCGCATCACGGAACAGGCCTACAAAGCGGGAGCCGCTGTGGTGACCACTATCTTTGCGGATGAGCAGTGCGCGCTTTTGCGCTTCCATCACGCGCAGGACTACAGCTTCGACGCGGCGCCCGCATGGCTCTACGAAGGCATGGCACAGGCGTATCGGAACGGCGCAGCGCGGCTGGCGATTGCCGGCGGAGATCCCGCTTTGCTGGCGAAAGAAGACCCGGAAAAGGTGAGCCGGCTGAACCGGGCGACTTCGAAGGCGTATCGCCCGGCATTGGAACTGATTACGCGGCAGGAAATTAACTGGTCGATTGTTTCGGGCGCAACACCGGCGTGGGCGGTGGCGGTTTTTCCCGAGCTGCCGCAGCCGCAGGCGCTGGAGCGATTGTGGAACGCAATTTTCGCCGCCACGCGCATCGACAAAGCTGATCCGGTTAGCGCGTGGAAAGAGCACGACGCTCATTTGCACGCACGCGCCGAGCGGCTAAATGAGAAGCGTTATGCGGCGTTGCATTTTCGCGGGCCGGGGACGGACCTGCGCGTCGGGCTTGCGGACGGGCATTTGTGGGATGGCGGAGGCTCGCTGGCGCGCAATGGCGTCTACTGCATCCCGAATATGCCTACCGAGGAAGTATTCACCACGCCGCACAAGATGCAAGTCAATGGCCGGGTGACCAGCACCAAGCCGCTTTCCTATCAAGGAACAATGATCGAGGGAATTTCCGTGCGATTCGAAGCGGGACGCATCGTCGAGGCGCATGCGACGCGCGGGCAGCACGTCCTCGAAAAAATGATTGATACCGATGATGGCGCGCGGCGGCTCGGCGAAGTGTCGCTTGTGCCGCATTCTTCACCGATTGCTTCGAGCGGACTGCTTTTCCTGAATACTCTGTTTGACGAGAATGCTGCGTGCCACATCGCGCTTGGCCAGGCTTATACCATGTGCATGAAAGACGGCGAAAAGCTGAGCCGCGAGGAGCTTGCCGCGCGCGGCGCAAACGAGAGCTTGATTCATGTGGACTGGATGATTGGGTCCAATCGCATCGACGTTGATGGCATCAGCGCCAACGGAGATGCAGAGCCGTTGTTGCGCGCGGGCGAATGGACGTGGAACGTTTGACCGCGCTCATCGCTCTTTGATAACTTTTTTAAGCGTTCAAGCCGAAAACGATGAGATTTTCCGGAAACCTTGCGTGGCCCGTGCCGTGGGCGTTTTACATGATTCAGTTCGCCTGGATCGTGACCGCGCTGTATTTTTTCGTTTTGATCCTGCGGACGAACCGAATCAAACGCCGCGAAACGGGCGGAGCGCGCCTGCTGGATCGAGTACTTCTGCTTGGCGGATATGTGCTGCTGTTCGCGGAAATTCCGCTGCTCGGCGCGCTGAATTTGCACTTCATGGCGCCAACGAAAAGCATGCAGATCGCCGGCGTAGCGCTTACGTACGTGGGATTATCGCTGACCATCTGGTCCAGGGCGCGGCTAGGGCGTTACTGGAGCGGCGTTGTCGCCCTGAAGGAAGACCACCGGCTGATTCAGTCCGGACCGTACCGCGTGGTGCGCCATCCGCTGTACTCGGGAATTATTCTCGCAGCTGTAGGAATGGGCTTGTGCGTCACCACATGGAGCAGTCTGGCGGGCATTGTGCTGTTGACGGTCTGCTTCGAGAGACGCGCGCACAAGGAAGACGCCCTGCTTGCGTCTGAGTTCGGCGCAGAATTCGAAGCCTATCGCCAGCGCACGGGCCGCCTTGCCCCGCGCCTGAGCAGAGCCGTTTGAAACGGATTTCATACCGCAATTTCAACGACGTGATCCTTATTGGTAGATCTGGGTTCCTCGACATCGACGGACAAACAACCTAGACAGCTTCATCACCCGAACTCCCGCTAAGAACGTGCAGCACAGTTCGCGCCGCCGGATGATCGTTATCGATATTGGCTCGTTGGAACAGTCTTCTGGCTTTCGGGATTGAGGTTCTCTCGCCCTTCCCTTCAAGATACGCGATCCCGAGAAAGAAGAATGCATCCTCTCTTGATGCTTCGCATAGGTTCTTCCCTTTTGTTGCCCTGCGAAAACATCGAACTGCTGCTTTGGGATTCTTCCTAACTCCTTTTCCCCAGAAATAGTGAATTCCGAGCTGAACCAAGTCATCCTCGTCGCCGGCGGCGACAGATTTTCGGAACCATCTAACGGCTGCCTCTAATTTTCCATTTTCCCGGTACGTTATTGCAATATTGCTCGCAGCAAGGGAGTGCCCGGCACGAGATGCTTTTCTTAGCCACAAGAGCGCTTCCCGTACATTTTTTTTGACGCTCTCTCCGTTCCCGAGTTGAATCCCCAAATTGTTTTGTGCAGATGTACAACCATGCTCTGCCGCGCGCCGAAGCCATTGAACTGCTCTTCGAGCGGAGCGCCTAACAAGAACTTTCCCCTTGTTGTCGTGTACCCCGTCGCCATATCGATCTGCAACGCCCCATTCCGCCTCTGGGTCGCCTCGCTTCGCTCGGGCAAGCAAGCTTTGCCATTCCGAGGCAGACATCTTGTATCCACCCTGGCCTCCAAGAGATCTTCGTGTCATCTTCCAAGGAGATTCGGAATCAATTACCGCGCGGACTGCGTCACGTTGTGACATTGTCGATTTGGGCGCGTTGGAGGCGGTCGGAGTAGTCGAGATAGACGGTTTTCCATTCGGAGTAGAAGTCGATGGCGGCGAGGCCGGATTCGCGATGGCCGTTGCCGGTTTGCTTGGTGCCGCCGAAGGGCAGATGCGTTTCGGCGCCGATAGTGGGCGCGTTGACGTAGACGATGCCGGTATCGAGATCGCGCTGGGCGCGGAAGGCGTTGTTGAGATTGCGCGTGTAAATGGAGGAGGAGAGGCCGTACTTCACGCCGTTGGCGATGGAGATGGCTTCGTCGAGGCTGCCAAATGGCATGACGGAGACTACGGGGCCGAAAATTTCTTCCTGGCAGATGCGCATTTGCGGATTGCAGTCGGTGAAAATGGTGGGTTCGTGGAACCAGCCTTTGGCGAATTTGCCAGAATCGAGGCGATGGCCGCCGGCGGCGAGCTTTGCGCCTTCCTGCTGGCCGATTTCGACGTACTTCATGACGGTTTTAAGCTGCGATTCGTTGACGACCGGGCCCATATCCACGTCGGGATCGAGGCCGTCGCCGACACGCAATTTTTTGGCGCGGGCGACGAATTTTTCGGTGAATTCCTTGTAGACGTGCTTGTGGACGGCGACGCGGCTGGCGGCAGTGCAGCGCTGGCCGGAAGTGCCGAATCCGCCCCAGATGGCGCCGTCGACCGCGAGATCAATGTTGGCGTCGTCCATGACGATGATGATGTTTTTGCCGCCCATTTCGAGATGGACGTGCTTGAAGCTGGGCGCGCAGGCCTGATTGATGACGCGGCCAGTGTCGGTTGAGCCGGTAAAGCTGATGAGTTTTACGTCAGGATGGCTGACGAGCGGCGAACCGACTTGCGAGCCGGTGCCGGAGACGAGATTGACGACGCCCGCGGGAATGCCAGCCTCTTCGAGAATCTGGACAAGGTAATAGGTGGAGAAAGGCGTGTCCTGCGCGGGTTTGATGACTACGGTGTTGCCGCAGACGAGCGCGGGCATCATTTTCCAGGACGGGATGGCGATGGGGAAATTCCAGGGAGTGATGAGTCCGCAGACACCGATGGGCGAGCGCACGGACATGGCGAACTTGTTGGGGAGTTCGGAGGGAGTGGTCTGGCCGAAGAGGCGGCGGCCTTCGCCGGCCATGAGGTAGGTCATGTCGATGGCTTCCTGAACGTCGCCGCGAGTTTCGGCGAGGACTTTGCCCATTTCGCGGGTCATGTCGCGGGCAATGTCTTCTTTGCGCTGGATCAGGATTTCGGCAGCGCGGAAAAGAATTTCGGCGCGTTTGGGCGCGGGAGTGAGGCGCCAGGGATCGAAGGCTTTTTTGGCGGCTTCGACGGCGCGATTGACGTCTTCTTCAGTTGACGTGGGAAAAATTCCAACTAGGTCGGCGGTGTTGGCGGGATTGTGATTCTCGATTCCCTTGCCGGTAGCCGGCGCGACCCATTCGCCGCCGATGAAGTTTTTGTACGCTGTGGGAGCAACTGCGGTGGCCATGAGGTTCCCTCCTGAAATCTTGTAAGAATAGAGCGAAAAATGAAGTTAACAGAGGGCGCGGAGCGCGTCAACGCGAGCAAAACAGCGGGCCGATAAAGGCGATCGGCGGCGAACGGTGCGGCGCGCACCCGCGATAAGTTTCACTCAGATGAGACAGGGGTAATAGAACGCGGGGAAAAATCACCTACAGCGGGAATACACGGGATTGGAAAAAAGTACGCCCGATGGGGGGTCGCATATTCTCCCGATAGACAAATTCTATGTAGATGTGACCATAGGGATTAGCGATTTGGCATCTATGCTGCAGGATGATTAGCCATGATTAGCGGAAGCGCACGTTTGAACAACGACGGTGGGACGGTAAACATCCTCCTTTGTGACATCTAGCCTGTCCTTCCAGTCCGCCCACCCCGTAACCCCAGCAAACTTAAGCGTTTTGGGAGGTTAATGATGCGAATTTACGCTAGGCACTTGTACCGCTTAGTTTTAGCAGGCAGCGCCGCAGTGGCATTGAGCTGTGCTCCAAGCGGCGCATGGGCACAGCAGAACAATAACAATAGCCAGGGCCAAGTCGCCCAAGGGCAAGACACGGACCAAGGAGTCCTGTTTACGTTTGACCAGTTCCTGGACGCGCACGCGGATATTGCAACGCAACTGAGGACGAATCCGTCGCTGGCGAGCAATAAGGACTTCCTGAGCGACCATCCGCAATTGCAGGACTTCCTGAATGACCACCCGCAAATTCAGCGGCAAATTGCGGCGAACCCGGACGGCTTTATGGACCGGGTCTCGCGATTCGAGCGCAGCCGCGTCGATCAGCGGGCGGATAACAACAACGTGAACCGCAGTCCGAATCCGGACCTGACACGGAAGGAAGTGGCCAGCATGGATCAGTTCCTCGATTCACACCAGAGCATCGAGCAGCAGCTCCAGGCCAATCCTTCGCTCATCAACAACCAGAACTTCCTGCAGAATCATCCCGCGTTGCAGGCCTTCCTGAGCAATCATCCAGAAATCCAGGAAGAGTTTGCGGAGAATCCGCAGTTCTTCATCCTGCGGGTGAACCGGTTCGAACAAACACCGGCGGATCAGCGGGCGGATAACAATGCCGTGAACCGCAATCCGAATCCGGACCTCACACGGAAGGAAGTGGCCAGCATGGATCAGTTCCTCGACTCGCACCAGAGCATCGAGCAACAGCTCCAGGCCAATCCTTCGCTCATCAACAACCAGAACTTCCTGCAGAATCATCCGCAACTGCAGGCCTTCCTGAGCAATCATCCGGAAATCCAGGAAGAGTTCGCGGAGAATCCGCAGTTTTTCATGCTGCGGACAAACCGATACGAAGGAAGCCCAGCGGACCAGCGGGCGGACAACAACGCCGTGAACCGCAATCCGAATCCAGACCAAGACCGCAATGGCAATGGCAATCCGGATACGGATCGGAATGCAAACCCTGACCTGACGCGAGGAGAAGTGGCCAGCATGGACCAGTTCCTCGATTCGCACCCTGACATCGCGAAGCAACTGCAAGCCAATCCATCACTCATCAACAACGTCAGCTATCTGAGCAAGCATCCGGCGCTGCGGGCGTTCCTTAGTGATCATGCTCAAGTACGAGAGGAGTTCACGGAGAATCCGTCACTCTTCATGCAGCGTGAGGGGCAGTATGAGAACACAGAGTACAGGAATGGCGAGGCCAGGTATTACAACGGCAGCCGAAGCATGAACCAGCAAGACGTGGCCACGATGGACGCTTACTTAGACAAGCATGCCAGCGAGGCGCGGGACTTGCAGGCTTATCCGGCACGCGTGAACGACAGCGATTATCTGTCGCACCACAAGGACCTGGAATCGTTCTTCAAAAAGCATCCACAAGTGCGCGAGGAGTTCACAACGAATCCGAGCGCATTCATGGGAGCGGAGAGCACGTTCGAAGCCGATTCGGAGATGGATGAGTTCCTTGACAACCACAAGAAACTTGCCAAGGACCTCGACGAAAATCCGGATCGCGTGAAGGACAACGACTACCTGAATCATCACAAGGACTTGAAGAGCTTCCTTGAGAAGAATCCGGGGGTCAACGACCAATTTGAGGACAATCCTCGTGCGTTCATGGATCGCGAAAAGCGATTCGACACTGACCGGGACTTTGACGTGTACTTGACCAAGCATCGAAACGTGGCCAAGGACCTACAGAAGGATCCCGATCGCGTGAAGGACGAGAAATACCTCAATAAACACAAAGACCTGAAAGAACTGATGGAAAAGCACCCTGACTTGGATCAGCGAGCCAAGATGAATCCATCTGGTCTGATGCAGGAGCAAATGAAGTTCCACGAGAACTATAAGAATCACCAGATGCACGAAAAGTCGAAAGTGGAACAACGAGCCAACGTTCATCCTCACTGAGGCTGAGTAGAGGAGACGCGGGCTGACAGAAGAAGCGGAAGGCTCGAAAAAGAGCCTTCCGCAATTCTTCACGCAATTCGTTCTCCGCAGCCGGGTTGCCGCCCAGAGTTCTGGACAAACTATCGGAGCCAGCTCAATCGAAAAGCAAGACGGGAGAAGACGCCGTGAAATCGAAAACTCAAACACGACTCTACAGCTGGTTGCTCATTGGGGCAGCCGTAATCATGGGACTAATGTCGAGCGCGCCGACCACTCTGGCCCAGGAGCGGACGGCATACGAGCCACAAAAAGGATTCGATATTTACGAGGAATTTCGAGGAAGCGTGAGCAGCCAGGGGCAGTTTCTGGTTCTCGACAGCGACATCGGATACGACTTCAACAAATATATCGGCACAGATGTAGGAATTCCGGTGTACTTCAATCATCTAACTCCGCCGCTGCAAGGTCAGCCTCGAGGCTGGCAACAGAACCTGGGCGATCCTTACTGGGACTTGCGGTTGTCTTTCAACAATCGCGTTCTGAATTACGACACCGCGGTGACCGTTTCGGTTCCGTACTATGAGACGGGCTCATTCGATGGAAGCAATTTAGGCGTGGATTGGTTCAATCATTTCGACAAACCAATCTGGCGATTTACGCCATTCGTGAATGCGGGAATCGCGAATGGAATCTTTAACACGCAATTGCTGTCGCAGCCGTACCGGTTAGTTCAATTTTTCCGAACGGTGGGATTCGTGGCGGACGGCGAGGCGGGAATGGATTTCAGGCTGTATCGCGGCTTGGGAGTCGGCGGATCGTTCTATGAAGTGATTCCGTCGGGGACGCAGAAGGCGTTCATCAATGGAACGGCGGTGACCAACACGTTCCTGTTTCCGACGGCGGCGAATGCACTCAGCCAAGCGACGAACGATCACGGATATTCGGCATGGTTGCGGATATTGCCAGCGCGGTTCTTGTACTTCGAGGCAGGCTACGTGCACAGCATCGAATTCAACGACGACGCGGCAACGCTCACGGTGGGATTTGACTTGCGTTCGATGTTCCACCATTCGCGGCCGGGATGGGAATAAAAGGCTACGGGTGGCCACTGAAATCCGCGGCTATTGAGCGAGATTTTAGGCGCGCGACGGAAGAGAGACAGCCTGATCTTCCGCCGCAACAGAACGAGTCGGCAGGCTAATTCGAACGATGGTGCCGGGCGAAGCATTGCTGAGAGTCAACTCGCCGGCCATTTCCTTGACGCGCTGGCGCATTCCGGAGATGCCCACGCCAATGCTAAGGGTGTCGAGGTCGGCCACGCGTTCTGAAATACCCTGGCCGTCGTCGCGCACGGTGGCAACCACGCGGCCACCCTGCTGGAGGAGAGAAACCCAGGCGTTGCGCGCCTTGGAATGCCGATACACGTTGGTGAGAGCTTCCTGAATCACGCGAAAGACGGTCTTTTCGATCTCTGGGGCGAGGCGCCTAAACGGCCGCGGCTGAACTTCCAAGGTTATGGAGATGCCGCTGCGCTTGGTGAGGCCATCGAGGTACCACTGAAGTGCAGATTGCAGACCGACTTCATCGAGCAAAGGCGGATGAAGCAGGTGGGACATGCTGCGAAGCTGTTGGATGGCGTGGTCGATGATCAGAGACGCCTCCGCGACTACCTGTCCAGTGACCTGCGTTGGGGCGGCCTTTGGATCTATTCCTTCGAGGATCATTTTCGCCGCCGCCAAATCCTGGCCAAGGCCATCGTGCAATTCGCGGGCGATATGGCGGCGTTCTTCGTCCTGAGCGGCAATGAGGCTATTGGAGAGACGGCGCAGTTCGGCGTTGAGCACTTCGAGCTGGCGGGCATTGCGGTGCAATTCCGCAAAAATGCTGACCTTAGCGCGGAGAAGCTCGGGATTCACCGGAACGGAAATGTAATCGAAAGCGCCACGCTGGTAGCCTTTGAGACGGTCGAGTTCAGTCAAATGGACCGCGGAGATAAAGAGAATCGCCAATTTTTGAAAACGCGGATGCTGGCGGATCATATCCGCGAGCTCGAAACCGTCGAGTTCGGGCATGCTGACGTCCAGAAGAACCACGGCGATATCGTGTTTCAGCAACTGCTCGAGAGCTTCTTTGCCTGAATTTGCCTTGATGAGATTCTCGCCCAACTCGGAAAGAATGGCTTCATAGCTGAGGAGCTTGGCGGGCTGGTCGTCCACCATCAGGATATTAACCTTCTCCGTGTCGTTCACTCTTTCGGGCGTCTTTTCAGGTATCTTCCGGGACATTTTTTCAAGCATTTTTCTCGCGCGTTTTAACGGTGCAGCCACATGCGCAAAGCCGAGAGCAGTTGCTCGGTGTTCACCGGCTTGGCCAGATATTCGGACGCGCCGGCCTCCAGGCACTTCTCCCTGTCTCCCTTCATCGCTTTGGCGGTCAAAGCAACGATGGGTAGGCGATGGAACGCAGGATTCTGACGAATGACTTGCATCGTCTGATATCCGTCCATCTCCGGCATCATAATATCCATCAAGACGATTGCCAAGTCAGGGGTGGATTCAAGTGTGGCGATGGCTTCACGGCCGGTTCCGGCGGTGAGCACAGTCATGCCGCGGCGCTCGAGAACGCTGCTGAGCGCGAAAATATTGCGGACGTCATCATCCACAATCAGCACTTTCTTGCCAACAAGCGCCTCGTCGGAGCGATGCAGACGGTCGAGCATGCGCTGCTTTTCGCGGGGCAAATCCGTGACCACACGATGGAGGAAAAGCGCAGTTTCATCGAGGAGGCGCTCGGGGGATTCGACGCCCTTCACGACCACGCTGCGCGCCAGAGTATGCAAGCGCATGTCCTCCTCGGGCGATAGTTCTTTGCCAGTGAAGACGACGACGGGCAATTCAGACAGAGACGAATTGCCGCGGAAAGATTCGAGCACGTCGAAGCCGGACATGTCTGGCAAACGAAGGTCGAGGACCACGCAGTCGAAGGATTGCTCCTTGACGGAGTCCAGCGCCTCTGAGCCGCTGGAGACAACGGTGACATCAATGTCGTCGTAACCGAGGAGCTCCTGAATGCTGAGTTGCTCGGCGGGATTGTCTTCGACGACCAGCAGGCGCTTGCGGCGTTGCAATGAGTATTCTTTAATGCGATCGAGGGCGGACTCGAGGCCACCGGTGGTCGCCGGCTTGGTGACAAATGAGAAGGCGCCGCGGGCCAAGCCGTGCTGGCGGTCTTCATCGAGAGTGAGCATTTGAACGGGAATGTGGCGAGTCGCGGGATCTTGCTTCAAGTGATTCAGGACAGTCCAGCCGAGCATGTCTGGAAGGAACACGTCCAGCGAAACGGCAGTGGGGTGATATTCGCGGGCGAGCGAAAGAGCTTGGGAGCCGCGAGCGGCGATGAGAACTTTGAAGCCTTTGTCGTGCGCGAGGTCGCGAAGGACGCGCGCGTAATGCGGATCATCTTCGACGATGAGGAGAATGGAATCCTCGGGAAGCAGGTTTTCGCGATCGTCAGGAACCTGCTCGACCTGCGCTTCCGCGACAGCCGCGGCAGCTATCTTCGCCGACGTTGTGTCAAATTCCCTCGCGTCACGCGTGGTGACGACGGAGGGGCCGGCATAGGATTGGGGCAGATACAGCGTGAACGTGCTGCCTTTTCCGTGGGTGCTGCGCAGTTGGATTTCGCCTCCGAGCAAGCCGGCGAGTTCGCGGCTGATGGCCAGGCCCAGACCCGTGCCGCCGTATTTGCGGCTGGTGCCTGCGTCAGCCTGTTGGAAAGCTTCAAAGATGATGCGCTGCTTGTCCGCAGGAATGCCGATGCCCGTATCGGAAACTTCAAAGGCGATGACGGAAGACGCGCTTTTGAGAATCGGATGATCTTCGCTCCAGCCACTTTCCGCGGGGGAAACTCTCAGGCGCACAGTTCCCTGCTCGGTGAACTTGAACGCGTTGGAGAGCAAGTTCTTGAGCACTTGCTGAACGCGCTTGGAATCGGTGACCATGCTGCGGCCGAGGCGCGCACCGGTTTGCACTTCGAAAGCGAGCCTCTTGTTTTCCGCCTCGTGACGGAAGGGACGAGCGACCATCTCGAGCAAACTGCCGAAGAAAACCTCCTCCGCCTCCACGGAAACGGTACCGGACTCGATTTTGGAGAGGTCAAGAATGTCAGTAATCAAATTGAGCAAATCGGTTCCGGCGGCGTGAATGGTGCGGGCAAATTCAACCTGACGCGCGCTCAAATTGCCGTCAGCATTTTCGCTGAGTTGCTGTCCCAGCACGAGAATGCTGTTGAGAGGCGTACGCAATTCGTGGGACATGTTGGCAAGGAATTCGGATTTATACTTGGATGTTAGCGCGAGCTCTTTGGCCTTCTCTTCAAGAGCGCCGCGGGCCTGCTCGATTTCCTGATTCTTGCGCTCGACTTCGGCGTTCTGTTCGGCGAGCTGTTGGGCCTTCAATCCAAGCTGCTCGTTGGTCTGCTGCAATTCTTTTTGCTGGGTCTGAAGCTCGGCGGCGAGCTGCTGAGATTGCTGCAGCAGGCTTTCCGTCTGCATGGTGGCCTCAATACTGTTGAGTACGATGCCAATGCTGGCAGTGAGCTGTTCGAGGAACGCGAGATGCGACGCAGTGAAAGCGCCCAAGGAGGCCAGCTCGATGACGGCTTTTACGCGGCCTTCAAAAAGCACTGGCAGCACGATGATGTTGCGCGGCACCGCTTCGAATAAGCCAGAGCGGATGGGAACGGTATTCAGCGGCAGATCGGTAATCAACAAGCGGCGCTTTTCGAGCGCGCATTGGCCGACAAGGCCTTCACCGAGATGCAGATATTTGCGGTGGCCGTCTTCCCCGTTGTCCGCGAAGGACGAGAGCAAAACCATCTGCTTGGAGTCGTCAGACTCCATGCGGTAGATGACGCCCTGCTGCGCGTTCACCAGAGGCGCAAGCTCGGACAGCAACAGGCGACCGACTGTGGCGAGATCGCGCTGGCCCTGCAACATGCCGGTGAAGCGAGCGAGGTTGGTCTTGAGCCAGTCCTGCTCGGTATTGCGGTCGGTGGTGAGGCGCAGGTTATCGATCATAGTGTTGATGTTGTCTTTGAGTTCGGCGACTTCGCCGCGCGCCTCGACTTGAATGGAACGGGTCAGGTCGCCCTTGGTCACAGCGGTGGCGACTTCGGCGATGGCGCGCACCTGGTTGGTCAGGTTGTCGGCGAGCAGGTTGACGTTGCCGGTGAGGTCTTTCCATGTACCGGCAGCGCCCGGCACGTTGGCCTGGCCGCCGAGACGGCCTTCCACGCCGACTTCACGGGCGACGGTGGTGACCTGATCGGCGAACGTGGCAAGCGTGCCGGTCATGTTGTTAATGGTTTCCGCGAGGGCCGCGACTTCACCCTTTGCGTTTACGGTGAGTTCCTGAGTGAGCTCGCCATTAGCCACGGCGGTGACGACTTTCACGATTCCGCGGACCTGCTCGGTGAGGTTTGCGGCCATGACGTTGACGTTGTCGGTGAGGTCCTTCCACGTGCCAGCAACTCCGGGCACTTGCGCCTGGCCGCCGAGCTTGCCTTCGGTGCCGACTTCGCGGGCAACACGCGTGACTTCGGCGGCGAAGGCGTTGAGCTGGTCCACCATGGTGTTGATGGTGTTCTTCAATTCGAGGATTTCGCCCTTCACGTCCACGGTGATTTTGCGGGACAAATCGCCGCGCGCGACGGCGGTGGTTACTTCGGCGATGTTGCGGACTTGAGCGGTGAGGTTGCCGGCCATGGAGTTCACTGAGTCGGTCAAATCCTTCCACGTACCGGCAACGCCGGGCACATCGGCCTGGCCGCCAAGACGGCCTTCGGAGCCGACTTCGCGGGCCACGCGGGTGACTTCAGCGGCGAACGAACGCAACTGGTCCACCATGGTGTTGATAGTTTCCTTGAGCAGCAAAATTTCGCCGCGCACGTCCACGGTGATTTTCTTGGAGAGGTCGCCGCTCGCGATGGCCGTGGAAACTTCGGCGATGTTACGCACTTGAGCAGTCAAGTTGCTGGCCATGGAGTTGACCGAATCGGTGAGGTCTTTCCACGTACCGCCGACGCCCGGCACTTGCGCCTGTCCGCCGAGTTTGCCGTCGGTGCCGACCTCGCGCGCTACGCGGGTGACTTCAGAAGCGAACGAACGCAACTGGTCCACCATGGTGTTGATGGTTTCCTTGAGCAGCAAAATTTCGCCGCGCACGTCCACAGTGATTTTGCGCGAGAGGTCGCCGCGCGCGACGGCGGTGGCGACTTCGGCGATGTTGCGCACCTGGCCGGTAAGGTTGCTGGCCATGAAGTTCACGCTGTCCGTCAAATCTTTCCACGTGCCGGCAACGCCGGATACTTGGGCCTGGCCTCCGAGCTTTCCTTCGGTGCCGACTTCGCGGGCCACGCGGGTAACTTCGCCGGCGAAGGCGTTGAGCTGGTCCACCATGGTGTTGATGGTGTCTTTCAACTCGAGAATTTCGCCCTTCACGTCCACGGTGATTTTGCGCGAGAGGTCGCCGCGCGCGACGGCGGTAGTTACTTCGGCGATGTTGCGGACCTGGCCAGTGAGGTTGCCGGCCATGGAGTTCACTGAGTCGGTCAAGTCTTTCCAGGTGCCCGCGACGCCAGGAACGTTTGCCTGACCGCCAAGACGGCCCTCGGAACCGACCTCGCGGGCCACGCGGGTGACTTCGCCGGCGAAACGGTTGAGCTGATCCACCATGGTGTTCAGCGTTTCTTTGAGCTGGAGGATCTCGCCGCGGACGTCCACGGTGATTTTGCGCGACAGGTCGCCGCCGGCAATTGCGGTGGCGACTTCGGCGATGTTGCGCACCTGGCCAGTGAGGTTGCTGGCCATGAAGTTGACGTTGTCGGTCAAATCCTTCCACGTGCCGCCGACGCCGGGCACTTGCGCCTGGCCGCCGAGCTTGCCCTCAGTGCCGACTTCGCGGGCCACGCGGGTGACTTCGCCAGCGAAGGCGTTGAGCTGGTCCACCATGGTGTTGATGGTATCTTTCAATTCGAGAATTTCGCCCTTCACGTCCACGGTGATCTTGCGCGAGAGGTCCCCGCGCGCCACGGCAGTGGTTACTTCGGCGATGTTGCGGACTTGAGCGGTGAGGTTGCCGGCCATGGCGTTCACCGAGTCGGTCAAATCTTTCCACGTGCCAGCCACGCCGGGCACGACAGCCTGGCCGCCAAGTTTGCCGTCGGTGCCGACTTCGCGGGCCACGCGGGTGACTTCAGAAGCGAACGAGCGCAACTGGTCCACCATGGTGTTGATGGCTTCTTTGAGCTGCAGAATTTCGCCGCGCACGTCCACGGTGATTTTCTTGGAGAGGTCGCCGGTAGCGATGGCCGTGGCCACTTCAGCGATGTTACGCACCTGGCCAGTCAAGTTGCTGGCCATGGAGTTCACTGAATCGGTGAGGTCCTTCCACGTTCCGGCGACGTCGGGAACTTGCGCCTGACCGCCGAGTTTGCCGTCCGTGCCGACTTCGCGGGCCACACGTGTGACTTCCGCGGTGAATACGCTGAGCTGCTGAATCATGGTGTTGACGATGCTTGCAGAGCGCAGGAATTCGCCTTCAAGCGGACGGCCATCCACGTCCATGCGAACGGTTTGCGTCAAATTTCCCTGGGCAACGGCGGCAATGGCGCGGGTCACTTCCGTGGTGGGGCGAACCAAGTCTTCGACCAAAGTGTTTACGGAAATCTCCATTTCACCCCAGGCGCCGCGGGACTCGCGGAATTTGGCGTGCTCACGAGTCCGGCCTTCTTTACCCACGGTGTGGCCGACACGCTTCAATTCGTGCGCCATTTGCTGATTGGCGGCCACGATTTCGTTGAAGGTATCCGCGATTTTGCCGGATAAGCCGGTCCAATCGCCGGGAAGGCGCACAGAAAAGTCGCCGTCGCGCATGGTCTGCAAACCAGCGAGAATCAGGGACAAATCGCCCGATACTCTATCGTGACCGTTCGATTTGGACTGACTTTGGACTTGAGGAGTGGATTTAACGCCGCTGACGCCTTCTGCTCTGCTCATGCTTATCTCCAAAAAACTGGCCGCTTCTATCGATCAGTCTGCGCTGCTTCCTGTGGGTTGCGTTGCCGATCCCTCGGTGCCCTGGCCATTCCAATTAAAAGAGCGCCCATGAGCTATGGCGTCGAGTGCTGAGAGCAGGCAGCGCGAAACTTGGGATTTGGTGACGTAACCGTTGGCTCCCGCTTCAGATGCAGCGGCCAGCATGTGCGATGTATCGTGCTGGCTGAGGATCAAGATTTTGGTCTTGGGAAGTTTTTTGCGAATGATGCGGGTAGCCTGCAGGCCGTCGAGTTGCGGCATGCTGACGTCCATTATGATGATGTCGGGCTGAAGTTCTTTGGCCTTCTCGACCGCCTGCAGGCCGTCGGCAGCTTCGCCCAATATTTCAAATTCGGCACGAGATTCCAGAAGGGAGCGCAAGCCGCGCCGAAAAATCTCATGATCGTCCACAATCAAAATGCGCGCACGTTCCATGGAGCCTCAAGTTCAGAAGGGATATTTCGAAAAGGTCAAAAAACATCCTAGAAAGAGCAATATCCTGACCTTACAGCTTCTATTACGAAACCTGACAAAAGGACATACAGGAAAGCCCCGAGGAATGTGTCGGTAATTCCTGTATAGCTCTATCCTCCGGAACGTAAGCCCGTTTTTGGCGTTTAGCGGCGCAGCGGTGGGATGGCACACGCCGCTTGCGCCATCATGGTTGGTTTAGCGCTACTTCGCCTTAATTCTCACGAGCACCACGCCGTGCCTCGGGACATAAGCGCTGTAGGAGTTGCTAAACGTGCCGAGGTCTTCATGCAGCCACAGATCGTTCACCGTAGCTTGGCCGTTGATGCCAATTTGCGAGAAGTTTACGGTCATTTGTTCCGTGGTGTATTGGCGGTTAAATAAGCCAACGACTTTGCTGCCGTCGGCCATAGGTTTCATCCAAACCTCGAACGGGCCTTCCTGCGTGACGCGGTAGCCCTGCGCACCGAGAGGATCCTGGTCAACAGCAATGACTTCGGGATTTGTGAGCAGCTGGACCGTGTAGGGAGTCATTTGCGACAAGTCGTTTCCGGCCATAAGCGGCGCTGCGAGAATAGCCCACAAACTCATGTGCGTGCGGTATTCGTCTTCGGACATGCCGCCATTGCCCACCTCAAGCATGTCCGGATCGTTCCAGTGCCCCGGGCCGGCAAATTTTTCGAGGCCATTCTGGTCAAAGCCGATTGCGGCCATGGCGAAATAATTGTCTCGAATGTCGCCGGTCGTTCTCCAAAGATTGCCGCCGACAGAGGCGCCCCATTCCCACACTTTATGCCATCCGTATTGGCAGAGGCTGAAAACAATCGGCCGGCCCGTTTTGAGCAGCGCGTCGTGCATTTTGGTGTAGGCGGTCTTCATCTGCTCGACGGTGCCGCCAGACTGGCACCAGTCGTATTTCAAATAATCGATGCCCCAGCTGGCATAAGTCTGCGCGTCCTGGTCTTCGTGGCCGCGGCTGCCTTCGTAGCCGGCGCAGGTTTTCGCGGCCGGCGAGGAATAAATTCCAAGCTTGAGGCCCTTGCTATGAACGTAATCGGCGAGCGCTTTCATGTCCGGAAATTTATCGTTGGGATGAATGAAGCCCTGCGCATCGCGCTGGCCGGCCCATGTGTCGTCTATGACGATGTACTGATATCCCGCGGCTTTCATTCCGCTGGAAACCATGGCGTCAGCCTGCTGGCGAACAATCTGGTCGTCGATGCGGCCGGCGAAATGGTTCCAACTGTTCCAGCCCATCGGCGGCGTCGGGGCCAGGCTAGTTTGCTGAGCGATGCAAGGAATCGAAAAAACCAAGCAGAGAAACGCGGCTGAAAACATTCTAGCAATTCGCATATGCAATTTGCGCCTCCGCAGCGAAAGAAAAGCAATCGCAGGCGGCATCCTAAACCAAAAACGGGTTCCATGAAAACAAAATGCGCCTTCGAATACGGCGAAGGCGCGAAATGCTAACTGATTGCGATACCCGATCTAGGGGGTTTTTCGGATGCCAGCCAGTTCCAAGGAGACGTAGAACAGAAACTGCGAGCCATAAATGAGATAACGGCGCCACAATCTGCGAGGCTCCTGCGCAAGACGGAAAAGCCATTCGAGGCCGTGCTCGCGCATACACGCAGGCGCCTGGCTCTTTACGCCAGCATTGATGTCGAACGCGGCTCCCACGCCGATCAGAACCGGGGTTTCGAGCAAATGGCGATGCTGGTGCATCCAGCGCTCCTGTTTGGGAGTGCTCAATCCAACCCAGACGATGTCGGGCTCGGCACGATTGATGAGCTGCGTAATTTGCGAATCTTCTCCGGGCGTGAGCGCGCGATAGGGTGGCGAGTATGTTCCCGCGATGATGGTCCCGGGAAAACGCTTGCGCAAAGTTTCAGCCAGGCGCTCGGGAATTCCCGGCGCGCCACCGTAGAGAAAATGGCGGAGGCTCGGTCGGGCTGCGGATTCGAAAACCGCGAGCATCAACTCCGGGCCATAGACGCGGCGCTCCAGACGGTGCCCACGAAGCCGCGCCATCCGCACCAACGGCATGCCGTCCGGAACGACCAGACCGGCGGAATTGAGGATTTGCCTGAATTCCGGGTCGTGTTGCGCCTCCATAACGCCATGCATGCCCGTAACCGCAACATAGCGGCAGGCGTGGCGCTTGCGCGCCCACTCGTTGATAAGGCGCACCGCATCGGGAATTTGAATGGCATCCACGCGCACTCCTAAGAGCCGGTAGGACGCAGAATCGCGCGTGTGGATTACGGATGTGGCGTTTAATGGTTGCGATTCTAAAGTGTTGGGCATTGTGCTCCTCAGGAGAAGTAGCCGTACCGCCAAAGCAAAGGAAATGTGAGAAGGTCCACGAGGATTTTTTTTCGCCAGGGAATGGCACGCTGTGTCTCGGGCCGGATGGTGATTTCTCCTCCCGTGAGTTTGTCCGCGTTGCTGACCAGAATGTGCTGGACGCCGACACGGGCGCGGTTGGGCGCAACAAAGGGCAAGGTGAATGGGCGGCCAAGAATTTCAGCCGCGATAGGTTCGAGAATGCTCTGCGGCGCGGCAATAAGATCCTCGAAACGGATGCGCCAGTAGCGGTGCGCGCGACCGCCCAGCGCCTCGAAGAGCGCATTGTGCAGAGACCATTCGGCAAGAACTCTCCATGCGGGCTCAGGCGGAGTGTAGTTCTTCTGGCGGCTCCAGCTGGTGACAACCGCCGCAGGACTGCGGACAAGATGCAGCACGTTAACCTCGACATCAGGCAGTTGCGAAAGAGCGAGCAAATACCAAGGGCTTTTTGTGGTGTCGATGATTGTGCGGCAATCGGCGCGGCGAGCTATATCGGCGTAGGTACGGCGCAAGGTCGACAGAAACTCGCGGTAACCGCGCGATAACGGCCCGCGGCGATAACTCGTTAGCAATAACGGAGAGCGGCGCGTGCGCACCCAGCGGCCCGCGTAGTCCTGCACTTCCCTCGGCACAGCCTGTTCAATTTCTTTCCAGAACGGGCATGCCGCAACCAGACTGCCGCAGCCGCAAGGCGGATTGCCTACGCGCGTTTTTCTGTCAAAAAGATATTGCGCTTCGCCGATGTTTACGCAGCCCGCGATTTCGCCGAGCAACCGCGCCACCAGAGTGGTTCCACTGCGGCCCGCAGCGCCGGTGACGAAGATAACCTTCAGCTTGAGTTGCGGCGCGGATAATTTGGCGGCGGATGGAATGGACTTGGATCCGGACAAAGATCGGGTTTGCGCAGGTGCGGATGTACACGATTGCGCGGGAGTCAAGCTACACCTCCAATTTGCGACGAGCCTTAAGTGGGATTTTAATCAAAGAGAAAAAAGTGCCGGAGTTGATAGTCGCCCCAGGCGGCAACGACGCGATTTCGAGGGATAAAAAACGGCGAATCGCCCCGGCGCGCGACACCGAACTTGGTGGTCGCAAATGAAGCAAAGCCGGCGGATTTTGGGAGGTGCGGGTCGCGCTTACAGTTGAAATGCAATCGCGGCTTTCCGAAAGGAGCGGAGAAATGGCGGCAAGCGCTGCCGAGTTCGCGTTCGATAGTTTGTTTCGATTTCCGCAGCTCAAACTGAACTTCGGGGGCGCTCAAACGCGACAACATGCTGTGACTGCAGGTATGCGAGCCGATGCTCATCCCTGCTCGAAGCATTTGCCGGCAATCTTCCCAAGTAACGAAATCGACCGGGACGGGAACGCCAAATTGGTTGGGAAACTTCTCGATGCAGGCGCCAACGTAGTTGACGGCAATGAAGAATGCACAGGGGATCTGCCGTTCGGCAAGAATCGGGAGAGCATTGGTGGCGCAATTTTTGAAGCCATCGTCGAAGCTGAGGGAGAAGTAACGGCCATTAATAGGATCACTGGAAAGAAGGAGCGAAATCGTGTCATCGAAGCTGATGAAATCGCAGGCGAGACAGCGAAACAGAGGCTGAGACGTCGCGAAACTGAGAGCGAAGCGTCTCTTGCACTGATTCCTGCGCTTGCGCCAAGGATTTACCGGCGACAAGTAAAGGCCCGACTTGAGGAAGGCTGACGCGGCCCTCCTTGTCGACGGTAAGGAAAAGCCGCTGCGAAACTCCGCCCCAAAGGTCGATTGCCAAACTGTCGCCGGGACCAACGACATAGTCCGGACCCACGGGAAGATCAAAGGGGATTGTTTGGGTGTCACGCGTTCCGTTCTCGAAAACCTCCATGCCGAACCGCTCTGGAGTGGTCGGCTGCGGCGTAGCTTGCAAGTACATGTCGTAGAGAGAAGGAATGTCGGCATAAGGATCGGGCTGGCGAAGCATCAGCTGACTCATGATTGGCCTGTCATGCAGGATGGGGGGACGAACTTCCTTCGAAACAACCTCTGCTGGTCTCTCTGCGCCGGAACCCTCCTCGTTCGATACGTCAGCTACCGCGGGGAGCCCCTCGATACCCCAAGGCTGCGCCGCTGATTTATTTCCTGCATTCGAAGAAGCTAGAGTCCCGGGCCCCGCGAGACTGAGATCGGAAATTCCCGGCAACATCAAGCCACAGCCACTCTCCGGAGCGAGAACACTTGCTTGAGAACCAGCGTCTGTCCCTTCTTCGAGAAGCTGCGCTTTCTCAAGAGTCGGTAAGCTTGGCCGAGAAGTGGTGGGCACGCTTGGATTTCCTGATGGGGAGCCAGTCTGTGGCACAGGAGGCGCTCCCAATTCCTCCGGCTGCTCAGCCGCATAATTACTAGGCGGCGTATTGCAATCTATGGAGAGCGCGGGATCGCACACTTGGTCTTGTTGCGTGCCACCGATTATTCGGGTTTGCCGCGCCGATGTCAGTCGTTCCCGCTCATTCTGGGCTAGCCAGCGCACCCGCTCTTCAACCACGGCCTGTTGTTCTTTTGCCTGCGGGGATGCCGGGTTGACCTGCGGAAGCAGATATCCGAACTTTTGCAGAAGCGCAGTCGCGGTGGAGCGAAACTCGAGGTCAGTTTCCAAGCGGCTATAAATCGCGCGGTCAGTTAAATCGGCATCGCTGATTAATTGGCCATGACCGGTGGCGTCCTTCGCTACCCACCGCTTCAACTCCACCATCAATCCGGCATTCTGGTGAAGAACGATCGCAATCTGCTCCGCCGACGCAGCGACGCGATCCATATTCTGCCGCGCGAGATCGGATGGCAGCGCTTTCGGACTCTGCATGTTTTGCGCGAGAGCGCTCCGGCACATCAGCAGCAGCGAAAAAGCCAACAGCACGCGTGCAGGCCAGCGCTGCCTCCATGCGCGACGCACCGCGCTCAGTTCAGCTCTTTCTTCCGGCTTCATTGAACTTACTTCCACCGTGTAACCCGTTGCAGTTGTCATACTGCTAGGCCAGAGAGCAAGGAGGTTTCCACATCGGATATGAAAGCGAATGAGAGTCGAAAACTGTTGGATCGCAAAGCGCGGACCGCTCGTTCCATCCCAACTGACTGTTATTCAATGGCTTACGGAAAAACGATCAATCCGATGCGTGAATACTTGCCGAGAAGCGCGCGTATCAAAGCTTCGAATTCGTGATTAGCTTTCGCCTATTTCAGAATTTTCCGGTTTCAAAATGGAACGGCGGCGTTTGGGCCACCGAGGCGACCCGCCGTAAATTTGAACCTTGCCGAGCTGCGTTTGGAGCAGGATGGCACCTGCCGCTCATCGGCATATGCACGCTAGATCTTCGAGGGAATCAATTTACAGCGAGGGTTGGCTGGCGGGCATGGACTCGAACCATGATTAGCGATTCCAGAGACCGCTGTCCTACCGATTAGACGACCCGCCAATCCAAACTGCAATTTATCTATACGACCTTATACGATACGACCAACCACGACGTGGTTCCGATAGTTTACAGCATCCTGAAGAATGGAAAAAGCCTATATGCGCAATGTCCCGAATTCCCCTGGCGCTTAGTTGCGCTGCAGGCGCTATTCCGCTTCCTCGTCGTCAAATTTGCTCCACAATTCAAAAAAATCCCGCTTCACCTTGTCGAAATGACGGCCGACCTCCGCCTCAGTCTTTGGCATTTCGTCTTCGATGTCACTCTTCGAAAGAAGTCCTTTCTTCTCAAGCGCTGCAACGATCGCATCCTGCCGCATGGTGAGCTGGGCAACCAGCGCGAGCAAAGCAATAATCGGTTCCATCCTGTGCCCTCCTCAGGCCAAGCTTCGTGCCGGGAATCTGCTGTGCATTAAGATGAACCATCCGGCTCGAGAAGCACATCCGCACGACGGATAGCATTTCTGGACGATTGTGCAGGAAGCACCTGTCCTTCGGTACGGCACCGAAAGAATAAAGTCCAGTACCATTGCGCTGGCCTGTCTGCCCACCCCAAAATTGCATATTCGGTGCAAATTTGGGGGTAGGAGCAATGGCCAGCACCACGACAGAAGTGCCAGTTTCCAGCGCAGAAGAGCAATCGCGGCCCGACAACCTGGAAAAGGACGCAGTTGGCCTCGATGTTGCCGTGCGCATTCACGGTTCGCAGATAACCGCCGTCGTTCTCGATACCACCGAGCACGTCGAACCGTTCGAAGAAGATACCTCAACCATGATTGTGTTTCCGCGCGGCGCCGTGGTTAAGTTGAAAGCACGCGTACGAACCGGTCATGCCGTTGTCCTAACTAATCTGAATACAAACCAAACTGCTCTTTGCCGGATCATTCAGGTCAATTCGGCGGCAAACGCGCATTACGTCAAACTCGAATTTAGCCAGCCGGTAGCAGGATTCTGGGGCATACATTTTCCTTCGGAAGCTGACGCAGTCTCGCCGCGTTCCCAGGCAAAAAACGCGCTGATACCCGTTCGTGAGATCGAAAAACCCTCAGCGCCGGAGATGCCAAAGATTCCCGCGGCGAAGGATAACGCGCCTGTGTTGCCTGCGGTGAATGAAGAGGCGAAGACCGCCGCTCCGGCTACTTCCGCGCGGCCATTTGTTCCTGCGCGTGCGCCGGTGAAAGAACCAGCTAAGCCAGCGGCCGCGCCTCCTCCAAATTACGGCGTATCCGTGCATGCGCAGAGGGACCTTATGCCATTGGCAGCGGCTCCCACTAAAACAGACCCGCCTGTGCAAAAGGCTTCCGCAATCGTTCCGGCGACGATCACCGTTCCGAAGCAGGCGTCTCGCGCAAGCGCCTCTTCCCTTCCAGCATCCGAAAGCCCGATTTTCGATTCGCTTTCAACCGATGAAGACATATTTGGCAAGGAAAACTCCCCCATCACGCCGGCAGAAGCGACGATGCCATCATCCGATAAGAAAGCCGCCCAGATTTCTTTGCTCTCTCTTGACCGTTCGACTCTGATGCGTGGTGAAGCTCCGAAACAGCGCTCTGGGGTAGTGATATTCGCGAGCCTTGCGGCAGTCATTCTGCTCGCTGCTGGCGCAGGGTGGTACGTGCTTCAGCACCGCGCACATGCATCCGAAAATTTGAACGCCGGCGCGCAGCCAACGACAGCGGTGGCCCCGAGTATTGCACCGAGCGCCCCTGAACAAAGCGCGTCTGAAGAAACTCCGCCGCCCACGACCGCGCAGAACGCACCGGTAAGTTCGTCGCCTGCGGCAGAGCAGCCAGTCGTCAAACCTGAACTTCAGCAGCCGGCGCCTGAATCGGCAATCACGATCACGGCGGTCCATGATGGCAACGCAACCGCCTCGCCGAGCATGCCCGCGGCTCCTACGGCTGCTGGCAACATCTATGCTGGAGATTTGACGGCGCGACCGAAGCTGAAGAAACGAGGCGTACACATGGCAGCGCCTCTGCCCAAAATCAACGTGACCGCCCCTAAGGATTTTGTCGGCGCTTCGGCCAATGATGGACTCGGATCGCTTATTGGAAGCACGCCGACTGGCCTGCCAGCCCCGCCGACGCCCAAACAAAATGTGACGAGCGGGGGCAGGCTGGTTTCCCCGCGACTGATTCATTCCGTACCGGTAGGCTATCCCGCTATCGCAGATTCCACTCACGTTGAGGGCGACGTCGAAATTCAGGCAGTCATCGATAAAAATGGGAAAGTAATCTCCGCGAAAGCGATCTCCGGCCCTGCTCTCTTACAAAGGGCAGCAGTAGACGCCGTGCGTCAGTGGAAATACTCACCGGCGACTCTTGATGGCCAGCCGATCACCATGCAATACATAGTGACCGTGCGATTCCGGCTGAACCAATAATTCTCTCCTCAACAAGCAGCCGGAAAGAGCTAATCGGCAGGAACAAGCCTCTTATTGCGGATGTAATACTGCGAACCGCGCCACTCGATGCGCCGCTTGAAGAAGCTCGTCACCCATACCGAAAATGCGAACGCATCGCGCAGCGGAACCAAATACATTTTCTTGCGCAATATCGGATCTCGCACGCCCCACACGCCCACCGTCCACGCCATCAGCCCTCTGAGAACGACATAGCCGGCTAAGTAGCCCGCGGCGATCTCCCAGTAAGGCGCAATAATCGCCGCAAGAATTGCCCACGGCAACCCTTGCGTGAAAATCAGCGAAAAATGGCCCCAGGGTTGTGAATGTTTCATCGTCAGATTCCAGCGCACCTGATGGCGGAAGCATTGCGCGAGCGTCTGTGAAGGAAAAACCGTAAAGACGGGAAATGTGGTCACTTCGACGCGATAGCCCAACGCTGCAATGCGGTGGCCCAATTCGTAGTCGTCGGAGAAATGATCGACGAGCGCTTCAAAACCGCCAATCTGCGCAAGCCGCTCTTTGGTGGTGGCCATGGTGGCGCCCAACGTGAAATCGACGCCGCCCAATTGCCAGGCGGAAAGCACGCCAGCATCGAAATCGGAAGTGTTGCCGAGCGCCTCCATCTCGGAAACGAGCGTGCCATCCGTGATTCCGCGATAGAGACAAGTAACCGCGCCAACTTGCGGATCGGCAAACGGAGCGGCAACCGCGTACAGATAGCCAGGCGCCACACGAATGTCGCTATCGCTGATAATCAAAATATCGTGACTGGCCTCGCGCACCATGCGGCAAAGCTTGTTCACCTTGTCGCCGGTGCCGAGTTGCTCAGCGCCGATCAAAAGACGGATGTTGTGCTGCGGGAAGTCCTGAATTAGCTTTTCGATAACTGGAACGGCGGGATCGCTGCTTTCCGTAACGCCAAAAATGATTTCGAATTCAGGATATTCCTGGCGACAGAAACTGGCGTAATTTTCGTAGGCTTCACGATCCAGGCCGCGGACTGGCTTAAGCACGCTGACAGGAGGAGCAAAATCCTTCCGAATTTCCGGACGATTCTTGAAGAAGTGACGCGCGGCGGTAATGGCCAGCAGATAATATCCGAAAGGGCCGAGCGCGAGCGCCAGCAGCGTCCATCGCAGGATTTCATGCCACATGGCTAGACCTCAGCGCTGCTAATCTTACCTTTTCCTCAAATTTGGTTATGGGAAGCAATTCTCGAGCAAAACTCTTTGTATTTTGGAGAGCGCATTCAGCCGATGCAAACCAGCAGAACGCCCAAGCAGACGAGCACCACACCAAGCCAGCGGCGCATCTCGATATGTTCGCCGAGCAGAAACTTGCCGCCGAAGGCACCAATCACGTAGCTCAGCGCGGTGACCGGCACCACCAGGGTCACGTTCTCCCAGGAAAGAACCATCAGCAGCGAAAAAAAGGATATGGTCATGAGCGCGAGCCCCAGCCACATCCAGCCGATGCGAAACGCGCGGCCAATTACGCGTAGCAGGTGATGAGGATAGAAAGTTTTCACCTCGCCGACCTGCTTCATGGTGCGCGTTACGGCGAGTTCCCCGCCGGTCCCGGCGAGGATAATGACGGCCAGCGAAATTGCGTCGCGCGCGATCATCCTTCCTCCGTAGTCCTTGGCGGCGTTCCGCCCACTAACAAAACGCCCAGGCAGATAACCAGCACACCGACCCAGCGCATGCGCGGGACCACTTCCCCGAGCAACAGATATCCGAGCACGGCCACAAACAAATACCCAGTTGCCGATGCGGGCTGCACGTAACTGTAATCAGCCCAGGAAAGCACCAGCAAGTACGCTAGAAAGAAAAGCAAAAGCGAGCTGATTCCCAACCAAATTGGACCCGACCGGAAGGTCCTCTCAAACGTTGACAGCAACGCTGCGGGATGCAAGCTGGAGACGGCGCCCACCTGTTCCATTCCTTTGCGGAGCAAGACGTCTCCGAGTGCGCCGAAGACCGCCATCAGCGCGATAAGAAATATCGTCTTGCCGTGCAACCGGTGCCGAAAGCTCATGCGCCCTGTGTTTCCGTGGGAAATTCTGCGCTGGTAGGAGTGGGAATCGTGCCTACGCCGACAGAAGGAGGATGGTTCTTCGCCGGAGTCTCGCCCTTCTTTGCATATTTCCAGCGCTCCGCGCGCAGTCTAAGAAATGAAACCGCCTCATGGTAGAGCCGCTTGCGCTCGTGAGCATCCCACAAAGCTTCGCGCACAATGCGCCAGGCGACTCGCGGCCGGAAGTAATAGGAATCGTAGAAGCGATTGACCGCTTCCATCATTTCCTCACGGCCCAAACCCGGATATTCAAGGTGCGGAAGCTGGTGGCCGCCCGCATCCGCCAGCGCTTCCGTCGCCAGAAATCCATTGGCATCAGCAAAATTGTAAAGTTCGGTTCCCGGGTACGCGTGGGCAATAGAAACCTGAATGGTCTCGCAATCCAGCTCGCGCGCGAAATCCATGGTCTTCTGAATCGTTTCTTTTGTCTCCCCCGGCAGTCCGATGATGAAGTCGCCGTGAACGCGTATGCCAACCTTCTTGCAATTGGCCGCGAAGGTCCGCGCCATTTCCACGGTGGCGCCCTTCTTGATGTTTTTCAAAATTTGTGGATCGCCGGATTCGAACCCGACGATGAAAAGCCGCGCGCCTGCGTCCGCCATGGCCTTCAGAGTCTCGTAGTCGCTGTGCACACGCGCCGTGCAGGACCACTGGAATCCCACCGGCTTGAACCGCTTGCAGAGTTCCAGCACGCGGTCTTTCCGAATATTGAAAGTGTCGTCATCGAAGAAAAATTCCCTGGCCTGCGGGAACATCTTATGCGCCTGCTCGAATTCCCGCGCCACGCTGTCGACCGAGCGCACGCGCCATGTGTGCCCGGAAAGCGTCTGCGGCCAAAGGCAGAACGTACACTGCGCCGGGCAGCCTCGCGACGTGTAAAACGAAACAAAGGGATGCAGCAGAAACGGGACGCTGTAGCGTTCAATCGTCAAATCGCGCTTGTAAACGTCCGTCGCGAATGGCAATTCGTCGAGTTCAGCAGTATGCAGCGGCGCGCGCGTCTGGTTGTGCACCACTTTTCCATCTTTGATATAGCTGGCATTGGCGATTTCACCAAGCGGCTTGCCCCGCGCATATTCAGTCACCGCGTAGTCAAATTCGCCGCGCACCACAAAATCAATGTCGGAGCTCGCCAGCAGGCTTTCCGCGGGCTTGATCTGCACGTGCGGGCCTACGAACGCGATTCTGATGCCCGGCTTCGCCTCCTTGATCGCGCGAGCCAGCTTCAAATCGCTTTGGAATCCCACCGTAGATGTGAATACAACAACGAACTCGTAATCGCGGGAAATATCGATGGTCTGTTGGGGCGTGATCTTATGCGGCGGCGCGTCCACCAGCCGGCTTCCCGGCAGCATGCCCGCCGGATAAGTCAGCCACACTGGATACCAATAGGATTCGATCTCGCGCGTTGCCGGCCAGCGTGAACCGGCGCCCCCGTCGAAATTCTCAAAGCTCGGGGGATTGAGCAAAAGTGTTTTCATTACCGACGGCATTCAAACATCCTCCTCAGTAGGATGGCCCTATTGGTTCCGGTGCATTTATCGATTCTACTTGAATTCTGAATCCGCTAGTAGCAAAGCTTTTTCATATTGTTACCGGTGGAACACTTGCGCCAACTGCCCGGTAGCCTTCAGCAAATCCAGCTGCGCCTGTTCGCGCGCGAGATCAGCGTCCAAAAACGCGAGCCACTTTTGATTTTCCACAACGTGCGCCTGCTCCAGCTGTCCCAGCGTCATGTGCCCCTGATTGAACTCTGCCTGGGCCTCTTGGAGCTGCTGCTGCGCCAACTGCAAGTCAAGCCTCGCTACTTCTTTTCCCGCTTCGGCTTCCTTCAGCGTGCGAACTTTCTGTTCGGCTCCCTCTTGCACAGCCCGCTTCGTCGCCGTTAATTCCAGACTGGCTTCATCAAAATAACTGCGTGCCAACGCCACATTGGCCGAAGTTCTGGCTGCGAATATGGGAATCGTAACTTGAACGCCGGCTGTTACATTGTTGCGCTGAAAACTCCTGGGATTGTAGAATTCTTGATAATTGTTGATTTTGCTCAGCACGCTATATTCCCCAATCAAACTCACCGTAGGCCAGTATGCTCCTTTGGCGCCCTTCAACAATTCTGCGCGCGCGCGGCGATAATTTTCCGCCTCGCGGATGACCGCGCTGTGGTCAATAGTTTCCGCTAATAGGTTGGATGCAACTTCGGCGGATTCGGAAGCTGGCAGTTCTTCAGGAGAAACCTGTAAGGATTCGCTTGCAGGTATGCCGGTCATATCGCGGATTTGCTCGGAAAGCGTTTCCTGACGGCCTTGATATTTCAAGAGTTCTTCCGACAACTTGGCTGCTTGCAGTTCGTCGGTCGTCACCGTGACCGGCAGCTCAAGACCCGCCGCCTCGCGCTGCTTTGCCAACTCCACGATTCTTTGCGAACTGTCGTATGCGCTTTGAAGCAGTTGCAATGACCGTTGCACATCGGCCAGCTCCAAATAGGAGCTGGCCGCCTGCATCATCACAGATTCGCGCGTTTTTTCGTAATCGAGCTGTTTATTTTTTGCCAGCTCTTCGTCTGAATGCAATTCGCCGCTCTTTACCGTATCGAAGATTGACTGATTATAGGTCATCTCGAACACCGCGGGCGCTGCGCCGCTCGGCGTTTCAGGGAAGCCGTTTGTATAAGCCGCACCGGAACCAGTATACAAATTAGGCAGAAATTCCGCGCGATCCACCCCCGCGGTATTCTTCGCTACGGTATATTGCACGCGCGCGAGCGCAAGTTGCGGGCTGTGCTCCAGAGCGAGATTCACAACTTCTGCCAAGGTCAGCACGCGAGGTCCCGAAACAGTTTGTGCGTTCGCCGCAGGCTCGGAAGCTTTTTGCGCTGCGGCGCCTTGCGGCAATTGCTGGGCTATCACCGGAGCACAAAAGAACACGCCGCAGATCACAACAGTCCACGCGATTTTCATCTTCATCCCGATCCTATTCATAGTGTAGTGACTCCACTGGCTGAAGTCTGGCCGCTTTGCTCGCGGGAAGATAACCAAAAAGCACTCCCGTCGCGCACGAAACGATAAACGCAAGAACCACCGAAGGCCATGAAATGGGAATCTCGATACCCCCCGGCACTGGAAAAAGCCGGATAATCGCGGTCACAACGAATGGTATCGCCACGGCGACCGCTATGCCCACCACCGCTCCTACGCCGCTGATAATCCCGGCTTCGGTCAAAAATTGGTACAAGATTTCCTCGCGCCGCGCCCCCACTGCTTTGCGAATGCCAATCTCGTGCGTGCGCTCCGTGACGCTCACCAGCATGATATTCATGATGCCGATTCCGCTGATCAGCAGAGCAATCATGGCGATCAGCAGCAACACGATCGTGAGCGCCAGCGAAATGTGCCGCGCGGCCTCCAGCATCGAAGACAGGTTCTGCACGCTGTATTCGGCGCTCGGCCGGTGCCGCGACTGCAAAATCTCGCGCACCTCAGTTGTCACCAGCGGCACGTCCTGAGGGCTGTCCGCTTGTGCATAGAATGTCTTGATGTAACTTTCGCCGGTATAGTATTGAATCAGCGGAAAAGGGACCAGAACGGAATCCGTGGTAATTTCCGTTTGCCCGTAAGTTTGCACCCGCTCGCCAAACACCCCGATCACCGTAAACTCCAAATCGCCCACATGAATCTCTCGGCCGACTGCATCGCTATAGGGGAAAGCGGCTCGCGCGAGATGCTCGGTCAGCAAGCATACTTTGCTGCTGGACAGAAAATCCCCGTCATCGAAATACCTTCCGTTCTCAATGATCAGGTTTCGTATCTGCTGGAAGCCCTGAGTCACGCCGACCAGGCTCACCGGGCGGGTCGCGTTCGATGTCGACACAGTCATCGAAATATCATGTGTTCCCGCCACCTGCACCACTTGAGGAATTCCTCGCCGAATCGCTTCCATATCATTGATGGAAATTTGGTCCGAAAGCGGCACGCTCTCACCCACGTTCGTGCTTACCAGCGACGCATACACGATATTTGAGCCTACCGCCTCAATCTGCCCAATGATGAACTTCTTACCCGCCAGAGCGACCGTCACCACCAGCACAATGCAGGCGCTCCCGATTACCACCCCTAGCATGGTCAGCCCCGCGCGCAATTTGTTCGCCCGCAGCGAATCCATGGCGAGATTCCAGGTCTCCGCCCAAACCATTCTTTCAGAGCGCCTTTCGAATGCCGTCACTATAGCTCCAAACCGGTGTTAGTCCAATTATTCTTGACCCTGCCCGTTCCGCCCATTACGATGCTGGTAGCGGCTCTTAAGGACGCTTACAATGCCCCGGCTGCGTTCCCTGGGCTGCACTTGAGGTGCGCGGTTGCTCAAGCCCGCTGGAAAAAGGCACGCAAGATGATCGAAGGCAAACGCCTCGCCGTCGTTCTTCCCGCCTACAACGCGGAAAAAACTCTCGAAGCCACGGTTCGCGAACTCTCCCCGGCCGTTGACATCAAAATCCTTGTGGACGATTCGAGCACCGATGGCACGGCGAAACTGGCCCAGAAACTTGGCCTGCAGGTCTTTGTCCACGACCGCAATTACGGCTATGGCCGCAACCAGCAAACCTGCTATCGCGAAGCGCTGGCTTCCGGCGCCGACATCGTCGTAATGCTGCATCCCGACTATCAATATAACCCCGCGCTTGTGCGCTCGCTCGCCGGGATGGTGGCTTGCGGCAGTTGCGACGTCGCGCTGGGCTCCCGCATTTTAGGCGGCGGTGCGCTGCGCGGCGGCATGCCCATTTATAAGTATATTTCCAATCGCGCGCTTACCGCGTTTGAAAATATGCTGCTCGGCGCCAAACTCTCCGAATACCATACCGGCTATCGCGCTTTTAGCCGTGAAGTTCTGCTGACTCTTCCGCTGCTTGAAAATTCGGATGACTTTGTCTTTGATAACGAGATGCTCGCGCAAGCTCTGTTTTTCGGTTTTCGCATCGGAGAGCTTTCCTGTCCCGCCCGGTATTTTGAGGAAGCATCCTCGATTAATTTTCGGCGCAGCGTACGTTACGGCTTCGGCGTCCTCGCCACTTCGATTAAATTTTCCCTGCAAAGACTCGGCATCATGCATTTTCGGATCTTTAAGAAAACCGGCCGCAAGCTCGATTTGAACTACTATTCCCTCGGCGTTCGCGAAGCAGCCACCACTCGTGGATAAAACCCGGCGCGAAAGAGCGTTCCGCCTCCTCACAAATCTGGAAATCGCGCCCCCTTCGTCGAGGAAATCCTCGTGAAGCGCAAAGAGTATGTGCTTCTGCTCGTGATTTCATTTGCAGCCGTGCTCATTCACGGATACCACCCCTTCGCGGAGGACGCGGAAATCTACGTTCCCGGAATCGTCAAAATTCTGCATCCCTCGTATTATCCATTCGGACAGGAATTCTTCGAAACGCACGCGCACCTGACGCTTTTCCCTAACCTGATCGCTGCCATTGTAAAGATCACCCATCTTCCGCTGGATTGGACGCTCTTTTTGTGCCATCTGGCTTCCGTATTTCTGCTCCTGTTGGCCTGCTGGAGAATCGCAGCGAAATGCTTTCCTACTTCGGTGGGCCGCTGGGCTGCTGTCGGCATGGTCGCGTCATTGCTCACCTTGCCCGTCGCCGGCACCGCGCTCTATATCTTTGACCAATACCTGAATCCGCGCTCGCTCTCGATTTTTTCTGTTCTCTTTGCCATCGGCGCGATGACCGAAAAGAAATACTTGCGAATGGCTCTTTGGCTTGCCTTCACCGCTGTAATTCATCCATTGATGACCGTATTCGGCATCGCCTTCATACTTCTAATTCCCATTACCAGAAAACTTACGACCGCCGCTGTACCCATCGGCGCCGCAGCCGTTTTTCTCATGATGCCTTTCAAGGCTCCGTCGCCGGTGTATTGGCAATGCTTGAATGACCATAGCTACTATTTTCTGCTTCGATGGCAGTGGTATGAATGGCTGGGAATTGTCGCGCCCCTTGTACTGCTCTGGTGGTTCGGCCGCATAGCGCACCGCCGCAAGCAGCAAAATCTCGAGCTGCTCTGCTACACGAGCGCAATCTTTGGGCTTGTCTTTTTTCTGGCTGCATTGATCGTCACCATTCCGCGCAGCCTGGCGCTTCTCGCCGTCTACCAACCGCTGCGCAGCCTGCAACTGGTCTATGTTTTTCTGCTGCTCTTTGCGGGCGGCCTGCTTGGTGAATCGCTCTTGAAAGCACGGCCACTCCGCTGGCTGTTGTTGTTCCTGCCGATCTCCTGCGGAATGCTTTTCGCGCAATTACAACTTTTCCCGGGCAATCGTCATGTCGAGTGGCCCGGCGCGGCGCCCGAAAATCAGTGGCTCCAGGCTTTCGCATGGATTCGCAATAACACCCCAACGAACGCTATTTTCGCCCTTGATCCGCATTTCATGGCATTGCCTGGCGAGAATTACCAGGGTTTCCGCGCCGCTGCCGAGCGCAGCCGTCTGGCTGACGCCAATAAGGATTGGAGCGCCGCAGTCCTTTATCCGTGGCTTCCGCTCGCCGATGACGTTTTCGCCCAGACGCAGGCGGCTCGTGGCTGGCAAAATCTCGGTCAGGCCGGATTTCTGAGGTTGAAGCAAACCTATGGTGTCACCTGGGTCGTTCTACAGAAATCCATCGAGGTGGCTCTGCCATGCCCTTACCAAAACAGCCTTGTGCGGGTTTGCCGCATCGAATAATCATCAAAAAAATAGAGTTATGTGCGCGGTTGCCCATGTTTTATACTCCGCGCCAGCGACGGACTTTCAATTCACAGCATCACAGTTTCTTGTGCGGCCCAAGTTAGCAAGTTTTAGAAAAAAACGGAGTCCCTTGAAGCCTACTGTTTACGCGACGAAAACAACCCGGCTGTTCCCCTACGACCGCTGGAACGCGCAACTTCCCGAGCTCGCGTCCCGGTATCAAAGCGCACAGCCCTTTCCGCACATTCATCTCGCCGATTTCCTCGATGCCGACACAGCCCGTTCCCTCGCCGAGCAATTCCCTGAGCCGTCCAGTAACGCTTGGATCCAATACAAACATTTCAATGAGAACAAAGCCGGCCTCACCAAACGCGAGTTATTTCCGGAACCGTTTCAACAAGTTGTCGACGAGTTGAATTCCGCGGAATTCCTTGCGTGGCTCTCGCAGCTCAGCGGTATCCCCAATCTCGTTTGCGATTCCACGCTTGAGGGCGGCGGCTTACACCAGTCCGGGCGCGGGGGTTTCTTGAACTTGCATACTGATTTCACCATGCATCATCGCAATAAGAATTGGAGGCGGCGCATCAATCTGATTTTGTATTTGAATCCAGAGTGGCGCGAAGAATGGGGCGGCGCCATCGAACTCTGGGACCGGGAAATGCGCGAGTGTCGCGCGAGCGTGCCGCCATTCCTGAATCACGTCCTGATTTTCAGCACCACGGATGATTCTTACCACGGTTTTCCCGAAAAACTCCGCTGTCCCCAAGGCGTTTCCCGCAAAAGCATCGCTCTTTACTACTACACCATAGAAAGCGATTCCCGATTTACTGGACGCTCCACCGATTATCACGCTCGCCCCACGGACAGCAAGGCCACCGCGGCCTTAATTTGGCTGGATAAGCAGGCAGTGCACTTCTATTCGAAGGCCAAAGAAAAATTCGGCATTAGCGACAATACCGCCAGCAAAATTCTCGGCTTTCTCTCGCGGAAAAAATAGCGGCTACCGGCGCCCCGCTTTTAATTTAAGCTGTTCAACGGAGGTGCATAGCATGAACCCGCAACTCGATCCCGGTCCAATTCTGCAGACGGCCTTCGCTTTCTGGTCTTCCAAGGTCCTCCTCACCGCCGTCGAGTTCGACGTCTTCACCAAGTTGGGCGATCGCCACGTCACCGGGGCGGAACTCGGCGCGGAACTTGGCCTGCACCCGCGCGGCATCAGTGACTTCTTCGACGCGCTCGTCGCGATGAACTTCCTCGACCGTGAAGGTGACGGCCCGTCCGCGACATATTGCAATACATCCGCCGGCGCGCTGTATCTCGACAGCACCAGCCCTCGCTATGTCGGCGGTTGGCTAGCGATGCTCAACGACCGGCTCTTCAAGTTCTGGCACGATCTGCCTGAGGCTTTGCGCACCGGGAGACCGCAGAACGAAGTCAAGCACGGCCAGAGGGGAATGTTCGAGGAGCTTTACGAGGAGCTGCCGCGACTCGAACAGTTCATGGGCGCGATGACTGGCCTCTCGCGTATTAACTTCGAGGCGTTCGCGATGAAGTTTGATTTTTCAAAGTTCAAGACGCTTTGCGACGTCGGCGGCGCGACCGGCCTACTTTGCATGGAAGTCGCCAGGGAGCATCCGCACCTGCAATGCGTTTCTTTCGATCTGCCTCCCGTAGAGCCGATCGCGCGCAAACACATCGCTGCCGCCGGGTTGAGCGACCGTGTCGGCACAGCCGCCGGTGACTTCTTCAAGGATCCGCTGCCCAAGGCGGATCTCATTACGATGGGCATGATCCTTCACGACTGGAATCTGGAGAAAAAGATGCACCTCATCCGCGCGGCCTACGATGCCCTGCCTCCGGGAGGCGCGCTGGTTGCCATCGAAGCTCTGATTGACGACGCCCGCCGTGAGAACGTCTTCGGTCTGCTCATGTCTTTGAACATGCTGATCGAATTCGGCGATGCGTTCGACTATTCGGCGGCGGATTTTCGCAAGTGGTGCGAAGAAGTTGGCTTCAGACGCTTTGAGGTCATTCATCTCGCAGGCGCATCCAGCGCAGCTATCGCATACAAGTAGTCATCCCTGTAGGCACCCGGAGCTGATCGCACGAATGCCGGCTACATTGCCAGCGCTTTTGAGACAGTGAGTCGTTCCTCGTGCGGCCAGAGGGCTCGTTGGATAGATAATGATCCACACTTTTGGACTGACCCACCCACATGGGGTATCTGCCTTTAATCTTCAACACGCACCTGCAGCGTTCAACTGCCCCAAGTATCTTCGCACAGCGTCTTGCCAGGAAGGCAGCAGCTTTAATCCCTCCCGTTTCATCCGCGCATTTTCCAATCGGGAGTTTCGCGGGCGCGCCGCGGGCCGCTTTGTTTCTTCGCTTGAGATCGGGATCACCGGCACATCGCCGCATCCCGCTTGCTGCAGAATCTCCCGCGTGAACTCCACCCGCGAAGTGAATCCTTGATTGGTCAGATGATAGACGCCAAATGGCCCTCGCCGCAGAATTTCGCCGATTCCTGCGGCCGCGTCGAACGTATATGTCGGCGCTAATTGCTGATCCTTTACGATTCTGAGCGCCTGCTTTTTCTTGCCAAGCTCCACGACTAACGACACAAAATTCTTCCTGTAAGGCCCAAAAACGCCACATACGCGCACAATCCATGAACGCGCCAGGTGCGCCTGCACTTCCCTCTCCCCCTCCAGCTTGCTTCGTCCGTAAAAGCTGAGCGGCCGCGGTTCATCCTCCTCCACGTAAGGCTCCGGCTTTTCACCATCGAAAACATAATCCGTGCTGATATGCATCAGCGGAATGTCCATCTGCGCGCACAGCGCCGCCAGATTGCGCGGCCCTTCCGCATTCACGCGAAATGCAAGTTCCTGCTGCGTTTCGCACGCATCGACGTCGGTGAACGCAGCGGCGTTCACCACAACATTGGGCTCAGCGCTTTCCAGCGCGCGGCGCATCGCGCGTTCATCCGCAATGTCCGCCTCGCTGTGGCTTGCTCCGATTATCTGGTGTGGCGGAGAGAGCACTTCCGCGATGGCGCGGGCCAGCATTCCCTCTTTGCCGGTGAGGAAGATTTTCAAGGCAGGTCTATAGTTGCGCGAGAGTCGCGCGACGCTTCACATAAAATTTTTCGTAGTATTCCTGGTATTCGCCGCTGGTCGCCTGGCGCACCCAGTCGCCGTGCGCGCGATACCAGTCCACCGTGTGCTGCAAGCCAGTTTCAAACTCCACCCGCGGCTCCCAGCCAAGCTCGTTGCGAATCTTCGAATCGTCCAGCGCGTAACGCCGGTCGTGCCCGGGCCTGTCTTGCACAAATTCAATCAGTCCATCCGGAGCGGAAAGTATAGTGAGCAGTTTGCGAACGATCCCGATATTAGGCACGGGCCGGCCCGAACCGATATTATAAATTTCTCCCGCGCGTCCCTTCTGCAGCACAGCATCCAGCGCGCGGCAATGGTCCTCGACGAAAATCCAGTCCCGCTCGTTCAGTCCATCGCCATATACCGGCAGTTTTTTGCCGGCGAGCGCGTTAGAAATCATCAGCGGGAAGAGCTTCTCCGGAAATTGATATGGGCCATAGTTATTTGTGCAGCGCGTGACCACCGCCGGCAGCTTATGCGTCTGCACGTAGCTGCGCACCATCAGATCCGACGCCGCTTTGCTCGCCGCATACGGACTATTCGGCGCCAGCGCGGATTTTTCCGTCGCTGTCTCATTGGGCCCCATGCTGCCGTAAACTTCATCTGTGCTGACGTGCAGGAATCGCGGTATCTTTCGCTTCCGCGCCGTCTCCAACATCACCCAGGTCCCCTCCACGTTCGTGCGGATGAATTCCCGCGCCCCGGCGATGCTGCGGTCCACATGGCTTTCCGCGGCAAAATGCACAATCGCGTCGGTCCCCTCGTCAAGAGCACCCTCCACCGCTTCCGCGTCGCAGATATCCCCGCGCACGAACCGGTAGTTCGGCTGCGAGTCCACATCGGCAAGATTTTGCAGGTTTCCTGCGTAGGTCAGCTTGTCGAAATTTACGATTTCCGCGTCGCGATGCTCGCCCAGATAGTAGCGGATGAAATTCGAGCCGATAAAACCTGCGCCGCCGGTCACCAGAATTTTCATCGGCGGCTCATCTTTTAGCGTAGTTGAATGTCCCAGTTATACGGAATGCTGGGGTCGTTGTACGGAGCGCGGAACTCATCGGGCTTGTCGTGGCGATAGACTTCCGTGATGCAATTAATCACAATCGCTTCCGTCTCGCTGATGCATTTGAACCCGTGATACACCAGGTTCGGAATTTGCACCAGGATGGTGTGATGTTCGCCCTGAAAAAATTCGTTTACTTCACCGTGCGTAGGCGATTTCTCGCGCGCGTCGTATAACACCAGCTTGATCATCCCGCGCACAGTGCAAAAATTATCGATCTGCGCCTTGTGGTAGTGCCATCCTTTCACCACGCCCGGATATGCCGTGGTCATATACACCTGGCCGAACTTAATGAACTCCTTGTCGTCATTGCGCAGAATTTCCATCAATCGGCCGCGCTCATCGGGAATCATTTTGAGCTGCTTGACGCGAACTCCTTCAATCATTGCTCATCGCTTTTCTGGCCGGCTCGCTCCCCGCTTTTTTTCCTGCGATTTTGTTCGCGCCGCCCTTGGCCACTAAATTATTCGCCAGCAGCAGCGATTCGAAAGTGCCGGCGTCCGTCCACCATCCTTCGAGTACGCTATGCCCCATCGCGTCTTCGGCCAGATACTGATTGTTCAAGTCGGTGATTTCCAGCTCGCCGCGCCCGGACGGCTTGAGCGTCCGAATCTTTTCGAATACCGTCTCATCGTACAAATAAAATCCAGTCACAGCATAATTCGATTGCGGATGCGCCGGCTTTTCCTCGATACGCACGATGCGCTTCGATTCGAACACCGGAACGCCAAAGCGCTGCGGATTCGGCACTTCTTTCAGAAAAATGTGCGCACCGCGGCCCGTTTGGCGGAACTTTTCGCAGCCTTCGATGATGTTCGTCTCGATGATGTTGTCGCCCAGCACCACGCAAATGGATTGCCCGTCGGCAAAGTGCTCGGCCAGCCGCAGCGCATCGGCGATGCCGCCTTCTCCCTCCTGATACGCATAGGAAAGGTGCTCCAGGCCAAAATCCTTGCCGTTGCGCAGCAGCCGCAAAAAATCGCCGGCGCTGTGCCCGCCGGTCACCAGCAAAATATCGGTGATTCCCGCGTCCACCAACGTCTGAATCGGATAAAAAACCATTGGCCGGTCATACACCGGAAGCAAGTGCTTGTTGGTCACGCGCGTCAGAGGAAAAAGCCGCGAACCGGTGCCGCCTGCAAGTACCACGCCTTTCAGCGCCATCGACTCTCCAAGGCTTGAATACCACCAGCTTAATGCAGCGATTTTTCGATCTGAGCCAGCGCTTTCTTTGCCTCGCGGTTTGTCGAGTCCAAGCCAAGCGCATCGCGATACTGCTCCGCCGCCGCCATTTTGTTTCCCTGTTTCTCGTAAAGTTGGCCAAGCCAAAACCTCGCAATCGAATGCGAAGGCCAGTCGCTGCGATCGGGCGAACTCGCAAGATACGATTTCAGATTCTCCTCAGCAAGAGGGAAATTAGTGCCGCTAATGATGTGCGCTACTCCACTGTAGAATGGCAATCGCGGATCTTTGGGGCTCACTTGGCGCGCATCTTCCACCATGGCGGTCAATTCCGCGCCATTTCCCAGCCGGCCATAGTAATTCGCGATTTCCAGGTACGGTTCAATGGACTTGGGCTTCATCGAAAGCGCTGCGGCATATTCTTCCGCCGCCAAAGCCGGCTTCCCGAGCGACGCTTCATATTCCGCTTTAGCTAAATGGCCTTCCACTGGATCGATTTTCGCAATGGCGTTTGCCTGGTCGAGCGCTCCGTCTTTGCTTCCCCCAACGATCCACGGCGCATCCAGCAAATATTCCTCCAGGTCGCGCCGCGCCGGAATATTCGACGGGTCCGCTTGCACCGCCGCCTCAAATTCCTTTTTCACGCGGCGCGCCAGCAAGAAGCTGCGCTGCTGATCGGCCACTTCGCCGTACGCGCGGCCCAGCCAGTCATGGTTTATAGATGAATTGGGATCAAGTTGCGTCGCTTTTTCCAACTCCGACACCGCATCCGTATAATCGCGTACTTCGTAATAGCATCGCCCCAGCCAGTAATGCTGCTGCGCATTGCCGGGATTCTGTGAAACCAGCGCGCGCAAAACGTTCATTGCGGCGTTGTAGTTTCCCGATTCGAATTGCTGTTGCACATCGGACAAGCCATCGGCTTGCGCCTTCTGCGCTGCGGGAAAAAGCAAGAAAACCGATGCCATAAAAAGGGCCGCCCAATTCATTATTGATTTGCCTCCACCGGAGTCACCGTCATGCCGTTATGCAGCGTAATTCCCCCCGAAAGCGCCACGCGCTCTCCCTCCTTCAACCCTGACACAACCTCGAACACCGTCGGATCCGCGATCCCCAGCTTCACTTCTCGCTGGTGCAACGTGTCATCGTTGACCACGAAAACAAAGTGCTTCAGTCCATTTGCGTGCACGGCGCCGCGCGGGACCACCAGCACATTTTGGCGCTGACTCACCTCAATCCTTACATCCACGCTCAAATTCGGGATTAATTCCATGTTGCTGTTCTGCACCGAGCAAAGCACTTCGCCGACATTGCGAACGCCCAGGGCGGTCACTTCCTTGGGCACGCTTTCCGTTTTTCCTGTCCATACCTGTCCGGGAAGACCCGCCCATGTGATAAACACGTCCTGACTGGGCGCGAGCACACCCAGATCCGGCTCATCCACAAACGCTCGTACTCTCACCTTGTGCAGGTCCGCCCCTTCGGCCAGCACCTGTCCCACGTGAACGTACTCTCCCAGATAAACCGGCAAAGAATACAGTGTGCCATCAATCGGCGATGTCACCGTCGCCGATTTAATTTGATTATCGTAAGTGGCAATTTGCGAATTCGCTTGCTGCTCTGCCAGTACCGCGCTCTGCGCATTCACCGCCGCCTGCGCGGCGATCGCCGCCTTTTGCTGTTTCAGTGAATTCACGCTCGCCTGCGCATCCTCTGTTTGAATTTTGTTCTGCTCCAGTTCAACGGGCATCGCCGCTTTCTCCGCCACCAGTTGCTTCAAACTTTCCTCAGTTCTTTGCAGATTCGCCAAGTTGATTTCCGCCTGTTTCAAGCTTCCCTCGATTTGCGCCACCTGCGCGGGAGGGCCACCGGCGCGCGCGTCACGAAGCTGCGCTTGGGCCGCCAGCAAATCGCTGCGGGCTTTGGCCAACTCCATTTTCGGTTCGGCTGAATTCAAAACCAAAAGCACTTGGCCCTTATGCACATTCTGACCAGCCGTCACATCGAGGCGCTCCACCGTTGTAACGAATGGCGCGAACGCTACGAAAGGCTGCACTGGCTCCACCTTTCCATTGCTGGTAATGGAGGCGGAAAGATTCTCGCGCTTCACCTGCACAGTCTGGACTTCGGGAGCCTGGTCACGGCTGGCGAGAATCAACACCACCACGACGAGGATGGCAGCCCCGGCTACCCACGCAATCCATCGCTTTTTTGGCGGCACAGAGGCTGCTCGCTCTGATGGCAAAAACAAATCCCCCAGAATTCATAGAATTGTAGCAGAGCCCCTTGTCGATTGCCTACGTCACTCCCTTATTCAGTAATGGATCAGTTTGAATTTGTTGCCGATGACAATCGCAGCCAAATTCAAACTGCAATCCACCATCCCCTTACTCGCACTATAAAGCCATACTCACGAAGATGCTACACTGCGAAGTCGGGATGCCAGTCGTATTTGTGGTCGCAGAAGAATGGATGCTGCGCGCGGGCATTCGCGCGGAGTTGCGTGAACGCGGAATCAAAGCGCTGGGCATGGAAAACGCCGAGGAAATTGGACGCGCCATTGCCGCGGGCGAGGCTCCCTCAGCAATCGTGCTGGACGCGAGTGCAAAAGCAGCTTCCGATCCAGCGGTGCAACAGCTTGTCCGCCACACTCCGACGGTGGTTATTGCCTCGCGGGTGGCCACGTCGCCACCTCCGCATCCGGCCGCAAAAGTGCTCTTCCGGCCGGTGCAAATCGGCGAGATCGTCGCCGCCGTTTCTGATCTACTGAACGGCCTCAGCGTATAGCCCTATGCTTCCGACATCCTGTCCAAGTTCTGCAGGATTCGTAACTTACCGCAATCTCAGTTCGCTGACCTTCCTTTTCACACGAATCGGCAGCCACCTATACGGCGTTGGAAGCCTAATTTTGGCAAATTATCACCAGTGTTCGAGGTAACATCTGTGCGGCCAATTCGTATGAATATGCCGTACAGATATACAAAGAACCGGACACTTCGATTCGCTCGGAAAGCTAAATTTCAGTCGCTCAGCACAAAATAGAAGGGCTAAAGCGTGATTGAAGCGCGAGAACTTAGCAAGATTTTTAGGGACAAGAAGCGCGGCGAAATTCGAGCCGTGGACCGCGTGAGCTTCACATGCACTCCGGGCGAAATTTACGGTCTGCTGGGCGCAAACGGCGCGGGCAAGACCACTACCCTGCGCATGCTGGCCACAATTCTGTCCCCCACTTCCGGCACCGCCATCGTTGCGGGATACGATGTGGTGCGCGAGCCGGAGAAAGTCCGCGCGAATATCGGATTCCTCTCCACCGCCACGGCCCTCTATGATCGTCTGACCGCCTTCGAAACTGTCGAATATTTTGGCCAACTTTACGGCCTCGATGCTCGCATCATCGAGCAGCGCGCCGATGAGCTTTTCAAAGCGCTGGACATGGAAGACTTTCGCGACCGGCGCTGCGCTAAGCTTTCCACTGGCATGAAGCAAAAAGTTTCCATTGCGCGCACGCTGATTCACAATCCCTCGGTTATGATTTTCGACGAGCCCACAATTGGGCTTGACGTGATGGCCGCGCGCTCGATCATTGACTTCATCCGGCAATGCCGCAACCGCGGCAAGACCGTCATTTTCTCGACGCACGTCATGACTGAAGTGGAAAAACTCTGCGACCGCATTGGAATTATTCACGGCGGCCAGTTGCGGGCCGAAGGAACTTTGGAAGAAATGCGAGACCGATACCGGAAGGAAAGCCTTGAAGAAGTTTTCGTCGAGGTTTCGGGAGACGGCCAATGAACCTGCGCAATTCGCTGGTCGTTTACCGCAAGGAGCTGCGCGACATGCTGCGCGATAAGCGCACCATCCGCTCTATGGCGGTTATGCCGCTCGTCGCTTTCCCGCTGCTGTTTCTCATCATTGGCTATGTCGGCGCGACGTTCTCTGGCGAAGCGAAAACAGAAATCGCGCCCGTAATGATCCGCGGCGGAGGGGATTCGCCAAAAATTCTTGCCGCGCTGCATCATCTTTCCGGCATTCGCGTGGTTCCCTACCGTGACGACGCGACCGAGGAAGTTTCCGACAAGAAGATACGCGCCGTGGTGGACATTCCGCCGGGCTTTGACGCGGCCATCGGAAGCGGACAGCCGAAAAAGATTTCCATCGGATACTTCGAAAACAACGACAAATCGGAGGAAGCCGAAAGCAAGCTCGAAAAATTCTTTGACAAGTACCGCGACCAGGTGGTCAGCGCCGAACTGACGGCGCGGGGCTTGCCCCCGAATTTAATAGACCCCTTCACGGTCAAGTCGAAGAATGTTGCGCCGCCCTCAAAAGTCGGCGCGGCGCTCTTCGGCGGCTGGATTCCGTATCTCATTATCATTTTTTCCTTTACGGGAGCGACCTACCCGGCGATGGATCTGACCGCCGGAGAAAAAGAACGTGGCACGATGGAAACAATTCTTTCGAGTCCCGTTTCGCGCACGGACATTGTGATGGGAAAATTCCTCACCGTGGTAACCGCGTCGGTCGTCACTGCGATTCTCTCGCTCATTTCCATGGGCGCTTCGTTCGCCTGGGCCAAACCGAAACTGATGGCCGCCGCGCATGCCACGTTCCAGATGTCTATCGAGCCGAGCACCGTCGCGGTCGTCGTCGTCATGCTGCTGCCGCTGGCAATCCTTTTCGCCTCCGCTCTGCTGGCCGTCTCGCTTCTGGCAAAAAGCTTCCGCGAAGCGCAAACCTACGTCGGGCCGATGAGCTTTATCGTGATTGCACCGGCGATTATCGGCGCTTTCCCGGGCGTCGAGTTGAACTGGAAAACGGCGCTCGTTCCCATTCTCAATACCAGCCTGGTGAGCAAAGAAATCATCGGCGGCTCTTATCCGTGGCTCTATATCGCCGCGATTTTTGGAATGACTTGCCTGTACGCAGGAATTGCCATCGGCTGTGCCGTGCGCATGTTCAACCGCGAAGACGTGCTCTTCCGCACGTAGCATCTTCAAAAGCCACAGAAAGCATAGCCAACGTGTGCGCTGTCTGCCGCTCGCCCCCCCCCGCGGCAATTATTGGCGAATCACTCCATGCTAGAATCGCTCCGACATGGCTGACGCGCCGCTGATTGACGTTCGCGAACTCTCCAAAGACTTCCGCACATTCAAACGCCGCGAAGGCGTTTGGGGCTCCATTCAAAATTTATTTGTGCGCGAACACATAACCGTGCGCGCCGTCGATCGCGTCAGTTTCGCGGTGGACCGCGGCGAGATGGTCGGCTACATCGGCCCGAACGGCGCGGGAAAATCCACGAGCATCAAGATGCTCACTGGAATTTTGATGCCCAGCTCCGGCGAAGCTCACGTGAATGGCTATTTGCCTTACCGGCAACGCAGGCAGTATGTGAAGAGCATCGGCGTGGTTTTTGGGCAACGGACGCAACTGTGGTGGGACATCGCGGTCGTCGAATCGTTCAAGCTCCTGCGGCGCATTTACGAAGTGCCAGAGCGGGATTTTCGCGAGCGCATGGAGAAATTCAACCAGATTCTGGGAATTCAGGATTACTTGTTCACGCCCGTGCGCAAGCTTTCCCTGGGCGAAAGGATGCGCTGCGATTTAGCGGCGGCGTTGCTGCATAATCCACCGCTGCTCTTTCTCGACGAGCCCACCATTGGCCTCGACGTGGTCGCCAAGGACCAGATTCGCAAATTCCTGCGCGCCATCAATCGCGAATTTCAAACCACCGTCTTGCTCACCACGCATGACCTCGACGACATCGAAGAACTCTGCCGCCGCATTATGATTATTGACCATGGGCGCCTCCTCTACGACGGCCCGCTCGATTTGCTCAAACAAAAATTGCTGCGCACCAAGCAGATTAAATTTGCCGTGAAGGATTCTGATCAGCTGGCGCGTGTGCAATCGTTTGTCCGTGACGGGCTGGAACTCGAGCAGGTTGACCAGCTCACTTATCTCATTCGCTTTGATCGCACCAGAATGGCCACCGCGGATTTGATCCGCCAAATTCTCAACACCGTGGAAGTGCGCGACCTGCTCATCGAAGACGAACCTATCGAAGAAGTGGTGAAGCGAATTTACGCGGGCGCGGCCCTGCACGAAGTCGCCATTTAGGAGATTCACGCTGACAAAAATCAAGCAAGCGCCGGCGGCAGCCAGTTTTCACATGACGCCTGAGGAGTTCCGCCGCCACGGCAAAGCCGTTGTAGACTGGATCGCCGATTATTACCAGCGCATCGAATCGTTTCCGGTGATGTCGCAGGTGAAGCCGGGCGCAATCCGCGCGACGCTGCCGAAAAGCGCGCCGCAGCAGGGCGAAACATTTGACGCCATGCTGCTCGACGTCGAGAAATTGATTCTGCCCGGCATCACCCATTGGCAATCGCCAAATTTCTTCGCATTTTTCCCGTCCAATACATCATTCCCTTCCATCATGGGCGAAATGCTTTCCGCCGGATTGGGCGTTCAAGGAATGCTTTGGGCCACAAGTCCCGCATGCACTGAACTCGAGACGCACATGCTCGATTGGCTGGCCGAAATGCTGGATTTGCCGAAGGCATTTTTGTCGACCAGCACCGGCGGCGGCGTGCTTCAAGATACCGCTTCGAGCTCTTCACTCTGCGCCCTTCTGGCGGCTCGCGAACGCGCCACACATTTTGATTCGAATGAGCGCGGCTGCGATGGCAAGCTCGTTGCTTACACCTCTTCGCAAGCGCATTCCTCCATCGAGAAAGCAGCGAAAATCGCCGGCATCGGCCGCAGAAATTTGCGATTGATCGAAGTCGACGATAAGTTTGCGATGCGGCCCGACGCTCTGGCAGCGCAAGTCCGCGAGGACGCCGGCGCGGGGCGCACTCCGTTTTTCGTCTGCGCTACCGTCGGCACAACTTCGTCCAACGCCATGGACCCCGTGCGCGCCATCGGCAAAATCTGCCGCGAACACAAACTATGGCTGCACGTGGACGCGGCAATGTCCGGCACGGCCGCCGTTTGCCCGGAGTTTCGCTGGATTCACGATGGCCTCGAGCTTGCCGACAGCTATTGTTTCAATCCGCACAAATGGATGTTCACCAATTTCGATTGCGACTGTTTTTATGTCGCGAATCGCACCGAACTGATTCGAACCATGAGCGTGCTTCCGGAGTATTTGCGCAACAAGGCCACTGAATCGGGCGCGGTGATCGATTATCGCGACTGGCACGTGCAACTGGGCCGGCGTTTTCGCGCGCTGAAATTGTGGTTCGTCATCCGCCACTATGGAATCGAAGGTTTGCAGCATCACATTCGCCACCACGTTGAACTCGCGCAGAAATTCGCTTCATGGGTCGCAGCCGATAAGAATTTCGAGCTCGCCGCGCCGACGCCGCTGAATTTGGTCTGCTTTCGCCATCGCGGCGGCGACGAAATCACGCAAGCCATCATGGACCGCGTAAACCGTAGCGGCGAATTCTACCTCACGCATACCAAGCTCGACGGCAAATTCACTCTGCGCATGAGCATTGGCCAGACAAACACCGAGTTGCGCCATGTCGACCACGCCTGGAAGCGAATCCGCGAAATAGGAAACACTTCATCAAGTCCAGAAGCTATGCGAGGCCTGGAATAGAATGGGGTCGCGCATCCAAGCAGCCCTTGCGCCGTACGCGGAATTTTCGCGCATCGGATTTGTCAACATCCTCGCTTTCCGCCTGCGTTATTTCACCGGAATCATCACTTATTTTTTGAACGTCACCGTCTACTACTTCATCTGGAGCGCCGTGTTTCGCCACGCTTCAGGGCCGATTGCCGGATTCACGCTGCCGCAAATGATCACCTACGTCAGCGTCGGCTGGATTATCCGCTCGTTTTACTGGAACACCATCGATCAGGAAATGGCCTACGAAGTGATTGAAGGCAAAATCGCCATGGACCTGATCAAACCGGTCTCCGTGCAGTGGATGTGGATTTTTCGCGCCATGGGCGAATCCGCATTTCGTCTTGGATTGCTCACCGTTCCAACCGCCGTCGTGGTTTCGCTGATTTTTCCGGTGCAAGGGCCTGCGTCAAAAACGGATTTTGCGCTCTTCGTAATCGGCGTTCTCGGCGCGTTTTTTCTGATGGCTGCAATTAATTTCATGATCGGCACATGTGCGATTCCGCTGAAATCCATTCTCGCAATGATTCGCGCGAAGTACTGGCTAATCGAACTGCTCTCCGGCTTGCTGATACCGATGACTTATTTTCCAAAACCCGTCGCGCGCGTTTTGGCCTGGCTGCCCTTCGAGCACATCGCCTACACGCCGCTGTCTATTTATTTGGGAAGATTTTCCACGCGTCAGGCCGCGCTGTGGCTGTGCGTGCAATGGATTTGGGTGGTGATTTTGCTTTTTGCGGCGCACTGGTGGTGGGAGCGCGCCACCAAGAAAATCACGATCCATGGAGGCTAGAACATGCCACGGCTAGAAAATTCGCAAGAGGGCATGCGCGCGGCAGATCCGATACGCCGGCTCGCGCACGAGTTCTGGCGGCATTGCATCCTCTTCGGCGAATATTTTTCCCAGTACGCCAAGATGCGCATGGCCTATCGAGGCGATTTTATCGTTTCGACCGCCACCAGCTTTGCCGCAACAATTTTCGCGCTGCTGTTTGTGATCGTGCTCTTCAAAAAAGTTCCCAGCCTGGCTGGCTGGACGTTGCCCGAGGAAGTGTTTCTCTACGGTTTTTCACTGCTGCCCTATGGAATGTTCAATATCATCAGCCTTAACCTGTACGACTTCGGAAACAATTACATCATTGAAGGGAAATTCGACCGCGTAATGCTGCGGCCTATCTCGACGCTCTTTCAGGTCCTTTTCGAGCAGTTCCGCGTGGAGTCCATACAGGAAATCGCCACAGGGCTTTTTTGCATCTGGTGGGCATCGAGCCGCTTGCACGTTCATTGGACTCCGGGCAAATTGTCGTTGCTCATTTTCTGGGGATTATGCGCGGGAGTGATTTATGTTTCCGTGTTCTTGCTGCTGACGACCATTTCATTTTGGTTTGAAGACCGCATTGGAGTGCATCCGCCAGTGTGGAATTTGATTGCCTTCGGCCGCTATCCGCTCTCGATTTACTCTGGGGCAGTACAGTTCTTCTTGTGCTGGATCATTCCGTTTGGCCTCGCCTCTTTTTATCCCAGCGTGCGCTTGTTAGGGCATACGATCACCCCGGAATATTTGCCGTTCGTCCCATTGGTCGCTGCGGGCTTTCTAGCGCTGGCGATATTCATGTGGAATCTCGGCACGCGCCACTATTCCTCCACCGGCTCCTAGTCCCAACGCGCGCGGTTCAGCCTTTGTATTGCACGACGACCATGGTGATGTCGTCGGCTTGCGGCGCGCCGCCGGTAAAATTGCGGACGCCGGTGCGAATGGCGTCGGCAAGTTGCTCGACGTTTTCGCCGGAAAAACTGCTCATCAGCGAACTCAGCCGCTCGTGCTCGAACATGTCATCGCGCAGATTGCGCGCCTCGGAAACGCCGTCGCTGTAAATCACCAGATAATCTCCCGCAGAAAGCAATACGCGTTCTGTCGCAAATTCCGCCTCCTGGAACATTCCCACTGGAAAATTCGACGAGGGCAGCTCGATGAGCTCTCCGGAAGGCCGGCGCACCAGTGGCGGCACGTGTCCGGCATTGATGTATTCGAGATTTCCCGCCGGATCGAGAACGCCATAAAAAAGCGTCGCGTAGCGATCTTCGCTGGAACGTTCGCAGAGAAACTGGTTGACGCGCTTGGTGATCTCGGCCAGCGGAATGTCCAAGGCCGCCGTTGTGTAAAACACTCCCAGCAGAAGCGTAGCCAGCAGCGACGCGGCAACGCCCTTGCCAGCAACGTCGCCGACAAAAAACCCGAAGCGCCCGCCGCTCAGGGCCACTACATCGAAACAGTCTCCGCCAACGGAATGGCAGGCAAGCGTCGAGCCGGTCACCGCAATATGCGGCATCTGCGGAAATGTCTTGGGGAGGAGGTCACGCTGAATTTGGCTGGCAATTTCAATTTCATGGTCGAGGCGCGCTTTGGCGCGCGAGGCTGAAAACAAACGCGCATTTTCGATCACGTTGGCAGCTTCGTGCGCGAGCGTGCGCAGAACCTCGCGGTCGATTTCCGTGAACGCCGTTGAAGGCGAGCGGCTGTCGAGGTAAAGAACGCCAAGAAGCTCCGCTTCCTCTGAAGTAATGGTGAGGTCCACGGCGGCTATGACTGGAAGCTTCTCGATGGGAATGGCCACAATGGTCAGCAGCGACAGCGAAGCGACGCTCGCTTGCTGCCCAAGGCCGACTTCGTCGCCCGTGTCGCTCACGATCAGCTCGCGCCGCGAATCGGCGACGCGCTTGAGCACGCCAGAGGAGATTTTCAATTGATCGGCAGCAATCAGCTCGCCCTTGGCGTCCCGCGCCACGACCGGCGCAAGTTCTCCGGCGTCATTTGCGAGCAGCAGCACGCCGCGCTCAGTGCGCGTCACGCGAATGGCCGCATCGACCACCGCGGCGAGCACGTCTTCGAGCGACAGGCCCGAGCCCAGCGTGCGCGCAACTTCCAGCAGCACGCCCAGGTGATAAAGTCCCTGAGTTCCTGGCGTGGCGGGCGCGGGCTTTTCCACTTGCTCGATGAGCTCTTCGAGCGTTGCTTCATCACCCAGGTAAACCAGCTTGAACGAATCCGGCATGCCGAAGTCAATGGCGTCTTTCGGCGAAAGCGTATGAAGCCCGGTGATCCGCTGGCCGTTGACGAAAGTGCCGTGGCGGCTGCCGAGGTCTTCGAGAAAATATCCGCCTTCGGCGGCTGCGATTTGCGCCTGCTGGCGGCTGATGCGGCTGTCGCGAAGCACCAGCTCATTGCCTGTTTGCCGTCCGATACGAAACGGGAAAGAAGTGAGCGGCACTTCACGGCGCGCGCCAGCAGGGTCCAGCACAAGTAGTCGAGGAGTTCGCGGCATAACCATTCAACCGGCAGCGCTTCCTTGCGCAGCCACCTATACCAGCAAGCACCCGGTCGAAGGAGCCAATGGTAGGAGAACTTGGCAACGATAGCAACTCGATTGAAGGGGGGGGTAGTGCTCTAATTCTGTGTTGCTAGTTTCCTGAGCCTTCGCCTTCGATGATTCGCGCGAGGCATCGGCGCGTTCAAGGTCGATAGCACGTCGAAAGCTCGCGCAGACCTAAGAAGCTCCGCTCTGCGATGTAGGTCGCT
>DATGHO010000031.1:0-3242 GCA_035307965.1 Candidatus Acidiferrales bacterium | reverse complement strand
ACCGATCAAGCCAGCGTCCATCGGACCTGCTCGGGGATCTTTGCGAAAGAGCGCGTCCACATCCTCATCAACAACGCCGGAATTTCTCACATCGGAAATGTCGAGAACACTCCCGAATCCGACTTCGATCGCGTGATGCTGGTGAACGTGAAAGGCTATTACAACTGCATCCATGCTTGTGTCCCTCACATGAAGGCCAGCGGCGGCGGCGTGATTATCAACATTGCGTCCATCGCCGGAACGGCCGGTCTCGGCGACCGCTTCGCCTACTCAACCAGCAAAGGCGCAGTGATTGCCATGACTTATTCCGTCGCGAAGGATTACGTTCAGCACAACATTCGCTGCAATAGCATTTCGCCGGGACGCGTTCACACGCCGTTCGTCGACGGCTATCTCAAAAAACATTATCCGGGCCGCGAAGCCGAAATGTACGACAAGCTCGCAAAAACCCAGCCCATTGGCAGAATGGGCGAGCCGCATGAAGTCGCTTCTCTTGCCCACTATCTTTGTTCCGATGAAGCGAGCTTTGTTACTGGCAACGACTATCCGTTGGACGGCGGCTTTCTGCGGTTGCACGGCTAAAAAATGGATCTCCAACTCAAAGCAAAGGTTGTTCTGGTCACCGGCGGCGGCAAAGGCATCGGCGCCGCAATCGTGCGCGCTTGTGTCGCCGAGGGCGCCATCCCGGTCATTTGCGATAAGGACGCCAACGCTTCGAACGCGCTTTGCAAGGAATTACACGCCGCTGGCTCGGATTGCGCATTTTTCGAAACCGAACTGACCTCCTCGCAGGCCTGCAAAGATTCCGTCGAAGCCACGCTGCAAAAATTTGGCCGGATCGACGCGCTGGTGAACAATGCCGGTGTTAACGACAGCATTGGCCTGCAAAAGGGATCACCGGAAAAATTTATCGCTTCGCTCGAGCGCAATCTGAATCATTACTACTATATGGCGCATTACGCTCTACCGGCGCTGAAGCGTGCAAAAGGCGCCATCGTCAATATCAGTTCCAAGACCGCCGTCACTGGTCAGGGCAATACCTCCGGATACGTCGCCGCCAAGGCCGGAATTCTTGGCCTCACTCGCGAGTGGGCTGTAGAGCTTCTCCCCGACGGCGTCCGCGTAAACGCGGTTCTGCCCGCGGAAGTCATGACGCCTTTGTATCAGCAATGGCTCTCCCAGTTTCCTTCGCCGCAGGAAACTCTGGCTCGCATCGAGGCAAAGATTCCGCTGGGCAAGCGCATGACCCTCGCTGAAGAAATCGCCTCCACCGTTCTGTTTCTCCTGTCCGAAAAATCCGGGCACACCACCGGCCAGCACCTCTTCGTCGACGGCGGTTATGTCCATCTCGATCGCGCCCTCACCTGACCCGATGGCCGCCGCTAATCGCAATTCAATCGCGATGAAATTCAACCGAATTCCGTTCGTGGATTTGTGCACTACTGGTAGGAAGGGAATTTATCGATGAACCGCCGCTACTGTTTGACCCTCGATCTCAAAAAAGACGCCGCGCTGATCGCAGAATACAGACAATTCCACCAGAAAATCTGGCCGGAAATCACCAAAAGCATCCGCGACGCCGGTATCGAAGACATGGAAATCTATCTGCTCGGCACTCGAATGTTCATGATTATGGAAGTCAACGAATCTTTCACGTTCGAAAAGAAAGCCAGTTCAGATCAGGAAAATCCAAGGGTCCAGGAATGGGAAGCACTGATGTGGAAATTTCAGCAACCACTCGAAGGCGCGGCTCCCGGCGAAAAATGGCTGCGCATGGAGCGCATTTTCAAGCTCGAAAGCTAGCCGACGTTTTATTTCGGAACCTCTGCCTGCACCGCTGAGACCAGCGGCAAGCCGCTGTCGGCATTCTTCCAGAGCGACAGAAAACGATTGTACGAAGCACGGGCATCGGCGGTCTCTCCGTTCATAGCCCGGGCCCTGGCCAATCCGAGGATTGCCAGTGCGCCGATAGGTTCGTTCCCCACAACTCCTTGCCAGTCCATAAGTTTCTGAAACTCAGCGGCCGCTTCACCGCCCTGGTGTAGAGCCAGCAGTGCCTGCGCGCGAACGTACACCGGGTACATATTGGTGGAATAGCTGCCGGCGCCCGGAAGTCCCAGCTCATACGGTGCTGCGGTTTTCAAGAATTCCAACGCTCGTGACTTATCCCCGTCATTCAGCGCAATTTGCGCGTAGAGAGTCGGCAGATAGTTGAATTGGACAATGGTATCCTCCGGAAAACGCACTTTCATGCCTCCCGCCACTTCTGCTGCGCTGTTCGTATCACCGACCAGGGCCAGCGCCAGTGCCGCTACGAACAATACGTCTTTTCCGCTTGAATTCCTCAACGCATTCCCCGCGAAGCGTCGTGCCTCCCCTCCGTTTCCAAACAGAGCCTCTCGCAAAGCTGCTTGCGCCTCGCATCCGGCGGCCCGTTCCTTGCGCCCCGCGTGTTGCGCCTCAGTCACTGCCTGGCGCGAAAGCTCACGGGCCTTGTTCAACTGACCGATATACGCCGCGCTATCGGATTGATAACACGGCAAGATGCTTTCATCAGCGGCGTGCTCTGCGGCCCAACTCACCTCTTCGGCCATCCCCGGGTCATCGCTTTGCAGAAAAGCAAGTTGATACAGCGCAAGCCTTATGCCCGGCGAATCAATCTTTTTCGCCGCTAGGTCCGCTGCCGTCGCGCGCGCCTCTTTCACGCGATTCAGGTTTACCAGGACGGTCAACAAGTTTGTGTAATTAATGGCGCTATTTGACAGCCGCTGAGCTGCCTTAAAATCCTCCAGCGCTTTCTCGTATTGCCCTAGACTTTGATACAACGTTCCCAAGTTTGTCAGCGGCACTTCTTCGCGCGGATAGGTCTGCGTCCACACCTCGTACACTTGTTTCGCTTTCAATAAGTCTCCGGTGACGAAATGGTAGTAATGCGATTCGATATAAAACTTTTCTCGTTCGCTTACTTTGCCGCGAAGTTCGTACGCCCGGCGGGTATTCTCGGCAGCAAGTTCCTTCTCTCCCAAATTGTTGTATGCCGTTCCCAGCGACGCGTATGCCATGGCCAGGTTTGGGTCCAGCTGGATCGCGTGCTGGAATTGCGGCACCGCCGCCGCATAATTCCCTTGTTCCATCATGGTTCTGCGCGCCAGCGTAAATGCCTGCAGCGCCTCGAGCGACGGTGTCGTGGCCTGCTCGATCGGTGTCGCCAGCTTCTGCACGGTCTTCAGCGATTCGCCCAG
>DATGHO010000030.1:0-5493 GCA_035307965.1 Candidatus Acidiferrales bacterium | reverse complement strand
TGCGAAGATGGTCGACGCGTTTGGTAGAATGCTCATCGAGGCCACTCCTTTGCCTATTGGAACTGCGTTTCACGAGAGAACTTTTCCGCTTTGCCAGAGCTTGAATTACCGCGAGTGGTCGGGATATTACACGGTCAGCGTGTATGAGGTGCATCACGAGCACGAGTACAACGCCATCCGCAATGCGGCGGCACTGATCGATATTTCGCCCTTGTACAAGTATTTGGTCACGGGCAAAGACGCGACGCGGCTCGTGAACCGCGTGATCACGCGCGACATTAACAAGGTGAAAGTGGGGCAGGTGATTTACTGCTGCTGGTGCGATGAAGACGGGAAAGTGATTGATGACGGGACGATTTCGCGGCTGGAAGAAAATGTGTATCGCTGGACGGCGGCGGACCCAAGTTTGCGCTGGCTGGAGCAGAACGCGAGCGGGCTGGACGTGAACATCGAGGACATTTCGGAAGAAGTGGCGTCGCTGGCGCTGCAAGGGCCGGCTTCGGCGCGGCTGCTCGGCGAAGCGAGCGATGCGGACATTGCCAGGCTGAAATATTTTCGCGTGACGCGCGGAGCGAAAATCGGCGGCGTGATGGTGGATATTTCGCGGACGGGATATACGGGCGATTTGGGTTATGAAATTTGGATGCCGTGGGAGGATGCCACGCGCGTGTGGGACGAATTGATGGAGCGCGGAAGGAAGTTCGATTTGCATCCCGCGGGAATGCTGGCGCTGGACGTGGCGCGCATCGAGGCGGGCTTGCTGCTGATCGAAGTGGATTACATCAGCAGCAAAAAGGCGCTGATCGAGGCGCAGAAGTATTCGCCGTATGAGATTGGGCTGGGGCGCATGGTGGATTTGAACAAAGAGCATTTTGTGGGGCGCGAAGCGCTCGCGGCGGAGCAGAAGCGCGGGGCGAAGAGACAATACGTCGGACTGGATATTGACTGGGATGACGTGGAGGCGCTGTACGAAAAAATTGGGTTGGCGCCGCAGGTGGCCAGCACGGCTTCGCGCGTGGCGGTGCCGATTTATGACACGGGAGACGCGATGGCGGTGCAGATTGGAAAAGCGACTTCGACGACGTGGTCGCCGACGCTGAAAAAAATGATTGCTTTGGCGAGCGTGGAGACCAAATTCGCAGCGCCGGGGACGAAATTGAAGATGGAATATACGGTGGAAGCGGTGCGGCATCGCGTGGGCGTGACGGTGGCAAAGCTGCCGTTTTTCAATCCGCCGCGCAAAATGGCCATGCCGGAATTGTGATTCCCGCAACACTCAACCAAAGGCAGATTCCTCACACCGTCTCGATTTCAGGGCATCGGGAGGGGTTGCGAATCACAACAGAGCAAGGCGCCGAAGATGAAGCAATTTTAATGTTGGATTAAGGAACCAATATGTAACGTGAAGCGTCTATTGAGCAGATAAGAAAGTGCGGGAGGCCACCAGCGATGCGAAGACTCCTCCTAGCGATCCTGCTCAGTGCAACAGTTTGTGGAGCGCAAGAACTAACCACCGGCCCGATTAAACCCACTCGGCAAGCATCATCTATAGGTAATTCCGAAAAAACTCAGATCACGATTCCGGCGGGCACAACGGTGCCGCTGGCGTTGACGCGCGCTGTATGGGCTAACACTGCGGCTCCCGGCGAGAGCGTCTACGCGGAGACGGTGTTTCCGGTGGCCATTGACAATCAGATGGCGATTCCAGCAGGGACGTATGCGCAGGGGCAGATTGACGCGATTTCACGGCCGGGAATTTTTTCTCCGCACGCGCAGATTCAGGTCCATTTTACGAAGCTGATTTTCGCGAATGGCTACACGGTGATGTTTGGCGATATGCCGAGCGCGACGAGTGCTGTCACACCGACTCAAGCGGCGGCGAATCCCGCGAATGAAGACGATGTGATACCGGCGGTCAGCAGCGCTTACGTCGAGGTGAGCCGGGCCAGCGACATTCTGCTGGACAATGGGACACAAATTGAAATGGTGCTGCAGAAGCCGCTCCGACTGGACCGCGAACAAGTGCTGGAGGCGGTGAGCCGATCGAATCCTGCAAACCCTGCGAAGTTCAAAACAGCATCGCTGTGCCGTCCAACTTCGGGAACGCCGGGGACGCCGGGCACGCCCGACACCGTAATTCCGGGCAGTCCTGGCACGCCGGACACAGTGATTCCCGGCGCGCCGGGCCAGCCAGACATCGTGATACCGGGAACGCCAGCGACTCCGGATACAGTGATTCCAGGAACGCCTGGGACGCCCGGAACACCGGGGACAACGTGTCCTGGGCCGCCGGTGGTTAGCTCGAGTCCAAAGCAATACAACGGGAGCTTTCAACTCAGCGCGCCTGCAGAAGTGGACGGGCAAACGCTTGCGGCGGGAACGTATCAGGTAAGTTGGGTGGGACTGGATCCTGTGGTGGCATTCGAAATTACGCAAAAAAACAAAAATGTGATCATGCGCGGGTCAGCGTGGCTGCTGTTGTTGAGCAGAAATTCCGCGGCGAACGAGCCGTGGATGCGGAAAAATGCAGATGGCTCGCTCTCGCTGGAGTCGTTGCGCTTCGCGGGCCAGAATTATGCGTTGTATTTCGACCTCAAATCTCGTGATGCAAGGCTGGTGCGCTATGAACGGCATAATGCGGCACGAGGTGCGACGAATTGTTCTGGCGGTGCTGCTGGCGGCGTCAATGTGCTATGCACAAGACTTGCCTCCTAACATTCCGCAGGCTGGCGCGCAGAATCCAGCTCAGCCGGCGGGACAATTACAAGACAGTTCACAAACTGGAGCGCAGAGCGGGACGATTGTGGTTCCGGCGGGAACGCAAATTTCCGCGACGCTGAGCAGCCCTATCATTAGCAAATCGAAGAAAGGCGATACGGTGCGGGCGATGGTGGCTTTTCCCGTGACGGTCGGGACGCAACTGGTGATTCCGGCGGGAACTTACGTCACGGGCGTCATCGAGAATATTGTGAAGCACGGAATTGGCGCGCCGAAAGTGCAAGTCAAGTTCACTAACCTCGTGTACGCGAATGGCTACACAGTGGCGCTCGATGCGGGCGACGCTCAAGCTGAGTTGGCGCAGCCCGTCGCGGACTTGAGAGCGCCGGCTGCGCCAGGCGATCCAGCGAACGGCGTCTCGCAAGCATATGCACTCACCGGCAACAGAGCGAATGCGTTTCAGACCGGGCCTACGCCGCCGCCATTGCCGCCTTCGCCGGGCCCGCCGAAGGGATTCATCATCGGAATCGTGGTGTCAACGGTCGTAATGGCGATTCTGTTCGCGTTGAGCATCATGCATGTTCGGCGAGGACGAGCCATACTGTTTGACACGGGATGGCAATTCGATATTGTGTTGCAAAGCCCGCTGACGTTGAATGCGGCAAATGTGGCAGCGGCAATTACGGCGGCGCCGGCGCAATAATATTCCGCAACAATTGGAAGAACAAAGCTGGGGCTCAGATTGCGCTACCGCAGCGACCTTTAGTTCTGAGAAGCGGGGGCGGCAGGAGCGGCCGCGCCGAGTTGCGTGCCGATGATTTCGCCGGAGATGATGATTTCTACGCGGCGATTCTGGCGGCGGCCTGCGGCGGTATCATTGCTCGCGACCGGATTCGCTTTCCCGTAGCCGATCGACGTGATCGCGCCGGGATCGACACCTTGCGCGGCCAAATACGCGCGAACCGTGCCGGCGCGATCTTCGGAAAGTTTCTGGTTGTACGCGTCGCTGCCGACACTGTCGGTGTAGCCTTCGATTTGCAGCTTCAGGCCCGGATGCGCTTCGACGATGCCGGAGAGCTTTGCCAATGCTTCGCGCGCGGCGGGCTGAAGATCGAATTTCGCGGTGGCGAAAAGCACATCGGCCATGTTGACTTTGAGTCCGCGCGATGTGTCGGTAGTGGGCAGGATGCGGTTGAACTGCTCGAGAAGCGTGGCGCGCAGTTCCTCTTTTTCCCGCTCGGAACGCGCGGCGGCGGCTTGGGCCTGCGCGGCAGTGGACTGGGCCTGCGCCGCAGCGGCCTGAGCTTGCGCGGCGGCCTGCTGTTCCGCTAGAGCTTTTGCTTCCGCTAACGCTTGAGCTTGCGCTTCTTCCTGAGCTTTTGCAGCAGAAGCGGCGGCGGCCTGAGCAGCGGCCTGTGCTTGCAATTGAGCTTTCTCTTTGTCGAGTTCCGCCTGCTGGCGCGCGGCGGCCTCCTGCTGAGCTCTTGCTTCGGCTAAGGCCTGCGCTTGCGCTTCCTGCTGGGCGACAAGCTCGGCTCTTGCCTTTTCCAATTCGGCTGTTTGACGAGCGAGTTCGTCCTGTTGCTGTTTTGCAGCAGCGGCAGCGGCGGCGGCTTTGGCGTCAGCGGCGCGTTGTTCTTCGGCGGCGCGTTCGGCGGCGGCCTTTTCTTCCGCGATGCGGCGAACGGTGATCTGGCGGGCGTCCGCGGCGTTTTCGACGGCATCGCGCGCGGACTGGATTTCCTGCTTGCGGTCGCCTTTGTGCGCGAACATTTGTTCGGCATTGGTGAGCGAGCTTTGCGCGTGAGAAAGCGCGTCGGCGGCGTATTTCGCAGCGCCTGCGCCAGCCGCGATAGCCACGGCGTTGCGCGCTTCGAGAAGTTCGAGCGGGGCGTTGCTGCTGGAAAGGGCGCCCTGATTTTCCTGCGCGACGTTGTAGGAATATTCGCCGCGGTCGAGCAGTTCGTAATTCGCAGTAACTTTTTCGATGGTTCCGGTGGTACCCGGAAGAGCCACATTTTCCATCACCACGAGGTTGCTGGGCTGGCTGACCGCATAGTAAGGCTCCGCTGTGACGATCAAGCCAAAAGTTTGCAGCGAAGTGGTGACTTGAATTTTGCTGCTCGCGCCATTCAAAAGAATTTCTCCGAGGTTGCTGGTTTTTCCTTCCGGCGTGATGGCCCATAAAACGTAAGTAAGATATTCGGGGCCGAATTTCTGCGCTGGCATCAGATTCTTGAATTTCGCGTCAATGGACAGGCGGCCTTGCTTGCTTTCAACTTTGGCTTCGCCCTTGGCCTCAACGAGCAACGGCGTGCCCTCGAAACCGATCTGCGTCGAGCCGTGATTCTGGTAGCTGATGGCGGTAACCGAGTTGCCGACCACGCTGACCTGATAGATAGGCGCGTTCGACGCGAGCTGCTGTCCTTGTTGGGCGTGCGTGAGCAGCGCGGAGACCAAGAGCGCGGTCCCGAGAAGCAAAGCTCGCAGCAATTTCGCAGTCATCTTTTCCTCCACACAGCAAGACGTCGCCGGCAATTCCGAGCCGAGCGCAATTTTCCACAATTGGCGTTTCCCTGCTTCCGAAAATCAGGGGCAAATTACCGATTGCGACTAATGGTAGCGAGCTCGATTTGCATGGTAAATGGCTTGTTTTGTGTTCCGTGTCGAAATCGTACAACCGCCAGCGTAACCCAGCGACGCCGCAGTTAGCGCCGTCGTTCAAGAGTAGTACTTAAATTTAACAAAACTCACTTGACAAGTCTCCGGGGGGGG
>DATGHO010000029.1:0-21371 GCA_035307965.1 Candidatus Acidiferrales bacterium | reverse complement strand
CGTGGTTGGATTGCCGCGCGCGGTGAGCGATTTGTTTGACAAGTTCAGGACCGCGCAGTGGGGACCGTTTACGGGCCTGGCGCTGATTTTCCTGATGGCCCTGATGATCGCGGTAGTCGGCGTGATCGTTTTTGTGGAGGGCGGCCAGCGGCGCATCCCCGTGCAATACGCGAAACGCGTGATGGGGCGCCGCATGATGGGCGGGCAGATGACCTATCTGCCGTTGCGCGTCAATTCCGGTGGCGTGATTCCGCCGATTTTCGCCAGCTCGCTGCTCACTTTTCCGCAGACCCTTGCGCTGCTGGTGCAGAAAAAGTCGCCATTCTTCGGCTCGCTGGCGCAAACATTGAGGATTGGCGAGCCGCTCTATACTCTCATTTACGTTCTGCTGATTATTTTCTTCGCTTTCTTTTATGTGGGAATCATTTTCAATCCCACCGAGCTCGCGGACAATATGCGCAAGTACGGTGGCTTCATCCCCGGCATACGCCCGGGCCGCAACACTTCCGAGCACATCAATCGCGTGCTCACGCGGCTCACTTTCGTTGGCGGGCTGTATCTCGCGCTGGTTTGCATTTTGCCGGAGTGGATGATGTCCGGCATTCACTTGCAGCATTTGCCGCTGGTGGGCAGTTGGATCAACGACCACTTCTGGCGGTTCATTTTGGAAGGCCTGAACGTGAACTTCTATTTCGGCGGAACCTCGCTGCTGATTGTGGTGGGCGTGGCGATGGATACCGTGCAGCAGCTCGAAGCTCAGTTGGTGATGCGCAACTACGAGGGATTCACGCGCCGCGGCCGTTTGCGGGGCCGGGGTGCCTGACCGTGGCGCAAGCAGACGCAAAGCAGTTGCTGGCGCGCCCGGTGATTTTCCTGGGGCCGCCGGGCGCTGGTAAGGGCACGCAGGCCAAGCTGGTCTCGACGCATTATGGCGTGCCGCATCTTTCCACCGGCGACATGCTGCGTGAAAACGTGATGTCGGGTGCGCCCCTTGGGCTTATGGCCAAGCCGATTATGGAGCGCGGCGACCTGGTGCCGGACGATTTGATTTTGCGCATGGTGCAGGAACGCATCGCCCGCGCCGATTGCGACGGAGGATTTGTTTTTGACGGTTTTCCGAGGACCCTGGCGCAGGCCGAAGCCTTGAATGCCATCCTCGCGAATAAGAAATCGGATCCACCGGCGGTGATTTATTTCAACGTGCCGGAAGAGATTTTGATGCGGCGAATGACCGGCCGGCGCACCTGCAAGATCGGTTTTGAGATTTACAACATTTATGAGCGCCCGCCGAAAGTGGAGGGGCGCTGCGATGTTGACGGCGGGGAACTGATTCAGCGGCCCGACGACCGGCCCGAAGCGATTCGCGAACGCTTGCTGGCTTACCACAAGCTGACGCAGCCGCTGGTGGATTATTACCGCGCGCAGGGCGTGCTGGACGAAATTGACGCCGACGCCAGCGTGGCGAACGTCACCACCGCCGTGTTTGCCGCATTGGGGCGGCTGGAGGCGCGGCTGTGATTATCTGCCGCTCCGCGACGGAGCTGGAAACCATGCACCGCGCGGGAATGATTGTGTGGGGTGCGCTCACCGAGCTGCGCAAGCGAGTTCAGCCCGGCGTGAGCACGCAGGAATTGGACGAGTTGGCCGAAGAGTACGCGCGCAAGCACAAGGCGCGGCCGGCGTTCAAGAATTATCACGGTTACCCGAAGTCGCTGTGCGCTTCGATCAACAATGAAGTGGTGCACGGAATACCTTCGGCGAAACGCATCGTGAAAGAGGGCGACATTCTGTCCATGGATTTTGGCGTCGAGTTTGAGGGCTATTACGGCGATGCGGCGCTCACGGTGCCGGTCGGCAAAATCGCTCCGGAGCGGGAGAAGCTACTGCGCGTCACGCGCGAAGCTCTCGAGCATGGCATCGAGCAAGCGCGCGCCGGCAACCGCCTGACGGATATTTCCGCCGCGGTGCAGCAATGGGTCGAGAAAAACGGCCTTTCCGTGGTGCGTGAATTCGTGGGCCACAGCATCGGCACAAAAATGCACGAGGATTTGCAATTGCCGAATTACGGCGAGCCGGGGCACGGTCCGAAATTGCAGGCGGGAATGGTGCTGGCCATCGAGCCGATGGTGAATGCGGGCAGTCCGGCGGTGAAGGTGCTCGAGGACAAGTGGACCGCGGTCACCGCGGATGGCGGTGACTCCGCGCATTTCGAGCATACCGTCGCGGTCACGGAAAACGGTCCGTGGATTCTGACGCGTCCGCGCGACGCCGCCGGCCCCGTTTGGTGATTCAGCTGGCGAATTGGTTTTCTGATTTTTGACGACACAGGAGCGCATGGCAAAAAGGCCACAAGCCGACAAGCAGAAGGCGGATTCGGGTAATCCGAAAGAGGATGCCATCGAGGTGATGGCCACGGTGATCGAGCCGCTACCCAATGCCATGTTTCGCGTGGAGCTGGAGAACAAGCATCAAGTGCTGGCGCACATTTCGGGGAAAATGCGCAAGAATTTCATCCGCATTTTGCCCGGAGACAAAGTCGCGGTCGAGCTTTCGCCGTACGATTTGACGCGCGGCAGAATCGTTTACCGTTACAAGTAGCGCGCCAAAAAAGGCAAGAAGAAACGGAGCAGGAGCGGAAATGAAAGTCCGGGCGTCGGTAAAGAAAATTTGCATGAAGTGCAAGCTGGTTCATCGGCGCGGCGTGGTGCGCGTGGTCTGCAGCAATCCCAAGCACAAGCAGCGCCAGGGCTAAGAGGGAATTAGGGAGGAAGGAATATGGCACGTATCGCAGGCGTTGAATTGCCGGCCAACAAGCGGCTGTGGATTGGCTTGACCGCCATTTATGGCATTGGCCAGGCGCGCGCCAAGGAGCTTTGCGCCAAGGCCAACGTTGATGAAACCAAAAAGGTGAAAGACCTGACCGAAGAGGACGTCAATCGCGTCCGCCAGGCCATTGAATCGGAAGGCCGCGTCGAAGGCGATCTGCGCAAAGAGATGCAGATGAACATCCGGCGGCTCATTGAAATTCAGTGCTATCGCGGATTGCGCCATCGCCGCAATTTGCCCGTGCACGGACAGCGCACGCACACCAACGCGCGCACCCGCAAGGGCCCGCGCAAGGGCGCAGTCGCGGCGAAGAAGAAAGTCGCTGCCCGCAAGTAATTCGGGCTGAGGAAAGGGAGAACTCGTGGCCAAAGAACCACAACAGGAAGGCGGCGCGGCGCCGGCAGCAGCAGGAAAAGCGGCAGGCAAAGCGTCCAAGCGCAAAAAGGAATTTCGCAAGAAGCGCGAGAAGCGCGTGGTGCCGCAGGGCGTGGCTTATGTTCAAGCCACGTTCAACAACACCATCATCACGCTCAGCGACCCGGACGGGCGCGTGGTCAGCTGGGCGTCGGCGGGCTCCGTCGGATTCAAAGGTTCGCGCAAAGGCACACCGTACGCCGCGCAGCAGGCGGCCATGAACGCCGCGGGAACTGCGCGCGATCAGTATGGGATGAAATCCATCGAAGTGCGCGTGAAAGGGCCGGGCGCAGGCCGCGAATCGGCCGTTCGGGCGCTGGCCTCGGCGGGCTTGCACATTCGCTTGATTAAAGACGTGACGCCAGTGCCGCACAACGGCTGCCGTCCGCCTAAGCGCCGCCGCGTATAAGTTTGTTTTTCAGGATGAAAAGGAGAATCAGAATTGGCAAGACATCGTGAGGGAGTTTGCCGGCTATGCCGCAGGGAAGGGATGAAGCTCTTCCTGAAAGGCGTCCGGTGTTTTACGGAAAAATGTGCCATCGAGAAGCGTAACTTCGTCCCCGGCCAGCACGGCCAGGCGCGCCGTCCAAAAATGGTCGGCTACGGAGTGCAGTTGCGCGAAAAGCAGAAGATGAAGCGCACTTACGGCCTGCTCGAGCGCCAATTCCGCCACTACTACAGCAAGGCGGTGCGCCAGCCTGGACCGACGGGCGCGAATTTGATGGTCATGCTCGAACGCCGTCTCGATAACGTGCTCTATCGCGCGGGATTCGCGAGCTCGCGCGCGCAGGGCCGCCAGTTGGTGCTGCACGGGCACGTGCGCGTCAGCGGGCGCAAAGTGAACATTTCGAATTACCTGGTGAAAGTGGGCGACGAAATCTCCATGAAGGAGAACATGCACCAGAACGCCATGGTGCTCGAAGCGCGCAACCTGGCGCAGAATCAAAACGCCGCGCCATGGCTCGAAATCGACCGTGAGAATTTCAAAGCGCGTGTGCAGGCCATGCCGCGCCGCGAGGATGTGCAGACGCCCGCGATGAACGAACAGCTCATCGTCGAGTTGTATTCCAAGTAACAAGAATTCAGCAAACGAAATTTTTGCATCAGCCCGCGCGCAGCGGGAGGAGGAAAGAACAATGTGGAAGGGCTTTCAGAAACCAAAGCGGCTTGCGGCGGAACTCGAATCGCTGACCGACAAGTATGGAAAATTCTCAGCGCAGCCATTCGAGCGCGGCTGGGGCACGACTGTGGGAAACGCGCTGCGGCGCGCGCTGCTTAGCTCCATCGAGGGCGCGGCCATCACTGCAGTGAAAATCGAGGGCGTGCTGCACGAATTTTCGCCGATTCCCGGCGTCGTCGAAGACGCCACGGATATTATTTTGAATCTCAAGCAGGTCCCCCTGAAATTGAATTCGGACCAGCCGAAGAACATCATGCTCGTTGTGGATACGCCCGGCCCGGTCACCTCCGCCAAAATCGAAGAGGATGCGGACATCGCCGTGCTCGACAAGAATGTTTATCTGGCCACCGTCAGCGAAGGCGGACGGCTGGAGATGGAAATTCGCGTGAAGAACGGACGCGGCTACGTGGCCGCCGACCGCAACTTCGACGAGGATCTGCCCATCGGGTACATTCCCATCGATTCGGTGCATTCGCCCGTGCGCAAAGTAAATTATTCTGTCGAAGCGGCGCGCCTCGGCCAGATGACCGATTACGAAAAACTCAGCCTGGAGGTTTGGACCAACGGCGCGATCACGCCGCAGGATTCCATCGGGCTCGCGTCGAAGCTCATTAAAGATCACATGAGCATCTTCATCAACTTCGAGGAGCAGCCTGAACTCCCCGAGGAGGTGGTCGAGAATTTCGCCGATCCGCGCCTCGAGCATCTGGATCGCTCGGTCGAGGAACTGGAGCTTTCCGTGCGTTCCTACAATTGTTTGAAGAATGCCAACATTCAGAGCCTCCGCGAGTTGGTGCAGAAAACCGAACCGGAGATGCTCAAAACGAAAAATTTCGGGCGCAAGTCCTTGAACGAGATCAAAGACATACTCCACAAAATGGGCCTGTCTCTCGGAATGAAGTTCGACGAGCACGGTCGCATTATCTGGCCGCCACTGCCTAGCCAGACCGCGCCGCCGCCCGCCGAAGAGACCACCGCGTTTTAGCGGTCTCTTGGGGGTCGGAGCCTTAGCTCCGGCACAATGACTTGCAAGAAGAAAGGGCTTTGGCCCTGGAGCTCGCGTCGGCGCGCTTGCGTTAGTAACGAATTCCAAGGAATGAGGACGTTATGCGACATCTTGTAGGTGGAAGCAAACTCGGGAAACAGCCGGCGCATCGCCGCGCGGTCTTGCGCAACCTGGTGACCAACGTTATCGAACGCGAGCGCATCACCACCACCATTGCGCGCGCGCGAGCGGCGCGTCCGCTTGTCGAAAAAATGATCACGCTTGGCAAGCGCGATACGCTCCACGCCCGGCGTCAGGCCGCTGCTTTTCTGCAAACCAGCGACGCCACAAAAAAACTTTTCAGCGAAATCGCGCCGCGCTTTTCCGATCGTCCCGGCGGCTATACGCGCATCGTGCGCGTGGGCTGGCGCATCGGCGATGGCGCGGAACTCGCGATTCTGGAACTGATTGGCTCCGAGCTTAAAAAGAAAGAAAAAAAGGCCAAGAAGGAAAAGGCTCCAGAAGCTGCGCCCGCTGAGGAAAAAGAAGCCAGCGCCTCCAGCTAAACAGACTCTGATTCACGACAAATCTGTCCGCTGTTGGGCCATTCAGTAGGCCATTCCTCGATGTCGCTTTGGGTGGAACGATAGACTGAACTCTCCGTCACGACTTCAGACTCGCAGCTGATCTCGCAACGATGGCGGTTCGTGGTGCGAATCTCCTTGCCGTCTGCGAAAAACTGCTCAGCTCGGGCAGTCCCTTCTCCCCACGGTACCAGACTGAACGAAAGATTCACCTTGAGGCAAGCACTGGTAAGTAGTTTCGGGTTTATATCGTATTCAGCCAATTCTTTGACAAGCCATAACTGGAGTTCTTGAGCAATTGGAAGGGTCTCTATCTGTCGGCCATCAAAGGAGCAGCCGCCGGTCAATGCGTTGATTTCAAGGCTGCCTGACCCAAGCTGCACAAGTCTTGGCTTCGACGAAATTAGACGCCAGCCGCAGAACATCTGGCCAAGGTTCTGTGCCACGTATTCGAGTCTCTTAAGTCGATGAGCTCTTAAGCCCACGGAGACTACTCCAAGCGGTAATTCGGCGCTTCGCGCGTGATAATCACGTCATGCACGTGGCTTTCGCGCAGGCCGGCTGAAGTGATGCGCACGAACTTGCTGCGTTCCTGCAAATCGCGAATGTTTCCGACGCCGCAATAGCCCATTCCGCTTTTGAGTCCGCCGACAAGCTGGTCAATCAGGCCGGCAACCGGGCCTTTGTAGGGCACCTGACCTTCGATGCCTTCGGGCACGGATTTCCCGCGCTCTGCGCCTTCCTGCGCGTAGCGGTCGGCGGAGCCCAGTTCCATCGCGCCCAGCGAGCCCATGCCGCGATACGATTTGTAGGTGCGTCCTTGATAGAGAATCGTTTCGCCCGGCGATTCTTCCGTACCGGCGAGAAGTCCGCCAATCATCACCACCGAAGCGCCCGCAGCAAGCGCCTTGGTGATGTCGCCTGAAAATTTCACGCCGCCATCGGCGATGATGGGAACGCCTGTGCCGCGCGCCGCTTTCGACGCTTCCATAATCGCGGTGATTTGCGGAACACCTGCGCCGGTCACCACGCGCGTGGTGCAAATCGAGCCGGGACCGATGCCCACTTTTAGCCCATCGATTCCCAGAGCAATCAAATCGCTCGCACCCTCTTCCGTAGCCACGTTCCCGGCGAGCAGTTGCGCGTCCGGCAAGCGATGTTTCACCTGCTTGATTGCCTCCATCACGCGCGTCGAGTGGCCATGCGAAGTGTCAATAGCAATAGCGTCCGCGCTCGCTTTGGACATTTCCACAGCGCGCTCGAGAAAATCTCCCGTAGCGCCGATAGCCGCGCCCACGCGCAACCGCCCATGCTCGTCTTTCGTCGCGCGGGGAAATTCAATTTTCTTCTGGATGTCTTTTACCGTAATCAGGCCCTTGAGATTGAAATCCTTGTCTACGACGAGAAGTTTTTCGATGCGATGCTGCTGCAGCAAGCGTTCCGCTTCATCGAGCGTGGTGCCAACCGGCACGGTAATCAGTTTGTCCTTGGTCATCACGTCGTTCACGCGCTGATCCAGATTGCGCTCGAAGCGCAAATCGCGGTTGGTCAAAATCCCCACCAGGCGCGGGCCGCGCGTCACCGGCAAACCGGACACTTTGTACTTGTTCATGATGTCGAGCGCCTGCCGGAGCGAAAATTCCGGCGCGATGGTCACCGGATCGACAATCATGCCGCTCTCGGAGCGCTTCACGCGGTCGATTTCCTCGGCCTGGCGCTCGATGCTCATGTTGCGATGCACAAATCCGCAGCCGCCCTGCCGCGCGATGGCGATGGCCAGGCGCGACTCCGTCACCGTGTCCATCGCCGCGGCCACAACGGGAATATTCAGGGCGATTTTGCGCGTCAGGCACGTGCGCGTGTCGGTCTCCGTCGGCAGCACCGACGATTTGCCCGGCAGCAGCAAAACGTCGTCGAAGGTAAGCGCTTCAGAAATACGTCCGTCAGAATTCATTCATTGTCCTTTGATTGTTTCTTTTTGCTCTCAAGAACTAACCGTCTTTTTGCCTCTAAAAACGTCAAAAGCCCAGCGAGGTTCGCCGGGCTCGAAATGCAATTCTCCTGTGACAAAAAACCTTCATGGATGAATGCCCATTGTATGCGCGGGGAGATAGGAGGTCAAGCCACGCGGAAGACCGGAGCATTTATTTCTAGTCCTGCAGCTCTCGAGTCGCTTGACGGTCGCTGGGAGGAGGAGTAGATTTCGCCACTCAGAAGCGAAGCGCCGGTTGAAATTGCGAGGAGGTCTTCGATGCGATCTGCCATTTCCGTGGTAGGTGTTTGTGCATTTTTGGTTTGCGGCTGTGCTGTTTTGCCATCGTCGCTGCAAGCTCAATCGGCCAAGGCAACTCCGCTCATCCTCGAAAAAAATGAAGGCGAGCGGCGAGTGTGGAGACCCATCGAAGGGGCCAAAATCTGGGACGCGGTGCCTGGCCCATTCATGTTCAAAGTTGATCGGCACAATGGCGGCTCGTCTCACTTGGTCTTCGCGACCGAGGACCTGCCGCGCGGAGCGAAGATTGATCGTCACAAACACCCTGGGGCAGACGAGATTATCTTTCTGCAGAATGGAACGGCGCGGGTGAACTTGGGCAGTAGGACAAGAGAGGTGCACGGCGGCGCCACACTTTTCGCCCCCGCCAACACTTGGATTGAGGTAACCAACATCGGGGCCGAAACAATCCACGGGGTCTTCGTCTTCTCGGCTCCTGGCTTCGATGATTTCATGCGCGCGGAGTCCGTTCCTGGAAGACAGAAGGTTGTTCCACTCACAAAGGCCGAAGATGCCGCCATTCAGGCGAAGCACGCACACGCGGTGATCTACAAGGAGCCTTAGCTCCACTGGAGTTCAATCCGAGCAACTGCGAAAATAGAGCCAGCATCACAAAGCCGAAACACTGTGTGCGCCTTTCGAAAGGGGTTTTTCGCTTGAATTCGAAAGCGGCGGCCTTCGATCTAGAACCAACCGCCCTGATTCTCCTGCTGTTCCTACTAATTCCTGGTCCGTTGCTTGCCCAGACATCCGCCGCGAGCCTGTCTGGCACGATTACTGGCCCATCCGGAAAGGCCGTTTCTGGTGCGACTGTCACGATAAAAAATTTGGCGACCGACCAGACGATGAGCGCGCAAACCAATGCGGCGGGATTTTACACGGAGTCGAACCTAGCGCCGGGCGAATACCAGATCACCGTGGCTGCGGCGGGTTTCGACACAAAATCCGAAAACCTCACCGTCACCGTCGGCGCCAGTCAAACGCTGGACGTGACTTTGCAGGCCGCGCTGACGCTCGAGGACCTGGGCATTTCTCCGCAACAAACGCAGGCAAATCCACAGGAGCAAGCGCGGCTGAACAAGCGCTCGCACATGCTGCAAGTTCATCAGCGGCTCGGATTGATCACCACTGTTCCGCTCGCGGCTACGGTGATCAGCGGCTTCTTTGCAGGAGGCAAGCGCGGCGTCACCAGCTCCAGCAGCCGTGATTTGCACGCCGCATTGGGCTCCGCGACGGTGGGGTTGTACGCCGCGACCGCTTATTACGCGATCTTCGCGCCGAAAATCCCTGGCGCAAAAACGGAAGGCCCGATTCGCTTCCACAAAGCGCTGGCGTGGATTCACGGGCCCGGAATGATTCTCACGCCAATTCTGGGCGCAATGGCTTTTAATCAGCGCAGCCAGGGAGAAAAAGTGCACGGCATCGCCAAATTGCACGGCCAAGTGGCTATCATCACTGCAGTTGCGTATGGACTGGCGATTTTGTCCGTGTCTGTCCATTCCGGCGCTGCTGCGCGCAAGGCCCATGCGTTCTTTGGATTGTTTCACAGCGGAAATTCAGATTCTGCGGATGCAGCTATCGATGGCGCGCTCGCGAAAGCCGGCACGGAATAAGAGCCGTCGCGATGTTTTTAAGTAGTACAGGGTCGGCTTCAACATAAAAGTCGAGCTTGGAGAGTTTAGGTTCACACAGGGCTCCTATGAATATGAAAAACAGATTCACTATTTTTTTCCTGCTGGCCGCGCCACTACTTCTTCCCTCGGCGGCCCGCGCGCAAAATAATTGGACGCTCGAAAAGTCCACGCTCACGTACCACGTAAGTCATCCGCTGCACGAAGTTGCCGGCGTAAGCCATGCGGCCCGAGGCAAAGGCGTTTGCCGTTCAGGGAAGTGCGACTTTCTGGTCGCCGCGCCGGTGAAAAGTTTTGATTCGGGCGACAGCAATCGCGATCTGCACATGCTGCAAGTGGTGCGCGGCGCGGACTTTCCGATGATCATTGTGCGTTTCAGTTTGCCGGAAAGCGAACTCGATGCGCCGAGCATCCACTGCAATTTGCAGATTCAATTCGCCGGCCAGACCGTTGAATATAAGCAAGTCGCATTTCAGCAAACGATTCAGGGAAAGGACCACCATATTACGGGAACGATCCCTGCCACCGTTTCCGATTTCAAAATCGACCCGCCAAAGCTGCTCATGGTGCCCATCAAGAACGAAATTCCGGTGGACGTCGACATGACTTGGACGCCTGATGCAACCGGCGCCGCCGGAGGAAAATCTTCTCATTAGCGCAGCGGAAAGTGCGCTGCTCGCGTTTCTAACGCTGCCCGAGTTGCGCGCGCGGCTGGCGTAACGTAAATTAAGAGCGATGCGCGAATTTGAGCCTCCTTTTCTGCTGCGCAACCCGCACTTGATGACCATTGCTGCCGCGTTCTGGCGCCGCAAGTTCGCCCATCTGAATCCATCCACGCCGCGCCTTTTCGAAACCGAACCTGGAACGCAAGTGCGCGCCGACTGCCACTGGCAAAAATCGCCCACCGAACATCCGACGCTGATTCTTCTTCACGGCCTCGAGGGCTCCAGCGATTCGGGCTATATGCTGGGCACCGCGGACAAAGCGTTCCACTCCGGCTTCAACGTGCTGCGCGTGAACCAGCGAAATTGCGGCGGCACCGACGATCTCACTCCTACGCTCTACAATTCAGGGCTGAGCTGCGACGCGCGCGCGGTAGTCCGCGAATTAATCGAGCGCGATGCCCTGCCGGAAATTTTCGCCGCGGGATTTTCCATGGGCGGCAATCTGGTGCTGAAAATGGCCGTCGAATTTGGTGAATCCGCTCCGCCCGAATTGCGCGCCGTTGTCGGAATTTGCCCTTCGTGCGATTTGGGCGCCTGCGCGGACGCCATCGGCGAACTGCGCAACCGCATTTACGAACGGCATTTCGTCAGGCGTTTGAAGCGCCGCATGATTCACAAATCGAAATTATTCCCCGAGAAATATCCGCTGAACGGCCTGGCAAAAATTCGCAGCGTCAGGCAATTCGACAATGCCATCACCGCGAAGTTCTGCGGCTTTCGTGACGCAGACGATTACTACACGCGCTCGAGCACCCTTGGCTTGCTCGCTGAAATTCGCGTGCCCACTTTGCTCTTGGTCGCGCAGGATGATCCTATGATTCCGTTTCGCTCTTTTGAGCGCGCCAAGCTGTGCGCGAATCCGCACATTATCCTGGAGACTCCCCGCCACGGCGGGCATTGCGGATTCATCGCGCGCGGCGGCAGCGGCGAACGTTTCTGGGCCGAGGCGCGCATCGTGGAATTTTGCCGCGAGCACTCGCGCCTCGCAGAGAAATCGCCATCGGCTCGGCACGTTTAGCTTCCGTAGCCGTGTCGCGCAGAGGAGAAGCCATGTTCGAGGTAATTCTGAAAAGATTTGAGCAGCCCGATGAAGTTCGCAAATTCGAAAAGGGCAAATTCGAGCTGATTCACATTGGCGGAATGACCATTGGACGCGCTTCGTACGAGCCCGGATGGAAGTGGTCGGTTCACGTGGGAAAGGCGAGCGGGCGGAAAAGCTGCGCAGTCGAGCATGTGGGAATGGTCATTTCAGGCCGCGCTACCGCGGCAATGGATGACGGCCGCGTCATCGAAATGAAGGCGGGCGATGTTTTCTACATCGCGCCCGGCCACGATAGCTGGGTGGTTGGGACGAGCCGTACGTCTCCCTGCACTTTCTCGGCGCAGAAAAATACGTCGCGAAGAAATGAGCAACGGTATAAATTACGCGCCTAGTGGAAATGAGAAAGCATCACGGCATTTGTAAACGACCGCCCGCGCGCCAGTACAAATTGCTTTCCGTCCGGCGAGAACGCTATCGACCAGATGACCTGCATTGAATTAAAGTGCGTAACTTGCATTGGTGGCTCCGGGGTTGTTCCAGGCGCCCCGACCCGTTGCTCCCACAGATTCGACACCCTCGTGATTGGGTCCGTGGCGATGTATACGATTCCGTGGCCGTCCGGTGTCCACGCCATTCGGCTTTCTCCGGAATTAACAGAGAACGAATTGCCATGGATTTCGTAGCTGGACTGCTCGGCGCCGGTAGACGCATCGAGGACCACAAGCGTCAACTTCCGAAAATCCGCAAAATCCAAAACCGCGACACGCTTTCCGTCCGGCGAAACGGACGGCAAGATGTAACTCTTGCCCGAAACCATTGTCGCCCCCTGCCCACCTGTGCCCACGCGCCACAGGCGAGTCTGGTTATTGACGACCCGGGTGAAGAACACCTTTTTGCCGTCCGGAGAGCACGCGGGGTAAGCATCCCCGGGAGTGGACGTCAGTTGCTGCAGGTTTCCGCCGTCATCGTCTTCACGCTCTAAACCCTTCTTGGTCATAAAAACGAAATAACCGGTTCTTCCGCAGCCCGAAGGGCCAACGCTGGGTCCGAGGTTCGTACTCAGATCCTGCGACTCGCCAGTTACCGGGGAAATTTTCCCCAGCCCCATCTGCCCCGAACTGTAGTAACCGACTAGAATTTCGCCTCTTGGTGTCCAGGCGGTGCCCAAGAAACCTTGTGCGGTACCGGAGTCCTGAGTGATTTCGTGCGGGGAGGCGGAGGCCCACTTGGAGAGATCTCCTGGCATGACCCATAAAGTTGAGCCGACTGTCCCCTGAATGGTGACGAGCTTCGAGCCATCGGCAGTTATGCTGGCATCCACATAATTGTTCAAGTCGTTTGTGATTCTTCTGAGCTGGCCGCTCGGATAGGCGATCTCCCAAATTTGCGAGTTGTGTCCGGAGGAATCATCCGAAGGGCTTCCTTCAGTCACAACGCCTGAGCCATCCGGCAGCCAGACCAACTGGTGCAACTCATTCCATTTACTGGTTCCGAGGGGCGTATGTTTTGCATCTGAAACTCGTACTACTTCTAACTGTGCGAAGCTGAACACTCCATCTGGCACAATTCCGACAGCGATATTGTTGCCATCTGGTGACCATGACGGCGCCGAACCTGTGTCAAATGAAGTGAAAGCGGTCGGGTAGTGCAGTGTTACAAGCGCACGAATGTTCGAGCCATCAGCGTCAGCGATCATCAGCGAGGATGAATTGTCTTTGCCGGAGGTGCGTATAAAGGTAAATTGGCGGCCATCAGGCAAAAAGCTGATCGGGCTGTGTATATCCGAAAGGATGGTGCGTGCTGCCCCTCCGACAGAAGGCACTTCTTCCAAGGTATTGGTCCCTCCTTTTGGACGCGCAACGCAATATAAATAGTTCCCATCGCGTGAAAATACCAGGCTGCCGTCTCCATAATCTGTGTCGCTCAGCGGAATTACCTGCACCGTGCTGCCGGTCGCCATCTGCCGCACCCACACCGATTCTTGCTTTTCGTTCACCACGTAGGCCAGCCATTTTCCATCCGGCGAAATTGCCGCGGGGCCAACATCGCCGTATGTCGTCAACTGCGAAATGGACATCTGCTGGAATGACGAGCTAGGCATTCCCATTTTGAAATGCACGGCCACCGCTCCGATGCCGACTGTCACCACAATCGCAGCAGCAATCAGCGCCCATTTCAGCCACCCTGACCTGCGCGAGCTTGCCGATTCAGTTGACGTAGCGACGGGAGCAGCGGGAATTTGCGCCGAGGACTTGCGTGTGAAGCTCGATGCAGGTGGCGCGCCCGGCGCGCCGCCGGCAATCGCCCCGCCCGTCCGCATCGAAGACGCCGCGGGCATCCCCACGCGCGAAGAATCCGTGTCACGCTTCAGCCTTTTCAAATCCCCGCGCATCTCCGCGGCGGTTTGATAACGCAGGTCGCGGTCTTTCTCGAGCGCTTTGCCGATAATTTCTTCCAGCTTCGGCGGCAAGTTAGGATTCAACTCCGACGGCGCAGCGGGCATGCGATTCAAAATCATGTCGAAGATTACCGCCGAAGTGCTGCCCGAAAATGGCGGCTGTGCGGTCGCCATTTCGTACAGCAGCGCGCCCAGGCTGAAGAGGTCCGAGCGCGCATCCAGCTCTTCGCCGCGCGCCTGCTCGGGAGACATGTAAGCCACCGTGCCCAGTGTCGAGCCCGGGGACGTCAGCAAATTGTCAGAAGTAATATCCGTGGAATTCAGATTTGAAGCGAATGCCCCAACGGCGCGAGAGCGCCCTTGCTTGGCCAGTCCAAAATCCAGAATTTTCGCCTGACCGCGCGTAGTGATGAAAATATTCGCGGGTTTCAAATCGCGGTGGATGATTCCGCGCGAATGCGCCGCGTCGAGCGCATCGGCTATCTGAATCGCCAGATCCAGAAAAACATCATTGGGGATCGGCTTACCGCCAATACGCTCGCGCAGCGTTTGCCCTTCCAGCAGCTCCATCACCAGAAAGCGTTGCCCGCCCTGTTCGCCAATATCATAAAGAACGCAAATTCCAGGATGGTTCAGCCCGGAAATGGCGCGCGCCTCGCGTTCGAAGCGCTCCAGCGCCAGCGCGTCGCGCCGCAGGTCATCAGACAGAAATTTCAGCGCCACGGTGCGGCCCAAGCGCGTGTCTTCCGCTTTGTACACCTCGCCCATGCCGCCGCTGCCCAGCTTTTCGATAATCCGATAATGCGTAACTGTTTTACCGATCATAAAATTTGCGCGCGATTCAGAAATGCCATCGTAAATTAAGCCTACACGCGACGCAAGCCGCCGGGGCGGAACAATTTCAAAGTTGCGGCGTTGCATTCTGTTGCTTCGCGCCGGATCAAACTGATTTCAGCAAGAGGGCGCTGCTCGTGTGTTACATTTTTAGCAGCAAGAAAGGTCTCGCGGAGAGGCGCACAATTTCGTCAACTATTCCATTCGCGCGCATCATCTGGATCGTTCTCGACAGCGTCGGCATCGGCGAACTTCCTGACGCCGCCGATTATGGCGACGTAGGCCGCGACACGCTCGGCCACATCGCGCGTTCGCGACCGTTGCATTTGCCGAATCTCGTTCGCCTCGGCCTCGCCAATATCAAACCGCTCGCGCATCTAATTCCCGCCGCGCATCCCGCTGCGGCGTTCGGCAAAGGCGCCACCGTTTCCCCGGGCAAAGACACCACCACCGGACACTGGGAAATGGCCGGCATCTGGCTCGACCAGGCATTTCCGGTTTACAAAAATGGCTTCCCGCGCGACCTCATGGAAAAATTCGAGCGCGCCATCGGCCGCAAAACCATCGGCAACAAGCCTGCCTCCGGCACCGAAATCATCAAGGAACTCGGCGAAGAGCATCAGCGCACCGGCTATCCCATCGTCTACACTTCCGGGGACAGCGTTTTTCAAATTGCAGCGCATGAAGGAACCATTCCGGTAGCTGAACTCTACAAAATGTGCGAAATGGCGCGCAAGCTTCTCGACGGCCCGCATCGCATCGGACGCGTCATCGCGCGCCCGTTTACTGGTTCGCCCGGAAATTATCGCCGCACCGAGCGCCGCCACGATTATGCCGTCGAGCCGCCGCGCCCTATGCTGCTTGACGTTCTCGCTGACGCAAAAATTCCCGTCTTCGGCGTTGGCAAAATTCACGACATTTACAACGGACGTGGCGTCGCCAACTACGTCACCACGAAAAACAACGCCGACGGCATGTTCAAACTAACCGCCGCCTGCGCGCAGCAGAGAAACGGCCTCATCTTCGCCAATCTCGTCGATTTCGACATGCTCTACGGCCATCGCAGAGACGTCGAAGGCTTTGCCCTCTCACTCGAAGAATTCGACGCGCTCCTCGGCCCATTTCTCGCCGCTCTGCAAAAATCCGACTTGCTCATCATTACCGCCGACCACGGCTGCGATCCCGATCCCGTCAATCCCACCACCGACCATTCGCGCGAATACGTCCCCATCCTGTGCTATTCGCCGCGCATGGATTTGACGAGCAGCGTAGGCGCGGATGCAAACCTCGGTACTCGCAGCACTCTCGCCGACATGGGCCAAACCGTCGCCGAAAATTTCTCCGCCGCCAAACTTCCCCACGGCTCCAGCTTTCTCTCGTCACTCGAATGAAAGATTTCGAGGGCGACCTAAGTCGCGAGCATGCTCGGATTCAAGGTTTGGAGTTTTGCGTAAGTCGCGGAAAGAGGCTGCGACGTAGAAGAACAAAAGTACAAACCGCCACGACAAGGGCGAGAGATACCAAAACTTGGAATGCATATTTGGCCCAGAGCCGATCGGACACGCATGCCTCGCAAGCAGTCGAAAGGCCAATAACTACCCACAAGGTCGCGAATATTCGAAAAAAAACATTGCTGAACCTGCTTGGAGACATCAGGTCTCCATATATTCTCTTTAGAGTTCTTTCGGGATGAAAAAACATCCACCTGCCGCCCCATGCGATCAGCAGGCCGAATACGATAGCAGCAGCGCGGTCGAGATATTGCGCCATAAATGGAGTCATTTTGGACGAAATGGGCCTGGTTGTAAACGCACCAGCTTGCCGTGTCTTCCGCCGTCGAAAATTTGCAAATCTGAGATAAACTCGCCATCCCATGGCGACTCAAACTGCTTCTCAGCCACATGCCGCGCGCGCGAGCGAACCGCTTCCAGCTCTCGCGATCGGCGTTCTCGTCATTCTTTGCGCCGCAAAATTCTTGCTGCACCTTTTCACCAGCGTCCATCGCTACGGCTATTTTCGCGACGAACTCTACCTCCTCGATTGCGGACGCCATCTCGCGTGGGGCTACGTAGACATGGCCCCGCTTTCCCCCGTCTATGCGCGACTCGCTCTGCTCATGGGAGGCTCGCTTCCCGCGCTGCGCATCTTGCCCTCGCTGGCTGGCACTGCTCTCATCGCGCTTACCATCCTCATCACCCGCCAGCTCGGCGGCGCGCGCTTCGCTCAAGCCCTCGCAGGCCTCTGCGTTTTCCTGGTTCCCGTGAATATCGTCATGGACGACATGCTCTCCATGAACGCCTTCGAGCCGCTCTTCTGGATGGGCTGCGTTTACATTCTCATTCGCATCATTCGTACCGGAGATTCCAGGCTGTGGCTCTGGTTCGGTTTGCTCGCCGGCCTCGGCATCGAGAACAAGCATTCCACTCTCTTTTTCGGCTTTGCCGTTTTTCTCGCGGTCGCGCTCACGAGTTTGCGCCGGGAATTTGCTAAGCCCTGGATCTGGCTCGGCGGCGCCATCGCCTTGCTGATTTTCTTGCCCAACCTCGTCTGGCAGATTCACCGCAATTTTCCAACTCTTCAGGATTTGGAAAACGTCCGCCGCACCGGCAAAAATGTCGTTCTCGGCCCGCTCGCCTTCATCGGCCAGCAAATCCTGATGGAGCAGCCTATTCTGTTTCCGCTGTGGTTTGCGGGACTCGGCTCGTTCCTCTGGGGACGCGGCAAGAGATTCCGCGTGCTCGGCGTCACATTCCTAATTTTCTTCGCAACGCTGTTTGTCCTTCATGGCAAGGATTACTACCTCGCTTCCATTTATCCCATGCTCTTTGCTGGAGGCGCGGTCGCCACGGAATCCTGGCTCCAACGCCGCTCCTGGTCGCGCGAACGCCTGTGGCCAAAACTCGCATTGCTCACCGCAATTATTTTGCTTGGAGGCGTCCTCGTCCCGCTGGTCACGCCTATGCTCTCTCCCGAAAGCTATCTTGCCTACGGGCGCGCTCTGCATATTCACTTCACAAAAACCGAAGTTCACCAGTCCAGCCCGCTGCCACAATTTTTCAGCGACCAGTTTGGCTGGCGCCAGATGGTCCGCCAGGTCGCCCAGATTTACAATTCGCTGCCGCCGGACGACCGCGCCAAGACCGGCATCCTAACCGGCAATTACGGCGAAGCCGGCGCCATCAATCTCTTCGGCGCGCAATACGGCCTGCCGCGCGCCTACTCTCGCCATCAGAATTATTGGTATTGGGGTCCGCCCAAAGAGCACTACACAAATTTGATTGTCTTGGAGTTCAGCTTGCAGGACGTTCAGGACAACTGCACTTCCTATCAGGCGTTTCCCCACAATTCGCAGTTCGGCATGGCCGAGGAAAACGTCCCCATTTATCTTTGCCGCGGAGCAAAATTCGATCTTCAGAAAGTCTGGTGGCACTACCACAACTGGAACTGAACGTCGCCCTCCGGCCGGAGTCTTTGCCGGCTGTTGCTTCTTTGCGGCTCCTCGCCCGCCATTTGCTTCTTGACGTGTCGGACTACTAGGTGTATATGTCGAACTCCTAGGGGTTAACGCGATGCCGGAAGACAAATCCGAATTCCTCAAGGGCACGCTCGACATGCTTATTCTCAAAATCGTTGCTCTCGGCCCGATTCACGGCTACGCCATTTCCCGGCGCATCCAGCAAATTTCCAGGGATTATTTTCAGGTGCAGCAGGGCTCGCTCTATCCCGCGCTGCATCGCCTCGAGAATCGTGGCTGGCTCGCCGCCGAATGGAAGGCCACCGACACCGGCCGCGAAGCGAAATTTTATTCGCTCACGAAAAAAGGCCGCAAACAGCTTGAGGCCGAAGTGGCCACCTGGGAACGCATCTCTGATGCCGTCGCGCTCATCCTGCGCACCGCCGGGTAGCGCACTGTCGCGGCTTTCTACGACTCTAAGGCCTTTGCTTTTTTTTGGATTTTACTTTGTCATTCTGAGCCGATGCGACCAGCATCGTGCGAAGAATGTGCTTTACTGCGTTAGCCCTTTGTAGCTCCGGTCCCGTCCCCGATGGCTTTTATCGGGCAGGACCGACCTGAGGCTTTCGCATCGCGGAGGATTCTAATATGCTCTGGCTCACTCGTTTCTTTCGCAAATCCAAGCTCGATGCCCAACTCGACTCCGAACTTCGCTTCCACGTCGAACAGCAAACCGCCGAAAACATCGCCGCCGGCATGACGCCTGACGAAGCCCGCCGCCGCGCCCTCGCGCAATTCGGCGGCCTCGAGTACATCAAAGAAGAAACTCGCGCCGCCCGCGGCATCCACTTCATCGAATCCCTCCTGCAGGACGTTCGTTACGCGCTGCGCATGTTGCGCAAATCGCCGGGCTTCGCCGCAGTCGCGGTGCTGACGCTGGCGCTGGGGATTGGCGCGAATACGGCAATGTTCAGCGCGCTGTATGGACTGGTCTTGCAGCCTCTGCCTTACGCGGATGCGTCGCGGCTGGTGATGCTGTGGGACTCGAATCGGAAGACGGGCGGGACGCACATCCCCGTGATGGAGGGCTCGTTTGCCATTCTGCAGAAGCAGGCGAAGACCTTCGACGGGATGGCCGCGTTCACTCCGGTAAACCGACGCAGCGATCTGTTTGCTCCGAAGTTGTCGGCAACCCAAGAGCGCGTGGCAGTCGCCGGCGTCTCACCTCAATTCTTTTCGGTTCTGGGAGTGGCGCCTTTGCTGGGAAGGACATTCACGGCAAGCGAAGGCGTCGCCGTCGCGAGGGACAACGGATGGCAATCCGCGCACGTCGCGATTCTAAGTTATGCATATTGGAGGCAGCATTACGGAGCGAACCCTGGCGTAATCGGCAAGACAATCACGCTGAATCGATTTGGAGAGAAGAGTCAGTACACCATTGTCGGAGTCATGCCCAAGGGCTTCGATTTTCCTTATCCACTCGAGCCGAGCAAGCCTGATATCTGGACTAACGCGGCACTCATCCAAACCAGTCTCGGGGGAAACGACCTGGAAGTTGTGGGCCGCTTGAAAGCTGGCGTGAGCTTGGCCCAAGCACAGGCAGAGATTCACACCATTGCGGAGCGCATTCGCGCGCAGTATCCCAAGGATTACAAAGATGAAGACGTCAGCGTGGTGCCGCTTAGTGGCGAACTCACGCGAAACGTGCGCAGCATTTTGTGGGTCCTGCTGGCGGCGTTCGGCTTCATTTTGCTGATTGGCTGCGCCAATGTGGGCAATCTCTTGCTGGTACGCGCCGTCGCCCGCGAGAAGGAGATGGCGATTCGCGCCACGCTGGGCGCGAGCCGATTGGCGCTGATACGCCAGATGCTGGCCGAGGCGATGCTGCTGGCGCTGGCAGGAGGAGCGCTGGGATTGTTGCTGGCTTATGGAAGCCTGCGCGCTTTCCTAGCGCTGCTGCCGCAATCGATTTACATTCCGCGATTGGATTCGGTGTCGCTGGATACGCGAATGCTGGTTTTGGCGGCGGGGTTGTCGGTAATTGCCGCGGCGGTGTTCAGCGTGCTTCCGAGCTTGCGTTTGGCGCGCCCCAATCTGAATGAAACGCTGAAATCGGGAAGCGCGCGTAAATCGCCGCCGGGGCGTTCTGTTCTGCGCAGGCCGGGCAGCGTCCTACTGGTTGTGGAAGTGTCTCTGGCACTTGTTTTGCTAACCGGCGCACTGTTGATGCTGAGGAGTATGCAAAAGCTTCTCGCGGTGAATGGGCAGTTTCAGCCCGAACGCCTGCTCTCGATGACCGTGGATATTGACAACGCCTATGTTCAGCCGCTGAAGGACCTGGAGCCGGTGCGGATTCATTTCCAGCAATTCGAGCAGCGCATCGCGGCATTGCCTGGCGTGGAAGCCGTCGCTTTGACGAACTCGTTTCCGCCAGTGGCTCATCAACACAGTTGGAATCAGTTCAAGGCGGACAGTGGCAGCGGGCCGATTGCGGAGGGCTTTGAACCAGCGGATTACCACGTTGTGACGCCGGCGTACTTCGACATGATGGGGATGACGCTCGTTCGCGGACGGTGGTTTGCGGACTCGGATACGCCGGGCTCGCTGCCCGTGGCCGTGATCAACGAAGCGATGGCCAAAACCTACTGGCGCGACAGCGATCCGCTCGGCGTTAAGGTGCAGCCATGGTGGCGTGATACCGATAAGAAGATCTCCTACGAGATTGTGGGAATCATCCACGAGCCAAAGGAGTTCGGCACCGGCGAGACGCCGTTGCCAGCGGTTTACCACGATTATGCTCAGGTTCCGCGGCCAATTATGTCGGTGATTGTGCGCACCAGAGCAAATCCAGAGAGGATAGCCTCGGCCATGCGCAATGCGGCTTCGCAGATTGTTCCGGGGCATATGTTTGTCGGCCAAGTTCAGACGGGCAATGAACTGATCTCGGAGTCGAGCGCGCAGCCGCGATTCACGGCGCAACTGCTGACGGCGTTTTCGACTCTGGCGCTCTTGCTTGCCGTGGTGGG
>DATGHO010000028.1:0-2269 GCA_035307965.1 Candidatus Acidiferrales bacterium | reverse complement strand
TGGGCGCTAATTGCCGTTTTTTTCGTTGCACGCGGCGTTTCCGCGCAGGCGAACCACGGCGCTGCTGACCCGCGAGCGATGGTCGTCTCCGGGCAAGCGCGATTCACCGTGCTGACATCGCAACTGATCCGCCTGGAGTGGACGGAAGACAAGCGGTTCGAGGACCACGCTTCGCTGGTGTTTATGGGGCTTTTTTTGAAGAGTTGGTAGCGATACCGGGACTCGAACCCGGATTTGAGCCTTGAGAGGGCTCCGTCCTAACCTTTAGACGATATCGCCGCAACGCGCTCGTTGACTCGAAGGCTGCGCGGTTTTGACGATGATTTTCGCATGGCTTATTAACGACCGCAAGCGGATGTACTCTGAGGCTGGGCGCGGCGGTTGCGTTTTGCTATAAGAAGTCGAAATGGCGGGCGATTCCTTCCTCCCGCTCAATAGAGTGTTCTAACTTTATGGCCTCCAGGAAAACCAAGCTGGAGATTGCTGCGGCAGAGATAGCCTGCATCATTCAAGGTCATCTGGAGACACTGCCCTCCGAGCAGCTAGGATGATTGCGCAACGAAATTCACGATTTAGCTGTTAGGCCTTCCCGCTCCCCAAGTCGCGGAAAAGCTTCACGATCGCGGCAAAACGCGGGTCCTCGTCCCTTATCCCGTAGCTCGGCAAAATCACGCTCGTCATTGTTTCTGAGAATTCGCTTGAGCGCGTGTATTTGTATTTATCGGGGATGAGCCTGCGTCTGCGCCCACGTGCCCATAATCGCCGCTGGTGTGTGGCCATGTTTGCCATCTGCTCCGGTGACGGCCTTGTTTGACCGACGCGTCGTCAGTTCTCGACATTCCTCATAGGAAAGTCGCCGGAGGTCTTGCAAAACCGTTTTGGCGATGTCCCGAGCTATTTCGCGATTCATTTCATTACGCCGAAACGTTTCTATGCCGCCTCGAAGTCTTATTTGATCGTACCGTTGGGATAGAAAAGAATTTTGCCGGCCTGCCCTGTTTCCAGCAGCTTAAATGCGTCCGCAAATCGATCGAGCGGCAAGCGCTCATGGAACAACGGCTCGAGATTCAGCCTCCCGGCCTTCAGCAGCGAAGTCATCTGCTCCCACGTCTCGAACATTTTGCGCCCGTAAATTCCCTGCACCGTCGCGCCCTTGAAAATCACGTCGCTCACCAAATCGAGCGTCACCGGCTCGCTCGGAATTCCCAGCAGCGAAGCGCGTCCGCCCTGCCGCAGCATCTGAAAGCCCTGGCGAATCCCCGCAGGATTACCGCTCATCTCCAGCAGCACGTCCACGCCGTCGCCGCCGGTCGCTTCCAAAACTCTCGCCACAGGATCGCCCGCGCGCGGGTCGAAAACTTCATCCGCGCCCATTTGCTGTGCCAGCGCGCGCCGATGCGCGTTCACCTCCGTCGCAAAAATCGTCGAAGCGCCACACGCGCGCGCCACCGCAATGGACATCAGGCCAATCGGCCCGCATCCCGTCACTGCAACCGTTTGTCCGGCAATTTCCCCGGCCAGCACCGTGTGTACCGCATTCCCCAAAGGATCCAGCACCGCCGCATAATGCTCCGGAATCGCCGGATCGATTTTCCAGATGTTGCGCGCCGGTATGCGCACAAATTCCGCGAAACATCCATCCGCATCGATTCCAATAATTTTCACATTGCGGCACAGATGCGGTTGCCCTGCGCGGCACGCCCGGCAACGCCCGCAATTCACGTGCATTTCCGCGCTGACAAAATCTCCCGGTTTCACCGATTCCACTTCCGCGCCGATTTTTTCCACCGTGCCGCAGAATTCGTGCCCAAAAGTCATCGGCGGCCGGATGCGCGACGCCGACCATTTATCCCAGTGATAAATGTGCAAGTCGGTGCCGCAAATCGAAGCCGCGCGCACCCGCAACAGCGCATCCGCCGCGCCAAACGTAGGAATGGAAACGGATTCGAGCTGCGCGCCCGCTTCAGGACGCGCCTTGCGCAATGCCTTCATGTATGGATTCGCCTTCGACGGAGGAAACTATCGCCAGCGATATGCGGAACGGTCGCCAAACAGCGAATGTTAACACACCCCGCGTTTCGCTGGAAGCAACTGTACTCGTCCACATGATTAGTGACACTCGACCTTGTGAGATTGAGATTTCCAGTGCTCGAGAAATTCGAGGGGAGTCCGATATCCAAGCGCTTGGTGGGGACGCACGGTGTTGTAGATGTGCTCCCAACGGCGCAGCTGCGGATTCAACGACGCGACGCTCCAGCAATCGGGAATT
>DATGHO010000027.1:0-27367 GCA_035307965.1 Candidatus Acidiferrales bacterium | reverse complement strand
TCCATCAGCTACGCCTTTCGGCCTCACCTTAGGACCCGCCTAACCCTGAGCGGATTAACCTTCCTCAGGAAACCTTAGACTTTCGGCGACACGAGTTCTCATCGTGTTTATCGCTACTTATGCCGGCAGAGTCTCTTCCGTAACGTTGAGTAGTCCTCACGGTCTACCTTCAGACTTTACAGAATGCTCCCCTACCAAATCTAGAGATTCGAATTCAGAAGTTGGAAGTTAGAGCTTCAAAAAAAAAGGCCAAAAAACTCGATTAGAAATTTGGCTGCTCTTTGTTTTCTGTAGCTTACGTCGATTTCTAATTCCCATAGACTCGATTAGAAATCGCTTCGTTCCGACCTCCTAAACTTCTCAATTCGAACCTCTAGAATTTCACATCTTCGGTGACAAGCTTGAGCCCCGTTGGATTGTCGGTGCGTGAGCACTTGACCAGTGAGCTGTTACGCTTTCTTTAAAGGATGGCTGCTTCTAAGCCAACCTCCTGGCTGTCTGTGCGCCCACACGTCCTTTCCCACTTAGCTTGTACTTGGGGACCTTAGATGGCGATCTGGGTTCTTTCCCTCTCGACCACGGAGCTTATCCCCCGTAGTCTCACTCCCGAGTTACTGTTCACGGCATTCGGAGTTTGATTGGATTCGGTATCCTGGATGGGACCCTAGTCCATTCAGTGCTCTACCACCGTGGCAGATCACACGAGGCTGCCCCTAAAGGCATTTCGGGGAGAACGAGCTATCACGGAATTTGATTAGCCTTTCACCCCTACCCTCAGCTCATCCGAGCGATTTTCAACTCACAACGGTTCGGTCCTCCAGCTGCGGTTAAGCAGCCTTCAACCTGGCCAAGGGTAGATCATCCCGCTTCGCGTCTATTCCCACAGACTTGTCGCCCTATTCGGACTCGCTTTCGCTTCGGCTCGCTTTACGCTTAACCTTGCCTGGGAGAATAACTAGCCGGCTCATTAAGCAAGAGGCACGCCGTCAGGCATTTGCGCGACCGAAGTCACGCCATAGCCCTCCGACTGCTTGTAAGCATACGGTTTCAGGTTCTATTTCACTCCCCTCGCAGGGGTGCTTTTCACCTTTCCCTCACGGTACTTGTTCACTATCGGTCGCCAACGAGTATTTAGCCTTGGAGAGTGGTCTCCCCAGATTCCCACGAGATTGCACGTGTCTCGTAGTACTCAGGATACCGCTTCGAGTCCGGTAAGCTTTCGGTTACAGGGCTATCACCTTCTTTGGCCCCGCTTTCCAGCAGGTTCACCTAGCCTCCGGATTGTTAACTCTACTTATGCGGTCCTACAACCCTCCGGTGCAAGCACCGAAGTTTGGGCTGTTCCGATTTCGCTCGCCGCTACTCTCGGAATCTCGTTTGATTTCTCTTCCTCCAGGTACTGAGATGGTTCACTTCCCTGGGTTGACTCGCACCCGCCTATGGATTCAGCGGGCCGTATACTGAGTTCATCAGTATGGGTTTCCCCATTCGGAAATCCCCGGATCAAAGCCTGCTTGCGGCTCCCCGAGGCTTATCGCAGCTAGCCACGTCCTTCATCGTCTGTTGGCGCCAAGGCATCCACCGTACGCCCTTAGTAGCTTGACCATAAAACTCACCTAACACGTCCCAGTTTGCACCAGGACCCAGAGTGCATCGCAACGAGGACTCTTGCAATCCCTCGTCAAAACGCACCTGAGCGCTTGCGCCCGTGCGGAGAGTTCGCCTTTCCACATGCGCTACTTGAGCAAAACTTGCGGATATTGCGCCGCACGCACTTGAGATCGTGCTGCGCAATGCCACTTCCTTCAGTTGTCAAAGAACTGTGCCCTGAAAAACCGCTTCAGGACTCTCCGCTCCCGGCGGAGCCGCCGCGCTCGCAAAACTGGCGTGACGGAAAACAAAAAACCCGGCGTCAAGCGCCGGGCGATTCCTTCCACAGCATTCCTTGGAAGGACTTGCTCGAAGCTCGACTGCTTTCTATCCGGTATTCGTAACCAACCCCACCTCGCTACTTCAGGGGAGATGACCGGCCCGCCGGGTCTTCCGGGCGTGCCCGGTCTTCCGACATCAAACAAGTATACGTATTTCCCCCGATTCGTCAAGTAGGATGCAACAATTTTTTACGGGGTTTTCCCGCTTGCCCTGTGAATTTCACCGCGTCTGAGGAAAAACAAGGCTATTGAAGTCGAAACATTCCGTCAAACACTGTGGCGACCCAAATCGAGCGGAAGGGAGATTTATGATTGCGTCGCGCGCAGACTTCGATGTCCTCTAGACCCAACTGCCAAGTTCCAACGATAACTAAGTCGTAGCGAGCTGCTTCTCGTGGAGCGTATTTGGCAGCCTTGTTTCCGATAGCATTTTCAATCCAACCTGGATGCGCTGATTCCCAGTAGTTCAGGACGGGGCGAAACGTATTCCGGTGCTCGGTGGGAATGCGTGCAAAGATTATCCAATCGACTGCCTCGGCAACGTCCGGCGCCAATCCGTCGAGCACCTCAGGGCTAAGATCCAGATGATTTCTGCTCGTATCTTTGGTCAAGCTTTCGATAGCTACCTTTGTAAGTTTTTCGATCTGTTTCTGGCTCACCCCCCGGATCAGACCCTTCTCTGTCAGAGCATATGCGATGTTGTAGCCCGTGATTTGGGGTGTCAGTTGTTTCCCGAGGTCTCGCTCGAACCTCGCTAAATTGCCGTTGTCCTCCCTCTTGGCGTGCTCGGAGCACTCCGGAATTGAGGTGACCTCCACTTCCTTTTGCTGAAATTTCCCTGACGCGCTAACCAGGAGACAATCGGGCGGGTCATTGGAATTGTTTTGGGCGTAGTAATCAGTCCCGTCGAGCTTATTGAGCTCACCCGCGAGTCTTCGAGCCGCCTTCAATTCCACCCCTTTTTGGTGAGAGTTCACGGCGCGCGTTCCTTCACGAATTCGGAATCTTTTCTACTTTGGGCTCTTTAGCTGCGGGAGAAGCGTGGCCTTGAAGCTCGGGGGATCGCCTGGGCGCCCAGCAGTTTCTTGCACCCATTTCGGCGAGTACCAAGAGCCATTCACCCTGACCAAGATTTCGTCTGCGGGGACATGTTTGAATCCACACCTGGCATCCTCGAGCGTCATCGAGTGCGCCATGCGGAACGAAACCGGCGGACCGGGCAGGCTAATCTTTGAACCGGTCGCTTCTCCATCAATATACAGGACGAACGAGCACCCGTAATACGATGAGAATTGCACCTGGAACGGGTGCGCTGCTAAAAAGGCTGCTTCCTTGTCTTTTGCGGCGGCGTCTTGGGCGCGCTGCTCCGCCTCTGCAGCGGCAGTCCGGGCGCGAAGCGCGTCCAGGCGTGCCTTTATTGCAGCGTTTTGCGCTTTGACTCGCGCGACTTGTTGTTCCCGACATTGTTGCAACTCACGAGTGGGATTGAGGGGCGGTTCCGAACCGATCGGCTGCCTGTCTTCTTTTCCCTCCGCCAATTCGAGCCAATAATTGCCGTAAATCCCGAAATCCGCGACAGCAACCCGTGGGTCAAATGCAAGCTGACCGTCCTCGCACCATCGGGGGATGGAACTTGTCACGTCTGGGTAAGCCGCTAGCGCGAGTGCATCTGCTTGGTTGGTGTCGGATCCGGCCTCGGAGTCAACTTTACTGCTCCAATCTAAGGCGCCTGACAGGTATGAGATCCCTTTCCGTGCGTCTTGCACCCGCCTAGTGTGGTCCAGTGGAAAGATTCTCCAGTGCGAAGCATAGTCCTCAACTGCGGCATCGGCATCCGCAAGCCTCGAGCGAACCATAAGAATCGATTCGTACTGCATCCCCGAGTGTAGTCGAATTAAGGCGTCCTGCGCATTCTGCCATACTGCTTCATCCGAGAAGTATTTAAAAGAACAGGCTGCGCAAGCCGACAGTATGATGATACCGCCAGTGATTAAAATACTTTTCATATGCATCTTGAATATAGCTTCTTGGCGGCTCGCGTCAAGAACCTCGTATGTTAAGCCGTCAGTCGGAGAGCTCTTCGTGGTCCAGGTTGCAGGCGAGGGGCGTGAGCGATTCGGGGTCGTGCGGGCGGGAACGGATGCAGGCGATTTGCAGCGGCGCGTCCCAGTCGGGATTGGAGATCATTACGTGAATCGCCAGCGTGCCGTCGCTTTCCTCTTCGCAGCGCAGTAGAATCGAATCCCAAATTTTTTGCAGCCCGTCCTGGCGAATCAACTGGCCCACCGCGATGAACAAGCCATTCGAAGGAAAAAGCGCGTCGTTCTGATGAGCCTCGCAACGCGTGACAAAAAACGGGCCGGGCGACCGGATGCGGTTCTTTTCCGTTTTCATCACGCGGATTTTGTCTTCGCGTGGATTCGAAGAGAATTTACCGGGGAATTTGTCGCTCTGTCTTCGCGCGTCGCTGTGAGGATTTTCGCTTGAGTCTGTTTCCATGTCAGCGCGACCGCCGGTGGTAAGTTGTTCTCTCAACTAGATATGTATGTGCTGTATGCATACAACGCATACGATGAGTTGAGAGATATTTCTTGTCAACAGAAATTCCCTCACGCACCATGACGGAATGAGAACAAAGCCGCCGCGCGAATTGAACGTGCCGGTCAGCTTTCGCATCCCGCTGGAGCAGTTGCACGAAATCGAGGAAGCGGTGCACAAAGAAGCGCGCCGGCATCGCACCGACCTACTCGAGTTCGTTTGGAACTGGGCGTGGGACGAATACAAGAAGGCCGGCTCGCTGCAGGGGCTGCTCGCCGGCACGCGCACTCGCCGTTATTCGCGGCGCGTTTCTGAGGAATTGCAGGATGAGCTTTACACCGCGCTGGCGACGATTTTGGAGCGAGCGCCCAGCGCCGTTATCGAAGATGTCGCGCGAACGCTGACGCAGCGCGCCGGAAAATACGGTTCCGAAAAATAGCGAGCGCTTGAGTTATATTTCCTAGCCTTTGCGATGCTTGAAGAATTCCACCTGGCGCAATCGCTTTTCCGCCTGCGCTTTTGATTTGTACGGCCCGCCAAGATTTTTCCCGCTCTCGGAAAGCACCTTATAGCCGCCCTTAACTTTTTTGATCACTTCGCCCTCCTTCGAACCAAGCATCTCCCTATAACCCGCGAGAGTCAATCGGTTGAAAACGGGAAAAAACGGACCAGTCGCGTAAGTTCGTTGACTTGCCAGGGCGAGCGGGCCTAGCATGTGTGAATCGAGATATAGCGCAGTGAGCGCGTTTCGCCGCGGGTGGCGGTGACACGATATGGCCAATTTTGCCGAACGCGATAAGCCGAATCCGTCGCAAAATCCCTGGCGCGATGAGCGTCCGCCATCGCCGCACGTGCTCAAACTGGCGCTGATCGCCGCGGCAATCATTTTGCTCATCGGTATTTTGGTTTACCTGAAAGCGCGCCACGCGCCTCCCGCATTGCACGATGAGTTGCAGCTGCGCAACGCGCCAAACGCACCATTATTGCAGGCCCCGACCTCCGGAATTTGTGCACGCCAAGCATTCTTAGCCTAATTAGGAATAGAGGAGGCAGCCATGAATTCTTCCGCGGACAATCACCTCAACACGGTTCTGATTACCGGCGGAACCGACGGCTTGGGGCGCGCCGCGGCCATTTTGCTGGCGGAAGAAGGCTACCGCGTTTTTGCTGCGGGACGCGACCCGCAAAAGCGCGCTGCCCTCGAGCAATTCGCGGAAGAGCATGAATTGCCGCTGGAAACGCTGGATCTGGACGTCAACTGCGACCATTCCGCGGGACGCGCGGTTGCTGAAATAGAACGGCGCGCTGGCGCGGTGGACGTGCTGGTGAACAACGCGGGAATCGCCATTGTTGCCGTGATGGAAGAAATATCGCTGGATGATCTGCGCAAGCAAATGGAAACCAACGTTATCGCCGCGGTGCGCATGGCACAGCAAGTTCTCCCGTCGATGCGCGAACGGCGCCGCGGCCGGATTATCAATATGAGTTCGATCGCCGGCAAAACTTCGAATCCGCTGCTGGGACCTTACAGCGCCAGCAAGCATGCCGTAGAAGCGATCTCTGACGCGATGCGCATGGAACTGGCGCAATTCGGCATTCACGTGGTGCTGATTGAACCCGGATTCATCCCCACGAACATGGGCCAGGCGAGCGCCGAGCTTTCCACGCGCTACGTGCAGAACGCGGGCGTCAGCCCGTATGCGCGGACCTATAGCGGATTCCTGCAAATGTGGCGAAAGGTGATGAACCGAGCGCGCAGCAAGCCGGAAGATTGCGCGCGGGTCGTTCTGCAGGCCATTCGCGCCGATTCGCCGCGTCCGCGCTATTTGGTCACGCGCGAAGCAAAAATCACCGCGGCCATGCGCTGGCTTCTTCCGGACCGGCGTATGGACCAGCTCACTTTGCGCATGCTTGGCATGCACCGCGAAGTGGCTGCCGCCGCGCCTCAGAATGTTCAGGCGGAAGTCGAAGAAATGGTGCGTCCACGCAGTTAATGCTCCTCTCTGTGGCAGTCTATTCTTGACCTGCTGCAGCCGCGCAAGTACGATGCCTCGCAATCGCTCAGCACGATCCGAGGGAGGAAATAGATGTTTTGCTCGAAATGCGGCTCGCAGGTGGCGGATAACGCCACGCTTTGTCCGTCCTGCGGCCAGCCCACCAGCGCGCCCGCGCCTCGCGGGATTCCTCTCGCGCCCGGCGGTTTCACGCCACAAATGCAAGTGCCGTCTCCCCCGAGCGCGACTGTGCCTGAGGTCCGGCCTCCCTATGCTCCGCAAACCAGCGCGGCTCGTTCCCTCGCGTACGCCGGATTTTGGCTGCGCCTGGTGGCGTGGATCATCGACTACATCATCATCAACATCGCACTGAGTTTTATTACGCTCCCGCTTGTGGCGACCAGCAGTCTGAGAGGCTGGATGATTCATCCGCCGCAATCTCCCGAGGAACTCGCCGCTTTTTTTCCTTCAGTATTCAAACTTTTCATCTTGGCCCTGGTTTTCAACTGGCTGTATTTCGCGCTGCTCGAAAGCTCAGCGTGGCAGGCGACCATTGGCAAAAAAACTCTCGGCCTCGAAGTGACCGACCTGGCCGGGCAGCGCATTTCTTTCGCGCGCGCGACGGGACGATATTTTGGCAAGATCATTTCCGCGATGATCTTCATGGTGGGCTTCATTATGGCGGGATTCACGGCGCAGAAGCAGGCGCTGCACGATGTGATGGCAGGCACTCTGGTCATGCGCAAAATCTAATCGCGCATCATTTTAGGTTAAAAAAGCGGACTGCGGTGGAGGTCAAGCGATGTTCTGCTCGGGTTGCGGAAAACTGATGCCGGAGGGTTCCACTTTCTGCCCGCAGTGCGGCAGACCCGCAGGTGCAGCTGCTACACCCGCGCCGAATCCCGCAAGCGCCACCATCGCGCCACCTGCTCCGCCAGTTTATGTTCCGCCGGCGCCGGCAACCGCTCTGCCCGTCGTTCCTGGCCTGGCATATGCAGGATTCTGGCTGCGGCTGGTAGCGTACATTATTGACAGCCTGATTATCGGTTTCGTTCTCGGGGTGGTGGTCCTGATTCTGGTTTTGACCACGGGCGTTCTCGCGTTCATCCGCAATTTGCCGAATAACCCAAATCCAGGCTTAGTTTTTCAGAGCGCTATGTTCATGGCTTTCCTTTTCCTCGCGGCCGCCTGGATTGTTGCCGTTTGGCTTTACTACGCGTGGATGGAAAGCTCGCGCTTTCAAGGGACGCTGGGAAAAATGGCCCTGGGCTTGATTGTTACCGACATGCAATACCGGCCCGTATCGTTTGGGCGCGCCAGCGGGCGATTTTTCGCGAGATTCATCACTAACCTGATTCCGCTTTTCATTGGCTACATCATGGCCGGGTTCACCGCGCAAAAGCAGGCGCTGCACGACATGATTGCCAGCTGTCTTGTGCTGCGAAAAATCTAACGCCAGCAGCTCTCTATGACGCGCGAAGAAGCAGCCAAACTTGCCGCAGAACTGCAGAGCGCAATCAATTCCCATAACATTTCCGCCATTATGAATTGCTACGCGGAAGACGCCGTCATGGTGAGTCCGGTCTTCAACACGGTGCAAGGACGCGCCGCAATTGCCAGCACTTGGGAAACTATTTTCTCAACTTTTCCGGATTGGAAAGTTCACATTGCCGATCTGCTGGTTGACGGCGACCGCCTCGCGCTCCTTGGTTCTAATATGACCATCGACCGCAAAGGCTGGTTTGGACTTCCGCCCACCGGCGCGCCTATCAATTATCGCGCTGTGATTCTGCTGACCTTTGCCGGCGCAAAAATCATCCGCGATGAGCGCGTCTACGACCTGGGCGCCGTGCTGGAGCATGTAGAAAAAGCGCGCATCGACCAGGAACTGAAAACGGCGGCCGAGGTGCAGGGTGCTCTCTTGCCTCGCACCGCGCGTACTGGCTCATACTACGAGGCTGTTGGCGATTCAGTTGCTTGCCGCGCCATTGGCGGCGATTTCTTCGAATTTCTCGAGCTGCCCTCCGGCGACTTTGCGGTCGCGCTTGGCGATGTTGCCGGCAAAGGGCCCGCCGCAGCGCTGCTGGCATCCATGCTGCAGGGAATGCTGACCAGCGAGGCTCGCACGTCGAGCAGTCCATCCGCGGCGCTTTCCCATCTGAATCGCTCTTTGCTGGATAGAGGATTGGAACACCAATTTGCTTCTCTGGTCTATGGTGTACTTTCGCCGGACGGAGGATTTGTTTACTCGAATGCCGGCCACAACCCTCCGCTGGCGCTGAGCGGTCAAGGAGTTGCTCGCCTCACCGTCGGCGGCCCGATTTTAGGAGCTTTCAACGACGCGGCATTCGGGGAAGAGACGCTGCGCTTGGGGCCTCAAGACGCGGTGATCATGTTTAGCGACGGAGTGACCGAAGCTCGCAACAGGCAGGACGAGGAGTTCGGCGAAGACCGGTTGATATCAAGCGTGCGCGGGCTGCATGGGCGTATGCCCGCCGATATCGCGAAAAGCATTCTTGCCAGCGTGCGAGAGTTCTGCGAAGGAACACAGCAGAGCGATGATGTAACCGTGGCCGTAACGCGTTTCCGATGAATCAGGACACTTCGCCTTACTTCACACGCCCCAGCCGTAATTCTCGGTCTCAACGGCAGACTCAGCCAGCACCGCGCGAATCTGCGCCGCCATTTCTGAACAGCTAACCGTGCGTGCCGCGGTGCGCGCGATGTCCGGCGTGCGGAAGCCTGCGTGCAGCGCGCTTTCGACAGCCATTTCAACTGCAGCGGCTTCGCGATTCAGTCCGAAGGATTCTCGCAAAAGCATTGCCGCACACAAAATCGCCCCGATCGGATTGGCCGAATCTTTTCCGGCGAGCTGCGGCGCAGAGCCATGAATGGGTTCATAGAGCGCCGCGCCATTTCCGAGGCTCATCGAGGGAATCAGGCCGATGGAGCCGGCGAGCGCGGCCGCTTCGTCGCTCAAAATATCGCCAAACATGTTTGAGGTGAGCATTACGTCGAACTGCGCGGGACGCAGTACCAGTTGCAGCGCGGCGTTATCCACATAAAGAGATTCAAGCGACACTTCTGGAAAATCGTTACCGAGGCGCTCGACGGTCCTGCGCCAGAGACCGGAACTGGCCAACACATTGGCTTTATCGATGCTGGCAAGTCGCTTGCGACGAGCTGCGGCGCGGCGAAACGCATAGAGCGCAACGCGCTCAATCTCCTTGGAAGAGTAAATTTCCGTGTCGGAGGCAGTTTCGTCGCCATTCGATCCAGTGACCTTGCGCGGGCCAAAATAAATCCCTCCCGCAAGCTCGCGCACGATTTCCATGTCGATAGATTCGTTTTTGTTCAGGCGCACCGGGCAAATGGCTCGCAGCGGCTCGAGCAGCTTGATGGGTCGCACATTGATGTAAAGTCCCAGCTCTTTGCGCAGACCCAGCAAGCCTGCTTCGGGCCTGCGGTCGAGCGGCTGCGAGTCCCATTTCGCTCCGCCGACCGCGCCCAAAAGCACAGCGTCCGCTTTGCGGCACGCATCGAGAGTTTCGGGAGGAAGCGGATGGCCGCAGCGGTCAATCGCGATTCCGCCGAACGGCAGTTCGTCAAACTGGAACCGATGCCCAAATGTTCCGGCGCACTCCTCCAAAATCGAAATGGCCGCGCGAATCACTTCCGGGCCGATGCCATCTCCGGCAACCACAGCAATTGTTTTGCGAACTCCGCTCATTGCGCTTCGCTCGTCGCGGCAACATTGATGCTCGCTTCCGCATTTTGATTGCGGTTTTCGCGGCGCGCTTGATGAATGAAAGTCAGCAGGTCGCGGTCGGTCACTTCTTTGGCAGCATCGGCCAGCTCCATGGCGGCACGATAGCATTGCGCGAGTTCCGTGTCATTCACGCAATAGCCAAGCTCGTCCAGCCGCGTGCGCAGCGCATTGCGTCCCGAATGCTTGCCCACCACCAGACGCCGCGCCGGAACGCCGACAGCTTCGGGCCGGATAATTTCGTAGGTGAGCGGATTTTTGAGAATGCCGTCCTGATGGATCCCCGCTTCATGCGCGAAGGCGTTCGCGCCAACGACCGCCTTGTTCGGCGGCACGGAAACGCCCGTCACACTGGAAAGGGCGCGGCTGGCGGAATAAATTTCTTCCAAGCGAATATTCGTGCGCACGCCAAAAAAGCTTTGCCGCACGGCGAGCGCCACAGCCAGTTCTTCCAAGGAAGCGTTGCCTGCGCGTTCGCCGATGCCGTTAATCGTGCATTCCACCTGGCGCGCGCCGGCGCGAACTGCGGCCAGGGAATTGGCCACCGCCAGCCCCAAATCGTTATGACAATGCGCGCTCAGAATGATGTCGGTCCGTCCCAAATGGCTGCGCACGCGATAAAACATCGCGCCATATTCCTCCGGCGTGCTGAAACCCACCGTGTCCGGCAGATTGAGAATGGTCGCACCAGCCTCGGCGGCCGTTTCCATCGCTTCGAGAAGAAAACGAATGTCGCTGCGGCTGGCGTCTTCGGCAGAAAATTCCACTTCCGCGCATCGTTCTTTGCCGTAACCCACCCAGCGGCTGATCGCTTCGAGCGCTTCGCCGCGCGTGATGCGCAGTTTCGCGTGCAGGTGAAGGTCCGAAGTCGCCAGGAACACGTGAAGGCGCGGCATCGCCGCGGGCTTGAGCGCCGCCAGCGCTGCTTCCACGTCTTCGCGGCGCGCTCGCGCCAGAGCGGCAACTTTCGTGCCACGAATTGCAGCGGCCACCGCGCGCACAGACTCCAGTTCGCCTGCGGAGGCGACTGGAAAACCCGCCTCAATCACGTCCACGCCAAGCGCTTCGAGCTTGCGGGCGAGGATGAGCTTTTCGGCGCCGGTCATGGAAAAGCCGGGCGACTGTTCTCCGTCGCGCAATGTGGTATCGAAAAACTGAACAGTTTCCATGTGTGCCCCCAGCCTCATGAGTAGACCGCCGCAAACGCGCATTCGTCCAATTTATAATTGTTCTATGGCGCATAATACTGGCTTATACTCGCAAATCCTGGAGGGTTACTATGGATCTTGCTTCGTTGCAGGTGTTTCTGACTGTCGCGCGCGAGCGCAGTTTTTCGCGCGCCGCCGAGCGGCTCTATCGCACGCAGCCTGCGGTCAGCATCGCCGTGCGAAAACTCGAAGAATGGGTCGGCCAGCCGCTGCTGGTTCGCGGCACAGGGGCGGGAAAGCTGACCGATGCAGGGGCGCTGCTCGTCGAATACGCCGAGCGCATGCTCAATCTTCGCTCCGAAGCGCGCCGAACCCTCGAAGATCTCGCCCACCTGCGCCGTGGCAGGCTGTCGCTCGGAGTCAACGAAAGCTCGATTCACGCTTTGCTGCCGGTATTAGCGCGCTTCCGCCGAAAATATCCCAAAATTGATATCGCCATTCATCGCGTGTATTCGCGCGACATTCCCCGCGAAATACTGAACTACCGTCTCGACATGGGCGTTGCGTCGTATCGTCCTCCGGATGACGCGCTCACGGCGCTCGAGTTTCTGAGCGACGATCTGGTTCTCGTCGTTCCGCCGAAGCACCGGCTGGCGCGCCACCGCAGCGTTTCCATTCGCGAGCTGGGCGAAGAAAATTTCGTCGCCCATATTGTTCCTTCGCCCTATCGCCAGCAAGTGATTCAACTTTTTGCCAAACATGGGGTGCCGCTGCGCCTTGGCGTGGAACTTCCTACCATCGAGAGCATCAAGCGATTTGTGCGCATGGGAATGGGCGTCGCGATTGTTCCGAGGATGTGCGTGCAAATGGAAGTCGAAGATGGTGATCTCGTCGAAGTGCGCATTCGCGAAATGCGTTTGCGCCGTGAGTTGTACTTGATTTTCCGCCGCGACCAGCCGCTCTCGCACGGCGCGCAGGCGTTTATGCGTTTGTTGAAGCCCAAAGAATCGGCCCAGCTAACAGGCGGCCGACCCGCCAAATGATTTGCTTCGCGTGTGGCAATTAACGGGCAACTTCATCGAGCGCCAAGCCTAGCCGCTTCAGCCCTTCTTGCAGCAAGTCGGTTTTCCCGCCTATGCCGATTCGGAAATGCTCCGGCATTTCGAAAAAGCGGCCCGGCACGACCGACGTATCGTATTTGTCGCGCAGCAATTGGCAAAGCGCGTCAACTTTCCCTGAAACAAGGCGCGGAAAGGCGATCGTTCCACTCTCAGCGCGAATCGCCATCAGATCTGCCCGGCGCGAATCGAGAAAGCGCTGAAGGATGGGCCGGTTCGTTTGCAGCCGTGCGCGCGCGTACTCCGCGATTTCGCTGAGATGATCGAGCGCAACGACGCTAAGCAATTCCGCCACGTGCGCCGGAATCACGCCGAAAAGATCATTGATGCGCCACATGCGCTCGGCAAGCGCCGGATGCGCGAGTATCCATCCGCAACGCAAGCCGGATAGCCCAAATGCCTTGGTCAGGCTGCTGGTGATAATGAAATTGTCTCCCAGATGAAACGCAGTGCGGGCGCTCGGGTCAAAGCAAGCGTCCAGATAAACTTCGTCCACCAAAACGTGGGCGCCACGGCTTTGCGCAATTTCGCCAATTAGCCGGAGGTGAGAATCGCGCGTGCGCGCCCCGCTGGGATTGTGCAAATTGGTGACCACTACCAGGCGAGTCTGCGGAGTTATGTGTCTTTCGATTTCGCGCGGCTCCAGCTCGAATCCGCTCTCGAAATGCCGCGGAAACCGCTGGATTTTCACGCCCAAATACTCCGCGACGGTGAGCATCGGCTCGTAAGCCGGCTGCTCAATCAGCACTTCATCGCCCGGCTCGATCAGCGCCGCCATGGCCAGGTGATTCGCCATCGAAGTTCCATTCGCGGCGACCACACATTCCGCCGGGACGCCATTCTTTTTCGCCAGCCGTTCCTGCAACGGCGGATAGCCATAGCTGCCGCCAATGGAAATTTCCAGATCTTCGATTTTTACGGGCAGCTTCGCCAGCGGAAATCCGTCAAGCCCGCTGGTGGCCAGATTATATTTCGCCGACGACCTCAGCTTGGCCCATTCCAGATACGTCGAACGGCTTTCCCTGCGTGAACTCACGCGGCGTCGCTCCTTTTCTTTTTCTGCCGGCTCCAGAAAAAATACACGGGTATGCCCGCGAACAGGATACCGAATCCCACAGCCGTGTTGTGCGGGTATTTGGAAATGGTATTGATCACCACCAGCCAGCATGCAGTGGTGAAGAGAAATGTCGTCACCGGATGTCCGGGCATGCGCGCAAACTTGCCGGCCTCTTTTTCCCCGCGCGCCTTGTCGCCAACCGGTGGCCTGCGGCGAAACACGAAGATGCATGTTGCGGTCAAACCAAAGAACAGGAAATCCATGGACACGACGTAGCTCAAAATTTGGTCATAACGGCCGGAGAGCGCGATAACAATGGCGGCAATTCCCTGCAGCGCGATGGCGACCACCGGCACGCGCCGACGTGGCTCGAGCCAGGCGGCCGATCGGAAAAACAGCCCGTCTTCCGCCATTGCGAAATACACGCGAGGCGCCGTAAGTATGGACTGGCTCAGAAATCCCAGCGCCGAAATGGTAATTCCCACGGCGATCAAAACCGCGCCTTTCCGGCCCAGCGCCACGAGCATCACCGAAGATGCCGGCGTGGTGGTTTGGGCCAGCCCCGCCGGCCCCAAAACGTAAACGCAAACGAAATTGACGGAGAGATAGAGGAGAATCACGCCCACGACGCCGATAACCAGCGCGCGCGGCAAGTTTTTGCGCGGTTCGCGGATTTCTTCGGCGACGAAATTCGCGGTTTGCCATCCGCCATAGGAAAAAAGCACGGGCACCATGGCCGCGCCCATTGCCGTTACCAGATCAAACGACACAGGGCGATCAAGCACACGATGGCCCTTCACTGGCGCGTAGAACGCAGGCCCGTGATGCAGCAGGAAAACCGCGCCGAATAGAACCAGCGCGGCGATGGCCACAATCTTCAAAACCATCAGCGCGCTCTGAACCGTGCTTCCGGCGCGCACGCCCAGGCAATTGATCGCTGTAAGTATCCCCAGCGCTAGAGTGGCCACCACACCACTGCTCCACTGCAGCGGGACAAATTCCAAGAAATACTTCGCGAACGTAACCGCGACTGCGGCCATTCCGCCGGTTTGAATCACCAGCAACAGCACCCATCCGTAGAGAAATGCCAGCGCAGGATGGTAAGCTTCACGCAAATATGCGTACTGCCCGCCAACGCGCGGTAACGTCGCCGCCAGTTCCGCCCAGATGAATGCGCCTCCGAGCGCGATCGCCCCGCCAATCACCCACGCGCCTAAAATCAGCGCGGGTGTGCGCACCTGCTGGGCCACCACGTACGGATTGATGAAAATTCCCGCGCCCACGATCCCGCCCATCACGATCATGGTCGCGTCAAAAAGTCCCAGACGCGCCGCCAGGCCCGACGCGGTGATTTCAACAGTTTCGCCGTTTGCGGAATTTTTCATCAGCAGCGATCGTTCACTGAATTCCGGATTGTCAGATGTGAATCTCGGTCGGGACTTTACCATCCCTTGCAAAATTAACGTCATAAGATTCAGCGCTTGGAAGACGCTGCCACCATTACGGAGCTTGTTCCGGAGTTAGCGAGTTAACCAACTGGATACGCAGCCGCGAAAACTCTCGTCATCCCTATCGAGGCGAGGCATCATGCGCTGGAGGAAAGTCCATGGCTTGGGACAAATTATTTGGCCGGGGAAACTCCGCTTCGGCGAAGCGCGCTGTAGCGGACTCTGCGGATACCGCCGCTTCGCCCGCGGACTCGAACGCTGTTCAGGGCAAACGCCAAGCCCGTCGCAGCAAGCGTGTTTTCATTTCCACGCGCATCGTCGTTAAATTTCAGCGCGATGCGCAGCCTTACAAAGAAGAAACCTTAACGGAAGCCGTAAATGCGCATGGCTGCTTGCTTCGTCTCAGCGTCGCTCCGAAAAGCGGACAAACTTTAACGGTTGTCAATGTGAAGAGCAACGCCGAAGCCGAATGCCGCGTCGCTTATGTGGGTCACTCCGAGGGCGGAAAGACGAAAGTAGGACTCGAATTCCTGCAGCCGGCGGAACATTTCTGGCACATCGCTTTTCCGCCGGACGACTGGAACGCCGCAGACTTCCAAGATGCGGTCATTGACCGTCCTGCGGCCCATCAACCGCAAAAGCTCGCCTAGCCGACCCCTGTCGTGTTCACATTCGTTTCAGACGCGTGCTTCGCAGCAGAGTTTCAAAGTGGACCCTTCCCGACTGGCAGACACACGCCTATTCCACGATTCTGCTGGCGGAAGCGGAAGAGGCAGGTTTGCGCTAGGACAGGCGGGCGAACTGCGGCAGATCATCTAGAACGATGCTCCCCGGCTGCATCCCCGCGCCCATTCCCTGTTTGTTCGGCCTGCTCATCATATCCACTGCGTCTGAACCGCAGCTCCCGCAACGTCCGTGGCGGTCGAGATCCGTTGGCACGCGACAGTCCGCGCACCACCAGTTGCGATTTAGCCAAGCTTGTTCGATGCCTACGCTCGTGTATGACATGCCTCCATTTTGCGGAAGGTGCGTCAGAAGGTCGATAGGAGCGAGGTCACTTTTTATCGCTGAGGATTTCAGTACAGAAGTACTAAAACGGGTAGCCCTGCGCTCTTCAGCCCTAGGGTCCACGCAACCACGCTAAGCCATTGATATTAATAAATTTAATAGGACACTGACGGGCACGTGCCCGAAGTCCACGCTGATTGGCATTCAGGGATTCACCTTGGGCGAAGTACTAATCAGGCCCTCGGCGTAAAGAGCGCCTTGCGGCGTTTCTTCGTGCTTGAAATAGACAAACACCTCGCCCACTCGCGACGCGTCCATCACGCGCGATTTCAACCGTGCGAGCTCTTTCGGCGAATAGTCCTCTTTTCGCAGCCGCAGATAGGCAAAGCTTGCTGTCTGCACTTCAGGCGTTTCCAGCTTCTCGCTCTCCGCTTGGCACAGAGCGGCGTTCTTCGCGCGCAGAGCTGCGTATACTTCCTCGCAAAACCACGATGCGTGACGAAATTCGAACGCGCAGCGCAACCCCGGTGGCAAATCCTCCAGAAAGTCCTTCAGCAAAGCCGCATCGCACTTCAAGTTTGGCGGCAGTTGGAACAGCACCGGGCCGAGCTTCTTGGCGTCCTCCAGCGGCCGCAGGGAAGAAAAAAACCGCGTAAGCCAGTCGGACGTCTCGCGCAGGCGCTTTATGTGCGTGATCATCTGGTGCGCCTTGAGCGCGAACTTGAAGTCCTCAGGCGTGGCGGTCATCCATCCTTCGAGAAGCTTTTCCGTGGGAAAACGTCGAAATGTATAGTTCACTTCGACAGAATTCAGCCGCGTCGCGTAGTAGCCAAGGAATTTTGCCGAAGCTAATTTTGCAGGATAGAAATCCGGCTTCCAGCTCGCATACGACCATCCCGAAGTCCCCGCGTATACCTTCCCCATGCACGCCAGTGTAACTGAAATTTGCTCGCCGTGAATCGCTCGACGATTTTGCGGCATGCTTCGGTTATAATAGGGGTCTTAAAGCACGAAAGGCAGGAGGCACGCGATGCCCATTTACGAATATGTTTGCGACGAATGTAAAGCTCGGTTTGAGCGCATCGTCACAGCGAAAAACGGCAAGCCTGAATGCCCGAAGTGCGGCAGCCATCATTCCACCATTCAATTTTCAACTTTCGCGGCGCGCACCGGCAACGGAAGCGCCTCCAGCGGGACAGCAGGCGAATCAGCGAGCTCTGCTCCATCCTGTAGCTGCACGCCGCATTCCTGCGGCTGTCATTAATCCGACCGACGCTGCATTCCCTGAAAGAACAAAACCGTCACTTTAGCGGGCTTTGTCTCGGATTTTTCTCCGGGACTTCTTCCCACTGAAGCGACGGCTGTATCTCCGAATTGTTCTTAATCCGTCAGAAATTGATCCCGAAGCCGAGAGAAATCTGAGGGAAAAATTTGAACGGCGCCAGATCGTGGTTGATTTTCTTTTCCTGGCCCTGAATGTTGGTCTGCACGCCGGGATCTGTGGCTGCGTTCACGCAATTCAGCCCTGAAGTATCGCAGGCGTTGCCTTGCAAACCGAGCGTCACAGCCGGCGAGCCCACATATTCGCCGCCCACTTCGAAATTGAAGCTGAAATGGCGTCCGCTGCGCGGCAGCATATTTCCAAATCCCACCAGGATCGATGGCGCGGCTTTGGGAAAAGTCAAACTGCCATTTCCAGTGATCGGATTCGTGGGATCGCTCTCGTACTGCGTTCCGTTCAGTGTAAAAGTGCTGCCGCCGGGAACCGAAGCGTTCGCGGTCACTTTATTTCCGTTGTAGAACAGCACGCCCGGGCTCAAGTGGAACCCGCCGCCGAATGGGAACCAATCCAAATGCAATTCGCCGGAGCGGAAATTCAGCTTGCCGTCGTAATGTATGCCGTCGTTGGTGAGTCCGCGGCTGTAATTGAGAAAATTGAATCCGCCGCGCAAATTCAGTTTCCTGGAAAGCGGAGTGGCTGCTTCGATTCCAATACCAAGCAGCGAAATCTTCGCTCCTACGCCGATTTTTCCGGTGCGACTGCCTCCTTCTGGGGGCGGCGGTGGCAGCGGGGCTTCTGGAGTCGCGAATGACAATGAACTGGATTCGCCGAACTGTGGAGCTACGCCTAAAACGGGGGCCGGCATGCCATCACTGGACGAACTGGCTGTACCAGAAAACGATGGCAGTGTGCCGGACGTGGTCGACGCGTTTGATGCCGTACCGCCGTTCGTTGAATTTCCGTTCTCCTGCGCGTTACAAACCGGCGAACTGAGGCTCACTGCGATAAACATCAACACACTAACCACACACAAAACAATCCTATACGCTGGGCGCATTCTTTGGTTTCTCCGTGTCTCGCAACCAGAGGACAAGTTGCGGTTTGTCGTCCGTGAAGAGTTACGGACTGGCTCAAGTATCTCGTGTGGACTGTGACATGTGTAGTATTTTGTTACTGATGTGTGCACATCCCGATACCGAACAAAGAGTTAGAGAGGGAGGAGGTCCGAAGGCACGTTGTAAACGTAACTTGGCGGGCTGGCCGCCAATGCCATTCAGTTCGGACACTAAAAAACATTCAATAAATATCGCCGCCAGTCTGGGTCGAATAAATTGTGCGCGGTCGAAGCCGTACCCTAACGCAATCTCGCTTGGAGCGTCTCGACAAATTATTGGGGAGGGCATCAGTAAATCGTGCCCAGAGTGATCAGTACATAATTGGCGAGAAAAAGTGCCACCGCCCAAATTAAAAGAGTCAGTCGGAAGCCGCCTTTGCCTAACGCGCTCGTTACAATTGCGAATATCCACAATAGCGCGGCTGACCAGCTAAGTACCAACCATACGCCCCGCGGGCCCTGGTAGAAAGTACCTAATCTGTAAGATCCGTGGAACAGAAATGCCGATTCGGCGGCAGTCGCGAAGGTAGCAACCATGACGCCATGCTTTCGAAGCCTGTAACGCCAAAAAGAGCCCGATTGCGGCTCGGTGGAACTGGCACTTATCCATGCCCAAATTAACATAGCGAACGAAGGCATGGGGAACACGAACGCCGTCATCAGCATCGCGGTTTAATAGTCGCCAATACTAAGACAACTCTTGCCCAAATAACACGGCCTCGGTGGTGAACCGAGGCCGCAGTGTTTGCGAGGATCCAGTAATGTGCACCTAGCCGCCGCTTCCGAAGCCGCGAATGGCTTCGCTCGGGGCGAGCGGATGGGCTATTAGTCGCCGGCGACTGGCTCGGCTTCGGTGAGTTCGTGCTTGGAAGCACCGTTGCCGTTGCTGTGGCCGTTGCTGTGGCCGTTGCCGTTGGAGCCATTGCCGTTGGAATGGCCATTCCCGTTGCCATTTGTGCCGGCATTTTCGATCTGCACTGGCTTGGCGATAGTGCCGGGAACGGCAGTTTTCATGGCGTTGAGCGAGCCAATTTGGACGACTTCTTCCTTGGTCCGCTTGAGCACCAGTTCCTCGTAAATCGCGCGAACTTTGGCCGCCTCTTCCATGGCTTGGCGGCGGCGTGCGCGATCTTCCTCGGCTGCGGTCAATGGAATGTCATGCTCGAGGTGACGAACGCGCGCGGCATCTTCGGCGTCCACGTTGAGCGAGTGCTCGTAGTGCTCGAGATTGACTTTCTTGCCCTTGGCGTAGATTTCGTGCCGGCCGTGCTCCTTGTACCACTGCGCGACGGTCGCGTTCTTGTGCATGTTCTCGATAATCTTGCGCCAGCCGATTCCGGTGTTGTACGCGCAGAAGGAAATTTCACCTTGCTGCGTCGCGTACGGAATGATGCACATCTCCGTGCGCCGGAAGTCGTAGTTGAAAAGATCCTGGAACCACATGCCGGCGATGAAAAGCATGTTCCACGGATCTTCCGCACGGCGCTTCATAGCGTCTTCGTAGGTACGGTTCGGATTGGTGCGGCCATACTTCTTGTCGGAATCCTTGGAAACCGCCCAGGTCTTGTCGAACTTCTTCAAAATGTCCTTCAAGGCCAGGCTTGGCGGCGCTTGGAACGGGCTGTAGTTCTTCAGCATCGCGAGAGCCATCATGAAGGCGGAGAACTTCTTCCCGCGTGCCGCGTCAGTGATTGCCGAGACGTCTTTCACGAGCTGCGGAGCGTTCAAGAAGCGGGAAATTGGCGCCCATTCTTTAGTTTCCTTGTGGACCATCAGCGCGGTACCTACGCCGCAGTTGGGATGGCAGCCGCAAGAAAGCGCGCCCCACTGAGCTTCAGGGCCGTGCACCAGGTCCGCGAAGCTGGCAAAAGGCGAAATGAATGACAGCGGGAACCAGTCGCGCGTAGGTTCGATTTTGCCCACTTGTTCGCTGACGTCCTTCGCCAGATGCGAAAGCGTGTAGCGCTGGCGCATGCGGCGTTCCGGCGTGATGTCTTCGTCGCGTCCGGTAAAAGAAACGGGCTGGAAGGAGACGAAGGCGATTTTCTTGGGATTCTCCATCGCGAACTTCACGATAGGGCCGACCTGGTCGTTGTTCACATTGTTGACGATGGTGGTCACCAGGACGATTTCGATGCCCGCTTCGTGCATGTTCTCGATGGCGCGCAGCTTCACATCGAACAGGTTCCCTACCTGGCGATGGCTGTTCGCGTCGTTGCCGATACCGTCGAATTGCAGATAGGCGTAGCGCAATCCGGCTTCGAATGCCTTGCGCGAAAATTCCTTGCTCTTGGCGAATTCGATACCGTTGGTGGCGGCCTGCACGCTGTTGTAGCCCACTTTGCGGGCATAACGCACCGCGTCGATAAAGTACAGGCTCATGGTCGGTTCGCCGCCGGAGAACTGCACGGACATTTGGCGACGGGGCTTGATCTTGAGCGCGTTGTCGAGAATTTCCTGAATTTCTTCCCAGCTGAGCTCGTGGACGTAGCCGACCTGATTGGCGTCCATGAAGCAGGGATCGCACATCATGTTGCAGCGGTTGGTAAGATCCACGGTGAGCACCGCTCCGCGGCCATAGCGCACCGTGCTGGAGCCATGCTTGTGAAGATCTTCGTCATTGTGCGCGGGAATATCGCGGCCCGGGAAGTTCTTCTCAATCCACTCGAGGAATTTGGAGTCCACGGCCATCAAATCTTCGCACTTGCCGTGAATGGGACATTCTTTCACCATCCACACCTGGCCATCGCGCTCGATAATCTGGGCCTTAATTTCGCCGACCTTTTCGTGAACCAAATCAGTCCAATCTTTTTTGCCATTGATGATGGCTTCGCGCGCGTCCTTTACGCAGCCGGGACAAAGCGAGTCCGTGGTGCGCGGCCAGCCCAGCGTGGGCTTACTCTTCTCCCAGGACTTCAATAGTGGCTTGTCTGACCACTTTGGAGTGAAACTTGGATTCGGTTTGTATTTATTGAAGAATTGAATGGAATTAAATGCCACTGCGGCGGTTTTGCAAAGCGCCCAGTCGAATGATTTCAAAGCACGGTTTCGAACCGTAAGTGACCCCTTGGCCATTGTTCGCAAACCTCTCTTTCCTCAGAATGCGGCGAGCTGGAATATGTTTGATATAAAGCTAAAGTAGCTGGACTCTTTGAAGCTGCCCATCCGGCCAATTCCGTACAGACAGCTCCCCCTAAATTATTGTCGCTGCACAGTTTGGGGCAAAAACTGAGGCCCGTCCAGCTTAAACATCCAAATGGGTATCTGAAGGGTTAAACGGCATTTTGGGGCAGCGAATGGGAAGCCTTTCGGAGAACTTTTGGACCTGCTGAGGCGAAAAAATCATATTCATGCACGCTTAACGTTCGGCAACGTCTCCGCAACGCGGACGAAATTAGAATGCGCATCCCTGTGAATAAAAGTTGTGGAAAAGTCCACAGGACCGCTTGACCAATGCACGGCACTGGTAGTAAAAGCATCGCTATCTCAAACGGGGTGGAGACACAGATGAAAAAGCTAACCAGCCGGATGGTTTTCGTGTGGATGATTTTGTGTGCACTGCTGCCAATGTCGGCTCGAGCGCAGCAGACTTTGGGGGCCATCAACGGCACAGTGACGGACGCATCGAACGCCGTTGTTCCCCAGGCTCAGGTGCAAGCAAAGAATCTTGGCACGGGTTTGACCGTGAACGCGACGACGCAAAACGATGGCTCATATAATATTCCGGATTTGCCCATCGGAACCTACAGCGTCTCCATCACCAAACAAGGATTCAAGACCGAAGTTCACTCGAATGTTCTGGTGCGCGGCAACCTGGCCACCACGGTCAATGGCGTCTTGCAACCGGGCGAGGTGAGCACGACGGTGACGGTCACCGGCACGCCATTGATGAACCAAACGGACACCACCAATGGCTACACCCTCGGCACCGAAGTAATCCAGAACACCCCCCTCGGTACCGGTAGCTTCACCCAGCTGGCCATTTTGGCGCCTGGCGTTAACGCTGATCTTCTGAGCGGCTCCGGAAGTAATACCGGTCTCGGAAACCAGAACATATTTGCAAACGGCCAGCGCGATACCAGCAACAGCTTTTCCCTTAACTCCGTTACGGCTACCAACCTCTTTAATGGCAAGTCTTCTAGCCAGGTCAGCGACAACCGCCTGACCCTGAACACCGGCGAGACTTTTCTTGGGGGCGGCCAGATTTTCACCGGCACTTCCGTCTATGATGCCATCGGAGAAGCTCTGCCGTCGCCGCCTCCAGAGACCATCGAAGAAATTCAAGTCAACACATCCATGTATGATGCGTCGCAGGGCGCTAACAGCGGCGCACATATCGGACTGACCACAAAGTCTGGAACCAACAACTATCACGGGCAAGCTTATGAGTATCACCAGACAACTGGATGGAACGCCAATCCCTTCTTTTTCAACGCGAGTGGAATCCCAAGACAACCGCTTCACCGCAATACTTTCGGCGGCTTATTGGGAGGACCTATCGTTCGTAACAAACTATTCTTCTTCGCTTCCTATCAAGGCCAGCGTGCCAGTGATAACGTAAACAGTGTTTCAGAAGTCGCCGTGCCGCAAGACCTGACCGACAACAACCGCAGCGCAGCAGGACTTGCTACCTTGCTGAATACCGACTATGGTCCTGTTTGCGGTGCCGGTGGAAACCAGCCCTGCACAGCAACGAACATCGACCCCGTTGCGCAAGCCATCATGAGCACCAAGGCTCCCGGAGGCGGCTTCCTGGTTCCAACCCCGAATGACATTGGCGCCATCGGCAATGGCTTTGATGCGGTATTGAATGGACCGGCATCTCGGTTCACAGCCGATCAAGTAAACGGAAACATCGACTACGATTTTGGAAGCAAGGATAGGCTTGCTACCAAGTATTACTACCAAAGAGACCCGACCTCAAACCCGTTTGCGGAGAGCCAGCTGCTCGGCTTCACACAAACTCTCAATGCTGGCAGTCAAACGGTTTCAATTGATAACACGACGGTCTTGACGCCGAATTTCACCTGGCAGCAGCGCGTTGGCTTTATCCGGGAAATCGCGTTTGCGAATACCGGGCAGGCATTGACTCCTTCATCCGTCAACATGAACCTCTTTGGGAGTACCAAGTTTCCAAGCCTTACTATCTGTCCCTTTGGCGGGTGCTCGGACGCGTTGGGCAACTCTTTCAATACACTGACCGTTGGGCCTACGGACAATTTTGCCAACGCTGGCGTGTTTCAAAACCAGTGGGAATTAGCCTCCGATGCTACCTGGTCGCACGGGATTCAGAGCATATCGTTTGGATTCAACTGGGATCACAACCAATTGAACATCATCAATCACAACAATCAAGTTGCCAGTCTCTCTTTTAATGACTTCCCCAGTTTCTTACAGGGCATCATTAAACCGGGGCTCGGCAGCTCTCAGCTTTTTAACGGCTCAAGCAACCGGTATTATCGGGCCAACCAGGTCGGCCTTTATGTTCAGGATGACGTCAAACTCCGGTCCAATTTGTCAGTTAACGTCGGCGTAAGATGGGATTGGGACGGACCACTCTCTGAAAAAAATGGCTTTCTTACCAACTTCTACCCCCAGGATTATTCATACACGCTTTCGGGCGATACGATTAACAACATCGGACTCGTAGTGGCGGGAAACAATAAGACATTTGGAACCAAGGGCGTCAGCAATTCAACACTAACGGGGCGGCAATGGGGGATCGCACCGAGATTCGGTCTCGTTTGGAGCCCATCGGCCGTCAATAACCTAGTGGTGCGAGCCGGAGCGGGGATGTACTACGACCGAGGAGAGTTCTTCACCGAACTCTCTCCAAGCGCGGGATTCGGTTTCAATGGTCCGTTCGGCGTCACCCTCGAGCCGCCCTTCGTCGTGCCTTTTACAAACGTTTGCGGAACGCCGGGATGTCTTGGAGCGCCTTTTGGGACGACGGCCCCGCCGCCGCCACCCCAAAACCTATCGCAGGTGCAAGCGCTGGTTTTCAATCAAGGGGCGCTCACCTCAGGGTGCAACGGATCCAACAGCAGCTACCCCTTTTGCAGCTTCTCGGACAACAATCCATTTCTTTTTGGCGGATATGATCCCCGGAATACATTGCCCTACTCTGAAAACTGGACGTTGGATTTGCAGTGGCAGCCGACTAACGACCTTCTTTTTGATTTGGCATATGTGGGAAATCATGGAGTCCACCAAACCCTGCCTATCCCCTTCAATCAACCTTTGATCGCAACGTCCGCGAACCAAGTTAATGGCCAAACTGTTTCTTACGGTTATGTTCCCACTGACGCTGGCGGCGGATGGCTCCCCTCAGAAAACGTGAACACCTCAACCGGCGGAAATACCGATTTGCGAGTGCCGTTCATTGGCTACAGCCCGAATTCGGTCTTTTATAAGGCAGAGGGGGTTTCTCATTACAATGCTATGCAATTCAACGTAACAAAGCGAACGAGTAAGGGACTGACGGTGACGGGATCTTACACGTGGTCACACGCTCTGGATGAAGGCAGCGGGTTGCAGCTATTTTATAACGGTAATGACCCGTTGGATCCTGCCTCTGCGTACGGCAATTCCGGTTTTGACCGAACCCACGTGTTCACCGTCAGTTATCAGTATGCTCTCCCCGTCGTTTCCCGCTTTACGGGCTTTGCCAACGCGGTGGTCAACGGCTGGGGCTTTAGTGGAATCACGGTTGCTGAAAGCGGCCAGCCCTATAGCGTGATCGATTTCTCCGGTGCATTCGGTAGTTTGTTTTACAGCGCGAATGATTTTATAACCAATCCTATTGTTCAAATTCTGCCGGGCCAAACCGCATCCAGCGCGCAACTACAAGGAACCTTGGGTGTGACAGCCGGTCCGAATACGCCGGTGCTCAACCCGGCAGCATTCGGTGTTCTAACCGTTGCACCGGGTTCGATGGGTGTTCCGGCATGTGGCACAACCACCGACGGTACAACGGGTTTCTGCGACAACGTCGAAACCGGATTCAGTAACACCGGGCGCAACATCTTCCGTGGACCTTTCCAAACGCGATTCGACTTCGATGTGTTCAAGACTTTCAAGCTGTCAGAGCGGTTTTCCCTCAAGTACGACGCTCAATTCTTTAATCTGTTCAATCATCCAAGCTTCGATACTCCTAGTAACGACATCACATTTAACCCATGCTTCAATCCTGTACCTTGCTACGCGGGCGCACCTCCGGCCGGCGATGGCTCAGCTCCCGGAGGAAGGTTGGGACAAATTCGGCAAACGCTGGGAAGCTCCCGATTCATTCAGATGGCGCTGCATTTGACGTTCTAGAGTCGCGACAAGTTAAAAGGAGCGTAGGACAGAAGGTGTAACGACGGCCCTTGCGACGCAAGTTGCGAGGGCCTTTGTCATTTCTGTCCAATGTTCACAGACTTCTGGCGGGTTTCAGCGCGCCGCGACGATTCTGAGGAGCGTCAATCTGTATTGAGCGCGGGACGCAGCAGAGCGATGGCGAAATGCGCCAGGCGCGGAGCGTCTTCATCAAGTTGCAGCCAGCGCACCACGCAATGCTTCTTCAGGTAGTCACTCACCTGCGTTTCGTTGATTTCCAGATGCTCGGCCATCTGGCTGCGCAGTGAAGCCTTGCCTTCGGTGCGCGCTCCGCGTCCGGCGCGTCCTGCGCGAGCGAGTTGACTCGTGCCAATGCGCAGCGTCTGGCAGGCCTCGACGTAATAATTGGTCATCAGATCGGAATCGGACAGCAGAAACACGCCGGGTCCGGCGGGCGCCTCTTCGAGTTCGTCGACGCGATGCAGCGGCGCGGAGATGAGCCGCCGCAACAAAGATTCCAGATGCGCAAAACGTGACGCAAGCGCGGGGTCGCCTGCGCGAATGTAGGTGACGCGCTCGACAAGCGGGCCGGACGGCTCCGCGACAAAGGGCGAACGTGCGGCCTCCGCGGCTTCAGGTTCGAATTCACGTACCGGTTCGAAAACGGCAGTTTCATCCTCCTCGCGAATTGGCCGCGCGCTGGGCCCGTGCTGAGCCTGGCGAGAATGCGCAGCGGTATGCGCGTGAGTCTGCGCGGATGCCGCAGAATTGCGCGCGCCGGGGCGGCGATGGCGTCTGCCTCCACGGCGTCCGCGCCTGCGGCCGGTTCGCGGCGCAGCCTGGACCGTTCGAGCAGCCGCGTTTGTCGCGCTGGGCACGCGCGCAGCAACTTCCGAATCAGCGGGCTGCCCTTCGCCGTTCTCGTCCGCGTCTGCTTGTGAATCTGCAGCGGCTGTGACGGTTTCGGCCTCGCCGTTCTCGTCGGCCCTCCGCGCATTCGTACTCGACGCCGCCAGCGGCGCAGTTGCTTCAGGCACAGGAGCGCCCAATCGCGTCAGCGCTTCCGCCGCCTTCTGCCGCCAATCCGCGCGGCGGAAACGCTCCGCCGCAATCGTGTACCAGCGAACGGCCTCGTCGCTGCGCCCGGATTTTTCCTCGAGCGCGGCGGCCTCGAACGCCACCATCGCGTCGCGCGTCTTCTGAAACAACTCGCTCAGCTTCGCCACAGGATCGGCGCTTGAGCGCGCCCTGCGTATACGTCCTTGAATTTGCCGCCAGTTTGCCATGGATGGGGATTGTATCAGTGCTAACGCAGTCATACCAGCGTGCGCGTTAAATTGTGTCGTTAGCACATGATATGTCCGGGGGATTAGCAAGTGAAATGTCCGCTCGAGGAGAGGGCGAAGTGGGGTAAACCGGCAGGCCGGAGCACGCATCGCTGGCTGGGCGGCGAAGAGTATCACGACCTGCTGGTGATCCTGGACGACGCCAGCAGCGAAGTGTATTACGCGCAGTTGGTGGAGCAGGAATCGACCGAGACGGTGCTGGCGGGGCTGCGCGAGGTGGTGGAGCAGCGCGGGATTTTCTGCACGCTGTATAGCGATCGCGCCAGCCATTTCTGGCTGACGCCGAAGCAAGGGGAGCCC
>DATGHO010000026.1:0-51413 GCA_035307965.1 Candidatus Acidiferrales bacterium | reverse complement strand
CTGGCGCGTGTAGTATCTGGGGACTGTACACTTGCCGCACGATTCTTTCTTGCGCCGACTCAGGGATGTGGTTCGGCCAACTGCTGGAAATCAGAAACGAAAAAATTAAGCTGAGGAGGACCGTCACGTGAGACAACGGTTGATTCTGTTCGCAGTGCTGTTTTCCTTAGCAGGTTTCGTACTTCCCCGAGCTGCGCAAGCGCAGACGGCCGCTTCGTCCACGATTGTCGGCACGGTGACGGACCAGAGCAGTGCTGCCATTCCGGGTGCGACGATAAAGATCACAAACGTTGCGACAGGTGTGTCGCTGACGGCTACAGCAAACGGCTCCGGCCAGTATACTTTCCCTACGGTTACGCCGGGCACATACACGGTGCAGGTCACGAAATCAGGATTCAAGAATGCGACGGTGCAAAACCTCGTGGTTGACATTGCGAGAAGCTACACGGTGAACGTCACCATGCAGTTGGGGGCGGTGAGCACGTCGGTTACCGTGGAGGCGGGCGCGGCGGTGCAACTCGAAACGACAACGGCGCAGGTGGGCAACGTTGTCAACAGCGATGAAATGAGTGCTCTGCCAACCCTTCAGCACAATGCGCAGGAGTTGATTTCGCTGCAACCGTCCGTCTCTCCCGGGAACGGGAACTTCCCGACGCCCCAGCCGCGCGTTTCCGGCGCGATAGATGACCAAAATACCTTCACGCTGGACGGAATTGATATCAGCGATAATGAAGTTGGTAATGGCACGTGGATTCCGACTACGCTCGATAGCGTGCAGGAATTCGATGCCGGCGTTACGAATCCAAACGCCACGTTCGGGCGCAGTTCGGGCGGGCAATTCAGCCTTTTGGGCCGGCATGGCACGAACGACTATCACGGGTCGGTTTACTGGTACACGCAGAACAGCGCTTTCAATGCAAACTCGTGGGATTTGAATGCAGCGCATGTGAAGCAGCCTCATCTGGATGATAACCGCGGCGGAGTGCGTTTTGGCGGCCCGATTTTCAAGAACAAGACATTCATTTTTGCTAATTACGAACTGCGTCGATTTCCGCAGTCGCTGACGTTCACCAGGACTGTGCCAACGGCGTCGCTGAAACAGGGCATTCTGACGTTTCCAGATAATGCTGGAAACACGATTCAGTATAACTTAGCGACATCTACTGCTTGCGGCCCAAGCGGTAACGCGGCTTGCGATCCGCGCGGGTTGGGAATCAGTCCCACGGTGCAGGCCTTCTGGAACTTGATGCCTGCTGGCAACTTTAATGGAGTCGGCGACGGTCTGAATTACACGGGCTTCCGTGGCACAGCGCCGGCACCGGAGGATGATGACTTCGGTGTACTTCGCTTGGACCATAATTTTACGGATAAGTGGCGCTTTTCCGGCAGCTACGCATATTGGCGGCAAATTCGCGCCGGCACGCAAATTAGCTTGCTGAACGGGACCGGGCAAGTTATCAGCACGTCTCCATACCGCACGGCGATGGTCACCGGGCAACTGACCACGCTGATTTCTCCGACGTTGACAAACACGTTCCGGTTCGGCTGGGTACGCAACTGGCAGAACTTTCAGGTCGAGAGTCCGGCGGTAACGGCGGCGCAGCTTAAGCTGGCGGGTACGGCAACGGGCCTAACTACAGATCCTTACGTGGCGATTAATCCAGCGGAGGGTTTGTTGAGCGCGCCGATTGACAACACATCGAGCAATGCGCGGTTTCAGGATTACTTTCAGAAGAGCATTCAGTTCAACGACAACCTGGACTGGATCAAAGGAAAGCACACATTTGAATTCGGGACGGATGACCGGCGCTTGCCGCTGCTGACTGATCGCGCAGACAAGGTAGTCAACGGCATCACTTCGCTAGTCGCAGTATTGGACACGGTGAACAGTTCGCAGGGGGCATTCCTGTCGCTTCCGGGGGCGGATTCGCCGGAACCATGCAGCGCAACGGTCACGACAAATTGCCTGCCGGGTGCTCAGCTGCCCATTTGGAATCAACTTTATGCGGGCAGTCTGGGCCTAATCGACAACACGTCGATCCTGGCAGTGCGCGACGGAAATCTGAACCCGCTTCCCTTTGGCACGCCGTTGAGCAACAACACGGTGCAGAATCAGTTCTACTTCTACGGTCAGGACACGTGGCGTCTGACCAATTCTCTGACGCTGAGCTATGGCTTGGCCTACGGATGGCAGGGAGCGCCAACGGACACGCTGGGGCGACAAACGCTGCTGATTGACGCCACCACCGGGAAATTCGTGACCGAGCCTCAGTACATACAGAGCAAAATGAGCGCTGCTTTGCAGGGGCAGATTTTCAACCCGGAACTGGGATATGTGCCGGTGCATACGGCACATCATCCCGTATTCAGCACGGACTACGGCGATGTGGCACCGCGGATATCTGCCGCCTGGAATCCGAGCTTCACAAGCGGATTGCTGGGGCGATTCTTGGGTGACAGGAAATCCGTGGTGCGCGGCGGCTATGGGATGCTTTATGACCGCGAATCCACCATCGAAACCGTGGTCATTCCTATGCTAGGTGTGGGCTTTGGACAAACCATCAACGTCGCAGTGCCCGGATGCGCCAGCCCGTGCACCGACCCCGCCTCGCAAGTTTTCCGAGTTGGCGTGGACGGAAGCATACCGCTTCCGACGGTTCCTGCGATTTCGAATCCGGTAATTCCGAGCACCCCGTTCGGCGAGGTTCTGTCGTTCCAAGACGACCCGGCATTCAAAGTTGGGCGCAGCAACGACTTTGATTTCGACGTGCAACGGGAACTGCCGCACAATATGCTTCTTGAGGTCGGATATATTGGGCGGTACGGGTCGCGACTGCCAAGCTCAGCGGACATACTGGCCGCGCCTTACATGTTCGTGGATCCGGCGTCGAAGCAAAGCTTTGCGCAGGCCTTTGACGCCGTAGCGTCCGAATTGCGAGCGGGAAATCCAGTAACTGCGCAACCGTTCTTCGAGAACCAACTGCCCGGATTTGCGGCGAGCACGGCGACCTGCGGCGCAAGCGTGACGAACACGGCGTGCCTGGTGTCGCGGAGCAGTTCTTCTTTCACGAGCGGGTTGGTGCAGAGTTTGTTCCAGACGATGGACCTTTACAGGTTCGGGCAAGGCTTGCAGCCCTATGACAATCTGCAGACGGTTCTTTCCGAGCTGCGAACCTACGTAGGGACATCATCGTACAACGGGATGATTATCAGCCTGCAGAAGAAGACGTCGCAGGGGTTGACGTTTGCAGTGAATTACACGCTGTCGAAATCGCTGGATCAGGGTTTGGTGAACCAGAACAACGCCGGATTCTACCGGAACAGTTACAACATCAACGCGAGCTACGGCCCATCAATCTATGATCGCCGGCATCTGATTACCGGCGAGTTCGTGTATGACCTCCCGATGGGCGGCGGACATCGGTTCCATTTGAACGATGGATTTGACCGTGCGCTGAGCGGATGGTATTGGTCGGGAATTTTCGAGGCATACTCGGGCCTGCCAAACACGGTCAGCGAAAGCTCCCAAGTTTGGGGTTTGTCCAGTATTTTGGGGAGCAACGTTGCGGCCATCCCAACAGTGTCCCCGTCGAGCCTTAAGAACAGCCTGCACTCTGGAATCGTGGGCTCGAACGGTATTGGAGTCGCCACCAATCCAGCCCCGCCGTTCAATGGAACGGGCCTCAACGTGTTTGCTGATCCGGCGGCGGCATTCGCGGACTTCCGCGATGTCAACATCAGCACGGACCAGCGCGACGGGCGTGCCAATCCGTTCTATGGTTTGGGCATGTGGAACTTTGACATGGCGCTAGGCAAATCCACGACGATTCACGAGAAGGTGAGCATGGATTTTTCGGCACAGTTCCTGAATGTGTTCAATAACGTTAATTTCGCGACTCCGTCTCTGAGCTTGCAAAGCCCGAGGAACTTCGGCGAAATTACCAGCACGTTTGTGCCGGCGAACCGAACCTCGAGCGCGCGGTGGATTGAACTTGGGTTGCGCGTTTCGTTCTAGCGCAGATCTATAACGAATTCACGCGTAGTCTTGGCCCTGGGTTTCGGCGACGGGATCCAGGGCTGTTTATTGCGCAAGATTTCGTTGCTTGGGGCTGATGCGAAGCGTCGCGGGCGCCGTCCGGACAAAGCCGGGCAACCCGATTCGGGAAGGTTGGCTCCGGGGCCTGGACTCGAACCAGGATAACCAGCTCCAAAGGCTGGCGTGCTACCAATTGCACTACCCCGGAAAATAGAGCTTCAGAATTATAATTAATCGCGGACGCATAAGCTATCCCCGCCGGAAGCAGTCCATTAGTGCGCAAACGGACGCCACTTTCACCCGCGCCGCTGCATCAACATTTCTGATGACTGAAAGCGGTTACTGGTCCCGAGGTTCCAAGGAATGAAGGGCGCAATCCGAGCTCCGAGACGCTCCTTTTTCCCTTTTCTGTTGCTTGGTGCCAGCCTTTGGGCTTTCGCGCCGAGAGCGCTGCTCGCGCAGAACTTGTTATCCGGCCCCGCGTACCATCCTTTCACATATTCGGCGGCCTTCTCTTTCAATCTCCCGCCTCTGCCCAAGCCCTTGTCGGCATTTAAATTCAACATCCCGCCCGTACTGAAGCCCTTCCCGGCATTTACATTCGATTCGCCGGAGCCGCAAGCGAGAGCTGTGCCGCCGCAGCGAGACGTCTCTTGGAAGCTGCTACCCAGGAATTTCTTGGAAGACCAGAAAGACATGTGGTTCACCTTTCCCGCGCATCTTTTTCACGGACAGCATGTGCTTCCGACGTTTTCCATAATTGCGGTGACAGGCGGGCTGATTGCAGCCGATCCGTACGACACTCCCTACTTTCGAAAAACCTACCGCTTTGAAGATTTCAGTAGCGCTTTTAGCAAATACAACACCGACGCCTTCCTGGCAGTCGGGCCCGCCACCGTGTACGTGGTGGGACTTTTTCGCAAAGACACTTTTGCGCAAAAAACGGCATTGTTTTCAGGCGAAGCTGCAGCCGACGCCATAGTCTTCTACGCCATTGCGCAAGAGGCAACACATCGAAGGCGGCCAATCGAAATTCCTCCCAATGGCGACTTCGGCGATTCGTTTTACGATGGGCACAAAGGCCTTCTCTCGAATAGCTTTCCGTCCGGCCATGCCGCGGAGGCTTTTGCGATTGCCACCGTCTTTGACCGGCGCTACCGCGAGCACAAATGGGTGCCGTGGGTGGCCTACGGAGTTGCGGCGGCGATCTGCTTCTCGCGCATCACTATTCAATCCCATTTCCCGTCGGACGTGTTCATGGGCGCTGCGATTGGATATACGGTTGGCCGTTACGTCGCTCTGCAAGGACGGTGAAGCACTGCCCCAACTTGTAGCAGAGAATTTTTCCCGCGCTGAAAATTATTAGCCACGAGTTTGCTGCGATTGCATCGATCTGCTACGCTTCTGTCAATCAATGGAGAGGTGTCCGAGCGGCTTAAGGAGCACGCTTGGAAAGCGTGTGTAGGAGAAATCCTACCGTGGGTTCAAATCCCACCCTCTCCGCCATAAACTTTCTGGAGCTGCGCGTAGCGTTTTCTTTCCATGTGCGTGACCTTGCAAATTGTTTTTTCATGTTTGACCGCGATAATGGACGATGCTGAATTCACTTTCGCACACTTCCGCTAATCCTTTTCGCGCGCGAATTTCGCCGCTGGCTTGCGCCTGGGAAATGCGCGCGCTATCGCTTTCGAACGTCCCCACGCGCACATCGTGCATCAGGTGATATTGGATCAGCTTGTTACGCAGACAGCGCACGCACACGCCGTTGCGCCGCAATCGCAGGTCGATATCAGTGTCTTCGCCGCCACGGCCTTGAAAATCTTCGTTGAAGCCATTCACTGCGACAAAATCCGTTTTGGTGATGGCAAAATTGCAGCCTAATATGCCATTGTTCTGCGACTCATAAAAAAACGGGAATTCGAGCCCGTGCTCGATCACGCGCGCGCGCCCGCGCAGCTTTTCTACCAGCAATTTGCCGGCGTTCAAATGCAGCCCCTGCTCATAAATCTCCTCCGGCGAAGGCAGAATCTCGCGTTGAATATGCACGCGGCGGCCGGTGAGCGCCACACGTTCGGACAAAAACATCAAATGATTGCGAACGAAGTTCCGCTGGGGAAGGCAATCGATATCCACGAAAATCAGGCGCTCCGTTTTCGCCGCGTAGACCGCGCGATTCTGGATGCGCGTTTTGCGAAAGCCGCTGCGTTCATGCCGCACATGCGCAATTCCTCGCGCGAATCGCGGCGCCCATTTGCGCAGGATCGGCTGGTAATCTTCGTTCGAGCCATCATCGGCGAGGATTAGCTCGAAATCATAAAAACTCTGGCGCGCGAACGCGGCGAGGCTCCATTTCAAAATATTCGCGTCATTGTAGGTGGCGACAATGACGGACGCAGGTGCGAGGCTGTTCACGCGGATTGTTCTACCGTGGCGCTGCTTATTTTTGCGCGCGTGCTCATTTCAGGTGCCCGCTCATTTCACACCTTTTCATTTCAACTCATTATCCGGCGAGAAGGAAGATGCGGAATAAATCGCGGGACGCGCCGGCAATAATCAATATAAGGAGCGCCAAGCCGCGCCTTCAACTCGCGCTCCTCGAATCCAATGACCAGCAACACCAGAACGAGCCATGCGGCGGCGATTCCCCACATCAGCGGAGTGGCCGCCAGCAGGCATGCGCCCAATACCGACGCGATCATGCCCAAGTAACGCGGATTGCGCAGGCGGGAATAAATGCCGGTGTCCACCACTTCGCCGCCGCCGGAGAGTTCCGGCTTGCCAATCAGGCGCGACGTGCCAAGGTCGCGACGCACGCGCTCGAAAAGCCAAATATCGCCGGCGATCAGCAAAAGGCCAAAGCCAATGCGCAAATCACCGGGCCGCGCGTGCGTGAAAAGGACATGCCGGAAAAGAATCAGAAAAAGCGTCACGAGGCCCCAGGAAATGACCAACGCGGTGGAATACGCCGCGCGTGCGCGTCCGCGCCAGTATCCAATTTGCGGGTGCACCACGAGCCAGAAAATGGGATTAGGCAACTGCAGGAAAAAAATAATCGCCGCAACCCATCCGAAAATATTCATAACACGTTCTTTCGCAGGATAAAGCCGATAAATGTGGCTCTGGTTCATCGCAGATTCTAATCAAACTGTCTGCCGGTCGCAATCGCGCGCGTGCTCGCGAGAAAAATGCCGCGCGAGTTAAACTCTGATTGACGCAAGGGCCGTTTCGTTGGAGGATTTCACTCCGGCGTTTGCGCCGCGGGAGCCGATATGCCAGAGAAAACTTCGTGGAGCAAAATCGAAAAGGAAAGCTTGAGCGCCACGATTTCCCGTCAGATGATTTTTGGCGAAAGCGCCATGCTCGCGCGCATTGTTCTTTCGCGCGGCGCCATAGTTCCGAGGCATTCGCACGTCAGCGAGCAAATCACCTGGATTATCTCCGGCGCATTAAAGCTGATTTTTGACGATGGCGAAAACATCCTGCGCGATGGAGAGGTGTTGTTGATCCCCGCGAATGTTCCACACGCTGCGGAAGCTCTCGAGGATACGGTGGACATTGACGTGTTCGCGCCGCCTCGCGAAGACTGGATCAAGAAGACCGACGCTTATCTGCGCCGCTGAACGCAAGACTTCGCATCGCGCACTTGCAAATCATTTGGGAGGGATTTCATGGACTTCGGTGTGAAGGGACGTGTGGCCATCGTTGCCGCTGCCAGCAAAGGACTGGGGCACGCGGTCGCTGAAGAGTTGGCGCGCGAAGGCGCTGAAGTGGCGATTTGCGCGCGCTCCGCTGCGAATCTTGCAACGGCGGTGGAGAGCATTCGCAAGGTAACCGGCCGCGAAGTGTTCTCACAAGTGCTGGACGTCACTCGTCCCGAGGCGGTGCGCGATTTCGTCGCTGCGGTCGAAAAACGCTATGGCCGGCTGGATATTTGCGTCACGAATGCCGGAGGCCCTCCCTCGAAAAAGTTCCTGGACATTTCGCTCGACGAATGGCGCGCTGCGGTTGACCTCACCCTGATGAGCGCCGTTTATTTTGCGCGCGAAGCGCTGCCCATCATGCGCAAAGGCCGCTGGGGACGGCTGATCGCCATCACTTCCGTTTCCGTGAAGCAGCCGATTGATAATTTGCTGCTCTCGAATTCGATTCGCGCGGGCGTCACCGGCCTGATGCGCACGCTAGCCAATGAATTTGGTGCGGACGGTATCACCGTGAATTGCGTTTGCCCCGGCTACACGCTGACTGAGCGGCTCGACGAGCTTTCCGCAATGCAGGCGAGAAACGCCGGCGTGAGTCGCGAAAAAATCCTTGAGGGCTACAGTGCGAACGTTCCTCTTCGGCGCATCGGCAAGCCGGAAGAATTCGCGGCGATGGTTGCGTTCCTCGCGTCTGAACGCGCCAGTTACATCAACGGCTGCTCGATTCCCGTGGATGGCGGCTGGACTAAAAGCCTGTTCTAAAAAGAGGGCAGGGAAGCTGGCGAGGATTTGGTTTTGCGCAACCGTTTCAGCCTGCCAGCAAAATCCGCAAATCGCGCAAATTATTTCCAGTAGGGCCGGTCATGATCGCATCGCCGAGCCGTTTGAAAAAAGTGAAGGCGTCGCTGCGCCGGTAAAAATCGCCCGGCTTCATCTTCGCGGCGTGCGCTCGTTTGAGCGTTGCGCCGTCAGCTACTGCTCCTGCTGCGATGCTGTTGCCGTCAATGCCGTCTGTGCCCGCGCTGAACACGGTGATGTCGCGGCCAGCGATTTGTTCAACGCACGCCAGTACAAACGCGGAATTTCTTCCGCCCTTTCCTTTTCCCGTCACGGGACTGCTCACTTCGCCATCTGCGATCAGCGCCACTGGGTGGCCGGCATTTGCGCGCGCCAGCGAATTCAGTTCCTTGAGGAGATGCTTTGCGGCTCTTTCCACCGGCCAGCCGTCCGTCGAGTTATCGCAGACGGGAAAAAATCCCACTGCTTCAGCTGCCATATGCGCGTGGTGAAACAGATCGCGGCGTCCGAGAAGCAATTCGAATTTTGCTCTGGCAAATGCGTGGTCGCCCGGCTTGGGCGTCTCTTTGAGTTCACGCCGCTCGAACTTCGCGCGCAGCTTTGCGGGCAATTTCCTCAACAAGTGATATTTCTTGGCGATTCTCTCAGCGTCTCTCACGGTTGAGGGATCCGGCAGGGTGGGCCCCGAGGCGAGCGCCGATTCTTGGCCTTCCGGCACGTCCGTCACGCCGAACGTCAACTTCATCGCCTCTGGCGCTGCTGCTGCCATTCGGCCGCCCTTGACTGCCGACAGATGTTTGCGGATGGCGTTAATCTCCTCGATGGGCGCGCCGCACGTGACGAGCGCTTTGTGCAGCTTCACAAAATCCTCGAGCGAGACATTTTCATCGAGCGGCAACTCAACGAGCGACGAGCCGCCGCCGGAAAGCAGGAAAAATATCACAGTCTTTTCGTCGCATTTGTGAAGCAGATCAAGTATCGCTCGGCCCGCACGAAAACTTCCCGCATTCGGCACAGGATGCCCGCCAATAATGGCCTGCCAATTCGTCAGCCTTCGCGCCGGCTTGGACGGGCCAACCATGATTCCGCGGTATCGGAATTCTGGCGCGAGGATTGCATCGAGGCCTGCGGCGAGCGCAAACGCAGCCTTCCCGATAGAAATGGCTACAATCTCGCGGTAGTCATGCAAATTTACGCGAGCGTCTCCCGCGCAAATCACTCCTTCTTTAAGCTGGAGTTTGCATTCAAGCGCCGCAGGAATATCAATTCCCGCAAGCGTGTCGAGAAAAATCCGTCGCGCGAGAAGTTTTCGGTCCGCCATTCAACTGATCAGTTCCGGTTCAAGGTCTTGCGGAGAGTTCAATCAGCGCCAAGTCTCCAGCAATTCGCGCTGGCTCGCCAGGCGCTGGGCGCGCTGTTGTGCGAAGCGGTCAATGCCCGCGAGAATCGACGCCGGATCCAAATGTGCTTCGGCAATCACATCCGCCTCCAGACCGCCGGTCAGCCATTGATTGTCCCAGTCGGAGGTAAGGGAATATTTGTCGGTGAGCGGGCCGACGTTGCGTATGGGCCAGACGCGTCGCGTGCCAGAGCTGATCACCATCAGATCATAAAGGGCTTCGGGAGGCAGCACAGCTCGGCGGTAACTGTCAGGCTGTCTGTCGAACAGTTCTTCGCTTACGGCAGAAATAATTTTCACGTTGATCCCGCGCTCGTCCAAATCGCGCAATTGTTTTACAACATTCACGGTCGCGCTGGCGCCCTGGACGATCACGTATCCCTGACGAGGCCGGTCCGGCGCAAAATCGCGAATTACATAAAGCCCCTTGGCCGCGGCGTTGACATCGGGATCAGCAAAACGCGTGCGATCAGCCACCGGAAAATCGGGCCGCGCCACCTCGAGAATGATTATGCCCACCTTGGGGTCGCGCGCGGCAATCTCCGCTGCCGCAAAATACCCCGGCGCCACATCGTTGTAGTCCCAGAAATTCAAAAGGATGGTCTGTCCCTGCGGGAAGAGCTTCCACACCTGGGGCGCGAAAATGCCGAAGTGGGTGCGGGCATCCGCAGCTGTTTCCGGTCCGGAATGCGCTGCCAAAATGTGAAGCACTCCCATACGGAACTTGCTGTCCTGGTTCTGTTGGCTCCAAACGCGGGCAGGCGTGTACATCAGTGGCGTGAAAGCGCCATAGGTGCCACTGAGGGCCCACACTCCCGCAAATTTCGCGGGGTCAACAGACGCACTCTGGCTCACAAGCCCGATAGCGGTCGAGACATTACCCGCTTCCTGAATGGCAGCCTTCACGCGCGTGCCGAGCGGGTTTTTCTCGGGGTCATAATGACCCCACAAACTGCCGTGCTCGACGTTAATCGACTCGGACAGGTCGGCGGCTAACGTCAGGAACCGGTTATCGGTCACATAATTCATCCACTTAATGATTTCCGAAATGGCCCGCCTTGCTCCGGCAGCTTCCCCGGGTTTGCGAAACAGAGTTATCGCCAGTTCCTTCTGCTTTCCCGAAATTGGATTCTTTACCGAAAGCTTCTGTGGTTCGCGTGGCAGATTTGCGACTCGCAGGCGCTCATCAAGAAAGGGATCGTGCCGGACATCGATGCGAACAGGAAGCTCATCCTTCACCGTATCGCCAATGGCTACCAAGCGGTCTGCCAGCCAGTCGCCCAAGCCATTACGGTCAAGCACCGACATGACCACGTCAATATTGGTTTTGAACTGGATCAGGCGCTCTCTGGGGTCCGTCACAGGCCCCTGACGGATGCCGCTGAATTCGACACCATAGTGGCGCTCGAATGTATGTGCCAGGGCGACAAAATAGTCCGAGTTCATCTTAAACGAGTAAGGATGGCTGGCGTAGCCAAGCACTTGCGGCCCATAGTTGGAGATCTCGCCGTGGAGCGCGCCGGGCCAGTAGCCCTTGAGGGTCTTGCCAATCGCTATCATGGGGCGCCGATCCGCTGGATCCCATTCGTCCATAGCCTTCAGCACGGCCACGATCTGTCCGTAATCGTGGCCATCATCCATTGTGAACACGTTCCAGCCGTATGAAGTCCACTGATCAACGAGCCTGTAGCGGTCATATTTTTCGGCAATAACGCCGCCAAGCAGCGAATCGTCAATGCCGCTGTTGTTATTGGAGAAGAGAATCCGCAAGCGTTTGCCGACTTGCAGTGCGAGCGCCTGCGTTTTCAACTCCTGGGCATGGCCCTCGGTCATGGCAAATTCGCCCTCGAAGGCGATTACCTTGGGGGAACTTGGGGCGCCAATGAAATTCCAGAATGCGGCTTTCCCGGCGGCTGTGGCGACGCCAATACCGGAAGGGCCGCCATTCACATCATTGGTAACATCTGTCGATTCGGCATGGCCGGCCAGGGCGCGGATACCACGCTGTTTGGCTTGGGCAAATAGGGGATGATCTTCCAGTCCCAAGCTTGACAAGAGCGTTTTGAGCGCGCCTGCGCCCCGGCGAAACCCAAGGGCATCCAGCGGCAGCATGGCGACATGCGGATCCACTTTGTAGCGCGGGTCGCCGGTCATCTCGAACTTCCGCGCCAAGGCCTGACCCATGATCATCCACAGGGCGTAGCAGGTCGGAACACAATGTCCCCCGGCCAGCATGAATTTATCGCCGTAAGGATGCTTGGGACGACGATAGTCGTAGCGCAGACCGCCTAGCTCCGGTCCGGCGAGATGCACGGCAACGTTATACGGAGTGTAGGCCAGAGGCCCGCCAAAATGGCCCGTTTGCGCATAATTGCCGAGCAGCACGAGGGTCATGCAGGTCATGTACCCGATATCTTCCATGCGACGGTCGTATGCTGCTCGGACCGGGGAAACAGGCGATACCTGTGCTTCGATGGTTGCCACGCTTAACTCCTGATTTTTGGCATCATGCGGGACCAAGGTAAGTCGCAACCTCTGATAGCCTGGATTGCGAACTGCCATACTCCATACGAAGAGCTACTGCAAAATCAATCATGCCAAGATAAACTGGCCGGAGCCCATCCGGCACGTCCTAGAAACTATCGCTTCCTGAAACCCGCATAACTTTACGAGGATTTCTATAGAACTATGGAGTTGCGGTCGCCGCCAACCCTCTCTTCGAAATCTTACACATAGTATCACGCCACATTATCCACGCCAAAAAAACGGATGGCGTAAACGAGCATCGCAGTGTACATAGCGATGATGAAAGCCACAATCCCGCTGAATCGCGATCACCGTCGGTAGCGCATGGGCTCTTGTGATATCAACGAACGTTGTTGCGAACTACTCGCGGAACAATCGTTGCGCGCGCATTCGTTACAGTCTATAGTCCGGCGCGATGCGCAATCCGCTCGTTCAGTATCTCATTGGCGCGTGCATCCTGAGCATCGGACTGGTAATTCTTCTGTCCTCCGGCGAGATCGCGCACGGCTTGGCGCACTTTTGGGATCGCTGGCGAGGCGAGCGTCGGCGCGCGAATCTGACCAGCGAGAGCGAGGATCGGGCGACGTCGTATCGTGCGCGGTTGCTCGTCTGGCGCGTGCTCGGCGTGTTGGTTGTCGCCGATGGACTGATTTGGCTGGCGCTGGCCAGCGCCGAAGTGTTGCGTCTTCTCCCGCATCGCGGGCGCTAACGTACCATTTGCGCCCTGACGATTCGCGTCTTCATTGCGGCGCGCGTTTGACCAACTTGCCGCGCGAGTCTATATTGGGCACATCACGTCTAATCGAACATGAACCAGCGCCTTATCCGCGAGCTTGAGCATCTTCTCACCCGTGAAAACGTGCTGAGCCGTCCGGAGGATTTGCTCCTCTACGAATACGATGGCTCGGTGGAAGTCGCGCGCCCGCAGTGCATTGTTTTTCCGCGAGACACTTCGGACGTTGTGAAAATTGTCCAGCTTGCCAATCGCTATCAAATTCCCATCGTCGGACGCGGCGCCGGCACGGGGCTTTCCGGCGGCGCACTCGCGCGCAACGGTGGCATCATCGTTTCGTTCGCGCGCATGAATCGCATTCTCGAAATTGACATTGTAAATCAACGCGCGGTCGTTCAGCCAGGTGTAGTCAATTCGGATTTGTCTCTGGCCGTCGCGCATGCCGGACTCCATTTCGCTCCCGATCCTTCCAGCCAGAAAGCGTGCACCATCGGCGGAAATGTTTTGGAGAATTCCGGTGGCCCGCACACGCTGGCGTATGGCGTCACCGCGAATCATGTGCTGGGGCTGCAACTTGTGATGCCGGATGGCCAGCTTGTTCGCATTGGCGGCAAATCGCTCGATCCCATTGGCTATGACTTGTGCGGATTATTCGTCGGCTCAGAAGGCACGCTGGCGCTGGTCACCGAAGTCACCGTTCGCCTCACGCGCCTGCCGGAAGCGGTGAAAACTCTGCTGGCGATTTATGACCGCGTCGACAGCGCCACGGAAACGGTGGTCGAAATCACCGCGCGCGGCATCACTCCTGCGGCATGCGAAATGCTTGATGGCTGGACGCTGCGCGCCGTGGAAGCCTGGGTTCACGCCGGATTTCCGCTCGACAGCGCCGCTGTGTTGCTCATCGAAGTTGACGGCATGCGCGAGGCCGCCGAGGAGCACGCCTTGCAAATCACGGAAGTCTGCAAGCAATGCGGCGCGCGTGAAGTTCGCGTCGCTCGCGACGCGAAAGAGCGCGACCTCCTTTGGAAGGGCCGGAAAAACGCGTTCGGAGCGGTCGGCAGATTGTCGCCCACGTATTACGTGCAGGATGGCGTGATCCCGCGCACCAAATTGCCGCAAACTTTGCGCGAAATCGATCGCATCGGCAAAGAGAACGGCTTCGAAATCGGCAACATTTTTCACGCCGGCGATGGCAACTTGCATCCCATCATTCTCTTCGACGCCCGCGACGCGGAACAATTTCGCCGCGCGGTGTCCACCGCTGACGCCATCATTCGCTTCTGCGTTGAAATGGGCGGCGCAATCACCGGCGAACACGGCGTGGGCATGGAAAAAGATCGCTTGATGCCGCTACTTTTCACCGAAGCGGACATGGCGCTGATGAAACGCGTTCGCGACGCGTTCAATCCCGCGGGCTTGTTGAATCCCGGCAAAATTTTCCCGATCGGCAAAGGCTGCGGTGAAGTTCGTATTCGTCCTATGCCTCTTGCAGGCGAGGCGGCCGATGCCCCACGCGCCGAGTCGAGCCCATCGTGAATCCACAGGCCACTCTTGCCGGCACTCGCTTGAACGACATTGTGGGTTCACAAAATGTCATTTGCGACGCGCAAAAACTTTCCGCGTACGCGGTCGATGGAGTGATTCCAAAAGCGGCCGCGCGTCCGGGAACAGCGCAGGAAATCAGCGAACTGGTGAAGTTCGCCGCTGCGGAGAATCTCGCGATCATTCCGACTGGCGCGCGCAGCAAGCTCGGCATCGGTATGCCTCCGGAGCGCTACGATCTCGCGATTGATATGACGCGCCTCGACCGCGTCAGTTCCTACGATCCCGGAGATTTGACGCTCAGCGTCGAGCCGGGCATTCCGCTCGAGCGTCTTGCGGCAATTCTCGCGGAGCACAATCAATTTTTGCCGCTCGATGTGCCGTTTTTCGAACGCGCCACCGTCGGCGGGACGCTCGCGAGCGGCGTCGATTCGCCTTTGCGCCACGCTTACGGCACGGCGCGCGATTTTGTGCTGGGCATGGAGTTTGTCACCGGCGATGGCGCACTGGCCAAGAGCGGCGGTCGCGTCGTGAAAAACGTCACTGGCTACGACTTGCACAAACTCATGCTCGGCGCCATCGGCTCGCTCGGCGTCATCACCCGCGTCAATTTCAAGACGTTTCCGCTTCCGTCAAGTACCGCTACATTTGTCGGTGCATTTGCGTCGAGCGACGCTGCCGCGAAGTTTAATTTGGCGGTCCACAAATCGCCGTTGCGCTGCCAGGCGGTCGAAATTCTTTCGCCGGCGGCCGTCGCTTCCATGAGTACAAATCGTGTTTCCACTGTTTTTGGCAGGGACAGCTCGAATCCATTCTTCGCGGCCCTCTCCGTTGCCGGAAATGCGGCGGTGATTGCTCGTAGTGAGCGCGACCTGCACTCGCTGGCACAAAGCGCGGCCGGATCGCATTGTGAATTCACGCGCATCGAGGACCTGCAAGAAAAGCAGCTTTGGACTGCAATTCGCGAATTTTCCACAACTCTGCAGGCGCGACCCGAGGCAGCGATTATCAAAGTGAGCTGCCTTCCATCGGACTTCAGCGCGTTCTTCGACGAAAGCATTATCGCCGCGAAAAAACACTCCACGGAAATTGCGCACGTTTTTCACGGCTGTGGAGTCTGCTACTGTCTGGTGTTTTCGCCTCAAAACTCTCCATCTGATCTCGCAGCTTGCTGCAAAGAGCTACTCGATCGTTCGGCGTCTGCAGCGAGAAATGCATCGATACCCTGGTGCGGGCCGGAACTGAAGCGCGACCTCAGCATTTGGGGCGTACCACGCGAGGATTTCCCGCTGATGCAGCGCGTTAAGCAGGCCTTTGACCCGCACAATATTTTCGCGCCGGGCCGTTTTGTCGGAGGCCTGTAACAAAATGCCGGGCGTGCCCCCACTGACGCATGAAGAAGCGCAGCGCGAATTCGCGGAAACCCTCAGCGGCTTCACCGCCGGCGATAAGCCCGAATACGCGGACTACTCGCGCTGCATTCACTGCGGCCTTTGCCTGAACGCGTGTCCTACATATCGGCTGTGGCACAACGAAGGCGATTCGCCGCGCGGACGCATTCGCCAGATGGCGCTCGTCGATCAGGGCCGCCTCGAATTGAACGAATGTTTCGTCACGCACATCGACCGCTGCCTCGACTGTCGCGCTTGCGAGACGGCGTGCCCTTCGGGAGTGGAATACGGCAAGCTCGTGGAACTTGCTCGCGCGCAAATCGCTCGCAATTTCCAGCGGCCGCGACTTTCGCGCGCCATTCGTAATTTTGTGTTTCGCGATTTGCTTCCCCATCCGCGCCGCATCGCGCGCGTCGCTCGACTCGTCCGTTTCTATCAGCGCTCCGGAATCGAATCGGTCTCTCGCGCGTCTGGAATCCTGCGCCTTTTCGGTTTGCAACAGCGCGCCGCTCTTCTTCCGCGCATTGATCGCGACTTTTTCTTCTCGCGCCTCGGCAAAACATTTCCCGCTCGCGGGCAGCGCCGCGCTCGCGTCGCGTTGTTTGCCGGCTGCATCGCGCAAGTCACATTCACTGAACTCAACGACGCGACCATTCGCGTTCTGCAAGCCAACGGCTGCGAAGTTGTCGTGCCCGCCGCGCAGCTTTGCTGTGGCGCGCTGGCTGCGCATGCCGGAGTGCGCGACGTGGCGCGCGATTTAGCGCGTAAAAATATGGACGTTTTCCTGCGCGAACCGTACGACGCCATCATCACCAACGCTGCCGGCTGCGGCTCAACGCTTAAGGAATACACACACTTGTTTGCGGAGAATGACGGCGAATCATCTGCAGCCGATACGCGTTCACATTCGAATGGCGCCGCAGCGAAGGCCGCCGAATTTTCACCGCGTGTGCGTGATGTCACGGAATTCCTCGCGGACCTGGGCCTCTCCGCGCCCTTGCGCGAAACGAGGCTGCACGTCACCTATCAGGATTCGTGCCATCTCGCGCACGGCCAGAAAATTCGCGAAGCTCCGCGTAAGCTGATTCGCGCGATTCCCGGCGTTGAATTCGTTGAGATGCCGCTGGCGGACCACTGCTGCGGCTCTGCGGGGATTTACAACGTCACAGAAACGGACACTTCCATGCAGCTTCTGGAGGAGAAAATGCAATTCGCGAAGTCCACAGGCGCTCCGGTGATCGTCACCGCGAATCCCGGCTGCATTTTGCAGTTGCGCGCCGGAGCGAAGCTGCATAACACGCATCAGGAAGCCCTGCACGTCGTCGAGCTTCTTGCCCGCGCCATTTCCGCCTGAGTCGCCCTTCCGAACAGCACTCGGCCTTACTGCCGTTCATTTTTCGCCGATTAAGTAGCGGCAGCCGCGCGGCCCCATCTCCGCCGCATGAACCGCGCCTGCCGGAACGTCGCAGCGCTCACCGGCGCGATAGGTTTGCGAACGGCCATTCATCGTCAAGGTCATCTCGCCAGCGAGGATAATATGCGCGGTCTCCGTCTCGTGCGTGTGCTCTGAATATTTCGCCCCAGGAGCATCCTGCCAGACATATGTTGTGGCGAAGCCCTCTGACTGAAGTTTTCGTTCGAGCGATCTTTCGTCCATCGCCTGCATGGCAATTCTGATGCCGCGGCGAAGCGCCTCGTCGCAATCGCGCTCTCGGGCCGATTTCCTCACAATTCGCGCTAGGGCTTTCCCGCGCCTTTCCGTGTAGAATCTATTTTCAGCTTGTGGCCGCATGACAAACCGTAAATCGAAAGTTCTGCTCCTCGAAAATATCCATCCCGGCGCCGCGGCGCGATTCCGCGAGGCTGGCTATGACGTCGAATCTTTGCCTCATAGCCTGGAGGAAAGCGCTCTTCTGCGCAAGCTTTCCGGCATCTCCATTGTTGGAATCCGTTCGAAAACAAAAATCAACGAGCGGGTTCTGGCCGAGGCTGGCGACCTCGTCGCCATCGGTGCGTTCTGTATCGGCACCGATCAGATGGACTTGCAGGCCTGCGCAAAAAAAGGCGTCGCGGTTTTCAATGCGCCCTACAGCAGCACGCGCAGCGTCGTTGAAGTGATTCTCGGCGAAATTCTGTTGCTGGCGCGGGGCGTCTTCGCGAAAAGCCAGAAACTGCATCGCGGCGTGTGGGACAAGTCTGCCACGGGCAGCAACGAAATTCGCGGCAAAAAACTGGGCATCATCGGCTACGGGAAAATCGGCTCGCAGCTTTCCGTTCTCGCTGAATCGCTGGGCATGGAAGTGTATTTTTACGACCTGGACGTAAAGCTCGTTCTCGGAAACGCGAAAGGCTGCCGGTCGCTCGCGCAACTTCTGAAAATTGCCGATATCGTCACGCTGCACGTGGACGGCCGCGCTGAAAATCGTAACATGATCGGGCGCCGCGAATTTCGCCAGATGAAGCCGGGCGTTATTTTCCTGAATGCCAGCCGCGGTTTTGTGGTTGATAACGAGGCGCTCGCCGAAAATCTTAAGAGCGGCCATGTACGCGCCGCCGCCATTGACGTTTTCCCTCGCGAACCCAAGGGCAATCAGGAGAAATTTGTCTCGCCGCTTCAAGGAATGGACCAGGTGATTCTGACGCCGCACGTCGCCGGCAGCACGGAAGAGGCGCAGCGGGATATCGGCTCATTCGTGTCGGAAAGGATCATCGATTACGCCAGCGACGGCAGCACGCTCCACAGCGTCAATTTTCCCAATGTTCAGTTGCCGGAAATCAAGAATGCGCACCGCCTGATTCACATTCACGAAAATATTCCCGGAATGCTGGCGCAAATCAATCGCGTCTTTGCCATGCATTCGGCGAACATCCTCGGCCAATATCTAAAGACTACGGAAACTATCGGCTACGCGATCACCGATATTGGCACCGCGTATAGGCAGAAAATCGTTGAAGACCTGAAGCAAATTCCGCACACCATCAAATTCCGCGTGCTGTACTGATTCAATAAGGAAGCGCAAATCGCATGACAGCTTGAAAATAATCGGCAAACAAAAAAGGGACACGCCGGAGCGTGCCCCTTTTCTTTTCTCATCCCCCGCAGCGCCTGAGGTGGCTGCTGGGGCCCTTGTTCGCGCGGCTGGATGCGCAGCCGCGCTGCAAGATTGCTCTTCCTAATCCCGGCGCGCGTCAATCGCCATCCGGCGGCGGCAACGGAGACACTGCCCTCGCTCCGCCTTTGCGGAACATCATCCTGCCTTTGGCGGGCGTGTAATCAGATGGCACGATGAACATTGACTGCGGCGGCTCGTTCAAGCTGACGTTGCTCAGCTGATACGTGGTCGTGCCGAAGCGCGGATCGGTGCGCGTGCGCGAAACCACCATTTGCAGTTGCGGCGAATACCACTCCTCGGTGGTAATCACGATGGGCTTGTCATTGCCAATCCTACCCGCAGGAATCGTCCGCGTGTACTGCGTGCCCTGCACCGTCAGCCCATCCATCGTTTTGGTGCCGAGCGATTGCTGCTGCACATTCGCCTTAAACTGCGCGTTCATTTTCATCCGCATCGCGCCGCCCATTCTCCCTGGCCGTCCGTTTGCGCGAATGGGAAGGTTAATCGTCAGCGCAGTCTTCTTATTTTCGTTTAAGACGTAGCCTTTTCCCGCCGCGGGATCTCGGATGAACACAATATGCGGCACCTGACCCGACGTGTTGATCAGCGGCCCGATCGCCGGCAAAATGATTTCGTGCCGCGTGCGACCCGCCGAGTCGCGCGCGATGCTGCCCGTTTCTGTGCGGTTAATCTGCGTGCCGTCGGCGAGCACTTGATGCGTTGTACGCGTCACTTGCGCGGAAAACGGCGCGCCGGTCACCACTTTTCCGCCAAATCCGCCCACAATCCCTTCAAATGCAAAACTCCCGGCGCGGCCCGCGTAAACATTGCGGCGGAAGATGCCCATATGGTTGTCTTGTCCCGTTTCAGGCCCGCCAGTTACAATGACTTTTGACCCTTGCGTTTGCGCCTCGCCGGACTCCGTCTGCGCCTGCGCCACCGCGCTCATGCCCAGCGCTACGAAAATCATCACCGCGTACTGAAATATTTCCCTGCTCATTGTTGAACTCCTCCCTCTTCGCGGCATTAAGCCGCTCCTGAAAATCGCTCTACTGCACCAAGCGCACTGCGCGCGGCCAGCCGTCGTCTCCCACAATCAAATCCGCCTGAACCACATCTTCGCCGCCGCCTTCATCGACGGGATAGCCCAGGCTCTCGAGGGCATCGCGCGTCATCGAAACGCGCACCACCACTCCCGAATCGTCCGCCGAGAAACTTTCGCCATAGGGCAGCGGAACAAAATCAGAACCCTGCGCCGCCGCTTCCTGTGGCTCGGCTGCCGGATGAGCAGAAACGCCCGCGTTCTTGTTCGCCGCCGCAACTGCATGCGCATTTGCGCCGTTGGCGCCGTGCGAACGTGGCCGCGAAAAATTCCACGCGCCAATCGCCAGCAAAACCACAGCAGCAGCGGCGGCTGCAACCCATTCCGCCCAGCGCAATCGCGACCGCTGTTCCCTGTAGCGCGCTCGCTCGCGGCTGCGCTGGTAGTCGCGGAACGTCGCTATCAGCGACATTTCTACGTGCGCTGGGGCTTCGCTCTGCGTGGAACCCTCCTCAGCAGCCTTGAGCGCCAGCGCCAGCGATTGGGCTTCACGCAATCGCGTCGCGCACGATTCGCACGTCTGCGCGTGGAACCGGGCGGAAACGGCGGTGGCCGCGCGCAGTGTTTTTTTGTCCGCGCGGACCTCCTCCTTCGCCAGTTCATGAACAACCTCTGCAAACTCCGCGCAATTCATCTCCGTTCACCTCGCATCTAACTTGCTCCACCGGCCGATTTTTTCGCCGCTGGAACTCCACGCAGCCTCGCCGCCAGCATTTCGCGCCCGCGCGCCAGCCGCGAACGCACCGTGCCGACCGGACAATCCATAATTCTCGCCGCGCTTTCGTAGTCGTGCTCTTGCAGATCGCATAGCGTCACCGCCTCGCGATAATGCAGCGGCAGGAGGCCGAGCGCGCTCCGGACTTGCTCCACAATCTCCGCCCGCGTCATCCCCTCGAGCATATATCCGGCTGGTGAATGCCCATTGTTTGGATAATTGTTCGGCGAATGATTCTGCGAGCTTTCGCTCGTGTCCTCGCTCAGCCCGTCTTCGTCCACCAGCGGCTGGTAACGCCACTCGCGTTCCATCAGCCGTCGCACGTGATTTCGCGCGATGCCGTAGAGAAACGCCTGCGGCGCGCCGCGCTCAGCGTCGAACTTTCCTGCTTCTCGAATCAGCGTCATGAACGCCTCTTGCACCACTTCTTCCGCCGCATCCGGCCGCCCGGTCATGTGCAGCGCGAAGCGGTAAATCGGCGGCTGATGCCGCGCGTAAAACAGGCGGAAAGACTCCTCATCTCCCGCTGCCATCCGCCGCAGCAGATCTTCGTCCCGAACTCCAGCCCTATCCGGCATCTCTATCTATAAGACGTACCTGCCGCGCTTCTGTATATCCATTCCGCCTCGAACGTCCAAAAGTTCCACAAATTTGTGGAACAGACTCTCAGCCTGTGCGCCCTTGATTGTGATTACGGACGACCGTCGACTGAGCATTGAACACTTGCCCTCAACAGCCTCGCTCTCGTACCTTAAGAAGCGCAGTTATAAGCTGAAACCTGTTACCTGCACACTACCGGAGGCATCCATGCAGGAATTCGACCCGCAAATCCTCAACGAAAAACCCATCCCGCCGCCCGCTGAATTTCAGCGCCGCGCTCGTGTGCGTTCGCTCGACGAATACCGCAAAATTTATGACCGCGCCAAAAACGAGCCGGAAGCCTTCTGGGCGGAACAGGCCAAAATGCTGCACTGGTTCGAGCCGCCCAAGAAAACTCTCGAATGGAATGTGCCGCACGCGAAATGGTTTTCCGGCGGCAAACTCAACGTCTCCTATAATTGCCTTGACCGCCATTTGGCTAAAAATGGCAGCAAAATCGCGCTTTACTGGGAAGCCGAAGACGGCAAGCAGCTCAAATTCACCTACGCCGAATTGCACCAGCGCGTCTGCAAATTCGCCAACGCTTTGCTCAGCCTCGGCGTGAAAGACGGCGATTCCGTCGCCGTGTACATGCCCATGATTCCGGAATTACCCATCGCTTTGCTGGCCTGCGCGCGCATTGGCGCGATTCATTCTGTGATTTTCGGCGGCTTCAGCGCCACCGCCCTCGCCGATCGCATTGCTGACGCAAAATCGAAAGTCCTGATCACCGCCGACGGCGGCTATCGCCGCGGCCACGTCGTCCCACTCAAGGAAACCGCTGACAAAGCCGCGGAATCCTGCCCCTCCATTGAAAAAGTCATCGTCGTCAAACGTACCGGCGAAAAAACCGCCTGGAATTCTGGCCGCGATCTCTGGTGGCACGAACTCGAAGAAAAAGCCTCCGCGAATTGTCCCGCTCCGCAGTTCGATTCCGAACATCCGCTCTACATCCTCTACACCAGCGGCACCACCGGCAAACCCAAAGGCGTGTTGCACACTTCGGCTGGATATTTGCTTGGCACGATGTATACCACGCAGTTGGTTTTCGATTTGCGCGATGGCGACGTCTACTGGTGTACCGCGGATATCGGTTGGGTCACTGGCCACAGCTACATTGTCTACGGCCCGCTCGCGAGTTGCGCTACCTGCGTCATGTACGAAGGCGCGCCCGATTTCCCCAAGAAAGATCGCTTCTGGGAGATTATCGAGCGCTATAAAGTGTCAATTTTTTACAGCTCCGCCACCGCCGTGCGCGCATTCATGGCCTGGGGCCACGAATGGATTGCCAAGCACGATCTCTCCAGCTTGCGATTGCTAGGTACCGTCGGCGAGCCCATCAATCCCGCCGCGTGGAAATGGTATTTCGACGTAATCGGCGGCAAACGCTGTCCTATCGTCGACACTTGGTGGCAAACGGAAACTGGCGCGATGATGATTTCTCCTCTCCCCGGTGCCACGCCCACCAAACCCGGCTCCGCGACGTTGCCTCTTCCAGGCGTAGTCGCGCGCGTCGTCTCGCTCAAAGGCGAACCCGTCAAACCCGGCGAAACCGGCTACTTGATTATCGAAAAGCCGTGGCCCTCCATGCTGCGTACAATTTACGGCGATGACGAACGCTTCAAACGCGATTACTGGAGCCGCATTCCTGGCGTCTACTTCACCGGCGACGCCGCGCAGTGCGACAAAGACGGCTACATCTGGGTGCTTGGCCGCGTGGACGACGTCATCAAAGTCGCCGGCCATCGCCTCAGCTCCATGGAAATCGAAAGCGCCCTGGTCAGCCACATGTGCGTCGCGGAAGCTGCCGTCGTGGCGCGTCCTGACGAAATCAAGGGCGAAGCCATCGTCTGTTTCGTTACGCTGCGTGCGGGGAACGACCCCTCTGTCGCTCTGCGTAATGCACTCAGCGAACACGTTGCCGAAACCATCGGCGCCATCGCGCGTCCTGCCGAAGTGCGCTTCGCCGATTCGCTGCCAAAAACCCGCAGCGGCAAAATCATGCGCCGCCTCTTGCGCGAAGTCGCCGAAAAAGGCGGTGTCTCCGGCGACGTCACCACGCTCGAAGACATGTCCGTCATAACAAAACTGGCCAGCGCCAAAGCCCTCGAAGAGGAGTAGGGAGTGAATTTTGAACGATATGGCATCCCTACGTGTTGTATTTTATTTTGGGCCTCGCTGGTATTGGGTCATCGCCTCTCGCGTTCAGCGACGTCGTCTCCCACTGGTTCGATCGTTTCAGGGGCTTGGCCCTCGGATTGATGATGTTCGGCATGGGTGTTGCAGCCATCATCGTGCCGTCGCTGCTTCAGCGCATCATTACCGCGTTCGGCTGGCGCGACGCTTACAGATTCTACGCCGTCGCCGTGCTGCTCATCGCTGTGCCTCTTCTAATGTTCTTTCTAAAGGAGCGTCCCGAAAGCATGGGCCTCCTTCCCGACGGCGACGTGACTTCGCGTGCTGCTGTCGGAACCATCCACAAAGATCAGGGCCTTGCGTGGAGCGAAGTCAGACGCGATCGCGCGTTTTGGTCCATGATCTCCGCGTTTTTCCTGCTTATGGTCGGACTGCAAGGATGTGTGGTTCACTTACCTTTCCTGCTCCATGACCGCGGCAGCACGGCCCAAGTCGGCGCTCTAGCTGCCTCTTGTACTGGCGCAGCTCTGCTGATCGGCAGAGTTTGCACCGGCTATTTCCTCGATCGCCTGTTTGCTCCATATGTAGCTGCGCTTTTGTTCGGACAGGCTGCCCTCGGAATGCTTTTACTCGCGGCTCACGGACCAACTTGGCTCCCCTTCGTCTCCGCCGCCTCCGTCGGATTGGGAATTGGCGCGGAAGCGGACATCATGGCTTACATGACCAGTCGGTGTTTTGGCCTGCGCTGCTTCGCAGAAATTTACTCGTACTTGTGGTTTGGTTTTGTCATTTCCGTCGCCGTCGGGCCGTACTTGATGGGCCTCGGATTCGACAGGACCGGCTCTTACCGCGTCCCGCTTCTCGCATTTGTACTGGCCGCCTCTGTCGCAACCATGCTCATCGCGCGGCTCGGCCCATACCGGTTCGGCCCGCAAAAATATTCGTCATCTGCGCTAGGCTCGCAACTCGAGGCCGCAAATCCTTGAGTTACATCACACGATTTTTCTTGGAGGTGTTTGATGGAAGCTAAATCCAGTCCGACGGGCGCTGCTAGTAGTGGCGGAGCTAGTGCGCCCGGGATGCCGCCGAAAGAACTGCTGCAAATCGCCGACGCCTTCGTAGTCAATCGCTGTGCCTGCGCCATCGCAAAACTCGGCGTCGCCGACGTGCTCGCCAACGGCCCGCAAACTGCCGCTCATATTGCCAAACAGCTCAACATCAACCCCGCTGCGCTGCATCGCGTTCTTCGCGCCCTCGCTAGCGCCGGCGTCTTCGAAGAAATCGCTCCCCAATCGCCGGGCGCACCGCGCCTCTTCGCGAACAACCGCCCGTCCCATTTCCTCCGCAGTAACGTTCCTGGCTCGCTGCGCGCGCGTTTCATTTTCGGCGATATCCAGTTCATTTATGCGCCTTACGCCGAGCTTGTCCACTGCATCGAAACCGGCAAAACCGGTCGCGAGAAAGTTTTCGGCATGGACGGTTTTGAGTACCTCAAGCAGCATCCCGACGAGGCTCGCGTTTTTGATGACGCCATGACCAGCATGTCCGCGGTTATAGGTCCTCCGGTGGCCGCTAGCTACGATTTTGGCCAGTGGGGCAGTATCACTGACGTCGGCGGCGGCAACGGCATTCTGCTCGCCTCAATTCTTCGCGCGCATCCCAAATTGCAGGGCGTGCTCGCGGATTTGCCGCACGTCCTCGCGCGCGCTCGCGAGCGCGGCTACCTCGGCGGCGAATTGCAAAACCGCGCGCAGATGCGCGAATGTGATTTCTTCGTTGAGGTCCCTTCCGGCACGCGCGCTTACGTTATGAAAAGCGTCATCCACGATTGGGACGACGAAAAGGCGCGTCATATTCTCTCCAATTGCCGCCGCGCCGTTCCCAAAGACGGCGCTCTCCTGCTGGTTGAATGGAATCTGTCCGATGGGCCCGAGCCTTCGCCCGCAAAATTCGTGGACATCGCCATGCTCGTCCTCACTGGCGGTCGCGAACGTACTCCCGACGAATACCGCGACCTCTTCGCCGCTGCCGGCTTCCGTTTGAACCGCGTCACGCCCACGCCCACCGGCATGGCTGTAATCGAAGCTCTGCCGGCATAAGACGCCGCGATAGCCCAGTCCCAAAAAAAGCCGTGGAGGAAATGCTTGCGGCTGCTGGCCTGCTTTGATACGCTGCGCGCAATCTTTTCATGAGGGGCACTATGGCGCATTGTTCAAAATGCGGAGCAGTGGTAGACGCAGGAGCCGCATTCTGCCATCAGTGCGGAGCTTCTCAAGGAGTCCCTGCAGCCTCCATTCCCGCCGGAGCGCCTATGAACGCCACGCAAACGGGCCTGTCTGAAAACGTCGCTGGTTTGCTTTGTTATGTTCTGGGTTGGCTGACGGGACTGATTTTCCTGCTGATCGACAAGCGTCCCTTCGTTCGCTTCCACGCCGCGCAATCGTTGGTGGCCTTCGGCGTTCTGAACATCGTCAGCATCATCCTAACCACCGCCTTCATCGGCGGCAGCATCTTTGGCGGCGGTTTCAACTGGTCCGCATTCGGATTCTGGGTGACCATCAAACACTTGGTCGACCTTATCGCTCTAGTCGTTTGGATCGTTGGAATGATCAAAGCCTATCAGCACGAACGCTTCCGCATTCCCTTCGCCGCCGACCTCGCCGACCAAATCGCCGGCAAATAGCCTCCTCGAGATTCTCTGGCTCGACGCGCCGCGCCGCTCGCGCGTTTTTGCCGCTCTCTACTTTATTTTTATCACGTGCAAAATCCCGCTGCGAATGTCCGGCCAGAACTCCTTGGCAACATTGTTCAGCGCCGCCGACTCCATCTGCGTGGCCCAGTTCCGCGCCGTTTGGCTGACGCCGCGCTCCTGCGGCGGATAATACGCGTTCGATAATGTCGCTTCGAGCGCATTGCCGCCTGCCTCCGACCAGTTGAACGAACTTCCGCCCGAGTCGGTTCTCGTCACAAATGTGCGCGATAGCGCGTAGCCTATCCGCCGGAAAAACCCGCCTTCACCCCTCGTAAAATAGCGCGGATCTTCGTGAGTGAGCGCCGGCACAATAGCTTCCGTGAAATACGTTCCGGAGACTCCGTCCACGAACGCGCGCCAGTAATAGCGCCCATACCCCGCAATTCCACCACCCAGTTCAGGGTCCGAATTTAGGCCGAAGCTCTGGGCTGCGACCACCGCGGTCCATGCGAAAGACGAATAGTCGAAACTGTCATCCGTGGCCATCAGGAATTTGCCCTTGGTGGTCAACGGCTTAAACTGCGTGCCCGCGCTCACCGCTGCGAAGTTGGGAACGATCCAGAACATGCGCTTGGTCTGCGGAGGCGGCCGTTTCTTCTTTTGCGATACCGTCGCTGGTGGCTTGGCGGACGGTTGTTGCGCCGGTTTTGTCTGTGCCTGCTGTTCGTGGCCAGATTGAGCCAGCGCGGGTAACCCAGATCCCGCGGCGTTCTGCTGTGCCTGCTTGATTGTCGCCGCTGTCAAACCTGCTTGTGCCCATGCGCAAGACGCCACTGCCGCCACCATCATCGCTGCCATCGCACCTCGGCTAACCCGTGCAATTATTTCAGGAGAGCGAGCCTTCAGCCCCGCCGTCAAGCACTTGTCTTTGGCGGCTTTAGCCCCTGAAGTGCATCGGCTTGTCTTCATTTTCCGCGCGCTGCCCGGTGATGGTGTCGCAATTCGAACAATGGTGTGACAAACTCCAGCGCCACTTTTTCGCCGATTGAGTACAGCAGGTTGTAATTTCCCGTGCGGAACGCGTCCATCGCATGATAACGGTCTGGGTACCAGGCCAGACTCGCAAACGCGCCCGCATAGGGCGAAGCGATTGCCGGTATCGAAAAAACGCGATGTCCATCCTCCCCTGTGCGTGCGGTAATGCTCGAAATCAGCGCATGTTTCACGCGCGGCCATATTTTCTTGCAGGCGCATGGGTAATATCGCGTGTCTTCTCTCAAAGCTTGGCTCAGCAGCAGGCTTGTTCCGCCGCTCACCATCGAAGAGCCTAGATGCGAAGCAAAACGCTCGCCGTACGCATGCCAGCCCTCTCCCCAATCCGGCGGAACATCATCGGCCTGGCTGATCGCCGACGAAAATGTCACCAGCGCCATGTTCAGCGGCCCAAAAGTGTTCAGCAAATAGCTATGCGCGCGCTGGTGAAAATCCGGCTGAACGTAGCGCAGTGAATGTGCGTTCAACTCAGTAGCAGTTTCAGGCTTGTTTACTTGTTGCGCGAACGCGCCGTGCGCACCAATCCCCGCGCACATCATCAAGAGCACCACTCGCGCCGAGTTTTTGAGCCGCCCGTGCACCATTCGCCCATCACAGTTTACCAACCGTCTAAACAAAGTTTGCACAATCTGTTCGCATTTTTTTTATCTTTGGGCCATCGTCCCAAAGTATGTGCCTCCAGAGTGCTAGTCTTTCGATGTTTTCCCGCGCCTGGCCGTGACGCGGTCCTCCGGAGATCAAACGAGGCGCGCTGGCCATTGGGCTATCGTGGGGTGGAACGAGGAACCATCCGTGACTTTGAAAGGTCGGAGATGTATGTCGGAGTTGTTTTTCGATCAGCGAAGGATCAGGTCTGAAGAGCGCGTGTCGCTGCTTGCCTTTTTGTAGAGTCGCAGGATCTCCTGAGCCCGTCTCAGGAGATCTGAGGGAACCTCCCCGCGTTTGTAGTCAATCCAGCCGACCGAGTAAGTCAGGGCGACATCCTGCCCCGAGCACTTTATGTTCGGAGTTCCAAGCCTGTCGACCGCAATCTTTGCATTTTTAAGGCTGCATTCAGGAAGGACCAGCAGGAATTCGTCGCTTGCCAAGCGCGCGACAAAGTCACTGCCGCGGCTCGCCTTTCTTAAATGATGGGCAAACTCTTTCAGAGCCAGATCGCCCGCGGCATTGCCATAACGCTGGATGAGTTGCGCAAAATCCTCGAGATGGATTGCGGCAAGCGTAAGCGGGACGTTGTGTCGCCGTGCCCGAACGACCTCTCTGCCCAGCGCCTGTTCGACGGAGGCGCGAGTGTACAGGCCGGTAACAGAGTCCATGCCGGAGGGATCATATATATCTCCCGAGCTCGTTTGCGAATCTCCCGCGAGCATAGTCAGTTCTCTCCGCAGACGGCGAAATGACCACTGCCGGTAGACCAGCCAGGCATTGAAGAGCAGTAGCAAACTCAGTGTGCCCCACCTCGCCTGGTCAGAGCGAATTTCGAAAAAATGGTCCGTGTGCAGGAAAAGAGAATGAAACGAGGAAAGAAGGAAAGCGATCCCCGAAAGGGTCGTCACCGCGAGCGCGGAGAACCAGAGCCACCACTCGCGCCGCTCAAGCTGCTGTACACCGGATTGCATTAGATGCGCGCCTTGACTGCCATAGTCCTCGAGGGAAGATGACCTAGCCCATAGCTTACGTTGACCCGTATGAGCGAGCCAACTGGCGCAGAGGTCAGGTAGAGATCGCTCGATACCTGTACGAATGTCCGGGTCGGCTGGAAGGAGTGCGGATGATGGGCAACTCCAAAGTAATCAGGAGTTGTCCAGCGCGTTGACAATGCGGAGGTGCTTCGCTACGCTCGATTGCTTTCAAGAATGTGACGATGGCCGACCGCAAACTTCCAACTCGCGCCGAAGACTTCGCCGAATGGTACAACCAGGTCGTCCTGCGCGCGGAGATGGCCGATTACGCGCCGGTGCGCGGCTGCATGATCGTCCGCCCTTATGGCTGGGCGCTTTGGGAGAACATCACCGCCGCGCTCGATCGCCGCTTCAAAGCCACCGGCCACCTGAACGCTGCCTTTCCGCTGCTGATTCCTCGCAGCTTCATCGACAAAGAGCAGCACCACGTCGCGGGATTTTCGCCGGAGCTTGCGGTCGTCACTGTGGGCGGCGGCGAAGAGCTCGAAGAACCTCTGGTGATTCGCCCTACTTCCGAGACCATTATTGGCCACGCATACGCCAAATGGATTCAGTCTTACCGCGATTTGCCTGTGCTCATCAATCAGTGGAACAGCGTGGTGCGCTGGGAATTGCGCACCAAGCTTTTCCTGCGCACGCTGGAATTCTTTTGGCAGGAGGGTCACACAGCTCACGTCACCCTGGAAGAGGCGGAAGCGGAAACGCGCCAAATGCTGGATATTTACGCGGATTTCGCCATGCGCGACGCCGCCATTCCCGTGATTCCAGGACGAAAATCAGACTCGGAAAAGTTTGCCGGCGCGGACATCACTTACTCTATCGAAGCGATGATGGGCGACGGCAAAGCGCTGCAATCCGGCACTTCGCACAATCTGGGGCAGAATTTTGCGAAGGCCTTCGAGATTAAATATCTCGATAAAAATGGCGTGCATCAATTTTGCTGGACCACTTCCTGGGGTCTTTCCACGCGCGTAGTCGGCGCGATTGTGATGGTCCACGGCGACGACCAGGGTCTCATCCTGCCGCCGCGTCTTGCGCCCTATCAAGTGGTCATCGTGCCAATTTTCAAGTCGGATGACGAGAAGCGCACCGTCTTCGACACCGCGCGGAAAATTCGCGAGCAGCTCATCTCTGCTGACATTCGCGTGAAAATGGACGAGCGCGATGGCATGAGCCCCGGTTTCAAATTCAACGACTGGGAGATGCGCGGCGTGCCCTTGCGCCTCGAGCTCGGGCCGAAAGATGTCGCCAGTGGCAACGCCGTGCTGGCGCGGCGCGACCGCCCCGGCCGCGAAGGCAAAATTTCCGTCGCGCAGCAGGGAATCGCCCCGGTCGTAGCGAAGCTGCTCAACGAAATTCAGGATGCGCTCTTCCAGCGCGCCCTCGATTTTCGCAAAGCCAACACTACCGAGCCCAAGGATTACACGGAATTCAAAACCGCCGTCGAGAAAGGCTTTGCGCTGGCCTATTGGTGCGGCAGCGCCGACTGCGAAGCCAAAATCAAAGAGGAAACCAAGGCCACCATGCGCTGCATTCCCCTCGACCAAACCGCCGGTGCAGGGAAGTGCATTTTCTGCGGCCAGCGCGCCCCCGAGCAAGCCATCTTCGCCAAAGCCTATTAAACCCATTTCTTCGTCAGACTTTGCGTTTCAAATCACATCCGCGCCCTTTAAGCTGTAGATTCTGTACTGGCGTACAGGTAACTGGCCTGAAACGCGCACAAAATGCTTACCGCCTCTCCATCAGCGCAGTGCTAACATTTCCGCAGGAACCGGTAGTGAAATCTAAGCATTCGGGGAGGGTGCAGTGGCCCGGCGATGGCGTAATAACGAAAGTAGTAACGAAAGAGGAGGCACCAAGCTCAAAACGCTGCTGGTACTGGCGATCCTGTTCGCCATAGTCTTCTCAATCGTCAAGATCGTGCCCATTTACGTGCTGAATTACGAGTTCCAGGACTCCATGCAGCAAGAGGCCACCTACGCCTCGGTGAATCGCAAAACGGCCGACCAGATTCGCACGGATCTCGGTAAAAAGTTGGAATCCCTCGGCCTTGCCGCCGACGCGAAAGACATCCAGGTTTCTTCCAACGAAGGGAACGTCACCATCTCGCTTGAATACACAGTTCCCGTGAACCTTGCTGTTTATCAACTTCAGTTGCATTTTCATCCCCATGCAGACAACGCTTCCTTATAAAATAGCAACCGAGTAAGAGAGGCTCTGGGGAGCTTTCGGGGACCCGTCGCATGTTTTTGGCGGCGCATCCCAGCCTCCGATTTTGCATCTCCGGAGAGTACGAATCGGAGGACTGTTGCGCATACGCATCGCTCGCGGCTTTTGGACGTCTCGCTTGGGACTCTCCATTTTGGGCTTGGCACTGTGCGCCCTGCTCACGGGCGCCGGCGTTTATACCTATTATTGGATTCATTTCAGCCATTTGATAGACGAGCGGCTGGGCGGCCAGGTTTTTGGCCACACTTCCCGCATCTATTCCGCGCCGGCGAAAATCTTCGTCGGCGAAGAAACGTCACCCGGCAATCTCGCGGGCTATTTGGTAAACAATGGTTACAGCGAAGCGGACGTGCCGGGCGCTGCGGGCCGTTTTGAAGTCAGCAACTCCTCGATTCAAATTTTCCCGTCGCAGAATTCCTATTTCGACGGCCGTAACGCGGTGCGCATTGATTTTTCGCCCGACAAAATCTCCAGCATTCACCTGCTTTCTGATAACCTTTCGGTCAGCTCCGCGCAAATCGAACCGGAACTGCTCACCAATCTCTTCGACAGTTCGCGGGAAAAGCGCCGCGTGGTGCGTTTCGAGGATTTACCGCCAACTCTTGTCCACGCGATTCTTGCCGCCGAAGACAAACGCTTCTTCGAGCACGGCGGACTGGACGTCATTCGCATTGGCGGCGCCGCCCTGGCCGATTTGCGGCGCGGTGAAAAGGCTCAGGGCGCCAGCACCATCGACATGCAGGTTGCGCGCAGTTTCTTTTTCAGCACTCGCCGCGTATGGCGGCGCAAAATCGCCGAGGCTATGGTCGCGCTGGAGCTCAACCATCGCTTCACCAAAGACCGCATTTTCGAGCTCTACGCCAACGAAGTTTATCTGGGCAATCGCGGCAGCTTTGCGATTCGAGGTTTCGGCGAGGCTGCGCAGGCCTATTTTGGCAAGGACGTGCGCGATCTGGACCTCGCGCAGTGCGCTTTCCTGGCTGGTATTGTTCGCGCTCCCAACCACTATGCCGAGGCGGAGCGTTATCCGGACCGCGCCGCCGAAGCGCGCGACCGCGTGCTCGCACAGATGCTCCAGGACGGATACATCACCCTAGCGCAGGAGAAAGCCGCCCGCGCGGAAACCTTGAAGTTCGTTGGCGGCGCCGCTCCGAGCCGAGCCGCCCCGTATTTTGTGGATATGGTGCGCGATTCTTTGCTCAACCAGTTTTCGCAAAATGATTTGACCACGCAGAGCTTGCACATCTATACGACTCTCGACCCCGCGCTGCAGGCAGCCGCCGATGAAGCTGTCAACGCCGGTATGAAAATCCTCGACCAGAACCTCGCGCGCCGCTACGCCGCCGAGAGGCGCCAGCATCGTCCGGTAGTTAAGCCGCAGGTGGCTCTGGTTGCTCTGGATCCCAGAACCGGCGCAATTCGCGCTCTGGTCGGCGGCCGCAATTACGGCGAGAGCCAGCTCAACCATGCGCTCGCGCGCCGCCAGCCCGGCTCATCTTTTAAGCCCTTCGTATACGCCGCCGCCTTCGATAATGCAGTTGCGGGTTTGCAGCCCATCATCACCCCGGAAACAACGGTCGAGGACGAGCCTACAACTTTCACGTTCGACGGCCAGGATTACACGCCGAACAACGACGAAGGCCAATTCTACGGCACGGTCACGGCGCGCGATGCTTTAACGCATTCGCTCAACGTTGCTACGGTGAAGTTTGCCGAAATGGTGGGCTACGATCGCGTGCGGCAGTTTGCTCTGCAGTTGGGCCTCGATCCGGATATTCAGGCGACTCCCGCCATGGCTCTCGGCTCGTATGTAATGACGCCGATTGAAGTCGCCGCCGGCTACACCATTTTTGCGAACGACGGCGTTCGCGCCGAAGCGCGCTTCCTGAACAAAGTCGTCAATGCCGACGGGCAAGTGATCCAAAAATCAGCTCCACAAACGCGCCCGGTTCTCGATCCTCGCGTCGCCTATCTGGTCACCAATGTGCTTCAGGACGTCATCAATCACGGCACTGGCTACACGGTGCGCGCCATGGGCTTCGACGCTCCTGCTGCGGGCAAGACCGGCACTTCGCATGACGGCTGGTTCGCCGGATACACCTCGAACCTGATTTGCGTGGTGTGGGTAGGCTATGACGACGACCGCGACCTGGACCTCACCGGCGCTAAATCGGCCGCCCCGGTCTGGGCCGAATTCATGAAACGCGCCGAAGCTTTGCCCGCCTATCACGACATGGAGGATTTTCCCGAGCCTCAGGGAATTGTCAGCGTAGCGGTCGATCCCGCTTCCGGCGACCTGGCCGCCCCGAATTGCCCCGACCCGCGGAACGAGATTTTTATCGCTGGTACGGAGCCAACCTCCTTCAGTCCCGGCGGGGAAAAGCTCTCGCAAATTCCCGGTGTTTCCTGGCTCTCGAATATTTTTGGTAAGTCTTCGACTCCGCTTGCTCCCTCTTCGAAGGCCGCGGGCATTGCTCGGGAAAAGGGCCTTCCGAGCCGGCCTGCCGGGACTCCTCCTCCGCCAACCGTGGCCCCAGCTCAGCCGTCCGCAGCCGCCACCCCTCCAGCGGAGCCGGAGAAGAAAAAAGGGATACTCAGCAAGATATTTGGTGGTATCTTTGGAAGCAGCAAGAAGCCACCTGCCAAGCCGAAGCCGGACTCCTAGACCGGAACTTGGCATTGCGAGGTCGGATATGAAACGCTGCATCCTCCCTGCCGTTTTTCTTTCCTTGATTTTTGTAATTCCAGCAAACGCTCAAACCATCGAGTCTGCCGCGCTGCGTCAAGTGAATCCCGCGCCGCAGCCGGGCCCATCGCCGCAGCCAATTATGACGCCGCGCCAAGTTGCGGAAATGCGTGCCGATATTCTTTTGGCCCGCAAAATGTACCCGGAGGCCATTAAGGCCTACGAAGAACTCGCCAAACGTGAGCCGAAAAACGCGACGCTGTTCAACAAAATCGGTGAGGCCTACGAAAGCGATCTGAACTACGGCCATGCTGAGCACTGGTTCAAGCGGGCCATCAAAAGCGACAAAACCTGCGCCAGCGCCTATAACAACTTCGGCACCGTGGAATACGCCAAGCGCCACTACAAAAATGCTGTCCGCTGGTATCAGAAGACTCTTCTTCTTCGCCCGGACGCCTCCGTTGCCGCTCCGGCGTACTCCAATATGGGATATGCCTATTTTGCCTGGAAAAAATATCCCGAGGCCATGAGCGCCTTTGCGCAGGCGATCGAGATCGATCCGGCAATTATGACCGAGCGCGGAACCTCCGGCCCCGTCATGCAGCAGCGCGGGACCACGGATCCCGGCCTTTTCTATTTTTTTGTGGCGCGCATCTACGCGCAATCGGGAGACGCTGCCCATGCGGCGCACTATTTGAAAATGGCGCGCGACATCGGCTATGCGAAGTTTGTTTCCGCTAAAACGGATCCCGCTTTCGCAAAAGTGATCAAGGACCCGCGCGTCCAGGCTATCTTCGTGCCGGTGCCGGAAATGACCTCCTCGCACCGCAAGTGAAACCAGATTCGACCGCCGGCGTTTGCTGATTTCTCGTCGCCGGGCGCCTGTGCAGCATCTTCCCGGCGCTACAGCGAACTCCCTGCTATAATGCTTTCATCCATGAGGAAAGTGTTAAATCGCGGCAGTCTGCTGCGAGACTTGGCGCATGCACTTGCGGCGTGTTTGCCGGTGGCGTGCGCCCTGCTACTGGGGTTCCCGTTTCTCGCGCGCGCGCTTTTGGTGCGCGCTGCCGCGGACCCTTCTGACGCTTCAACTGACGCTTCGGGCGTTTATGAACTGCAAATCAATGGCGAAATTGAACCCATCCTCGCGGAGTACATCGTGGACGGCATCGATGCCGCCAACACCGCCCACGCGAATCTGATTCTCATTACCATGAATACTCCCGGCGGCCTTGACGCCTCGATGCGCCAAATCATCGCCGCAATTCTGCATTCGCGCGTGCCGGTGGTTACTTACGTGGCGCCGTCAGGTTCGCGCGCCGCTTCCGCTGGATTTTTCATTTTGATTTCCGCGGACGTTGCGGCGATGTCTCCCGGTACCGATACCGGCGCGGCTTCTCCGCTCCTCGAAGTCGCGGGTAGTCCTGTGAACGTTAACGCCACGCTCGAACGCAAAATCATGAACGAGGCTACGGCCTATCTTCGCAGCTACGCGGCGCGCCGCGGACGCAACGTGTCGCTCGCGGTCACCGCAGTCACCGACGCGAAGGCTTTCAGCGAAAGCGAAGCGCTCAAAGGCAATCTGATCAACATTGTCGCGCCAAATACAAAAGACCTGCTCGCGCAGCTCAATGGCCGCACCATCACGCGCATTGATGGCTCGCAGCAAACCATCAATCTCCCGAATCCGGTTATCACGCTGCATGTCATGACTGGCCGCGAAAGGTTCCTCGACCGCATCGTCCAGCCCGATGCATTTTTTATTTTGCTGATCCTCGGCGTGCTCGGCCTGTACGTTGAATTTACGCATCCCGGTCTGGTGGCGCCCGGAGTCATCGGCGGCATCGCTCTGGTGCTCGCGCTTTTCGCCATGCACATGCTTCCCGTCAATTTCGCAGGGCTTTTGCTGATTATCCTGGCGCTAGTGCTCTTCGTACTCGAGGCGAAATATCCCACTCATGGCGTGCTGGGCGTCGGCGGAGCTATCGCTATGCTGATGGGCGCGGTGATGCTGATTCATTCCCCGATTACAGGAGGCGGCGTGCGTCCTGCAATTGCTTTAGCGGTCACAATTCCTCTAGCGCTCATCGTGATTTTCTTGATGCGCCTGGTGCTGCGCTCCCACCATTGGAAACGCACCACTGGCGCCGAGCAGTTGCTCGGCGCTGTCGGTGAAATCACCGATCCAATCGCATCGCCTGACGCGAAGGGCATGGTGCTGATTCATGGCGAACTGTGGCGTGCCGCTGCCAGCGAGCCAGTTCAAAAAGGCGCGCAAGTGCGCGTCAATAAAATCCAGGGCCTTACGCTTTTCGTCGAACCAGTTCGCGCGGAAACGCAGGTTCATCCACAAGAACGTTTGATCAGTTGAAGTCAAATCGAAAATAGAACGCGGAGGCTGACGATGAATTTTGCGATGGCGGTGATTGGGATTGCCATCTTCATTTTTTTGATCTGGCTCTTCAACTGCATCAACGTTATCAAAGAATGGGAGCGCGGCGTGGTCCTGCGGCTGGGCCGCATGCTGCCAACACCAAAAGGCCCCGGGCTGGTGCTCATTTTCTCGCCCATCGACAGGCTCATTCGCGTTTCCTTGCGCGTCGAAGCGATGGACGTTCCGCCGCAGGACGTCATCACGCGCGACAACGTCTCCGCAAAGGTAAACGCCGTTTGTTACTTTCGTGTGGTCGATTCCAATCTGGCTATTTCGCAGGTGCAGAACTATCTTTACGCCACTTCGCAGCTCGCGCAGACCAACCTCCGCAGCGTCATTGGTCAGTTCCAGTTGGACGACGTTTTGTCGGAGCGCGAAAAAGTAAACGAGAAGTTGCAAACAATCCTTGACCAGGATACCGAACCATGGGGTATTAAGGTGACGAAAGTGGAGGTGAAACAGGTCGATATTCCGGAGAATATGCAGCGCGCCATTGCGCGGCAGGCAGAGGCGGAACGCGAGCGCCGCGCGAAAATCATCAACGCGGACGGCGAGTTGCAAGCTTCGGCAAAACTCGCGGAAGCCGCCGAGGCGCTGCAGCGGCAGCCCGTTTCCGTGCAGCTTCGCTATCTGCAAACGCTGCAGGAAATTGGCACGGAGAAAAATACGACGGTGATTTTTCCGGTGCCCATTGACTTGGTCAGCGAATGGATCAATCGCGGACGCAAATGAATTTTCAGGGAGCGTTATAAATTATGGGTTCACGACGCGGCGGTGAGCGAGTGCTCGAAAGCCGCCATTTGATTGGCCTGTTTTTGGGCGTGGTGCTGCTGTGCTGCGTATTTTTCACGCTGGGCTACGTCATGGGCAAAACGCAGTATGGCAATTCGCCCGTGGAGGCGGCATCTATCGATTCCGTGAAGTCCCTGCCGAGCGCCGCCAAACCCGCGCCCGTGCAATCTCCTTCCTCTACAGAATGGGATTTTTACACGGAGAAGAAGACCACGGACGTTCCGCTCGAGCCTGCTCGCCGTGGCGAGTCACAATCTTCACATCAGGTTGCGTCGGCCGCGCCCGCCCAGCCGGCTCCGTTTGTTTCTTCGCCGTCAGTCTCTTCGAAGCCGCCTGCGGGGCGCCGAGAAGCTTCCCCATCTCGCTCCTCCGCGAAGCTGCCGCCGCCACGATTCCGCGCGCCGCGCATGTCCCGCAATGCTGTGGTGCTGCAGGTGGGCGCTCTGCGGCAGGAAAGCGACGCCCTCGCAATGGCCGACGCGCTCCAGCGCAAAGGTTTTCCAGCGTTCGTGGTTGTGCCGACGTCCGACTCGTTTTACCGCGTCCAGGTCGGACCATTTCCCACTCAAGCCATCGGTGAAAAGGCTAAGCAATCGCTCCTGCGCGAGGGATTCAAAGCCATCTATCGGCGCTGAATGAAGCTGTCGCCGCGTGTTCGCCTTCTTTTTGCAATAGCTTCGGGACTGGCTCTCTCGTTTTCTTTTCCCAATTACAATTTGCCGCTTCTCGCCTGGATCGCGGTTGCGCTGCTGATGCTGGCCGCGATTGGCGCGCGCACGCGCGAGGCGGTCCTCTACGGCTTCATCAACGGCGCGCTCTTTTATCCGCTCAGTGTCCCGTGGATCGCCACGGTGATGAGGCAATATGGCAACAACATCAGTTGGTTCGCCGCCGCGGGCATTCTGGCGCTGATGACTCTGGCCGGCTGCGTCTTTCCTGTAATTTTCAGCGTCCTCGTTTGCCGCTTCAGCAGGAAAAATATTGCGATGGCGTGCGCGCTCGCGCCATTTCTCTGGGTGACGCTCGAATTTTTACGCGAGCATCTCCCCATCATAGGCTTTCCGTGGAATCTGATCGGCTACGCCGCTTCAGGCAATCTCGCATTGGTGCAACTCACCGCCGTCACTGGGATTCTCGGCCTCTCCCTGCTCGTGTGCGCGTTCAACGCATCGCTCGCGTGGACATTCGCTGCTCCATCGAGCAAAAGTCGCCGCGTCACCGTCGCTTCTGCGATTATCCTCACCGCCATTGCAATCTTCGGCCCGCGTTTCGTGCCGCGCGCGCATGCGGATCACGTCGCGCATCTTGTGCAAACCAATTTTGCGCAGGAAGAAACCTATCCGCCCAACTGGATGCAAACGCACGCCGCGGACATGCAGCAGCTCGAATCCTTGAGCATCGAAGCCGCGGAAAGATCCCCCGGCCTTATCGCCTGGCCCGAAGTTCCCGCGCCTTTCACTTTGCAGGACCCGCAATTCACCGCCATCGCAAACCGCATCGCCAAAAACTCCGGCGAGGATTTTCTCGTCGGCGTAGTGGACTGGAAATTGAGTCCGCAGCGCAAATATCTGGCCTCCAACAGCGCCGTGCTCCTCAGCCCTTCCGGCCAGCGTCTCTTCACCTATGATAAAATTCATTTGGTGCCCTTCGGCGAATACGTGCCATTGCGCCGCTATCTTTTTTTCGCGCACAGCCTGATCGACAGCATCGGCGATTTCACGCCCGGCCACACATACGGCGTCGGCCCATTGCCCGGCGGCCATTTCAGCGTTTTCATTTGCTACGAAGCGATTTTTTCGGACGAGATTCGCCGCTTTGCGGACAATGGCGCGCAGTTGCTGATCAACATTTCGAACGACGGCTGGTTTGGGCGCTCTTCGGCTCCCGCGCAGCATCTGATGATGGCTCGCGTGCGCGCCGTGGAGAATCGCCGCTGGCTGCTGCGCTGCACCAACACGGGTTTCACCGTGGATGTTGACCCGTATGGCAGAATTGTTGCGCGGCTCCCGCGTTTCACACGCGCGCAGCTCGACGCGCCGTACGGTTTTCGTTCGAACGTGACGCCGTTCACGCGCTTCGGCGAATGGCTCGCCTGGCTCTGCGTTATTATGACCGTCGTGCTTTTCGTTCTGGGCATAACGCGCCGCCAGCCTGCCGCCTAAATTTGTTTTAGAAAGGGAATTGTGAGCAACTTAATTGAAGACCTTCAATCCCGCTTCGAGGAACTGAAGAAGCGCATCGAACTCGTGCGGAGTTATCTTTGACGTTCCCGCCAGCCGCGAACTCGTAAAATCCCTCGAAGCAAAAGTCAGCGATCCGGCATTCTGGCAGGACCAGCAGAAGGCTCAGGCCATCCTGCAGCAGCGCAAGCGCGCCGAAAGCAATATCGCCGCCGAAGAAAAACTCGCGCGCGTTCTTTCCGACGTGGAAACCTATTTCCACATGGCTCATGAAGAGTCCGACGCCGCGCAGCGCGAATCCGTACTGAAAGACATTTCCGCCGAACTGGACGCCGCAGACAAATACGTCTCCGAGCTCGAGACCCAAACTCTGCTCTCCGGCGAAAACGACGCGCTCAACGCCATTATGACCATTAAGCCCGGCGCCGGCGGCACCGAATCGCAGGACTGGGCCGAAATGCTTCTGCGCATGTATCTGCGCTGGGCCGAACAAAAAGGATTTCGCGCTACGGTGATTGACTCAACCCCCGGCGAAGAAGCGGGCATCAAGTCCGCAACCGTGCAGATCGAAGGCGAGAATGTCTACGGCCTGCTCTCCGGCGAGAGCGGCGTGCACCGCCTCGTGCGCATTTCGCCCTTCGACCAGGCCGCGCGCCGCCACACTTCTTTCGCCTCCGCCTTCGTGATCCCCGAAATTGACGATCAAATCGAAATCAACGTGAAGCCCGACGAGATTCGCATTGACACGTTTCGCGCCGGCGGCGCTGGCGGCCAGAACGTCAACAAAGTGGAAACGGCCGTCCGCATCACGCATATTCCCACGGGCATCGTCGTCCAGTGCCAGGCCGAGCGCAGCCAGCACAAGAATCGCGAAATCGCCATGAAACTTCTCCGCTCGCATCTCTACGAGGCCGAGCTTGAAAAGCGCCGCGAAGAGCTCAGCAAGCTCGACGCCTCAAAGCCGGAAATCAGTTTTGGCAGCCAGATTCGCTCCTACACCTTGCAGCCTTACCAGCTCATTAAGGACCATCGCACCAAGGTCGAGCGCGGCGACGTTCAGAAGGTCCTCGACGGCGATATTGACTCCTTCATCCGTGCCTACCTGCTGTACCGCCGCAATGGGGCCAATGGCGACCCCAGGTAATGTTTGGTGGAACGAACTTTCCCCCCGCAATCCCGGAAACGCCCGCCCATCGCCGTTCGGGGCGTTTTTACCCCCGTTCAGCGCCGATTTAAGGCCTTTTGATGCATATAATTGACAGTGGCACAGGTGCATGCTAGCCTCGATATTCGCTTACCATAAGAAAGCGCAATTTGGCCTCGTGATTGCCTTTCATTTCCCCCGGAGGGTACCGTTTTGGCGCTTGCTGACGAAAAGTTCCTGTTTACCTCGGAGTCTGTAACCGAGGGCCATCCCGATAAGATTGCCGATCAAATTTCTGACGCTGTCCTCGATGCCGTCCTGAAGGACGATCCCACTGGCAGAGTCGCGTGCGAGACGCTCGTGACCACCGGTCTTATCGTGGTCGCTGGCGAAATCACCACCACCACCTATGTTGACATTGGCGAGCTCGCCCGCGGCGTAGTCCGCGACGTTGGCTATACCCGCGCAAAATATGGTTTCGACGCCGAGACCTGCGGCGTCATTTCCGCCATCAAGAAGCAATCGCCCGACATTGCCATGGGCGTCGATACCGGCGGCGCTGGCGATCAGGGCCTGATGTTCGGCTTCGCTTGCGATGAAACGCCCGAGCTGATGCCCATGCCCATCCAGCTCGCGCACCAGCTCACTCTCCGCCTCGCCGAAGTCCGCAAGTCAGGCAAAGTTGATTTCCTCCGCCCTGACGGCAAATCGCAAGTCACCGTCGAATACATTGATGGCCGCCCCGCGCGCGTTGATTGCGCCGTCATCTCGACACAGCACAGCGACAAGGTCTCGCACAAGGATTTGGAAGCCGCGATCCGGAAGGAAGTCATTGACCACGTTCTTCCGAAGTCCATGGTCGACAAGAACACGAAGTACCACATCAATCCCACCGGCCGCTTCGTAGTTGGCGGGCCCATGGGCGACGCCGGCCTCACCGGCCGCAAAATCATCGTGGACACCTACGGCGGCTACAGCCGCCACGGCGGCGGCGCGCTTTCCGGCAAGGATCCAACCAAGGTGGACCGCTCCGCTTGCTACATGGCCCGTTACGTCGCGAAAAACATCGTCGCCGCGGGTCTGGCCAGCAAAGTGGAAGTCCAGCTCGCCTACGCCATTGGCGTGGCTGAGCCGGTTTCCGTGATGGCGGATACCTTCGGCACCGGCACGATCCCCAATTCGCAGATCACCGAATTGATTCGCGCGTTCTTCAAGCTGACGCCTAAGGGAATCATTGACGCGCTCGACCTTCGCCGTCCGATCTACCGCCCCACCGCCGCCTACGGTCACTTCGGCCGCACCGGCCCGGGCTTCACCTGGGAGCGCACCGACAAGGCGGCGGCCATCCGCAAGGAAGCCGGTGTCCGCAACGGTGCGGCGGTCGCCTCGCGCACCTAACGTGTCGTTCTGAGCGCCCGCCGGGCGCGAAGAATCTCAGCATAAGATTCAAGCAAAAACCAAAAAGGGAGCATCCTGTGGAAACAGCGGCAAAGTTGAACGGTGACGTCAAAGACATTTCCCTCGCCGAAAAAGGCAAGCGCAAGATCGAATGGTCCAATCAGCAGATGCCCGTCTTGCAGCTTATCCGCAAGCAGTTCATTAAAGACCAGCCGCTCAAGGGCATTCGCATGTCCGCCTGCCTGCACGTCACCAGCGAAACAGCCAATCTCGCCATCACCCTGCGCGATGGCGGCGCGGAAGTGGTCCTTTGCGGCTCGAATCCGCTCTCGACGCAGGACGAAGTCGCCGCATCGCTGGTAAAGGATTACAACATCCCCACATTTGCCATCAAGGGTGAGGACAACGCCACCTATTACGCGCACATCGCCGCCGCGCTCGATCACAAGCCGCAGATTACGATGGACGACGGCGCCGACCTGGTCACCACCCTGCTCACCAAGCGCACCGAACTGGTGAATGGCGTAATCGGCGGCACCGAAGAAACCACCACCGGCGTCATCCGCCTCCGCGCCATGGCCAAGGACGGCACGCTGAAGTATCCCGTCATCGCCGTCAACGACGCGCTCACCAAGCATCTCTTCGACAATCGCTATGGCACGGGCCAATCCACCATTGACGGAATTCTGCGCGCCACCAATTTGCTGATCGCGGGCCTGCGCGTGGTCATCGCCGGCTACGGCTGGTGCGGGCGCGGTGTCGCCATGCGCGCCAAGGGCCTCGGCGCCGATGTCATCATCACCGAGATCAATCCCACCCGCGCGCTTGAAGCCGTGATGGACGGTTTCCGTGTGATGCCCATGGCCGATGCCGCGAAGATCGGCGATATTTTCATCACCGTCACCGGCAACAAATCCATCCTCTCCCACGAACACTTCGAAAAAATGCGCGACGGCGCGGTGATCTGCAACTCCGGCCACTTCAACGTCGAGATTGATATCCCCGCGCTCGAAAAACTTTCCAGCGCCAAGAAGCCCGCGCGCCCCTTCGTGGACGAATACGTGATGAAAGACGGCCGCCGCATCTATCTCCTCGGCGAAGGCCGCTTGATTAATCTCGCCGCCGCCGAAGGCCATCCCGCCGTCGTGATGGACATGAGCTTCGCCAACCAGGCTCTCGCTTCCGAGTACCTCGTCAAGAACGCGAGCCAGCTTAAGAAGCAGGTTTACCCCGTCCCGGAGCCCATCGACCGCCAGATCGCCAAGCTCAAGCTCGAATCCATGGGCGTTTATGTTGACAAGCTCACCCCCGACCAGGAGCATTACCTCGCCTCCTGGTCCGAAGGCACCTAGCCGCGAATCTCGGCGGTTCCTTTGCACTTTCTTCGTAGGGGCGCAGCATGCTGCGCCCTCCTGCAGCGCTACCAAAATTGTGTTCAAAATTGTGTCAATGTGGGCGATTGCACTCTTCTACGCGCGGCTCTCTTGACTTTCTTTGTAGGGGCGCGCTGCTTGCTGCGCCGCTTTTTCTCGTCTTTGCGGTTTGCTCCCAACCTTCGTAGCGTCGGCGCTTCGTAGGGGCGCTGCTTGCTGCGCCCGGCACACATGCTTGGCGCTGCCAACGATCATCACGAGTGGGTGGTTGAAGTGTTGTGATCCTCTTGGATTCGTGTCATTTGTGTTAGAATGTGTACAAGAGGATACCCTTGTGGGCAGCACGACCACGGTAACCGTACGGATTCCTACCGCACTGAAGAACCGATTGAAGAAGCTCGCTGATGCAACGGCTCGCAGCCGGTCATACCTTGCCGCCCATGCCCTTCAGGTCTACGTGGAAGACCAGGAATGGCAAATCGCGGCCATACGAAAAGGGCGCAAAGAAGTGAGGGAAGGACGCACCGTTTCTCACGAAAAGGTGTCGCGCTGGCTGCGTTCCTGGGGCAAAAAACGTGAGCTGCCCCCGCCGGTATGCGAATAGTCTGGTCTCCAACCGCAATTGAAAACCTCATCGAAATTCGGACATACATCGAGCAGGACAAGCCATCGGCCGCCGCTCGTGTAGCACGGAAGATTGTAGAATCCGTTCAAGGTCTTGCGCGTCACCCATACCTTGGCCGCCCAGGCCGTGACCCCGGCACGCGTGAGCTCGTCGTTACGGGAACGCCTTATCTGGTTCCTTACGAAGTGTACAAAGGCCGCGTGGTCGTTCTCGCGGTTCTGCACGGTGCCCGGCTCAATCCCGGCGCTTGACCCCGTGGGCCAATCGGTCCTGAAGACCGGGATTGCCTTGCCAGATGATACAATTGCCTGTACTCTGAATCGAAGGCAGCCAATGCCCAAGCCAATGCTCAACGGGAAGATCGCGCTGGTGGCCGTGTTCTTCTTTTTCGCCTCTTCTTTCGCTCTATTCTGGCTGCCGTCAGCTTTCGCACAACCCCACGACGCTCTGGCGCGCGTTGGCTTTGTGTCTGCGGTGTTTTGCGCGTTAGGGGCGCTCGTTCTCTCTTGGTCCGTTTCCTTCGCGTATCTGGCAAGGAAGCGAAATTGGTCTCCAAAGACATGCATGAAGGCGGGCCTGCCGCTTGCCGCTGTCGGAGTTCTAATGTTTTTCTTTGCGGGCGATCGTCGGCTCTCGTCGGTTGGATCGATGCTCGCTTGCAACGCGATCCTCGCTAGTTTCCTCACTCGAAGGCTTGTCTATCCGGAACTCACTGACGACGAGGCAGTTGCTCCGAAGCCGCTTACCCTTTTCCCCAAGTAGAGCCCAAACTTCGCTGAAGTTCCAGCCCTAGTCTCAAAGCAAAAGCTGTCATCCTGAGACCATCCGCGCCTTCCGCGGTCCGGATGGTTCAGCGGACCGGCGAGGATGGGCGAAGGATCTCAGCGTTTCTCCCTTACCAGCTCGCTCAACACGTGCTCCGCTTCGCACTCATTTTTTCCGCTCCCCGATTTTCGACGCTCACGCGCGAATTTTCACCGTTCCCTGCGATTTGCTTGTCTTCCGGCACGGAATCTTGCTAACATTATGCGTTTGTTTTAAGCGTCCCATGCGTCACCGTGAGGGGGACGGTTTGGTCAGCGCCGAGAAGCGATTCTAATCGTCAGTCAGGACGATTAGAAACGGCGCTATGTGATTGAAAACAAAGGTCCGGTGCACGCTCTAATCGTCACTCAATAAGGGGGCAATTCAAGCAAAAGTAATGACGGAATCGGCCAACTCGATGAACCAGGCAGCGCCGCACTGGGCTTCCGCCCGCAGGCGCTCGGCAGGCGACGCCGTGCCTGATCCCGTAACTGGCTTCCGTCAGGGCACGGCTTCAGCCGTGCCGATCGATGCTAGGGATTCGGGGGTTTCAACCCCTGAGGTCGCCACGTCTAATCGCCACATTCCATTATTAGACACCTCGTTAAGCTCCTCAAAACAAAGGACATCATTTTTTCTAATCGCAACAAGAACGCCGATCCGGCCTGCGCAAGGTGACTTCCCCCGATGATGCGAGACTGGGCCAATTGGGCAATTGATACGGCGAAGCGCCGCGGCGCCTCTTACGCCGACGCGCGCGTGATGGACATTCGCCAGCGCGACATCTCCACCAAGAACGGCGAAGTCGGCACGCTGATGGAAAACGAATCGCTCGGCATCGGCGTCCGCGTTGTCGCGGGCGGCGCGTGGGGCTTTGCCTCCACCGACCGCCTCACCCGCGAAGGTGTGCAGGCCTGCGCCGCCGAGGCCGTGGCCATCGCGAAAGCCTCGGCCATGGCCAAGCGCGAAAATGTCTCCTTGGCGCCCGAGAAATCCTATGTGGACACTTGGCAAAATCCGTTCCTCAAAGATCCCTTCCGCATTCCCGTCGAGCGGCAGATTGACGTTTTGCTCGCGGCCGATAAGGCCATGCTCCGGGTGAAAGGCATCACGCTCGCCGAAGGCTCCATGTCGTTCAAACGCATCGAGCAGCTTTTCGTTTCAAGCATCGGCTCTTCGATTCATCAGGTGAAGATGCAATCGGGCGCGGGCATCGTCGCCACGTCCTACGCCGGCACTGAAATCCAGAAGCGCTCTTATCCGAACAGCTTTGGCGGCCAGCACGCGTTGCAGGGCTACGAGCTGGTCGAATCATTCGATCTCGCGGGCAATGCCCCGCGCATCGCCGAAGAATGCGTCGCGCTGCATTCCGCTGCGCAATGCCCGGAAGGAACGCGCACGATCATCCTCGGCGGCTCGCAGCTTGGATTGCAGATTCATGAATCCATCGGCCATCCCATCGAGCTCGACCGCGTCCTCGGCCAGGAAGCGAATTTCGCGGGCATGAGTTTTCTTACCGTCGATAAGCTGCGCAAGCTGAAGTACGGCTCGGACATCGTCAATGTCGTCGCCGACGCGCGGCTCGAGCACGGTCCCGGCCTCGGTACGTTTGCCTACGACGACGAAGGCGTTCCCGCGCAGTGTACCCCGATCATCACCGATGGCCTCTTCACCGGATACCTCAGCAATCGCGAAACCGCCGCGTCCATCGGCGAGAATCGCTCGAACGGCACGATGCGCACGGAAAGCTGGAATCGCCTGCCCATCATTCGCATGACGAACATAAGCATTCTCCCGCGCGAATGGAAATACGAAGATCTCATCGCCGACACCGACGACGCCATCCTGATGGAGACCAACCGCTCCTGGTCCATCGACGATCGCCGCTACCAATTTCAGTTCTCCACGGAAATCGGCTGGGAGATCAAGGGCGGCAAGCGCGGGCGCATGATCAAGAATCCGAGCTATAGCGGCATCACCACCGAATTCTGGAACAGTTGCGATGCCGTCTGCTCGCGCGATTACTGGACGCTCTGGGGCACGCCGAATTGCGGCAAGGGCCAGCCCATGCAAACCATGGGCACCGGCCACGGTGCGTCGCCGTCGCGCTTCCGCAAAGTCAAAGTCGGAGTCGCGTTCGCGAAATGAAAATCACGCGGACAAAGAAGGCGTTCACGCGCGCGGAGCTCGAAGGCATCGCCGAACGCATTTTGAAGCTCGCCAAAGCCAGCGGCTCGCACGAGACCGAAGTGGACCTCGACGTCAACGTGGACGCGCTCACGCGCTTCGCCAACAACGCGATCCATCAGAACGTCGCCGAGCAGACGCTCACGATTTCCGTGCGCGCCGTGGTGGACGGCCGCACGGCTCGCGCCACCACGAACAAGACCGACGAAGAATCGCTCGGGCGCGTCGCTGCTTCCGCTGCCAGTCTCGCGCGTCACCAGCCCGAAATCCCCGGCCTGCTTCCGATGCTCGGCCCGCAAAAGTATCAGAAAGTCGCTCGCTCTTTTCCGGCCACCGCTGCGGCCACGCCGCAGGACCGCGCTCGCGCGGTCGCCCGCGTATGCAAGATGGCGGAGAAAAACAAGCAGACTGCGGCGGGGATTTTTACGAACGGCTTCTCGCGCTCGATTCTCGCCAATTCGAAAGGCCTCTTCGCGCATCATGAAGAGACCGAAGCTGAATTCTCGGTGACCATCCTGGAAGAGAATTCCTCGGGCTGGGCGAAGACCAACTCGCCCGACATTCGCGCCATCCATCCCGACGCTCTGGCCGCAAGCGCCAGCCGCAAGGCCGCGGATTCGCGCAAACCTCGCGAACTCGCGCCCGGACGCTACACGGCGATCCTCGAGCCCTCCGCCGTGCTCGATCTCGTCGGTTTCCTTTTTTACGATTTCGCGGCCACCGCGCTTCTCGACAAGCGTTCCTGCCTGAACGATCGCATGGGCAAGAAGATCTTCGGCGAGAACATCACGCTCTGGGACGATGTCTGCCATCCGCTCCAGACCGGAGAGCCGTACGACGGCGAGGGGATGCCGCGGCAGAAAGTGCTTCTGGTGGATCGCGGCGTTCCGAAGAATCTCGTCTATTCGCGGGCCACCGCCAGGAAAATGAAGAAGAAGCCCACCGGCCACGGCTTCGCGCTGCCCAACGAATACGGCGAAGCGCCGATGAATCTCGTATTCGCGGGGGGCGATAAATCCGTTGACGATATGATCCGTTCCACCGAGCGCGGCATCCTGGTCACGCGGCTCTGGTACATTCGCGAAGTCGATCCCTACGAAAAGATTCTCACGGGCATGACGCGCGACGGCACGTTTCTTGTCGAGGGCGGCCGCGTCGCCGGCGGCATCCGCAATTTCCGTTTCAATCAGAGCGCGATCGAGCTGCTGTCGAATGTCGAGATGCTCGGCCCCGCGGTGCGCGCGGCCGGCGAAGAATCATTCGAGATGGTGGTTCCGGCGATGAAGGTCCGCGATTTTCACTTCACCGAGGTCACAAAATTCTAGATATGAGATGAGCTTCGCGCCTACTGCTTTTCGGCGCCGCGAATGAAGTAGTGCTGCTTATCGAGATCGGCGCGCACGGCGACGTCGAAAAAGCCGACCATCATTTCGTCGTACGTTTGATCTCCCCAGCGCACGGCCGATTCCGGGTCCGGATTGTGCGGATTGTTCTTCGAGTTGTCGTACCACGCCACCGCCTGAAGCGTGGTGCCCGCCCCGAGCGCGCGCGGCTCGGCGAGGCGGTAGCTCAACTGCCAGAAAAAATCCCAATGGACGCGGAGCAGCGTTTCGATCTTGCCGTCAGTCTGAATGATGTTGTACTCGAATTGCTTGCCGCGCAGATGCATGTGCGGAAGAAAGCTGAGCAGCACGGCGTCGTTCGGAAGCGTGCCGCGCGCTTCCACGCGGTAGTCGTCGGCGCCCGGCGGAATCACGAAATGGTTGTTGGTGAGTTGCAGCGTAAGAACGCGCTGCTTTGGCGGCGCTTTGGCGAAGACGATTCCGACGCTGGCCTGATCGCTCGCGGCGTGGCCGTGGGCCATGTAGTGCATCTGGAACACAAGGTCGGAGCCGGCGGGAATGAACTTCGCCATTCCGGCGGGCAGGACGTCCGGCGAGCTGCCCGGCGCGTACACAAGAAGGATGTCGCTGTCGGTCCAGTGCGTGTCGCGAACCGATTGCTCGTCGGCCATGTCCGAAGCGGTGAAGGAAACACCGATCGGGGCGCGCCGCAGCCATTTCGAATCCGGCGGACGAATGTAGACGACGGCGTGATGCACGCTCTCGCGGCTCGACGGGCGAACTTCGCAAAGTTGAACCCATTTTCCTTCGGTGAGACCCGTGGGCACGATTTCGTAGGTGTATTCAATGTCGCCGCTCGGAGGCAGCTCGACCGGCTTCGGCATTTGCAGGATCACGTCCGGCTGCGGAATGTTCCAGCCCGCGGCCCATTGGCGCGCAGGTGGAGCGTCGCCGGGAACTCCGGCGGGAGCGCCCACGCCAGCCCAGGCCGCAAGCGTTTCGATTTCGGCCGGGCTGAGCGATGGATCGTTGGCGAAATGCCCGAAGCGCGAATCGGCAAACCACGGCGGCATTTTCTTTTCCTCCACCTCGGTGGCAATGGCGCGCGCCTTTGCGTGTGCCTGCTCGTAGGTCAGGAGCGGCGGCGGCCCGATTTCGCCCGGCCGATGACAGCTCTGGCAATGCTGCTGGAGAATCGGCAGGACGTCGCGATAGAAAGTTGGCGGCGCGGACGCAGCGGCGGGCGAGCGCTGCGCGCGCGCGTGAAAGAAAATTCCAGCGAACGCGAGAAGAACGAGTGTTGTGGCTGCAAGTCTTATCCGCAAGGGAGGTCCCACGGAATTAGTTACGCTCTTGCGCGGCCGGGTTGCAAGCGCAAAGCGGGGAACCGGCTATTGCCCGGTGAACTGAAAGCTGGAAATGGCTCGCGCGATTACGTTTTCCTGGATTTGCACGAGGTCGGTATCGGCGAGGGTCATGGCGAAAATCGTGTAGAGATGCGCGCCGCGCGGGATGAAGGCGACCACGCCGGACCAATCGCGATGATCGATGCTGCCGCGGAAGCGCCGTTCGACCACCGGCGCGCCGGAAACGGCGACGCGTTTTTCTCCGAGCGGGCGATAGTTGTCTAGAATCTCGCGCAGGCGATGATCGGTTTCATCCATGTCGGCCGCGAGCGACTTGCCGGCCGGCTCATTCCCGATCAGCAAGTAGGTGGTTTGATCGGCTGTGCCCATCGCCGTAATCGCGCCGGGAAGTATGGAGCGCGCGCCTTCGATCACTTGCCAGTCCGGCGGCTTGAACATTTGAAACCCGAAGGTCTTGTTCGTGTAGGTGTTGCCGTTGACTTCCTCGCGCACCGGCTCAGGCGTTTCGGGCTTGGGGGGATCGTGCACGGCCGGCGGCGGAGTTTTCGCCGCGGCAGAGTTCGCGGCTGCGGGAGCAGGTGTCGCAGGGGTGGATGCAATCTTCGCGTTGGCAGGATTCGCAGCGGGAGCTGGCGTCACAGGTGCGGACGCAGGCTTCGTGCTGGCAGTGTTCGCAGCAGCGGGAGCGGGGCTTGCCGCCGCGGTGTTTGCCGCTGCGGTGTTTGCCGAAGGCTTGCTTTCCCTCGGCGCGGCAGGCTTCGCATTCGGAGCGGCGGAAGCGGGCTCGTTCACGTTTTCAGCTGCGGCGCCCGGAGCGGCCGGCGCTTTCTCGGTGGCCGGCTCGACCTTCTTTTTCGTTTCGGCGTTCTTTTCCGTGTCCGGCTTTTTCGCTGTATCCGACATGAGGATGGAAACGACCTGGTCCTTCTGCACAAGCGCGTAGCCGTAGCTGGTCTTGACCTTGAACGAATTGTCGTCGAATCCGACGATAGTGCCCGAGACCTTCGTTCCGTCTTTCAATTTCAACTCATCGGCACGCGCGGAGGCAGGAGCAAAGCCCACAAGCAGGGCAGCGACGGTGGCGAAGGGGAGAAGGCGCCTCATGATTCGAGTATCGCGCCCAGGCCGGCGGACGGCAAATTTGAGTGCGGCGAAGTTGTTGGGTTAGTCAGCAGAATCGCACAATATTCCGGGTTCTGTTTTACAATTCGCGCCGTGGTAGTGCTCTTCGTATTGCTGATTTCGCTGCTCGTGTTTCGTGCCGCCGGCGCGCTGGGAGTGGCGGCGCTCGGGACTTGGATTGCAGCAACGCGCTATGCACTGGCAGTGATGTTCGTGGTTACGGGAATCGCACACTTCAACAAGACGCGGCACGAACTGGTCCGCATGATGCCGCGAGCGCTTCCCGCTCCGATGTGGATGATTTACTTTACGGGCGTGTGCGAATTCGCCGGCGCAGCCGGGATTCTGCTTCCGCGGTTTCGCGGTCTGGCGGGACTTTGCCTGATCGCTCTCCTGGTGGCAATGTTCCCCGCCAACGTCAGAGCGGCGCGCGAGAAACTCACCTTGAGGGGCAAGCCGGTGACTCCGCTTTGG
>DATGHO010000025.1:0-105687 GCA_035307965.1 Candidatus Acidiferrales bacterium | reverse complement strand
TGTAGCGGTCCGATTTGGATTGAAAATCGAAGAGTTTTCTGATTGCCAGCTCCAAAATTGCCTGAGTGCCTTCGGGTTGTAAGCTCTCGCGACGTGATCTTATCGTGTTTCAGTCGGTTGAACCAAGGCCGTTGGAGGTTGTCGCTGATCCACGTCGCATCCGTGTACCATCTTGATTGGATAAATGGGCTCATTGGACGCCCAATGTTCTAATGCAAACTCTGCGTCTATTCGCGAAGGATAATGGCTCAGTCCAGCGAGCAGCACGGATTATTCGCGCTGGTGGGCTGGTCGCGTTTCCCACAGAGACGGTGTACGGTCTTGGCGCAAACGCGCTCGACAGCGCCGCTGTGAACAAGATTTTCATCGCAAAGGAGCGGCCAGCCTGGGACCCGCTCATCGTACATGTGACTTCGCGTCAGATGCTGCTACCAGCGCGAATCGCGTCACGTTTCTTCTCGTGATACGATGTCGCCGTGAATGAGAAATTCACAATTGGCTTGGTGCAGATGCGGTCCACCGCGAATGCGGAAGATAACCTCGCGCGCGTGAGCGCGCGGATTCGCGAAGCGGCGGCGCGAGGCGCGCAGATTGTGTCGACACACGAACTTTTTGGCAGTGAATACTTTTGCCGCACCGAAGACGCGGACCTCTTCAATCTCGCCGAGCCGGTTCCCGGCCCCACCACCGAAGCGTTGGCAAAGGTCGCTAAGGAAAAGAAAATTGTTATTGTGGCTTCGCTTTTCGAGCGGCGCGCCGCCGGGATCTATCACAACACAAGCGCGGTTCTCGACGCCGACGGCGCGTTCCTCGGCAAATACCGCAAGATGCACATTCCGGATGACCCGCTCTACTACGAGAAATTTTATTTCACTCCTGGAGATCTCGGCTTTCCAGTTTTCGACACGCGCTATGGCCGAGTGGGCGTGCAAATTTGCTGGGATCAATGGTATCCAGAGGGCGCGCGCGCCATCTCGCTCGGTGGCGCACAGGTGATTTTTTATCCCACGAGCATCGGATGGCATCCGCAGGAAAAAGCGGAATTCGGAGGCGCGCAGCTCGACGCATGGCGCACGATTCAGCGAAGCCACGCCATCGCCAACGGTATTTACGTCGCGGTAGTGAACCGCGTTGGATTCGAGGGCGGCGCGAAGTCAGGCGATACCGGAATCGAGTTCTGGGGCAATTCGTTTGTCGCAGATCCTTTTGGGCGCATCATCGCCGAGGCCTCGAGCGATAAAGAAGAAGTGCTCGTGGTTGAATGCGATCCGGCAAAAAGCGAAGACACGCGTCGCAATTGGCCGTTCCTCCGCGACCGGCGCATTGACGCATACGAGCCCATTCTCCGACGATGGCTGGAAAAATGACGATCCAACTAGCATCTCTGCTCTATATGCGGTAGACAGATCAGCATGCCGGCTCCTAAATCCCTTAAAGCAGCGAATTCGCAAGGCGAGTTCCGCATGCCCGCGGAATGGGAACCGCACCAAGCGACGTGGCTTTGCTGGCCTCATGAACTCACGGACTGGCCTGGAAAATTTGCGCCGATTCCGTGGGTGTACGCGGAGATCGTGCGCCACTTGGCCCGCGTAGAGCGCGTCTTTCTGATTGTCGAAGACCGCGAATCCCAGAGGCGCGCGCAAAGCGTGCTCGAAAAATCCGGCGTACCAATGGAAGCCGTCCGATTCTTTCATGTGCCCACGGATCGCGGATGGATGCGCGATTCGGGCCCCATCGGTGTGCTTCCCAGGTTAACGAAATCTCAAGCAAAGTCGCCGCGCCCCGCGCTGCTCAATTTCGCGTTTAACGGCTGGGCGAAATACGACAATCACAAAAAGGACGCAGCGGTCGTGTCACGCTTGAATCGAAAACTAAAACAGCGTCTCGTGCTGCCTACGCACAAGGGGCGCCGAGTAGTGCTCGAAGGCGGCTCCATCGACGTAAACGGCTGCGGCACTCTGTTGACCACCGAAGAATGCCTGCAAAGTGAAATCCAGCAGCGCAATCCCGGATTCTCCAAGGACGATTACGCGGAAATTTTCCGGCAATATCTCGGCGCGGTAAATGTTCTTTGGCTCGGCAACGGCATAGCCGGAGACGATACGCACGGCCACGTGGATGATCTCGCGCGCTTTGTCGATAAAAGAACAGTGGTCACGGTGATCGAAAGCGACCGCGCGGAAATAAATTACGCGCCACTGCGCCAAAATCTGGAGCGGCTCCGTGCAATGAAAGATCAGGACGGCAGGCCGTTGCGCATCGAAACATTACCGATGCCTAAGCCGGTATATTTCGCCGGGCAGCGCCTGCCCGCAAGCTACGCGAATTTTTATATTGCCAACAAAATTGTGCTCGTGCCGGTGTTCAACGATCCCGCAGATCGTGTGGCGCTGACGAAGCTGGCGTCCCTCTTTGCTGACCGCGAGATCGTGCCCATCTATTGCCGCGACTTAGTTCTCGGGTTAGGAACCATCCACTGCATGACGCAGCAAGTGCCGCGCGGATAGAAAGCTTGTCCCCTTTTGGATTCCCGCGAATCTCCAGCCCCACCCGTGCATCCAACAAATGCAAAGTGTAAAGTGATTCCCAGCTAATGCACCATGAACGGCAATGGCGAGCTCCGTGTGCGCGCGCATCAAGAACTGGATTGTGCCGTCGTGGAGATCGGCGACAATGGCCCCGGCATTCCGCCGGAAGCGCAGGGACGCGTTTTCGACCCCTTTTTCACCACGAAGAAAGTGGGAGAAGGCACGGGCCTTGGCCTCGATACCGTCATGCGCATCGTGCGAAAGCACCACGGCTCCATCGACCTGAAATCGCAGCCGGGCGATACGCGCTTTCGCGTTCGTCTGCCCTTCAAGCAGCCGGCAGTACTGTCTGAGGTCGAGGAGACCCGCGAAGCCAGCGAGGGATAAGCGTGACATGCAGGTGCCTTGTCCTTCCACCAAAAACTCAGCCCGTTTTTCGCGTAGAATTGCCGCCGCTCTCCCGCATATCCAAACGCTGATTTACTTCTCGCGACTTTTTTGGCAAGATGAACTTTCAGCTGTGAATGCGCTATAATTCAAATGTGCCTGGAGAACAGTAAATGGCGTATGTGATTGCAGAGCCTTGCATTGGAACAAAAGACTCAGCCTGCGTGGACGTTTGCCCGGTAGATTGCATCCATCCGCGCAAAGACGAAGCGGATTTCGAGCCGGAAAAACAGTTGTACATCAATCCTGACGAGTGCATCGATTGCGGCGCGTGCGTGCCGGTGTGTCCGGTGACCGCGATTTTTGCAATGGAGGATTTGCCGGAGAAATGGTCCGGCTACGCAGCGGTGAACGCGGACTGGTTCAAGGCAAAAAAGGCAAAGGCATAATTTTTGCGCTGAATTTCTGAGCCAATTGGAAAACTGAGTTTTTCACGCCACCGGCGGGCGAAATGTCCGCCATCTTCTGTTTAGAATCAATCACCGTTCATGGATTGTCTGGAAAACAAAACTGATTCCGAATCTGTGCTTCGTTATCATTTCCGTGCTGATCCCCTGAGTTGCGGATGATTGTTCATTGGAATTGAAGCTTTTGGATCGCGAATCGTTTTCATTCGCGGCCCGTAAAGGCTTGTGCGAATTGGGCTGCAATGGAATCCCAAGAAAAATATTTTTCCGCGGCGGCGACGCTGCGCTGGGAAAGTTCGGCGTAAAGCTCTTGATTGGTAAGCACGCGGACCAGAGACTCGGCGAGCGCCTCGCGATCGTTGCTTTCGACGAGCAGTACGCCGGCTTCGGTGATTGGCGGGGCGGTTTCCGGTCCGCGATATCCGACGACGGGGAGCCCGCAGGCGATACCGGCGATGGCGCTGCCTCGGCGAGAGGAAATCGGGCCGCGAACAAAAAGTAGAACACCGGCTTGGGTGAGATGTTCGCGTACTTCATCGCCGGGAAGCACGCCGAAAACACGGAGGCCAACGTTCGAGCCGCCGAGCTCGTTGCGCAGGGCGGATTCGGCTTCGAGCGCGCCCCGTCCAAAGACAGCGAGCCGAATATTCATAATTCTTGCCGCCGCGTGTTTCATTGCATGGGCGATGTTGCGCGCTTCCGGAATCGCGTGGGCGCCGCCGGTGACTCCAAATACGGCGACGGTGGGAATCGCCGGAAGCTCTGTGCGGACACTTACCGCGCCGGCTGCCGGGAAATTCGCGCCGACGGGGATAAAAACGGCGCGAGCCGAACTGCGCGGAAGCCAGTTGAGTTGGGATGCGGGAACAGTTAGCGCCGGGAATTCAGCGCAGCGAAATGCAATACGAAGGACAAAATTCTGGCAGGCGACGCGCAGGCGGCGAAGCACGCCGCGCGCGGGCGCATATTCTGCATCATGAAATACAACACAAAGCCGGACGCGCCGGAATTTTAGAATTGCCAGCACGGCCAGCGCTCCGAAAGGGAAGCCTCGGCGTGACCACATCAGCGCCGTGTATTGCAGAAGAACGATGCGCTTTTTCCAGGCGCGACTTTCGTTCCACAACGTGCGAAGCGCGTTCCACCAGCCGTGAATTTCCCAGCGCAACTGAACAATTTCGAGATGGTCGCCGCGGCGCGCGAAGGCTTTAGACAAAAGCTCACAATAGTCCCGCACGCCGTCAGTCGGAGAATCGAGCCGGCCACCCAGCGCAATCAAGCGCAATGGTCTGCGCGGATCATCTTCACGTTGTGCGGTGCCCTTAATGGATTCTGCTTCAGCATGTGCCGAACTCATCTAGCGGTCCGTGGCGTGTGCAGTTTTCAATCAACTCCTGCCGCTGATTCATAGTAACTGAAATGCCGTGGAAAATGTGCGGCGCTGCCTGCGGCACGCCATTCGGGCGTAAGTCACGCGGCTATTGATAGCATGTGCGTCAGCCGCATCAAACGCGTGACTGCATGATGGCACAAGCTAATAACAATCGGCCCAGAAGGCGAATTCGCTTGCGCAGGTGGGACGAAATGGGGCATGTTACGAAAGCGCGCAGATTACGAACTAGAGGGAGCTACCGTGAGAATATTTCTCCGCACGATTTCGCTGTTGGCAGTCACGGCAATTTCCGCGGCAGGAAGTTTTTCCAGCGCGGCGCAGCAAGTTGGACACCAGGCCGCCGTTCAAACGGGCGCACCGAACGGCAATGTTCAGGTCATTAACATGACCGCGAAGAAATACGTCTTCACTCCTTCACCGATTCATGTGAAAAAAGGAACGAGAGTTGAGTTGCGCATCACCGCGATCGACCACCGGCATGGATTCAAAATCAATATTTATCCCGACGGAGGGAGCACCAAGGGTGCGCCCGGGCTCGAGTTCACCTCGCCGAAGGATTGTTGGACGCTGCAGAAGGGACAAACCGTCACGATTGATTTTGTAGCCCGCACGCCCGGGCATTATCCGTTCAAATGCTGCAAATTTTGCGGCTTTGGGCATATGGGCATGAAGGGCGAGTTGATCGTGGACGAGTAACTGCCAAGAGCGATTTTTCAAAGGACGTGGATTCGCGGTGCAGGCAGAGGGACGCAGAGGGGATGATTGGCGGGCGCAAGCAGGAATTGCCGAGCCGCAGCGCGCAGGGCAGTTAGATTTATTCCGCGGTGATCTTCGGGAAATTTCTCGAGTTTTTCGACCCCTGCTGCCAGCAGTGAACGCGCGCCGTTGCGGTTACCCCGCGAATAGTGGTGAAACGCGGCGGCGCACTGAATCAGCCCTTGCAAAAACGTCTTTTCCGGTTCCGTCGCAGCCAGCCAGAGCTCTTCCCACACTTCATGCGCTTTGAAAAACTCTCCGGAATTGAAGAGAGTGATCCCGCTGCGAAATTTGTCGGGAGGCGGCTCGTCTGATTTTGGAATGCGCGTACTCCCAGAATATGATTTTCTAGCCCATCATAGCAGAACGGTTTTGTGGCAGCTCGACCATGGACATCGCGATTCAAATCCCGGGTGTGCGACTGGGAATCGTGCAGGCGGAAGGCGCAACGATCTCGCCAGCGAACGCGGCGCTTGTACGCGAAATTGACGAAACGTGCGCGAGTCTGCGGCAAAAGTTCACGGTGGAATCGCTCGCGCAGGCAGACGCGGTGCTCGCTGTGCGCGCCATGTTTCGCGCGTGGGGCATGGACCCGTCAAAGTACCGGCCATCCTCGGAGGCGCTCTTGCGGCGCGTCGTGCAGGGCAAAGGGCTCTACAACGTGTCGAATGTGGTTGACGTGACCAACTTGGGCTCGATTGAAACCGGGTGGCCCTATGGCGTGTACAACCGCGCAGCGATTTCCGGAGGAGTCTGTTTGCGGCTGGGCGTCGCGAGCGAACGATATGAAGGAATTGGCAGGCGCGTGTGGCATCTACACGGACGGCCCGTGCTGGCGGACGATCTGGGGCCGTTCGGGAGTCCAATCAGCGATTCAACGCGCACGCAAATTAAGGACGGTGTAAGCGAAGTTCTGACCGTGATCTATGCTCCGGCCACAGCGCCCAGCGCGATGCTTACGTCAGCGGTAGAAAGGCAAGCAGCAAGGCTGGAAGCCTATGCCGGGTCGGGAACAGTCCGCCTGGACGCGATTGGCTAGGCCGGGCTTGTTGTAGGGCGCGGCAACATCAAAGAACGCATACAGTGATTATTTCCTTCTGTTCACTGGAAAGATGCGCGGCGGAAAGGTATTGTGTTTGTGGAATTGTTTGCGGCATACAATCGCTCTTATTTCTACAGGGCCGCACGGCTGGAGTTTTGAGAAGTGAACCGCTTTAACTTGGTCCTCATCATTCATGCGCACCAGCCCGTAGGGAATTTCGACGCAGTGATGGAGCATGCGTACGAAAAGTCCTATCTGCCTTTCATGCAGGTATTGTTGCGGCATCCCTCTGTGCGCGTCGGCCTGCACTATTCAGGCGGGCTGCTGGAATGGATCGAGCGCACGCACCCGGAATATTTCCAGACGGTGAACACTCTGGTGAGCCGCGGGCAAGTGGAACTGCTTGGCGGCGGATATTATGAACCGATCCTGGTAGCCATACCGAAAGAAGATGGTCGCGAGCAAATAGAAAAACTCGCGGAATATCTGGAGCGGCATTTTGGCAAGCGTCCCCGCGGGGCATGGCTGGCGGAGCGGGTTTGGGAGCCGCAGTTGCCTTCGACGCTAGCCTCGGCCGGTGTGCAGTACACACTCGTGGACGACAATCATTTCCTGAACGCGGGCTTCGAGCCGGCGGGACTATACGGTACCTTTATCGCCGAAGATCAAGGCTCGCCGGTGATTCTGTTCCCCGGCTTGAAGATTCTGCGCTACCTCATTCCGTACAAAAGCCCGCAGGAAGTTGTAGGATTTTTCCGCGAAGCGGCGCGCACACGTCCCGGCGGAATCGCGGCCATGGGCGACGACATGGAGAAGTTCGGTATTTGGCCGGGAACTTATGAACATTGCTACAAGAATGGCTGGATCGAGAAATTCATCGCGGAACTCGAAGCGAATCAGAACTGGCTGATTACTGTGACGCCCGCTGAGGCAATCGCCTCGCAACCCCCGCTGGGCCGCGCCGATTTGCCGACATGCTCCTACAACGAGATGATGGAATGGGCATTGCCGACTGCCACGCGACTGCGCTTTCTGGCCGTGGAAAGAGAATTTGCCTCGCGCGAGGACGTTAAGGAATTCCTGCGCGGCGGCTCGTGGCGTGGGTTCCTCACGAAATATTCGGAATCGAACTTGATGCAGAAAAAGGCCATGCTCGTTTCGCGCAAGCTGCGCGACATCGAAGGAAAATTGCACGCGGAAGGCGCGCCACTCGAAGAATTGCAAAAGGCGAAAGCGCACTTGCTCTGCGGGCAGTCCAACGATGCCTACTGGCACGGCGTTTTCGGGGGCCTGTACGCGCCGCATCTGCGCACGATGGTATGGCGTTCCCTTATTCGCGCAGAGGCTTTTGCGGATGCCGCCGCGCACAAAAAACATAAATTTGCCGAGTTGCGGCGATTTGATTTGGACGCGGATGGGCGCGAAGAGCTTTATCTAACCACCGAGCGCGCCGCTGTTCTGATTTCGCCGAGCGATGGCGGCACGGTAGAGGCCTTGGATTTTCGCCCCAGCGGCGTCGCGGTGATTAACTCGCTGATGCGCCGTCCCGAAGCCTATCACAAGCGGCTGGGACAGACTGTGGGACAAGGGCAGGTGGCTTCCATTCACGAGCAGGTTCGTTCGAAGGAGTCAGGCCTCGAGAAGCGGCTCAAATACGATCGCTGGCGGCGTAATTCGTTTCGCGTGCTGTTGTTCCCCGCGCAATGCTCGGTCGAAGATTACGAATATTTGCGGCTGAACGAGAATGCGGACATCGCTGGCGGCAATTATCGCGTGAAAGAAGCTGGCTCTTCCAATGTGCGCCTCGAGATGGAGAGCGCTGATGGCGAATGGAAAGTGAGTAAGGCGTTTTCATTCGCGGCAGCGCAGGCTAATGGATTTCGTGTGACGTGCGATTTGAAGATTCAGCGCCAGGCGGCAACCGCCGCCCAAATGAACGTGGGAATCGAAATGGTGGTGAACCTGCTTGCGCCGGACGCCCGCGATCGCTACATCGAAGTGGGTAGCAACCGCCAGCCTCTGCGCTGGGCGGGCGGCGCGCCAGCTTCCGAACTGAAGCTGGTCGATGAGTGGCAGAACATTAGCGTGACTCTGCTTGCAGAAAACGCAAAAGATTACTGGGTCGCCCCGATCGAGACCATTTCCGAATCCGAAGAGGGATTCGAGCGCGTTTATCAAGGCTCGCAAATTCTGGCCGTGTGGCCTGCAGATATTCAGCCCGGAAAAGAGTGGAGAGCGCGTTTAAGCTGCACGCTTGACACTGCGAAATAGACGAAGAAAAAAACAGCGGCGCCGCCCCATATGCTCATTTTTTCTCGGCGCTGCTCGGCGGTTTAACCTGCTCGGAAATCGTTTCCGCCTGTATCAAATCCACCGCAGACATGAGCTTCTCGCGGAGAATGGCCTCCAACGCGCTCACTAATCCGTCGCCCTGTTTGCTCACCACCTGCCGTATTCCCACTTTCTGAGCTTCCTCAATGAGCCCAGAATACATGTGATTAGTAAACAGCACGATCGGCAGGCCAGGGAGAACTGACAGGATCTTGGGAGCGGCCTCAAGTCCGCCCATCACCGGCATCGAAAGATCCAGAATAATCGCATCCGGCTTGAGTTCCGCAGCTTTTTGCACCGCTTGCAGGCCGTTAACAGCTTCCGCGCAAACTTCCCACCCAGCGTGAGCTTCCAAGGCCGATTTTATTGCCTTGCGCATAATGCTGTGATCGTCGGCAACAAGAATTCGACAGGGCACCCGCACCTCTCCGGCATACAAATCTCTCTCCTCACTACATTACGAAGGCGCTCCTGTAAATACAGTAAAGCGCGTACGTTCGATATCCTACGGAACCATACACATATCGCTGGATTCGATAAACACTACAAAATCAAGCCTATAGAAAAATTCCACAGGATAACGATATAAACGGTGCAGGGCTGTCCTGCATGAGGGAGCGTTTCAGCGGCCGCACGAGGCCTTTCCAAGCCAAAGAGAGCCGGCTGCTGGATGGGGAGCGCACGGGTCCCACCGGCAAACCTGTCGCTAACAAAATCCTGCTGTCGATTTCGGACGCAGACTATAGGAGAGTCCGCCCCTATCTGGAATTTGTCGATTTGCCGCATCATTTCAGCCTTCACGAACCATCCGAAAAGCTGAAGTTCGCTTATTTCTTGAATCGAGGAGTTGCGTCCATCGTAGTTGCGACCAAGGGGGGACGAGACGTGGAAGCGGGTGTCGTGGGGCGCGAAGGAGCAATCGGAACCGAACTGGCTGTGGGGCTGGATAAAATCCCGTTGCGCGAAATGATACAGATCGAGGGCGACGGATTTCGCGTGAGCGCGCGAGAACTAAAGATAGCGCTTGCGAATGCGCCGGACCTGCAGATGCAGCTCAGCCGCTACGCCGTGCTGCAGGGAATGCAAGTGGCGCAGACCGCTGCATGCAACCGCCTGCATGGCGTCGAGCAGAGGCTGGCGCGCTGGCTGCTGATGGCCCAGGACCGCCTGGACGATGGCGTGCTCCCCATTACCCACGACTTCCTGGCTATTATGTTGGGAACGGACCGTCCTAGCGTAAGTCTGGCCGCGGCTGCATTGCAGGAAAACAATGTGATTCAGTACAACCGTGGCAGCGTAAAAATTTTAAACCGCAAGAAACTGGAATCCTTCGCCTGTGTATGTTACCGCGTGGTTCAACAGCTAAATGGAGAGCTGGGCTTGAAATAGCCGCCTAAGTGTTCGATGCAAGACAGACAGTTCCCGCAACCAACCACTACAGTGTCGGACTTTGTAACAAGTGAAAGCTGGGACCACGCACCGCTTGGGGCTCTCGTGGGCAAACAGACGCTCAGGATAAAGAACAAGATTCTCTCGTCCATCCCGGAAAGTGAGTACCGCCTCGTTCAGCCCCATCTGCAACTCTTCCGGTTTCAGGCACAATCCATCCTGCACGAGCCCACGCAAAGATTGCAGTTTGCTTATTTTCCTAGCTCAGGACTGATTTCCCTGCTGGTTGCGACCGAAGACGGGAAAACCGTGGAAGCGGGCATGGTAGGAAGCGAAGGCGTGGTCGGCGTCGCTTCGGCGGTTGGTCTGACCATTTCGCCTTTGCGCCACTTGGTGCAGATTCCGGGCGAAGGCCTGCGCATTGGCGTTAGCGCCCTGCAAAGCCGCCTGAAATCCACGCCACAGTTGCAATTGGCGCTGAGCCGCTACGCCGTGGTGCAGGGAATGCAAGTGGCGCAAACGGCCGCGTGCAATCGCTTACATGACATTGCGGAGCGCCTGGCGCGCTGGCTATTGATGGCCAGCGACCGCGTCGAGTCGAATTCGCTCCACATTACCCATGACTTCCTCGCGACCACGCTGGGAACCGATCGGCCCAGCGTTAGCTTGGCGGCCAAAGCTCTGCACCGCAAAAAAATCATCGAACATCGCCGCGGCATAGTCGAAATTCTCAACCGCAAAAAACTCGAAGCTGCCGCCTGCGAATGCTATAAGGTAATCCATCAATTCAACGGAGTGCTGCGCCTGAAGTAACCGGCGCCACACGCGCCTGGATTTCTTGGCACAGAAAATAAAATCGAACTGCCGGTGCGATTCAATTCGGCGTAGAAGCGCATCCACGCTCCACCGCTGTTAGCCGGTTGCCGCCCGCGTGGGCGGTCTGATAGAGTGGCTTAAACGGAGGAATTATGGCGGTCTCAAAAGAATTGCTGGACATTCTGGTGTGTCCCATTTGCAAAACGCCGGTTAAGATGACCAACGATCAGAAGGGACTGAGATGCGCGACCTGCCGGCGGGTTTATCCAGTGCGCGACGATATTCCTGTGATGCTTGTGGACGAAGCTCGCATTGAACCCTCGTGATTCGTCTCTCCTAAAAAACTTGCCCGCTGGCGCGCAAGTGCTGATTGTGCGGCTGCGCTCGCTGGGCGATGTGGTTTTGCTCACTCCCGCGCTTTCCGCTCTGCATTCCTGGCGCCCCGATTTACGATTGTGCGTGCTCGTTGAGAAGTTTTGCGCGCCGGTGCTGGAAGGCAATCCAGCAGTCGCTGAAATTTTGCTGATGGAGAATTTTGTCGCCACTGCCCTGAAGCTTCGCCGCCGTCACTTTCCAATTGTTTACAATCAGCATGCCGGACCGACCAGCGCCTTGCTCACCGCGGCGATTGGCGCGCCGAAGCGAGTCTGCTGGACGCGGCGGCAATTTTCGTTTGTGTATAACGTGCTCGTGCCCGATCCCGGAAACAAAATTCACACCGTCGAGCATCGCATCGAGCAATTCTATGCCACCGGCCTGCCGCACGGGCCGATTCCGCCAGCAAAGGTCTACCCTCAGCAAAACGCCCGCGAAGCTGTGGCCAAACAGCTCGAAACATTGGAAATCTCGCGCGACGCCGCATATGCAATGATCCATCCGGGCGGAAAATATTTCACCAAGCGCTGGGCTATCGAAAAATTCGTGGCGCTGGCGCAATGGCTGAAAACTGAGAAGAGCATCGCCCCGGTCTTTAGCGCGGGTACTGCAGAGACGGAAATCCTGAGCGAATTGCGGCGCCAGTGCCGCGATGAATTCGCGGTGCTCGATTCGCTTGACGTGCGCCAATTAATTGCGCTCGCGGCGGGCTCGCGAATTTTCATTGGCAACGATAGTGGGCCGACACATATCGCGGCTGCAACAGGCCGGCCAGTCGTGGCAATATTTGGCTCGAGCAGTTCAGTGCACTGGCGCCCGTGGCAGACAGCTCATCGCGTGGTTCAGAACGATTTTCCGTGTAATCCGTGCGCCGGAGATCGGTGCTATGCATTCGCCGAGCCGCAGTGTATTTTGTCGGTCACGCTCGCGCAGGTGCAGAACGCATGTGAGGCGCTGCTTTCGGAAAGCGGGCAGCCGGTGGGGGCAAAGAAAATCCAATGATGCGCGTCCGATTTGCATTCAGATGGAGCGTGAAGTGACAGCATCGAGCAGCGCAATCTCAAGAAGGCGCACTATGCAAATTATCCAGCGAATGCGTGGCCGGCGCCTCGCGGTCGTGGGCGATTGGATGCTGGATCGCTATCTATGGGGCACAGCCAATCGAATTTCGCCGGAGGCTGCCGTGCCGGTGGTGGATTTTGTGAAAGAAAGCGACTGCCTTGGCGGCGCGGGAAATGTGGCCGCAAATCTGGCGGCGCTTGGCGCGCGTGTGAGCGCGTTCGGCGTCATCGGCGCCGATGAAGCGGGAGATGCCGTTCGCCGTAACCTGCGCGAGATGAAGCTCGATGGCAGAGGAATTATTGAACTGAAAGGCCGCCCCACAACTCTGAAGACGCGCATCGTCGCCAGACAGCAGCAGGTGGTTCGCGTAGACCGCGAAATGCGCACGCATCTGCCAGAAAACGCGGAGGTGCGACTGACCAAGCGAATTGTCGCCGCCATCAGCGCCGTAGACGCGCTGGTAATTTCGGATTACGACAAAGGTGTGGTCAGCGACGCGCTGACGGAGCGCGTGCTCGAGGCCTGCTCGCGGCGAAAGGTGCCGTCGTTCATCAAGCCGAAATGGTCGCGGCTGACGGCCTATCGCGGCGCAACTGTGGTGATTTGCAACCGCAAGGAAGCGGAATTTCTGGTGACGCATCCGCTGGATACCGAGGAATCGGTTCGCGACGCAGGCCGCGCGCTGCTCGAGCACTTCGGTTCAAGCGCGGTGGTGATCACTCGCGGCGCGGAAGGATTGAATCTCTTCGAACGCTCCGATGTGCGTGGATTCCATGTGCCGGCAATGAATCAAGAAGCACCATTAGGCCTGCTCGGGAAAGCTTCCAGGCGCGAGGCCAGCACCGGGAGGCAAGTTTTTGACGTCACTGGCGCGGGCGATACCGTGCTGGCGGCCATGGCCCTTGCCAGCGCAGCGGGCGCGTCCTTGCGCGAAGCTGCCTTCCTGGGAAACGCGGCCGCCGGCGTAGTGGTGTCCAAACTGGGCACGGCAACTCTGAACGCTGACGAACTCGCGGCGATATTGCGGGAAACGACCGCTAATAAAGAGGCGGCGGAGAGCTGAGCGAATGATTGGCGCGGTTCACCCAAATCACCACAGTCTTGATTTTGCTTTCATCCTTGGGAAACGGTGAAACTGCGCTGACTAAAACCTTCACGGCCACACTGGTGATGCTTTTCCGCGGAGCTTCCGCCGAGTCGATCTTGAAGCTTTTTACCGGGCCATAAAAGCCTTTTGGCCCCCAGTCATCCTCGAAATCCTTGAATGAGTAGTCGGGTGCCGGGTGCCAGAGCTTGTACGCCTCCTGCATATCGCCCGCAGCGAGCGCGCTAAAAAACTCGCTGGCAACTTTTTCCTCAGCGTCGTAGCGCACGTGGTGCCAAGCCAAAAATGCGGCGAGAAAAACAATCAGCACGCCCAGAATGATATAGCGCGGCGTCTTCGAAGGTTCTGGCTCATTGGCGTCGAGTAGAGTCACGTCTCCCCCATAAGTTTAGACACCGAAAAATTCAAATCTGTCGCTTGAATAGTGCAATGCTTCCCGCGATCATCACCGTCGAGAACAACATCAAAATTAGCACGTCACGGTAGATGCCTTCAATACCGCTTCCGCGCAACAGCAGATTGCGCAGCGCATGCACTGTATACGTGAACGGATCGACGATGGATATGGCCCTCATCCACAGCGGAAATCCCTGTGTCGGATAAATCGCGCCAGAGGGGAAAAATAGCAGCGTATTCAGCACGCCGAAAATCGCGCGCGGCACCAGCGGATCGCTCACGCGCACCATCACCAGAAACATGAAGCTGATCATTGTCAGCGAAGCGATAGCCACAACCACAATCAGATACACAAGCCGCATCGGATCCCACAGACGCGGAATCCCCGCAATCATTCCGCCGATGAACGTAATCACCAGTCCCGCCATCACTCCCTTTGCCGTTCCGGCCATGTTCAGGCCCATCACCAATTCGACCTTATGAATCGGAGTCACCAGATAGCCTTCGTGCAGGCCGCGCGATTTGTCGTCAATGAACGTGATTCCGCCGCCGATCATTGCCACGATGAAAATGGCCATGGCGATTGAGCCCGGCAGCAAATACTTGATGTATTCCGTATATGGATAGACTTCCACAATGTTGAGCGCGATAGGTCCGGGCAAACCAGCAGTCACCGCAGGCGCGTTCAGTTGGTCCACCACGCCTTGCATTTCCGCTTCCAGCGAGTTGGAGGTCACTTGATCGCTATTGTCGACAACCAGCGCGATCTTCGGCCGATCGTCCTGGTATGAGCGCCGCGAAAAATTCTCCGGCACCTCAATCACCCCATGAATCACTCCGGCGCGCAAATCAATCAGCGCATCGGCCACCGAATTGTAGTTGAGCACATGGAACGTATCCGGCCCGGTGGCGACGCCCGCGAATGCCTCGCGCACCCGCCACGATTCGGCGGTGTGGTCTTGGTCAACAAATCCCACGTTCACATTTTTGATTTTTCCGCCGAAAGCGTAGCCCAGCACGATGAGTTGCGTCAGCGGAAAAACCATCGACGCCATCATCAGCGCGGGGCTGCGGAAGAATTTCCGCAGGTCGCGTTCGACCAGCGCCCACATGCGATAAAGCTTGATGGCCACTCCCCAATTCCTTTCTACTTGTACAAATGCGCCACGCTATACTTCGAACCTTCGCTGGCCGTGTCGCGAAGTTCGCTGCCGGTATAGTGCAAAAATACGTCGTCGAGCGTCGTTCCCTGCACGCTCACGCGCTTCACGGTCACGTGCCGGTCGCGCGCCAGATCCATCAGCGCGGCTACCGTTACAGGCCCATCGTTTGAATTGATGTGCGTCACGCCGTCGCGCTGCGAAGCGCTTGCGACGTGCGCGAGCGACTTGATCTGCTCGATCCAGTCCGCTGGCGCGCCCGTGAATTCCGCTTCCACAATGTCGGCTCCGGGGATGCTGTCTTTGAGGTTCGTCGGAGTATCCAGCGCCGCCAGCTTGCCATGGTCCACGATGGCGATGCGCTCGCAAAGCTTGTCCGCTTCGTCCATGTAATGGGTGGTCAGCAAAATCGTCAAATGCGACTCGTCGCGCAACCGCCGGATCATCTCCCACACGTTCGTCCGCGAAACCGGGTCCAGTCCGGTGGTCGGTTCGTCAAGGAACATGATTTTCGGCGAGTGCACCAGCCCGCGCGCGATTTCCAGCCGCCGCCGCATGCCGCCGGAAAACGTCTGCACCAGTTTGTTTTTGAATTTCGTCAGCTCCACAGATTCCAGCAGCCGGTCAATCAACGCCGCGCGCTCATTCGCCGGAACGCCATAGAGCTTCGCGTGAATCAGCATGTTTTCTTCGGCGGTCAGCTCCGGATCTGAAGTAAAAGCTTGCGGAATCACGCCGAGAACATGGCGCACTTCGTCCGCTTCGCGCACAATGTCGTATCCGGCAATCCTTCCCGTTCCCGAAGTCGGTGGCGTCAGCGTGGTGAGCATGCGAATGAGCGTCGTTTTTCCGGCGCCATTTGGCCCAAGCAGGCCAAAAATTTCGCCATTCTCTACGGTGAAGCTGATGGCGTTTACCGCGATAAGCTCGCCGAATCGCTTCGTCAGCTTGTCAACTTCGATAGCGCGCTGCGCCGATTCCAGCCTTGCATTTTGCGTGGACGCGAGTTCCTCAGGCGTTTTCATAAACGCGACCACCAGTGCTTCTGCTGTGGCTGCAACGATACGGGAAGCAGCACCGTCGCCGTCATGCCGGTGAAGAATCGGTGCTGCGGATTCGGCAGCGAAACTTTGATGGCAAATGTGCGAATGTCGCGTTTGGTGCGGCTTACGTCGCGCTGCGTCGCAAAATCCCCCTCCACGCCTTTGAAAAATACTTTGCCGTGAGTCACATCGCCGGAGGGAAGCTGGATGGGCAACGTTTGCCCAAATTTGATCGAGTCGATGTAAGTCTCCGGCACGTCCGCGCGCACCCACAGGTCGTTCACGTCCAGCAGAACTACAATCGGACTTCCTTCCTGCACCACTTCTCCTTGCCGCGCCACGCGCACGGAGACCACGCCATCAATCGGCGCGTAAATTTTCGTGTAGCCCAGCTGCGTTTCATCAGCCGCTTTCATGGCGATGGCCTGCTTGAGCTGCGCCTGTATCGACGCGATTTGGCTGCGCAGAACGTTCACCTGCTTGCGATTGGCCTCGGCCACCGCCAGCGCGGCGCGCTGCGATTTCACTTGATCGCTCAGCGAATGCACGTTCGCCGCCGAAGCCTTGTACGTCGCAACCGCGGTATCGCGCTCCTGTGCAGCGACAATCCCCGACGAAAAAAGGCTGAGTTCGCGCTTCATGTTCGCATCATTGAGTTCCAGAGTGGCCTGCGCCTGCTCCAGTTGCGCTTGGCTCGCCGTGAAATTCGCCTCCGCGACTTTCAATGCCGCCGCGGTTTGACTGTCCGTCAAACTCAAATTGGCTTCGGCCTGATTGACCTGCGCGCGAAGGCTTCCAATGGCAGCTTCCTGCGCGGCCACTTGCGCTTCGAGTGCGGCGGGATCGAGCTCCGCGATCAGCTCGCCCCTCTTCACCGCGTAACCTTCATCCACGTGCAGCTTGATCATGCGGTCCGTGATTTGCGGGCTGACGATCACTTCGTTGCCATCTACCACTCCAATCAGCGGATAGGCGCTGCCCCGCGGTGTTGTGGCGATATAGATTCCAACAGCGATGAGAAACAACACGCCGAGCAGCACGAAGAATTTCTTTCCGCTCATGAGTGCCTCTTGGACGAACGAAACAGGCCGCGCTCCAGAAGAGCGATGACCGCGCGTTTGTGTTCCTCGACAGCATCGGGTTTCAACGCGTCCCGTCCGAGCAGCACGCTGTGCACCGGAGCCCCCGAAAAATAAAAAACAATCATCGCGATGATGTTGATTACCGTGTGTTCCGCATCAATGCGGTGAAATTCACCCCGCGCGACGCCGCGTTCGATCGCGCCGGTGAGCTGCTTGTATCCTTGCCGGAAATATTGCCGCGCCACGTGCCGGAATTCTTCCGGAGACTCCATCATCAGGTGTTGCATCAGCCGCGCGTAATTGGGATTGGCGATGCGGAACTTGAAATAGCCGTCGATGAATGCCAGCAACATCTGCTGGGCCGAAGCTTCCGCTGGAGTTTCGGCCGCAATCAGCCGGTTCGCACGGTTGAAGAGATTTTCAAAAACGGCGCGGTGCAGCCGCTCCTTGCTGTCGAAATAATAGTAGAGCATGGCCTTGTTGACGCCCGCCGCGCGCGCGATTTCATCCGTGCGCGCGCCCGCCAGCCCGCGCTCCGCAAAAGCTCGTTCCGCTGCAACCAGAATCTTCCGCGCCGTCTCCGGATTTTGTATCTTCTTGCGTCCTCTGTGCATGAGTCAGCCGCTACACTTCGCTCGAATAGCGAGTCGCAATTATTTAACTAACCGGTTAGTTTAATCGCGTGGAGTCGTTCCGTCAAGGGGCTTGGCGGCATCGAGAATTCCCATCTCTATTTTCGGTGTTCTTCGCGGGTCTTCTAGTGGTGGGACAACGACAGCTGCCTAGCCTTCCAGCGCCCCGCCCGCGCCGGCGGGAAGTTCGATGGAATATTTCGTGCGGGATTTTTCGGCGTGCTGCTCGAGCGCCAGCTCGATCAGCCGGCTGATCAATTCAGTGTAAGGTATGCCGCTCGCTTCCCACATTTTTGGATACATGCTGATGCTGGTGAAGCCCGGAATGGTATTGATTTCGTTGATGTAGATTTTGTTCGTGCCGCGCTCCAGAAAAAAATCGACGCGCGCCATGCCGGCGCATTCAATCGACCTGTAGCCGCGAATCGCATACTCCTGAAATTGCGTCACCTGTTTTTTGCTCAGCTTTGCCGGAATTTGTATCTGCGAGCCGGATTCCAGATATTTCGCAGCGTAGTCGTAATATTCGCGGTGCGGAATAATCTCGCCGGGAACCGAAGCCCGCGGCTCGTCATTGCCCAGCACGGCAACTTCAATCTCGCGCCCGCGAATCGCGCGTTCCACCATGATTTTTAACGCAAATTCCGCCGCAAGGTCCATGGCTCCGGGAAGCTCCGCCGCTTCGCCCACCCGCGTCATTCCCACCGAAGACCCCAGCGTCGCCGGCTTGACGAATAGCGGAAACTTGAATTTCTTCTTGATCGCCACCAGAATTTTTACGCGATTCGTTTCCCAGTCGTGCCGCGGAATCGCTAAGAATTCCACAATCGGTATTTTCGCGTCGCGGAAGAGCCGCTTCTGCACATCTTTGTCCATCCCCACCGACGAGCCAAGCACGCCCGAGCCAACATAAGGAACTCCCGCAAGGTCCAGCAGTCCTTGCACCGTGCCGTCCTCGCCAAAAGTGCCGTGCAGCACCGGAAAAATCACGTCCACTTTCACACTGGGCTGCGCGCCGCCGCTGTTCCCCAACGGTACGAGCGCAGAAGCGCTGGGATCCGGCGGAAGCACCACCCGCTCGCCGCTCTTCAACAGTTCCGGCAGCGCCTTGGGCTCGGTCATGCGTTGCGCCGCCGCGCCTACCAGCCAGCGGCCATCCTTGGTAATGCCGATGGGAACCGCCTCATACTTTTCCGCATCGAGCGCGCGAATCACGGATGCCGCGGAAGCCAGCGAAACTTCGTGTTCGCCGGAGCGCCCGCCAAATAAAATCCCCACGCGAAGCCGTTTCTTGTTTTCCATTTAGAGGATTTTCTTTCCGAGCCCGGAGAGCGCCAGCTCCACTCCCAGAATCGCAGTCTTGTTGTGCAAATCAATTACCGGGTTGATTTCCACCAGCTCGAACGACACCAGCGCGCGGCTGTCGGCAATCATTTCGAGTGCCAGATGCGCCTCGCGGTACGTGACTCCGCCACGCACGGGCGTGCCCACGCCAGGCGCTTCGGCAGGATCCAGAAAATCCATGTCCAGGCTTACCGCAACGCCATTTGTATCGTCCGTGGCGAAGCGCAGCGCCTCGGCCATCACGTCGTGCATCCCGCGCTCGTCAATTTCTCGCATGGTGAAGATGTGTACGCCGGATTTCTTCACCAACTGCCGCTCCTTCGCATCCAACTCTCGAATACCCACCATGGCGATGTTTTGCGGCTCGATTTTCGGCTTGAAGCCGCAAATTTCCGTCAGTTCCGGCGCGCCGTAGCCCATCACCGCCGCCAGCGGCATTCCATGAACGTTCCCCGAAGGGCTTGTGTCCGGCGTATTCATGTCGCCATGCGCATCCAGCCATATGTATCCAACGCGCTTCGATTGCTTGCGAAAAAATGACGTCACGCCAGCCACTGAGCCCGCCGCAATGGAATGGTCGCCGCCAAGAATGATTGGCATCATGTCGTCGGCGAGTGTGCGCTCCACCGTGTCCGCGAGACCCTGGCAAGTCTCGGCAATTTCCTTCAGATATTTCGCGCGCTTGTCGCCATAATGCTGCTCTTCCGGCTGCTTCACCGAAATGTTTCCGAAATCCTCGACCTGATAGCCGAGCTGCTTGAGCCGCGCCTGCAGTCCGGCGACGCGCAGCGCTGACGGCCCCATATCAACGCCGCGACGACTGGCGCCCAGGTCCATTGGCACACCGAGAATTCGAATTTTCTGAGCCATGCGCTGCTTATCCCCCTGAAAATCCGGCAGGCCACGCAAAATTGCAAATCTTAAGGATAGACCCGGTACAACATTCGAGGGAACGGGATTACTTCGCGAATGTGCTCCGTTCCGCAAATCCATGCGACCGTGCGTTCCAGCCCCAGACCGAAGCCCGCGTGCGGCACGCTGCCATAGCGCCGCAAATCGAGATACCACTGAAACGATTCCTCAGGCAGATTGTTCTGGTGCAGCCGCTCGATCAGCGTTTCATAGCTCGACAAACGCTCGCCCCCGCCGATGATCTCGCCGTATCCTTCCGGCGCAATCATGTCGAAGCTCAGCGAAAGCTCCGGCCGCACCGCATCCGTGGCCATATAAAACGCCTTCATCGCTGTGGGATAGCGATGAATGATCACCGGCTTCTCGAAATTTTTCGAGATGATGGTTTCCTCGTCGCCGCCAAAGTCATCACCGAAACTCGCAGGATTTCCAGCCTTGTTGAGCACTTTGATGGCTTCTTCGTAAGTAATGCGCGGGAATGGCGCCTGGATTTTCTCAAGTTTCGCCGCGTCGCGTTTGAGCATTTCCAATTCGCGCGCCCGATTTTTTACGCACGCTTGCACCACCGCGCTCACCAGTCCTTCCCCCAGAATCATCATGTCTTCCAGGTGCGCGTAAGCCGCTTCCGGCTCGAGCATCCAGAATTCCGTCAAGTGCCGGCGCGTTTTGGATTTCTCCGCGCGGAACGTGGGCCCAAAACAATAAACTTTTCCCAGCGCCGCCGCAGTCGCCTCGACGTAAAGCTGCCCCGACTGCGTCAGATACGCCTTCTGATCGTCAATGTAATCCACCTCGAAAAGCGTGGTCGTTCCTTCGCAAGCCGCCGGCGTAAAAATCGGCGCGTCCGTCAGCGTGTAGCCCTGGCTGTCCATGAAGTTGCGCGCGGCGCGCTCTGCTTCCGCGCGAATCCGTAAAATTGATGCCTGCCGCGGCGTGCGTATCCACAAATGCCGCTGATCCAGCAAAAAATCTACGCCGTGCTCTTTCAGTTGAATGGGATATGGCTGCGATTCCGGGACCCGCTGCACAATTTCCACATCGCTCACATGCAATTCATATCCGCCCGGCGCGCGCGGCTCGGCGGCAACTTTTCCCGTGACGATAACGCTCGATTCCTGTGTCAAGCCCTTCGCCCGGTCGAACGCCGCGGCGTTTTCCTTCTGCGAAATCACCCCCTGAATGATTCCTGTGCCATCGCGAAAAATCGGAAAAAGCAATTTGCCCGATTCGCGCAAGTTGTAAAGCCACCCGCGAATCGTGACTTCTTTTCCAACGTGCTCGCCTGCCTGTTCGATCGCAACAACAACCGCCATAGACACCATTATCCTTTCAATTTTGCGCGTGGGCAGTTTGAATTTTCTTATTCGTGATAATAGCAGCTAAATTCCAACTGACCACCGCCCAATTGTGCTCAATGTCGCATTTTTAAGAGTTCGCGGCGGACCGTTTCGCCGCTATGGATTGTTCCAGTTTTTCAAATGCCGCAGTGGCGGCGGCCAGCGAAGGCGCGTTCGCGGATTGCGCGCGAAGCTCTAGCACTACAGGGAAATCGTTTTGCGCGCCCGAAACTGCGCCCATCGCCGCGTCCCAATCGATGTTGCCGCTGTGCGGCAGCAAGTGCTCGTCTTTTTCGCCGTGATTGTCGTGCGCGTGAATCATCACCACGTGTTCGTGCATCGCCTCGAAGCTGATTTCGATGCCGTCTTCGATATGCGCATGGCCAATGTCGAAGCAAAGCTTTAAATCCAGCCGCGTGTCCACCACAAAATGCCGCAGGTTCGATGGCGAGCCGAGTTCGCCGGGAGTATTTTCCAAAACAATCTTCACGCCGCGCTGCTTCGCAAAAATCGCCAGATGTTCGAGCGAATTGAACGCCGCATCGATTTTGCGCGGGTCATGCGCCTCCCGCCCGCCGCCGATGTGCTGCACCAGATAGCGAAACGGGATGTGCTCGGCAATTTCCAGCGTCCGTTTCACCTCATCCACGGCGTCGAGCCGCCGCACCCGCTCCGGATCCGAAATGGAAATGGGAATCCCGCTTTCGCGTTTACCCGGAAGCAAATCGCGCTCTACCGGCGAATGCAGCGAATGAATTGTCAGGTGATGTTCGCCAATCCATTCCGAGAGCGTGCGTATCGCCGAGGTCGACCGGTAATTCAGATGCAGCGGCGTGCAATAAATTTCAACAGTGCTGATTCCGCTCTGCGCGATTTCCGCGAGCATCGTCGAAGTGAGCGGCTCGTCCGAATAGCGATAGGTTGAAAAGATGCGTTGCATTTTCAGGACATGTTCAGGAAATGAAATTCAATTCCGCCAAGTGGCGTTCTCCGGGCGGTTCGGCGCGATGAAAATGAAAATGCCGAAGCTCTATGGTCTGTGGAAAACTCTCCCGCGTCAATAGCCGCGCGCAACGCCCTCGCGTCGCGGATCCGGAGCGCCCAGCCGCTCGCCGGTTTTCGGATCGATGCCGATGGCTTCTATTTCGCCGATCCACGCGCGGCGCGCAGCCAACTGATAGCCGCGCTCTTCGAGCTGTTGCGCCACCTTTTCCGGAAAAGCAGGCTCCAGCAGCACCACGTCAGGCATCCACTGCTGATGGAAGCGCGGCGCGTTGATGTCCTGCTGCGCGCCCATCCCCAGCCACGCCCAGTTGAGAACGCTCAGCAGCGTCGCCGAAATAATCCGCGGCCCGCCGGGAGAGCCTGTGACGAAACTCAATTTCCCATTGCGCAGCACAATTGTCGGCACCATCGAGCTCAGCGGACGATGCTCCGGCGCAATCGCGTTAGATTCCGATTGCAGCAGCCCGAACATGTTGGGCTTTCCCGGCTCGCTCGTGAAATCGTCCATTTCGTCGTTCAGCAGAAATCCGTCCGTGGAAGTGACCGCCGAGCCGAAGCTGTCATTCAGCGTGTACGTGTTCGAGACCGCGTTTCCCTCCGCGTCCACCACGGAAAAATGCGTGGTGTGCGTGTGCTCTGTTTCGTTGGCGAGAATGGCTTCGGCTTCTTCGGTATTCAGTTTTTGAATGGCCGGGAAGCCCGACACCCCGCGCACCTGATCAAACGGCACAGGATTTCCCGCGCCGATTTGCGCGCTGCTGCTCGCTTTCGTCGGATCAATGGTGGCGCGCCGCTCCGCCGCATATCGCGGATTCAGCAAGCCGTCAATCGGCACGTGCGTGAAATCGGAATCGCCCAGGTAAGTGGCGCGGTCCGCAAAAACACGCCGCATCGCCTCCACCACCAAATGCACCGATTGCGCGTCATTCCACGAAGTCAGTTGATACGGCTTTAGAATATTGAGCGCTTCCAGAATGGCCACGCCTCCGGAGCTCGGCGGCGGACTGGTGATAATCGTCCAGCGACTTCCGCGCGCTTCATACGTGCCACTGAGCGGCTGGCGAATTTTCGCGCGATAGCTCGCCAGATCCGCCATGCTAATCAGACCGCCATGGCGCGCCATTTGCGCCGCTAGGTCCTTGGCAATTTTCCCTCGATAAAATTCCTCAGGGCCGTTTTTTGCGATGAGTTCCAGCGTCGCGGCCAGCAGCGGCTGGCGAAATGTTTCTCCCGCGGAATAAAAGTTCCCGTTGCGAAGGAAAATTTTATCGCTCTCCGAAAATTTTCCGAGGCGACCCTCCGAATAGCGCAGAGAAGCCGCCAACCGCGCATTCACCACATATCCATCCTTCGCCAGACGAATCGCCGGCGCCATATCTTCGGCCAGCGTCAGCTTGCCGTAAGTTTTTGCCGCCAGCGCCAGCCCCGCTACCGTTCCCGGCACGCCAATCGACCGATACCCCAGCGTGGACGCGCCCGGAATAATATTTCCGTCTTTGCCGATGTACATATCGCGCGTGGCGTGTTTGGGCGCCTCTTCGCGGTAATCAATAAATTTCGCGCGGCCGTCGCGCGGGCGCACCAGCATGAATCCGCCCCCGCCGATGTTTCCCGCCTCGGGCTCGACCACCGCCAGCGCGAATCCCACCGCCACCGCCGCGTCCACCGCGTTCCCGCCTTTTTTCAGAATTTCCACGCCCGCTTCTGACGCCAGCGCTTCGTCGCTCACCACCATCGCGTGCGCCCCGCGAACCGCTGCCGCGGGCCATTTCGGATGTAACGCTTCGCCCGCCCCCGAGGCATATTCCACCGGCCCCGCCGACGCCTTGCTTTGCGGCTTGGTTTGCGCTCCGCTCTGCGGTTTCGATTGTGCCTGTCCCGCAGCAAAAGTCGCCGTGAAGCAAATTGAAAAGCAAAGTAACAAGCAAAGTGAGACGCAAAAACCAGCGCCGATCCAAAAAGTTCTTCTTTGTCCGCTCATAGCCCGTTGAATCTATGCGATTCGCATTTGCGCGTCAAGAAAAGCGCGAGGAGGGTGTTCAGTCGCATCACCAGGTGAGAACCGAGCTCGCTTTGGCTCGTGTAGCGCAGAATTCTCCGCCTTCGAGAAATCTGCGATCTTTCCCCTCAGGAAACTCACATCGGTCAAATGGCCAATTGGTCTTACACACATGACGGCATAACTGCAAGAAAAGTGCACTTCATCAGAAGTGCGCAGCTTGCATCCCGAACACAGGGAGGGATCTATTCGAACAGAAATTCGACGCGGGCGAAGGGAGGCAGAAGCCCAGCGGATTTGCCGCGCTCGACCAGTTCGTTGACAGCTTTCCGGCCCTCTTCGCCAAAGTTGAGCGTCCAGCGGTTGACGTACATCCCGACGAATTTGTCGGCCAGCGCCGGATCCATATCGCGCGCGAACTGCAGCGCATAGTTGAGCGCCTCTTCGCGATGGTCCAGGGCGTATTTAACGCTGCCGCGAATCGCTCCTGCGACTTGCCGCGCAAGGTCCGCGCCGAGCGACCGTCGAATCGCGTTGGCGCCGAGCGGCAGAGGAAGCCCGGTCTGCTCCTGCCACCAGACGCCCAGATCCACCACTTTGTGCAGGCCGGCAGCCGCGTAGAGCAACTGGCCTTCGTGAATGAGCAGGCCAGCTTCGACTTCCTTGTTGCTGACCGCGTCGAGGATTCTGTCGAACGGCATAGTCACCGTTTCGACGCCCGGCTCAAAAAGTTTCAGCGCGAGGTAGGAAGTGGTGCGTGTGCCAGGAATGGCGACTTTGCGGCCCTTCAGGTCGGTTTTTTTGATTGCATGCGAAGAAACTACGATGGGTCCGTAGCCTTCGCCGAAGCTGGCGCCGCAGTCGAGCAGGATGTACTTCTCGGCGAGGAACGGATAGGCGTAGACGCTGACCGCGGTAACGTCATACTTCTCATTCTCGGCGGCGTGATTTAGCGACTCGATGTCCGAAAGAACGTGCGTGAACTTGAGCCCCGGGACGCGCAATTTTCCCGTGGCCAGCGCGTAAAACATGAAAGCATCATCGCTATCGGGCGAATGGGCAATGCTGATTTCCGATGTTTGCGTGGTAGCAGTGCGAGCGGCCATAGCATTCAGGTCTCCAGAAGCCATTGCGTTGCGCTCTCCTCGGACGGCGAGCAGCAGGTCGGCGGCATTCACAGAGCCGTGCGGCTCTCTGCGGGTACGTAAGAAGTGAATTGCGGCCGGCTGGGGCGCCGTGTCAGTCGAGCGATAGCATACCAAACACGGTGGCCGGTGGCCAGTGGTCACTGAAGACCGTAGCAGGTCAGTTTGAATTTTCTTAATCGTGACAATAGCAGTCAAAATTCAAACTGGGCCACTACCTTAAAGAGAAGCAGGCGAGCCGTGATGCATGACCCGCCTGCTCCAAGGGAGAAAGTTTATGCTGCGGCGGCGGAGCGCCCCGCGCGAATGTTATGGACCGAGGAGTTGTCGACGGGGAGGGTCTGCACCGACGGATTGCCATCCATGAGCGGAACGAGCTTCCCAGCGATCTCCTGAAACAGCCCATTATCGTAGTTTTTAACGTCCGCTTCGCTTTTCCACAGAGTGACGCAGCAGTATTTGCCCGAAGACGGATCACAGGACTCGATGTTTTCCAGAAATCCCGGCTGCGCCTGGATGCGCGGCAGGAATTCATTGTTTATCGCATTTCTGAACTCGTCGACCTTATCCGATTTGATGTCGCAGGTGATGATGCGTGAAAACATGGTTTGCCTCCTTGGCAGGTGAGAATTTCCCTTAGCGGGGTGACCAGAGGCTATGCCAGAGAGCCCGCAAAGTCAACGGATACGGAAGAAGCAGCCACACCGGATAAGTGGAGAGCGCTACTGTGTAGTGGCGGGCTGTTGCGGGACGAGTGGATCGTCCACCGTGGCGACGGCGCCGCGGTGGTCGGCTGCGTGAATGTGTTCGTGTTCGTCGAGAAGGAATGAGCGTTTACCCGTTTTTCCGTATTGTTGTGGCACGGCGGCGATTTCGAACGCAGGAGTGTCCGAGCCCGCAGGAGTGTTGATGCGGTAGCGAAATTCGTAGCCGTCCTTCGCGCCGGAAGCGATGTCCGCATCAATGAAGCCGGCCGCGGAGGGCGAAACGCCCTGGCCATTTTCGGGCGGCCCAAGCTGCGCAAGAGTGTCGGGAAGCCTGCCGAACGCGTCCTGATATCTGATGACGGCTTGCGAGAGCCCATTGAGCAAATCAATGACTGCTTGTTCATTGGCCTTGAGGTCTTGCGCCGCCCATTCTTTTTGCAGTTGCGGAATGTCGATCAGCAGCAACCCGATCGAGAGCAATTTCCAGTTGCCGTCTTCGCGCACCAATCCGAACTGAATGGTTTGCTCGCTGGAAGTGGTCACCGGAATGTACGCGAGATGATCGTGGACGCGCGGCGCGCCGAGAGTGAATTTCTGGCTGGCGTCGCCGGCTTCGCAGAGGAAGAATTGCCCGCCCTGCAGCCCGTTCGAGAGCAGCGGTCTGCCTTTTGTGTCGAGCAGCACAAAGCGCTCCATCACGGAGACGCGGTCATCAGAAGAAAGTTTGCGGAACGCGGCGGCATTCGCGTCGGTTAAATAGTTTGAAAAATCGGCGGGATTCTGGCGGCACGCGGCGCTGAGCGCGGCGGTCAGCGCGGGCGTCGGATCGGGAATGGGAGACGGCGCAGCGGACTGGGATTTTCCGAAGAGCGCTGGAGCGAAAAAGAGCGCGGCAAGCAAAAGCGCGAAAAAATTGGCGGCGAAGGGCGCGGATTTTTCCTGTGGCGTTGCTCTCATAGTTTTGCTCGCGAAAATATCGCGCCGAGATCTTTCGTGAACTTCGAGCGCGGCATCACTTCAGTGCAACCGGCCTGGCGCGCGCGTAGCGCAAGTTCCGTCTGCACGTGAGAAAAGAAAGCGATCACCGGAATCTGCGAATCGCGGGAGCGCAGCGAAGCGATCGTTTCCGTCGGGGACTGGCGGGCATTCAAGTCAACGATGACCAGGCTCGGTGAGCCCTCATTCATCGCCGCCAGCAGCGCATCGCCGGCGCTGAACGTTTTCATTTCCACGCCGGTGTGCCTGGCCGTCTCGGCCATCTTCGCCTGAAAGAAAATATCATCGATAAGGGCAAAAATCTGCGCCACGAAGCCTCCCGCTGCGGAATCTCATGGAATGATATGCGCGGCGCTTCCGTTTCTGCGAGCCGTATCCGCTGGAACGAAGATCGCGCAAATCTGTTGGATGCGCAAGGCGGGCGAATGGCTTTTCGGGACTGCGCAACGGATTTCTCCGCCACAGCGACATGCGGTATAACGGAACTGTCAGTCGCTGCCGCGGAGGATATGCATGAAAGCCGCCATGAGCCAGCCCGCGTTGCCGGGCGTGGAAGTTTTGGAGCAGACGCCGATCATTCTCGAGAAATTGGTTTCGCTGGCGTCGGAAGAGCAGTTGCAGTGGAAGCCTTCGATGGAGCGCTGGTCCATTAGCGAAGTGCTGGCGCATTTAGCCGATGTGGAAGTGGCCGGATTTCGCGAGCGCATCGAACGCATGGTGCAGACGGACATGCCGCAGTTGGCGGTTTACGACCAGGAGGCGCAGTACAAAGCTGGACGATACACCGGGGGCAAGGCGCGCGAGCATTTGAAAACTTTTTGTCACGAACGCGACCGCAGCGTTTCGTGGCTGCGTTATATGCCGGAAAGCGTGGTGGCGCGCAAAGGGCAGCACGAGCAGTTCGGGCAAATCACTGTGGGAAATTTGCTGAATGAATGGGCGTTCCACGACTTGGGGCACATCCGGCAAATCGCGGAACTGTTTCGCGCGCACGCGTTTTATCCGGCAATGGGGCCGTTTCAGAAAATCTACACCATCAAGCCTTAGCTGAAGCTGAACTCTCATGGATGAACTTTCTTGCCGCGTGCTGCAGGTGTTTGACGAATTAGGGCGCGATACGCTCGACTTGCATGCGCTGCGCGAATTCGCGGGAGGAAACGACCCGGCGCGGCGCGACGCGGTAGTGGGAGCAGTGGAAATGCTGGAACGTTCCGGCCATCTGGAAGTGAGCGGGGAAGCGGATTTTTACCGGCGCACGGAACAGGGCCGGCTCGCGGCGGCGAAGCCGCTCGACGTGACGCTCTATACGCGCCCGAAATGCAAGCTCTGTGACGTGGCGCGCGACGCCATTATGCCCATCCTGCGTGAATTTCAGGGTTCGCTGCGCGAAGTGAATATTGACGAAGACAAAGAATTGCGCGAGCTGTACACGAACGACGTCCCGGTGATTTTCGTGGGCGCGAAGGAGTTCGCCCGGCACAATGTGGACACGGTACGATTCCGCCAGGCCCTCGAAAAAGCCGCCGCAAAGTAAACCCATTTCAGAACATCCATTTAGCTCAAATTCCTGGGCGTTTTTTTCTTTTATGTGAGAGGCGGTGTGCCAATTATCGTTTGCGCGAGCGGCGAAGGGATTTGAGGGCGGTGAGCAACGACGAGACGCGCCGCGCGTCGGCGGCTTGCGAGCCGAAGCGGGCGCTCTGGTAAAGCTGAGTGAGTTCCGCGACAGGCCCGGCAAATTCCGGAACACGAATCGAGGCGGCGAATTCGAGAGGCGTTTGCGCGGGCGATTTGCGCCACCCGCGGCGTTCGAGCAGGCGCAGCATCTGGCGATATTCGAAAAGGGCGAGCTCCGGCGGCAAAACGCCTTCGCGATGCGCGCGCAGGCTCCAGCGAATGGCGACGAAGCCTCCCATGGCGCGTCCGCGAAAAAAAAGAAGCAAGAGCAGCAGAAAAACCAGCGCGCCCGGGAGCGCGTAGGGCGAAGAGGAAATCCGCGCCTGCCACAGCTTGATGGAATCCACCGCGCGGCGGCGCTTATCCTGATAATAGTGCGAAACGCGCTGCGACCAGGAAAGCGACGAATTGTGAACATCGCGGGCCAGCGAAAGCTGGTGCGAAAAATCGTAGTTGATGACCCATTCATTCCAACTGTACTGAAACCAATCCCAGTACATCCCCAGGCGCGAAAAAAGTCCGGCAGGCTGCGCGTCGCCGGGCGGCGTGGGATCGAAAGTAATCCAGCCGTATTTCGGGAAGTAAACTTCTACCCAACTGTGCGCGTCGCGCGCGCGAATGATGTAATCGTGCGCGAGGTCGTTGTATTCGCCGGGGAGAAAGCCGGTGGCGTAGCGCGCGGGAATGCCCAGCGTGCGCAGCATGACCACCATTGCCGAAGCGAAATATTCGCAATGTCCGGCGCGCTTGGTGAAGAGGAAATAGGCGAGCGGGTCCCGCCGATGCATGTCGGAGAGGTCCAGCGTGTAACGGAAATTCGCGTGGAAATAGCGTTCAAGGTCGGCGGCTTTATCGTAGGGCGTTGGGTCATGCGCGGTGATTTTTTGGGCGAGCTGCTTGATGCGAGGATCAAGCTTCGGCAGCTGGAGGTAAGTCGCAAGAATTTGCGGCGGGTAATCGCTGGAAGCGGCGCGGAGCTTTTGCGGAGCGACGACCGGGACTTGCGAAACAGCATCGTAGTGCGACGCAGCGCCATTGTGAAGTGGATTGAGAACGGTGCCGGCACTATCAACTACTAGGTAATTGCTCAGGCCGCGGCCAAAGCGGGCGTTGTCGTTGTAGCCGAAATGCCCCCATACGGTGAGCGGATGCGCGGCGAGAAAAATCGCGTCCGTGCCGACGGGCTCCATGAGCACAGAGTAGTGCAGCAAACGGTAGGAATCGGGCGGAAGGGTTGCGCGTCCCACCTCAAATGCGCCCGCGGCGTCGCCGGTCAGGATCATAGTACGGCGATCAGGGGTGAACCAGCGTTTACCGTCGAAATTAGTGAGCACGCCGCCGCGCCAGTGCATGTCCTGAGCGAGAACGGAATTGCCTTGAATACGAATCCGCATAACCACTGCGCTGCTTTGCATGATTCGGCCGATTTCGCCGAGTTCAACATTGTCGGTGAAGCCGGTCATCATCGTGGGCCGCAGATTGAAGGCAGACAAATAGCCGGCGGTGAAACGCGGGATCAGAAAAAAAATCAGCGCTCCAAGAGCCAATGAACTTGCTGCGACGATGGCGGAGGTGAGTCCCAGAGCGCGGTTGAGGCGGCGCGCCACCGAGCTTCCCGGGCTGACCGTGGGCGAGACCGCTCCTTCCGAGCTGCGGCGAATTTCAAGTCCTACAAAACTGGAAACCGCAAGCAGCAAAAACAACGCTAGCCCGACGAGGAAAGTGGTGTCCACGGTAAGGATGGCGGAAGCCAGCATGGCCGCAAAAGCCAGTAGCGCGAGGAAAACGTTGTCGCGAACCGTGCGCGAAGAATACAGGCGCACCAGCGTGGCGAACAGCAGGACGTGAACAGCCGCCAGCAATCCGGCGTAGAGCATCGGATTCGGCGAGCCTGCGGCGAGGTCGCGCGAGAAAATCCAGAGGTCGAGCGGGAAGAACAGAAAATACGCCAGCACCAGAGCGGTGGCCGTGCTCTGAGAAATTTCCGGCGGCCGGCCGCGCAAGATGCGCAAACCTTTGTACCCAATGGCCAGCGGCGCGACGATTTCAGACAGCAGATCGAGCTTGCGCGTCGCCACCACGGTGAGCACCGCGGTGGCCACAAGGAGGTACAGTGACACTTCGAAGTAGCGCTGGATTAGCGGCAGCGAGTCGGCTCTGGATGTGGCAATGGCGCTGGCGCTGCTACTGTCTGCCATCTTAGGATTTTAGCATTGTGATCGAGCGAGGCGGGTAACGAGATGCGAAGCGGTTACTGCGCCGGGCCGTAGCTGCGCGATCGCCCTTAACAAAACGCTGCACAAAGTGCCGGGTTCGTCACGGCATGGCTTTAGTCATGCCGTACCCACCCCAATATCAATGTGGCTTTCGCGTCGTCTGCGTTCCGGCGCTGTTGGTCGGGAAGCCGCTGAGGTGCGTCGTTTTGAGTTTTGCAGCATGAGTCAGCGCGGCCCGCGCGATTTTTCGCGTGGCGCTGGAGACGGGCAGCGATGCGAGATTGGCGAGAGCGAGAACGCGCATGTTCGCGCTGGCGGGAATCGGCAAATTTCTTACGCGCGCGATAAATGGCAGCAGCGCAATTTTGCGATATGTGACGGTATGCGTGGCGGAAGGCAGCGCGACAAGCGAAGAGGGCGCGAAGTGAAAGTTCATCTGCGCGAAGCTCGTCTTCAGATGCGCGGCGAGTTCGCCGGCGGCGCTGCCATTCTCGGACGCGACGGCGACTGCAGGGAATTGCCACAAGCGCGAAAAAAGCACGGAGTCGTGCGCGCCGGGAATTTTTGTCAGCAGCGTGCGGCCGCGCGAATCGAGAAACACCGCAGCGGCGATGCGCACGCGTTCGGTGGCGCGTTTGGTTCGCGGCGCCGGCAATTTGTGCGTGAGGCCGAGGATGCGAGCTTTGCAGTGCCGCGAAATGGGACACGCAGCGCAGTTCGGCGAGCGCGGGGTGCAAACAGTCTCGCCCAGCTCCATGAGCGCCTGATTCCAGTCGCCGGCGGAATTCGCGGGAAGAAGCTGCTGCGCTGTGGCGCTGAGGCGCTGCCAGTTTTGCGGCGCGCGCAAATCTCCGCGAACGGCGAACAGCCGCGCGAGGACGCGAGCGATGTTGCCGTCGAGCGCCGCGAGAGGAATGTCATAGGCGATGCTGAGAATTGCGGCGGCGGTGTAGCGGCCGATGCCGGGCAGAGCAAGAGCCTGTTCGTGCGCGGCGGGGAATTGCGCGGCATGTTCGCGAACGATTTTTTTCGCGGCGCGATGCAGATTGCGCGCGCGACTGTAATAACCGAGGCCGGCCCAGTATTTCAGGACTTCCGACTCGCGAGCCCGCGCCAGTGTGTTCACGTCAGGAAAACGCGCCAGAAAGCGTTCGTAATATGGCAGCACAGCGGCGATGCGCGTTTGCTGCAGCATAATTTCGGCGAGCCAGATGCGGTAAGGATCGCGTCCGCGCCGCCAGGGAAAATCGCGGCGATTGGCGCGATACCACGCCAGAAGATTGCGGCGGAGAGAAACGGGTTGGCTCGGCGTTAGGCTCACGAGAATTTTGCACGCGGCGTCATTGTCGCATGAATGGGCATGACCTCCGAAGCTGTGCAATCCCGGTGTTCGCATTCGGGCGTTGACCCTGAGCGAGCGCACGACTAGCATGAGCGCACGACTTTGCGCTGGTTGAACAGGGAGGACTGGATGGCCACAATGCCTGCCATGAGCGGAACGGGAATCGAACAGATCCTGCAAGTCGGCCTTGGATTTTGGGCCTCGAAGACGCTCCTGAGCGCCGTGGAATTGCAATTGTTCACGGAACTGGCCCGCGGCCCGGCGGATCTCGAGTCGCTTAGAAAAAAATTGGGATTGCATTCGCGCGCGGCGCAAGATTTTTTCGATGCGCTCGTCGCGCTTGGCTTTTTGGAGCGCCAAAACGGAAAGTATCGCAATACGCCGTCCACCGACCTGTTTCTTGACAAAGGCAAGCCGTCCTACATTGGCGGCATGCTGGAAATGGCGAATTCCCGCTTATACCCGTTCTGGAATAGCTTGACTACCGCGCTGCGAACGGGCGAGCTGCAGAACGAGGCAAAAGGCGGCGGAGCGAGTCCATTTGTGGCGGTTTACTCCGAGCCGGGAAGGCTGAAAGGATTTTTGGCGGCGATGACCGGCATCAGCACCTGTGCGAATCGGCTGATCGCCGCTAAATTTCCATGGAAGAATCACAGAAGCGCGGCTGATATCGGCACGGCGCAGGGCGATTTGCTGGTCCAAGTGGCGCTCGCGAATTCGCACATTTCCGGCGTCGGATTCGATTTGCCGGAGGTCCAGCCCTGTTTTCTCGAGCATGTGGCGGCGAACGGGCTCGGCGCGCGCCTGAAATTCCAAGCGGGCAGTTTCTTCGAAGAACCGCTGCCCAAAGCGGACGTGATGATGATGGGGCACATTCTCCACGATTGGAATTTGCAGGAGAAAAACCTGCTGATTCGCAAAGCCTATGAGGCCGTGCCGGACGGCGGCGCGCTGATTGTGTATGACAGCATTATCGACGATGATCGCTCACAAAATGCGTTTGGGCTGCTGATGAGCTTGAATATGCTCATCGAGACGCCGGGAGGGTTCGACTATACTGGCGCGGATTGCTGCAGCTGGATGAAAGAAGCGGGATTCCGCGAGACGCGCGTCGAGCATCTGATCGGGCCCGATTCGATGGTCATCGGAATCAAGTAGCGGGCGGCTCGCGGCGCTTGATTCAAGCTTCGAGTTGACATTCGCAGGAGGCTTTATGAAACGCATCGCTGTAATGCTGGGCTCGATTTTCTGCTGCATCCTTTTTTTCGCGTCCGTTGCGGGCGCGCAGGAGTGGGCGCGAGCGCAGCTAAACAAATCGCCGCGCCATCAAGAATGGGTAATGGTCAAGCACGGCAATCGCGCGGTCGAAACCTTCATCGTCTATCCGCAAGTTGCCACCAAGCGCCCGGTGGTGCTGCTTATTCACGAAATTTTCGGCATGACCGATTGGTCGCAGGACCTCGCCGATCAGGTGGCCGCTGCGGGCTACATCGCCGTTGAGCCCGATTTGCTCTCCGGCATGGGGCCGAACGGGGGGCGCAGCACATCTTTTACTCAGCAGCAGGCGATTGAGGCCGTCAGCCATTTGAATCCCGACCAGATTACCGCGGACCTGAACGCGGTTGCGGATTATGCGCTGAAAATTCCCTCCACGAATGGCAAGCTGTTCGTCGCGGGATTTTGCTGGGGCGGCGGGCAGAGTTTTCGCTTCGCCACGAATCGCAAGGACATCACCGCGGATTTCGTTTTCTATGGGCCGCCGCCAACGAAGGATGCCATGGCGCGCATCACCGCTCCGGTGTATGCATTTTATGCTGGAAACGACGAGCGCATCAGCGCGACTGTGCCGGACACGACTCAGCAAATGAAGGCCCTCGGCAAAACATATGAGCCGGTGGTTTATCCGGGCGCCGCCCACGGCTTCATGCGCGCCGGCGAAGCCCCAGACGCCACTCCCGCGAATCGCAAAGCCCGCGATGAGGCCTGGGCCCGCTGGAAAAAACTCACGTCCGAGCACTGAAAGGGTAGCTCCCGTGACCGATGCTGAATACGAAGTTTCAAAAAACTACCTCTTGTCCGGAACCGAAGTGCTTTCGGAGGTTGTAAGCGAAGAGATTACGTCGGAATACCGGGCCTTTCATCTCAGAACTTCGTGCCCGAGCAAGCGATGGGGAACGCGGACGCTCGGACACGGACTAACCCATTACAACAATGCAACGGAGGATCCGCTTGTTGCCCTCGAAAGAATTCGCCGCGCCGAAGCTGAGCGGATACTGAAGATCGAGTCAGGAGAGCTGCCCGAAGGAGGACTAAAGTTTCTAGGCATTCAGATTCAAGGACCAACAGGAAAAAGTGTCACGACGATGGCATCGACCGACTTGAGTATCTCCGCAAGTCTAGTCGGCGCAGAAATCGTGAATGCACTCGGCCTCCAGCCGCTGACCAAGAGTTCTTATCAGGAACAGATCATTTCTCTGCCTTTGTTCAAGATGAGGGTTCTGTGGGGCACCACCAGGGTTGAGACTATGGCGGCAGTTGCGGATCTGGGCTCGCCACCGTGCGTGTTGGGCGGAGATTTCTTTCAAAAAGCTCTGAAAGGTAAAGAAGAGCTGATTCAGGAGTTGATTATTCGTGACGACCGCAGGGCTCTCGTGAACGCTGCCCGATGCAAGAAGAAGTTTGTGCTGATTTTAGGAAAGTACGGAGAGCATCGCTCTCGGCTTGAAGGGATCAAGGAGATCCTTTCCTCATTGGGCTTCGTCGGCCTGATTCTCGATGAATACCCGGACATAGAGGAACAACCCCTGCCCGAGAAGGTGGTTACCTACGCTTCGATCTGTCGATTTGTAATTGTCGATGACTTTGTTCCCTCCGGTCACATCAGCGAAATGGAGATCTGTCGTGAGCGGAAATTCGTCACTGCGATTCTCCGGCACGATGGCAAAGGGTCTACGACCATGCAAGCTGACGTAGCTGATGAGGTTGAATTCATGCGTGGGTTTAGTTACACCACGGACGAAAACTTCAAACTTACCGTTCGCGACGCCGCAAAATGGGCAGACAACTCAGTGCGCGAGAGAGCAATGCGGCTGAATCGAAGCTATACCTGGCGAGGACCTGCCAACATTCTGGGTTGAAATCGACGCTACCGTAGCGAGTCGAGGAAGATGAAGTACGAGGACGACCACAGTGGTGTGGGAATCGATCCTTGCGGCTGGCTCGTCAGCACAATTTTGAAGCTTTCGTGCAACGGAACGAGGGATTCGAGAAACGCCGCGCCGGAATGCTCGCGGTCGGGCTCGACGTAAGCGAGTTCGCGCAGCACATCGTAAATGATGTCGGCCGCCGTGGTCATCGGCGTGGACATGCGTGGCGTGCAGAATTGCATAGCGGCGCGCGCTTCGAAAAAATGCCAGGCGATGCACGCGGCCAGCGAAACGGCGCGCTCGAATTGTTCATTCTGTTTTTCCGCTTCGGGTTCTGAACCTGCCGCGCCAAGCGCAGGATCGAGCGCGAGAATCAGACGGCGCTCGTCTTCGCGCGCGAATTCGCGGATCTTCAGCGCGCCCGATTTCGCGGAGGCTTTCCAATCCACAAAGCGCGCGCTGTCGGTCGGCAGATAATCGCGTATCGAATGCAAATCGTGCCCCCGTCCGCGATGCATGCTTTCAATTTCCCCGGAGAGCAGCGGGAGAATTTCGTAGAACTCATCCGTCGGCTCGATGTGCGGATACACCACCAATTCCATCGGCGAATCGACGCGCCGCGTTTTTTCCAGGAATCCAAAAGGAAACTTGGTGCGAATGCCGAAAGCGTTCTGGCGATAGACGCCGCGCCGCGGGAAAAGCAGTTCGACGCTCTGCCGCGCGGAGCTTTGGTGCGGAATGTAAGGAAAATACACCGGGCGCGTGAGAATTTGCGACGGGCCTTTTTCCGCCGCGCCGACGACGCGCAAAGAAAACGAAGGCGTGATGGATTTTTCGTTGCGAACTTCGACGTTTGCGAGGATGGGCTGCTCGGCGAAAACGTGCTCGGGAAGCTCGATATTCAATTCGAGGCCGGTGAGCACCGCGCGCGACAATACTCCGGAGATGAGAATGCCGGCGAGCAGGCACGCGAGAATCATGAACAGCAAATTGTTGCCCGTGTTCACCGCGGCGAGCACCACGATGAAGACCGCTGCAAGATAAATCACGCCTTCGCGCGTCAGCCGGTAGTCCACCTGGTAGAGCAGCCAGCGCAGGCTCGTGCGCCGCGCCATCTTCGGCACAATGGCGATGGACACCCACGCGGCGAGAGCAAGCGCCAGCGCAGCGGCCAGGCCGGCAAAAATCGTCCGCCCGCTCTCGGCCATTGCCGCCGAATAAAGCGCCAGCGCAAGAGCCAGCGCCAGCGTGCCGATCGCGGCGGCAAAATTGCGCCATGCTGGACGGTCGCGTTCCCGCCAAAAATTGAGGAGCTTAACGCTCATTCCATGGAGTCCAATTCGCTAAAACGCCCATCATCTGTGAACGCTTCAGGAGCGCGAGCGCAGCGATGGATCTGCATTTCGCTTTTTGGTAGCGCAGAATCGCGCCTTCCGCGAATCTGCGGCTTTTCCCCTACGCCTGGGTGAAAATGCAGATTCTTCGTCGCTCCGCTCTGCAAAATGAAAATGGGTGTGAGCTACCAACGCATCCTAGAGCGGCACTCGCGTGGTGTCGATAATTTCCGCGAGAATGGCTTCAGCCTGCTCGGATTTTTTTCGCGTGGAAGCGTAGCGCGAGCTGACCACGATGCGGTGCGCGAAAACCGGCAGGATGAGCTGTTTGAAATCATCGGGCAGGCAATAATCGCGGCCTTCCAGAAACGCGCGCGCCTGCGCTCCGCGATGCAGCATCACCGCGCCGCGCGGGCTGACGCCCAGGCTCAAATGTTCTTTCTGGCGCGTGCGCTCCACAATTTCCAGCGCGTAGTCAAGCAGGCTCTCTTCCACGCGGACGCGAAGCACCGCGTCCTGCATGGCCATCACTTCGGCGGCGTCCATCACCGGAGGCACTTCTTCGACGGCCGCCGAGCCGTTGTTGCGCAGAATTTCTTTTTCGCTTTCGCGCCCGGGATAGCCCATGCGAATGCGCATCAGAAAACGGTCAAGCTGCGATTCAGGCAGCGGATAGGTGCCATGATGCTCGATGGGATTCTGCGTGGCGATCACCAGAAAAGGTTGCGGCAGCGGATGCGTATGATTGTCCACCGTGACTTGCGATTCGTTCATCGCTTCGAGCAGCGCGGATTGCGTTTTCGGCGTGGTGCGATTAATTTCGTCCGCCAGAACGATGTTCGCGAAAAGTGGCCCGGGTTTGAACTCGAATTCCTCGCGCGCGGGATTGTACACACTGATGCCGATCACGTCGCTCGGCAGCATGTCGGAAGTGAATTGCACGCGTTGGAAGGAGCAGCGGAAAGCGCGCGCCAGCGTGTGCGCCAGAGTGGTTTTGCCGGTGCCGGGAACGTCTTCGATGAGCAGATGCCCGCGCGCCAGCAGCGTGGTCAGCGCGAGGCGAATCACTTCTTCTTTGCCTTTGATGACGCGCGCAATCGTACGCTGAAGCTGCGCGATTTGAGAATTGTTGGTGGTCACTGTGGTTTGCAATTTGCTCGTCCTTCTGCGCGATAACTTTCTGTGCGATAATGGGCGCCGCGGGCGATTAGCTCAGTTGGTTAGAGCGTTCCCCTCACACGGGAGAGGTCCAAGGTTCAAGTCCTTGATCGCCCACCACTTTTCGGCCGCGAAGTTTCTTTCCACTGAAGTTCGCCTAGGTTATGATGACCCGCGAAGCCGAAAGGTCATTTTACCGGAAAAGTCTATGACAACCGTGTGGCGTTTTCTGAAGGTGTTCACGCTGGGTACCTGGGTCGGCAGCATGATTTTTTTTGGATTTGTGGCTGGCGTGCTGTTTTCGCAGCTGAAAAATATAGATGAAGCGGGGAACATTGTCGCCGTTCTGATTTTGCAGCTGCACCTCCTGGGAATTATCGCGGCGGTGATTTATCTGGCTGTGGCGCTGATTGCGGCGCGCTCGTGGCGAGGACTGGTGACGCCTGCCGCGATTCTCGTCGAACTGATGCTGCTGGTGACGCTCTTTTCTCAACTGTGGATTATGCCCACGATGCAAAATTTGCGGACGCAGATGGGCTCCTACATGAATACCGCGGCGAACAATCCGTTGCGCCAGCAGTTCGATCATTTGCACGCGATTTCTGTGCGGCTTGAGGGTGCGGTGCTGATCGCGGGAATCGTAGCGCTGTTCCTAACCGTGTGGCAAAGGACGAAAACGCCGCCTCAGGGCGCCAATCCGATGGCAACTTCGAGCGGCGGTTTTAAGGTTCCGACCTAGGGAAGTTGACTCGTAGCCAGCAAGGCTGGCCCAAGATTGCCCGGGGACGAGCGAGGGGTGTCAGCTTGGTTCCCTGACGTAGATTTTTCCAAATTGTCACTTTTTCACACGTTCCTCCAGTGTTTCCCTGACGCTTCGTTTCCTGGAAGTCATTGTTGCAAAGGCACTTAGCCTTCGGAAAGCAAATTGCCAATTCCCTATATTGTTTGGGGCCCAACGCAACCCTTATAGATTGGCCAGCAGCCTGGCCGCGACACTACAGGAGGGAAGACGCATGCGCAAAGTTTGCATTACGGTCTTAGCGGTAGTTGCGCTGGCATTGACGGCCAGTGCGCAGTCCAGTTCGGTAAGCAGTAGCGGGCAAGCAAACCTCTCGGCGCAGAAAACGCAATCAGCGCAGCAAGGCTCGCAAGCCGCAGCTTCCGCTTCGGCGGCAAGCTCATCTTCGGCGTCGGCGAATGCCGGACCGGCGTCTGCGGGCTTCTCCAATGGCGCCGCAGTGAACGCCGATTTGCTGACCACGATTGACGCGCGCAAGTGCCATCCGGGGCAGCGCGTCGAAGCGAAAACGACCAAGGACGTGAAAGAAGGCAAGCACGTCATTCTGCGGCGAGGCACGCGGTTGATTGGTCACGTCACCGAAGCGCAGGCCCATACGAAAGCTCACGCGGAATCTGCGGTAGGAATTGTCTTTGACGAAGCGGTCATCAAGAAGGGCGAAACTGTTCCGTTCCACGCTTCGATTCAAGCGCTCGCAGCGGCGCAGACCATGGCCAATGCCGGATTTGGCGATGACGACATGATGGCCGGCGGCGGCGCGGGCGCGATGGGCGGCGGCGCAGTTGGCGGCGGAGGTGGCCTTGTCGGAGGCGCTGCCGGCGCGGTCGGTTCCACAGCCGGAATGGCAGGCGGCGCGGCCGGAAACCTTGGACGCACGGCCGGCGGAAGTTTGCAATCCACCACCTCGGCTGCCGATTCGGCCACGGGCTCAGCGGGCGGTAATCTGCGCGGCCTTAACGCCGCTGGTCAGTTGACTTCGACCAGTTCCGGCGTGTTCGGCATGAACGGGCTGAATCTCAGCTCTTCGGCCAGCAACGCGACGGAAGGCTCGGTAATCACCTCGGCGAATCGCAACGTGCATCTCTCCAGCGGCACGCAGATGCTGCTGCGAACCAATTCGCAACTCGGGCACGATGCTGACCAGCAGGGTCATGGCGCGAGCCACGGTCAGAGCGGTCATCCGGCGCCGAGTCATACCCCGAATCGCGCCGAAAAACAGTAAGGCTCACGGGGTCTCGCGTTTTTGCGAAGCCCCCTTCGTCCCCGCAGCGCACGTCCCGTCCCGATGGTTTTCATCGGGGCGGGCGTGGCGTTTTTCACTTCAGCGACCTTCGCGCGTTTGCATTTTTCCTGGGCGATCGTTTGGCCGGATTTTTGCTGATCTTTCGCGCGTCTTTGCCCGCCAACTGCACGGCGCGCCACATGTACCACGAAGCCACAGTCCGATAGGGCCGCCAGCGCTCGCCGAACGCGGCCAGTTCGCGTGGCTTGGGAATCGCTTTCTTCCCGTAGGTCAGCGCGAAACCTTTCTGCACTCCGTAATCGTGAATCGGCAGCACGTCGGGACGCCCAAGGCGAAAAATCAGGAACATCTCGACGGTCCACGCGCCAATCCCGCGCACGGAAATCAGCCGCTCAACGAGTTCTTCATCCGACATTTTTTCCGCGTCCGCCAGAGTGGGGACGATCCCCTCGATAGTTTTCTGAGCCAGGTCTTTCGCTGCGGCGATTTTTGCAAACGAAAGCCCAGCCTTGCGCAGAACGGATTTGCGCAGCTTGAGGATTTCCTGCGGAGTGGGGCAGCGCCCATTCGCGCCCAGCGCCGCAATGCGCGCAAAAATCGTCGCAGCCGCTTTGCCGGAGATGCTCTGGTAGACGATGGCTTCGAGCAGCGCTTCGTAAGGACTCTGCGCTGGCTCGATGTTCAGTCGAAATTCGACGCATTTCGCGATGAGCCGCGCCAGCCGCGCATCGTTCTTCGTGATGTGCTCGATGGCCACCTTGTGGTCGAACGCCCACAGCTTCGCCTCCGGCGGTACGTCTACCGAGCCCAGCATCTTTGTCGGTGCGGGCTCGGAACCGAGGACCTCGGCCGGCGTGTCCGCCGAGCTGGGAGCCGAACTTGCCGTACTGTTCATCTAACCGCGTCGATCAAAGATTTAGTTGCAGATTGCTCAGCGTTCATGCGGGCTGTGACCGCGACATAGATCGGCGCGGGCAGCGTACCCAGAACCTTCACACTTGCCACGGCGATTGCTTCATCTCCCCGCCTGAACAGACTTACGTCCGTGATGTGCTGGGCATTCTCGGAGGCTGATACGCCGGGCGTGGATCCGAGCAGAGTTCCAAGCTCATGGCGGTGCCCAAGAATCACCGGCGCTGCAAGCGGCTCCCTTATTTTGTTCAACCCATGCTCCGCAACAGTCAGGGCATACGCCGATTTTAGAACCATTCGACCAAAGCTAAATGCCTCGAATTGTGGAAGCTCCAGGCCATCGACTCCGAGGTTTTTCCGAGCGTTCTCAATCACCTCGCTGGGCGGTATTCCTTCAACGAGGCTGATACAGACAACACCTCGTACCTCGATTCCATTAACGATACGACCTTCACAAAAAGCAGGCAGTGGGAAAATTGGGAGAGGGAGCACTAAAGGGTAGTTCGCAAGCGGAACCATCAACTTCCGTTTCACGCCTTTTTTCATGACGTACACCGCGAACGAGTCGGGTATCTTCTTGGGCCTACGTGTTTGAAAGCCAAAGCGCGCACGCATGGGCCACGCAACACCGCGCAGAAAGCTCTTCTCAATCTGCGATGTTACCTTCTCGCACGCCCTGCAACTCGCTTCTGGCAGTACTGCATTGCCGTTCAGTCCATAAGCGATGATATGTTCGTCACCAAGCTGAGAAGAGGTACTACCGCAATATATACATCTCCCTACCGGGGCGAATCGTGTCTGCATTAGCTGGCTGATCGTGGTTCCGCTCATAAGACAGCAACTCAACTGTTAGCTAAGCTTTTGCTGCGATTACGTCATATGCTATTTTCGTCTGTGTCAGGAAAACGAAGCTATGAGAATACAACGTTTTTGTAAAGTCACTCCCCTCAATTGGGCTCTTCTCCCTGACCTTGTTGAGCGGCTCAATCGAAGACATTTCGAGATCAAGAGTACATCAATCTCTATTGGCCGATATCCTGACAGCTTGGAATTCTAATCAATCACCGAGGCGTGCCGTAATGTCAAAGACTTCGGACCGCCCAGGCGTTATTCGATTTCTTTGTCCGGGAACACTGATAAGAGATTCTGCCTCAATCGCCTCCGGAACATTCATGGTGAAGAGATGCTTGTTCTTATGCTTGACGGCGTGGATGGCATAACTCTCCTCGATGAGCTGATGGACTTCTTGTCGCTTCAACCGGACGAGGTGAGCCTGCTGCCTCCGGAGCCCCAGCGGACCGCCTTCGTTGCTCATCGATTCGATGAACGAGGCGAGCAAGCCATGGACAAGCTCGCGCGCTTTCTCGGCCTGCTCGGCTTCGCGGTTATAACCGGGCGCGCCTATTCACCAAAGTCCATAGCCGACAAAGTTCGGAGTAGGATGGAGCAGCAAGCCATTGTTTTTGTCATCCTGACGCCTGGCGATGACGCAACGTGGCTGGTTCAGGAGTCGGCCATCGCCAAGATTCAAGGGAAGCCCCTATTTCTACTCAAAGAAACAAGCGCCGAGTTCAAATCTGGAATTCTCGCAGATCACGAATATATACCGTTTGAAAACGGACGAGTCGAATCATGTTTTGTCCCAATCCTAGAAGGTATGCGAGAAATCGGCTACGCAACAGAATAGGGTTCCATCGGGAGCGCAACCCGAACCTGAGTTGCTTGCCTGCCCCTTGCGCCGCATCCGTCCTATTGCGATTCTGCTTGACTTCATGTTGACTCTCCCGTATATAGGTTTCCTCGGCTGGGGGGCCAGCCAGACAATTCGCGAGGAGAAGTGCACGGCCGCCTTGGGCGGCTTTTTTCGTTTCAGGAGGCAAACGGCACGTGAAACCCAGCTTGAACGAACCGAACGGACGTTCTTCCCATTCTCGTCGTACGGCACGCGGGCCTCGAGCGGCCAGCCTCCAGCCTCTAGCTTCCAGCCGGTATCAGTACTCTAATCGCAAGTCCTATGAAAAATTAGAAATCGCCCTAACTTCCATAGAACCACCGACATACATTTTTCTAATCGCAAGAAAAACGCACTTTTCCCAAGGTAAAAATGCACCAATTTAGTGCACTTCGGCAAACAGAAAACGGGGGAGCATGCAGACAGGGATAATTGGGCTAGCACAGACGGGGAAGACGAGCTTGTTCCGGATTTTGACGGGAGCGCATGTGGAGAGCAGGGCGCAGCAGCCGGGGCAGGCGCATGTGGGAATCGCGCGCGTGCCGGACGCGCGTGTGGCGAAGCTGGCGGAGCTGTTCCAGCCGAATAAAGTGACCTACGCGACGGTGGAGTACGTGGACATTGGCGGATTGCAGAAAGATCGCGCGAAGGATTCGGCTTCGCTGGTGCCGTTGCGCGAAGCGGACGCGCTGATTCATGTGGTGCGGCTGTTCGAGGAGCCGTCCATGCCGCATCCGGCAGGTTCGCTCGATGCGATGCGCGACATCGAAAGCGTGGAAATCGAGTTGATGCTCAACGATTTGGAGCAGGCCAGCAAACGGATCGAGCGCGTGGAAAAAGATTTGAAGAAGAAGCGGGATCCGCAGGCGGAGATCGAGAAGAGCGTGCTGGAGCGCTGCGTGAAGTCGCTGGAAAGCGAAACGCCGCTGCGCGAATTGGAGTTGAAGGCGGACGAGCAGAAATTGATGAACGGATTTATGTTCGTGTCGCGGAAACCGATGCTGTTCGCGCTGAACTTGGGAGACGAAGAGGCGGCGGACATGCAGGCGGCGGTGGCGCGGCATAATTTGTCGAAAATCGCAGGGAAGGCGCGGACGGCGGTGGCGCCGTTCTGCGGAAAAGTGGAAGCGGAGCTGGTGGATCTGAGTCCGGCGGAAGCAGCGGAGTTGATGAGCGCGTATGGATTGAAAGAGCCGGGGCGCGACAGGATTTTGCGGGCGAGTTATGAGCTGCTGGGGATGATTTCGTTTTTGACGTGCGGCGAGCCGGAGTGCCGCGCGTGGACCATTCCGCGAGGGACGACGGCGGCGAAGGCAGCGGGGGCGATTCACAGCGACATCGAGCAGCATTTTATTAAGGCGGAAGTGGTGCGCTGGGAGGATTTGCTGGCGGCGGGGAGTTGGGCGGCTGCGCGGGAAAAGGCGAAAGTGCGGCTGGAAGGGAAGGAGTACATGGTGCAGGACGGCGACGTGATTTTGTTCCGGCACAGCGGGTGAGGATTAACTGGAGCGAGACGACTGTGCGGAGGGGTGATGCGCCGAGGCAAAGCGGCGTCGAGCCGCCGCATTCCAAAGAGGCAAAAGCCGCAAATTCGCAAGAGGCGCGATTCTGCGCTACCAGGCAAAAGCGAGCTTGCGTAAGTACAGCATAATCATTAAGGTACAAGCTATTCGTTCCGGATAATGACGAAACGGGCATCGGTGGCGGCGCGCAACTTTAAGGCCCTGTGCGTGTTAGATACACTGTGGAGGCTATGGCCAGAAGCGACGTCCAACTGATGCTGGACGTGAAGGCCGGGGACGAACTGTCCTTCGAGCTGCTTTTGCAGAAGTATCGCACGCCGCTGGTCAATTTCCTCTGCAGAATGGTAAGGGAGCAGGCCGCCGCGGAAGATCTGGCGCAGGAAGTTTTCCTTCGCGTGTATCGCGCGCGCAAAGAATATTCGCCGAGCGCGAAATTCACCACCTGGCTTTTCCGCATCGCGACGAATCTGGCGCTGAACGCGATACGCGACGGCCGTTACCGCAAGATGCAAATTTCGATTGATACGCCGCGAGATGAGGACGAGCCGGTGATCGAGATCGCCGCTCGGGAAACGCGCGCGGACGACCGGCTAATCGAGGAGGAGCGCAATCGCATAATTCGCGGAGCGATTCTGGCTTTGCCGGAGAAGCAGCGCGCGGCGGTGATTTTGCACAAGTACCACGAAATGGATTATGCGGAGATTGGGAAAATTTTAGAATGCTCGGAGAGCGCGCTGAAGTCGCTGCTCTTCCGCGCGTATGAAACTTTGCGAGTGCAGTTGGCGTTGCTGGTCGCGAGGCCGGCGGCGCAAACTGCGGGGGAAGGGAAGACGCTATGAGTTGCGAAAAGATTTCGAAAAGCTTGGTGAGTTATCTGGATGGGCGCGCCGGCGCGAAAGAACGCGAGGCGGTCGAGGCACATTTGCAATTGTGCGCGGAATGCCGCGAGCGGGCGGAGGAATTTCGCCGGCTGTGGGAAATGATGGCGGAAGTTCCGGCGGTCGAGCCTTCATTTGGATTCGACGCGCGTTTGCGGCAGCGAATCGCTGCGGAGCCGCGGCCGAAGGCGTGGGCGTGGCTTCTGCCTTCGCCGCGTTTCGCTGCGACGCTCGTGCTGTTGATTGGCCTGTCAGTGTTTGTTTCGTTGCGGCGGAATCAGCCGGTGACGCCGCCAAATTCGGCGGCCAATAGCGAAGAGCAGTTCCAGATGATCAAGGATTTGGGCGTGCTGGAAAATTACGATGTGCTCAGCAATTTCGACGCGCTTTCGGATTTGCCGGCGGCGCAGCAGACCTCGGACCAGCCGGCGCAGCAGAAGCCCGTCGCGCCCGGCGCGGGAACGGGTGAAAGTTGGAATAGGCCAGCGCTGCAATCTTCAGAATTTTACGCAAGCCGAGGGATATGAAGCGAGTCTTCCAATTCGGATGCATCGTCGCAGCGCTGCTGACGGCGCTGACGGCGGCGCCTGTTGCTTCTGCGCACGGATTTTTTGGGCAGCGCGGAGCGCGCGTCCAGGCGCGGCAAGCGGCGCGTCAGGATCGTCGCGCGGAGCGGCAAGTACAGCGACAGGAGAATCGTCCAGCGGTGCGCGGCGCGATGGGCTTGCCGCCCAAATGGATTGAGAAGCTGCAGCAAATGTCGCCGGAACAGCAAGAGCGTTTCATGCGGAACAATCGAAAATTTCAGAGTCTTCCTCCGCAGCGGCAGGAGCAAATTCGCCGGCGATTGCAAGAGTTGAACCAGATGCCTCCGCAGCAGCGCGAAGCGATGCGCAAACGGCTGCAAATTTTCCAGCGGCTATCGCCCGAAGAGCGTCAAGAGGTCGTCAAAGATCTTGCGCCGCGCTGGAAGGCGCTGCCGCAGAATCGCAAGCAGGTTTTGACCCAGCGAATGCGCGTTCTGGCGGGCATGACGCCCGAGCAACGCCAGCAGGCGCTGCAAGATCCGCAGTTCATGCGCGGCCTGGACCCGAACGAGCAGGATCTGCTGCGGAAACTCACGGATTTGCGGCTGGGACCAGCGCCGGGGCAATAGCTGTTCCATTTCCGCACTGTTTTCGTGCCACTTTTCGCCACGTCGTAATGTATAAGACACATTCCGTGTCGCCGCGCGGAAGCGGCCGTCTAGGCATTGCGAGCATTTTTGCAAGAACACACCACATATAGCGCTTTCCCGAACAGCGGGCTATTCCAGCCGTGGCTAACAGCACGGAAAAAATTTTATTTTTTTGTGCGATTCCTCTTGACAAAGAAAGAAGTCCGCATAGAATCGTGCGCCAAGTGGGAAAAAGTGGTAAGAAGTGGTTGGGGTGGAATGAACCGGAAATCATGCAAGGCCGAGCGGAAAGCGGTTGGTAATGCTGCGGGGAAGCCATCTAGCGACAGTGGACGAGAAGGGGCGGGTGAAGATACCCGCGGAGTATCTCGCCGAATTGCGCCGCTATGGCAAGCAGTTCTACGTGACCAGCGAGAACGGCGAGTTCGCGCGTATTTATCCCATGAAAATCTGGGGCGAAATCGAGAAGAAGCTGGCCAAGCTCTCTTCGCACAACGCGGCCAAGCAGAAATTCCTGGCGCGGACAAATTACTTCGGGCAAGTCGTTGAATTGGACGGACAGGGACGCATTTTGATCCCGCCGGTGCTTCGGGACACGGCGCAGATGAAAGGCGAGGTTACCGTGAACGGCGCGCTGAATATTTTGGAAGTTTGGAATCACGCGCGATTCCTGGAGCAGATGAAGAGCAATCCGATGACGCCGGAAGACGAAAAGGCCCTGGACCAATCGGGCATTTAGATTTTGAGCGTGCTGCACACGCCGGTTTTGGCCGAAGCAGTCATTGAATGGCTGCGCGTCAAGCCGGAGGGAACGTACGTCGATGCGACGGTCGGCACCGGCGGGCACGCTCTGGGGATTCTGCAGCGATTGAAGACGGGACGCCTGGTAGGGCTGGATCGCGACCCGCAGGCGCTCGAAATTGCGCGGGAACGGCTGAAAGCATTTGAAGGGCAGGTAACGCTGGTGCACACGGACTTTTCGAGGATCGGCGAAGTGGTGAGCGAGCTGAAATTGCCGAAGCTCGATGGCGTGCTGGCTGATCTGGGCGTTTCCTCGCTGGAACTGGACACTCCGGAGCGCGGCTTTTCGTTCCGCTGGGGCGGGCCGCTGGATATGCGCATGAATCCGCAATATCCGCTGGTGGCGGAAGAGATTGTGAATCACTGGTCAGAGAAAGAGCTGGCCGACGTGCTCTACAAGTTTGGAGAAGAGCACGAATCACGCAGAATCGCCAGGGCCATCGTACGGGCGCGGCCAATCCGCGACACCGAGCACCTGGCAACGGTTGTGGCAGGGGCCCGAAAAGCAAGGGGAAGGCAGAGACTGCATCCCGCGACAAAAACGTTTCTGGCGCTGCGGATAGCGGTGAATCGAGAGTTGGAGGAACTCGGGCAGTTTCTTAACCGGACCCCCGCCACTTTATCTTCGGAAGCGAGGTGGGCGATTTTGAGCTACCACTCGCTGGAAGACCGCATGGTCAAGCACAGCTTTCAACGGCTGGTGCAGGCCGGCGGTTTTCAAATTTTGACGAAAAAACCGATACAGGCCGGCGAAGCTGAAGTGCAAGAGAACCCGCGCGCGCGCAGCGCGAAACTGCGGGTAATCGAGCGCCGCGACGAAGGCCCTGACGAGAACGAATTCGAAAGCATCGACGAAAGGCAAGCATCATGACCGAATTCTACACTTCCAAGCGCATCGACAATTCGCGGCTTTCGCGGCCGGCCATTCCGCGGTGGCGCGAGTATGCGCGGCGCATGGCATGGGCGGCAGCGCTGGCTTCGTGCGGCTTGCTGTACACCTGGCAGCATTTTCAAGACATTCAATTGCGCTATAAGCTCGAGGGTTTGCAGGCGCAACACACGCAGGCTGTGGAACTCAACCAGCAATTGCATTTGGAGGCGGCTTCGCTGAGCTCGCCCATGCGCATCGACGCGATTGCGCGAACGCAATTGGGAATGACGGTATCCGTGCCGGCGCAATACGTTCCGGCCGCGGACAGCGCCGCTCGCGACGCTTATCTGGCGCAGCGCGTCAGCGCGCCGACGATACAGCCTTAATGCAGCGCCGCCAGCACTGCCGACGGCATTACATGCTGGATTGCGCGCAGCGTTGCGTGAAGACGACGTGCGCGACAGGCTTCGAGCGACCCGCCCCGTGGCGGCGCGAGGCAGTGGACCGCCGCATTGCGGGCTGAAAAGTTTTCTCGAAGCAGGCCGGAGCCCATGGCGCAAAGCAGTTCCCGTCTCCGTTTGGCTGTAGTTCTTAGCTTCACATTCGTTTGGGCCTTCCTGGTTGTAGGCCGCCTCAGCTACTTGCAACTGTATCGCTACCGCGAATACCTGGAACGAGCGCGCCGCCAGCAGGAACGAATCATCGAAGTCAGCCCCATGCGCGGGCCGATTTACGACCGCAACGGGCGCGAACTGGCGATGAGCATTCCCGTCGATTCCTGTTTCGCGGATCCCGAAGAAATCACCGATCCCGGCATGGTGGGGAAACTGCTTTCCCATGTGCTTGGAATTTCCGCGGAAGAAATCGAGCAAAGGCTTACGGAATCTCGCTCATTCGTGTGGATTGCGCGGAAAATCACGCCGGAGCAGGCTTCGCGCATCAAAGCGCTGAATTTGCGCGGGATTTATTTTCAGAAGGAGAACAAGCGCTTCTATCCGGAGCATACGCTCGCCGCCGCGGTGCTGGGTTACGTGGACGTAGACGAACACGGCTTAGGCGGCGTTGAATATTCGCTCGACAAGGAAATTCGCGGCAAGCCGGGGCGGATGCTGGTGCTTGCCGACGCTCACCGGCAATGGCTCGACCGTAGCGAGATGCCGTCGGACCGCGGCGATACGGTTGTTCTGACGATTGATCAGACCATCCAGTACATCGCCGAGAAGGCTCTCGCTGACGGTTTGGCGCGGACTCATGCCAAAGGCGGCTCGGTGGTAGTGCAGGATCCCAATACCGGGCAATTGCTGGCCGTTGCCAATTGGCCGACGTTTGACCCGAATGATGCGCACGCGTTCCCGTCAGCGGATTTCATAGACCGTGCGGTTTCGTCAGCGTACGAACCGGGCTCGATTTTCAAGACCATTTTGTTTTCGTCTGCTTTGCAGGAGGCAGTCGTTCAGCCGGCGCAGGTGGTGGATTGCCAGATGGGTTCGATCGTGGTGGCCGGGCGGCTGATCCACGATTGGCATCCTTTCGGAATGCTGACCGTCGAGCAAGTCTTGATCAATTCGAGCGACGTTGGCTCCATCAAAATCGCGCTGCGCCTCGGCGCGCCGAAGTATTACCAGTACATCCGCAGCTTCGGCTTTGGCCAGTTGACGGGAATCAACCTGCCGGGCGAAAACCACGGATTGCTGCGCCCCTTGGATGAATGGACGGCCAGCTCGATTGGCTCGATTGCCATCGGGCAGGAAATCAGTGTCACGCCGGTGCAAATGATTTCCGCGGAGTCGGCTATCGCCAATGGCGGAATTTTGCGCAAGCCGCAGATTGTTCGCCAGGTGCTGCGCGGCAATCAGGTGGTCATGCGGCCTAATCCGGATCCGCGCCGCGTAATTGACGAGACCACCGCGGCGACGATGCGCGACCTGATGGAGCACGTCGTTCTGGAAGGGACTGGCAGGCCGGCCCAACCGTTCGGCTACACGGCAGCCGGAAAGACCGGCACCGCGCAGAAAATCGATCCGGCGACGGGCCGTTATTCGCGGACGCAGTACAACTCTTCATTCATCGGCTATGCGCCGGTGAACAACCCGGTGGTGACAATTCTTGTCAATCTGGATTCGCCGGTCGGTGGCCATGAAGGCGGCCCGACGGCTGGGCCAGTGTTCAAGCAAGTGGCTGAGCAAGTTCTGGCGTATCTGAACGTGCCTCATGATATGCCGGCGGTGCCGGCTTTGGAGAAGGCGTCACTGAAAAAGAAGCCTCGGCGCAGCGGCCGCGACTTGGATTTTACGCCTGCTCCCAAAAGCATCAGCCGCGCCGACGCGGGGAATGATGCAGCGCCGGCCAGCGTGCCAGAGGCCACAACCGTCGCTATTGCGGAGGGTCAGGCGGTGACAGTTCCCGCCCTGACCGGCCAGAGCGTTCGCGCGGTCATTGAGGCGTGCTCGCGATTGGGCTTGATGCCAGTCCTTGTGGGGAACGGAATTGCCCTGGACCAAAGCCCGGATGCCGGAACGAAAGTGCTGCCTGGGGCGAAAGTCATCGTGCATTTCGGCAGCGGAAGCTCTGCCGGGAACTCTGCCGGAAGTTCGGGAAGCAACAATTGAAAGCTGAACGGGAATCACACTTGGGCAGCGTAAATTTGAAGAGCAGGAGCGGAGGAACGGCAGCGTCGCTCGTTGAGCATTCCATGAAAGTGAAGGACTTATTTTTTGGCACTGAAATTGCCGCGATTTCCGGTTCAGGTGAAACGGAAATTCGCTCAGTCGCTTACGATAGCCGGAAAGTAAATCAGGGCGCTCTCTTCTTCGCGTTGAAAGGCGAGAAGGAGGATGGCAATAAGTACGTCTCTGACGCGCTGAAGCGCGGTGCAGTGGCTATCGCTAGCGAGGAAGCGCGCGGTGCGGCGGTGCCCGCCCAAATCGCCTGGATTGCGATGCAGCCGGGCGCGCAGCGTCGCGTCCTCGCTTCCGTCTCGGCGAACTTCTTCGGACATCCCTCGGCAGCCCTGCAACTCGTCGGCGTCACCGGCACGAATGGCAAGACCACGACGTCGCACCTGATTGACTTGATCCTGCGCGCCAGTGGAATGCGCACCGGCCTGATTGGCACAATTGCAGCGCGCACGCCGCGCGGGCGCCGCGAGGCCATCAATACCACGCCCGAATCGCTCGATTTGCAGCAGATGTTCGCCGAGGTGCGCGACGAAGGCGGCAAAGCCATTGTGATGGAGGCCAGCTCTCATGCGCTGGCAATGGACCGCCTGTGGGGCTGCCATTTCGCGGCGGCTGTCTTCACGAATTTGACGCGCGATCACCTCGACTATCATAAGACATTCGAAGAATACTTCGCCGCCAAGCGCCGCTTGTTTGAGGGCACTGGCGCAGGTCCCGCAGATGTTGGCGTAGTTAATTCCGACGACCCCTACGGCAAGCAGCTCGAAGGCATTGCTCGCCGCACATTCACTTACGGGCTGAAAAATGGCGCGCAAATCAAGGCGCAAAAGTATCCTCTGTCGTTTTCCGGTTTGGAGTTCACTGCACAGACGCCGGCGGGAAAAATCGAAGTGCAATCGAGGCTCGTCGGAAAAATCAACGTTTACAACATTCTCGCAGCCATCGGCGCGGGAATAGCGATGGACATAGAAAGCGCCACGATTGAGCGCGGCATTCGCGAACTGGAAAGCGTCCCGGGGCGCTTCGAGCGCATCGCCGCAGACCAGCCGTTTCTGGTGATTGTGGACTACGCGCACACCGACGACGCGCTGCGCAATCTAATCTCCACCGCGCGCGAACTCTGCGGCGACAAGCGCATCATCACGCTTTTTGGCGCGGGCGGCGACCGCGACCGCACCAAGCGCCCGTTGATGGGCGAAGCCGCCGGGAATTTGAGCGACTTTGTCGTTTTGACCAGCGACAATCCGCGCAGCGAAGACCCACTGCGCATTATTAACGACGTGCTGGTTGGCCTGCAGAAGACTAACGCGAAATACCGCGTGGAAGCGGACCGCGAGAAGGCCATCGAGATAGCTTTGAACGAAGCGAAGCCCGGCGACATTGTTTTGCTCGCCGGCAAGGGTCACGAAGCCTATCAGGTGCTTCGCGATGGCCCCATTGAATTTGATGACCGTGAAGTGGCGCGCCGCGTTTTGCACGGTCATGGATACGGCGCGAGCGAGAATTAGTCGCAGTTAGTCCGGAGCGGCCGGAAAAACGGTGGCGCCTAGCCCGGTGGAGAGACGATGCGGTGGACGGTGGCAAACGTGGCGAACGCTCTGGGTGTCGCAGTTCCCGCGCGCGCCGATTCCGTGGCCTGGCTGGCCGGCGTCTCGATTGATTCGCGCAGCGTTCGAGCCGGAGAGCTTTTTGTCGCCATACGAGGCCCGCGCTTTGACGGGCACGATTTTGTCGCCGCAGCGTTGCAGGGCGGCGCGGCTGCTTCCGTTGTGGAGGCCCGCCGAGCCGCTGAATATCCCGAAGAAGTTCGCGGCAAGCTCCTGGCCGTCGAAGACACACTTCGCGCCTTGCAGGAATTGGCGCGCGCTTACTGCGATTCCTGGCGCCAGGCCAAGCCGGGGCGCCGCGTGGCCGCCATTACGGGTTCGGCAGGCAAAACAACCACCAAGGAAATTCTTGCGGCGCTGCTGGCCGCGCGGTTCCGCGTTTTGAAATCCGAAGGCAATCTGAACAACGAATACGGCTTGCCGCTGACTCTTTTCCGCCTCACCGACGAGCACGATGCGGCCGTCGTCGAACTCGGAATGTCCCATCGCGGCGAACTTGCCCGCCTGGCGGAAATTGCCCAGCCTGACGTGGGCGTGGTGACCAACGTTGCTCCCGTGCATCTGGAATTTTTTTCTTCTGTCGACGAAATTGCTCTCGCGAAACGCGAATTGATTGAAGGGCTGGGCGGCGCGAATCCGGTGGCTGTTCTGAACGCTGACGATGCGCGCGTTACCCGTTTTGCTGAAGGGTTCCGCGGCCGCGTTTTACGCTACGGTATTTCCAATCCCGCGGATTTTCGCGCCGAGAATATCGAAGATCGCGGCATGGAAGGCTCGGCGTTCGATTACGAAAGCCCGGAGGAATTGGCGCGCCTGCGTTTGCCACTGGCCGGAAAACATAACGTGCTGAACGCGCTCGCCGCGCTGGCTGCTTCGAGCGAATGGGGAATCGGCGTTGCTGAGGCCAAGCAAGTTTTTCCAACGTTGCAGCCTGCTTCGATGCGCGGCGAATTTCTGAAGTTCGCATCGGGCTTTGCGCTCATCAACGACTGCTATAACTCGAATCCCGTCGCGCTGGAACGCATGATTGACGTTCTATGCTCCGTTCCCGGATATTCCCGGCGCATCCTCGTCGCCGGCGAATGGCGCGAAGTTGGCCGTTCCTCCGCCGAACTCCATCAGGCCGGCGGGCGCTACGCGGCGCAAAAAAATGCCATTGACTGGATTTTCGGCGTCGCCGGAGACGCTCAGGAATTCCTGCGCGGCGCCATCGCCGCCGGTTTTCCCGCTGAGCGCGCCAAATTTTTCGAATCCTCGATGGAAGCGGCCAAATTTCTGCCGGACTTCGTCGCCCCCGGAGATTTATTGCTGGTCAAAGGCTCGCGCGGCGTGCACATGGAATCCATCGCCGCTGCATTGCAAGAGAAATTCCCGTTGGCCGAAACGCGCGGCGAAATTGCGCAAGCCATGAGCGAGAGGCGCAGCTGAAATGCTCTACTATCTCTTCGTCGAAATCCTGCGCCCTCATTACAGCCCGTTGAACGTATTCCGCTACATCACCGTGCGAACGGCTATGGCCAGCCTGACCGCGCTTTTTTTGACGCTGGCGCTCGGTCCATGGACTATTCGGCGGTTGCGCGCCTTGCAAATCGGCCAGTACATTCGCACCGAAGGGCCGCAAAGCCATCAAGTCAAGGCGGGCACGCCCACTATGGGCGGCGTGCTCATCGTTATTGCCATAATCCTGCCGACGTTGCTGTGGGCCGACCTGCGCAGCCCTTACGCATTGCTCGCGATGTGCGCCACCGCATGTTTTGCGCTGATCGGTTTCGTTGACGACTATAACAAAGTAGTGCGCAAACGCAGCATGGGCTTGCGCCCCAAAGTGAAATTTCTCTACCAGGTGCTGACTTGCGCGGGAGTCGGCGCGGTTCTTCTCGGCCTCCAGCAGCGCGGCGCATATTCCACGGAATTGAGCGTTCCGTTTTTCAAAAAGCTCCACCCGGATCTAGTGGTGCGCTCGCTTCTCTTGCGTCCGCACATCTGGCCGCTCGCTTTTGTGCCGTTCGTGGTGTTCCTCATTTTCGTTATTGTCGGAGCTTCGAACGCCGTGAATTTGACCGACGGCCTCGACGGGCTGGCCATCGGCTGCGTGCTTGTGGCCGCCGGCGCGCTCACAGTTTTAACGTACATCAGCAGCCATGCGAAATTTGCCGATTACCTGGAAATTCAGCATATTCCGCAGGTCGGCGAATTGACAATTTTCTGCGGCTCGGTCGTTGGCGCGTCGCTCGGCTTTCTCTGGTATAACGCGCACCCTGCGGAGATGTTCATGGGCGATGTTGGCTCGCTCGCGCTCGGCGGCGTGATTGGCGTGACTGCGGTAATCATCAAGCAGGAAATCCTGCTGCTTTTCATCGGCGGCATCTTCGTTCTGGAAGCGGTTTCCGTAATCATTCAGGTGGGTTCGTTCAAGCTGCGCGGCAAACGCGTTTTTCGCATGGCGCCGCTGCACCATCATTTCGAGCTGATCGGCTGGAGCGAATCGAAAATCATTGTGCGATTCTGGATTGCGGCGCTGGTGTTCGCGCTATTTTCGTTGACCACTTTGAAATTGAGGTAAATCTGTGCGGCTCGGCGTAGAACTCGAAGGCAAACGGCTCCTGGTTGTGGGCTTGGCCCGCACCGGAATCGTGGTGTCGCTGTTTTGCGCCGCGTATGGCGCGCGCGTCACGGCTACGGACGAAAAGCCTGAATCTGCGCTCGCCGACGCTGCCGAGAAACTGCGCGCTGCGGGCGTGACCCTCGAATTCGGCGCGCCTCCGCCGGAAATTTTTGTGAATCAAGACCTCATCATCGTCAGCCCGGGCGTACCGGCGAAATTGCCGGGCCTTGAACTGGCGCGCAATCGCAACATTCCGGTGTGGAGCGAAATTGAGCTTGCCTGGCGGCTGCTGCGCGGCAAGCTGGTGGCCATCACCGGCTCGAACGGAAAAACCACCACCACCGCGCTGGTGGCGCACATTCTCAAGTCCGCAAAAATGCCTGTGCTGGTCGGCGGAAACATTGGCACGCCGCTGCTCGCGCGCGTCGAAGCGTCGAGCGATTCCTCGGTGACCGTCGCGGAAATCAGCAGCTTCCAGCTCGAAACCATCGAAGCGTTTCGCCCGGACGTGGGCGTGCTGCTCAATCTCACGCCGGATCACATCGACCGTCATGGCTCGTTCGAGGAGTACGCGCGCGTCAAGCAAAAACTTTTTCAGAACATGCTCGACCGCGATTTTGCCGTCCTGAATGCGGATGACCCGCAGGTTGCGCAGCGCGGCCCTCTTCACGGCCAAAGATTTTGGTTCAGCCGCCAGAAGCGCCTCGCCGCTGGAACATTTTTGCGTGGCGATCAAATTCTTTTCCGCCGCGAAGGCAGCGAAAGCGTTCTCATGCGGCGTAGCGATATTCCTCTGCGCGGCGACCACAATTTGGAAAACGTTCTGGCCGCTTCCACGGCTGCAATTCTTGCTGGCGCGCCCACGGATTCCATCGAAGCGGCGGTGCGCACTTTTCCGGGAGTAGAACATCGCCTCGAATTCGTCGCCGAGATTGGCGGAGTGAATTTCTACAACGATTCGAAAGCCACCAATGTGGACGCCGCGCTGAAAGCGATCGGCGCATTTCCCGGCTCCCTCTTCGTGATTCTTGGCGGCAAAGATAAAGGCGCGCCGTACGCTCCGCTGCGCGAGCCGTTGCGGCAGAAAGCGAAGCTTGTGCTGCTGATTGGCGCTGCAGCAGACAAAATCGTCGGCGAACTGGAAGGCGCAGCCGAAATGCAAGATGCAAAAACGCTCGAACGCGCCCTAACAATTGCGTTCGAACAGGCGAAGCCAGGCGATACGGTTTTGCTTGCTCCGGCATGTGCCAGTTTCGATCAGTATGAGAATTTCGAGCATCGCGGGCGCGAATTCAAGGAAATCGTCGCGCGCCTCGCCGCCGGAAATGCGGCGGAGAATTCCGCGAAGAAAGGATAAGCATGCCGCGAAGTTTGCAGCCGGACAGGAAATTATTCGGGGTCACGCTGGCGCTGTGCTTCATCGGCGTGATCATGGTTTTCAGCGCTTCCGCGATCACCGCCAAGCAACTCTACGGCAATGGCTACGTTTTTCTCGAGCGTCAGCTGGTGTGGCTGGCCGTCGGGCTTTTTGGAATGATTCGCCTCATGAATTTCGACTATCGCAAGTTCCGCGAGCCGCGCATCATTTACCCCAGCATCGCGGTGATTTTACTGCTGCTCATCGGCGTGCTTTTCCTGGACCGCACGCACGCCACGCATCGCTGGATTCACGCCGGGCCCATCAGCCTGCAGCCCTCGGAATTCGCCAAGCTTGTGGTGATTCTCTATCTTGCGTGGTTTTTGGAATTGCGCTCGCGCCCTGGGAGCGCTGGCGTAAACAATTTGAAGCAGACTCTGCTCCCCGCGCTTGGCCCGATTATTTTTATGCTGGCGTTGATTCTGCGCGAGCCGGATATGGGCACCTCCTGCATGATTTTCCTGGTGGCGCTGGCGATGCTCTACGAAGCGGGCCTCTCGATGAAATACATTGGCGCGCTCGCCGCCGCCTCCATTCCCGCGATTTATCTGCTCATCGTTCACGCGCATTATCGCTACGAGCGCGTGCTGGCGTTTTTCTCGCCGAACGCTGATCCGCAAGGGCGCGGCTTCCAGCTTCTCCAGTCGCTTATCGCCGTTGGTTCCGGCGGCCTGACCGGTGTTGGCTTGATGGAAAGCAAGCAGAAGCTTTTCTATTTGCCCGAGGCGCACACCGATTTCATTTTCGCCGTGCTTTGCGAAGAGCTTGGCTTCATCGGCGCGCTGGTGGTCGTCGCGCTGTTTGCGGTTTACGCCTGGCGCGGTTTTCGCGCTGCGTTTCGCGCGCCGGACATGTTCGGCCGCCTGCTCGCGCTGGGCATCACCACGCTGGTTGCCGGTCAGGCGCTCGTGAACCTCAGCGTGGTGCTCGGCTTGATGCCCACAAAGGGCATTCCGCTGCCGTTCATCAGCTATGGCGGCTCGAGTTTGTTGGTAATGCTCCTGGCCACCGGCGTGCTCTTGAATATTAGCCAGCACGCGGAGGCGGTTTAAGTTCTCGCGTATGCCGGCGCCTAAGAAGCTGCTGATCGCCGGCGGCGGCACTGGCGGGCACGTTTTTCCGGCCATTGCTGTAGCGCAAGAGTGGCTGCGCCGCGGCGAAACGAGCGCGGAAGGGAAGAGGGAAGTCTTGATCGTTGGCACCAAACTCGGTCTCGAAGCGAAACTCGTTCCCGAAGCGGGACTGCCCTTCGCAACCATTCGCGTTGCTGGCCTGAAGGGAATTGGCGGCATGAAGCTCGTTCGCAATATCGCGACGCTCGGCCTCGGCTTCTGGGACTCCGCGGAACTGCTGCGCGAGCACGAATTCGACTTCAGCGCCGCATTTGGAGTCGGCGGCTACGCTTCCGGACCAGTGATGCTGCTCGCTGCCATGCGCGGCATCCCTACGGTGCTTTTCGAGCCGAATTTCGAGCCTGGATTCGCCAATCGCCTGCTCGCCCGCACTGCCAAGCGCATCGCCACAGGTTTCGACCAGACCGCCAGGCGCTTCGGCGCAAAAGCCAACGCCACCGGCAATCCTATTCGTGCTGAATTTTTTAACGCGCCCAGGCGCGCGCCGCATCATGCGCCGTTCACCGTCCTGATCACCGGAGGCAGCCGTGGCGCCCACCCCATCAACGAAGCGATGACCGGCGCTCTCGATTTGCTCGCTGCAAAAAAAAATCAGCTTTTGGTGGTGCATCAGACCGGCGAACGTGACTATAATGCCGTTCGCGAAGCCTATGCCCAGCGCGAATTTCATGCGGAGGTCAGTCCCTTCATCGGGAACATGGCGGAAAGGTTTGCACAGGCCGACCTGATCGTTTGCCGCTCCGGCGCCATTACCGTGGCCGAAGTTGCCGCCGCCGGTCGCGCCGCCATCTTCATTCCTTTCGGTGCCGCCACGGACAGTCATCAGCTTCGCAACGCGCAAGTTTTCGAAAAATCCGGCGCTGGCCGCGTGATTCCGCAGAATGAATTGACGCCGCAGCGCCTCGCAAACGAAATTCTCTCGCTTTTGGATCCGCCCACCATGGCGGGCCAGCCCCCAATAATCGAGGAAATGGAGCAGCGCGCGCATGCGCTCGCGCGGCCGCATGCTGTCTCCGACATCGTCGACATTATCGAGGGGGTTGCACGCAAATGACTATTCCATTCGGAAATTTCCAGCGCATTCATCTGATCGGCATCGGCGGCAGCGGCATGAGCGGCATCGCGGAAGTGCTGCTGGCTCTCGGCTACGCCGTTTCTGGTTCGGACTTGAAAACTTCGCCTGCTACGGAACGGTTGCGTAATCTCGGCGCAAAAATTTGTGAAGGCCACCGGCCCGAGCATGTTCGCGGCGCGCAGGTGGTTGTCGTTTCTTCCGCGGTTCGCCCTGACAATCCGGAGATTGCCGAGGCGCGCAAGCTGAAAATCCCGGTCATCCCGCGCGCTGAAATGCTCGCCGAATTGATGCGCCTGAAATACGGAATCGCTGTCGCCGGCGCGCACGGTAAAACTACCACCACCTCGCTCATCGCTTCCGTTCTCGCCGCCGCGGGATTCGATCCCACTTTTGTGGTCGGCGGCCGCGTGAACGCCGCCGGAACCAACGCGCGCGTCGGCCAGGGCGACTACATGGTGGTCGAAGCCGACGAGAGCGACCGCTCATTCCTCCTGCTCGCTCCCGTTGTCGCCGTGGTCACCACCATCGATCGCGAGCATCTCGATCAGTACCATTCACTCGAGGAAATTCAGTCTGTCTTCCTCGAATTCGTGAATCGCGTGCCGTTCTACGGCGCAGTTATCCTTTGCCTCGATGAGCCCAACGTGCAGGGAATTCTCCCCGGCGTGAAGCGCCCGGTCATCACTTACGGCGTCTCCAATCAGGCCGATCTGGTCATCAGCGAAGTCGAACTCGCCGGCCTCGAAAGCCATTTCCGGCTCACCTATCACGGCGACGACCTCGGAAAATTCCGTCTGCCTTCGCCTCCGGGAATTCACAACGTGCGCAACGCCGCCGCCGCGGCAGCCGTGGCGCTGAATCTCGGCATTCCCGCGGATCTGATTCGCGAAGGCCTCAACAAATTCGCCGGCGTCGGGCGGCGCTTCGAAATCAAGGGGACGTACGCGGGCGTGACGCTCATTGACGATTACGGCCATCATCCTGCCGAAATTCGCGCCACGCTCGAAGCCGCGCGCGGCTGCAACTACAAGCGCTTGCTCGTGCTCTTTCAGCCGCATCGCTATTCGCGCACCAAGCATTTGTGGGATGAATTCTGCCGCGCATTCAATTTGGCCGACGTGCTGGTCGTCTCCGAAATTTACGCTGCCGGCGAGCCGCCCATTGAAGGCGTCAGCGGCCAGAAGCTTGCGGAAGCGATCTCCGCAGCAGGCCACAAAAATGTTGTTTTCTCGAATACTTTGCAAAAAGGAGTCGAAATTCTTTTGCGCGAAGCGCAGCCCGGCGACGCGATTTTGGCAATTGGCGCCGGCACGGTGAATCGCTCGCTTGAAGAACTGGCGCTCTTGCTGGGCACCGAGCAGCCTAACGTGCGCATCACCCTTTAGAGGATCGTGCCGAAACGACGACGCATCGCGCTGTTTGGTTTCGTAGCGGCGGCCTTTAGGCCGGCGCTTTTTGTTATGTGAAAGAACGGAAAGAAATTTGGCGAAGCTGAAAAAAATTGAAGCGGAAGCGTATCCGCAGGAAGTGCTCGCGGAAGAAGAGCCGCGCTATCTTCGCCGGCAGAAGCCTGTCGAAATTCGCCGCCGAAAATTCGGCAAAAAGGCGTGGAGGAGCTATCTTCGCGTCGTGCTCATTGTGTTTTTCGTCGCTGCATGCGCTGGCGCGCTCTTTGCCGCTGGACAATTTTTGCTTACCTCTCCTTCGATGGCGCTGGCCGGCCCCAGCCAGGTGCAAATTCGCGGCAATCATTTCGTCAGCCGTTCGAGCGTGCTCGAAATTTTCGCTCCTGACCGCGGGCGCAGTGTTCTGCGCATCCCGCTGGCCGAGCGTCGCGCGCAAATCGAATCGCTCCCTTGGGTCGAGCGCGCCGTCGTGCGCCGCGCGCTGCCCAGTGGCATTCAAGTGCAAATTACCGAGCGCACGCCCATCGCCTTTCTCCGCGAAGGCACGGAGCTTTTGCTGGTCGATCGCCAGGGAACGATTCTCGATCGTCCGCTGGAAGGGAATTTTCATTTTCCGGTGGTCACCGGCATCAATTCCGCCATGCCTCTTGACGCTCGTGCGCGCCGCATGCAAATGATGGCCGATTTCATGAAACAGATTCGCGAAGTGAACGCCGGCGCCGGAGATTGGGTCAGCGAAATCGATCTCTCCGACGCGACGGATTTGCAAGCTACTCTCGCCGGCCTGCAATCATCGGGCAGCGCCATTCCCGGCGCGGTGCTGGTGCATTTCGGCGACGCCGATTTTCATGATAAGTTTCAAGTCCTGCTGAACAACATCAGCCAATGGCAAGCGGCCGCGGGCCGCATCGCCTCCGTGGACTTGCGCTTCGAGCGCGAGGTGGTCGTCAATCCGGAAAATCCCGCGCCCGCGACACTTCAACCGGTCAACACCAATGCTCCCTTGCTTCCTGCGCCTGTTGCTTCGCATGGGCGAACTGTGCGCAAGCCTGCATCTGCCGTCGCGCCGCATGCGCATGCCGCGCCGCATGCTCGCATCGCGCCAAAGCGGAGAGTAGCGCCGAGAAAAGTGCGCCGCGCAAAAGCGAAATCAAGGACCAGGCCGGAGCATCCGGCTAGAAAACGCACGCGCCATGCTTTGAAGCTTGCCGGTGATTCATCCGGCCAATTTTAGGTTTTGAGGGGAGCTGCAGTTTGGGGAAGAAAGATCGCTATATCGTAGGGCTGGACATCGGCAGCACGAAAACGTGCGCGCTGGTCGGCGAAATGGAAGAGCAGGGCAGCGGGGCGAAATTTGCGGGCCTCGGCGCTGCCGAATCCAAAGGCTGGCGCAAAGGCCAGATCGTGAATCTGGAACTTGCGGTCAGCTCGATTCGCCGCGCCGTCGAAGAGGCCGAAAATATCGTCGGCGTTCCGGTCGAGTCCGCGCTCATCGGCATCGCCGGCAGCCATGTTCGCGGAGTGAACAGCCGCGGCGGCATCGCGCTTGGCCAGCGCCCGCGCGACATTCATCGCGACGACGTGCGCCGTTGCGTCGAGGCCGCGAAAAACGTCACCCTGCCGCCCGATCGTGAAGTGCTTCACGTCCTGCCGCAGGAATTTGTCGTGGACGGCCAGGACAACATTCGCGACGCCATCGGCATGGTCGGCCAAAAGCTCGAAGCCAACGTGCACATCGTCACTACGTCCGCCACAGCCACACAAAACGTAATCACCGCGGTGAACAAGGCCGGAATTATTGTGGACGACACGGTGCTCGAGCCGCTTGCGTCCGCCGAAGCTTGCCTCACGCAAGACGAACGCGAACTGGGCTGCTGTCTGCTCGACGTCGGCGGCGGCACCACGGAAATGATTGTCTTCTCCGGAGGCGTGGTGCGCCACAGCGCCGCCGTGGCCATCGGCGGCGATCATTTTACCAACGATCTCGCCGTCGGTTTGCGCACGCCAATTCCCGAAGCGGAAAGCATCAAGCGCGAGCATGCCTGCGCGTGGCGCGAACTGATGGGCGCGGACACGCCCATCGAAATCGCCAGCGTCGGCGACCGCCCGCCGCGCACGATTTTCGCGCGCAATCTTTGCGAGATTGTCGAGCCGCGCGCGCGAGAGCTTCTCAGTTTGATTCGCGACGAATTGCGCCGCGCCGGCCTCGATTCGCAGATTCCTGCGGGAATGGTCATGACCGGCGGCGGAGCGCAGCTTCGCGGATTGCTCGAGCTTACGGAAAAAGTTTTTTCTCTGCCCGTGCGCCTTGCTTCGCCGCGCGGGCTCTCTGAAATTACGGACGGGGTTGCTCAGCCCGAGTACTCGGCGGCCGTCGGCCTGGTGCTCTACGGCGCGCGCGCCCGGCGGCATGCGGCGCAGCGTTCCGGCGGTTGGACGGAAAAGTTGAAAGCTCTTTTTGCAGGGAATTGAGTTGCAGCTTGCTGAAAAAAGAATTTCAGGAGCGAACAGCAAAATACTCGTCGCTGTAGGGAGGCGTCAGTTTTTGTAAGGGCACGGCTTCAGCCGTGCCGAAACGTGCGGCTTCTTCGGGGCTTTAGCCCCTGAGGTAAATCGTGCGCCGTGCACAACGTCAGACAGAGATGCAAGAAGTCTTGTACAGAAATTGACGGAGAACGAGAATTTAAAATTTGCAAACGGTCGAGGGAGGAAAGCATGACGCCTAAAGAATCAGCTTTGCGTGTTTCATTCAGTGAAGAGCCACAGAACGGCGCCCGCATCAAAGTGATTGGCGTCGGCGGCGGCGGCTGCAACGCCGTCAACCGCATGATTCGCGCCAAAGTCGAGGGCGTCGAATTCATCGCCGCCAACACCGATTTGCAGGCGCTCAAGCTTTCACAAGCGCCGCTCAAATTGCAGCTTGGCACCAAGCTCACCAAGGGCCTGGGCGCCGGCGCGAATCCTGAGATGGGGCGCAAGGCGGCGCTCGAGGACACCGATAAAATTCTCGAAGCGCTCGACGGCGCGGACATGGTGTTCGTCACCGGAGGCCTCGGCGGCGGCACCGGCAGCGGCGCCGCGCCTGTGGTCGCCAATCTTGCGAGCGAACTCGGCGCGCTCACGGTTGCCGTGGTCACCAAGCCGTTCGCCTTCGAAGGCAAGCGCCGCATGCAGCAGGCGGAACATGCGCTCGGCGAACTCATTGGCTGCGTGGACACGGTCATCGTGATTCCCAACGAGCGCCTGATGGAATGCGTCGAGCACGGCACCAGCTTTTTCGAGGCGTTCCGCATTGCCGACGATATTTTGCGTCAGGCGGTGCAGGGCATCAGCGACATCATCACCATTCCCGGCATCATCAATCGCGACTTCGCCGACGTGAAGACGATTATGTCCGGGCAGGGCTACGCGGTGATGGGCACCGCCGTCGCCACCGGCTCGAATCGCGCCATTGACGCCGCCAATCGCGCCATCAACAGCCCGCTGCTCGAAGATAATTGCATTCAGGGCGCGCAGGGAATTTTGATCAACGTCACCGGCTCATCCACTTTGAGCCTGCACGAAGTTCACGAGGCTTCTTCTATCATTCAGAAAGCCGCGCACGAAAACGCCAACATTATTTTCGGCGCGGTGATGGACGACGCCATGAAAGAGTCGGTGAAAATCACGGTCATCGCCGCGGGCTTCCGCGAAGTGGCCAACAAAAAAACGCACACGCGGCCGTCGTATCTGCCGAAGACGTGGAAGTCGGAGCGCGCGCCGGAGTCGACGCATCCTGACGTGGTGGCGCAGGTTGCGCGCAACGTCACCGAGGTGATTCAGGAAGTCGCCGCGGACGACCTCGACGTGCCGACCTTCCTGCGCCACCAGGCCGCCAAAGCCTAGCGCCGTCTGTCGCTCACGTCCCGCCCGCGCTTCTTGCGGGCTGACGTGAGGCCTTGCGCTTGAATAGGCGCAGCGCGCGCAGCGCCTAACTTCCCTTGTCGTCCGCGTGTTAACCTCTGCAACGTGCTTGCTACTGTTCGCATCCGGAGTCAGATTTTTGCGCAGCTTCGCGAAGAAGCGGCAAAAACGCCGGCGCAAGAGTGCTGCGGGCTGCTCGCGGGGCGCGACGGAATTATCAACGCGCTTTTTCCCGCGCGGAATGTTCACGCGAATCCCGTGACGGCGTATGAAATTGCGCCGCGGGAATTATTTCAATTCATGCGGGAAATTCGCGCGCGCCGTTTGCAATTGCTGGGAATTTATCATTCGCATCCGCGCGGCGAAAATCGCCCGTCGCAGCGCGACATCGAACAAGCCTTCTATCCCGACACGCCGTACCTCATTCTTTCGCCGCTACAGGATGCGCCGCAGCCAGTGCGCGCTTTTTGGATTCGCGACGGCCAGGTCACCGAACTAAAAGTCGAAATCGCGCCTTAGCTTCATCAGTCGAACCGAATTTAAATGGGAAGATGACGCGTCGGCAGCAGAATGCTACTCATCTCGTCAAGATCTGTGCCATTGGCTTTCATAATGGCCTTGTACGCTTCCAGTAGCACGGAATGGATCGTTTCAAGATCTTCCAGCATGAGCGCTCTACCCTCATCAGAATTCCTGCGGAAATTATGGTTCCGGTAGAAAGAATGAAGCAATCGATTACGCTCGCTGAGCGCCATTAAAAGAAGATCTTCGAGCGCATCCAGCGACTGAGTGTGATTCTTCAGGTTTTTGAAAAGCTGGCCAAGAGTATGGCGATTCACAGAATCCAATATGTCAGTCGCCCGAGGTGGATTCTGCTTTTCTAGCAAACCCTCTTCGACGCAGCGGGCGGCCCAACAGCATTGTTCCAAGTTCCGTTTCGATGAGCTGGGCCGCTTCGGCTGTCTCTCCGAATTTCCGGTAAACATCGTCAAGCGATGGCATCTTTCCTCGCGGCATCTTTCTCGCTCATGCAGTGGTGGGCGCGGAATGCGCGCGCTGGGCGGCGTCGGCTTCGGCGAGGCGGCGGGCGTAGAGCGGGAAGCGCGACGCGAATTTCGCAACTTCGGCGCGCACGCGGCGCTCGGTTTCCGACGCTTGCACGGGAATTTTTTCAGCGCCAGCGGCGACGGGCGCTGCAGCGTGCGTTTGTTGCAGAACTTCTGAAATCCAGCGGGCAATCTGCTCCATTTCTTTTTCCTTCATGCCGCGCGTGGTGACGGCGGGGCTGCCGACGCGAATGCCGCCGGCCTTCATGGGCGGTTGCGTGTCAAAGGGAATGGCGTTTTTGTTCACAGTGATGCCGGAGCGCTCGAGGGCGAGTTCGGCGTCGCGTCCAGTGAGGCCGCGCGATTGCAAGTCCACGAGGAAAAGATGCGTGTCCGTGCCGCCAGTGATGATGCGGAATCCGGCGGAGGCAAGACCTGCGGCGAGAGCGCGCGCGTTGGCGACGACTTGCTTTTGATATTCGCGGAAGCCCGGCTCCATCGCTTCTTTCAAGCAGACTGCTTTCGCGGCGATGATGTGTTCGAGCGGGCCGCCCTGCGTGCCGGGGAAAGTGATTTTGTCGAGTTCCTTGGCGAATTTTTCGCGGCAGAGAACCATGCCGCCGCGCGGGCCGCGCAAAGTTTTGTGCGTGGTGGTGGAAACAAAATCGGCGTGCGGCACCGGGCTGGGATGAATTCCCGCCGCGACGAGCCCGGCGATGTGCGCCATGTCCACGAAAAGCAAAGCGTTCACTGCGCGCGCGATTTCGGCGAGGCGCGCAAAGTCGATGATGCGCGCGTAGGCGCTGGCGCCAGCGACAATCATTTTCGGCTGATGCGCGCGCGCGAGGCGCTCGATTTCGTCGTAGTCGATTTGTTCGGTTTCTTTGGTGACGCCGTAGGGAACGAATTTGTAAGTGCGGCCGGAAAAATTCAGCGGATGGCCATGCGTGAGGTGGCCGCCGTGCGCCAGATTCATGCCGAGGACGGTGTCGCCGGGCTGCAGCGCGGACATATAGACGGAAATATTGGCCTGCGTGCCGGAGTGCGCCTGCACGTTGGTGTGCTCGGCGCCAAAAAGTTGTTTGGCGCGCTCGATGGCCAGGCGCTCGACGCGGTCCACGTTTTCGCATCCGCCGTAGTAGCGTTTGCCCGGGTAGCCCTCGGCGTATTTGTTGCTGAAAACCGAGCCCATCGCTTCCATCACGGCTTCGGAGATGAAATTTTCCGAGGCGATCAGTTCGAGGCCAGTGGCCTGGCGGCGCACTTCGTCGCGAAGGGCGTCGGCGACCTCGGGATCGACTTCGGCGAGCGGACGGGACATTCTTTTTAGGTCGGGGCTTTTTAGGTCGGGGCTTCGGAGTTCGGGAGTGTCATTCATGGGCGCAGTATTCCTTTGCAAGGAGAAGGCGTAGAAATTCGGCTAAGAAGCGAGAAATGAATTCGTAAAAGTGGCGAAAAGTTATCGATTAGAAATTGTGATGTGGCTGATTCTGCGCGAGTTGGCAAGATTTCTAATAATTTGAGGGAGGAACCGAGGCGCAGTGGCCCAGGAAGATGAGACGCGGCGGTTGAGAGGGTCGCGGCTGCATCGTGTTTCGAAAGGTGGCAAAAGTTATCGATTATAAAATTGGAAATCGCTGTTTTTATTGAACTTAGCCGAATCCCTAATTTCGCGGAGGGATTAACGAGGTGGACGAGGCGGCGGGGCGAGCGAGAACACTGCGCGGGGCGCTGCGGGTTTCCAAAATTGGCGATTAGAAATGCGCCGAGTCTTTGTTTTGTGTGAGTTACGAGTGTTCCTAATTCCGAGCATTGGCGATTAGAAATAGGCGCGGCCGACTGGTACACTCCGAAAGGGGTCTGATGGGGCCTCTGTGGCTGCGCTATAAACTGCATCAAGTTCGTAATCCTAAATTTTCGCGACTGGTAGCATTATCTCACGGATGTAAAGCGTTTCGAATCGAGTTGCGCAGAGTTGACGTTGAACGCCGGGAAACCGGGAGCGAACGGAAACAGCGCGCATGGAGCAGCGAATCTTGGCCGTCAGTGCTGGCGTTTGAAATGTTGTTGTTCGCCGAAAATATCCGCGGGATGTGCCGAAAGGTAGCGGCGTAGCTCGTCCGTAGTGGAGAGAATAATGACGGTGTCGCCATGTTGCACCGTCGCCCGAAACTGAAGGGGAAAGCCTGGCTGTTTGGCCGAATTATCGAGGGCATCGTCGCTGATCGGCGAAACGGCCAGGTCGTCGCCGGAGAGCTGATATTTTACGACCTGGTGGAGAGCGACAACACCCCAAGGAAGGGCACGATCCTGGCCCGCGAGCCGGAGGTTCGTCAGAAGCAAGTCCGCATACGATGCGCTGCCAAGCTTTACGAGATACGCCTGGTACACTGAGTCGTCGCCAGACTTTACGCCAGATACGGTAACCTGGTAAGACGCGTCCTTCATCTTTTCGATTTGAACTGTCAGATTATCGCCTTTATCGCTGCCAACCCACGTGCCAACAAGGACGGGATCGGTGACCGCGTCGGTTTTGGTATAAAGCGGCGAAACTGTGGAAGCACAGGCGCTGACGAAGAACGCTGCAACAAGCGTTGCTATGAGGATCAGACGGCGCATAGTCTCACGACCTAATGTCAAACCTGCTCACCTGTATCTTTGCGGCAACAATATGCTAGAGGCACACTCAGGTCAATACGAAGATTGCAAAGGAAGCGAATCCTGCATAGGCTTAGGTGCCAGTGGCGAGTGACAAGAGAGGCGACGAGGCAAAGTTAGAATCCCACCCTTCGCAAGAGGCGCTCAGGGATGGGGCACCCGAAAAGCGAAGAGGCGAAGACGGCGCAAGAGTGATGAGCGAGAAGATGCGCAAATTTGAGGTGGGTGGCGTGAAGATGGGGCAGGGCGCGCCGCAGTTTTTTATTGCGGGGCCGTGCGTCATCGAGAGTGAAGCGCACGCGCTGATGATGGCGGAGCGGCTGGCGGCGGTGGCGCGAGGGTTGCGCGTGCCGCTCATTTTCAAGGCGTCGTATGACAAGGCGAATCGCTCGTCGGTGAAATCGTTTCGCGGGCCGGGGTTGAAAGAAGGGTTGCGAATTCTTGGCGAGGTGAAGAAAAAAGTTGGGCTGCCGGTGCTGACGGATGTGCATGAGCCTTCGCAGGCTGCGGCGGCGGCGGCGGTGTGCGACGTGATTCAGATACCGGCGTTTTTGTGCCGGCAGACGGATTTGCTGATCGCTGCAGGAAAAACGGGCTGCGCGGTGAATATCAAGAAGGGGCAGTTCGTGTCGCCGTGGGAAATGGCGAATGCAGTGGAAAAAATCGCGAGCGTGGGGAACAAAAAAATCATTGTGACGGAGCGCGGCGCATCGTTTGGCTACCAGAATTTGGTGGTGGACATGCGGTCGTTTCCGATTTTGCGGAAATTGGGCTATCCGGTGGTGTTCGACGTGACGCATTCGGTGCAGCTTCCCGGCGGCGAAGGAAAATCGAGCGGCGGTCAGCCGGAATTCATCGAGCCGCTGGCGCGCGCGGGGACGGCGGCGGGCGTGGACGGAATTTTCATGGAAGTGCATGATAATCCGGCGAAGGCGCTTTCGGACGGAGCGAATGCGCTGGCGCTGGAGAAATTCAAGCCGCTGGCGGAGAAAATCATGAAAATTGCGGCGCTGGTACGCGAGTGGGAAAAATAATGAAGATGGCAAAAGCTGCGAAGCCGGCGAAAGCGCGGGGAAGTTTGGCGGCGGCACGGCGCGTGTTGCGCATCGAGGCGGAAGCGATCGCGGAAGCGATGGAGCGGCTCGACGAAAAATTCGAGCGCGCGGTGGAACTGATTTTTGCGTGCAGCGGGCGCGTGGTGGTGACCGGGCTGGGAAAATCGGGGCTGATTGGGCGGAAAATTTCGGCGACGCTCGCGAGCACCGGCACGCCTTCGGTATTTTTGCACGCGGCGGACGCTCTGCACGGCGATTTGGGAATGTTGATGCGCGAAGACGTGGCGCTGGCGATTTCGCAGAGCGGCGAGACGGAAGAATTGGTGGCGCTGCTGGAGCCGGTGAAGCGGCTGGGAATTAAATTGGTGACCATGACCGGGAATGCGCGTTCAACACTGGCGGCGGCGAGCGATGTGGCGCTGGATATTTCCGTGAAAGAGGAGGCGTGTTCGCTGAATCTGGCGCCGACGGCTTCCACGACCGCAGCGCTGGCGCTGGGCGACGCGCTGGCGATTGCGCTGCTGGAGCGGCGAGGATTTCGCGAAGAGGATTTTGCGGCGCTGCATCCCAAGGGAAGATTAGGGACGAAGCTGCGGCGCGTCGAGTCGGTGATGCACGCGGGCGAAGCGATTCCGCGGGTGGGGCCGGAGGCGCCCATTGCGGATGTGATTTACGAAATCAGCCGGAAGAAATTGGGGATGGCGGTGGTGACGGAGCGCGGCGGAAAATTATTGGGAATCGTGACGGACGGCGATTTGCGGCGATTGATGGAGCGGCGGAAAAAAGAGGCGCTGGATTTGACGGCGGCGGAGAGCATGACGAAGAATCCGGTGACCATTGCGCGCGCGGAACTGGCGGCGAGCGCGTTGCGGCTGATGGAGGAGCGCAAGATTACTTCCGTCGTGGTGGTGGACGCGGAGCGGCGCGTCGAAGGCGTGGTGCATTTGCACGATTTGTGGAGTCTGCAACTTTTCTGAAGAAGACAAAGAGGCTACGTCAAAAACCCACCCTTCGCGGAAGACGCTCAGGTTTGGTGGCAGGACTCCGGTGGAGTCTACCGGACTCCAGAAACCGGAGATGGGGCACCCGAAAAGGCGAGAAAGAAAAAGCAGATTCCTCGCTGGATGCTAGTCGCATCCGCTCAGAATGACAGGTTCGATCTATGGCGACGAAGAAAAATGCGGCGGAGGTGAGGCGGCGGGCGAAGAAAATTCGGCTGCTGCTGATGGACGTTGATGGCGTGCTGACGAACGGCACGGTGTGTTTGCAGGCGTTTCCCGATGGCAGCGTGGCGGAACTGAAAGTTTTTAACGCGCATGACGGCGCGGGAGTGAAGCTGGCTTCGATTGTGGGGCTGCGCAGCGGGATGATCACGGGGCGAAATTCGCCGGCGACGACGCAGCGCGCGCATGAGATGGGAGTTGAGTTTGTGTTTCAAGGACAGGCGCGAAAAACGGCCGCGTACGAGGAGATTTTGCAGCGCGCGGGCGTTAAAGATGAAGAGGTGGCGTATGTGGGCGACGATTTGCCGGATTTGCCGCTGCTGGCGCGCGCGGGACTGGCGGTCGCGGTGGGCGACGCGGCCATCGAAGTGAAAAACGCGGCGCACTACGTTACGCGAGCGAATGGCGGCGGCGGCGCGGTGCGCGAAGTGGTGGAATTGATTTTGAAGGCGCAGGGGAAATGGGAAGGGTCGATTCCGAAGGCGCTGGCGTGAAGTGATTGACTGACAAACGCGAAATCTGTACTTCAGCGGCTTCCCGACCAAAAGCGTCGGGACGCAAACGGCGCGAAAGCCGAACTGATTATGCAGCGTTTACGTCGTGGCTGTCCTTCGCACAAAACGCTCAGGGTAAAAAGCCACGACCCACAAATATTCTCGTGTTTTTACAAGATTGCTGAAGAGAGCGGGTCGATGATGCGAAACGAGCTGGTGCAGTTCATGCGCGCGAACCCGGTGTGAGGGCGGCGAGGCGTGATTGGAAAGACCGCAGCGGGCAATTTTAATGAATAAGAAAAATAGTTCAGCGCGCATCGAGGATTACGCCCTGATCGGGGATTGCGAAACTGCGGCGCTGGTGAGTCGCCACGGCTCGATTGACTGGCTATGCTGGCCGCATTTTGGTTCGCCCGCGTGTTTCGCAGCTTTGCTCGGCGAGGAGGAAAACGGGCATTGGGTGATTGCGCCGAAAAAAGCGTTCAGGGTTTCACGGCGCTACATCGAGCATACGCTGGCGGTCGAGACGACTTTCGAAACGGAAGAGGGAAGCGCAGCGCTGCTCGACTTCATGCCGCTCCGGGGAAAAAATCCCAATTCCAGTGTGGTTCGCATTGTCCGCGGAGTTCACGGGCAAGTGCCAATGAAGATGCAGTTGATCTTGCGATTCGATTACGGGCACATCGTGCCGTGGGTGGTGCGAGCGCAAGATGGCGGGCTACGAGCGGTTGCGGGTCCCGACACCGTGACGCTGCACACTATAGCGCCGCTTCGCGGCGAGAACCTGAAAACGGTGAGCGAATTCACGGTGCGGCAGGGCGAATCCATGCAATTCGTTTTGACGTACGGAGATTCTCCCGGCAAGGCTCCTAAAGCTCGGGATGTCGATAAGTGGCTGGAAAACACGGTCAAGGACTGGAAAAAATGGGCGCGGAAATCCAACACGCAAGGGCAGTACGCCGATGCCATCGAGCGGTCGCTTATCACGTTAAAGGCGCTTACGTACCGCCCGACGGGCGGGATTATTGCGGCGCCCACGGCGTCATTGCCTGAGAGAATCGGGGGCGCCCGCAACTGGGATTATCGTTTCTGCTGGCTTCGTGACGCCACATTCACGCTACTCGCGCTGATGAACGCGGGGTATTTCGAGGAAGCGCGCGCGTGGCGCGATTGGCTGTTGCGCGCGGTGGCCGGCAGCCCAGAGCAAGTGCAGATCATGTACGGCATACGCGGCGAGCGGAACTTGCTGGAGTGGAACGTGCCGTGGCTGAGCGGATACGAAGGTTCGGCTCCGGTGCGCATAGGCAACGCGGCTTCGGGGCAGCTCCAGCTCGATGTGTACGGCGAAATCTCGGACGCGCTGCTGCACGCTTACTTAGGAGGATTACCGCCCGAGCCCGTGGCGCTAACGTTGCAGCAGTTGCTGACGGATCACCTGGCAAAAATCTGGCAGGAGCGGGACCAGGGTATTTGGGAAGTCCGCGGGGCGGCAAGGCATTTTACATACTCGAAAGTTATGGCGTGGGTGGCCTTCGATCGAGCCTTGCAGATTGCGGAAAAATTCGGGATGCGAGGCGAGGTGAGCCGATGGCGCGAGACGCGCGAGAAGATTCATAAGCAAGTCTGCGAAGAAGGTTACGACCGGCAGATGGGCAGTTTTACGCAGTCGTACGGCTCAAAAGAGCTTGACGCGTCCTTGCTGCTGATTCCGCTGGTCGGCTTTCTGCCGGCTAGTGATGCTCGCGTTCGCGGAACGGTGGAGGCGGTTGAAAAGCAGCTTATGGCCGATGGTTTTGTGCTGCGCTACCGGACGGAAAACGTGAATGACGGGCTGCCGGCCGGAGAAGGAGCATTCCTTGCATGCAGTTTTTGGATGGTGAGCGCGCTGGGAATGCTGGGGCGGCACGAGGATGCGCGAGTGCTGTTCGAACGCCTTCTCGCTTTGCGCAATGATGTCGGGTTGCTGGCGGAAGAGTATGATCCGAGATCAAAACGGCAACTCGGGAATTTTCCGCAGGCGCTTACGCACATCGCGCTGGTCAATGCAGCCTGCGACTTCACTTCCTGCAGTCCAGGTTGGCAGCGCGCGCGATCCAGTCGCGCAGCGAAACCTGGTGATTAGGCGCGTGGAATGTGTGGGATAGACCTGGGATAGACCTATGATGCGAAACGAGATGGTGCAGTTTATGCGCGCGAATCCGCTGGCGACCGTGGCGACAATTTCGGCGGACGGGTCGCCCGAAGCGGCGGTAGTGGGAGTAGCGGTGAGCGACCGGCTGGAGCTGGTGTTCGACACGCTGGACACTTCGCGAAAGTTTGGAAATTTGCAGCTCGAGCCGCGAATCGCGGTGGTGTTCGGCGCAGCCGGCGCATACCGGGCGGGCAAACATGACGAGCGCAGCGTGCAGTATCAGGGGTTGGCGGATGTTCCCAGCGGCGAAGAACTCAAACGAGTGCGGGAGGGAATTTACTTCAAGCAGTTTCCCGACGGGCGCGCGCGGATGACGTGGCCGCAAATTGCGTACGTGCGCGTGCGGCCAACGTGGATTCGCTACAGCGATTACAATGTGAGCCCGGCGCGGATTGTTGAAGTGCGCGCGGGCGAGTTGGCTAAGGTCATCGCGGAAATTTAGGGTCCATCAGAAAAAATAATGTGAATGCGGGCGATGCGCAGAAATGCGGGACGCGCGGGGCGGCTAGCATGAAATCAGCGGCGATTGGCGTGCGGATGCATTCCGGATGGGGCGTGGTGGTGGCCGTGTCGAATGACGGCGGGCGGCCCAATGTGATTGCGCGGGAACGCATCGTGGTCGTCGATGAGAAGGCGGGAGGAAAGAGGCAGCCATACCATTTTGCGAAGACGATGAGTTTGAGCGCGGCGGAGAAATATATCACGCGCAGCAAAGAAGAGTCGCAGAGGTTGGCGCGCGAGGCGATTCGCGCACTGGCTGAGAATTTGCGGAGCGCCGGTTATCGCGTGGCGTGTTGCGCTTTGTTAACGGCTTCAGGGCGCGCGTTGCCGGAGCTTGCTGCGATACTTGCCGCGCATCCACTGATTCATACCGCCGAAGGAGAATTTTTTCGCGGGGCGATTTCGGAGGCTTGCGGCACGTTGAAGATCGCTGTAGCGAGGGTTCGCGAGCGCGACGCGGAAAAAGAAGTAAAGGCCCGCCTCGGAAAGCCGGCAGGAGATGCCATTAAGCGAATCGCGAATGCGCGTAAGACGCTTGGTGCGCCGTGGACGCAGGAGCACAAAAAAGCGGCGCTGGCGGCGTGGATGGCTCTTCGTTAGGCCCGGTTTGCGTCCTTTTGATGAGTTCTTCGAACATTCACTTTGCACCGCGCTATCCATTGGCTCCATTCTTGAAAAGTAGGCTGGCCCTCACGAAATGCGCGGAGGCTCAGGTGATTAAGGGCGACAGGATTACGTCAATATAGGCCCATTTTCTCGGTTAACTACCTGATAGTTCCTACCGTTAGCCATCAGCTACGCTAAAGGACATAGAGAGGACGTTGCGGCGGAGCCTCGAGTGCCGCTTCCCAACCGAAAACTCCTGGCCATTCGATGTGAACTGGCGATGTCAACTGGCTGGAAGCTACGAACTATCTTGCAGGCCATCGAAAGCGCTGAAGACGCTCCCGCCAGAAAAAAAATTTGATGGAGGAAACTCCGATATGAAAAAGAGATTTTATGTGCCGCTAATCTTCATCCTGTTCCTGGCGGGACTGTTCGCCGCGCAGCAGCAAGCTTTCGGGCAGGAGGACCAGCAGAATCCGCCGACGCGCGTGGCGGATTTGAATTATGCGCAAGGGTCAGTTTCGTACCAGCCGTACGGCGACCAGCAGTGGTACCAAGCCGACCTGGACCGCCCGCTGACGACGGGAGACAACCTTTGGTCCGATCAAAATTCCCGCGCTGAAGTGCATGTGGGCAGCACTGCGTTTCGCATGGGGGATCAGACGGGAATTTCATTTTTAAACCTGAACGACAATTCGGTGCAGGTGCAGCTTGCGCAGGGAACGCTGGAGATCAGCGTGGCTCGGCTGGGGCCGGACGACGCGTATGAAATTGACGCTCCGAATCTGGCGTTTTCGATTCTGCGTCCGGGCGAATACCGACTGGACGCCGATCCCAACGGGAATTCGACTGTGGTGACGGTCTATTCAGGTGAAGGCACGGTGACGGGCGGCGGGCAGACGTTCAACGTAATGCCGCTGCAGCAGGCGGAATTCACGGGCACAAATCAGCTTTCCGAGAACGTGCAAGGCGCGCCAGGTCCAGACGGGTTCGAGGAATGGGCGCGTTCGCGCGAATATCACGAAATGCACGCGGTTTCGGACCGCTACCTCTCGCCCGAGGTGGCCGGCTACGAAGACCTGGACGAATACGGATCGTGGCGCTATGACGCGGAATATGGGAACTATTGGGTGCCGCGCGATATTGCGCCAGACTGGCAGCCTTATCACGAAGGCCATTGGGTTTGGATTGCACCATGGGGTTGGACCTGGGTTGATTACGAACCGTGGGGATTCACGCCGTTCCATTATGGGCGATGGGCAATGATTGGAGGCGCGTGGGGCTGGGTTCCCGGTCCAGTTGCGGTAGCTCCGGTGTACGCGCCGGCGCTGGTGGGATTTGTTGGGGGCGGAGGTTTCGGCGTCGGCATCCAGTTCGGATTCGGCGTAGGCGTAGGGTGGTTCCCGTTGGGTCCGCAAGATGTGTACATTCCGCCATATCAAGTTACTCCGCAGTATGTGCAGGAGATCAACATTTCGAACTCGCGCGTAATCAATCAAACGATCGTCACGAACGTGTACAACAACTACACGGTCAACCATGTGACCAACGTTTCGTACACTTACGCGAACAATGCCAGAGCAGTGACGGTAGTTAGCCGGCAAGCATTTGTCAGCGGACAACCTGTTCAGAAATCGGCGATGCGCGTCGATCCGGCGCAGATTCAGCACCCGCGAGTGGTTACGACCGCGGCTCTCACGCCTACTCGCGCCAGCATAGCAGGCGCGGCTACGCCTGCACGCGCAAAGCCGCAGGTGCGAATTGCGAATCGTCCCCTGGTAACGAAAATGCAGCCGTCGCCAAGAGCTGAACCTATCGGGCGTCCTCGTCCGGCAACGCCGCCCAGTTTGCAACCCGCGGTGCTTCGGCGCTCGGGCTATTCTGCACAACTGCAAACGGTGAGAGCAACGGCTGCAGCACGCGCCCCAGCGAGAGGCGGGCCGCCACAACCGAATCGGCCAGCAGCAAGGCCTCAACCTGGCGCTCCAACGCGTCCCGAAGCCGCTCCGAATCGAACGCAGCCGACTGCGCCTCCGAACCGGCAGCCAGCGCGACCTACATTCACGCCGCCGAATCGCACAACTGCGCCGCGCACTGCTCCGAACCGGGCGCGTCCGGCTGAGCCTCCGAACCGCCAGCCAGCGCGACCTACGTTCACGCCGCCGAATCGCGCAACTGCGCCGCGAACTGCTCCGAACCGGGCGCGTCCGGCTGAGCCGCCGAACCGGCAGCCAGCGCGACCTACATTCACGCCGCCGAACCGCGCAACGGCGCCGCGAACTGCTCCGAATCGAGCGCGTCCGGCTGAGCCGCCGAACCGCCAGCCAGCGCGGCCTACGTTCACGCCGCCAAATCGCGCAACTCCGCCTCGAACTGCACCCAATCGAGAGCAGCCGAGGGCGCCGTACCGCGCAATTCCGCCGAGAACCCCTGAGAATCCTCCGCGAGCGATTGCGCCTCGAAATCGGCCGTCAGCTCAGCCGAGGCCGCCGAGAGCGGTTCCGCACAAAGCGCCTCCGCCCAAAAAGCCCCCGAAGAAAAAACCCGGGCAACCACATGGTCAGCCGCAGCAGCCTGGGCCTGACCTGGCATAGCGAAGTCGCAGAGAATGAATGCCCACTCTCACCAACGCTGGGAGTGGGCATTTTTTTTAACATGTGAGGCAAGCGGAATTGAGAAACAAAAATATGGATTCAGAACTTGCCGGCGATCTGGAACGTTAACGCAAGCACGCTCATTTTTCAGAGGCTGGAAGGTAGAGGTCGGCGGAGCGGAGGGCGAGGGCAGCCAAATCGGCGTCGGTGCGATTGGCGAGAATGATGATGGTGAGATGGTTGTCGGTGAAGCGTTCGATGATGGAATTAAAGCCGATGGTGCTGCCGTAGTGCCACATGCGCGGATGGCCGCGATAGGGATCGAGAAACCATCCAAAACCATAAGCGAGAGGCTTTTCGGCGGCGGCTTTGGGCAGATCGTCAACGGCTGCGGGCAAAACGGCGGCGGAATTTTCAGGCGTGATGGCGGGCTGGAATTCCGCGGGGCTGAGCAAAGTGTGATTGCGAAGAGCATCGTCCCATTTGGCGAGATCGTCGAGGGAACTATAGATGCCACCGTCGCCGAGCGTGGCGGAAGTGGGACTCTGGTCGGTTTCGAGCCACACGCCGGCATCGTTGGTGTAGCCGTAGGCGCGATTCGCGATGGTGTCTTTGCCGTAGACGTGCGCGACGGTGTGGTCCATTTGGAGCGGGGCAAAAATGCGGCGCTGCAGAAATTCCGCGAAGGGCATTCCTGAAATTTTCTGCACAATCATAGCGAGAATGCAGTAGCCGCCGTTGCTGTACTCCCATTTGGTCCCCGGCGGGAATTTTGTTCCGGTTTGCTGCTCGGCGAGAGCGAGGACTTGCGCGTCGGAGATTTGCGGAATTTGGTACCACTCTTTTCCAGCGTACATTTTGTCCATCAGATCTTCGTAAGCGATGAGGCCGGAAGTGTGATTGAGCAAATTGCGAATGGTGATGGTGCGGCCGTAGGCGGGAAAGTTAGGAAAAATATCGGTGAGGCGTTCGTCGTAGCGCAATTTGCCGTCGTGCACGAGAAGCATGATGGCCATGGCGGTGAATTGCTTGGTGCAAGAGGCGAGGCGGAAATTGGTGCGCGCGGTGATGGAAAGATTGGAGCGCAGATCGCGCATGCCGTAGGCGCGTTCGAAAAGCGTGCGTCCATTTTGGCGGATGAGGACGGCGAGGCCGGGCTGATTCGGCGCAGTGACCACTTTGGAAAAAATGGCATCGAGCTGCGCGGCGGTGGGAGTTTGAGCAGGTGTAGTTGGCGCGAATAGGGTTACGAAGAACAAAAAACACAAGGAGACAAGTGCAAAGGCGCAGCGATGAGTGCGGGCCGGCATAATTCCTCTCAATCCAAATTTTATTCGCAGGGAGAATTTGCCTCAGAATGGAAGAGGATGCCAGCAGATTCGCGTGAGCCAGGCAGCCTCGGCCTGAGTGCTCTCTATTTAGTAGTCACTCAGTTTGTCATAAACTCAGACTGGACCTGCGGTAAGGGAGAACCGAGCCAATGAAGCTTATGGGAGTAGATGTTGGTTTCTCGAAGACGGGCGAGACGAGCGGAATCGCTTGTCTGGATGGCGAGAAACTTTATCTTTCGCGAGCAGGAACGCGGTGGGAGAGCCGGAAAGCACGGATACCGGACGGTTTTCGAGCCAACGTGATTGCTATTGACGGGCCGCTGCTCCCGCGAGATGCCGCTAAACTCGTCCGTCGTAGGTGCGAGTTCGTGTTCATTCGCGCTCCGTTTTCGAGCCGTTGCAAGCCGGGACTTAGCCACTGGGGATTCGGTCTGGAACTGAGACGGGCGGCGGCGGACGCTTGCGCTCAATTTAGCCAAATGCTTGACGTCTCCATTAGCTCTAACGGCCAGATCGTTGAGGCATTTCCAAATGCGTTCCTTGCTGTACTTCTGCCACATGAGGTGTTCCTTTCTGCGCCGAGAATGCGGCGGGGCCACCGGTTCGACTGGCTCTACGAACGTGTCGTTGGAGACGAGATCCTACTCTCGGCGCTTTCAAAGAGTCTGAACCTGTCGGCTTTGGTTTGGCACCGGTTGAGAGCCGAGGCTGACCATGAACTACGGGCTGCCCTCGTTTGCTTGCTGACCGCAGCGTTCGCTGCTGCCGGTAGTGCAAGCCGGGTCGGCGATGCGGAGGGCGGATGGTTTTGGTTGCCGCCTTGGTCTTTGTGGCAGGAATGGGCCAGAGAAGGATTGCGCGCGGCAGAGAAATGCGTTCCGCGTTGAATCGTATGAAAAGATTTTGCTGGACGCAATGGGTTGAATATGGTAGGGTAAAAATGCGTTTGTGGATCTTGTAAAACCTTTGGAATCGATGAAAAGGGGCTGCAAGTGAAAACTTGCGGCCTTTTTTGATGTACGGCTAGAGGATGACGAGACGCAAATAGCTTAAAAACAAAGAAGAGGAAACACTCAAGTGGCAAAAGAACAAGGAACTGTGAAGTGGTTTAATGCGAGCAAGGGATTTGGATTCATTCAGCGGCAGTCGGGAGAAGATGTATTCGTACACTTCTCGGCGATCCAGGCGGATGGATACAAGTCGTTGAACGAAGGACAGGCCGTCGAATTCGACGTGGTGTCCGGCCCTAAGGGCTTGCAAGCTGCCAACGTCATAGGTCTCTAGCCAAAACCAAACGCAGGGAGGGCCTGGGAACGGGCCCTCCTTCGCAATAAACGCAATAAAGCTTGGAATCGTCAGCAAGTCCCTCCCCGTGATTCTCTCCCCAGGACCTGAGATCGCAAGGATTACTCCGCAAAGTTAAGCGAGTCTGCCACCGGTGCACCTTCGCGCGCATCTGAATTACGCGACGGCACAATCCGCAGCGAAGGAGTCCCTGTCATGGCGAAGCTGTATGTGGGGAACCTGCCTTTCGAAGTTACCGACGAAAAGTTACAAGAATTTTTCAACGGCCAGGGTTTCGAGGTGCAATCGGCGCGCGTGGTGCGCGACATGGGCACGGGACGTTCGCGAGGATTCGGATTCGTCGAACTGGGCCCCAATGCGGATTCGGCGCGAGCCATTACGCAACTGAACGGCGTCACCATGGATGGGCGGCCGTTGCAGGTGAACGAAGCGCGTCCACAAGCGGCGCGCGGCGAAGGCGGCGGTCGAGGCGGGTTTAACCGAGGCGGCGGCGGGCGCGGAGGTTATAACGCCGGAGGTGGCCGAGGCGGCGGGCGCGGTAACGATCGCGACCGTGATCGAGACCGCGGCGGCTATGGCGGCCATCGGCGATAGAAGGTAAGTTGTCAGCTGTTCAGGTCACACCCGAGTTTTTTGAGAATCTGCCGCGGCGGAAAATCCCGGCGACAGCGATGGCGGCCAGCAGCATGACGATGGGATCGATGGGAAGGCGATAACGCGGCAGCGCAAGCGTGAAATAATAAGCCCAGGGAAAAACGAGCGGAAAAACGGCCAGCGGAAATGCGTAAACGCTGCGGCGTATGGCGAGAAGCACGATGCCGGCGAGTGCGGCAATCGCAGCAAAAATATTGAACAACAAGACGTAATCGAACCAGCCCGAATCGCTACTCTCTAACTCCTCCAGCGGGTGCGTAGCTCCTCCTGACCAAATGGAAATGAAACGCTCCGCAGAGAGTTTGGCCACGTGACGCGGGTGCGCGCGCATGTAGCGGATGGCCTCGCGCTCCTTCAGGCGCATGTAATTCAATTCGCCCATCTGGATGTACTCTTCGCGCTCGGCTTGATCGTTAATGGGGTGAAGGTTGCCGAGCCACGGAGGCTTCGCCTGTGGATTGTTGCCGAGCCAGAGTTGCAATCCAAGGACGGAGCGAAGCGGCACGAAGCGGTGGAAAACGGAATAGTTGCGAACGGTCCACGGAACGCAGCAGAGCAGAGCTACAGCGAGCGAGATAGTAGGCAGAGCGAGCCAAGAGCGGTGTTCCTTGTGCACGCGCCACGCGAGCCATAGCAGCAAAAGAGGAAAAAGCGAAGCCAGAGTGGGATTGGTCATCAGCGTGAAGCCCCACAGCAGGCCGTAAGCGATCCAGTCGCGCGGACGGTCGGATTCGAACAGCGTAAGCGTGGCCCACAAAATAATCGCCGCGAGTAGCGCGGAAAGGCAAGCCTCCCACATGCTTTCATACGTGAGAAGAATCGCATTGGGGAAAATGGCCCACAGCCACGCGGCTCCTGCGCCGAGTCCCACGCCGGCGATGCGCCTGCCGGAGTAAAAAATGGGAATGCACGCGAAGCTGACGAAAAGAATGTTGAGGCTGGTGGCCACGAGATAGGAATTAAAAGTGTAGATTCCAAAAATGCGAAAAACTCCGGCGAGGAGCGCAGGATAAACGGGCGTCATCCAAGCGGTCGGGCCAGTGGGGATGCGAAACGGCGAGCTAAATCCGTGCCCCTGCGCGATCGAGACGGCGATGTCCGCGGATTCATACATGAAAGGAATGACGCTGAGCGCTTGATGAGAATGGCTTTCGACGTAATTCCAGGTGAAGGCCACGCGAAGGGCGAGAGCCACGATCACGATCACCGTTACCGACGTTAAAGTGGCTCGTATTTTTTTCGCAATCATAATGTGAATATCACAATGTCAATGATGGATGCTTCGACGACGATGCATGGTTAGCCATAACGGGCGTTGCTCCGCAGAGATTATTTACACGCCAAACAGCAGAACGTAAACTGAATTCAGCGAGCGGAGTCTAGTGGTGCGGCGATGGCACGCAAACGAAAAAAACCGAAATTCGAGAAGGGAACCGAAGCGCGGCGAATCGCGCGCGAAAACGTGGGCGCGCCGCCAGCCGAGCGGATTATTCCCAATCGGCGGCTGAAGCCGCCGAAACACAAGAAACCGCTCGTCGATGAAGACTCTCTGTGAGGACTTTCAGGTTCCGCCGGAACCTAGCGTTTCGAGCCTCAACCGGGGCGATAGTCGGGAACTTTTTCTCCAGGAAGAAAAACAGGTTGAGCGGGTTTTCGGGAGGCCTTCGCTAATTCCTTCGAAATACTTTCCAAATCTTGCTTGACGAATCCGATAGACGCCGTTTGTACTTTTCCATCCGGCTCAATCAGAAAAATGCTGGGCACGTTGGTCAGGCCGTATTGCTTGGAGACTTTGTAACCATTGGCGTCGATCAGGGAAGGGAACTTCACGCCAAATTCGTTGAGGAATTCGCGCGTGCCCGCAGCGTCATCTTGAGAAATGCCCCAAAAAGTGACGTTGGAATCGCCGTAGGCTTCGTAAATGCGTTCCAGAAAAGGAAAAGTGAACTGGCAGACCGGGCAACTGATTTTGAAAAACGCGGCAAGGACCGGGCCTTTTTTCAGGGCGTCCGCGAGGAAATAATTCTCCCCGTTGAGGCCGCCGAGCGCGAACAGCGGCGCTGCTGTGCCGACCTTGATGTTCGACATGATCCTGCCTCCAAAAACCGCCGCAACAATAAACCTAAAATAATTCATCCGTTCATCTGATTGTAACAAAGGCCCGCAGGATGCACAAAAAGGTGGTTTCTTGCCTGCGAGCCAGAAATGGGAGAGCCGCGGATCTTTCTCATGAACTTTTTGGCCTGATTTTGCGAAATACATGATAGAGACGCGTGAATGGCTGACGACAAGTCGCTCTGGAAAGGAATTTGTGCCGGCGAGCAGTTAGCATTCGAGGTGTTTTTCAGAGAGTTTGCTCCTCGATTGCGCGGATTTCTGCACGTCTATTCGGGCGGGGAGCTGGAGGCGGATGACATTTTACAGGAGACGTTTTTGCAAATCTGGAGACGACCAAGTGGATATGACCCTGAGCGCGGAACGCTGCGCCAATACCTCTACGGCATTGCGCGCAAGCGTGTGGCACAAAAACGGCGGGAGTCAGCGCACATGACCGTCCCGCGCGACTTTGACCGACGGAATGCGGCGCACTTGGCCATCGATCGCCGAGCAAATGGAGATCTATCGGTGGCTATGCGAGAAGGGCTGATGCATCTCGACTCGAATGAGCGAGCGTTGCTCTGGCTCCGGGAGCTGGAGGGGTATTCGTACGCGGAGCTGGCGGAAATCCTTCAAGTGCCGTTAGGAACGGTGAAGTCGAGGTTGTTCGCGGCTCGGGAGAGCTTAAGACGGATTTGGAAGTGCAAGCCAGGTGTCAATCGCGAAGGAGAATGAAATGGAATGCAATACTCTTGGGCCGTCAATTTCGGCGTTGTACGACGGCGAAGAAGTTCCGGTCGAAGCGGCGCAGCACATTGCAAGTTGCGCGAATTGCCGTGAGACGTTGCGGGAATACGCGCAGATCGCAGTGGAACTGCGACTGCTTGAAGCCAACCAGCTGAAAATGCCAGCTCTTCCACGGATTACGCGTAAAACGAGGTCGCTCGTTTCGATTCTCACGCAAAAAATGCGTGTGCCACGATTTGTGGCGGCAATCTGCGCGGTTGTTATCGCGCTGCTTGCTGGCGCGTGGGCGCACACACGGGCGCAAGCTCCGGCCGAATGGTTCGAATACAAGATTGATTCTGGCATTCGCGGTTCGGGAAGCGTGGGAGGCGTGGCGCGGGCTTGCGGCCCGAAATGCCAGCTGCAATTCAGGGTCTCGTCAGACCCACAGCATCATATTGTCGGTATGCTTGAAGTTCAGAAAATCGAGGATAATCGAGTGTATCTAGCGTTACGGGCGAAGGCTTTCGCCAGCATCCCAAATGCGAAGCAGCTTGCCGACGAGATCCGCGATGCTCCAGCTGTTCGATGCGCGTATAAACCTGGCGACACCCTTCGGGTTCCGGTAACGGGAGGCGGTGAGCTCCAAATGAAAGGCGTGATAGCAACCTCTCCCGATGGAGTTCCCGGCTGGGGTTTCGTGATTCCGGCGGAGCCGGGCGAGAACGAAGTGGCGTTGCGCGAACCAGTTCTGATTCGCGATGACACGGCAATCGGGGGATATCGGCCTGGCTTCGCAGGTGGGACAGCCGCCGGTGCCAATTCAGGTTTTTTCCGCTATTCCGCGAGGGGGGGGCTGTTTGCATTTGGACTCAAACCGTTCCATGGGAGCGTACAGGGAATCGTGAATTATGGCCAGGTGCGATTCACCATAAATGGCACCAAGTACACGTTCTTTTCCGGATCCCGCATCACTGGCGGGACGCAGCCGAGGCCCGTGTGGGTCTTGTACCTGCCGCATTATCGACTCTCGCAGCACGATCGCACTAAAAAAGACGGTACCGACGAGAGTGGCGTGACTTCAGATATCGCGGCAGTGCTTGCGCGGATGCGAGCGATAAAGCGTTGAAATTCCGTATCCCTAGTGGATAGCGGGCGTAAAGGGAACGAATCGAAAGCCCGTTTATGGGCGGAGCTAAACCTCTGGCCCCATGAAGTGCAACGGTTCGCGCCTTCGCGGAGGCGTCGCGCGTCGCGCGACGTGCGGGGCAAGCCCCGCCCCCACGGAGGCAAAGTCAAGAGACGCCGGCCTGAAGGCCGCCGCTACGAAAGGCAACGGCGGCAAAGCGGGCGGGCCGACGAAAAAAATCGGCCTCTACAAAAGCAAACGCGGAGGCGCAGAAAGTTCAACGAACAGCGTGGTCTAGGGCTTAGATTCCGAGTCGTTGGTTTGTCCTGCTGGAGCTTGGCCTGCTGGGGTTTGGCCGGCTGAAGCTTTCTTTGCCTTTTTTTTGCGCCGAGTGGTGTAGGACGAGCCCCAGTTGATTCCGGGATGCGTGGCGTCGTTTGTGCCGGTTTGGACGTTCTGATTGACTTCCTTTTGCAGCATAACTTCGTGCTCGTGGCGATTTTCGTCGCGCTCCTCGATTTCCGTTTCCAGCTCTTCGGCGGGCTTAGATTTGGGTTCTTGCGCGTCGCTCATGGTTGCCTCCTAGAAATGCCCAATGCTTCCGGGTAATGCGGAAGCTCAACCTTATCCTCGAAAGCTGTGTCAATCGTAAGCGCATTGCGGGCGCCGGCGCAGTGGGGTAAAGACCTGAGAGGCGGTGACGAGTGACAAGTGACGGGAGACCAGTAACAAACGCGGAATGATCTGGATTTGTCGGAGCCTAGACAAGCATGTTGGCAGCAGCGGGCATGGGATTCGATGCGCTGTCCGCATTCGCTAATTTCGTCCCGCAAGCGGACAGCCTGCGGTTGCTGCCACGCCGGTGCAGAAGTGCAAGTATTTGATTCCACGGTATCTCGTTTGGCGCGAATTGGGCATAGAATCTGCGAGTGAAAGTCGTTTCCCCTAACGAGAGGAGCGCCCCGTGAACACGATTCTGCAAGATATTCGCTATGGTCTGCGGATGCTCGTCAAAGCTCCGGGGTTCACCGCCGTGGCCGTGCTGTCGCTGACGCTGGGGATTGGCGCGAATACCACGATTTTTACGCTCGCCAAGGCGGTTTTTCTGCATTCGATCCCGGTGAAGGATCCTTCGCGGGTGATGATGCTTTACTCGACGGCGCAAGACCGCAGCGGGCCGCTTCAGGAATATCTCGGCACGCCGTATCCCAACGCACAGGATTATCAGAAAGACCTCAACTCCTTCTCAGGAATTTCGATCGCGTTTGGCAATGGATTTGGCCTGGTTATCTCAGGGCAGAAGACGCAGGTGCCTGGACAGCTGGTCAGCGCGAATTTCTTCGATGTTCTCGGAGTTCAGCCGGTCATCGGCCGCGGCTTCTCGCCCGATGACGAATCGTCGAGGCGTCCGGTAGCCGTGCTTAGCTACGCACTGTGGAAGACGCGCTTTGGAGGAGATCCCAAAATCATTGGTAAGACCATCCAGCTGGACCAGATGGAATATTCCGTGATCGGCGTGGCGCCGCGCAGTTTTCGAGGCGTCGGCCAGCTCGGCAGCCCTGACGTTTGGATTCCCATCTCGCTGGCTGATGAGGTTTTACCGCCGCCGGAAAAAGCTCTCTTTTTCAATCGCGGGTTTCGCGCGGTGAACATGGTGGGGCGGCTCAAGGACGGCGTGACGGTGGCGCAGGCCAGCGGCGAAGTACATGCTCTCGCCACGCAACTGCAACGCGAATATCCCAACGACAATGCCGGTCGCGGCGAGATGGTGGTGCCCATCAATTACACTTCGATTCCGCCGCAAGCGCACAGGATGTTTGCGCTGGCGGGCGCGTTGCTGATGATTATCGTGGGATTGGTTCTGCTGATTGCGTGCGCCAACGTCGCCAATTTGCTGCTGGCTCGCGCAACGCAGCGGCAGCGCGAAATTGCGGTGCGACTGGCGCTGGGAGCGTCACGCATGCGGCTCATTCGGCAATTGCTGACGGAAAGCTTGATGTTGGGCCTGCTCGCCGGCGCGCTGGGAATTTTCTGCGCGTATTGGGCCAAGTCGGCGCTGGTTTCGTTCATGCCGCCGTTCTTAACGAGGAATCTGGACTTCAGCCTCGATGGGCGCGTTTTGTTTTATACTTTTGCGCTTGCGCTGGGCGCTACACTTATTTTTGGGCTAGTGCCGGCGCTGCAGGCTTCGCGCGGCGATAGCGTTGTGGCGCTGAAGGACCGCACTGGGGCGCCTACCGGAAGCGCTCGGTGGTATGGGCTGCGCGGCATTCTGGTGATGGTGCAAGTGGCGCTTTCGATGATTGCGCTGGTGGGCGCGGGGCTTTTCATTCACAGCTTGCGCAACGCGGAGGAGATCGATCCGGGATTCGAAGTACAGCATGAAATGGTCATGTTCCTGAACCCGGGCGCGCAACATTATCAGCAAGCGCAGGCCGAAGCTCTTTATCGCGATCTTGTACAGCGACTCGATGGCCTTCCGATGATTTCGGCAGCGGCGCTTTCCGATAATTTCCCGCTCGGTGGCGGCCTGGCACGAACCACGTTCACCGACGGCGTGAACACAAACGATCCGCGCAACGGCAAGATCACTCCCATCGCTAATGTCTCGCCGGGCTTTTTTGATGCGGCGGGCATTCCGTTGCTGGAAGGCCGAGGGTTTACCGAAGCCGACGACGCCTCGGCCAGACAGGTGGCAGTTGTGAATCAGGCGGCGGCGCAGACTTTCTGGCCGGGGAAAGATCCCATCGGCCAGCATTTGCATTTTCTTGGCGAGACGTGGGTTCCCACCGTGGTCGGCGTGGTGAAGACCGTAAAATATGGGACGCTGGGCGAGCCGCCGCAGCCTATCGTGTACCTGCCTCTGAAACAATACTATCAGGATGCCGTGGTGCTCTATGTGCGCACCAAGGGCGACCCCGCGAAGGCCGTTCCCGCCGTGCGCAGCACGTTGCACTCGCTTGCGCCTTCGGTTCCGCCACTGTTCGTGCAAACTATGCCGCAGGTGCTTGTTGACTCGCTGCAAGCGCCGCGCATGGGCGCTGAGTTGCTCGGGACGTTTGGCTTGCTGGCGCTGATGCTGGCGGCGATTGGGACTTTTGGCGTGATGTCGTATTCGGTGAGCCAGCGCACCAATGAAATTGGCATTCGCATGGCGCTGGGCGCGCAGCCGGGCAATGTGATGCGCTTGATTCTTGCGAATGGCATGGCCATGGTCACCGCGGGAATTGTTGCGGGGCTGGCCCTGTCGATGCTTTTGTCGAAGAGCATGGGCGCGCTGCTGTACGGCATTGGCATGTTCGACGTGCCCAGTTTTCTGTCGACGGCCGCGTTGCTGGTTCTGGTGGCGCTGGGCGCATGTTACATTCCGGCGCGACGGGCCATGCGCGTCGATCCAATCGTGGCTTTGCGATATGAGTAGTTTGTAGCTCATGTCCGATTCGCGACGATGTTGCGCGAATTGGCATGAGGCTGGACGAAAAGCTTCACGTCAGCCGGCATTGAGTACGCGGGACCGAAAAGCCTCACGTCAGCCCGCGCTTACTACACGGGCGGGACCGAAACGCCTCACGTCAGTTGCGGAAAATCGCCGCAACGGGACGTGAGCTACAGAAGAAACAATGAACACGCTCCTCCAGGATCTTCGCTACGGCTTGCGCATGCTGGCCAAAGCTCCCACCTTCACCGCGATCGCGGTAATCACTCTGGCTCTCGGCATCGGTGCAAACACAGCGATCTTCAGCGCAGTAAACGGCATTTTGCTGAAGCCGCTGCCGTACGCTGAGCCTTCGCAACTTGTGGACCTGATGGGCGTGAAGTATTTCCCGGGCGGCATCGAGGGATCGGTTCTAGTTCCAGCGGACGTTTGGCAAAAGGTGCGCGCGCAAACTCCGGCGATTGCGCAAATGGCGCTGTGGAACAGGGACGGGCAGACCATCACTGGCGACGCCGCGCCGGAACTGGTCTCTGCGGCACGGGTATCGAGCGACTTTTTTCCGCTGCTGGGCACGCGGCCAGTTGCGGGACGGCCCATTCTTCCCGGAGACACGCAGCCGGGCGCGAAGCCCGTCGCGGTGATCAGTTACGCGTTGTGGCGCACGCGCTTTGGCGGCGCGGCGGACGTTCTCAGTCACGTTATCAACCTGGACAGCAGACCGTACCAAATCGTCGGTGTAATGCCGGCCAGATTCACCTATCCAATCGAGACTGTCGAAAAAGGCGGTGAAGGCATCTGGCTACCTCTCATTGTGTCACCGGGAAAAAAAGGAGCTGCAGATACCTATGGATATGTGATCGCCCGCCTGAAGAAAGGCGTCAGCCTCGCAGCAGCAAATGCGCAGCTCGAAACGGTGAGCGCGCGAATGTCCTCCGTCTTCCCTGGCTGGATGGCTGGTGCGCAGTTTCGCGCCTTCCCGCTCGAGAAGCATTTCGGCGACCTCGATAAGGCGCTCTTGATTCTGCTCGGCGCGGTGGGATTTGTGCTGCTGATTGCCTGTGTGAACGTGAGCGCGTTGCTGCTGTCGCGGGGCTGGGCGCGACAGCGCGAAGTCGCCATTCGCGAAGCGCTGGGAGCTTCGCGGCTGAGAATTGTGCGGCAATTTCTGACCGAAAGCGTTTTGCTGGCGCTGGGCGGGGGTGCGCTGGGACTTTTATTCTCTTTTTGGGGCGTGCGCGTGCTGCGCGCCGTGACGCCGACGGATTTGCCGGAGTATGGCCATTTGCTTTTGAACGCGAATATTTTGTGGTTCACTTTCGGCGTTTCGCTCCTAACCGGAATTTTGTTCGGGCTGGCGCCGGCGTTGCAAGCAGCAGGGCGACGCGTGGGCGGCGGGATTCGCGAAGGAATCAGCGGGTCGCTTGCGGGAAGTTTATCGCGACGGCCGCGGCGTCTGCGCAGCGGGCTGGTGGTGTTTGAAATTGCGTTGGCGGTCATTCTGGTTATCGGAGCAACGTTAGTTGCACGTAGCTTCTCGAAGCTTACGGCCGTAAAACTGGGCTTCCGCACGGATCACATCATCACCATGGACGCGAACTTCAGTAAATCCGTCTGCGACCGGAGCAACCCCAAGATGCTCGCTGGGTGCAAAGCGGCGACGTTTGACGCGCTCAAACGCATGCGCAGCATTTCCGGCGTCCAACGCGCGGCAGTGGCTTCCTGGGTACCCCTTACGGACTGGTCTTTAGCGGTGGAACTCAAAATTGAAGGGCAGCAAGGGAAAATTTCGCTCAGTTCGGGAGAAGTCGTCGGGAACCATGTAGTGTCACCGGGATACTTTCAAACGCTTGGTATACCGCTGCTGAGCGGCCGCGGCTTTACGGATGCGGATACGGCAGGCTCGCAACTCGTGGTCATTGTGGACGAGGCATTTGCGAAGAAGTATCTCGGCAAAAACCCTTTGGGCCGCCGCATCAGCACCGACATGAACAAGAAGTGGATGCAGGTCGTCGGAATCGTGGCGACCGCGCGGGACACGGATCTGTCCAAGCGCCCGGAGGGCGAGATTTACCTTCCTTACGCGCAGGTGGACCATTTCCAGGCCGCTAATTTCATCGCGCGCACTTCGGCAAATCCGGCGGTGATGATTCCTGCGTTGCGGCGGGCCATTTGGTCCGAAGACAAGGACGCGCCCATCACCGACGTGCAGACGATGGAGCAAATCGTATCGAGCTCGGTGGCTGAGCAGCGCTATCAGACGCTGTTGCTCGGCTCGTTTGGAGGGCTGGGGCTGATTCTTGCGATGGTGGGGATTTATGGCGTGATTTCGTACGGCGTGACGCAGCGGACGCGTGAAATTGGTGTGCGCATGGCGCTGGGAGCGCAGCCGGCGAACGTGCTGCGCATGGTCATTCGCGAAGGTATGTTTCTCGCTGGCGGTGGAATTCTCGTTGGAATTGGCGGCGCGCTGGCGCTTGGCCGCGTGTTGCAAAGTTTGCTTTTCGAGATTAAACCGAGCGATCCGGCGACGTTTGTTGGCGTCTCCATTGCGCTTGGGCTGGTGGCGCTTGCCGCGTGTTACATTCCCGCGCGGCGGGCGATGCGCGTTGATCCAATGGTTGCCCTACGCTATGAATAGTTTTTGGAGCTCATGTGCTGCGTGCGTTCTTGTTTTTTGCCGGAGCTGAGGTTACTGACACTGCTTCGCAATCCGGACATGGAAAAACCTCACGTCAGTTGCGAAAATCATCGCAACGGGACGTGAGGTACAGCCGGGCATCCTTTTAGACTTTACTTTCGACGCTTAACTGTCAACTATAGACTCCCGATGAGCATTGAAAAGCTGGAGCCGAAGGCTGGTAATCCGTGCTTCGGGTGCGGCGCTGACAATCCGCGCGGCATGAAGCTCACGTTTGAGCAAGATCACGCCGCGCGCAAGATCATCGGCCGCTTTCGCCTGGGCCCGGAATATCAGGGCAGCAATCTTTTCCTGCACGGCGGCATCATCGCGGTGCTGTTCGACGAAGCGATGGGCAAGGTGAATCGTTTCCACAATGTGCGCGCCGTGACCGCCGAATTGAATGTCGAATATTTGCGGCCGGTGCCAGTGGATGAGGAAATTATTGTGGAGGCGGAAGAAGTTTCGCGCGAGGGGCGCAATTTGTTTCATCGCGGCGAGATTCGCAACGTCGCAGGGAAAATTCTCGCGCGCGGGAAGGGCAGATTCGTGGTGGTGGGCGAGCGTGTCCAGAACAATGCCCAGAAGAGCGAGGAGCGATGAGCCAGCCAAAATACGATCCGCGATTCCTCAACGAGATCGCCGCCGCGGCTTCCGCGAGCGGTGACGTGGCGGCGCGCGCGAAACGCGTTGCAGAAGTCGTTCGCGAAGCTTGCGCGTGCTACTGGGCCGGAGTTTTCGAAATCACCGAGAGCGAAGCGCAGGGGCTTGGGTGGACCGGGGCGGAGGCCCCAGCGTTTTTGCGTTTCCCGCTGACGCGCGGAATCACGCGGGACGTGGTGAAAACGCGGAAGACGGCCGTCGTGAATGATGTCCTGAAAGACTCTCGCTATCTGGTGGCATTCTCAAAGACGCGCTCGGAAGTGATTGCGCCGGTCATCGACACGATCGGCAACGTTGTGGGCACGCTCGAGGCTGACGCGGACAAAGTCGGCGCTTTCACGGATGCAGACGTGCAATTCCTCGAACAATGCGCTTCGCGCATGCTCCCGCTATTCACGCAGACAATAAAATGAAGAGATAAACAGACGCCTGCCAAATTGGACTGATTTACATGGGCGGGCGCATTCGCATTCTGCGCCGTCTTCATTCAAAATATAGGCAAGAGGAAAACTCAAATGGACAACGGAAATAAGAACGTGAAAAGTGGCAACGCGCGCGAAAATCTGTGGCGCGTGAAAGTCGGGCTGGCGGAAATGCTGAAGGGCGGCGTCATCATGGACGTCACCACCGCGGAGCAGGCAAAAATCGCCGAAGATGCGGGAGCGTGCGCGGTGATGGCGCTGGAGCGCGTGCCGGCGGACATTCGCAAAGAGGGCGGCGTGGCGCGCATGGCCTCGCCGAGGATTATTCGCGAAATTATGGACACGGTGACGATTCCGGTGATGGCCAAGGCGCGCATCGGGCATTTTGCGGAAGCGCAAGTGCTCGAAGCGCTGGAGGTGGATTACATTGACGAGAGCGAAGTGCTCACGCCCGCCGACGAAGAAAATCACATCTGGAAGCACAGCTTCAAAGTGCCGTTTGTATGCGGCGCGCGCAATTTGGGCGAAGCGCTGCGGCGCATCGGCGAAGGCGCGGCGATGATTCGCACCAAAGGCGAAGCGGGCTCGGGAAATATTGTGGAAGCGGTGCGGCACATGCGCACGATTGTCAGCCAGATGAAGCGGCTGACTACGCTGGGCGAAGAGCAGTTGATGCACGAAGCGAAGGAATTGGGCGCGCCGCTCGATTTGGTGCAGCAAGTTGCCAAAACGGGCAAATTGCCGGTGCCGAATTTTTCCGCGGGCGGCATTGCGACTCCTGCTGACGCGGCGCTGATGATGCAGCTTGGCGCGGAGGCGGTTTTCGTTGGCTCGGGGATTTTCAAGTCGAGCGATCCGGCGAAGCGCGCGAAGGCGATTGTCTACGCGACGACGAATTATCAGGACGCGAAAAAGGTGCTGGCCGCCTCCGACGAGCTTGGCGACGCCATGAAGGGCCTCGACATTCGCCAAATGGAAGAAAAAGATTTGCTGCAGACCCGCGGCTGGTGACGCTGCACTCACCTACCTGGATAAAAGCGCGATATAAATAAAAGGAGAATTCATGCCCGCAAAAAAAGCTACGCCGGCTGACGCGCAAGTGCTGATGCAACTGTATGATCTGCGACGCGAACCTGAAATGCGCAAGGCCCGCAATTGGTGGCTCACTGAATTTTGGCCCGACAGCGCTGACGATTTTATGAAAGTCGCCACAGCCATGGGCTCACAGGAGAACGCGTGGTTGCGGCAAGTCGGCGGCTACTGGGGCATGGCTGCTTCGTTCGCGCTGAGCGGCGCCGTCAACCAGGAACTTTTCTTGCAACCCGCGATCTGCGGTGAAATGTTCTTCCTTTTTGCGAAACTCCATCCATTCCTCGGCGAACTCCGCGAGAAACTCGGCGATCCCGAGGCCTTCGCCAATATCGAAAAGCTCATAAAGAGCACCAAATTCGGCCGCGACCGCCTTCAGTTCACCCTGAAGCGAATCGCTATGGCCAAGGAACGAAGAGCCGCGCGCAAATCCTAGCCGCTCGCTTGCCATCGACGGGGCAGCGAAATAACGATAGGCCTGCCCTTGCATCTACCTTCGCATCACCGCATCTAGTACGATTGTCTCAACATGGCGCACTTATTTGAGGCGTTGAAAATTCGCGATGTGACGCTGCGGAACCGCATAGCGGTTTCGCCGATGTGCCAGTATTCGTGCGAGGACGGACTGGCGAACGACTGGCATTTTGTGCATCTGGGCAGCCGCGCGGTCGGCGGAGCGGCGATTGTTTTCTGCGAGGCGACGGCAGTGTTGCCCGAGGCGCGCATCAGTCCGCAGGATTTGGGGATTTGGAGCGACCAGCACGCGGAAGCGCTGGCGCGCCTCGTGAAATTCGTTCACGAACAGGGCAGCCTCGCCGGAATTCAACTGGCGCACGCGGGGCGCAAGGCCAGCACGTATCGCACGTGGTCGCCAAAGCAGGGCGCGATTCCGCTGAGCGAAGGCGGCTGGAGCAACGTGCTCGCGCCGAGCGCGATTAAATTCCAGGAGAATTATCCGCAGCCGAGGGAAATTACGCGCGAAGAAATTGGCGGCGTTGCGCAGTCGTTTGCTGCGGCGGCGCGGCGGGCATTGCATGCGGGATTCGACATTATCGAAGTCCACGCGGCGCACGGGTATTTGATTCACGAATTTCTGTCGCCGTTCAGCAATCAGCGAAAAGATGAATACGGCGGGTCATTCGAAAATCGCACGCGAATCGTGCGAGAAGTTGTGGAGGCTGTGCGCGAGGCATGGCCGGAGACGCAACCGCTGTTCATGCGCATCTCCGCGACGGATTGGAAAGAAGGCGGCTGGGACGTTGAACAATCCGTTGCGCTGGCGCGCGAAGTGAAAAAGCTCGGCGTCGATTTGGTAGATTGCTCTTCCGGGGGCGTGATTCCCGGCGTGGCGATTCCTGTTGGGCCCGGCTACCAAACGAAATTCGCTGCGAAAATTCGGCGCGAGGCGGAAATTCGCACCGGGACCGTGGGCATGATCACGGAGCCTGTGCAAGCGGATCACGTGATTCGGACGGGACAAGCGGATATTGTGCTGCTGGCGCGCGAAATGCTGCGCGATCCGTACTGGCCGTTGCGCGCCGCACGCGAACTGGGGCACACGGTGTCATGGCCTGCGCAATATCTGCGCGCCGCGCCGGAAAATTCGCTGATGCGCGAACCTGTTAAGCCCATTGCGGCGCAAACCGGCACAGATGGTAAAAGCGCGCCGATATCCGATATCACAGTTCCGGCGCACACCGCCGGGACAGCAAGGAAGAACGATGGCTAAGCTCGCGCATCCGTACAAGGGTTTCAAGGGATCTATTTTGTATAAGCGGGTGGATCGGGCGATTTTAGAGCTGGCCAAAAACGGCGACGTTCAAATCACCACGCGCCGTGAGTATGTGGTTAGTTACATTTGCCAGGCCCTGACGCAGCCTAAGCGGTGCTAAAATCGCGCCGCGCGCAGCATGCAAGCGTAGTGTCGACTTGGACGCGGGCGCATCACTATTCGACGGTGAGGTGATAGCCGAATGTTTTTTCTTTTGCTTTTCCTGGTGCTGGCGATCGTGTGGGTTGTGGAAGTATTCGTCAGGCACGTGCGTCACGGGCCAATCGACTTTCTGCTTGTTTTCGCGGTGCTGTCGCTGGCGATACACCTGGTATGGGGAAAATTTCCGTCGCGCGGCAAACGCGGCGATTGACCAAGCGCTTTGTTACTGGCAGCGTTCACTAATAATGTTCGCCGTCCTGGGCAGGAGGATGCGGCGCTGGCGGCCTGCGCATCGGCAAAACTGCAGGGACGGCAAGCGAACGCGCGCCGTTTTTGCCGACCGAGCGTACTGCGAAGAAATAATTGTCCGGCGAAACGCCGTCAAGCGTGACTTCGTCGCCTGAGTTCACGAACTGATACACGGACCACTGCGGCGCCGTAGTTTCGCGCCGCAAAATTTCAAATCCCGCGCGCTGCGGATCATTTTCCTGACCGGGCGCCGCCTGCCAGCGTATTTGCGCCCAGCCCATCGCCGTGCGCGGCTCGTGCCACACGGTTACTTCTGCGGGAGGCGCGGGCGCGAGGGCCAGTTCGCGCAACACTTCCGCATTGTCGCGCGCTACGTTTCTCATGAACGTGTAATCGAGATATTTTGGAAGATCGCCATACACGCGCCCACTTTCCGTGCGCACAGTTTGATGCTGATGGTCGTAATTCTCCTGCGGTTCGGTGAAGCGCACCGCCGGAAAGCCGGCGCGTACAAAGGGCATGTGATCGCCGCCGCGCCCGATGCGGTCGAGACGGAAAATCAGGCGAATGTTGTCGCGACCGTCAATTTCTTCGACCGCACGCGCCAGTTCGCGGGAAGGCGAATCCACGCCGTCGGGGCCGCCTCCGGAAAAAACGCGCGCGCGATGCGGGCCGCCGGGAGCGGGATCCGCGCCAACAATGTCATTGTCCAAGAATCCGCCGATGGTGTAACCGTGCTCCTGCAAATATTTCAGCATTTGCTGCCCGCCGAGCAAGCCTTGCTCTTCGCCCGAAACCGCCGCGAAGAGCAGCGTGGCGCGATACGTTCCCTTTGCCAGGAGGCGCGCCGATTCGATGGAAACCGCCACTCCGGAGCCATCGTCGTCGGCGCCCGGCGCGTCCACGGTGGGATCGTTTACCTGTGACGGGCGTGAATCGTAATGGCCGCTGGTCATGAAAGCGGTCTTCGCGAGCGCCGGGTCTGTGCCCGGAAGAATTGCATATACATTTTCGAGGTGCAATTTTTCCCCTGTGCGCGGCAAGGCGGTTTCGAACTTGTCCATGACCACTTGCAGGCGTCCGCCCGATTCCCTGGCGATTTCCTGAAAACGCGCCACGATGTGATCGCGCGCGCAGCCGATGCCGCGCTTCGGATCGGTCCACGAGGAAAATGAATCCCGCGTGCCACATGAAACAAGTTCGTCGATCGTTGCGCGCAAAGATTTCTCGTCCACGGAGGCGCGGTCGATTTTTCCCGCCGGCCCTGGCAGCAACTCCAGCTTCGGCGGACCATTTGGAGGCTCAGCGGGATCCTGCGCTATCGCCGAGCGGGCGGAATAAAGCGGGCCGAGTAAAATTCCGAGTGCAACTATCAGCGCGGCCATCGAGGTTCGAACGGACCTGTAAAACCTTTTTTGAACTACGCGAGTCATCACTGTGCGCCTTTCAAAACAGTTTGCCAGATGCCCGCGTATTCTATGGTCTTAGAGAACGTCGCCGCAAGCGTAGAGTGCCAAAATGGTTGGTCGATGGTCTGACTTTGAAGGTGTCCAAAGTTATCCGCGCGCGTGTGAAGTGGTAAACTGAATCATCGAATGTGAGCGGATTCGACCAATGAAAATCGGGATTCTCGCGTTGCAGGGCGATTTCGAGGCGCACGCGCGCGTGCTGCAAAAATTGGGAGTTGATTACGTGTTCGCGCGCGCGCCGGAAGATTTAGAGGGCCTGGATGGGCTGATTTTGCCCGGCGGCGAAAGCACCACGCACATGAAGTTGCTCGCGGAGACCGGCCTCGAAGAGGCGATTCGAAAAATGGCTGCGGGCGGCGGGGCGTTTTTCGGCACTTGCGCGGGGGCAATTTTGCTGGCGCGCGAAGTGAAAAGCCCTGCGCAAAAATCTCTGGGGCTGATCGACATGAGCGTTGCGCGGAATGCCTATGGCAGGCAGCTTTCGAGTGACGTGATGGCACTCGAAACGAAACTGCGCAGCGAACCGCTCGAAATGGTGTTCATTCGCGCGCCGGTGATCGAAAAAACGGGCAGGGGCGTGGACATTCTCGCCGAGCGCGAAGGCAAGCCGGTGCTGGTTCAACAGGGGCGCGTCCTGGCGGCGACGTTCCATCCTGAACTCACCAGCGACACAACCATTCACGAGAAATTTCTTCAACTTGCCAATGGCGCGGGCCACTTACAGAACGTGTCTGCAGAGCGAAAGAACATGACGCCGGCAAAAGGAAAGAAACGGCAGCGCAAGCCGCACCGGTGAAGGCTTCTGGATGAAAACGTTGCCCGAAAATCCGCAACGAGTGAAAGTGCTTTTTGTCTGCGTGGGGAATTCCTGCCGCAGCCAGATGGCCGAAGCGATTGCGCGGCATTACGCTCCGCACGTGATTGACGCGGAGAGCGCCGGAATCGCGCCGCATGGGCGCGTGGCCATGGAAACACTCGCGGTTTTGCAGGAGAAGGGAATTCGCGCGGAGGGTCACTATTCGAAAAGCATCAACGAAGTGCTGGAATTTTTTGAGCCGCAGATTATCGTGAATATGTCGGGGCAAAAATTGAACGGCTGGTTCGGCCGCGAAACGATTCTGGAATGGAAAATCGAGGATCCCTTTGGAAGCGAGCTGGAACTTTACCGCCGCATTTACAAGAGCATTGAAGACAAAGTGAAAAAGCTGGCGCGCGATTTGCAAAAAGGAAAAGCGAAGTGAGAAGAGAAGAGACCAGCGTCTCGCAGGAAGATTATCTAAAGGCGATTTGGGAAATTGTCCAGGAGGAGCAGACGCCGATCAGCGCGCGACTGGCGGAGGATTTGGGAGTGACGCCTCCGGCAGTGACCGCGGCGCTCAAACGCATGACGCACGGCGGATTTTTGCGCGTGGAGCGCAGCGGAAAAATCGCGCTGACACCGAAGGGCCGGAAAATCGCGGAGCATCTGGTTTTGCGCCACCGGCTCGCGGAAAAATTGCTCACCGACGTGATTGGTCTGGAATGGTCGCGCGCGCACGAAGAAGCGGAGCGGCTCGAGCATGGCGTGTCGGCGGAAGTGGCGGCGCTGCTGCTGAAAAGATTTGGGCGCGAGAGCCGGTGCCCGCATGGCGTGCCGCTTTTTGGCGGTTTGACGAAGCTGCGAAGGAAATATGGCGCGGTGAAATTGGAAGAAGCTCCCGCGGGCCACGCCTACGAAGTGCTGCGCGTGTATGAAAAAGAGCGCGAGTTCCTCAATTTTCTCGCAGGCCTGAAAATTTTGCCCGGCGCGCGCCTGCGCGTCCTGAAGCGGGAGTACGATGACACGATGACCGTGACTATGGACAGCTCCACAAAGAAAATTTACCTCGGCAAGCCCGCCACGAGCCGCATCTGGGTGGCGAAAACACGTTGATGAGCAATTTGGAAACTGCGCGCGATGCAACCGGCACGACGACGCCTTTTCATTCTGGCTTCGTCGCGATTATCGGGCGGGCGAACGCGGGAAAGTCCACGCTGGTCAACGCGCTCGTGGGGCGCAAAGTGGCGATTGTGTCTCCTCAGCCGCAGACCACGCGCAATCGCATTCAGGGAATCGTGAACTGCGAGAATGGGCAAGTGGTGCTGGTGGACACGCCGGGAATTCATCGCGCGGCAAAAGCGCTGGACCGGCAAATGATGCAGGAAGTGAGCGAGGCGCTCGATGGAGTGGACATTGTCGCGCTTATCGTGGATGCGACGCGTGATTTCGAGGCAGGGGACAAGTATTCCATTGAATGGCTGAAGAAATTCTCCGGGCCGGCGTATTTGCTGCTCAACAAAGTTGACCGTGTGAAAAAAGACCGGCTGCTGCCGCTGATTGATCGCTGGCGGCGCGAACACGAATTTGAGGAGATTTTTCCGGTGTCGGCGCTGCATGGCGACGGCATGAGCGATTTGCTGAAGAGTTGGATTGCGCGGCTGCCAGAAAATCCGCCTTATTTTCCCACCGACCAGTACACCGATCAGCCGGAGAGATTTTTGGCGGCGGAGATTGTGCGCGAGAAAGCGATTGTGCTGACGCGCAAAGAGGTGCCGCACGCCGTGGCCGTGCTCGTGGACAGTTTTGAGGAAAGCGAAAAACTGCTGCGAATTCGGGCGACGATTTACGTCGAGCGTGAAGGGCAGAAGGGAATCATGATTGGCCGCGGCGGTTCGATGATGAAAGAAATCGGTACCGCGGCGCGGAAGGAACTGGAAGAAATTCTCGGCGTGAAGATTTTCCTCGAGCTGCATGTGAAAGTGCAAGAGAACTGGCGAGAAAATCGCGCCATGATCAAGCAGCTCGATTGGCGCCGGCAACTTGAGCGCATGAGCGAGAATAATGAAGAGTGATGCGCGACCGTGCGCCTCAAGAATGAAGAGACTTTTGATGATGCTCCAAGCGTCAAATCACGCCCGCTCCGAGCGCGAAGGCGAACGCTCGCCGAGGAGAAGCGTCATGGTGCGCGATGCAGGGCCAGCGGGGAGATTCGTGACCAGATGACGCGCAAGGCGTTTGAAGAGATGTACAGTGGTGCCAGGGCCTTCGGAGATGGAATGCGTGCGGTTGGGATAATCCATGAAGTCGAAAACTTTTCCCAGCTCGATCATGCGGTTGACGAGAAGTTCAGAGCCGGCAAAATGCACGTTATCGTCGCCGCTGCCGTGAACGAGCAGAAGTTTCCCCTGTAGGCCTTCCGCGAAATTGATGGCCGACGCAGCTTTATAGCCGGCGGCATTCTCCTGCGGCAGGCCCATGTAGCGTTCCTGATAAATGCTGTCGTAAATCCGCTGGTCGGGCACCGGCGCGACCGACATTCCCACTTTGTAAATTTCCGGCGAACGGAACATCAGATTGAGCGTGTTCGTTCCGCCGCCGCTCCAGCCCCACACGCCGACGCGCTCGGCGTCAACGTAGCTTCGTTCGCGGGCGATGGCGCGCACCGCGGCGGCCTGCTCTTTCGAGGAGAGCACGCCGACGGCGCCGTAAATGCATTTGCGCCAGGCGCGGCCTTTGGGCGCAGGAGTGCCGCGATTATCGATGCTGGCGATGAGATAGCCTTCGTTGGCGATGGCGCGATGGAAAAGCGCTTCCGCGCCACCCCAGGAATCCATTACCGTTTGCGCGGCAGGTTCGCCATAGACGTTGATGAGCAGCGGATATTTTTTTGCGGGATCGAAATTCGCGGGCTTGAGCATGTAAGCGTCGAGCTTCACGCCGGCGCCGATGTCGACTTGAAAAAACTCGACGGGGCGCGCAACGAGCGGTTTGACTTTTTCGCGCAGCTCGGAATTGTCCGCAAGGATGCGAATGCTGCGATGGTCAGGCAGGCTGATGAGTTCCGTGGTTGGCGGCGTGTCGAAATTCGAAAACGTGTGCAGCGCCCAGCGGCAATCGGGCGAAAGCTGATAGGAATGAACGCCCGGCATATTCGCGGGCGTTACGCGCTCGGGCGCAGCTGAGCCGTCGAGCTGCTGGCGATATAAGTAGCGCTGCGTGGCATTTTCGGGCGAAGCGATGAAATAAAGGAATTGCTCGCCGGGATCGACTTCCAGAATATCGATCACGTCAAAATCGCCGCGCGTGACGAGCTGCGGCTCGCCTCCGCTTCGCGGAATGATGTAAACATGACGCCAGCCATCGCGTTCGCTGGCCCAGAGAAATCCATTGTGCTTCGGCAGCCAGCGAGTGTCGTCGTTGACGTCCACCCAGGCTTTGTCTTCATCGCGAAAAATGCGGCGTGCGTGGCCGCTGGAGCCGTCGGCGAGGTAAACATCATTCGTGTTCTGCGCGCGATTTATATGTTGCAGGAGAATTTCTTTTGAGTTGGGAACCCAGTCCATGCGCGGCAAGTAAGATTTTTCCGAGTCGCCGGTGACGTGCAGCCATTTTATTTTGCCATTGGCAACATTAACGACGCCAATGCGCACATTGGAATTCGGCGTACCCGCTGAAGGGATGCGGAAGGTCCAAACTTGCGGATAAACGCCGTAATCAGGGTAGGGAATTTGCGTGATTGGTTCGCGAAAGCCGCCGCCCAGATCGTTGATCATTGAAAATTGGCGCACCGGGCTCGAGTCGAATTGAAAAAAAGCGATGCTGCTGCCATCGGGACTCCAGCGGAAACCGTCGCGCACGTCGAATTCCTCTTCGTACACCCAATCCGAAGTGCCATTGATGGTGGTGACGGAGCCGTCATCGGTGAGTGGAGTGATTTTGTCGGACTCAATGTGCTCCAGATAAAGGTTGTTCTGGCGGACGTAGGCGACCGATTGGCCATCGGGCGAGAATTTCGCAAACATCAGCGTGGACGGAGCGGCATCTCCACCCATCTTGTGCAGCGTTTTCGCGGCGCGATCGAGCACCCAGTAGTCGCCGCGGGTGTTTTCGCGCCACACGCGCGCTGAATTTGTATAAACGAGAATGCGTTGCCGGTCCTGCGACCATTCGAAATCATCAATGCGTAATGGCTCTTTGGAACCTGCGGGAATTAACTCAGCAGAGGAAAAAAGAACGGTGCGCGCGCCGGTCGTGCTGTCATAGCTGGCAAGTTCCTGTTTTTCGCCGTCGTCGCGGCTGGATTCAAGGACCGTATAGGACTTGCCGCCCTCTTCCCAGCGAATCGGTCCGTAGCGGCGGGGAAAAAACTCACGGGAGGTGAAGATGTGCTCAATCCATTCATCGAGCGATGCGGGAGCCGAAGGCGGTCCCGAAGGCGCTGCGTTCTGCGGCGCCACGGACCGAACGGCTGGCGAAGTGAGTGGCTCCGCCTCCAATTCGCGCAAGGGAAGCAAGCCACCGGCGATTGCGGCGCCCGCGCCGGCAAAAGTGGAGGCGCGAAGAAAAATTCGGCGTGACATACGCGGTTCGCGGTTCATGAAAAACTCCTCGGCGGCGATGTGACCGGCCCGCGATTGTCACGCGATACGCCGCGAGTGTCACGCGGAATTTTGATTCATCGAAAAAGTCCTCTCCCCTTGCACAGTTAAACGCGACGAGAGAAAGCCTGCGTACATCTCGATAGGATGAGCACAGATCGCGAAAGAGTCGAATATGAGTAAGAAATCAGGCGCGCCACAGAAAGAGCAAAAGGCGGAAACGATTGTTACGGAAGGGCCGATTTCAACCCGCGCCGAGTTGGAAAAAGTCGAAGAGCGCGTTGTCATCGCTCCCAATATCGTCTATGAGACGATTCGCCGCGAAGGCGACTACGAGCTGGGCCGTTCTGTTCATGCGTTGGCGTGGTCGGGCCTCGCGGCGATCGGCCGAACACACATGGGGCTGGGCTTTGGAAACGTGCTGGTGCGAGCCATTTTTGCCGGATGGCTGATTGCGCTGATGGTGTGGCTATTGCCCGGCGCGCAATCGGCGCGCGTTTCCATCATTATCATCATTATCTACGTGATCGGGCTCGGCGAATTCAGCCACGTGATCGCCGGCTCAACCACCGTTCTGTACCTGGTGACTATGAGGGTTGCTTCATGGAGCTTTTACTTCAAGGGATTCTTTTTGCCCGGCGCTGCTGGGCAATGTGATTGGAGGCCTTTCGCTGGTTGCCGCGCTAGGCTACGCCCAGGTTGTTGGAGGTGAAAAGCAATAGCGGGCGGATGGACCCTCCTCTAGGCCAAGTCGGGCATAGCCTACAGAGAAGGCGCAGACATTTGCAGTACCAGTACCGCTCAATCAGGCCCTGAATGGCCGCCCGTCCTGCAACTTTAACTGAATCATGAAGATAGGTTCACAATTAGGTGCGGTGAATGGGCAGTGGAATTGCGAGGTTCCCGGTGGCCCGGAAGCTTGTATAGGGATCAGGAGACAATCGGAATGAAGAAACCAAGAGTAATAGGGACAGCCCTGTTCAGCGTGCTCTGCTTGCTATTTTTCGGCTTCGCGGCGCCAGCCAAAGCAGACTCAGCAAGCGTCAGCTTCAACACGACAGTTGGCGGCAATGCGGTCGCCGGAACGCTTCTTTTCACGGTGTCCTCGGCGGGCACGTTGACCGTTACCGTTACAAACACGGAAGCAAACCCTACGACGGTCGCTCAGTTAATCAGCGACCTATCGTTTAACGTGAGTGGCATGACCGGAGCGTCTCTCACGAGCAGCTCTAGCACTGAAGTCAGCATTTCCTCCGGTGGAGTCGCCTCCTTGGGTGCCACGGGCTCCACGGGTTGGACCCTTTCGTCCTCGGGGCCGACACTGACGCTCACAGCACCCTTGCCAGGTCAATTGATCATCGGTCCCGGCGGAGTTAGCGGTTACACGAATGCCAACGGGAGCATCGCTGGCAACAAACCGCACAATCCGTTCCTTAACGGGAGCGCCACGTTCACACTGAGCGTCACCGGCCTGACTTCGGTCAGCCAGATCAGCAACGTAATGGTTAGCTTCGGCACGACGCCGGGGGTCAATCTCTCCGTCACGCCAACACCAACGCCGGAAGTGCCGTCGCTGATTCTGTTTGGCACTGGCTTGATTGGCCTCGGAGCTGCGCTGCGTCGTCGAGTCGTAGCCTAGTCCTGCAGATGGACCATGCATCTCAGTTCTAGCGAAAGCCTGCTCTTCTAGTAAGGGCGGGCTTTTGCTTTTTGCGGCTCGTATCTTCGGAGCGAGGCGCTGTGAGCACTTTTTTGCGACGCGTGAGAACTTGCAGAATTAAACGGCGCAAATGTGAAAGGGTTTGCCTACTAGGCTGGGCGCTATAAGTAATGGAACGAACTGTGCTTTCTACTAAATCAAATGGCTGTAGCAGTTTAGGGCCAGACAAAAATTGCCGCCGGGGAGTGGCGGATTGGGTATCGGATTGCTTGAGATATAACAGAAGTTCTTTTAAATTTTGGAATTGAGGTGACTCTGGTGCGTAAGATTCTTGGGGGATTTGCTTCAGTAGCTTTGCTGGTAGCCTTCGCGTGCGCCCCGCGCGCCAACGCTGATCAGGTCTACGTGTGCCAGTTATGCACATCCGCTCCAGGCGGAGACCCGAACATCATTACTAACATCGGCTCCTTCAATGTAGGAGTAGCCGGCAGCGCCACTTTGCAGAATCCTCTACTGATCATAGTCGGCGTTTACGATGGCAACGGTACACCCTCGATAAGTTTTGGCGGCGGTGTTAGCATGGCTGCATTGGGTACTTACGGTTTGACCGGAAATAGCGGGGTTGTGTTTACCTCGGGTGATGCCTTTGCGGCGTTGGGCCTGAGTGCGGGAGGCTCTGAGTCATTCGTCAACTGGTCTGCTGGCGACGTGACGGCTGGCTTCGCAGCGCCGACTAGCTTTACGCTCTACGCCTTTGAGTTGAATACGAATCTGACGTCCAGCCCGATCACTATAGACGAGAGCGGTGCCGCGAACGGCTCCTTCATAATTGCGTACGGCTGCAAGAATGGAACTGCGAGCGTAGCAAATAGCATACCCGGCCCGTGCGGTACACAGGGCGACGTCGCGCAGACGGTATTCACGAACACGGGTTTGATAGACGCGCCTGTGCCGGAGCCGTCCTCGCTGCTGCTGTTGGGCACAGGGTTGCTTGGCTTGGGCGGTTTGGTACGTCGTCGCTTCCTTGCCTAGTCCGTATTTCACAGATTTACGGAGCCTGTTCGTTGCAAAACGAGCAGGCTCTTTTTTTGGTATAGCGCCAAGCGCGTGACTCGGAAAAAGGTCCAAGAAAAAAAAGTCGCAATTGACAACGCGGCGGAAACCGATAATAATGATTTGTACGAGTTGCGCCTACCTTAGCTAGGAGGAATCGCAGAAGCCTTGGTGACGCGCCCGAAGTATGTGTTCGTAACGGGTGGCGTGGTTTCCTCCCTCGGCAAAGGCGTAGCAGCGGCTTCGATGGGCTGCTTGCTCGAATCCCGCGGCCTGAAAGTCACTCTCCAGAAGTGCGATCCCTACCTGAACGTTGATCCCGGAACAATGTCGCCGTATCAGCACGGCGAAGTGTACGTCACCGACGATGGCGCGGAGACGGATCTGGACCTCGGCCATTACGAGCGTTTTACGAACACCAAGCTGACCCGCGATCACAACTGGACCACCGGCCGAATTTACGAATCGATTCTAGCGAAAGAGCGCCGCGGAGATTATCTGGGCAAGACCGTGCAGGTGATTCCGCACGTCACCGATGAAATCAAGTCGGCGTTCCGCAAAGTTGCCGATGATGTGGATGTAGTGATCGTCGAGATCGGCGGCACGGTCGGCGACATCGAATCGCTACCTTTTTTGGAAGCTATCCGCCAGATGCGTCTAGAACTTGGCCCGGAAAATGCGATCTACGTTCACTTGACGCTCGTGCCGTACATTCCCACCGCCGGCGAGCACAAGACCAAGCCCACACAGCACAGCGTGAAGGAACTGCTGAGCATCGGAATTCAGCCGGATATTTTGCTGTGCCGCAGCGACCATCCCATTGCGCCGGAATTGAAGGCGAAAATCGCGCTCTTCTGCAACGTCAATCAGTCGAGCGTGATTTCCGCGCCCGACGTAAAAAACATTTACGAAGTGCCTATGTCGCTGGCGGCAGAAGGATTCGACGAGCGCATTTTGCAGTTGCTGCATTTGGAAGCGAAGCCGCGCGACATGTCGCGATGGGTCGGCATGCTCGAACGCCTCGAACATCCAGAAGGAGAAGTGCGCATCGGCGTCGTCGGCAAATATGTGCAACTCGAAGACGCTTACAAAAGTTTGCGCGAGGCGCTGGCGCACGGCGGATTGCCGCATCGCGCGCGCGTGGTGATTGAATGGGTCGAGTCCGGCGAAATTGAGTCGCTCGAAATGGCCGAGCAGCGCCTGCGCCACGTGGACGGTATCTTGGTTCCTGGCGGATTCGGCAAGCGCGGCATCGAAGGCATGGTTTTCGCAATTCAATATGCGCGCGAAAGAAAAGTCCCATTTTTTGGAATTTGCCTGGGCATGCAGTGCGCCACGATTGAATACGCGCGGCACGTGGCGGGACTGGCGAATGCGAATTCCACGGAATTCGACGCGCAAACGCCTTATCGCGTGATTTACAAATTGCGCGAACTGCTCGGGGTGGACGAAATGGGCGGAACGATGCGCCTCGGCGCGTGGCCATGCAAATTGGAAGAAGGTTCGTTTGCCGCGCGTGCTTACGGTACGACGGAGATTTCCGAGCGCCATCGCCACCGCTACGAATTCAACCGCGATTACGAAAAGCCGCTTACTGAAGCGGGTTTCAAAATCACTGGGAAAACGCCCGACGGAGTTTACGTCGAGATTGTCGAAGCGCCGGAGCATCCATGGTTCCTGGGATGCCAGTTCCATCCGGAATTCAAATCCAAGCCGCTTGCCCCGCACCCGCTGTTCGCGGCTTTCATCGGTGCGTCCGCCGAGCACCGCCGAAAACGCACGGCCACGAAAGCCGTCACCAACGCCCATGTCCCCGCCGCGTCGGTGGACTAGCAGAACAACCATGGGTCGTGTCTCAGTTTGACCGCTAGGCCATCTTGCTATCGTCGAATGCCGTGGCATACTTAGGGCATGGCGAAACGCCCGCGTGATCCAAACCAGTTAGCCAAGCAAATCGTGGACATTGCTATAGGTGAGGTTGAGGATA
>DATGHO010000024.1:0-8678 GCA_035307965.1 Candidatus Acidiferrales bacterium | reverse complement strand
GGGGGGGGGGGGCGTAGCATTTTGGCATTCAGCTGCAGTAAAAGGGGGCCATGTAACCCCTCATGCAGCCCCAGCTCGTGCAGGGGTCGCACGGCTCCGTGGCGGCTGGCTTATATCCAGAGGCGCAGCTGCCTGCTGGACTCTGACCAACACTTGCTGCGGCCTTTGCACCTACAATTTTGGCGATGCATGTTTTGGATGTTCTAATGCGACTGGTAATTGTACGAATCAATAGAGAGGATTACGAACCTATGAAGATCTTTGGCTGGGTTCTTTTCGCCGTATTAATAGTTCCAACCTGCGCCCGAGGTCAGGTCGAGGGTACTATTGGCGGCCGTCCGGCGCATCGCTGGATAAAGTCCGAAAATGGACTTCTCTTGTTTTTCAACCGCAGGGAGGCCCGGGATGCGGCCAGCAGTGAAGTCCAAGTATTCGGGAAGCACGGCGAACCGGTTGTAAGTTTCGCTCTTCTGCCGCTGGTCTCTGGAGCTGAAACGGTGCAGACCGAAGACGTCTCGGCGGTTCCTGGCAAAAGGATCGCCGTTTATGCCGCATATGCAAAGGCGGACGGCTCCGTCGCATATGTGCTCCTCTACTTTGATTTCAATGGAAGCCTCCTGCGCGCGTTCGCCGTGGATCCCACCCGCGACATCGATGCCCTTGCTCTTGACGACAGCTTGAATGTCTGGACGGTCACGGCGGCCGGCGGGCAAGACCCTTCCAGAGCGCCTATGGTTGTGGAATATAGCGATACGGGCAGCGTCGTCAAACAATTGCTTCCGCGATCCGAGTTTCCCAAGGATGCCAAGATGACGGAACAAAGCAGCCAGATCGGAGCGTTAGCCGCCGGATACAATTCCGGAACATTTTGGTTCTGGCTGCCGGCTTCAGCCGAACTCGTCACCATTCGCACTAGCGATAGCGCTGTGACGAGAACCCCGTTGAGCTTACCGCCTCCTCCTAGCGACGGAAGGTCATGGCCGCAGACGCTTAGCCGAGAAGCATCGGGCGATGTTGTCCTTTCGATGGGAGAAACAACAGAGCCCCACACGGTGCAGTACATTTGGTCTCAGAAGACAAGAACTTGGTCCGAATTTGAGCCCACATCCTGTCAGGGCGATTGGTTGCTTGGTGCCGACGGAAACCAGGAAATCTATGTGGATTTGCGTGGTAGCAACGAAGTCTGCGCCGTTAGAAATCAATAGCGGCACACCAGGTCCGAGACATCACCGTCCGTCCAGCATTGACATTCTGTAAATCTGCGAAGCCGACAATAGAATTCGGCCTGCAGGTTAACTACAACAGGGCACTTCGCCAGTAAACAGACCCCTCTCATCCTTGCTTTTCCGCAAGGGCGAGCCTAAACTTTTAATTTGTATGATTTATAGTGCCATAATTTGAAACACGACGCGCTCGGGCCTGCCAAAGCGACTCCCCCGCGCCACAAAAATCAGGAGGCGAAAGTGCCCACTCCGCTGGAAAATTGGGTTGAGGAATCTGCGCGGCTGACCACGCCGAAAGAGACCGTTTGGTGCGACGGCTCGGCCCAGGAATACCGAAAACTTGTGGAGGGGATGCTAGGCGACGGCTCACTTGTGCCGTTCAATGCGCAGAGCTATCCCAATTGTTATCTTCATCGCAGCAATCCAAACGACGTGGCGCGCACAGAAAGCGTGACGTTCATCTGCACGCGGCAAAAATCCGATGCCGGCCCAACGAACAACTGGATGGCTCCCGAGGAGGCCAAGCAGAAGGCGGAGCCGTTTTTCCGCGGGGCGATGAAAGGCCGAACTATGTATGTAGTGCCCTACATTTTGGGGCCGGAGAAGTCGCCGTACAGCAAAGTGGGCGTCGAGATTACCGACAGCGCGTACGTGGCGGCGAGCATGCGCATTATGTCGCGAATGGGCAAAGCGGCGCTCGACCGGCTGGGAAGCTCCGCTGATTTCGTTCCAGGGCTGCATTCGCTGGGCGACATGGACCCGCAGCACCGGCTGGTTCTGCACTTCCCCGAGGAAAAATTGATTTGGAGCGTGGGTTCCGGCTATGGCGGCAACGCGCTGCTCGGCAAAAAATGCTTTGCGCTGCGCATCGCCAGTTGGATGGCGCGCGAACAGGGATGGATGGCTGAGCATATGCTGATTTTGGGGCTGGAAGATCCGTCGGGGAAGACGACGTATATGTGCGCGGCGTTCCCGAGCGCGTGCGGCAAAACGAATCTGGCGATGATGGTTTCAGCGCTGGAAAACGAAGGCTATCGCGTCAAGACCATCGGCGACGACATCGCCTGGCTGCACATCGGGAAAGACGGAATGCTCTACGCGATTAATCCAGAAAATGGATTTTTCGGAGTCGCGCCGGGTACCAATAACAAAACCAATCCGAACGTGATGACCGCGATTCATCACGACACGATTTTCACCAATGTGGCGATGACCAATGAAGGCACACCGTGGTGGGAAGGAATAGACGGCGCGGTTCCGGCGAGCCTGACTGATTGGAAGGGCGAACGCTGGACGCCGAGCAAGGGCAACGCCGCGCATCCCAATTCGCGATATACGGTCGCCGCCAAGCAGTCGCCCTCGATTTCGAAACATTTCGAAGACCCGGAAGGCGTGCCGATTTCCGCGTTCATCTTTGGCGGACGGCGCGCGAAAGTGGCGCCGCTGGTGTTCGAAGCGCGCGATTGGCAGCACGGCGTATTTGTGGGCGCGACCATGGCTTCAGAAACCACCGCGGCCGCCACGGGAGCCGTTGGCGTGACGCGGCGCGATCCTATGGCCATGCTTCCCTTCTGCGGCTACAACATGGCCGATTATTTTGGGCACTGGCTGGAAATGGGCAAACGCGCCGCCAGGCCGCCAAAAATTTTCCATGTGAATTGGTTCCGCAAAGGCGACGACGGTAAATTTTTGTGGCCGGGTTATGGCGAAAATGTTCGCGTGCTGAAATGGATGCTGGAGCGCATCGAAGGCCGCGGCAAAGCTGTGGAAACGCCTATCGGTTACGTGCCTACAGAAGATGCGCTGGACTTGAGCGGGCTGAATATTTCCGCCGACGCCATGCGGAATTTGCTGAATGTGGATCCTGCTGTTTGGGCGGATGAGCACGCGGCCATCGGCAAATTTTTCGACAAGTTCGGCTCGCGGCTGCCGCAGGAACTTCGCCAGGAAAATGAAAAGCTCGGCGAGAATTTGCAGCGCGTCGCCGTGGCGCAAAAATAAGGGCATCCAAAAATAGTTTTGGCCGCAGGAATTTTGTTCCTGCGGCTTTTTTTGTTTTATGCTGGCGCGGTTGCGCTCGCTCGTGAACCTTAGAGGACGCATGGATATTGATTCGGTTCGCAAATACTGCAAGCAAATGCCGCACGCCACGGAGTCGCTGCAATGGGGCGACGATCTGGTGTTCAAAGTGGGCGGAAAAATGTTTGCGGTGCTGGTGCTCGTGCCGGCGCGCGTATGGCTGTCGTTCAAATGCACGCCCGAGGAGTTTGCGGAATTGATCGAACGGCCGGGGATCATTCCTGCGCCATATTCGGCGCGCTATCACTGGGTCGCGCTGGAAACGCGTGAAGGCCTCGCTACAGCGGAACTTGAACGGCTGTTGCGCAGTTCCTACGAGCAGGTGTTTGCGAAGCTGCCGCGAAAAACGCAAGCGCAGCTTTCCGGCGCGAAAATCAATTCCAAAATCAAATCCACAAGTAAGCGCCGCCCTCGCCGTAGGGCGCGTTGACGTAGAATAAATTGACATGTTCGATGGAGGTCAGCGCCCGGCAAAGCTTCTGCGCGCCATGCTCAGCGCAGAAATATTCGCCGGCCACGGTGGAGATTTTGTCCACGGCATCCAGATGCGGCACCCGCTCGCGCGAGAACCACAGCCATGTCGCGGCCCGCTGGCATTCCTGGCAGGATTTCGAGCCATCATTCTGAGCGAGCCGTGCGCCAATCGCCTGCGCAACCGCTGGTTCGAGGCCAGCCACATCGAAATCCGGCGCGGCAACAAAAAAACATTGCGTGACGGATTCAGGATCCGGCTCGAAAGCGATAACTCGCCCGCTGTACGCAGCGGCCTCGTTTTCAAACACTTTTGCAAAGCAATCGCGGCAAAGAGAAACCTCCGGGCGGCGCGCCTCGCGCAATTTTACATTTCTGCCCTGCAGATAGAGATTGTCCGGCAAAAAAGTGACCATCCAGAAAGAATGCGATTCGAGATGAACGCATTCCGCGGGCATGTCCAGCAGACGCGAAATCAAGTTGTCTGAGCGCCAGCGAAATGAAAGTTCCGGATAGGCTTTGTGAGTAGGAATTCGAGGCATCCGTCAATTCCGCCCGCGCTCACGGCGGCTTATGTATGTTAGCTGTACTGGGTCACTGCATGTCAGCGGAATTTTCAGTGCGCCGAGATTTCCTGCGCCCATTCCAATATCGCGCGCGACAGCTCCGCGCGCACGCCAGAGTAACTGTGATCGGTGTCCCAGTGGCGTTCCGCAACGTGAGCATCTCCGGCCTTGCGCAGGGCTTCGGCGAAGGCGTGGTCGGAAGGCGCAAGACCTTCGCTAGCGGTGATCACAAAAACAGGCCGAGGCGCGATGGCCGGCGCGAGATTGTTGATGTTCAGCGCCGATTGGTGCTCGTAGATTTCGCGGGCTAGCGCCTCTCCGCTGGTGCCCGAGAGCGGCAGAAGGTTGTTGTCGAGCGCGAGAAATTTCGCCACGTTATCGATGGTCGGTGTGGCGGAGCCGAGAAGGATCCGTGACTTGTACTCAGCCCCAATATTCCATGCCGAGATGAGCACCGCGGCGGCGACCTGCTTGTTATGAGCAGTGGCGGAAGCGGCCATGAATCCGCCCATGCTGTGCCCAATGACGATGACGCGGCGCGTATCGATGCGGTATTTTTGCGCGTTGGCTGGGTCGAGAAGAAAACGCACTTGCGTGTCCGCATCTTCTGCGCAATGCTCGAAAGAGAAATTACCCTTCACTCCCCAGGAGCCGCGGTAATGCATGGCCAGCACGTTCCAGCCGTGCGCACGAAGGTACTGCGCAATGTCCAGATTCTGCTCAAATCCCGGAAAGCCGTGGAAGATGATGGCCGTGGGATGCGGCCCTGCGCCGGCAGCAAGGTAGAAAACGCCAAGCAGCATTTCGCCGTGGCTCGGCAGCGCCATCTGCACCGTTGCGGCAGGTTTCGATACGGTGGAAGAGCCAGATTTGCTTTGTGCGCCGAGTGGCGCAGCGCCGGATAATCCAGCAGCCAAAAATGCAAGCATCAGAATTGCGCGCAAAATTTTCATCGCCGGAAGTATATACGCGCGCGGCAAGAGACTCAAATTCCGAACTGCGCGTGAATGCTGATTCATGCCGCTGCGGAAGCCGTCCGTCTTCGCCGCACCCAGATGAAATAAACAGGCACTCCGGAAATGATCAAGAGCAGTCCAGCGAGCGAGGGGATGGGCCGCTTGATCAGCATGTTTCCCAAAAACACCGCGGTGAAAATCAGAAACAGCAGCGGCGTCACCGGATAGCCCCACATGCGGTAAGGGCGCGGAATTTGCGGGTGCGTGCGGCGCAGCACCATAACGCCCGCGACCATCACGCCATAAGAAAGCCACAGCGCGAACATCGCATAATCGAGGAGCGTCTCATAAGAGCCGCTGATCAGAAGAGCGGCAGCCCATACGGCTTGTGCGGCGATTGCAAAATAAGGAGTTTTGAACCGCGGATGGATTTCGCCGAATTTTCGCAGGAACAGATCATCACGCGCTTGCGCGAAGTAAAGCCGCGGGCTGGTGAGAAAGCAGCCATTCAACGTGCCGATGATGGAAACCAGGATAATCAGCGCTACGGCGGCTCCGCCAACTGGGCCAAGAACGCGACTCGCGACGCTGGCCGCCACATGTTCGCTCGCGGCGATCTCCGAAAGTGAAAGCACACGCATGTACGCGAGATTAGCGAGCAGGTAAATGGCGATGCAGGCGGCCGTGCCGAGGGCAAGCGCCAGAACAATGTTGCGTTGCGGATTGCGGATTTCACCGGCCACGAAGGTCATCTGAATCCATCCGTCATACGCCAGCACGCAGGCGATTAGCGCAACGCCCAGGCTGCTGAAAGAAAACCCGCCGCTCCCGCTGGAAACCTGCGCAACGGCTTTGCCGTGCCACAAAAATGCACTGCCAATGATGACCAGCAAACCAAGCACCTTCGCTGAAGTGAACAGCTTTTGAACGGCGGCGCCGAGCGTGACGCCGCGGTAATTGACGATGGCGAATAGCGCAATAGCAGCAAGTCCCACAAACTTCGCCGGCCACGGCGACAGCGGAACAAAATAAGCGAAGTAAAGCGCCAGCGTCACCGCGAGCCACGCGACTTGCGCGGTGCGAGCCACCAAAAACATGGACCAGCCGCACAAGAATCCCACGAGCGGACCCCACGCTTCGCGCAGAAAAACATATTGGCCGCCGGTCGCGGGCAGCATCGCGCCGAGCTCTGCGCACGCCAAAGCGCCGAAGAATGAAACCACGCCGGCAACTACCCACACCACGATGGTCAAAGAGACAGAGTGAATTTCACGGGCAACGAGATTCGGAACGATAAAAATGCCAGCGCCAATGACGATGCCGATGACAATCGATAGGGCGTCCATCAAGCCAAGGTTGCGCGGAAGATCGGCAGCAGCGGCAGAACGATCCATGAGGCCAGCAGTATAAGGTGATTGCCCTTGGACCGCATGGTTATTTGTCTCGCGTGGCGCGCTCGGTTTATGATGGATTGTTTTTTGACGCGCATCGCGCCAGTCATTCGGCTGACTGAAATTTCGAGGAGGATTCATGGCCATCGCCGTAGGAACAGCAGCCCCGGAGTTCACATTGAAAGATCAGGAGCAAAAAGATGTGAAGCTCAGCGACTTCAAAGGCAAGAAGAACGTGGTGATTGTGTTTTACCCGCTCGATTGGAGCCCCGTGTGCACGAATGAGCACGCATGCTTCGTGAACGACATGAAAAATTTCGAGAAGCTCGACGCGCAGGTGCTGGGGCTTTCCGTGGACAGCGTGTGGTCGCACAAAGCGTGGGCGGAGAAAATGGGCATTCGCTATCCGCTGCTGGCGGATTTCCAGCCGCGCGGCGCAGTGGCGGAAAAATTTGGCGTGTATCTGCCGGAAAAAGGAATCACCGGGCGCGCCATCGCGATTATTGACCGCAGCGGAAAAGTGGCGTGGTTCAAGAATTACGAAATTTTGCAGGTGCCCGATGTGAAGGAAGTCGCCCAGGCGCTCGAAAAAATCAAATAGCTCTTTCGAACGAACATGACCATTGCCATTCCGGACGCCGCCGAACATCATCTCCAATTCAAAGGACCTACTACCGGAGAGAGTGCTTAGGTGGCCCACGTGGTGGACGGCGAGTCACCCTGTACGGCGGCGAAAGTAGCGCATCCGCGCAGAAGCTGGCGGAAGCGTGCGAACACATTGCCCAGCCGTGCGATTCTTTGTGATGGCCGTCACTGCTTTTACCCTGCTATTCGTCGCATAGTGGCGCTTCTTGGGAGGAGAACGGAAGTGAATAGCAAAACCGAAAAGCACATTGAACGTCGCGGCAATCACTCTGAACATCAGCCTGCCTTGGTTTCGTCGAGCCAATCCGCGTCACTTGACCATCAGTGAGAACCCGCAAAAGCTTTGCTTGCGCCTCTAAAGGCATTTCGCCGACCTCGTCCAAAAACAGCGTTCCCTCGTGGGCCGCTTCAAACAGTCCGGCGCGGCTCCTCTCTGCTCCGGTGAAAGCTCCTCGTTTGTGGCCGAACAGCTCGCTTTCCAGCAGAGTCGGCGGAAGGGCAGCGCAGTTCAGCGCGATAAATGGCTTTGCCGAACGAGGGCTGCCGCGGTGAATGGCTCTGGCTACCAATTCCTTTCCCGTGCCCGTTTCTCCAAGAATCAACACGGGAGCATTGGTGGGCGAAACGCGGGCAATCAAATCGCGTACCACCTTGATCGCTTCGGAATTCATCGGTATTGGAGCAAACGTTACGGTGCTATCTCGCTCATCACTGGCACTCGAACGATGCGGGCTATCTGTTCCCGAATCGCAAGGGAACACATCCACGCTGGCGGGATAATGTAGTGAAATACAGGCTAAAACCGATACTGCGCAAACTTGGTATTCCAGAACAGAATGCAGGACTCCATGCTTTCCGGCATGGGCTTGCAACCGAGTTGGCACAGCAGGCGATTCCTTTGCCCGACTTGCAGAAGCAAATGCGGCACGCGGACATTAGAACCACGTTGCGGGTTTACGCTCACGCGATTCCCGAAACGCAGCGGGCAGCAATGGAAACGCTCTCAATTGGAACTGTAGTACCGATTGGTACGGAAACTAAAACCCAAGTCGCTGCGAATTAAAGACTTGGCGGAAGCGTGTGGGAGTCGAACCCACCATTCGACTCGCGAAGAGCCGAATCGCCGGCTTTGAAGGCCGGGACAGTCACCGGACCATTTTCGCCTCCGCCCAAATTATACGTGCATATACTTATTTCTTGAAGGTGGTGTACTCGTCCACATGATTAGTGACACTCGACCTTGTGAGATTGAGATTTCCAGTGCTCGAGAAATTCGAGGGGAGTCCGATATCCAAGCGCTTGGTGGGGACGCACGGTGTTGTAGATGTGCTCCCAACGGCGCAGCTG
>DATGHO010000023.1:0-85507 GCA_035307965.1 Candidatus Acidiferrales bacterium | reverse complement strand
GCTGACGGCGTTTTCGACTCTGGCGCTCTTGCTTGCCGTGGTGGGAATTTACGGGCTTATCTCGTATTACACGTCGCAGAGAACGCATGAAATTGGGATACGCATGGCGCTGGGAGCGCAACGCGGCGACGTGATGCGGCTCGTGTTGCGAGAGGGAATGCTGCTGGCTGGTCTGGGAATTATGGCGGGTATCGCGATGAGCTACTGGTTCGGAAGGACCCTGTCAAACTTGCTCTACGGCGTTTCCCCCGCAGACCCAGTGACGTTCATCGTGGTCAGCATCCTGCTGACGGTTGTCGCGCTGATGGCGTGCTACATTCCTGCGCGGCGCGCCATGAAAGTGGACCCCATGGTTGCCCTGCGTTATGAATGAAGGGGCTCCTCAGCGAAAAATTGCCGGCGCAAACTGGAAATCCAGCTTTAAGAAGAAAGTTGGGGAAGGCGAGTCGCAAAAATTAAAGGACCAAGCAAGACGCGGAGGCTATTTCTCTGACGCGGTTTCTCCGCCCGCGCCGGACGCCGACGGCGCGTAATATCCCGGCCGTGCGCGCACAACGAGCTTACCCTGATGCTTCACGCCGACCAGTTCCACCTTCACGGTCCGAAACGTTCCATCCTTCGACGTGTCCGTCGGATAGTAGCCAATCATGTACTGGTCGCGAATATCCTGCGCGATGCGCAAGCACACGGCGTTCACATCATCGAGCGTCTTCGGAAAAAACGCTTCTCCGCCGGAAGCCTGGGCCATTTCCTCCAGCGCTTTTTTCCCGTGGCGAATCTCTTCCCGCGAGTCGTCATCTTTCGTGAACAGCCCGACCGCGTAAATCTCGACGTTCGATTGCTCCAGCTTCTGCACCATGTATGCAAGATTGTGCGTGCTGTCGTGATCCTCTCCATCCGTGATCACCAGCAGCACTTTTTTCTGCCGCGTGCCTTTCCTCAAATGATGCATGGAGCCCAGCACCGCGTCGTACAGCGCGGTTCCGCCCCGCGAATCAATGCGCTCCAGCGCGGCTCGCAGCACTTTCGGGTCGTTCGTGAAATCCTCATCCATGTCCAGATAATATTCGTCGTTGAAATTCACCACGAAAGTTTGATCCTGTGGATTGCTGGTCTTTACGAAGTCCATTGCCGCTTCATTCACGCGCGCGCGTTTCGACCGCATGCTTCCGCTGTTGTCAATCACCAGCCCCACGGAAATGGGGATGTCCTCGTGCGTGAACGCGGCGATTTTCTGCGGATTGTTGTTTTCCAGCACGCGGAAATTGTCCTCCTGCAATCCCGGAACAAAATTCCCCTTTTTGTCTATGATGCTTACCGGCAAGCGCACCATGTCCACGCGCTTCTTCAGCGTGTAGGTCTTGCCGTTGTTTTGTACCGCGCCCGGCGGCGGTGGAATTTGAGGAGGATTCTGCGCGAATGCGTTCACATCGCAAAACAGAAAAGCAAAAAGCATCGCGGCTATAGCGAAGGGAGAAAAAGAGGCAGGAGAGGCTTTGCGCCTATTGTCCCGGCGCAAAGTATCCGTAGCGCGCATAAACCGTGAGCGGCGGAAGCCCTCGGGGCGGGCGCAATTTAACTTTGATTTTGCGCCACTTTCCATCGGCGCGTGTGTCGCTCGGCTTGTATCCCAGCACATACTGGTTTCGCAACTCCATGCTGATCTTCGTCGCGACGTCGCCCAGGTCATTCAAATCATTGATCACGAATGACCGGCCGCCGGTCATGTTCGCCAGCCCCTGCAGAAGCTGCGGTCCATAGCATTCTTCGGGGGACGCGTCGCAACGGTACGGATCGACAATTGCAATCGAATATATCTGTACGTCGGACTCGCGCAAAAACCGCTTCACGTCGTCTTCGTCGTACCGGCTATGATTATCGCCTCCATCCGATATGATGAGCAAAGCCTTTCTCGTGTTGCGTGCTGATTTCATCTCGCTCATTCCTAAGTAAACAGCATCCAGCAGCGCCGTTTCTCCGCTCGGCTTGGCGTACAGCAGCTGATTCTGCAGCTCTTCGATGCTGGTCGTGAACGGCTGCGCCAGTTGCGCCCGGTCTGAGAAATCCACAAGAAAAAATTCATCCGCGGGATTGGCCGTCTTGAAAAACTGCACTGCTGCCATTCGCGACTTCGCAATTTTGTCCGACATGCTTCCGCTCACGTCGAAAACCACGCCAATCGAGATCGGCAAGTCGTCTTCCTCGAAGCGCATCAACTGCTGCTCGCGCCCGTCCTCATAGACGCGGAAGTTATCGCGGTCGAGTCCGGTCACCAGCCGGCCGTAAGGATCGGTCACCGTCGCGTTCACGGTGACCAGGTCCACGCTCTTCGTTAACGTGTCGATATGCGAGATTTTGCTGGCAGGAGGCGGTTTGTAAATCAGGGGTCCGGCGCTTTGCGCATAGGCTGAACCGCAGGCCATCAGCGCCGCTATTGCGATAACCGTCGCGCCGGCGGCGGCCCAACCGATGTCTAGCTTGGCTGCTCTCATAAACCCCCTAACCGGTCGAAGCAGCCCGAAACTCGTTGCCGAAGATGGTACCACCGTCGGGCCCCAAAGCAAGTGGACAAACTCCTTATTTCGCCATGCACGATGACTGTACGTTTCCCTGGCTTCAGCGGCGCTTCCACTACAAGCGTCAGGACGCGCTGCCTGCCAAACTGCACACATTTGCGGCTCGTTTGGCGCCGCATTCCTTCAACATATCGCAAATTTGCAGACGACGCGATTGCACGTGATAAGATATTGTGCGGCGCGCCGCAAATGGGCGCAGGCCGCCATTCACGAATCTCGAGTCGTCCATTCGATAATAGCTATGGCTGACAATTCACATCGTTCGGTTATTGCAGTAATTCCCGCGCGTTACGCGTCCTCCCGTTTTCCCGGGAAGCCCCTTGCGCCCATCGCCGGCCGTCCGATGATCCAGCACGTTTTCGAACGCGCCCGCCAGAGCCAGCGCGCCTCCCGCGTCGTTGTCGCCACCGACGACCAGCGCATCCGCGAAGCCGTCGAGGCATTCGGCGGAGAAGCGGTGATGACCCGCTCCGTGCATCGCACTGGCACGGACCGCATCGCCGAAGTGGCCATTCACATTCCTGCCGATGCTTACGTCAACGTGCAAGGCGATCTTCCGCTCATCCGCCCGGAAGTGATTGACGCGGCCATTGACGCTTTGCTCGCTGCGCCCACCGACGTCCATGTCGCGACGCTCTGCGTTCCCATCACCGCGCGCGAAGAAATCATGAACCCCAACATCGTCAAAGTGGTCAGCGATTTCGACGGCAATGCACTCTACTTTTCCCGTGCGCCCATTCCCTGGGTGCGGGACGCCGGCGCGCACGTCACCGCCCGTTTTTTCAAGCACATTGGGCTATACGCTTTTCGCCGCGACGCTCTGCTCGAATTTCCCGCCCTTCCTCCCGGCGAACTCGAGCGCGTCGAGCAACTTGAGCAACTTCGCTGGATGGAAAACAGCTACCGCATCGCCGTCGCCGAAGCCGAAGCCTACGAAGGCGTCGAAGTTGACCTCCCGGCCGATGTGGCCCGTGTCGAAGCGCTCCTCCGCTCGAAGGCCTCCGCCGCAGAGTAATCCGCCGCGCTGTTGTCCGGTTCTGACGTGAAAACCGGGTGTCCGAAAACGGACATTTGTCGAAAAAATTGGCGAAAAAACTCGATTAGATAATAGTATACCCTTTTGTTTGTGTGACTTGCGTGGAGTTTTAATTTCCCATAGGAACTCGATTAGAATTGACGGGGCGAAGGAGAAGCGAAGCCGATTGGAGGCGAAAAGGGAGCTAGGCAAGCCCCCAAAGCAGAGCCTTTCGTGGCGTGGGCGATGGGCTGGACAGTGTGTCAAACATAAGGCTAGGCTTATTATTACCATTAGTTAACTAGGTTTTCAACAACAAAAGCGGGAGACAAAAAAGCGGGGCTGTAGACTCGGCGTCGCTGTTGCTGCGGACTGCTAGCTATTCATAGAAGCATGCAATTAGTAGAGTCCCGATGCTGCCCGGTCAGAGTTCGCAAGATGGAGATTGGCGTTAGGCGCGGGAGTCGGAGGCGGCCAACTTGTTCCACAGAGTGACGTAGCGAGGGTGCTTGCGTATGGAATTCAGGTAGGGATCGTTGCGGATGATCTTCTTGTCGCCAAAACCGCATTGAATGGATTTCTCGAGGGAAGTAACGGCCTCATCAGATCTTCCGAGAATGGCATAGATGCATGCGAGGTTATAGCAAATGGCGGAATCCTCCGGATCGATAGAAAGCGCGCGCTTGGCCCAATCGAGACCGCGGTCGCCCTGTCCCAGGCGGCAAAGATTCTGCGCGCCAAGGTAGAGGGCGCGGACGTCGTCGGGATGCATCTCGAGATGCTTCTCGATAACTTCGACGGCATGGCGGTGCGCGGCCTGTACGATGGAAGGACTTAGGCCCATGCCCTCGTAGGTATTGGCTAAGAGGCTGGGGGCCTGGTAATCATCCGGGCGCACACGGCAGGCCTCCTCAAAGAGTTTCGCCGCTTCTGCCAACTGCCCATGAATGAGGCAGGAACGCGCAGAGAAGTAATAGGCTTCATAAAGGGCGGGATTCAGACGGATGGCGGTTTCGAATTCCTGACGCGCTTCTTCGTCGCGTTCCAAAAGGGAAAGCACATGGCCACGGGAAGCGTGGGCCTCGGCCAGTTCCGGGTCAAGATCGAGAGCCTTGCGGCTGGCGGCGTCGGCGTGCTGCAGATTTTCATGGCTGGGCTGCCAATAGAATTGCAGAAAGGAGTGGCAGTCGGCCAAGCCTGCCCAGGCGCGGGCGTAGTGCGGATCAATTTCGATGGCGCGCTTAAACATGTTGCGCGCAGCCTCCATCCCTTTTCTTCGGAACTGATGGAAATACTGCCTGCCGCGGAGGTAATAGTCGTACGCTTCAACGTTGGCGGTGGGCACCTTTTCGATGACGCGCTTCTCCTCCTCAGAAAGCATGACTTGGAGGGCTTCGGCAATGTTCTTGGCCATTTCGTCCTGAATGGCGAAGACGTCTTCCATGGTGCGGTCGAAACGGCGGGCCCAAATGGAAAGGCCGGTGCGGGTTTCAACGAGCTGCGCGGTGATGCGGATGCGGCTGCCGGCGCGCCTCAAGCTGCCCTCAAGGACGTACGCAGCGTTCAATTCCTGACCGATCTGCGGCGCGGTGGTTTGTTTGTCGCGGTAGGCAAAAACTGCGGAACGCGGGAAGACGCGAAGGTCTTTGATAGCGGAGAGTTCAGTGATGATGTCTTCGGTCATGCCGTCGCGGAAGTAGATCTCTTCCTCGCCGCGGCTGAGATTTTCGAAATAGAGCACGGCGACGGATCGTTCGGCTGGTCCTGAAGTGGAAGCGGCGCGGCCAGAATCAGAATCGCGCTTGAGTTGCTGCAAATCGTTCTTGATCTGGTTTGCGGATTGGTAGCGCGCATGCCTGCTTTTTTCCAAGGCGCGGCCAATAATGTGTTGTAACTGGCCGGGCACCTTAGGATTCAATCGGGAGACCGGTTGGGGAGAGCGATTTAAGATGGAGTCGAACACCATTGCCGAGGTGGTGCCGGTGAACGCTTGCCGACCGGTGGCCATCTCATAGAGCACAACTCCCAGCGAGAAAAGATCAGTGCGAGAGTCCACATCTTCGCCGCGGGCCTGCTCTGGGGACATATATGCTACGGTACCCAGGGTTGAGCCGGGGCTAGTTAGCATGTCGTTGTCTACCGCCAGAGTTGCGGCAGCCGTGGCCATGACCGACTCGCCGACGCGATGCAACTCGAGCAGCTTGGCCAGGCCGAAATCGAGAATCTTCACCTGCTCGCTGTCGGTGACAAAAATGTTGGCGGGCTTGATGTCGCGATGCACGATGCCTTTTGCGTGCGCGGCCTCGAGCGCCTCGGCCATCTGGATACCGAGGCCGAGCAGTTCTTCGGCAGGCAGCGGGCCGGCCGTCAAACGAGCCTTTAGAGTCTGGCCTTCGAGCAACTCCATGGCGATAAAGGGCCGTCCGTTGTCTTCGTCAATATCGTAAATGGTACATATATGGGGATGGTTCAATGCGGAAGCGGCGCGTGCTTCGCGTTTGAAGCGTTCGATAGCCTGAGCGTCTGTAGCCAGCTCTTCTGGGAGGAATTTGAGAGCTACTGAGCGGTGCAGGCGCGTGTCTTCAGCTTCGTAGACCACACCCATCCCGCCACCGCCGAGTTTTCTTACGATGCGGTAGTGCGAAAGATTCTGTCCGATCATATGGTTCGTGAGCCCCTGGGCACGTCCGTGCATTATATATAAATCTGCGGCCAGAAGCGCAGGCTAAATAAAATGGGAAAGGTGAACGCTCCCTTCGCCAAGGACAAGCGGGATGAAAACGCTGGCGCGCGAAAACGACAGCAGATCCCTCGCGGGAAAGCGCTCGGGATGACCCAAAAGCAGGGTCAGTTTTGGGAGGAGGCGATGCCGAGGGACTTCATTTTGCGGTAGAGGTGGGTGCGTTCGAGGCCGATGGCGGAGGCGGTGCGGGTCATGTTCCACTGATTTTCCTCGAGCTTGCGCAGAATGAATTCGCGCTCGTAAGCGGAGCGCGCTTCGTGCAGCGTGCCGGCAGCGTGATGCGAAGCGCGCGGAACGCCGCGAAAAATCTCGGGCGGCAAATGCTGCGGCTCGATTTGCTGCGCGGGACAAATGATGACCAGGCGCTCGATCAGATTTTTCAGTTCGCGGACGTTTCCGGGCCACGGATAGCGCGCCAGCACTTCGATGGCGGCAGGCGAAAGCTCTTTCGGCTTGCGGCCGTAGGCGCGATTGAATTCCGCGAGGAAATGGCGCGCGAGCACTGGAACATCTTCGATGCGGTCGCGCAGCGGCGGCACGGTGAAGGGAATCACGTTCAAGCGGTAGAAAAGATCCTCGCGAAAAGCGTTACGCGCGATTTCGTCTTCGAGTTTTTTGTTGGTGGCGGCGATGATGCGCACGTCCACAGAGATCATTTGATTGGATCCGATCGGCTCGACGCGCTGCTCTTCGAGGGCGCGCAGAACTTTGGATTGTGTCTTGAGGCTCATGTCGCCGACTTCATCGAGAAAAAGCGAGCCAGAATCGGCCTTCTGAAATTTCCCAGTTTTGTCTTCGCTGGCTCCGGTGAAACTTCCTTTGCGGTGGCCGAAAAGCTCCGACTCGATGAGCTCTTCGGGAATGGCGGCGCAATTCACTTCGACGAAAGGGTTACTGCTGCGGGAGCTTTGCGCGTGGAGGGCGCGCGCGACGAGTTCTTTGCCGGTGCCGCTTTCGCCATAAATCAAAACGCGGCCTGTGGTGGGCGCGGTGAGGGCTATCTGCTGGCGGAGGGCTTTCATGGGAACGCTGTCGCCGAGAATCTGGTAACGCTGTTCGAGTTCGGCGCGCAGACGGCGATTTTCCTTTTCGAGGCGGAGGTAGTGGAGAGCGTTTTTCACGGCGAGGACGGTTTTCTCGAGCGAGAGCGGTTTTTCGATGAAGTCGAAGGCGCCGAGTTTGGTGGCGCGCACTGCGGTTTCGATTTTTCCGTGGCCGGAGATCATCACCACCATGGGAATGGATTCGCGGTCGTTGAGGCGTTCGAGGGTGGCGAGGCCGTCGATACCGGGAAGCCAGACATCGAGAAGGATTAGATCGAAGGAGCGATGATCGACGGCGTCGAGGCACTCTTCGCCGGAAGCGACGGCGTAGACGTCGTAGCCTTCGTCGCGGAGCAGCGAGCCGAGCGACTGGCGGATGCCGGATTCGTCGTCAACGATGAGAATGGATGCGGGCATAGCGGATTTAGGATAACGCAGAAACGGGTTGCGTGGCTCGCTTGCCGAGCAATGGGTAAAGGGTCAGTTTGAGTTTTGACTCCTTATGTGGCGATGAAGAAAATTCAAACTGACCGACTACCGAGCAATGTGCAGTCAGCGATACACTTCCTTGCGATGGCCTAAGCGAAGAGCCAGCACAATCAACCGGTTGTCCTCGATTTTCGAGATGAGCCGGTAATCACCGACGCGATATTTCCAGAATTCACCGAGTTTGGAGCCGTGCAACGCTTTTCCGATGCTGCGCGGATTATCGAGTTTGGCCAAGCGTTCATTGAGGGATTTCAGGATGGCCTTGCGGTGCCGCAGATCGAGTTTGCCCAGTTCGCGCGCGGCCGACTCTGCCAGCTCAACGCTCCAAGCCATGACGTTTCATCGCGTCTTTGAGCTGGATGGTGCGTTCTTCGCCCTTGCGGATCCGTTCGAGGGCGCCTTCGGCCAGATACAGGTCCTCAAGGTCCTTCAAGTGTTCGAGGATAGCTTCGCGGGCGTAATACGTCTTGGTCCGTCCGGTGCGCCGGGCGAGACGCTCTAAACGTTTTTCGATGGACTGCGGCAGACGAATAGCGAGCATCGTAATCTCCCTTTCTGCTATACAAGTATAGCACGCAGAAATGCAGAGCCATCGACGATTTGTTTACGATTGCATGCCGGATTGCGGCGCGGTGATTTCGGCGGGCAGGGCGGCTGCGGCGGGAAGCAAAATCAGAAAACGCGCGCCGGAGGGAACATTGTCTTCGACGCGCAGAGTGCCGTGATGTTCGGCCATGATGCGGCTGGCGATGGCCAGGCCGAGGCCGGTGCCGCGATCTTTTGTGGAGAAATGCGGGAGGAAAAGACGATCTTTGTCCTCGGGAGAAATGCCGTGGCCGGTGTCGGCGACTTCGATTTCGACGGCTTCACCGTTGCTGACAATGCGCGTGGCGACGGTGATGCTGCGAAGCTGGGCGCCTTCGAGGGCTTCGGCGGCGTTGTCCACGAGATTGATGATGACGCGGCGGATGAGCTCGGCGTCTGCTTTTACGACGGGAAGCGAGGCGGCGAATTCGCGATGGAGCGCGATGCCGTCGAGGCGGCCATGAAAAACGGCAAGGGCTTCGGCGGTGACGGCGTTGATGTCAGCGGGCGCGAGACGCGCAGCAGGGAAGCGGGCGAACTGGGAAAATTCGTTAACGAGGGATTCAAGGGTGCGGACTTCGCGCTGAATGAGATTGGCGCATTCGGAAACGAGCGCAGGCAAGGCGCTGGCGCGGTCATCGCGGCGTCGCGACGGAGCGGAGCGTTCGAGGTGGCGCAGCAAACGCTGCGCGGAAAGCTGAATAGGCGTGAGCGGATTTTTGATTTCGTGGGCGATGCGCTGGGCGACTTCCTGCCAGGCGGCGGCTTTTTGCGCGCGGAGAAGTTCGGTGACGTCGTCGATGACGACCACATAGCCAGAATGTTCGCGGCCGGAGCCGAGCGAGCTGACGGTGACCGCGGCGTGGTGCAAGCGCCCAGCGGTAGAAATTTCGAGCTCCTGCGAAGCGACGCCCATGCGCGCGGACCGGCGCATGAGATGAAAGACGTGGCGTGCGGCGTCTTCGCCGAGAAGATCGGCGAGAGATTTTGCGGAAGCGGCTTGCGGGCCGAACATGGCGGCCGCAGCGGGATTGATGCGATTGACGGCGCCGTTGGCGTCCAAAGAAAGGACGCCAGTGGGAATGTTTTCGAGGATGGTTTCCATCAATTTGCGCCGGCGCTCGATTTCTTCGACGGCCTGCTGGAGACTGGAAGTGAAATCGTCAATTTGCTTGCGAGAACGGCCAAGCTCACCGGCCATTTGATTGAAAGAATTGACCAGCGCGCCTAGCTCATCATGCGCGCGCGTGGTGATGCGATAGTCGAGATTGCCGCGGGCGACCTGCTGAGTGGCTTTGGCGAGCGCTTGAATGGGCACAGTGATGCGCTTGGAAAGAAATAGCGCCACCCAGGTGGTGGCGAAGAGAAGCAGCAAAGTGATGAGCAAGAGGCCGGCGAGGATTTCGTTTTTGTAGAAACGGAGATGCTGATATTGCGTGGTGTAAATAACGTTTTCGTCCTGAATCTTTTTCAGCCGGTCGAGAAAATCGTCAGGGATATTGCGGCCGACCATGAGCCAGCCGGATTGATAGGGAGCGCGTCCGGTCAGATAGAGTTTGCGGCCGATTCGCCACACGGTGGCGCCGCTGGGCAGGTCTAGGACGCGATGAAAATCGGTGGACGGAGCGAAAGCCGGAACGCTGGCAGTTTCAGCGCCATCATGATTGACGGTCCAAACCACGTCGAACTCCGAATCGGAGCGCGTCGCGTAGTGGCGAAGATCGCGATGCTTTTTGCGCGGCGCGGAGAGCCAATCAACCACGTCATGTGCGAGCGAATCTAGCCGTACGCGCTCTTTGGCGCCCATTTCGTTGACCAGCTCGCGGCTTTGTTGATTGGCGATTTCCAGAGGCTTGGGGAACCAGATGGCCATGGTGCGGTTGACCAGCGCGTAGCTGAAAAAGAAAAGGAACACGACAGGAAGAAGCGAGACGCCCATGGCGCCGAGGACCATTTTGGTTTTGAACCGCGAGCCGAGGATGCCGGCGCGGTGTTCGGCCCACAGGCGGACAATGCTGCGCGTCAGGATCAGGCCGAATACGAGGAAAGCGATGACGATGAAAGTGGAGAGCGCGAACAGGATGATGAAGTCATGACTGTTCTGCGGGCGCACCGGCGCGTTCAACGAGCCAAGCGTGAAGATGGCGGCAGCGAGCATGGCGAGCAGAAGGCCGCCGAAGCCGAGCCAGAGATGACGAGTCCAATTGCGTTTAGGCACAGGTTCTCGCAAACAAACTATTGCAAAACATCGAAAGCAAAAGCAGGTCCCTCACCACCGTTCGCGGCTTTTCACGTTGGCTGTTGCCGCCGACGGCGACCGGGTTCGGGACGACACCGCTAACCCTCGGGGGCCTACAAATAGCGGCCCAGGGGGCATTCGGAGCAGCGTGGCTCGCGAGTGCGGCACCAGTTTTTGCCGGCCATGACGAGGAGCGCATGAAACTCATTGTAACGCGAGACGTCGCGCGGAAGCTCGGCTTCAATTTTAGCGCGGAGTTCCTCGTACGACACGTCTTCGGAGACCCAGCCATGGCGGGAAAAAATGCGGCGGGTGTAGGCGTCGACAACGAAGACGTCTTTTTTCCCAGCATATAAAAGGATGGAGTCGGCGGTCTCCGGGCCGATGCCGTGGACGGCGAGCAGCTTTTCGCGCAGCTCGAGCGTAGGCGTGCGGAACATGCGGGCGAGCGAACCGGCATATTCTTTGCGGAGGAAACGGACGAAGGCTTTTAGTTTTTTGGCTTTTTGGCGGAAATAGCCGGAGCAGCGGATCAGAGAGGCGAGGCGGGCGAAAGGAACGCGTTCGAGGGCGCGCGGAGTGAGCAGGCGCTCGCGGCGGAGGCTCGAGATAGCGCGCTCGACGTTGGACCAGGAAGTGTTTTGCGTGAGGATAGCGCCGACGATGACTTCGAAGGGTGTACGAGCAGGCCACCAGTTCTGCGGTCCGAGGTGGTCAAAGAGAGTTTGGTAGTACAATGGCAGGACGTTGTTACGCGGTGTGGCAGGTGGAGGGAAAGTTGAAGAGCGCCGCGGGGTCTCCTTCCGGGAAAGAGCTTCGGTACGAATAACCTCTTGGGACATTTCCAGTCAAGATAGCCAGCAAAAAGTGTCAAGTCAAGAAAGCGCGTGAATCAGCAATGGGCCAGTTTGAATTTTGACCGTAATTGTCACGCTTAGGAAGTTCAAAGTGGCGAATGCGCGTGAGTCAGAGCGGAACGCCTGTACGAGTGTACAGGTTCCTGTTACAGAACGAGTCGAAACGGGAACGCGGATTCCCAGATGAGTGCGTGCTAAGGTGAGAACTTCTGAAAGAGAAATTCCGCGGCGCTATGCGCGCAGGGAGCATGGTGGAATGTCGTCCCGTCTGGGCGAAATACTGGTACGAGATAGCCTGATTTCTGCTGAGCAGTTGAAGCAGGCGCTCGAACACCAAAAAAGAGAAGGCGGACGGCTGGGCACTTGCCTGGTGAAGCTCGGGCTGGTGAGCGATGAGGACATTACCGCAGTGCTGTCACGGCAGTATGGCGTTCCCTCGATAAATCTGAAGTTCTACGAAGTGGATCCTTCGGTGATCAAGCTGATTCCGCAAGAAACCGCGGTGCGCTATCAGATTGTGCCGCTTTCGCGCGTGGGCTCGACGCTGACCATAGCGATGACGGACCCGACAAACGTCTTCGCGATGGACGATATCAAGTTCATGACCGGATTCAACGTGGAGCCGGTGGTGGCTTCGGAAACGGCGATTAGCGAGGCCATCGGTAAATTCTACGGCGCAGTGGAAAGCGTGGAAGAGCTGGACAAGGTGATGAAGGACCTTGCCGGCGAAGACGCGGCGCTGGAATTGACGCAAGAAGAAGCGGACATGGATTTGGCGTCGCTGGAGCGAGCGGCGGAAGAAGCGCCGATCATCAAGCTGGTGAACTTGATTTTGACGGACGCGGTGAAGCGGGGCGCGAGCGACATTCACGTGGAGCCGTACGAAAAGGAATACCGCGTGCGTTTCCGAATTGACGGCGTGATGCAGAGCGTGATGACGCCGCCATTGAAATTGAAGGACGCAATTACCAGCCGTGTGAAGATCATGGCCAAGCTGGACATCAGCGAAAAGCGGCTGCCGCAAGACGGCCGCATCATGATCAAGTACATCAAGGACGGAAGAAAGAAGGAATTGGACTTCCGCGTTTCGACTGTGCCGACGCTGTTCGGCGAAAAAGTCGTGATGCGCTTGCTGGATAAAGAGAATCTGCGGCTGGACATGACCAAGCTGGGATTCGAGCAGGAGTCGCTGGACAAGTTCACCAAGGCGATTTTGCGGCCTTACGGAATGGTGCTGGTGACCGGGCCGACCGGATCGGGCAAAACCAACACGCTGTATTCGTCGGTGGCGCGGCTGAACACGCCGGACACGAACATCATGACCGCGGAAGATCCGGTGGAATTTCAGTTGCCGGGAATCAATCAGGTGCAGATGAAGGAGCAGATAGGGCTGAACTTTGCGTCGGCGCTGCGCGCGTTCTTGCGGCAGGACCCCAACATTATTCTGGTCGGCGAAATCCGCGACTTCGAGACGGCGGAAATTGCGGTGAAGGCGGCGCTGACTGGACACCTGGTGCTTTCGACTTTGCACACCAACGATGCGCCTTCGACGATCAGCCGGTTGATGAACATGGGAATCGAGCCATTTCTGGTGGCGACCTCGGTCAACTTGATTGCGGCGCAGCGGTTGGTGCGCCGGATATGTTCGCAATGTAAAGAGCCCATGAATCTCACGCCGCAGGCGCTGATTGACGCGGGCTACACGCCGGAAGAAGCGAAGACCACCACGGTATATCACGGGCGCGGCTGCGGGACCTGCAACAACACGGGATACAAAGGGCGGGTGGCTTTGTACGAAGTGATGGACGTGACCGACGAGTTGAAGGAACTGATTTTGGTGGGCGCATCGGCGCTGGAGTTGCGGAAGAAAGCGCTGGAGCTGGGGATGATTACGCTGCGGCGAAGCGGGTTGATCAAGATTGCCGCGGGAATGACCACGCTGGAAGAAGTGATACGCGAAACAGTGCTGTAAGCCAAGGAGCGGAAGATGGCGAGTATTTCGCTGAGCGAATTGTTGAAAATCATGATCGAAATGGGCGGGAGCGACCTGCATCTGTCGACGAATAGCGCGCCGCGGGTGCGCGTGCACGGGCATTTGCGGCCGCTGGACATGCCGCCCCTGACCGCTTCGGACACCAAAGCCCTGGCGTACAGCGTGCTGACGGATGCGCAAAAGCACCGGCTGGAGGAAACCCTGGAGCTGGACTTTTCGTTTGGATTGAAAAGCTTGGCGCGCTTCCGCGGAAACATATTCCATCAGCGCGGCGCGGTAGCGGCAGTTTTCCGGACGATTCCGTGGGAAATCAAGAGCTTCGATGGATTGGGACTGGCGCCGGTGGTGAAGAGTTTGTGCGACAAGCCGCGCGGATTGGTGCTGGTGACCGGGCCGACGGGATCGGGGAAATCGACGACGCTCGCGGCGATGCTGGACAAGATCAACAACGAGCGCGAAGAGCACATGATCACCATCGAGGACCCCATCGAATTTTTGCACAACCACAAAAAGTGCCTGGTGAACCAGCGCGAAGTGCATTCGGACACGCATTCATTCGCGAATTCGCTGCGCGCGGCGTTGCGCGAAGACCCCGACGTGGTGCTGATCGGCGAAATGCGCGATTTGGAGACGATTGAGTCGGCACTGCGCATCGCCGAGACGGGCCATTTGACGTTTGCGACGCTGCACACCAATTCCGCGGCATCGACCATCAACCGCATCATCGACGTGTTTCCATCGCACCAGCAGGCGCAAGTGCGCGCGCAGCTTTCCATGGTGTTGGAGGGCATCCTTTGCCAATCGCTGCTGCCGCGCGTGGATGGAAGAGGGCGCGTGATGGTGATGGAAATCCTGATACCAACCGCCGCGATACGCAACCTGATTCGCGAAGACAAAATTCACCAGATTTATTCGGCCATGCAAACGGGCACGGGACAATCGGGAATGCAGACGTTCAATCAAGCGCTGGCGAACGCCTATTTTCAGAAAGCCATTAGCATGGAAACGGCGCTTTTGCGGTCGTCGAACGCTGATGAATTGCAGGACTTGATCAATCGTGGAGTGACTTCCCCTGCGATGACGGGAAAAACACCGGCGCGCCGCTAAAAGGCGACCGAGGAAAAGAATCAGGAGGCAGCGAACATGCCAGTCTACACATATACGGGAGTGAATCGAGCGGGAACGAAAGTGGCGGGAGAGCGCTCCGCGACGACCAAGGCCGAGTTGCAGAATGCGCTGCGCCGCGAGCAGATCAACGTCGGCAAAGTGTCGGAGAAGGGGAAGGAATTCTCGATTCCCACCTTTGGCAGCGGCGTGAAGAGCAAGGAACTGGCGGTATTCACCAGGCAGTTCTCGGTGATGATCGACGCGGGGTTGCCGCTGGTGCAGTGTCTGGAGATTCTGGCGCAACAGCAGGAGAACAAGACATTCCAGAAGATCCTGACCGGCGTACGGAGCTCGGTCGAGGGCGGCGCGACGCTGTCGTCGTCGATGAAACAGTACGAGAAAGTGTTCGATCCGCTGTACTACAACATGGTGGACGCGGGCGAGACGGGCGGTATTTTGGACACCATTTTGCAGCGGCTGTCCACCTACATTGAGAAGAACGTGAAGCTGAAGAGGGCCGTGAAATCGGCGATGATTTACCCAATCTCGGTGTTGGGCATTGCGGCGGGCGTAGTCACGCTGCTGTTGTGGAAAGTGGTGCCTATTTTCGTGACTTTGTTTGCCGGCATGGGAGCAGATTTGCCGTTGCCGACGCGAATCGTTATCGCTCTGAGCAACTTCGTTGGCAGCATCTGGGGCTTGCTGATTGTGGTGTTCCTGGTGGCGGGCGGAATCGCCATAAAGATTTGGTACGGGACGCCGCAGGGGCGCATGGCGCTTGACACCCTACTGCTGAAGCTTCCCGTCCTTGGAATGCTGCTGCGGAAGATTGGAGTGGCGCGATTTACGCGCACCCTGGGCACTTTGATTTCCAGCGGCGTGCCGATTCTGGAAGCTTTGGACATCACCGCGAAGACTTCCGGCAACGCGGTAATCGAACTCGCCATTCAGAAAACGCGGAAAGCGGTAGAAGCAGGACGCTCGCTGGTGGACCCGCTGAAGGAGACAGAGGTGTTTCCGGGCATGGTCACGCAGATGATCGCCGTTGGCGAACAGACCGGCGCGATGGACGCGATGCTGCAGAAAATCGCGGACTTCTATGAAGATGAAGTGGATGCGGCGGTGAAGGATTTGCTGACGCTCATGGAGCCCATCATCATTTTGTTCCTGGGAATCGTAGTCGGCGGCATCGTTATTTCCATGTACCTGCCGATGTTCACGTTGATCGGGCAGATGGCGAGCCATACCTAAGAGTCGCTGAACTGTCCGGCGAAGCTGGGGGAATCGCAGGGCATCGAAATAAGCGCGGCCTCCTGTTTGGGGACAGAGCAGGAGGCCGGCTCGTTTTTGCAGCCGGGCATCGGAAGCTGAGATTCCCGAGCGACGAGCACAAGGCGCGCCACGGATAGACCGGGATGGAACTTACACAAAACACAACGCAATGGCTGGGGTGGCTGGGACGAGTGCGTTTCCTGGTCATTTCCTTCCTGCTGGCGGTGGTGCTGGCGGTCCACCAATTAACGCCGCTGCCGCTTACGGTCAAGTATTTCGTGCCGACAATTCTCCTGTGGTATTTCCTGGCGACATGCTTCGTAATTCTGCTGCGCTGGATTCCGCAGGCGCGGTGGCACGCCCCGTTGCAAATTATCTGCGATTTGGCGCTGGTTACCGGACTGGTGTATGCGACAGGAGGAAACGAAAGCTACTTCATTTCCTTGTACCTGCTGGTGATTTTGATGGCCAGCGTGCTGTTCGAGAGGCGCGGAGTTTTTCTGGTTGCGGGCGGGGCGTTCACGCTGCTGGGCGCGGTTGTGGAATTCACGGAATACGGATTGATTCCGCGGACTTCGCTCAATTCGCCGACGGCGCGGGCGCTGGAGTTCTGGATCCTGAGCAACCTGCTGGCATTTTTGGCGGTGGCTTACCTGGGAAGCTTGCTGGCGCACATGCTGCGCAGCAAGGGCGTAGAGCTGGAAGAAAAGCGCGAAGAGCTTCGCGACCTGCAGGCGTTCAACGAAGACATTATTGATTCCATGCGCGGCGGGCTGGTGACCACCGATTTGGACGGGAACATCCTGCTGGTGAACCGCGCCGGCGGAGAGATTGCCGGGATTTCGCCGGCGGCGTTCGCAGGCAAACAGATTCGCGAAGTGTTGCCGGGCTTTTGGCTGACGGATGCGGACACGGAAATGGGTTTTCTGGCGTCGCGAAAAGAAACGGAAATTCACACGCCGGCGGGGGAGAAGCGCTATTTGGGCGTGTCGGTTTCGCCGCTGCGAACCGCGCAGCATGACGTCAGCGGATACGTTTTCAGCTTCCAGGATTTGACGGAATTGAAGCGCCTGGAGCGCGAAGTGGAAACCAAGAACCGGATGGCAGCGGTGGGGCGGCTGTCAGCGGCCATTGCGCACGAAATCCGGCAGCCACTCACAGCGATGACTGGCGCGCTGAAGGAGCTGGCGCGGCTGGCGCCTCTGGATGAAGACGACAAGAAGCTGGTGCAGATCGTGAGCCGGGAATCGGAGCGTTTGAACCAGATTATTACCGACTTTTTGGATTATTCACGGGAGAAGAATTATTCGTTCGCGGAGAGCGACATGGTGACGCTGGTGGATGAAGCGCTGACGCTGATTGAGCGGGAGCAAGGCGCGAGCGGTAAATACAACATCGAGCGGCGATTCCGCGTGCAACATATTCCAGTAAAGCTGGACCGCGATCGCGTCAAGCAGGTGATCTGGAATTTGTGCAACAACGCGCTGCGGGCGATGCCCAATGGCGGCACGCTGACGGTGACGCTCGAAGCGGACCGTGAGTGGGCGCGCATCGGAATTCGCGATACGGGAATGGGCCTGGACGCGCGGCAAGCGGCCAAGCTGTTTGAGCCGTTCCAGTCGGGATTTTCAAGCGGAACAGGATTGGGGCTGGCGATTGTGTATCAAGCGGTGCAGGCGCATAGCGGGCGAATCCATGTGGAATCGGAGCCGGGGAATGGCTCCGAATTTGTGATCGAGCTGCCGCGGCAGAGCGCGGCGGGACGCAAGTCAGCCATCGCCGGTGGCCACGCACAAGCGCAACTGGCGTTGAGCCACTGGAAGTGAGGGGAAATGGCGCATTTGCTGGTCGTGGATGACGAAAAGTCCATCTGCGAGCTGCTGGAAATTTCTTTTCGCAAGGAAGGACATCGCGTTGAGATTGCCAGCAGCGGCGAAGCGGCGAAGCGCCGCCTGGAATCGCAGATTTACGACATCGTGATTTCCGATATTCGCATGCCGGACATGAGCGGCGTGGACTTGCTGCGCTATTCCAAGGAAGTGTCGCCCGCGACGGTGTTCATTTTGATTACCGGCGTGCCCACGCTGGGGACGGCGATCGAAGCGGTGAACTTCGGCGCGGACCGCTACGTGATCAAGGGAGACAAGCTGACCGACGAGCTGCGGCCTGCCGTCCAGCAGGTGACCGAGAATTTGAAGCTGCGAAAAGAGGCGGGGATTCTGCGGCGGGAGCTGCGGCGGCTGACCGGACTGGATCATATCGTGGGAACCAGCGCGAAGATGCGTGCGATTTTCGAGCTGATTCAGACCATCGCGCCGCAAGCGAGCCGCGTGATGATCACCGGCGAGAGCGGCACGGGAAAAGAGCTGGTGGCGCGGGCGATTCACGAGAACAGCGCGCGGGCGCGAGCGCCTTTTATCACTATCAACTGCGGCGCGTTTCCGGAGACCCTGCTGGAGTCGGAGCTTTTCGGCTATGTGAAGGGCGCGTTCACCGGAGCGAATGAAAATCGCGCGGGGCTGTTCCAGGCGGCGGATGGCGGGACGCTGTTCATGGATGAGATCGGGAACATGAGCCCGGCGATGCAGGTGAAGCTCTACCGCGTCCTGCAAGAGGGCAAAGTGCGGCCGATTGGCAGCACGGAAGAAATCGATGTGGATGTTCGTGTGATTGCGGCGACGAACAAGGATCTGGAAAAGGAAATTGCAGAGGAGCGCTTTCGCGAGGATTTGTATTACCGGCTGAGCGTGATTCCCGTGCATTTGCCGGCGCTGCGGGAAAGGCGTGAAGATATTCCGCTGCTGGCGCGGCATTTTTTGGAGCGCTTTCGCAATACCACCGGAAAGAACGTGGACGGCATCGAACCAAAGGCGATGGAACGGCTCGAGGCCTATGATTGGCCGGGGAACGTTCGCGAACTGGAAAATACCATGGAGCGCGCGGTAGCGCTGGAAACGGGGAAGCGCGTTTCGCTGGAGGGGCTGCCGGAGCGAATCTTGATGTATTACCAGAACCATTTTGCGGAGCGGGAAGCGCAGAACGGGTCGCGCCGGCTGATTCCGGACGGCGGCCTTGATCTGGAGAAGCATATCGCGGAAATGGAGCGGGCGTATCTGCTGGGCGCGCTCGAGTGCGCCGGCGGCGTGCGCACCAAGGCCGCGGATTTGCTCAAGATGACCTACCGGTCGTTTCGCCATTACGCCAAGAAGTACGAGGTGTAGCTCGAAGTGCGCCGACCTGAAGGTCGCCGCTACGGAAGACGTAGTTCGTGAAGCGCATTTCGTAGCCGCCTTCAGGCGGGCGCCGTTGTTTGTGGGCCGCCTTTATGCGGGCCGTTTGCCTGGTGCCCAGGGCGTGGATGGTTTTGGTGCCTGTTTCCAGTCCAGGACGAACGAACCGGAATAAGCATAAGCTGTCGGATCTTCGCATAACCCTTTTCGCACAGGATTCATCCAAATGTAAGCCGCCACGCTGTGTACCGGCTCATCATTGCGCAGAATATGGTCGTGAAATTTCTTTTGCCAGAGTTCGTGCCCGGATCTTCGCCGAAATTCGTAACCAGAAGTTTGTTTCAGTCTTTTGACGAACGCGAGGAGGTTGCTCGATGCGCTCAGGCCGTAGACTAGCATATGGAAGTGATCCGGCATGATGCAGTAGGCATAGACAGAGAATTGCATAAGCGCAGATTTTTCGCGCAGAATCTCAATCAGCCAGAAAGAATGCTCGGAACTCGAAAATACGGGGCGTCTCTTTTCAGTACACAATGTAACAAAATACCATTGCTGTCCCGTGTATGCGTCGGCAGCAAGGCGGATGTTTTTGTGGAAAAACGGCACACGAAATTGTCGCATGATTGGTTGTAACACAGGTCGCACCTTTCGTAGCGGCCGCCTTTAGGCGGGCGCCTTTTGCGATAACGAAATGTGCCTACTGGAGGTCGCCGCTGGGATGGGTACGATGGTCGCGGGATGGCGGGATGGGGTGACAATTTGCGGCGGTTTTTGCGGCGGCTGGGGTGAATGCGGATCAGGGAAATTTGACGGGGTTGACGCGGCCATGTAAGCCTATTAGTATCATGGCCTTGGGCGATGGAAACTGCGGTCCTGAAGGGCGCAGGGATTGGCATGGCAGGTGCACTTAGAACCGTGCCGCCAAAGATTTTATGCATTACGGCTTAGAAGTGAACTCTAAGGAGACTAGACGACATGAATCTGAATCGAAACAAGAACCAAAAGGGTTTCACCCTTATCGAATTGCTGATCGTCGTGGCGATCATTTTGATCATCGCGGCGATTGCAATTCCGAACCTGCTCCGTTCGAAGATGGCCGCGAACGAAGCGTCCGCGGTGGGCTCACTGCGGACGATTCTCACTGCTAACGTTACATTCAATTCCACCTACGGCGTCGGCTTCGCGACCAACCTGGCGACGCTCGGCTCACCCAACCCGCCGCCAGCGGTAGCTACCTGCGGTGCCGCAGAGTTGCTTGACCCGGTGCTGTCCGCCGCCATCGCCCCAGGCGCGGCGAAGAGTGGGTATTACTTCACGTATGCCGGCCAAACCGCATTTACCGGCACGCTGCCCGCGGGCTGCGCGGCAGGTTGGCAGACGTTCGACGTCGCGGCTATTCCTGCAGTCCCGGGAACTACTGGCCAGCGAACGTTCTGTATCGACCAGACTGGCGTGATCAGGGTTGACCCCACGGGTACCATCGTGGCCGCAGGAGGAGTTTCTTGCGCCGCCGACGGCTACCCGAACTCGCTGTAGTAGGGCGATTCGTTGTGACTCGAGGGAGGGACCTTCCAGTTCCTCCCTTTTTTTTCGCCAGAAATGAGGAAAAAGAAAAACGCCATGAGCATGCGAACAAGAGCCGAACAGATGAGGGGACGCGCGCGAGACCGGAGAGGCTTTACCCTAATCGAACTGCTTGTGGTAGTAGCCGTCATTTTGATCATTGCGGCTATAGCGATCCCGAGCTTTCTGCGGTCGAAAATGGCCGCCAATGAAGCAGCGGCGGTATCAAATCTGCGAGCGATGACTACAGCCGCCACTGTATACAGTGCCTCCTGGAGCAATGGATATCCGCCAGACCTGCCTACCATGGGCGGCCCCGGCCCAGTCGCAACATGCACCCAGGCGAATTTGCTGGATCCCCTGATGACCACGGCGCCTTTTCAGAAGTCGGGTTACACATTCGGCTATAGTGGGGTGGGTCCGAATACGGCACCAATCGCGGGATGCGTACCGGGCTTCAATGCGTATCTGGCGACGGCCGTGCCCATCACCGTTAGCTTTACCGGCCAGCGCAGTTTCTGCAGCGACGTGCCGGGCGTGATCCACTATGACATTACGGGGAGTGCCATCGCCAGCGTGGCCGCGTGCGACGCGCTGCCCTCGTTGTGAAGCTGTGAGGGCCGATTTTTTCATCGCCCCGATAAACGGAAATGTAGCTCACGTCCCGTTCGCTGGTGTTGCGAACTGACGTGAGGCTTTTGTCCTCGCCACCCCACGCATAAAAAACCTCAGGTCAGTCGCGGCGACGGCAGCCGCAACGGGACCTGAGCTACAGCAACCAACGCGGCAACGACCCGACAAACGACATCGGGCGCTACAAATCAAAATTCAAAAAATGCCTGCTACGATGGTGCAGCCGAAAATCGCCGACCTTCCCGACACAAACCGTTGGGACGCAAAAAGCGCGGAAGGTCGCCGCTACGACTGCGTGCTGTTGACGTGGTTTCGTAGCGGCCACCTTTAGGCGGGCGCCTTTGCGGTTGTAGGCCGATTATTTTCATCGGCCTGCGCGGGTGAAAGCGGTCAGGGATACGATAATGATGTGATATACTGACCATGGTTAAGTGAAATGGTCAGGAGGATGCCATGCCGGGCCGAAGCAAGAAATTCGTAAATGAGGTTGCGATTTCCGAGTTCAAGGCGAAGTGCCTCTCTTTGCTCGACGAAGTGAGCAAGACGAAAACTCCGTTGCGGGTGACGCGGCGGGGCAAGCCAGTTGCTGACGTGCTTCCTGCGGACAACAGCCCACAGAAAGAACACTGGATCGGTTCGATGTCCGCCTCTCTTGAAATCACAGGCGATATCATATCTCCAGTCATTGATACCAGCGAAATTGAGGCCTGGAAGCGGTGAAGCTCCTGCTGGACACACATATCTGGCTTTGGAGCCTCGCTGAACCGAAGCATCTCTCGGCTCGAGTCCGGCGCGAATTGGCGGACGCGAACAACGAGCTGTGGCTCTCGCCGGTAAGCGCGTGGGAGGCGCTGCTGTTACATCAGAACGGGCGAATACGATTGCGCAGCAGCGCTCGAGAATGGGCCGCGAATGCGACTGTCTATTTTCGCGAAGCTCCTTTGACCCACGAAATTGTTCTCGCCGCTCAAGGATTGGATTTAGTTCACCGCGACCCGGCGGATCGCTTCCTGGCGGCAACGGCAGAGGTGCTTGGCCTGACCCTTGTCACTGCCGATGAACGGCTTCTGGGTTTGGGGAAGATTGCCACGCTCGCGAATCGGTGAGGTGAAATGAAGTTCCTGTTGGCAACGGCAATGCTTTTGTACATAGCTGGCGGTCCAGCGAGAGCGACCACGAATCACAAACAGAGCCAGCCAAGGGAGGCGCGTTCGGTGGCGCGGGCGTTTGAGCGGCATTATCAGCGGACCAAGAGCATGGCGGGGCTTTTTCTGGAGAAATACACGTCGGGCGGCTCAGGAATTGTGGTCGAGAGCGGCAAAGTGTATTTCGAGAAGCCCGGGCGGATGCGCTGGGATTACGATTCGCCGGAGAAGAAGATGTTTTTGGTGGACGGGAAAAATGTTTGGTATTACGTGCCCGCGGACCATACGGCGAGCCGCACTTCCGTCAAACAGAGCACAGATTGGCGAACGCCACTGGCGCTGCTGGCGGGCAAAGCGAAGCTCGAGCGACTTTGCGGAAGTTTGACGCTGGCCAATGCGGCCGCGACGAACGGCGCTGACCCGGAAGAAAGGCCCAGCGCGCCGGGGGATTCCGTGCTGGTTTGCAGGCCGCGGAAAGCGGACGCGGACACGTTCAGCAAAGTGTTGCTGGAGGTGAATTCCAAGGACCAGCTCGTGCGACTCAGCATCCGGCAGCCGGGCGACATTGAGATGGAGTTTCGATTTGGGGATTGGCACGAGGATGTGCCGATCGCAGCGGCGAAATTTCATTTTGAGCCGCCGCCGGGCGTGGCCATTGTGGACGACGCCCAGCTGGCCGGCAAAGTGCAGTAAGGCAGTGGGGCTGTGTAGCTCAGGTCCCGTTGCGGCTGCGTTTGCTGCAACTGGCTTCAGGTTTTTTGGGCGGGCGACTGGTTGTTGCGGTTGTAGCTCAGGTCCCGTTGCGGCGGTTTTTTGCCGCAACTGACCTGAGGCTTTTGTGCGTTGGATGGCGAAGATAAAATCCTCACGTCAGTTCGCGAAAACCAGCGAACGGGACGCGAGCTACAAAGACCATCCACAACCGGCCAGCCAAACGCAAAATCTGCGCAAATTGGCGTCATTTTCTTCGACTTCACCTTGGACGAGTTTTTCATCATAAGAAAAGAGTTGCGTTCCGCTCCGCAGTAGCGTATAGAAAATAAGCATACTGTGGATTTGTCTGCGTGGTCGAAGTGCGTTCTCTTCACTCTTCTGTACGGCAGCCAACCCGCAGCGCTCTCGCGGATTCCTACCTTGGGTGCTTTTGCAGGCGGCTTGCGCCGGTTTTGGGCTGCGCGCGCCTGTTTTGGGTTGCGCACAAGGGCGGCAGGCCAGCGGCATTCGGCCAAATCCAATATGCTAAAATTGCGAATTAACTGTGTGTGAGTGTGGGCGCAGAGCGTAAGCATGGCTGAATTTGTTTGCAAAGTCGGCGACGCGACGGGGCACGTTTTCCAGCAAATGGAAACGGCCCAGAGCGAGGCGGAAGCGCGCCAAAAACTCGCGGACCGCGGATTTTATGTTTATGGAGTGCGGCCGAACCTGAGCGTGGCAAGGCTGCTGACGGGCGCGCGGGGCAGTCGCAAATTGCCCGCCAACGATTTCCTGATTTTCAATCAACAATTCAACACGCTGGTGAAGGCCGGGCTGCCGATTTTGAAGGCGCTGGATTTGCTGGCGGACCGCGCCGCGCTGCCGAAGATTCGGCCAATTTTGAACGATGTGCGCGGCAGGGTTAAAGAGGGCGAATTGCTCTCGGATGCGGTGGAAGCGACGGGAATGTTTCCTCCCGTGTATGCCACGGCGCTGCGCGCAGGTGAAAAGAGCGGCGATTTGCCAGGGGTGCTGGACGATTACATCGCCTATCAGCGAACGCTTACGGGGCTGAGAAAAAAACTGATTGGCGTGCTGATTTATCCGGCGATTCTGATTGTGGTGGCTTCGAGCATCGTGTCGTACCTGGTGGCCTACGTGATTCCGCAGTTCGCCAAACTGTATAAGGATTTAGGGAGCAAGCTACCGGGGCCGACGGAATTCCTGATCACCGTTGTCGTGGGGTACCGCTTCTGGCTGCTGACGGCGGCGGCCATCGTGATTTTTTCGGCGATATTCATGTTTCTGTGGTCGAAGACCGGGCCGGGCGGCATCGTGACGGACCGTTTGACATTGAAGGTGCCGGTGGTCGGCGACGTGTGGATTAAATTTCAAATGGCGCAGTTCACGCGCACGCTGGGGACTTTGCTGCGCGGGGGAACGCCCCTGGTGGCGGCGCTGAGCACTGCGGCAAACGCGATGAACAGCCGATTGGTGGCGAATTCCATCGAGGAAGCGTCGCACCGGGTGCGCGAGGGCGCGTCGCTGCATGCATCGCTGGCGGAAACGAAAATGATTCCGGAGCTGGCGCTGGACATGATCGAGGTGGGCGAAGCCTCCGGAGCGCTGGCGCCCATGCTCAGCAGCGTGGCGACATTTTACGAAGAAGAATCGAACTTGAAGTTGGGAACGCTCATCGCGGTGATTGAGCCGGCAGTGTTGATTGTAATGGCGTCGCTGATTTTTTTCATTCTGGTGGCGCTATACCTTCCGCTGTTTTCCCTGCAGCCGGGAGGCTAAGGGCAAATGAACATACCAAAAGAATTGCATCCGGAAGTCGCGCGCGACGAAGGCGCCGAGCGCGAGAAGACCCAGAAGCTCGCGGAGCGGTATCGCGTACCCTTCATCGATCTGTCCGAGCAAAGAATCGATCCGGAGCTTTTCCGGTCGATTCCCGCGGAGTTGATGTTCCGCTACAACTTTGTTCCGCTGGAATCGCGGGATCATTCGCTGGTGGTGGTGGTGTCAGATCCCAGCCAACTGGTGAACGATGAGCTCGCGCTGCTGCTGGGAAAGAGGATCACCATTAAAGTGGCCACGGCCACGCAGATCAGCGAACTGCTGAAAAAAACCGAGCAGTCGCAGCGCGTTCTGGATCAGGCGACCGAAGGCTTCACGCTGCAGGTGATCAGCGACGAAGAAGGCGACGAAAATATTTCCATGGAGAAGCTGGCGCGCGCCGACAGCGGCGTTAGCCCCGTGGTGCGGCTGGTGGACACGGTGATTTTCACGGCGCTGGAGCGCCGGGCCAGCGATATTCACATTGAAACGAGAAATCAGGAAGTCGCGGTGAAGTACAGAATTGACGGCGTGCTGCAATACGCCATGCAGCCGCTGGCGAAGGAATGGCATACCACGATTCTTTCGCGCATCAAGGTGATGAGCGAATTGGACATCGCCGAGCGCCGCGTGCCCCAGGACGGGCGCTTCCGCGTGCGTTACAAAGGCCGCTTCATCGATTTTCGCGTGTCCATCATGCCCTCCGTGCACGGCGAAGATGCGGTGCTGCGCGTGCTGGACAAAGAAACGCTGAGCGAGAAGTTCCGCAATTTGACGCTGGACGTGGTGGGATTCGCGGAAGAAGACTTGCGGAAATTCCGGCGGTACATTCACGAGCCTTACGGAATGGTGCTGGTGACCGGCCCGACAGGCTCGGGAAAAACGACGACGCTTTATGCAGCCATCAACGAAATCAAGACCGACGAAGACAAAATCATCACCATCGAAGACCCGGTGGAATATCAAGTGCGCGGAATCACGCAGATTCCTGTGAACGAGAAAAAGGGCCTGACGTTTGCGCGAGGCTTGCGCTCGATTCTGCGGCATGATCCGGACAAAATCATGGTGGGCGAAATTCGCGACCACGAAACGGCGCAAATCGCCATTCAGTCGGCGCTGACCGGGCATTTGGTATTCACCACAGTGCACGCCAACAACGTCACCGACGTGATTGGGCGTTTCGTGAACATGGACGTCGAGCCGTACAACTTTGTGTCCGCGCTGAATTGCATCCTGGCGCAGCGGCTGGTGCGCGTGATTTGCCCGAGTTGCAAAAAGGAAGTGAAATATCCGCCGGAGACGCTGCGCGAGTCAGGTCTCGATCCGCAGGAGTGGGGCGATGTGCCGTTCTATGAAGGCGCAGGATGCCTGGATTGCTCGGGAAGCGGATTTCGCGGGCGCACGGCGATTTGCGAATTGCTGGACCTCTCCGATCGCATTCGCGAGATGATTATCGACAAACGGCCCAGTTCGGAAATCAAGCGCGCCGCGAAAGACGAGGGCATGCAATTTTTGCGGGAATCGGGATTGGCGCGCGTGCGCGCGGGAATTACCACGCTGCGCGAGATCAACAAGGTGACGTTCATTGAATAGCTTGACGACAATGCCGTCGCGCGCCAAGCAAGAGGATCGGCGCAGAAGCGCATTCGACTGGTTGGACGCCATGCCGCACCCCAGCGTGGTCGTGGAAATTGCGTCCACGCACGTGGCCGCGGCGCGCTGGGGCAGGAGCCTGGCGCATTTGACGGCGTTTGCGGCGGAGCGTTTGCCGGACGGGGCGGTGACGCCTTCGGCGACGCAGGCGAATATTGCGGAGCGCGGCGCAGTGCGCACGGCGATTCACAGCGTGATGTCGCGTGTGCCGCGGCAGGGCGCTGACGTGGCGCTGCTGCTGCCCGACCCGAGCATTCGCGTTTTCATTTTGCCGTTCGACACTTTCCCGCGCAGCGCCAGCGACGCTTTGCCGCTGCTGCGCTGGCGATTGAAAAAAAGTTTGCCGTTCGACGCGGAAGAGGCGGTGATTTCCTGGATGCGCCAGCCGAGCCGCGACGGAAAAATTGATATTGTGGCTGCGGTGGCGCGGCAGAAAGTTGTCAGGGAATACGAATCGCTGCTCGATGAGGAAGGATTGTCAGCCGGAGTGGTGCAGAGCTCGACGCTAGCGACGCTGCCAATCCTAAATGAGCGCGGGGCCACGCTGCTGACGCGATTCAGCGGGCGGAATCTGACCACAGTGATTGTGCGGCGCGAGGCCATGTGCGTTTATCGCTCCACGGAATTGGGAATGGGACCGGAGGGACTGAAGCCGCAGGCAATTTTTGACGAAGTGTTCCCGGCGGTGGCGTTCTATCAGGACGCCTGGAACGACAAAATCGAGCAACTGCGCGTGGCGGGTTTCGGAGCGGGCGAAGAAGAACTTCGGGAAGCGCTGGCGCGCGAGATTGGCTGTCCTGCCGAGCCGTTGGCGATGGGCGCCGGCTTCACCGAAGAAGCGCGTTCGCTGGTGGCGCAAGGACTTGAGCCGCTGGTGGGATGGCAAATGAATCGCGGCGCGTAATTTGAGGCTATAGGAACAGCAAATATGAGAGCGCATTTTAATCTGGCTACTGTGCCGCTTGAAAATAACCGGCGTTTCATCGCCGGGTCGAGCGTGCTGGGCATCGTGGGGCTTGCGGCGCTGCTGCTGCTTTCGATGCATGTGGTACAAGTGCGGCGTGCGAACCAGACCACGCGCATGCGAATCTCCCGGCTGCAATCGCAGATTCACACCTCGATGCTCCAGCAAGAGATTTTACGGCAGGAATTCAAGGCTCCGCAGGCGGTTGAAGCGATGAAACGCTCGCAGTTCCTGAACGGGCTGATTGAGCAGCGCACTTTTCCATGGACAAGATTGTTCGCCGATCTGGGGCAAATTCTGCCGCCGGGGGTGCGCGTGATCAGCATCTCGCCCAAGATGGAAGAGGACGGAAAAGTTGAGCTTACGTTCTCGGTCGGCGCAATAAACGATGAGCAGGGAAACAAATTCTTGCGGGCCATTAGTTCTTCGCCGGTATTTTCCGACGTGATTCCGATGCAGGAGAGCCGGCCGCAAACGCAGCCGGCCGGGGATATGGACAAAGTGCTATTAAGCCTTCAAGCGCGTTATTCGACATTATGAACGTGAGCCGGCGTGCAAATTCGCGCAAGTGGAAGCTGGCGGTGAAAATCGCGCTAGGCTGCGTGCTGGCTGCGGACGCAGCGCTGGGCGTGGTTAGCTGGCGCGCCGCAAGCGAGGCGCCCCAAGCGCAAGCGCAGCAAGTGGCGCGTCTGACGCAAGAAGCCAGGTTGTTGGCCGCCGACGTTCAAAGAGGCCAGGCGATCGAAAAGCGCCTGCCGGACCTGCAGAAAGAGTGCGACCAGTTTTATCAGAAGGATTTGCTGCCCTCGTCTTCAGGATACGCCGCGGTGATTGCGGATATCGGGCAAATGGCCAAAGATGCAGGAGTGCAGACGAGCGGCGTGAAGTTCAATCCAAAAGAGGTTAAGGATCGCGCTCTCGAACAGGTGCAAATTTCCAGTTCGGTGCAGGGGGATTATCAAGGCTTGATTCGCCTTATCGATGAAATTGAACGCTCGCCGCATTTTTACTTGCTTGACGAGCTGGCGCTGGCATCGCAAAAGTCGGGAACAATTGAACTGCAACTCAAGTTGCGGACGTACTTTCGGACGTGAAGGCCACAAAAAAAACGCGGTATGAGATTAGCCTACTGGCAGTGCTGCTGCTGGTGCTCGCCCTTGTAGCGCGATACGCGCTGCGCTCGCAAACCAGCGAGGTTGCCGGCGTTTATGCGGACAATTCGCAATTCCACCCCTTGAATGTGCCGGATCCTTCGCTGCGCTTGGATTTGCTCGCGCGCATGCAGAAAGAGAAATTCAACGGTCAGGATCGCAATATTTTCAGCGCTGCGCCGCTTCCGCCGTCGCCCGCGCAAATCGAAGCGCAGAAGGCAGCGCAGCAGGCAGCGCAGCAGGCTCCGCCGCCGGTTCCGGCTGGGCCTCCGCCGCTGACTGTGCCGGCGAATTTTTACGGCATAGTGACGGATTTGGCCACCGGACACAGACGCGCCTGTTTTTCGGCGAATGCGGATGACGTTTACATCGTGCCGGAGGGCGGAACGCTGATGAATCAGTTCCGCGTGGTTAAAATCGGGAGCAATTCGGTGGAGTTACAGGAACTTTCGACCGGCCGCACCACCACGCTGGTATTGGCGAACGCTCCGGACATGCCGGTGAATCCGCAGCAGGCGCAGAATTGAAAGAGTCGAAGATGAAGAGCCGTTTTGCCAGGCAGGGCAGCAGTGAGCGCGGCTATGCGCTGATGTTCGTGCTTTTTCTGATGGCGCTGATTCTCATCGGCGCGGCGACGGCGGTGCTGAATTCCTACACCGAGGGCCAGCGCGAAAAGGAAGCGATGATGATTTGGCGCGGCGAGCAATATCAGCGCGCGATTGGCATGTTTTATCGCAAATTCGGACGCTTTCCGACGAGCATCGACGATCTGGTGAAAGAGCAGAATGGCAACATTCGTTTTTTGCGCGAAGCTTACAAAAATCCGATGAACAAAGAGGATGGCTCGTGGCGCTTCATCTACGTCACGCCCGCCGGGCAATTAATTGGAAGCGTGCACTACATTTCGCTGCAGCAAATGGCATTCTTAGATAAACAGCGCGAAATGGGCATTTCCACGGGCGCGCCGACAAATCCATCCGGCACAGATGATTCGAACTCAGATGAAAATTCCGGCTTTGAGGCGCAGGGCGGAACGAATCCTGCTGGAAACAATTTCACGAATGGCGGATTGACGGCTCCCGGAGCAACTCCTCAGATGCAGGGGCAAAGTCCACAGCCGCCCGCAGCGCCTTCATTTTTTTCGCAGCCGATGCAGATGCAGTCCGGCGCGGCCGGCGGATTCAGCCTCAGCGAGCAATCCAGTTCGATGGATTCCAGCGGCCCGGTGATCGGCGGATTCATCATCGGCGTGGCGGGCAAGGAAGACAAGCCTTCTATTAAAGTTTACAAGGGTGGAACGACGTACAAACAATGGGAATTTATTTTTAATCCACTGGAGCAGGTGCAGACGATTGGCGGATTTTCCACCGGCCCGCAGACGAGCCCTAACGGCACGCAGCCGGTCACGACTCCGATGACTCCTCAGCCGCCGCAGCAACAGCCGCAAATGCCGCAGCAGCCGCAGTAGATATTTTCAGCGATGCGGACGTTTTTGTCGCCGTGCAAAACTATTGCGGGAGCAGTGCGGGCGAAAGCAGGCCGGGCTCTTTCAGTTTGTCTGTGACGAGGCGAATGTAGCGGTGCGTTTCGGCGAAGGGCGGCACACCGCCGTATTGCGCAACGCGCTGCGGTCCGGCGTTGTACGCGGCGAGAGCGAGAGACAGGCTGCCGCGATATTTGTCGAGCAGTTGCTTCAGGTAGCGCGCGCCGGCGGAGATATTCTGAGCTGGATCGAAAGGATTGCGCACGGCAAACTGCGTGGTCGTCGCCGGCATGAGTTGCATCAGTCCCATCGCGTGCGCCGGAGAAATAGCGTGAGGATTGAAATTCGATTCGGCGGAGATGACGCTGGAAATCAGCTTAGCGTCGAGGCCATTTTTCGCAGCGGCAGTGCGAATCTGCGCGGCGAAGGGAGCATTCAGCGCAACGGGAATTGAAGTAAACGCGTCTTCAGGTTCGAAGCGAGTGACGTCAGCGGCGGCCACTACCACGCTGCCACCAGGCACGTACAGCAAAATCTTCGAGCCCTCGCGCAGGTAGCCGGCGATATGCAGCGTCTCGCCGTTGCGCAGAACGGCGTAATCGGCGAGCGCGTTCGGCGCAGCAAACGCCACGACCGCTGCGAGAAGGCAAACCGTGCAAATTTTGCGAAAAGGATTCATCTTGTTTCTCGCCAGGCGCCCGCTTTCGGAAACTTGGTGAGGCACATATGCTTGACGCGCTTTGTATCAGATGCCGGAGTTGACCGCAGCAGTTGCTGGTTGTCGCTCGATTGACTGCTTCGCTGGAGCGAGCGCAATCAGGGCTATGCCGATGACAATGAGCGCCCAAACGCCCCAGAGTTCTCCACGCTCAACGAAACCTCGGAATGCCTGTATCCCCATCACGGTGGCATGCGCAAAACTTGACCATGCCGTGAACGCGATCAGGCTGCGATTCGCCGATGGATTACGGACTGCCAGCAGCAAGAAAAAGCCAAGCGTGACGTAGAGACTTAGCATCATTGCGAGCGCGGGTTCATGCTTCACAAATATCACCAACGGGTAAACGCCTGCCACGAAAAGCAGCCCGACTAGAATTAAGACAACCTTCAGCGCTCGCTCCCTCCACATGGATCCTCCAATGGGTAATACGAAATCAAGAGATGGCAGCCGGATTATTTCAGTTAAATGTCCAGGGCGTATTTGCGGATGGCCGCAGCCACGCCGCATTCGTCATTCGAGAGAGTAACGGGCCAGCCGAGCGATTTCAACTCCTCGACGCTGTTGGCCATCACTACGGGGAAGCCCGCGAATTCGAGCATGTCGCGGTCATTCCAATTGTCGCCGAGGGCCATAATTTCTTCGCGCGCGATTCCGCGGCGGCGCGCCCATTCGGAGAGCGCGGCGCCTTTGGAAGAACCGCTCGAAATCACGTCGAGAATACTCAAGTCGCGCTGCTCATATTCGGTATGCGCGAGACCGAATTGCGGCGAGCAAGGCAGTTTTTTCACAATGCCCAGCGCGGCTCGCATGCGCGCGACCGGTCCGACGAACATCACTTGAATCGGATCTTCGGTGAGGCAATTTTCCAGAGGGACGCATTCAGAGATGAATTCGCGATTGCGCTGGTAATAGCCGCCGCTGACGCCGTCATTCCAGTCAACGCGCTCGAAGATCACCTGGCCATCGCGCGGCCGGTCGAACACCACGGCGGCGCCGGAGCGGAATTCGAGAGTGGCAGCGAGCACTTCGCGGGCGATCGAGCGCGGCAGAAGATGACGAAGATGCGTTTCGCCGGATTTGGACTTGATGAGCGCGCCATTGTTGATAATCAGCGCAAGTTCGCAGGGAAGGCGTTCCGCGATGGGCCGCGCGAAATCGAAGCGGCGCCCGGTGACCAGCACGATTTCGATGCCGCGCGACTGCGCTTCGACGATGGCGTCACGATTGGCGTCGGGCAGTTCGTGACGGTTGTCGAGTAGCGTGCCGTCAATATCCATGGCAATCAAGCGAATGCTCATCACAAAACATTGTAACGTGAGCGGCTGCCGAGCGAGGCGTTTTCGCGCGATGCGATGTGCTAAACTTTTTCGCTTATGAAAAACACACTGCATACATCCATCACTCATCTGGAGTGCTCGAAATGCAAAAAAACCTATCCGCACAACCAGGTGCGCAATTTGTGCGATTGCGGCGGACCGCTGCTGGCGCGTTATGATTTGAAAGCGGCGGCGAAGACGCTGACGCGCGAGGCGCTGCGTTCGCGCGCGAAAAATATGTGGCGCTATGAAGAAATCCTCCCTTCGCGCGAGTGCGTCACGCTCGGCGAGGGCATGACGCCGCTGCTGCACGCGAAACGCATGGGCGAAGCGCTTGGTCTGGGCAATTTGTACATCAAGGACGAAGGGCTGAATCCGACCGGCTCGTTCAAGGCGCGCGGGCTTTCCGCCGCGGTGAGCCGCGCCAAAGAATTGGGCGCGAAGGCGCTGGCGACTCCGACGGCGGGAAATGCGGGGGGCGCGCTGGCGGCGTATGCGGCCAAGGCCGGAATTCCGTGCGTGATTGTGATGCCGAAGGACACTCCCCTTGCGAATGAAATGGAGTGCCGCGCGTTTGGTGCGGATGTGCGCAAGCTTGATGGATTGATTTCCGACTGCGGGAAATTCGTCGCGGACAACAAAGATAAAAATGGCTGGTACGAAGTGACGACGCTGAAGGAGCCATATCGCATCGAAGGAAAAAAGACCATGGCATACGAGCTGTGGGAGGAGTTCGGCGACAAATTGCCGGACGTGATTATTTATCCCACTGGCGGCGGCGTGGGAATGATTGGAATGTGGAAGGCGTTCGAGGAAATGGAAGCAATGGGCTGGATTGGCCGCGAGCGTCCGCGCATGGTGACGGTGCAGGCAGCGGGTTGCGCGCCGATTGTTGCGGCGTTTGAAAAAGGCGAAACGAGCGCGCCGATGTGGCCGAACGCGGCGACCATCGCTTCGGGATTGCGCGTGCCCAAGGCCATTGGCGATTTCTTGATCTTGCAGGCGATTCGCGACAGCAACGGAACGGCGGTCGCCGCGAGCGATGATGAAATTCTCGCTACCGGAAAAGAATTGGCGGCAAAAGAAGGCATGTACGCGGCGCCTGAGGGAGCGGCCACCGTTGTTGCAGCGCGAAAACTTGCTGCGAAGAAATGGATCAAGCCGGAGGAAACAGTGGTGCTGTTCAACACCGGGTGCGGCTACAAATACAACGAGGCGTGGCAAAAGGCGCTGGGAATGGATCGATAAAAGTCCACAGTCAATGGTCGAGAGTCAAAAGTTAAAAGCGAAAAAAAATGGAAGGCGCTCAGGATTCGATGGATTCAGCGAGCCAGCAGGGAAAAGCAGCAACCGAGCGGCTGTATTACGACGACGCGTTTTTGCGCGAATTCGACGCGACGGTGATTGCGTGCGAGCAGGCGGGCGCGCGCTGGCATGTTCGTCTGGACCGCACCGCGTTTTATCCCACCTCCGGCGGGCAGCCGTTTGACACGGGCCGATTGAACGGTGTGAACGTGTTGGAAGTTTCCGACGAGCACGGCGACGAAATTGTGCATGTCACCGAGCAGCCGCTTGCGGCGGGCGCAGTTCACGGCGTCATTGAATGGCCGCGGCGCTTCGACCACATGCAGCAGCACACCGCGCAGCACATGCTCTCCGCCGCGTTCATCGAACTGTTTGGATTCCAAACCGTTTCTTTCCATCTGGGCCGCGACATTTCCACCATTGATTTGGCCGCGCCGTCGGTAGTGCCGCGCCATCTTGACGAGGCCGAGCGGCGCGTCAACGACATCATTTTTGAGAATCGCGAAATCGCCGTGCGCTACGGAACGGCGGAGGAATTGGCGCAGCAGGGCATTCGCAAAAAGGTGGAGCGTGAAGGCACGTTGCGCGTCATCGAAATTGCTAAATTCGACCGGCAGCCGTGCGGCGGCACGCATCTCTCGCGCACCGGGCAGGCCGGCATGCTGCTGATTCGCAAATGCGAACGGCAAAAGCAGTACTGGCGCGTCGAATTTGTCGCTGGCTTTCGAGCGCTTGCTGCGGCGCGCGAAGATTTGCGCATTTTGCGCAGCGCTGCCGAGCAAATTGGCTGCGGAATGGCCGAGCTGCCGCAGATGATCGCGAAAATCCAGGAGGAACGGCGAGCCAGCCAGCGCGACGCAAAAAAGTTGACGGAGCGCCTCGCGGAACTCGAAGCGGCTGAGCTGCTCGCGAAAAATGCCGAGCCTTCCGCCGATGGCGCGCGAAAAGTTGTTGCTGCGATTCTTGATGACGCAACGGCGAGTTATCTGGCGATGCTCGCCGCGAAGCTCGTCGCGAATGCCGGCGTGCGCACCGTGCTGGCAAGCCGCGCGGCGAAAGCCATCGTGCTGGCACAATCAGCGGGCCTCGATGGCGACATGGGCGCGCTGCTCCGCGAACTCCTCGCCAAATCCGGCGGCAAAGGCGGCGGCAGCAAACTCTTCGCCCAGGGCAGCGTTGCCGACGCGGCAGCACTCGACGGCCTCGTCGCCGGGGCGAAGTCGCACTTATTGACAGGTTAGAGAATTTTGGTGGACGGCAGGGGATTCGAACCCCCGACCCCCGCGTTGCGAACGCGATGCTCTCCCAGCTGAGCTAGCCGCCCACGGCGCTGAATTATTTTACCAAGCGCGTCTGTTTATTTTAGCAGACGCGCCACCATAGGCCAATCAAATGGGCACAGTTGCCTAACTGGCCTGCCATCCGCCTGTATAATGCGGCGATGGGAAACCGCTTTGTGCGCGCGGCGAACTGGCTGCTTGGGCTGGAGTCTGGCGAGGCAGGCCACCTGGGGCCGCGCTGGATTTTCCTTCGCGCGCTCGGGCTGATTTTTTTCTCCGCGTTTTATTCCCTCGCGTATCAAGCCAAAGGGCTCATCGGCCCAAACGGCATTTTGCCGGCGAACAATTATCTCGACGCCGTCGCGCACTCTGTGCACGGGCTGGAGAAGTTCTGGTTTGCGCCTTCGGTATTTTGGCTCAGCTCGACCGACCACGCGCTGATCGTGGTCTGCTGGATTGGAATGCTCGCAGCAATTTTGCTGGCGCTGAATTTCTGGCCGCGCGTGATGACCGCGATTTGCTTCGTCTGCTTTTTGTCATTCATCGGCGTGCTGCAGGATTTCGCGAGCTACCAATCCGACGGAATGCTCCTCGCCGCGGGCTTTCTGTGCCTGTTTTTCGCGCCGCGCGGATTGCGGCCGGGCTGGGGCGCGTTCAGCCCGCCCTCGCGCGCATTCACCTTCCTGCTGCTGTGGGAGTGGTTCCGCATTTATTTCGAATCGGGCATGGCGAAGATGCTCGGCGGCGATCCCGAGTGGCGCCACTTGACGGCGATGTATGAGTATTACCAGAACGGCCCGCTGCCCACGTGGATCGGCTATTACGTGCAGCACGCGCCGCACTGGTTCCACTGGCTGACGGCGCTGGCCACGCTGGTGATGGAACTGGGAATCGTGCTGATGCTGTTCCTGCCGCGGCGCTTCCGGCTGATTTGCTTTTTCATCGTAACGCCGTGGGAAATTGGCGTGATTCTGACGGCGAATTACGCGTTCTTGAATTATCTGGTGCTCTCGCTGGGATTTTTGTTGCTGGACGACCAATTCCTGGTGAAAGTCCTGCCGCGCAAGTGGTTCAGGAAATATCACATCATGGTCGCCATGCGCGCGGAGGATACGCGCGAAGCGCAAGCGGGAATTGCGCCGCCGCCCAAGCCACAGAGCAATATTTCGCGCGTCATGCGCCCGCTGGGCATGACGGTCGCGGGCATTTGCTTTGCGTGGATTTTCTACGCAACCACGATGCAGCTCATCTGGATGTGGGCGCCGGCGTTCCCTTCGCCGGAATATCACGTGCAGAAAGTGGTGCAATGGCCAGTTCAGGAAATCGAGCCGTTTCGCATCGCCAATCAATTTGCATTATTCCAGGTGATGACGCGCGGCCGCTACGAAATCGAATTTCAGGGCTCGAACGACGGCGGAAAAACGTGGATTGCCTATCCATTCCGCTATAAACCGCAGGCGCTGAATCAAGCGCCCAGAATCTACGCGCCCTACCAGCCGCGATTCGATTGGAATTTATGGTTCGCGTCGCTGGGGAACTGGCGGCAATACCAGTTCGTCCTGGGAACGGAAGAAGAATTGCTCGAAGGCAGCCCAGAAGTGCTTTCGCTTTTCGCGCATAATCCATTTCCGAACGGGCCGCCGCAGGAAATTCGATGCGTGCTCTGGCAATATTGGTTCACCAGTTTGGCGGAGAAGCGTAAAACGGGCGATTGGTGGACGCGCAAATTTCTGGGATTATACGCGCCAACGCTGGAACGCGAGAGTAACGGGCGCTTCGGCGTGCTGCAAATTCCTGAGCCAATCGAGCGCCCGAACCCGGATTGAGCGATTAGCGCATTGTCACCGCGTGGCGCTGCGCAATTGCTGCCGCTAGAAATGCGCGAAAGCGACCACGTCCAGCACGATATTCGTTCGCCTGTTTAGAAGCACGATGTTGCCGCCAATCACTACGTGTTCGCAATCCGGCGGCGGCGGAGGCAGTTCACGCACCAGTTCTGGCGGGCAGGGACGCATCTTCCGTCGCAATCCGGGAGGCAATTCGCCGCGAATCCGCAACTGGCGTTCGAGGACCGGCGGCAGTTGGTCGCGTTTCGCCAGGCCGGGCGGCAAGTCGCGTCGCTCTTCGCGGTCGCGGTACCAATGCTCCATTTCGTCGCGGTCGTGCTGGCTGTACCATCCACGATGGTCGCGATCTTCGCCATGATGGTCTTTGTCGTGGCCACGGCCATGCCCGTGACCCTCGTCCTGGTCTTGCCCGTGGCCGTGGCCATGCCCGTTACCCTGGGCGCGCGCCGCGCTGCCGGTGAGGGCGAATACCGCACCGACGCACAGAGCTGCCCACCATCGCATCTTCATAGAGCCTCCTGAGCTTTCACGCTGGGGTAATTGTGATTTTACCGCGCACGGCGTTCGCTGTGTGCACAGGCTGATTTTCGCGTGCCCATAGCCTCAATACCGTCGCCGTGAACTACCGCAGGTTCGCATACTCCGCCTTCGCGTGTTTGAAGATGGGGGATATCCGGGTCGGCGTGCTGCCAGAGGGCGAGGAAATGCTGATAGGCGGCTCGTGCCTTGGCGCTGTCGCCCGCGAGAGCATACGCTGGACCTAGCTGCAAACGCGCGATTGCGCCGATGGGCTCGTTTACCGTCACCGACGAAATGGATTCTTCGCTTCGCGCTTGACCGCACGCGCAACCGAACGCGCTCAGTCTCCGGAACTTTAGCGACTTGGCAACTGGCTCGCTGCCTGCTTCCTTGCGGACTTTTCTTTGCGCGTAGGCGGCGGTATTATGCACGCGCAAACTATCCATTGCGGGGGGGAATCATGGAAAGTGACCGGAATTATTGTGGCAGGTTGTGCGAAGTTGTGCTCGGAGCGGCAGCGCTTCTTGTTCTGATGATAGGCGCGGCATTTTTATTCACGTCGCGAGCCGCGTACAGCGCGCCGCGCAGCTTCACCATTGAGCAGGTCATGGACTCGCCGTTCCCTGACGAGCTGGTGGCCGCGAAACAGGGTGAGCGCGTGGCGTGGGTATTCGATTTGCGCGGCGTGCGCAACGTGTGGATTGCCGACGGGCCGGATTTCAAGGCGCGGCAGGTAACCCACTATTCCAAAGATGATGGCCGGCCGATTGCCAGCCTGCGAATCACTCCGGATGGAAAAACGGTCGTGTACGCGCGGGGAAGCGAGACAAATTCGCAAGGCGAAGTGGCCGATCCGACCAGCAATGTACAAACGCCGGAGCAGCAAGTGTGGTCCGTGGAGGTTTCCAGCGGCCAGCCGCAATTGCTTGGCGAGATGAATTGCGGCGAGGAGGACTGCGAGGACATTCAAATTTCGCCGGACGGAGAGCATGCGGTTTGGGCGGCGCGCAACCAATTGTGGATTGCTCCTGTTTCGGGCGCGCAACCGGCGCAGCAGCTTTGCTATGTGCGCGGAGATAATACCGATCCGCGCTGGTCCCCGGATGGACAGGAAATTGCCTTCACCAGCAACCGCGGCGATCACAGCCTCATCGCGATTTATGATTTTGGGAAGCAGACGCTGCATTACATGCAACCCAGCGTGGACCGTGACAGCTTGCCGCGTTGGTCGCCGGACGGAACAAAAATCGCCTACGTGAAAACAAATGGCGCCGAGCGCGGTTTGCCGTTGATTCCGCTGCGCCCCGAGCCGTGGTCTATCTGGGTGGGCGATGCTGCAACCGGCCATGCCCAACAAATTTGGCGCAGTGGCGACGCAATGGATGATTCCATTCCGCGATTGACCGAGCACGATTCATTTCGCTACACCGCCGACAATCGAATCACATTTTCTTCAGAGAAGGATGGAAGGAATCATTTGTATTCGATCTCAGCCGATGGCGGCGAGCCAATCCTTCTCACGCCGGGCAATGATTTCGACACCAAAGACGTGGTGCTAAGTTCAGACGGCAAGTCATTGCTCTACACGTCGAATCAAAAAGACGTTGATCGCCGGCACATCTGGCGCGTGAACGCGGCGGGCGGTCCGCCCGAGGCGCTGACCATGGGCGAGACCATCGAGTGGGCGCCGGTTCAGACTGGCGATGGAAGGTATTTTCTGTGTCTGGGCTCGAGCGCGACTTCGCCAGCGATGCCCTATCGCATCACAACGCCCGGCCGCCAGATGATTGCGCGTGAAGAATTGCCCGCGGATTTTCCTGCGAGCCAGTTGGTCACGCCCAAGCAGGTGATTTTCAAAAGCCTGGATGGATTGGAGCTCCACGGCCAGCTTTTTGTGCCGCGGGGAAGAACTGCGCGCGGGCCCGCGCTGGTTTACATGCACGGCGGCTCGATGCGCCAGATGATGCTGGGCTTTCATTACATGGATTACTACCACTACGCGTACGCGGAAAATCAGTATCTCGTGAGCCTGGGATTCGTGGTGCTCTCGGTGAATTATCGCACTGGCATCATGTACGGACGCGCCTTCCGCGTGCCTGCGAACGCTGGCTGGCGCGGAGCCTCCGAATATCAGGACATCGTTGCCGCAGGAAAGTATTTGCAGAACCTTTCGTACGTCGATCCCAACAAAATTGGATTGTGGGGCGGCTCGTACGGAGGATATTTGACCGCCATGGGGCTGGCGCGCAACTCGGATATTTTCAAAGCGGGCGTGGACATGCACGGTGTGCACGATTGGTCGGCATTTCTTTCACGGTGGTCGCGCTATGAGGGCGCTGAAATGCAGGGTGTTCCAGACATGGCGCAGGCCATCAAATTGGCGTTCAGCTCATCGCCGGATGCATCGGTGTCCACCTGGAAATCTCCGGTGCTGCTGATTCAAGGAGACGATGACCGCAACGTGCCATTCGACCAAATGGTGGATTTAGTGCAGCGGTTGCGGACTTACCATGTGCCATTCGAGCAATTGGTTTTTCCGGATGAGATTCACGGCTTTCTGATGTGGAAGTCGTGGATTCGCGCTTACACGGCAACCGCGAATTTCTTCGAACGCGTGTTGGTGAACGGCGAAACGATTCCGCCGAGCCAGTAGCGCTTTGCAGCGCGGATTCGTTGATTTGGAATCTGCGACCCTAACCGATCGAAAGACGGTATCTCTGGTTGGGAGCTTCGCCTCGAAGCCGTTCTGCCTTTACTGTCGACTCTTAACTATCGACTTTGAACTGCCCGCAACTCAGGGACTCGACGGCCGCTGTGCAGCCTCGCGCTCCGCGACAATTCTCCGAGCGTTTTGGTAGAGTGCCTTGGCTTCTGGAATCAACTCTGCGGCCTTTTCGATTTGCGGGTCATGGTCAACCTCGACTTTAAAACCCGCAGGCAATCCAAAAGCGTAGGTGAAGACCTCGCGCTTGATGTGCTCTTTGATCCAGTCCTCGTTGGCGCTGATCTCCTGCGGCGTGTATTTGATGTCGTCATGGCCGAGGAAGGCCAGGAATTGCTGCCACACCGCATTGTCCACAGTGAAATCTTTGGTTACGGTTGGATGTGTGCCCATGAAGTGGCGCGTGAAATCGCCGACGCCCATATCGAAGGGATAGAGCACATTGCGCTCAAGCAGAAGCGTCTGAAAATCGTTGTATTTCGGAGCAGGGTCGCTGACATCGGGGGTGATTCCGCCGCCGCCATAAACTTTCCTGCCGCTATCGGTCAGTTTGACCTCGCGTTCCTTGTTCGGATGACGATCGTATTCGTAATCGTAGATGGAAACGTTCTTATAATTACGCTGAATCAGGCGGCCGCTGGGCGTGTAATAGCGCGCCGTAGTCAGCAACAGAGCAGTGCCATTATTGATGGGATACTGGGTCTGCACCAGGCCTTTTCCGAAGCTGCGTGTGCCGACAATGAGCGCGCGGTCATGGTCCTGCAGTGCGCCTGAGACGATTTCGGAAGCGGAAGCGGAGGACCCATTAATCAGCACGACCAGAGGAATGTCCTCTCCTCCGTTGCCGTGAAGGGCGTAGTAGCGGCGTTCCGCCGAAGCGCGGCCTTTGTGCGAAACAACCAGCTGGTCCTTGGCCAAAAACATATCGGCCATTCCCACGGCCTGCATCAACAAGCCGCCGGGATTTCCGCGCAGGTCGAGAATGAAACCATTCAGATGCGGGTAATCCAGAGCCTTCATCGCTTCGGCGAGGTCCTGGTCGGTGTTTTCTGAAGTGAAGGCAGTCACGCGAGCATATCCAATTCCCGGTTTGATCATTCCATAATATTGAACCGCCGATTGCGGGATCTGGTCGCGCATCACGTTGACCACGATGGGCTTTGGGTCGCCTTCGCGGCTCAGCGTTATGGTCACGACTGTTCCGCGAGGCCCTTTCAGCATATTGGCAACCTGCAACGAGCGCTGCTGCTGGTCACCGGTCAGCCCGGAGGTCGGTTTGCCGTCAACCTTAGCAATGATGTCGCCGGGCTTGATGCCGGCGCGATCCGCAGGCGATCCCGGGAAGGGCGAGACGACTTCAATTTTGTCACCGACGGGAACAATGCTCATTCCCACGCCGTAGTAGTTGCCGCGCTGCTGCTCCATCTGACTGGCCCATTCCTGCGGGTCGAAGAAATTCGAGTGCGGGTCAAGCACGTGCAGCATTCCGGGGATGGCGCCGTCGTAAACGACCTTGGAGGTCTTAATCGGCTCGGCGTAGTTCTGCTGCACAATGGAGAGCACGCGAGCGAACGACTTCACCGAATCCTGCAGATCGTTGGCGCCGGCCGCCGTAGCTTTCAATGACGGCCCATAAAGACCGCCCATAATTGCCGCGACGATTAGAACAGTCGCGAGAAGAAAAGCCCCGCGTTTGGAAGATTCCCGTTTGAAAGATTCCATTAACCCCTCGCTGCGTGATGCTCTTGACGCATCGAATTAGCCGGCGCCGGCTGGCGCGTGCACCGTTTCTTCAACTCTAACTCTTCAGCAGTATAGCATAGGTTTTCAGACGGTTTGACACGCCCGTCTGCCTCTTCTATGATGCAAAAGAGCGCAACCACGCATCAAAAAAATGCTCAGCGTGCCCCATCTCGTAATTATTTTTCTGGTTGCTTTGATTGTGTTCGGCCCGGAAAAGCTTCCGGAGTTGGCGCGTACCTTTGGACGGGCCATGTCGGAATTCAAGCGCGCCACCGGCGATTTGCGGGCCGGATTCGAAGAGCATATGCGCGAACTGGAGCGCGAGGCCAGCATCAGAGAAGCGCAACGGGCCTCAACTCCGCCATCGAACACGAGCGCGGCGCCAGATGTGACTGCTGCGTCGGAGCCGGAGCACGAAGCCGAGCAAGCGCCGCACGAATTAGACGCAGCGAGTCCCGAAGCTGACGCGAGCCCTGATTCAGTCGAAGTAGCCGCGCACGAACATGGACCCGAGCCGGCTGAATTGCCTGCACCAGTCCCTGAGGCCGTTCCGAAGAAGGCATACCATGGCGACGTCTAGCCCGCCAGAGCTACCCACCGCTACAACAATCGAGGAAGAAGATGGCGGCAAGATGTCGCTTTTCGAGCATCTGGCCGACCTCCGCAAGCGGCTGGTTTATTCGGGGATTGCCATTGGCGTTGGTTTTGTAATCGGATTTGCCATTTCGAAGCCCATCATTCGCTTCGTTTCGCTACCAATGACCGACGCGTTGAGTGCCGCGCACTATTCGCCGAAACTGATTTATACCGCACCGGCTGGGCCGATCAATCTGATCCTCTCACTCTCATTTTATCTCGGCATCGTAATCGCTCTGCCTGTGGTTCTTTATCAGGTGTGGCTGTTTGTCGCCCCGGGCCTCTATAAGCACGAACGCAAAGCGGTGGCGTCGTTCATCGTATCTTCCGTCTTCCTGTTTCTGTGCGGTGTGGCATTCGGGTATTTCATATTGCTGCCGACAGTTCTGAAGTTCCTGCTTACGTTCCAAAATTCTCTGCCGCTGCAGCCGCTGATCAGCATTAACGAATACTTCAGCTTGATTCTGATTGTGATGGTGGGCCTTGGCGTGATTTTTCAATTGCCGGTGCTGATTTTTGTGCTGTCGATCTTTGGCATCGTCACGCCGCAGTGGCTGTGGAAGAACGTGCGCTATGCGATTTTGTTTATCACCATAGTCGCGGCCATTGTCACGCCCACGCCGGACGCGACCACCATGCTGGTGTTCATGGCGCCGATGGTAGGTTTATATTTTGTGGGGATTGGCGTGTCTTATATGGTTGTGCGCAAAAAGAAGCGGCGGGAAATGGCCGGCCAAGAGGCGGATTAGAATGCGCAGAGAGATGATGGCAGGTCTGTGGTTGTGGACGGCGCTTGCTGCGCTGGCGTTCGTCGCGGGCTGCGGCAGCAATGCCAGCAAGGCGGACGCTACGGTTGATGCGAGCGCGCCGGCGGCCGCGAATGTGCCCGCCGGCACAATCGACGCGCAGGACCAGGCGCCTCCGCCGCAACAGACCGGCGGCTTCGATGGCCAGAAGGCTTACGATTACACGGCGAAGCTGGTGAGTTTTGGCCCGCATCCATCGGGCTCCGGCGCGATCAAGCAAGTGCAGAACTACATTTATTCGCAATTGCACGACGATGGCTGCCAGATCAGTCAGGACAATTTCCACGCGCAAACGCCCATTGGCACGATTCCAATGCAGAATATCGTGGCGAAAGTCCCCGGCGCGGGCAGAAATATTATTCTGCTGCTGACCCATTACGACACCAAGCGCGAGCAGAATTTTCAGTTCGTGGGAGCCGATGATGGCGGCTCTTCCACGGGCGCGATGCTCGAACTGGCGCGGCTGTGGTGCGGGAAGAAGCGGCCGGTGGCGATTTGGATGGCGTTTCTCGATGGCGAAGAGGCCATGGTGAGCTGGAATCAGGACGACGATCACACCTACGGCAGCCGGGAACTGGCCGCGAAAATGGAGCTCGATGGAGATCTGCAGAACGTCAAGGCAATAATTTTGCTCGACATGATTGGACAGAAAGGTTTGCATATTGAGAAAGAGAGCAGTTCGACGCCGTGGCTCAACGATTTGATTTGGTCCACGGCGGACAAGCTGGGTTACAGCCAATATTTTCCGTCTACCTCGGCTGGCCAAATCAGCGATGACCATGATCCGTTTCTCGCTAAGAAAGTTCCCGCCGTCGATTTGATCGACTTGAATGATTATATTAACGAGGGCTATTGGCATACGGCGCAGGACACCATGGATAAGATCAGCCCCAAGAGTTTGGCGATAGTCGGGCACGTGACGCTGGCCAGCGTGAACGAGCTCGAAGCGAAATTCTCGAAGTGAAAACCATACAAGTGAAGGCAGAAGCAGGACGCTACGCGGTGGTGTGCGGACGCGGTGCGCTCGGGCGCCTCGGCGGCATCGTGGAGAATCTCCGCGATGATGGAAGGGCCATCGTGCTTTCGTCACCGAAAGTCTGGAGGCATTGCGGCACGGCAGTCCTGCGGAAGTCGCGCGAACTGGCGTCGCAGCGCGTGATTCTGTTCGATGATCGCGAAGTTGCCAAGCGGCTGGCCACCGTTGAAAAAATCTGCCGCAAGCTGGCTGCGGCGCGCGCGGACCGCCAGGTTTTGCTCGTTGCGGTTGGCGGAGGTGTCGTTGGAGACGTGGCTGGCTTTGTGGCCGCGAGCTATTTGCGCGGCGTGCGCGTGGTGCACGTTCCCACCACGCTTGTGGCGCAGGTGGACAGCGCCATTGGCGGCAAAACGGGCGTGAATTTGCCGGAAGGCAAAAACCTCGTGGGCGCCTTTTTCCAGCCGCAGGCAGTGATTGCGGATCCAGTGATGCTGCGAACTTTGGCTGCGCGCCAATTTCGCTCCGGAATTTATGAAGTGATTAAATACGCCGTGATTGGAGACGCGACGCTGTTCGATTTTCTCGAGCGCAAACTCGCGGACGTTCTCCGCTTGGATATGCGCGCGCTGGAATTTGTGATTGAGCGCAGCGTGCGGCAGAAGGCTCGCGTAGTCGGCAAAGATACGCGCGAAGCCGGGCTGCGCCAGGTCTTGAACTTCGGCCACACGATTGGTCACGCGCTCGAAGCGCTCACGGGATACAAATATTTTCTGCACGGCGAAGCGGTGGGCTGGGGAATGCTTGGCGCGACGCGAATTGCGGCTGCCATGGGACGGCTCGGCGAGCAAGACACGAATCGCGTTGCGTCGCTGATCGCGCGTTGCGGCAAGCTGCCTCGTTTGCCGGCCATTTCTTCCGAGGCTCTTTTGCGCGCGATTGCCGGCGACAAAAAATCGTACGACGGAAAAGTTGGCTGGGTGATTCCGCGGCGCATTGGCGCTATGGACATTGGCGTGAACGTGCCGGAGCCGCTTGTTGCCGCAGCGTGGCGCGAATTGCCGGCATTCTATGAAGGCGCGCGGAAGGGAAATTGAATTTGGCCGGCGCGGAAAAGAGCAGCGATGCGCGCGGCGTAAATGTGAACGAACGCGATGTGTTGCCGGGAACGCAGCCGCCCGGTTCGCGCGACGAACGCGAGGCGGAACTGCGCGTTCGCGAAATGTTCAGCCGCATCGCGCCGCGCTATGATTTCCTGAATCATTTTCTTTCCGCGTCGTTCGATAAATCGTGGAGAAAAAAAGCGGCGCGGCGTTTTTCCGGCATTTTGGCGCGGCCGGACGCGCGCGTGCTCGATTTGTGCTGCGGAACAGGCGATTTGGCGTTTGCATTCGAGAAGCAGGCGCGCCAGCTTGGCCTGTCAGCGAGCGGCCGAATTTTTGGCGCGGATTTTGCGCTCCCAATGCTTGGCCTGGCGGCGGCGAAAAATAGCAACGCGCATCACACAGTTTCATTTTTGGCGGCGGATGCGCTGGCATTGCCATTTGAGGACGCCAGCTTCGACCTGGTGGCCACCGCGTTTGGATTTCGCAATTTAGCCAATTACGAGCGCGGTTTGCGCGAAATGCGCCGCGTGCTGCGCCCCGGCGGGGAATTGGGAATTTTGGAATTTTGCGAGCCGCGCAGCGGCCTTTTGGCGGCGCTCTACCGATTTTACTTCACGCGAATTTTGCCGCGCATCGGCGGCGCGATTTCCGGCAGCGGCGCAGCTTATTCGTATCTCCCCAGCTCGGTGCAGCGGTTCCCGCAGCCGGAAACGCTGAAAAAGTGGATCGAGAATGCGGGATTCAGCGGCGTGACTTACGAGCGATGGACGTTTGGCGCAGTCGCGCTGCATCGCGCGGTGCGCTAGCGGCGACAACGCCGTCCCGCCTGTCGCACGAAACAGTCCGATTTTACAGTTTTAGTTTTCCAGGCCGAGCGCGCGGATCTTGTGCAGCAGCGTCTTGTAGGAAACGCCCAACTTTTCTGCGGCACGCGATTTGTTCCACTTCGCTTCCCGCAGTGCCGTGTCGATTTTGAAGCGCTCCACGTGATGCACGGCGCGCTGCGACACATCTTCGAGCGAACCGTCCCACAGAAACTCCTCGAGTAGCATTCCTGCAGGCATTTCGTTCGTGGCGGGGCGCGGCGAAGGCAATTGCAAATTCTGCGCGGCGATTTCGTCGCCCTCCGCCAAAATCGCGGCGCGTTCGATGGTGTTTTGGAGTTCGCGCACGTTTCCGGGCCATTGATAGCCGCGCAGGCGCGCGCGCGAATCATCCGTGAATGCGAGCGCAGGCTTGCGAAATTCGCGGCGAAAGCGCTCGAGAAAATGCTCGGCGAGCAGAATGACGTCATCGCCGCGCTCGCGCAACGGTGGAATGGTTATTGGCACGGAGGAGATGCGGAAATAAAGGTCTTCGCGAAACATTTTTTGCGCGACCGCTGCCTGCAAATCTTTGTTCGTCGCCACCAGAATGCGCACGTCCACATCGATGGATTGCGTGCCGCCCACGCGCTCGAAACGCCGCTCCTCGAGCACGCGCAGCAGCTTGCTCTGAATCGCCAGCGGCAACTCGCCAATTTCGTCCAGGAAAATCGTGCCGCGATGCGCCAGTTCCAGTTTGCCGATTTTGCGCGCGCCAGCGCCGGTGTAAGCGCCGCGCTCGTGGCCGAAAAGTTCATTTTCGACCAGCCCTTCCGGAATCGCGGCGCAATTCAGCGCGACGAATGAATTTTCCTTGCGCTTGCTCAAATGATGCAAGGCGCGCGCGAAAAGCTCTTTTCCGGTGCCGCTTTCGCCGAGCAGCAGCACGGTGGAATCGGTTGGCGCCACCCGCTGCACCATCTGGCTCGCTGCTTGCATAGACGGATGTTCGCCGACGATGCGCGGGAAGCCGTAGCGCTCCGCATACTCCTCGCGCAACAGCAGATTCTCGCGCAAGAGCTCCTGCTGATGCGCCGCGCGGGCCATTAGCAGCTTCAAATGTTCCAGCTCAACGGGCTTTTGAATGAAATCGAACGCGCCTTCCTTCATCGCGGTCACTGCCTCTTCCACAGAACCGTACGCGGTGATGAGAATCACCGGGATCATGGAATCGGCGCGGCGCGCTTCGCGCAGCACGTCAAGACCGGAAGCGCCGGGAAGTTTCAAATCCGTGAGGACCACGAGGTAACGCCTGTCGCGGACTTTTTCGATGGCGGCAGTGCCATCCGCCGCTTCATCAACCGTATAGCCTGCCTTTTCCAGCGCCTTGCGCAACATGGCGCGCAATTCCGCTTTATCCTCGACCAGGAGGACTGCTTCCATCGCGCCGCGCTACTCTCTGGCCCAGCCAGGGTCGCCGCCGGCCGCGCGCAGCTCATCTTCCAGGTTGGACAGCGCTTGTTGGTCCGCTTCAAGCTGTTTCTGCTTGGCGTCGATGGCGGCCTGTTTTTTGACGATGTCGTCGCGGCTGACCGACTGCGCCAGCGCTTTCGTTGGATCCGGATAATATTGCACGTTAAGTTCGCCCAGCTCGCGCTGCATTATCGCCAGCTCTTTTTGGTCCTGCTCTATCTTGTGCCGCGCGTCCGCGAACTTTTGGCGCCATGCCGCTTCTTGGCTTTTGTTTGCAGCGGCGGATTTCTTCGAGGTTGCCGTCGAGGACTGAGCGGGAGCCGCTACCTTCCCGACCACCGAAATTCCGTTTCCTGTCGTTGGGATATTGTCATTGGTAAAAACCATCGCCGCTTTTGGAGCCTTCTTTTCGGCTTGGCTGGCTTTCCGCGCAGCTTCGGCGAGTGATTGAGCCGTCGCTGACCGTTTGGCTTCGGTTTTCTTAACCGTTTGCGGTTTGGACGAAGATTGCGCCGCTTGCTCCGATTGGGCTGGTGGCTGCTGCGCAAAAGAAATCGCCGGCATCGCGAAAACCGCCAGCAATGCGGCCAGCCATATTGCTCTTCGCATGGTCTTCACCTCGGGAATCCAAAAATGCCCATATTGCTCAATGTCACTTGTCTCTAGTTTAGATGCGGTCTGACGGGCGGGCAATCGGCCAGGCGAGAGGTCCTACCGCAAAGGTAACCATAGGTCGAATTCCGCGCCGCCCTGCGGCTGATTTCGCGCTTCCACTCGCCCGCCATGTTGCAGTGCGATTTTTTGCACCACGGGAAGGCCCAGTCCGGTGCCCGTGGATTTCGTGGTGAAAAATGGCACGAATATCTTGTCGAGATTTCCCGCGGCTATGCCCGGGCCATTGTCGCGAACAGCCACAATCTGCCAGCGCCGGCCGCCGTGAGTTTCTTCCGCGCCAAAAACGATCACCTCGCCCGGATGTCCGTTCGAAGAGGCCGCTTCGCCCGCGTTGCGAATCAAATTCAGCAGCGCTTGCCGCAGCAGGCCGGCATCCCCGGAGATTTCCGCAAAGCTGCCCTCCGTGCGAATGGCAACGCCGTCAAGCGCGCCGCGCATTTCATCGGCGGCCTGTTCCACCACACCGCCAAGAGAGAATTCTTCCTGCGCCAATTCCAGCGGCTTCGCAAAGCGCAGAAATTCCGTAACCACATGCGTGAGCGAGCGCGTCTGCTCGATGATCTTATCCGCAGATTCGGCGGCGTCAGCCGTGGGCGCTTCGCTGCGAATCATTTGCGCGTATCCGGAGATTGTCGCCAGCGCGTTTTTGAATTCATGCGCGATTCCCGCGGACATCTCGCCCAGCGCGGCCAGGTTTTCCTTCCATCGCATCTGCCGCTGCAGCGTGGAAAGTTCGGTCAAATCGCTCATCAGGCAGAGCGCGCCGGTTAGTTTTGGCGCGGCGGGCGTAGCTGAGCCGCCAACCGCGTTACGAACTGGCCGGTAAATCGGCGAGATGGTCACTCCGAGTTGGCGCGATTCTCCGGCGGGCGTCAGGTGCGCAACTTCGTCGCGCTGAAAAGTTTGCCCATCGCGAAGGCAGGCCGTGAGCATTTGCGTCAGCGGCGAATCCGCGCCCAAAATTTCCGTATAGCGCCGGTATTGCAGCCCGTGAATGCCCAAAGCTGTTTCGGCGGCGGGATTGGCGGAGCTGATGGTGCCGGTGGCGCTCACCAGCAGCAGGCCGGCGGGCATGTTGCGCGTCACTGCCTCGCTCAGGCGTTCTGTCTCCTGCGCTCGCTCTTTTTCCAACTGATGCAGCCGCGCCAGTTCCTGCTCCTGCTGGCGCAAGCGCTGAATCACGCCCTGCATCGATGCGGCCATGAACGCGGAAGGATTTTCCGCATTCACGCGAAACGAATCGTCCGCCTCATTTGCGGTTCGGTTTTGGTCCCGCGTCGAGCGCCGCAGCACAAGGATGGCGCCGACCATTCCAAAGACAATCAGCGTGAAAACTGCCAGCGCAATGCCCATTTCCAGATTCAAATGCGAAGTGGCCGGCGCAAATGCCAAGGCAAACATCATCAGCGTTTCACCGCATCACAAAAAGCGTTTGGTACCACGCGACCACTGGCGTGCCAAAAAAAACAACAAGCAGCGCCGCCGCGCCGAGGAAAGTGCCGAAGGGCAATTCATAATTCGAGCCTTTGCGCGAAGCAATAATGAAAATCGCTCCAAGGAGCGCGCCCAGCAGCGAGCCGGCCAGAATCGTCAGAATCGTGCGGCGCAGGCCCAGAAACGCTCCTGCCATCAGCATCATTTTCACGTCGCCAAGTCCCATTCCTTCGCGGCCGCGCAGCCGGAAATATCCTTCGCCGACAATCCACAGCAGCCCGCCGCCAATCGCAGCGCCAATCAAGGCGTCCGCGAAAGAAATCACCGGCAACGGTGGAGGAAATTCGAAAATATGATTTGCAAGCCATGCCGCGGTGCCATCTTCCGGGCGCACAAAAAAACTGATGGCCAGCGCGAATGCCAGGCCGGTGAAGTTCACCGAATCCGGCAGGATGCGCTCGCGCCAATCCGTGAAAATCAGCACGATTAGAATCGCGGAAAACGCCGCCCATTTTAGCGTCAGCACGGAATTGCCGAATTCCAGGTAGCACGCGAGAAAAAGCGCGCCGGTCAGCAGCTCAACGAGCGGATAAATTGGCGAAATGCGCGCCTTGCAATTGCGGCATTTGCCCCTCAGGAAAAGATAGCTGAGCACGGGAATGTTGTCGTATGGCTTGATCTCCTTGCCGCATTTTGGACAGCGCGACGATGGCCTGACCACCGATTTTCCCGCCGGCAAGCGGCTGATGCACACGTTTAGAAAACTGCCAACAATCAGCCCAAACAAAAATACGAACGCAGCGATGAATCCTGCAGGAAGCATATTTCGACTGTGCCACAAGCGCGAATGCGCCTCAATGGCCGCAGCGTGCAACGTGCCCGATGGCTAACGCTACGCGAAAAGCGAGAGTCCTTCCGCGCCGGGTCGGTGCTCTAGTTCTGTGTTGCTAAGAAGCGCTCCTTTGGGAGGGAGGAGGGACGGTAGGAGCTTCGGGTACCGTGCCGGGATGAATTGGCTCCGCCTCTGTTTCTTTGACCTGCTTTACTTTATGTTTTGCTTTGCGGTGTGCTTCTGCTGCAAGACCATAAAACACTGAACTGAGCATCGCAGAGAGAATGCACAACGTCAGAAACGTCGCATGGATTCTGGCGGTTACGACAGAAATGCCAATTGATACACCGGCCAAAGAAATACAAGACCCAAAAAATATTCCACACAAAACCCAGTATAGAGAAGTCTTTCCAGAAACGAGGTCGTCCAATTCAGATGCCGAGACCTGATGCATCACAACACCCCTTTGAGCGTATTCAACGCAAAGTGACCGGCATATTTGTGAAACATAATATCACCAATTAAAGAACATTGACCTAGCAACACACATTTGACGCACTGCCCCGTGCCTTGGCGATTTTGGATGCAACGCAAGCGTGGGATATATTCGTTGTTTTGCATGAACGGAGCCGCATGAGCTGGTTCGAGCAGAAAATTCGCCGCTACGAACACAAACGCTGGGCCGCCGAGCCCAACCGGCGCACTTTGCCGTTTGCGTGGGGGCTTGAGCACATTGGCGGCGACGCGAATGAGAAAAAACCGCGCGAATTCCTCGCCCGCTTTGTGCAAGACACGCTCGCGCGCAGCGATGAATGGTTCAGTTGCGCAACGCCCGCCGATTATGTTTTGAGATCGCCCGCGGATTCGGCGCCGTGGAATGAGGAGCTGGAGTTCACCAGCGCGGTTCGTTCGCCGTGGCCCGAAAATAATCGCGTTCATGCGCGGCTTTTCCCCGCGCGATCCAATGGAGGCCCTGCGGTTGTTGTTCTGCCGCAATGGAATGCAGACTACGCCGCGCACGTGGACATCTGCCGCTGGCTCAATCGCCTCGGCATTACTGCGTTGCGCCTCAGTTTGCCGTATCATGACAAGCGCGCCATCCCGGGGCATCCGCGCGCGGATCACATTGTCGGCCCGAACGTTGGGCTCACTTTGCAGGCCAATCGTCAGGCCGTTTGCGACGCGCGCTGCTGTTTGCGCTGGCTCGCTGAGCGCGGCTACGGCCCCCTGGGAATCCTCGGCGCCAGCCTTGGCTCGTGCATTTCGTGCATCACTGCTGCGCATGAGCCATTGATCCGCGCCGCTGCTTTGCTCCACGTTTCCAGCTATTTTGGGGATGTGGTCGCCAATGGACTCACCACCATTCACGTGTGGGAACCGTTGCGCGCGAAAGTTTCCGACGAGGAGATCCGCAATTATTGGGCGCCCATAAGTCCCATGCCCTACATTTCGAAACTCCGCGGCACGGGCCAGAAGCTTTTCGCGATCAGCGGACGATACGACCCCACTTTTCCGGATGAATTTTCAGACGAGTTTTTTTCTGCCGCGCGGGCAAACGTGGTGGATTGCACGCCGCTGCGCCTGCCCTGCGGCCACTATTCGCTTGGCGAAGCGCCATTCAAATGGATTGCTGGCTGGCGATTCGGCAAATTCCTGCAGCGCGCTCTTCGGTAACCGGTCTCGTGATCGCGCCGGCGCCAGGTAATCTCGTAGTGTTTTGGCCTCCTGTCAACTTTCAACTGTCAACTCTCGCCTGTTTTCCATTCAGCGCACAAATTTCTGGAATTCGCCGCGCATGATGCGCTCAGCGACTGCGGCGATGTCCGGCGCGAGCGGCCGATCTTTGTGAACCTTCGCCGACACTGACCGCACCAGCGCATGCGCCTTGCGCGCCTCCGTTCCCGTTTGCAGCGGCGCGTGAAAATCGATGCCTTGCGATGCGGCGAGGAGTTCGATGGAAATCACGTTGCACAGAGCCTCGAGCATTCGCCGCAGCCGCCGCGCCGCGCTCATGCCCATTGAAACGTAATCCTCCTGGTCGCCGGACGTGGGAATCGAGTCCACGGAATGCGGCGTCGCCAGCGCTTTCATTTCGCTCGCCAGACTCGCGGCGACAACTTGCGCAATCATGAAGCCGGAACTGAGGCCCGGATCGGGCGTGAGAAACGCGGGCAGCAGGCTGGTATAGGGATTGGTCATGTGCTCGATGCGCCGCTCGCAAATTCCCGCAAGCGTCGCCAGTGCAATAGCCACTTGATCCGCGGCCATCGCCAGCGGCTGGCCGTGAAAATTTCCGCCGCTGATCACTTCGCCGGATTCCGCAAACACCAGCGGATTGTCGGTGGCGCTGTTCAGCTCAATGGAAAGCGTCGCGCGCACTTGCGAAAGGGAATCGCGCACCGCTCCATGAACTTGCGGCGTGCAGCGCAGACTGTATGCATCTTGCACGCGCGAATCTTTTTCCGGCGCGCGATGCGATTCGCGAATTTCGCTGCCGCGATTGAGATGCGTCAGGTTCCGCGCTGTTACGGCCTGTCCCGGATACGGCCGGATTTGCGAAATGCGTTCGTCGAACGCGCTCGGGGTGCCGCGCAGCGCATCGAGCGACAGCGCCGCAGCCACGTCCGCCGTGTCGATCAAGATTTCCGCGTCGCGTACAGCCAGCGAAAGCAGCGCCAGCATTCCTTGCGTGCCGTTCAGCAGGGCCAGCCCTTCTTTTGCTTCCAATTTCAGCGGAGCAATGCCAGCCTGCTGCAGCGCTTCGCCGCCCGCAATTTTCGCGCCTTTGTAAAACGCTTCGCCTTCGCCAATCGCCACTAGCGCCAGATGCGCTAGCGGTGCCAAATCACCCGATGCTCCCACCGAGCCTTGCGAAGGAATTACCGGCAGCACTCCGCGCGCCAGCATCGCAAGCAGCGTTTCGACAACGACCGGCCGCACTCCGCTGAATCCTTTCGCCAGCGCATTCGCGCGCAACGCCATTATCGCGCGCGTTTCGTCCTCCGCCAGCGGTGAGCCCACTCCGCACGCATGGCTGCGCACCAAATTGAATTGCAATTCGCGAATCTGCTCGTGCCGAATGCGCACCGACGCCAGCGCGCCAAAGCCGGTGTTGATCCCATACGCCACGGCGTTTCCCGAAGCGAGCTTTTCAATCACCGCGCGCGAAACCTGCATACGCTTGCGTGCGTCTGACGCCAGCGTCGCTTCGGCGCCGTCATACACAATTTGATAAAGCTGGGCCAGCGTGAGGTCGTTGCCGGTAAGCGCGATGGATTTTTGCGCCATCACTCCGTGCTCCGCGCCGTCACTGTATTCGCTGCGTGCGTGAGCGGGAAATATTGTCGGTATTTTTCCGGCAAACTTTTCGGCCGCCCATAACGATCGCAAATCACGTGCAGAGTTTCGCCGGTGGCCAGCAGCACTCGCGGCGCATCCTTAAAAACTTCGTAGTGGAACGTGATGGTGCGCTTGCGCGAGTCCGCAATTTCCGTGCGAATGCGCACTACATCATCGAATTTAGCCGGATGCTTGTAGGTGCAGTTCGCTTTCGCCACCACCACGAAGCTGTCGTCCTCGATTTCCATTTGTTTATAGCTGAATCCCATTTGCCGCATCAGCTCTACGCGCGCCACTTCGAACCACACGAAAAAATTCGCGTAGTACACCACGCCCATCTGGTCCGTCTCAGCGTAGCGCACGCGAATGGTCGTTTCTCCGAACGTAGTCATAGCGGCTGTTTCGCAAATCGCCCAAAGTGAATCGCTGAAGTGTATCAGAATCGTCCAGCGCCGTTTTTTCTTGCTTTCGACTTTCGACTATTGGCAATCAACTGCCCGTTTCACCGCCCTCGCCACTGCGGCGCGCGCTTTTCCAAAAATGCGGAAAGCCCTTCGCGAAAATCAGCGGTCTGTCTAATCTCGGCGCTTTCGCGGATCGCGATGGCCAGGTCCCGCTCGATTTCCTTTGCGTTCCAGCGAAGGATCAGTCTTTTTGTGAGCGCCAGGCTCGTAGGACTCAGCGCTGCAAGCGTGCGCCCCAGTTCGCGCGCCGCATCCATCAACTTACCTGCGGCGACAATTCCAGTGACCAGCCCCAAGCGATGCGCCTCCTCGGCGTCGAAGATTTTTCCCGTGAGCAGAAGCTCTCGCGTCACTTTCTCGCCCACTTGCCGCAGCAGAAAAACGGAAACTACCGCCGGCAAAAATCCGATGCGCGCTTCGGTGTAGCCGAATTTCGCCTCGCGCACCGCCAGCGTGAAATCGGCGAGCGTTGCCAGCCCCGTCCCGCCCGCGATTGCCGGACCATTCACCGCGGCGATCAGCGGTTTCGGAAAGGAGTAAACGCGATGGAACATCTTGCCCATGCGCTCGGCGTCCGCGGCGTGCTGCTCCTGCGTTTGCGTCGCCAGGTTGCGCAGCGCCTCCAAATCCATTCCTGCGCAGAATGCATTTCCTGCTCCGGTCAAAATCACCGCGCGCGCCGCGCTTCGCTCTGCCTCATCCAGCGCGCTCAGCAAATCGCCAATCATCTCTGGCGAAATGGCGTTGCGCTTTTCCGGACGATTGAGCGTAATCGTCGCCAGTTCGCCTTCCACTGCGAATTGGATTGTGCGATATGCCATTTTCAATCGTTCAGTTCGGCTTCGGCGCATCCACTTCGTGCGCGTAAGTTTTTCGAATCTCTCCCGTGAGCGCGCAGGCCAGCGCCAGCGACTTCGTGTCGATTCCTGTGGCCACTCCGCGCGCCGAAAGAGTTGTCAGCACAGCTTCCGTCGGAATATTCCCGACAAGCTCGTCGCCCGCAAAAGGACAGCCACCCAGCCCCGTGAGCGCGCCATCGAATCGCCGGCATCCCGCCGTGAACGCCGCCAGCACTTTTTCCGCCGCGCCCTCGGGCCGGCTGTGCAGATGAACGCCAATTTCCACCCCCGCGACGCAATTTTTCACGGCGTTGTAAAGCTCCGCTACATCGTGAGCCGATGCGGTTCCCACCGTATCCGCCAGCGAGACAGTGCGCACGCCAATATCTTTCAGCCACACCAGCGTGTCTTCCACAATCTCCGGCCCCCAGGGCTCGTCGTAAGGATTTCCAAACGCCATGGAAACGTAAACCACCAACTTTCGGTTCGCTTTTTTCGTTTCGCGATGCAATGTCTCCACCAGCGTGCGCGATTCCGCGCGTGTCATGTTCGCATTCGCGCGCCGAAAATACGCGGAAATCGAATACGGATAGCCAATGGTAGTGACTCCCGGAGCCGCCAGCGCGCGCTCCAGCCCCTTTTCATTCACCACAATTCCGATAATCTCCGGCTCAGCGTCGCCGCTGGGGAATGTTTTCACCAGTTCGGCCATCACTTCTTCGCTGTCCGCCATTTGCGGAACGTGCTTGGGCGAAACGAAGCTCACCGCATCGAGGTGCCGGAAGCCCAGCGAGATTAGCCGGCTCAAATAATCAATTTTCGTCCGCGTCGGAATAATCTGCGGCAATCCCTGCCAAGCATCCCGCGGACATTCGACAATCACAACAGTATCCATCTCGGTCATAGAGCAGCTAGCTGATAGCTCATAGCTGACAGCATGCAGTTCTCCTCAACTCCGATCCAGTTTGCTTCGCAATCCGTGAAGCATCTTGGCAATTTCCGTAAATTCCTTGAGATGTCCTTCGCAAGTTCTATACGCAACATAGCCTAGATCCCGGCTGACTATCAGCAAATATTCTGCTTCCGCAAGCGAGGCTTCGGCGATGTTCAGAAATCGGGCAAATTCCACGCTGCTGATGCGCTTGGATCCTTCTACAATGTTTGTGGGCACTGACAGAGCCGCGCGCCTGAGTTGCGATGTAACTCCGAATCGCTCGTCGGCAGGAAATCGCGAGGTCAGCCGGTACAAATCGAGCGTGAGCTTATGGCTCCGCTGCCAAACAAGGAGTTCGCTATAATGCCTCATTTCTTTTCAGCGATGTGCCTGAACTCCTTTTCCGCGCTAACGGTCTTGCTTGCTGTGAGCTATCAGCTATGAGCTGTTAGCTAAAATCACGTTTGCAAAACTCCTGTCTTAAATTCTGCAACCACCGGATTCAACGACGCCGCCTCGAGCGCTTCGATAATCGCTTCGCGCGTTTCCGCCGGATCTATAATCGCGTCCACCCACAACCGCGCCGCCGCATAGCGAGCGTCACTTTGATGTTCATAGGTCGCGCGCGTCGACTCGAAGAGCTCTTTTTTCTCTTTTTCGGTAATCTTTTTTCCTTCGCGCTCCATTTGCTTCAAGCGAATTTCCACCAGCGTGCCGGCGGCCGATTCGCCGCCCATCACCGCGTAACGCGCCGTCGGCCACGCGAAAATAAATCGCGGATCGTACGCTTTCCCGCACATCGCGTAATGTCCCGCGCCGAAACTGCCGCCGCAGATGACCGCAATTTTTGGCACCACGCTGTTGGCCACCGCATTCACCATTTTCGCGCCCGCGCGAATGATTCCGCTCCACTCGGCTTCTTTGCCGACCATGAAGCCGTTCACGTCGTGCAAAAAAATCAGCGGAATCAAATTCTGGTTGCAGTCCAAAATGAAACGCGCGGCCTTGTCCGCCGATTCCGTGTAAATCACGCCGCCGAATTCCATGCGCCGCTCGCCTGTGCCCGGCGCGGCGATCTGCACGTGCTTTTTCTGATTCGCAACGATGCCCACGGCCCACCCGCCGATGCGCGCGAATCCGCACACTACCGTTTGCCCGAATTCCGCGCGATATTCCTCCCACTGGCTGCCGTCCACAATCCGCGCGATGATTTCGCGCATGTCGTATTGCTTCGCCGGGTCGGAAGAGAAAATTCCGTAAATATCGTCCGCCGAATATTTCGGCGGCTCCGCTTTTTGATGATCGAACGGCGCGCGCGCCCCGTGCCCCAGCTTGTCCGCCAGCGCGCGAATCCGCGCAATGCAGGAATTGTCGTCCGGCTCGCGAAAATCCACCGTCCCGCTGATTTGCGCGTGCATTTTCGCGCCGCCCAGTTCTTCCGCGGAGTTTTTCTGTCCAATCGCCGCCTGCACCAGCGCCGGCCCCGCGAGAAAAAGCCCGCTGCCCTCGGTAATCAAAATCGTGTCGCACATCACCGGCAAATACGCGCCGCCCGCGACGCACATTCCCATAATCGCGGTGATTTGCGGAATGCCCATCGCCGACATCACCGCATTGTTGCGAAAAACGCGCCCGAAATCGTCCGTGTCCGGAAAAACATCCTCTTGCAGCGGAAGGAAAACGCCAGCCGAATCCACCAGATAAATTGTGGGAATGTGATTTTCGATGGCGATGTTCTGCGCGCGAATCACTTTTTTGGCGGTCATCGGGAAAAATGCGCCGGCTTTTACCGTCGCATCGTTGGCGATAATCATCATTTGGCGTCCGGCGACTCGCGCGAGGCCTGTAATCGTTCCCGCTGCAGGCGCGCCGCCCCACTCCTCGTACATTTCGTACGCGGCGTAGAGTCCCAGCTCGAAGAGATGGCTGCCCGGGTCGATGAGTTTCCCGATGCGCTCGCGCGCGGTGAGGCGATTTTTGTTGTGCTGCGACTGAATGGCCTTCGCGCCGCCGCCTTTGCGAATCTGCTCTTCCTGACTTTTGATTTCCGTCAGGCGGTCCATTAGCATGCGGTGATTTTTCTGGAATTCTGCGGAATCTTTTTTGACGTGAGTTTCAATCACCCAATTGGCCAACGCGCGTCCTCGCAAACGGCAGCTCTATCGAACGGCCAGAAACTCCGCATTGTACCATCGGGGGCGTGCGAACGAGGCTAGTGTTCGCTCAGGCGCTCTGCGTTGCAGGAAAACGTTTGCGGATGAAATTGACAATGTCTTGCGTCGAAGTGCCGGGCAGAAAAACCTCCGCGATGCCCGCCTTTTTCAGCGCGGGAATATCCGCCTCAGGAATGATTCCGCCAATCAGCACGGTCACGTCGTTCATTCCCTTTTCGCGCAGCAATTCCATCAATCGCGGACACAGCGCATTGTGCGCGCCGGAGAGAATCGAAAGCCCAATAACGTCGACGTCCTCCTGCACCGCCGCCGACGCGATCATTTCTGGAGTCTGCCGCAGGCCGGTGTAAATCACTTCCATGCCGGAATCGCGCAGCGCCCGTGCAATCACTTTCGCGCCGCGGTCGTGCCCATCGAGTCCCGGCTTGGCAATCAGCACCCGTATTTTCTTGTCAGCCATTTTGTCGTTCTATCGAATCAACAAGAATACTTCATCTCCGCGTTTTTTGTGTAGCGTGGCGAAGGGCCCTGCCCGCCAGCGCGCCGGTATATTTTCCGTCATTCACCGTAAGCGTGCCATTCACAAAAATGTATTCCATGCCAACCGACAAAATTTCCGGATGCTCATAGGTAGCCTTATCGGAAACGGTCGCGGGATCAAAGGCAATCACGTCGGCGATGTAGCCCTTGCGCAGCCGCCCGCGATCGCGCAGCCCAAGCATTTCCGCAGGCTCTTCGCTGCTGACGTGAACCATGAACGGCAGCGTAATCAATTTTTTCTGATAAACGTACATCCGCAATTTGCGCGGAAAAGTTCCATAGAGGCGCGGATGGCCGGGCGAGCCGTCGGAGCAAGTCATGTCCCAGGGCTGGCGCATGAAATTATCAATGTCTTTTTTGCTCATGTTGAAAGAAATGAGTCCCAGGCGATTGTACGTGCCGTCGCGCGCGCTGGTTTGCAGAATCGCCAGAGCCGTTTCCGCGGGCGGAGCTTTTCGCGCAGCGGCGACTTGCGCCAGCGTTTTCGCGAATAATTCCGGCATGTTGTGCGAAGTGAAAAGCAAAGTGTTCGCGCCGCCGCGTCGTTTTATGTTTTCGTTGATCGCGGCGAGAAGCTTTTCGCGCTGCGCCGGATCCGCAAGCCGCGCGGCGCGTTCCGCAAGCGTGCCGGCCTGCGCCCACGGCGGAAGAAGCGCGGCGGGCAGCGCCGTGCCCGAGCCGGTGTAAGGATACTGGCACGCCAAAACTTTTTGTCCTGCAGCGCGCGCTGCGTTGATTTTCGCAATTGCCGGAACGCTCTCGCCCCACACTTCCGGGCCCAGCGCCTTGATATGCGAAATATGCACGAGAATGTGCGCTTCGCGGCCAATGCGCAGAGTTTCGTCAATCGCGCCAAGCAATCCAATTGAGTAGGAATCTTCGTCGCGCATGTGCGTGTCGTAATATCCGCCGTATTGCGCGGCGACTTTCGCCAGCGCAATCACTTCCGGCGTCTTCGAAAAACTTTGCGGCGCATAAAAAAGTCCCGTGGACATGCCGAACGCGCCCTGCTGCATCGCTTCGCGCACGTAGGCCTCTTCCTGCTTGAGCTGCGCGGGCGTGGGGTCCGCATCCACCATGCCCATCACCGCGCGGCGAATGGTGCCGAAGCCGGTAAGCAGCACGACGTTTGTGCCGATGCCGCCCTTTTGCCATTTGTCGAGAGTCGCGGCGATGTTGATGGGGCCTTCGCCGTCGTTTCCGGTCACCACGGTGGTGACGCCCTGCATGACGTAGTTCAAATTATTCCGGCGGACGGGATCGCTCAGATACCCATCGGCGTGCGTGTGCGGGTCAATAAAGCCAGGGCAAACGATCAGGCCTTTCGCGTCAATCGTGCGCTTTGCCTGAATGTGCGCGGCAGCAGCGTCGCCGATGAACACAATGCGGTCACCGCGAATGCCCACGTCTGCGCGTCGCGGCGCCGAGCCGGTACCGTCAACGATGCGCCCGCCAACGATCAGATAATCGAGCGGCTGCGTCTGCGCAGGCGCAGAGGCGAGAGGCACGAGAAAGAAAATGGCAATGGCGAGTGCGACCAGAGCCGACGCGCGACGGAGACTCAAGTTCGTGAGTAGTGTTTTCATAGTTTAGGCCTTGGATTATCCATCAACTGCCTCGTTCCGTGAAGCCACGAAAGCAGTTCGCAATCCAAAGGGAAGCCAAAAGAGTCCGTGTGAGAACACCGGTTTCGTCAGGGCACGATTTCAACCGTGCCGTAAACGTCGCATTTTCATTGCGGCTTCTAGCCGCTGGGGTATGTATTTCGCCGTTGCCACACAAACTCCCAAGCGCGCCGTCACTCAGACAGGCGCCTTTCGATACGGCGGTCGGGGACAAGCCAAATGATGGCGACGGCGATGTAGCACGCGGCGGAGATCCACGGGCGGACGAAGGCCAGCGGAATCGCCGGAACGTAAATGGCGATGGAGATTTTGCCCTTGCGGTCATTGCCAATGGCGGTTGCCAGCGTCGAAGAGCGTCCATGCACGGCGATGAGCGTTCTCACGAGAATGAAGTACGCGATGGCCGCGAGCAGCAGCACAATTCCATACAGCGCCACAGACCACGAGGTGAAATGATTGTCGCCCATCCACGCGGTGGTGAAGGGAACCAGCGACAGCCAGAAGAGCAGGTGCAGATTGGCCCACAGCGTCGCGCCGTTCACGCGCTCGGTCGCGTGCAGCAAATGATGATGATTGTTCCAATAGATGCCGAGGAACACGAAGCTCAGCACGTAGCTCAGGAAAACGGGAAGCACCGGCCGGAGCGCCGCGAGCGTGCCTCCACCCGGCGCCTTCATCTCCAGCACCATGATGGTGATGATGACCGCCAGCACCCCGTCGCTGAACGCCTCCATCCTGTTTTTGCTCATCCAGCGCCCTCCCGCGCAGCACTGATTTTGCCGCAGAGGAGGCTAGATGATACCTGAGAAGGAGCGGAGGGCGGCGAGGATGGCAAATACATCGCAAAATTCAGCGATTAGAACTGACTCCGGTCGCTGCCAACCGGGCAACGGGCGAGCTATTCTTTGCGATGCCTTCGCCTCAACTTGAACACTTCGATCCAAGACAGCAAGGTATCCCTCAGACGAACCGGACCGCCTGCTTGCCTACTTTTTAGAACGCGATGAGTGGCTTTCACCGAGCGTTTTGCTCGATCGAGATAGTCAGCGGGTAGACCGCCTGCCTCAACGAAAGCATTGAGGAGCGCGAGTTCATGCTGCCTTGCGGGGTCGTTAAGGATGTCCAAAAAACCTTCGCCGTTTGCTCTACTTAGGTCAGCACGCAATTGTTCGGTTTCAAGATCCAGTTTTGTGAGCCTCTCAGCTTCCGCGAACTCGTTCTCTTTTCCTAGCTCCTTGGCCCGCGCCTTAAGCAGTTCGGTTAGCTTGTCATAACCCGCCTGCAACACGAAGCGGGTTTCTTGGTTCGTGCCAAGCATCAAGTCAGCGACCCTGGCGCGGAGGTCCCAAGCCTGTTTAAAACTGACCCGCTCTGGCAAATCCGAGAAGATCCGTTTCAATTCAAGAATTTCTGGAGCGTCAGGCATCTCCTTCTCCTTGGTAGCGTTTGCCTCCTCCTAGGACAACGCGTAAATCGGATGTTGGCAAGGTACTCTACCGTGCAGGGCACTATCTGTTTAGACAACTGCTCAGTCGTATGACAGAGGCTATAAGGACGCGAGTGGAACGATGCGCTGGCGCTGCGGCGACTTTTGAATCTCGTTGCCGAAGTTCTCATTACTTAGGAAGCTGAGACCTTCGTCGCCGAGGTAAAGAAGCAGTTGGAAGTCAATATATAAGCCGGGGTCGTTCTTGCGTGGCTTTGCGCCACATTTCACCTTTCTGAACGTCGATTCGAGAAATTCGAGCGCAGCCGAAAACCGTCTGCTGAGAAGGAGATAGTTAGGCCGGCACCCTGGCACACCGAACCAGCTGCATATGCTTCTTGCAACGTTGTCCCTACCAGTAGCTGCAACTTCAGGAAGAGCGGCGAACTCCTTGTCCAATTGGGATTGATGAACGTTGGGCTGGTCCGCGATGCCCCTCCAGTTGCTGCCGTCTTCTTCCGCTTTTCTAATGAAGTGATCAAAATCGTCGGAAGTCGCAAGCATCTCTATCAGTTCGGCGTAATGTTTAGGCTGAACCCCAGGAGGTCCGGCGAGCTTCGTCTTCATTTGAAGCGCAATAAACGGCTTGGGGAGGGCGAGTATTTCGAACTGATTTCTGTGGAACCACTTGAAAACCCTCTGGTTCGATGCGAATTGCGCGGCGGCGTTATTGATTAGGCCGCGAACGAGCTCTGTGAATATGGGTGGCGCAATCGCGAACGACACCCCATGCCGTAGAGCCTGGTCGAGACGCCGCTGCGTATTTGCATCGCGTCCGAAGTCAGCCAGAACGTTGGTATCGAAAAAATATCTCATTCGTAGGGTACGCCGCGGAGGAATTAGGTGATGGCGACTTCTTCGTAGGCGCCAAACACGGCGCGCATGGCGTCGCAGATTTCGCCGAGGGTGGCGTAGGCTTTCACCGCTTCGTAGATGAACGGCATGAGATTGTCCGAGCCTTCTGCGGCTTTGCGCAGCGCAGCGAGGCGACGCTCGACTTCATCAGAAGAGCGCTCGGCGCGAAGTTTCGCGAGGCGCGCAGCCTGGCGATGCGCAACGGTTTCGTCGATTTGCAACGTGTCTATGGGCTTTTCTTCGGCGACGAAATCGTTGACGCCGACGATGATTTTTTCCTTGCGGTCCACTTCCATTTGATAACGATATGACGCTTCGGCGATTTCGCGCTGCGGATAGGCGCGTTCGATGGCGTCAACCATGCCGCCAAGCGCGTCGATTTTTTCGATGTAATTCCACGCGCCGCGCTCCACGTCGTCAGTGAGTTTTTCGACGAAGTACGAGCCGCCGAGCGGGTCAACCGTGTTCGTGACGCCGCTTTCGTGCGCGATGATTTGCTGCGTGCGCAGCGCGATGGTGGCGGCGAATTCGGTGGGCAGCGCCCAGGCTTCGTCGAGCGAATTGGTGTGCAGCGATTGCGTGCCGCCCATCACCGCGGCGAGGGCTTGCAGAGCGGTGCGCACCACATTGTTGTAAGGCTGCTGCGCGGTGAGCGAACAGCCCGCCGTCTGCGTATGGAAGCGCAGCGCCCAGGAGCGCGGGCTTTTTGCGCCGAAGCGTTCGCGCATCACTTTGTACCAGATGCGGCGCGCGGCGCGATATTTGGCGATCTCCTCGAAGAAATCGCTGTGCGCGTTGAAGAAGAACGAGAGGCGCGGCGCGAAATCGTCCACCGCAAGCCCGCGGCGCAGCGCCCACTCGACGTATTCGATGCCGTCGCGCAAAGTGAACGCCAGTTCCTGAATGGCCGTCGAGCCGGCTTCGCGAATGTGATACCCGCTGATGGAGATGACGTTGAATTTCGGCGTTTGCTTCGCGCCGAATTCGAATGTGTCGATCACCAGCCGCATCGAAGGCCCGGGCGGGTAAATGTATTCCTTCTGCGCGATGTATTCCTTGAGAATGTCGTTCTGAATTGTGCCGCCGATGTTTTTCCAGTCCGCGCCTTGCTTTTCAGCGACCGCGAGGTACATCGCCCAAATCACCGCGGCGGGAGAATTGATGGTCATCGAAGTGGTGACGTTGGCCAGAGGAATTTTGTCGAAAAGCACTTCCATGTCCGCGAGCGAACTTATGGCCACGCCGCATTTGCCCACTTCGCCTTCGGAAAGCGCGTGGTCCGCGTCGTAGCCCATCAGCGTGGGCAAATCGAACGCGACGGAGAGGCCAGTCTGTCCTTGCGAGAGCAGATAGCGGAAGCGCTGATTGGTGTCTTCAGCGGCGCCAAAGCCGGCGAACTGGCGCATCGTCCACATGCGCCCGCGATACATCGTCGAGTGAATTCCGCGCGTATACGGCGGCTGGCCCGGATAGCCGAGGTCTTCTTCGGGAGACCAATTCGCGAGATCGGCAGGAGTGTACAGGCGCTGGATCGGAAAATCCGAAATGGTGGTAAATTTCGCGGCGCGCTCAGGCGATTTTTCGAGAGTCGGCTCCAGAACGTTTTTTTGCCAGTCGAGTTCAGCGGCGGAAGGAGCGCGGTGCGATTCCGGTTCCGCATTGACGGTCACGGAAGAGGTGCGATTTTCTTTGGGCATAGCGGCTCCTGGCCGGATGGGCTGACAATTCGCCTGACAATTTCATTGTAGGGCAGAGCACGCGGCGGGACAAGCGTCATGCGGCAAAAGGAAAAGCCGAAGAGTCTCGAGATGCGAGACTCCGCGCTACAGCAGGCAAGGCGGCGTGGGCCGCCGCGCTCCAAAAAACGCCGCTATTTGCCCACGCCCAGGCCGAAAACGTCCGCGCCGGCGAGGCGCCCATCGATGGTACCGGGGATGAGCGGCGTGTTGCCGTCGGGGTCAAGCGCGCGGCCCCCCCGATTGGCGATGGTGATGTTGTTGTTGGTCAAAGTGCGGCCAAGGGCCTGATTGAAATTGACCAGCGCAATTTCCAGATTGGTCTTCGCGGTAAGCTCGTTGAGCTTGGCGGCATTTAAGTCGCGCGCTTGTAGCACGACGTTGTACGTGGTGGATGCGCCAAGATCGAATTTCTTCACTTCGTCGTCATAAGTTTCCTGAGCGAGCTTGGTAGCTTGCACCGTGGCCTGCACCTGAGCTTCGTCCTGCTGAACCGCAGTAAGCGCCTGGCGCACGCCGACGACGATAGTGTTTTTGTCGCGTACCTGAACGGTTTGCTCCTCGCGCTGCGTCAACTGGGCAACGGCATTGGCCGCCTGCGCGGAGCGGTTGCGGAGCGGAAGACTCAGGCTCAAAGTCGCCGAGTAGACCGGAAAGTTGTTGTGGAAAATGTCAGAGTAATCAGTCGCGATTCCTCCGGCTTTCCGTGGCCCGGAAGTTCCTCCCGGAAAGCCCAGATAGGTCGGCAGGCCAGTCGCCGGATCAATAACTGGATTGCCATTTGTGTCGACGATCGGCTCTGTAGTATCCGCAAGCAACGTACCGTTTGGAATGAACGCTCCGCGCGCGTTTCCACCCAGACCAACGCTGGTGTATTGGGCCGAGAGTGTGAGCGAGGGCAGAAGCAAGTTCCGGGTGGCGCGGACTTCAATGCTGTCGTTCTGCAGTGTTAGTTGGTCCACTTTGATTTCGGGACGATTGGCCCAGGCCTCAGATACGGCATCGGCCAAGGTGACGCTGGGAATCTGCGGATTTTCTTCGAGCGGGGTGGTGGGCACAACCTGGATGCCCTGGAGCCGCTTTTCCATCGGATCCTTGGTGATCAAATTGAGCACCACGATGCTTTGCTGCAGCGCATTGGTTTGCGCCGCGATGAGCGCCTGATTGTCCGTCGCGATAGCCGATTCCGCGGTGACCACATCGAGATGCGCCAGCGTGCCAATTTGAAGCTGCCGCTGATCATCTTGATAAAGCTTCTGCGCCACGGCGAGGGTTTGCTGCGCAACGTTGACGGCCTGCTCGTCCGCGACCAGCACCCAGTATTGCGTTTCGACTTGCGTGACTGACGCGATCACTTGCTCCTCGAATTGAAGCTTGCCGACCTGGGTGTTGTTGCGCGCCTCGAGGATGAAACGCATATTCGCCAACCGGCCAAAACCGTTCAGCAGAGGCTGCTGAATTCCGACGACCAGGCTCGAGCTCACCGCAGGGTTGAAAAAGTTCTGCGGAGAAGTGGAGGAGCTTCGAGTGTTTGTTAGACCGGCGTTAAAGATCGTGCCCGTGTGAAATTTCTGCGAATAGCCGAAGTCAAAGATGGTGGCATGGTTCTTCAGTATGAAGAATCCGGCGCCGGTGCCGATGCCACTCTGCAGTGCGTTGTTCGCCGCAATCGTGCTGCTGGTGATGCCAGTCGACGCAGTCACTAAGGGATCGAATGTGCCGCCACCCGGGCTGGTCGCTGAACCCACAGGCGTGCCGCCACCTTGTGCGCTGAGCAAGTTGGCCTGGTCAATCCAGGGAATATATTCCTCGACGGCGATGTTGAGGTCGTTCTGCAGATCGAGCGCAATGGCGTCCTGCAGGCTCAGATTGAGCTTCCCATCCTGGATCAGGCTGTAGATGGACGGTGTGTTCGTTAAATCCGGCGAAGGCACGCTTTGCGGCCCGTAGGCTGCGAAGACGTCTGGAAACGTGCGTTTGCCTTTGCTGTAATTCCGCTGCCCCAGCAGGTTCACATAGGAATTCGCAGGCAGATTTGGCGCTGCGGCCGGTTTCACTTGAGATTGCGCCTGAGCTTGGCTCTGCTGTGGGCTTGGCGCCTGCGCAAACACTGGCACTCCAACCGCCAGCGCGCCTGCCAGGTAAAGAGCTACGGCGGTACGAATCAGCCTTCCAGTCATATAGTGTTGTTCCTCTCCGCTTGATTTAACGATTGCGGTTTATGTCTTAGAATTATGAAACGTGCGAGACCGCTGATATGTTTCAACTGATTATATGGAGCAAGGCGTTAGCCAACCGTATCCAGTTGGAAATGCGTGACTAATCGAAGATTTCCGCTACGCCGATTGTCCGTAAACAAACAGGCAAAAGCCAAAAACGAACACGGCGAAGCAGTTTAGCACACTGTCGGCTGGCATTCGTCTCGAGCGCGTTGCGCCAAGCCGTGGCACATGTTGACAACGAAGGTGAGGTGCCCTAGTCTCAGCCCGGCAGCGCGGCGGAGGCGGCTTTCATGGAAGCGAACGAGATTCGGCAGCTATTCGAGAAAGTGGGAGCGGTGCGCCACGGGCATTTCGAATTGTCCAGCGGGCGGCACAGCGGCGTCTATGTCCAATGCGCGCTGGTGCTTCAGCATCCGGAAATGGCCGAAAAGCTGGGACGCGCGCTGGCGGAGAAATTTCGCGGCGCAGCCATTGATTGCGTGGTTTCTCCGGCGTTGGGCGGCGTGTTAGTTGGGCATGAATTGGGCCGGGCTCTGGGAGTCCGCGCGATTTTTGTGGAGCGCGATTCGTCCGGACACATGGCGCTGCGGCGCGGCTTTGCGATCCGCGGCGGAGAGAGGGTGCTTGTGGTCGAGGATGTATGGACCACGGGTGGCTCGACGCGCGAAACCATGGGAATCGTGGAGCAGGCAGGCGGCAGAGTGGTTGCGGCAGGCGCGCTGATTGACCGCAGCAACGGCCGCCTCGAATGGGATGTGCCGGCCAAGGCGCTCCTCGAGATCAATATGCCCAGCTATGAGGTGTTCGAGTGCCCGCAGTGCCGCGCCGGCGAGCCCATCACCAAGCCCGGAAGCCACTTTGTGCGCGCCGAGGCGTGAGCTTGCCGGAGTCCAGAAAACCACGAATTAACCAAGGAATTTACTGTATTTTAATAAAAACTTCTTGCAATCGGCTCGTTTTCGCGTGACAATCTCGCCAGTCTTTTCCGCGCAGCTTCTACTTAGAGGGTAGGCGCTTCGCAACAGAAATTCCCGTCCTCGCGGGCGTTTTTCTTCCCTGCGTACACAGGAATCCCGCCAAGGGACGCAAAGCCGCTCACCTGAGCGTCCGCAATGACTAATAGTTGCGGATTTGCGTAAAAGGCTTGGGACCATGGCCATCGTTAAAGTTCCGCATCTTGGGCGGACGCTGATCATGCCCGCCGAAATTCAAACCTTTCTGTCCGAAATCGGAGTGGAATACCAGCGCTGGACGCGTGTTCATCCGATCCCCGCGACTTCTCCTGCAGAAGAAATCCTGAAGGCCTACGAGCCGGAGTTGCACGCCTGCCAGCGGAAAAGCGACTTCGCGGGATACGACCTGATTGAATTGACGCCGGAAACCGCGCGACTCGACGAAACACTCCGCGAGTCCCAGGAAGAGCACTGGCACAGCAACATCGAGAGCCACTTCCTGCTTGCCGGCTGCGGCATTTGCTACGTTCACCCCACCGGGCGACCGGTGGTGTCGGTGGAACTTGAGCCGGGCGATTTGATTTCGGTCGGGAAATATATTCGTCACTGGCTTGATCTGTGCCCGAAGATGGGTTTCCGCGCGATTCGATTTATTTGCCGGCCCGAAAGTGAACGCACCGTCTACACGCGCAGCGGCATTGAGGCCGAATATGAGCCGCTTTACGTCAGCCCGGCGCTTTTTGCGCATGCAGGCTCGCGTTCGCGCTGAGATTCTAAAGGCCGCCGGTTAAACTCTCCGTTTCTTCCATTCCTGCGAGCGGCGTCATGCGATAATTCCGTGCGCATGAGAAACATAAAACTCACGCTGGCTTACGACGGCGCGAAATTTCATGGATGGCAAATGCAGCCGGGTGTGCCTACCATTCAAGGAGCGCTGGCCGACGCGGTGCGGAAAATCACGCAGGAGCCGGCCATGATTCATGGCGCGAGCCGCACCGACGCGGGCGTGCATGCGCTCGGGCAGGTGGCCAGTTTCAGGACCAGTTCGGCGCTTACTGTGAAGGAATTACAACGCGCCCTGAATGCTCTGCTGCCGGCGGAAATTCGCATCGTGGCGATGGAAGAGATGGGCCCGGACTTCCACGCGCGCTGGCAGGCCATGGAGAAAACGTATCACTACCGCATTTTTCGCGGCGAAGTGGTTTCGCCATTCGAATATCAGCGTGTGCTGCATTATCCGTATCCGCTCGATGAGGACGCCATGATTGCGGCGGCGAAATGCTTCGCAGGCGAGCACGATTTCAGTTCCTTTGCGGCTTCCAGCGGCTCGGAGGAAACTGATAAAGACCGTTCGCCGGTGCGCATCATCTGCCGCTCGGAAATCGAGCGCCGGCCGGAGCGGCAGGAACTGGTTTACGTGGTAACCGGCAAATCTTTTCTGCGCTATATGGTGCGCAAAATCGTGGGGACGCTGTTGGATGTGGGGCGCGGGAAATTGCGAGTGGAAGATATCGCGCGTCTGTTCGAAATGCGCGACCGTTCGGCTTCCGGGCCAACCGCGCCGCCGGAAGGGCTCTATCTCGTCTCGCTGAAATATCCGGAGATTTGGAAAATCGAGTAGACAATAGGAATAGGAGCAGGCGATTGGCGGTGCGTTAGCGCGCTCATGCGACCAACTGTGAAAAAACTCCTGTGGCTGATGGCCGCGCTGCTGGTTGTCGCGGCTTTGCTCTATCGCTCCCGCGGAACAGCAATGCTCGCGGGATTCAGCTGGCAGCGGCTCGGCGCTGCGCTGCGCGGCGCGAACTTCGTGTTGCTGCTGCTGGCGCTGGCGACGATTTTCGTTTCGTACGCGATACGCTCGCTGCGCTGGCGGCGTTTTTCGCGCTATATGGGGCGCGCGCATTTTCGCCATGTGTATGACGCAACCATCATCGGGTTCACTGCCATTTTTCTCCTGGGACGCGCCGGCGAACCAATACGCCCCCTTTTGATTGCGCGCAAAGATCGTTTGCCGGTGGCCGATAGCTTTGGCGTTTACGTCCTGGAACGGATTTTCGACGCCGCGGCAACGGTGGTAATGGCGGCGATTGCCCTGCTGATGATTCCGAGGACCTCGCTGAGCGATTCGGCGCGCGGCTCGAACATGCTGCGCGATGCGCGTTTGGCGGGCTGGGGGCTTTTTGGCGGGCTTGTGATTGTGGTCGCGCTGCTGGTTTACTTTCGTCTGCGCGGAGCGCAAACTCTGCATTCGCGATTGGCCAAGTGGCGCAAGCGTGGCGGCTGGCACGGCCGCGTGGCCAGGCTTGCCGCCGGATTCGCCGAAGGATTGCAGGCGATTCGCTCGCTCGGCGACCTGGTCGCGGCCATTTTCTACACGGCGTTGCACTGGGCCGTGGTGGCGCTGGTCTACTTCTGGATCATCCGAAGTTTCGGCAGTCGCATCGGGCATTTTGAATTTCGTGGCGCGTTACTGGTGCTGGCTTTCACCATGGTGGGTTCGGTGGTGCAATTGCCGGCGGTGGGCGGCGGGATGCAGCTTTCCACTTTTCTGGTGCTGACCGTGATTTTTGGAATGGCCAGCGAACCGGCGGCGGCCATCGCCATTTCCGTTTGGATTGTGACCTTCGCGGCCGTCTCTGTGGTCGGCGTGCCCCTGCTGGTGCACGAAGGATGGACCATGGGCGCTTTGCGCAGATTGGCGCATGAAGAAGAAGTGGACGAGGCGCGCGGCAGGCACGTCTCTTTGCGCGGCGTGGATAAGGCCAAGCGCTCGGGAGAAGCTGACCAGTGAAGTGCCCGTTCTGTTCGCATCTGGATGACAAAGTGGTGGACTCGCGCGAAGGGCGCGCCGGAGATTTGATTCGCCGCCGCCGCGAATGCCTGAAATGCGGCAAAAGGTTCACCACTTACGAGCGCATCGACGAAATTCCTTACATGGTGATCAAAAAAGATGGGCGCAGGGAGAAATTCGATCGTCACAAAATCCTGCAAGGGCTGCTGCGCGCGTGTGAAAAACGTCCTGTGCCGACGGCGAAGCTCGAAGCGCTGGTTGACGAAGCGGAAAAATTCGTGAATGAGGCCGCCGACCGCGAAAAAACCACTGCCGAAATTGGTGAACTGCTGATGGCCCGGCTCAGAAAGCTCGACAAAGTGGCTTACGTGCGATTCGCCTCCGTCTATCTGGATTTCAAGGACGTGAAGGAATTCATGGCCGAGCTGAAAAATCTGCTGAAAGAACGCACCAAGAAATAACGTCGCTCACGGCTGCCAGACGCCCGCCGCAAAGCTTTTTATCGTGCGAAAGCCAAGATTCTCATAGAGCCGGACGGCATTTTCGTTCGTCGCGGTGACTGTGAGCGTCAGCGCGCGATAGCCGTGATTTTGCAGAGCGGCGAGCGACGACTCCATCAGCCTTCTCCCCAGCCCATTTCTTTGATAGCCCGGCAGCACGCAGATTTGCGTCGTGTGCCCCACGCCGGGCGCCACCGTGGACGTCAGCACCATGCCAATGGGCGGTTCCGTGGGCCCGCTGCGAACGATGAAAGAAGCCTCCGGGCAAAATTGTCCGCAGCCGGGGAGCAGCACAATGTTGCGCAGGAATTTCGTCGCCCCGATTTCCGTGCGGTACTGGTCGTTGATTTCGCTGTCCACATGATCGGTGTAAGCGCGCTGAATCAGCCGCGCGCACGGCTCCATGTATTTGTCGGCCCACGGCTGCAAACGCAGTCCATCCTGCATTTGCGGGCGAATCGCCGCGCTCAATGGAAGCTCAACGAGCATGAATTGGCGGCGCTGCAGCCGGAAGCGCTGCTCCTTCAACACATCGTCCAGCGCCGTGCCGAAGGGCATCAACTGCGCTTCGATGCGCTCGATGAATGGCGTTTCGCGAAGCGCAGCAAGCATCTCCAGCAGCAGCTTTTTCCCGGTCTCAATTTGTTCGTGTTGCGGCGAAGCAAACAGCCCGCCGATTAATCCTTTTTGCTCCTCAAAAACGTAAAAACCGTACCCGACGGGCTGCTTGCCTTCAAAAGCGGCGTAACCGGCGAGCGAGTGCGAATCAATAAACTTGCGGATCAGTTGCTGCGACGCGCGATAGTCCCAATGGAGTTCTTTGCGCCAGTGCTCCACCTCTTCCTGAAACAATGGCTGCAAAGCGCGCGAATGGACTTGCCGCAGATCCAAAATCTGCATAAGCGGTCTATTAAGCCTCAGTTCTAGTGATTATAGCGTCCCGCGAGCAAGAGGGCCAACGGAGAGAGCGCCGAACATTCTGTGACTACAAACCGTTAGTAACCAAATAAGTGCCACCGCCCGAGCCATCCAGAGAACTGTGCTACACTTCGCCGCCGACGTAAAAAAAGACGTACAAAAACTGTTCGGCCATGAACCCGCCGCCCAAGTTCAAACGGTCGTATGCGCATTTGCTGCGCGCCGGGGGCCTGCTTCTCGCCCTCGTGCTATTCATTTTTCTGGCCGTAGCCACGGTCGCGGGATACTCCCTGTATCAAATTTTAGATCCTCCCCGCAGCCCGGCCAGCGTGGACGTTACCCTGCTGATGGGTCATCCCACCACTTATAAGTTCGATGTTCCCGGCCAGGGCACCCGCGAAGGATGGTTCTTCCCCGGCCTGCTTCACGCTCCCACGATTATTCTGTGCCACGGCTATGGCGCGCAGCGCGCGGACGTGCTGACGCTGACCACCGCTTTTCAAGAGCATCAGTTCAATGTTTTCCTTTTCGATTTTGCCGGCCACGGTTCAGTGCCGGGACGCACCAATCTGGGCTACAGCGAAACCCAGCAGCTTCTGGCGGCGATTCGCGGCCTGGCGCAGCGTGACGACATCGATCGCACTCGATTTGGTGTATGGGGAATGGACCTCGGCGGCTACGCGGCCATTTCCGCAGCGGCCGTGGACGCGCGCATCAAAGCCCTTGCGGTTGACTCCGTCTATGACGATCCGTCGGAGTTTTTAACCATTCAACTTGGGCATGCCGGACTCGGCGGCCTGCCGCTGGTCAAAACTTTCTCTCTCTTCGGATTTCACATGATCACGCGTGACGATCGCAATGTCCCGCCTTTGCTCGGAGCCGTAGGCCGGCTGCAAGGCATTCCGAAATTGTTCATCGAATCTGCCGACCGGCCGGATTTGCAACGCGAGACAGCGCGCATCTTTCAGGCCGCGCCGCCTCCCAAGCAGATAGCTGCCGACCCCATGACCTATTCAGAAATGAGCGATGAAGCCCGGCGCGCTTACGAAGACCGCATCGTAACTTTCTTCCTCGAGAATCTGCCACCGACGGGCCAGTCGCCGCAATGACGTTCTCTAGGGCGAGCTTTTCGGCGGCGCGGACTCAGTTTCTATGGATTCGATCCAGCAGTACGGTAGGAACCGCGCAACGATTTTTCGATGGAGCACGCCCATGTCGTTCAGCTTCATGTCGCCTCCCCAGGTCATCAGCACGTAATGCTCGTCCGGAATTTTGGGATTGAACTCCGGCAGGGAATCGCGCTGCAGATAAAATTGCAAACCGTATGTGCAGTCGCGGTTTACATCGCCTAGCGAATAAATCGGCGCGCCGGGTGCAATTGCGCTGATGTCGCGGGCCATCGGCCGCGTCGAAAGCAGCGCATCGAGTTCCGGCAAAACGCGCACTTCCGCCACGAACACCAGGCACGCGCATGCCAGTGCGCTCAATGCAGCCCCAAGCCACAATTTGCGCCACAGGCTGACCACTTCAATCAGCGCTCCAACAGCCACCCCGATGAACACGCAGCTCATCGCCAGGCTGGCAATTTGTTCGCGGTCGAGCGGCGTGTACATCGGCAAGCGATGAAACCCAATTGCTCCGGCGACCCCCAGGACCACCCACATTGTTCCGGTCGCCACGCCCATCCATTGCGCTTTGCGCGGCGCGCTTTTCATTGCGCAAGCGAACGAACGCGCCATCAAAAGCGCCAGGGCCGGAAACGCCGGCAAAATATATTCAGGCAGCTTGGATTGCGAAAAACTGAAGAATATCGTTGGAAAAATCGCCCAGCACGCGATGAAGAATCCGGCAGAAGTGCGCCACGAGCCGTCGCGGAAAATGCGCACGCCGTCAAACGCCGCTCCAATCAGAAACGCCGTCCACGGCAGCGTGCCCAGCAAAATGATCGCCCCGAAAAACCAGAATGGCTGTGGATGCTGAAACATGGGCGTCAGATAGCGCTCAAAATTATGCTCGATGATGAATACATGAAAGAAATCCGCATTCGCCCGCGCGCACAGCACGTACCACGGAAGCGCCACAATCGCGAACGACAAGATTGCCAGCGGATGCAGCATGCGAATCGCAATTCTCAGTTTTCGAGTGGCCATGGCCCACAGCAGCACGCTGCCGCCGGCGAGGACAATCGCCGCCGGTCCCTTCGCCAGCGTGGCCACCCCGAGCCACGCGCCCAGTAGAATCAAATCCAGCTTATCGCTTGGCCTTCGCCGCAGCGGGTCCGCCGGAAACGCGTCGTGCTTTTCCGCGATATTTGCGGCCGAGAACATCGCCAGCGCCAGCGCTGCAGTGAAAAGCATGTCTGGGGCCGCCGCGCGCGAGAAGGCAATCACCCCCACGCACGTTGGAAAAATCAAAAGGACCGCCAGCGCGGTTCTTGCGCCATAGCGCCAGAAGCCAAGCACAACCATGCTGAACGCGGCGATGAGCGCGGCAATCGCTGACGGCAGCCGCGCCGCCCATTCCGGCGAACGCAGAAATTTGAATGCGATCGCCGCGCTCCAGTAGTAAAGCGCCGGTTTTTCGAACCACGGATGTCCGTACAGCTTTGGCGTGATCCAATCGCCGGTGAACGCCATCGCTCGCGCGATCCACGCGTAGCGCGGTTCGTCTGGGCCGGTCAGGCCAATGGCTGAGAGGCCGCTGAAGAAAAGACAAATCGTCAGTATTCCTGCAACGATGATCGCGACAAAAATGATGGGCAGCGAGGAGCGACGTTTGTGAGCCACGCCGCGGAAGTGTAGCAGAGATGAGCGCGCGTCCGCAGCCCGGACTGGTTCGCGGAAAACGACTGTGACAGAATGGCGCCTCATGCCGAAAGGAATGCGCGAATGGTTCGAATACGCCGCAGTTCTGGCAATTCTGAAGTTCCTCGGCCTTCTGCCGAGAACTGCGTCCCGCACCGTTGCAGCAGCGCTGGCGCGATTGCTGTTGCTGTGCTTCCCGCGATTGCGTCGCGCGGCGATGACGAATCTGCGGCTCGCGTTTCCGGATTTGACGGATGCGCAGCGGCGCGCCGCAATTCGCCGCATGAGCCAAAATTTGGGATGGATGGCGGCGGAGTTCGCGCATTTACCCAAGCTGACTACGGAAAATATCCGCGAAGTGGTTGCTCGCGAAGGTTTCGAGAATTTTGAAGCGGCGCGCCTGCGCGGCAACGGCGTGATTTTTTTGACCGGCCACATGAGCGCATGGGAACTGGCGCCCTTTGCGCAGGCCCTGTATGGCCAGCCGCTGTCCTTTCTCGCGCGCGCCATCGAGAACGAGCGCGTCGATGCTCTGGTCAATCGTTATCGCTGCCTTTCCGGCAACCGGCCTATTGAAAAAAATAATTCAGCGCGAGCCATGCTGCGCGTCCTGCGCGATGGCGGCACAGTCGGAATTTTGGCCGATCAGAATACTTCGGTGGACGAAGGCGTTTTTGTGGACTTTTTCGGCATTCCTGCGTGCGCCACCACGGGCCTCGCCCGCCTCGCGCGCCATACCGGAGCCGCCGTCGTCCCCGGATTTTTGTTTTGGGATAACGCGGCGCGCAAATACATCCTGAAATTCGAGCCGCCGCTTTCGCTTCAGCACACCGAAGACGAGGAAGCCGACATTCGCAAAAACACCGCGCGCTGCGCGAAAGTCATCGAAAATTACATTCGCGCGCATCCGGACCAATGGCTCTGGGTGCACAAGCGATGGAAAAACCGTCCGCCCGGCGAGCCTTCTTTGTATCGCGAATGAATGTGCCCGCCCGCGAAAGACGAATTTTTAGCAAAATTTCGGGAGAGAGCAGATGAAAATGACGGCGCAAGACCTGGCGAAATATCTAAACGCAAAAATCGAAGGCGATGGCAGCGCGCTCGTTTCCGGAATCGCCAGTCCGGAAGATGCCGCCAGCGAAGATTTGATTTATTTGGAGGCGGAAAAGCATCTCGAACGCGCCCAGGCTTCCGCGGCGCGTTGCGTGATTGTCGCCGAAGGCATCCGCGTCAAAAACAAAACGCTCCTCGTCGCCGCGCATCCCAAACTCGCCTTCGCGAAGGCCGCTGCGCATTTGCTCGAAGAGCCGCACATCGCATCATCCGGAATTCATCCCACAGCGCTGATCGATCCTTCTGCGAAATTGGCCGCTGGCGTAAGCGTCGGACCCTACGTCGTAATTGAGCCTGACGCCCAAATTGGCGCGCATACCGAACTTGGCGCTTTCTCTTTCGTCGGTCGCGGCGCTCGCATCGGAAAATCCTGCCGCATTTTTCCTCGAGTCAATCTCTACGCCGGCGCGCGCGTTGGCGACCGCGTCAGGATTCACTCCGGTGCGGTCATCGGCGGCGACGGATTCGGTTACGTTTACGCCGAGGGCCAGTACACGAAATTTCCGCAGGTTGGCGGCGTCGAAGTTGGCGACGATGTGGAAATCGGCAGCAATTCCACAATTGCGCGTGGCTCGCTGGGCGTCACGCGAATCGCTCGCGGCGTGAAAATTGATAATCTCGTCCACGTCGCGCATAACGTGCACATCGGCGAACACACGGTGCTCGCCGCGCAAACCGGAATTTCCGGCAGTTGCAATATTGGCGATCACACGGTGATTGGCGGGCAGGCGGGCTTTGGCGAGCATTGCACCGTCGAGAGCGGATGCACCATCGGCGGCCAATCCGGCGTGCTGAACGGCAAAACCGTTCGCGCCGGTGAAACCGTTTGGGGCACTCCCGCGCGCCCCCTCGCAAAATTCAAAAAGCAATTCGCCTGGTTCGAGCGCCTTCCCGGACTAGCCGCCCGCCTCCGCGCCCTCGAAGCCCGGCTAAAATGACCGCCGCTTTTTTGGAGTGCGGCTTGCCCTGAACGGAGCCGAAGGGCGGCTCGACGCCGCTTTGCCGTGGCACAGGCTTTCAGCGCCTTCGCCTCTGTAGCGCAGAATCGCTTGCCCTCGGCGCTCTTTGTCGGGGCGTCCTCTGCGAATCTGCGGCCTCTCTCCGCCGCTTCGCCACGGAATTTCACGCCATTCGGCGCGCTGCATTCGCGCCCGCCGTGCACTCGAACACCGCCTGAAATATTCGCCCCGCGCGCCGGAAAATTGCGAGCACGACTGGGTTGGCGGGCCACTTTCCGGTTGCCCGACCACCCGTCTGGAGCGGCGGGAAGCGCTGGAGTGACACGTATCTCTTGCGCTAAGATTGCTCCCGCGTGCTCCTTTGCATAGAGGCACGAGTCAATATGGGGACGCTGACTCAGGACTTGCGCTACGGCCTGCGCCTGTTGCGCAGGAGTCGATTGTTTACGGCTGTTGCGGTGCTCACTCTCGCACTAGGGATTGGCGCAGGCACAGCCATTTTCACGCTGCTCAACGCGCTGCTCTATCGCGAATTGCCGGCGCCCCATGCCGAACAACTGGTCGAGCTGCGAGTCATTTTTCATAACGGACAGCACGTCTATTTCTCCTTACCCATGTTCCAGGAACTCCAGCGCAACCAGCAGGTTTTCTCCGGGATGTTCGCTTGGTCTGGCGGGGGCCCGGAAAACATAGAGGTGAATGGCAAGCTGACTCGCGACAACGTTTTTTACGTCAGCGGCGAATTTTATTCCGAGCTTGGCCAGCGCCCGATGCTGGGCCGGCTGATCGAGCCCGCCGATGCAAATCTCAGCGCGCCGATTTCCCATGTCGCGGTGCTCAGCTACGGATTCTGGCAGAGACGCTTCGGCGCTGATCCGGCCGTGCTGAGCAAGCAAATTCTTGTGGAAGGCCAGCCATTCACCATTATCGGCGTTACACAAAAAGGATTCGCTGGACTTAACAGCGGCGTCCCGCCCGACATCACCGTTCCCGTCACTGCATACGGCATTGCTGTGTCCGATCTCCCATTCGCGATAACCAGCGGCCACTATCTCTGGCTGAGCATTATCGGCCGGCTAAAAAACGGAGTCACCATTTCGCAGGCTCGCGCGCAACTCAGTGCTATTTGGCCGGGAATTGTGGCTAAGGTCGTTCCCCCGGACGAAAAGGGCGAACGACGGCAGGAATATCTTTCGATGGGGCTTTATGTCACGTCCGCCGCCCGCGGGCCGAATTGGGATGAGCGCGCGCAGTACTGGAAGCCGCTTTTTTACCTGATGGGCATCGTGGTTCTCATGCAGCTGGTGGTTTGCGTCAATCTCGCCAGCTTGATGCTGGCACGTGGCGCGGGCCGCATGCACGAAACCAGCGTGCGCCTGGCATTGGGCGCGGGACCGCTGCGCATTGCGACGCAAACTCTTCTCGAAGGCTTGCTGCTTTCGTTCGCCGGCGCGCTGCTCGGTCTGGCTTTTGCTTTTTGGGGAACCCGTTGGCTATTTGCTTTGCTGACGCGGCAGACGCTCACGCCAGTCGTGGTCGATCTTCATCCTGATCTGCGCGTGCTCGCGTTTACTGCTGCAGTGGCTATCCTCACCGCGATTCTTTTCGGACTCATGCCTGCTCTGCGCGCCGCGCTCGTTAATCCCGCCGCGCTGCTGCGCCAGGATTCGCGCACCTTTGCAGGTGGCAGCGGGCTGCTGGGACAAGGGTTGATCGTTATGCAGATTTCGCTTTCGCTGATGCTCGTGCTGGCCAGCACACTTTTTACGCGTTCGTTCTGGAATCTGCAGTCGGTCAATTTCGGATTTGAACGAGCCTCGGTGTTTAATGTCTGGATGCTGGAGCGGCCTGGCGCCGCGAAAAATTTCGATGTGGGTTCATACTATCGCGAGTTGATAGCGCGCATCACTAGCCTTCCCGGAGTTCGCGCTGCGGGACTAGGCGGTGTGATTCCTGGCGCGGGAGAAAATCCCTCTACTGATAACGTCGCGTCGATCAGCGCTCCTTCCGTTTCGAAGGGCCCGCTGTGCAACATTTCCGCCGCCGCTCCCGGGTTTTTCGATGCGATTGGCATGAAGATTCTGCAGGGGCGCGATTTCGCCTGGACCGACGGAGCGCACCAGTCGCCCGTCGCGATTCTTTCGTCCAGCCTCGCTAAACGGCTATTCCCTCAAGGCAACGCCATCGGCGCGCACGTTCGCATCGGCGTCAATCCTTATTACCAAAATCTCGAAATCGTCGGAGTTGTGAATGACGCGCGGCTTTACAATCCGCGAGATGCCCATCCACTCGACATTTTTACGGACTTTATGCAGAACGATCCTACGGGGCAAGGAGCTGACCTCTTTGTCCGCGCCGCGCAAAATCCGTTGAGCCTGATTCCCGCCGTCTCGCAGGCCATCGATTCCTTCGGTTTCCAGTTTGTCGCGCGCAGCATGACGCTCGAAGAAGCGCAGAGCCAATCGCTGGTCGAGGAGCGGCTCTCCGCGATGCTCTCCACCTTTTTTGGCGGTTTCGCGTTGCTGCTGGCTTGCATGGGTCTGTATGGACTGATTTCACACAATGTGACGCGGCGCACGCGCGAGATCGGCATTCGCATGGCTCTCGGAGCCCAGCGACGCAACATCATGCGCCTCGTTTTGAGCCAAGCCGTGGTCCTTTCGCTCGCGGGGATTGTACTGGGCGTGCTTTGCTCGCTAGCCGCATCTCGCCTGCTATCCACAATGCTCTTTGGAGTTTCGCCCAACGACGCGCTTTCTATCGCCGGAGCCTCGCTGGCGCTGCTTTTCATCGGGTTGATTGCCGGCTATTTCCCCGCGCGGCGGGCGATGCGCGTCGATCCCATGGTTGCGCTCAGACATGAGTAGTCTGACTGGTAGCAAGCGAGAAACCATCCTGGAACCACTTCGAATGACTTGAGCGACGCATATGCGTTCCTGTCGATTGTTCCCGGCGGAACGAGTCTAACACCGGAACTCACCTGCTACCCACGACTGTCGCCGCAGGGCTTGACCGGAGTAGAATCGCTGGCATGGCGGCGGACGGCTCGGCGCACGCGCAAATCCCATCGCACCTGAATATCGCGGACGAATTTGTCGCCCGGCCGGCGCAGGCGCATCCGGAGCGCGTTGCCATTCTCGGCGAGCCGCGCGCATTCACCTATCGCGAAGTCGAAGAAGCGGTGAATCGCGCCGCGAATGTGTTCCGCTCCTGGAATTGCGCGCCAGGCGACCGCGTTTTAGTCATCCTTCCCGATTCCATCGAATTCATCGCCGCGTTTTTCGGCGCCGCAAAAATCGGTGCGATTGCCGTGCCGGTGAATTCAATGGCCCGCGCCGCCGACTATGCCTACTACCTCGCAGATTCCGGCGCGCGCTTCGCCATTGTCCACAAGTCAGTCGTCGGCGAATTTGCGCTCGAGGACTGGCCACCTGGCTTCGAGGTGATGGCCATCGCAGCTCAAGGATTCGCCGAAATTGCCTGCGAAGTGTCTCGCTACGCCAAAGGCTTTTTCGCGCCGCGCATCGTTTCGTGGGAAGAGCAGTGCAACACCGCATCGCCAAATTGCGATTCGCATCGTACCGCTGCAAACGATCCCGCATTTTTCCTGTACACCTCGGGCAGCGGCGGCACTCCCAAGGCCGCCATTCATCGCCACGAAGACATGCTGCATACCAGCCGCGGTTACGCCCACGGAGTTCTGGGATTGCGCCCCGACGACATCACTTATTCCGTCTCGAAACTGTTTTTCGCCTATGGCCTCGGCAACGGAATGTATTTTCCCTTTTCCGTCGGCGCGCGCACCGTGCTCGATCCGGGAAAGCCCAAGCCGGAGCGCACCGCCGAGTTGCTGAAAAAATATCGTCCGACGATTTTGTTTTCCGTGCCCACGTTTTTTGCCGCGCTCCTGCGCGAAGCCGCCCGCGGCCTCGATGTGGATTGCTCTTCGTTGCGCATGGCCGTTTCCGCGGGCGAAACTTTGCCTGCGGAAATCTTCGAGCAATTCAAAAATAAATTCGGCGCGGAAATTCTCGATGGCATCGGCTCCACGGAAATGCTGCACATGTTTTTGTCCTCGCGTCCAGGAAAGGCGCGCGCTGCAAGCTGTGGCTCCGAAGTCCCCGGTTGCGCCGCAAAAATCCTCGGCGACGATGGCGCGGAAGTTCCTCGCGGCGAAATCGGAAATTTGTGGGTGCGCGGCGGCAGCGCCTTCGCCGGCTACTGGAAAAAACCGGAACTCACCGCGCGCACAAAAAAAGGCGAATGGGTTTTGACCGGAGATAAATTCACCTGCGACGCTGACGGCTATTTTCATTATTGCGGCCGCGCCGACGACATGATGAAAGTCGCCGGCATGTGGGTCTCGCCGAGCGAAGTAGAAAACGCGCTGCTCGCGCATCCTGACATCGCCGAAGTCGCCGTGGTCGCGCACGCCGATGAAAATGGGCTGCTTCATCCTGCCGCATACGTGGTTCTAAAAAATGATGTCGCCTGCAGCGAGAATCTTTCGCGCGAAATTCGCGAATTTCTGCGCAAAAACCTCGTTTCTTACAAGTGTCCGCAAACAGTCCATTTCGTTGAAAATTTGCCAAAAACAGCCACCGGAAAAATCCAGCGTTTTTTGCTACGCGACGCAAATCGCTGAATTCGCGCCACTTTGGTAGAAAATCGCCTCTCCAGCCAAAAAGACAATTTGGCTCTTTTCTACCCTTTTTTCAGGGCTATGATTGGGCCATTATGAGCAGAGCATTTATGCCATTGCATTTGCAGCCGCAAAGCGACATTCCGCTGTACGCGCAATTGCGCGATCAGATGCGCGCGCTGATCCATTCGGGCGAACTTTGTGCCGGCGACCGCATTCCGGCGAGCCGCGAACTTGCCGCGCAATTGAAAATCCACCGCACCACAGTAGCTACGGCTTACGCGGAGCTCGAAGCGGAGGGATTGATCGAGGGCTTCGTCGGGCGCGGCACGTTCATCAGCGGGCGAAATGGCGCGCGCGAATTCACGCCGCCGCCGCGGCAAGCGGGCGGCGCGGTGCGCTGGGAGGCGCTGTTTGCCGATGAGCGGGCCGGCGGCGGCTTGAGCCATCTGATGCCGCAAGTTTCCGACGACACCATCGCGTTCATCAGCGCCAAGCCTTCGGAAATTTGCTTTCCGGTTGACGAAGTGCGCAAATGCGCGAACGAAGTGCTGAGGCGCGAAGGGCGCGAAATTCTGCAGCTCGGCGCATCGGACGGTTACGAACCGCTGCGCGATGTGCTGCTGACAACTCTGCGCGCGGAAGGAATTTCGGCGAAGGAAACGAATCTGCTGGTGACCGACGGATGCCAGCAGTCGCTGGATTTGCTGGCCAAGGCGTTCCTGCGGCCGGGCGACGCGGTGATTGTCGAAAATCCGACGTATCCGGGAGTGCTGTCAGTATTGTCAGCGGCGCGCGTGCGCTGTTTGCCGGCTCCGGTGGAAACGAACCGCGCGAAGCAAGACTACGCCGGACTGGACGTGAAAGCGGTCGAGGCGCTGCTCGAACAGAATCGCGTGAAGATGATTGTGGTCACGCCGGATTTTCAAAATCCTACGGGAACCACTTTGCCGGCAGAGGCGCGCAAAAAACTGCTGGACGTGGCGGCGCATTTTCAAGTGCCCATCGTCGAAGACCATATTTACGCGCGGCTGCGGCTGAGCGGAACCAGCGTGCCTTCGCTGAAGGCGATGGACCGCAACGGCATCGTCATTCAAATCGACAGTTTTTCGAAGATTGCGTTTCCCGGGCTGCGCGTGGGCTGGTGCGTGGGGCCGGAGCGCGTGATTGAGCGGCTGCGCCAGTTGAAGCAAGTGAGCGATTTGCACACGGACCAGCTTTCGCAGGCCACGCTCGCGGAATTTGTGAAAACGGGCATGCTCGACAAGCATTTGAAACGCATGATTCGCATTTATGCGCAGCGGCTGGAGGCCATCGAGAAGTGCATGGAGCGGCATTTGCCCGGGGGCGTGGAATGGACGCGGCCCGAAGGCGGGATGTCAATCTGGATTACGCTGCCGCCGGGGCTGGACGCGGCGGAGCTGCTGATTCACGCGCGCGAACGCGGCGTGCTTTTCGTTCCGGGGCGATATTTTTATGTGGGCAGCCCGCAGCCGAATACGCTGCGGCTGGGCTTCGCGGGCGTGGAAGAAAAAGATATTGCGCGGGGCATCCTGGCGCTGGGCCAAGTGATCGAGACGGAAATGCAAAAGAAGCAGCGCGGCGCGGGGCGTCGCAGCGCGGCGGACGAGAAGCGCGAGGGCGCTACGTCCCGCGTGGCTTTGATTTAGAGGCAGTGGCCCGCCTTCGCGCAGGCTTCGGCGCGGCAAGCCCGCCCTGGCGCAAGCTTCGGCGCGGCAAGCGAGTGACGCGTTTTCCTCTCTTGATCAGGGCACGGAAGTGACCCTCGTCGTCACGGCAAACGGTGACGAAAGTCGCTACCGGCCTTCATGGCCAAACTTGGGCGCGAGCCCTGTCACAGTCTGCCAAAACAAATGAGAGAAAAACGATTACAGGGAGGGTATGCTGGCGTCTGTATTACTGTTACTGACCACTTATCACCGATTGGTTCAGAGTGCGGGAGGTTGCTATGTGGCAGGACGTGAAATATGGGCTGAGGATGCTGGGGAAGGCGCCGGGGTTTGCGGTGGTCGCGGTGCTGACGCTGGCGCTGGGGATTGGCGCGAATACGGCAATGTTCAGCGCGCTGTATGGATTGGTTTTGCAGCCTCTGCCTTACGCGGGCGCGTCGCGGCTCGTGATGCTGTGGGACTCGAATCGCAAAACGGGTGGGACGCACATCCCCGTGATGGAGGGCTCGTTTGCCATTCTGCAGAAGCAGGCGAAGACCTTCGACGGGATGGCCGCGTTCACTCCGGTAAACCGACGCAGCGAACTGTTTGCCCCAAAGCTCTGGGGAACGGAGGAGCGCCTTGCAATCGGCGGAGTCACGCCTGAACTCTTTTCCGTTTTGGGAGCCACGCCTTTGCTGGGAAGGACATTTACGGCGAGCGAGGGCGTGGCTATACTGAAGGGCAAAGGAGATCAATCCCAGTGGGAGTCCGCTCACGTCGCTGTCCTGAGTTACGTATACTGGAGGCAGCATTACGGAGCTAGCCCTGATGTTATCGGGAAGACAATCACCGTGAACGAATTTGGAGAGAAGAGCCAGTACACTATTGTTGGAGTCATGCCCAAGGGCTTCGATTTTCCTTATCCTCTCTATCCCGCCGAGGCTGAACTGTGGGTAAACGTGGCGATACCGAATACGTTTATTCCCGGAAACAATTTGCAGGTGGTGGGCCGCCTGAAAGCGGGCGTGAATCTGACCCAAGCGCAGGCGGAGATTAACACTATTGTCGAGCGCATTCGCGCGCAGTACCCCAAGTATTACAAAGACGAGGGGGTCGACGTGGTGCCACTCAGCAGTGAACTCACGCGAAACGTGCGGAGCATTTTGTGGGTCCTGCTGGCGGCGTTCGGCTTCATTTTGCTGATTGGTTGCGCCAATGTGGGCAATCTCTTGCTGGTGCGCGCAGTGTCACGGGAAAAGGAGATGGCGATTCGCGCTACGTTGGGTGCGAGCCGCTTGGCGCTGATACGCCAGATGCTGGCCGAGGCGATGCTGCTGGCGCTGGCGGGAGGAGCGCTGGGATTGTTGCTGGCTTATGGAAGCCTGCGCGCTTTTCTAGCGCTGCTGCCGCAATCGATTTACATTCCGAGGTTGGATTCGGTGGCGCTGGATACGCGAATGCTGGTTTTGGCGGCGGCATTCTCGGTAATTGCCGCGGCAGTGTTCAGCGTGCTTCCGAGCTTGCGTTTGGCGCGGCCCAATCTGAATCAAACGCTGAAATCCGGAAGCGCGCGTAAATCGCCGCCAGGGCGTTCTGTTCTGCGCAGGCCGGGCAGTGCGCTGCTGGTTGTGGAAGTTTCGCTGGCGCTTGTTTTGCTGACCGGCGCGCTGCTGATGCTGAGAAGTATGCAAAAGCTTCTCGCCGTGAATGGTCAGTTTCAGCCCGAGCACCTGCTTTCGATGACCGTGGATATTGACAACGCCTATCTCAGGCCGCTGCAGGACCTGGAGCCGGTGCGGATTCTCTTTCAGCAATTTGAGGAGCGTGTAGCGGCACTCCCGGGCGTGGAGACAGTCGCTTTAGCCGACTGGTTTCCGCCTGTCGCTCATCAGCACAGCTCACAGCAGTTTAAGGCTGACGGAGGCGGCGGGGCCATTGCGCAGGGTTTTGAGCCAGCCGATGACCACGTTGTGACGCCCGCGTATTTCGACATGATGGGGATGACGCTCGTTCGCGGACGGTGGTTTGCGGACTCGGATACACCGGGCTCGCTGCCCGTGGCCGTCATCAACGAAGCCATGGCCAAAACCTACTGGCGCGACAGCGATCCGCTCGGCGTAAAGGTGCAGCCATGGTGGCGTGATACCGATAAGAAGATCTCCTACGAGATTGTGGGAATCATCCACGAGCCAAAGGAGTTTGGTACCGGCGAGACGCCGTTGCCAGCGGTTTACCTCGATTACGCTCAGGTTCCGCTGCCATACCTTTCAGTGATTGTGCGCACCAGGGCAAATCCAGAGAGGATAGCCTCGGCCATGCGCAATGCCGCTTTGCAGATTGTTCCGGGGCATATGTTTGTCGGCCAAGTTCAGACGGGCAATGAACTGATCTCGGAGTCGAGCGCGCAGCCGCGATTCACGGCGCAACTGCTGACGGCGTTTTCGACTCTGGCGCTCTTGCTTGCCGTGGTGGG
>DATGHO010000022.1:0-44333 GCA_035307965.1 Candidatus Acidiferrales bacterium | reverse complement strand
GATGATGTGGAAAAACAGCGCACGTACGTTCAGAAACTGCCGGAATTGAGAGCACTGGTGGAACGTTCGCTTTCACGATTTTCGCGGTTCGATCTGTCGTTCGAATTGGAATTTTGTCTAATGCGCCTCCGACTACTCTGACCTGACCTGTTCTGGCGTGACTTCTGTCTATTCGATTTTCGTGGCATTTTTTCTCCTTTCAGAATTCGCGCGAGTGCGGCACAGGCCCGCACGCGCGCGACACTGGAAGAGTGTATGCAGATGGGTTCGGTCCACTGATACGGCAGAGCCTGTATTCGTGTTCTTTATTCCGGGTAGAAGCGGGAATTCGACTCGATAATTGAGGTGACGACCGGACAAAGTTGCCGAGGCATTCAGCAAATTGGCGCAGAAGACGCGCTGCACGAGCGAGGCGGAAGATGAATTTCACACTGCGGAGCACCGGTTTATCAATCGTGCCGCTCTTACTTGGAAATCGCGCGCGCTTTGGACGGCAAAGGCTCGCGCGTCTGCTGGCCATCAATCAGCCGCCAAATGCCCAGTGGATTTTCGTCCTTCAACTCGTCAGGCAGGGCTAAGGCGGGGAAATTCTGGTAACAAATCAGGCGCGCGAAGCGGTAAATGGCTCGCGAGCCGACGGCGGTAGTTCGCCCGTCAGAAGTCGCAGGATAAGGGCCGCCGTGAACGACGGCGTGGCACACTTCGAGGCCCGTCGGGTAGCCGTTGTAAATCAGGCGCCCCACCTTGGATTCGAGGATAGCGACCAAGTCGGCATATTCGCGCAGGTCTTTTTCGGTGCCATGAATCGTTGCCGTTAAGTGGCCTTCAAGGGAGCGCGCCGTTTCGAGAAGCTCCTCGCGGGAGGAATAACGAACAAGCATGGTGGCCGGACCGAAAATCTCGGAATGCAGCGCGGGTTGCTCGCGAAAGGCCGCAGCGGTTGTTTCAAAGACGGCAGGACTAACCTGAAATCCTGCCGCGATCGCCTGGCTTTCGACTTTAGCGGACGAAAGCGCTTGCGAAGTTCCGGATCCTGCTTTCAACGCGCTGCGCGCCTTTGTATTCGAAAGATAGGCTTCGTGAATCCGCGAAGTCAGCAGCGTGAAATCACCACTGGAGTCCATCAGGTTGCGGAAAGCGTCGGCAAATGTGCGCGAGGGAGCAGCAGTCTCGGCGTCAGCGGAGGTAACCACTATCCCAGGTTTGGTGCAGAACTGCCCTGCCGAGAGTGTCACGGATGCGTGCAAGCCTTTGGCGATTTCGGCGCCTCGCTCCTTCATCGCGCCCGGAAGAATAAAAACAGGGTTAATGCTGCCCATCTCCGCGTACACAGGAATGGGCTCGGGACGCGAAGCGGCAGCGTCCATCAGGGACCGCCCACCCTCTTTGGATCCCGTGAAGCCTACGGCCTTTATCTTGGGATGCTTGACGAGTTCCAGACCGACTTCGATCCCCGCGTCAAAAAGCAGCGAAAACACGCCTTCGGGCGCGTGACATTCGCGGGCGGCGTCGCGAATTGCCTGGCCGACCATTTCGGCGGTGCCGGGGTGAGCGGGATGCGCTTTTACGATAACCGGATTGCCGGCGGCAAAGGCCGAAGCGGTATCGCCTCCGGCGACGGAATACGCCATGGGGAAATTGCTCGCCCCAAAAACAACAACAGGGCCAAGTGGCCGCCAAAGAGAGCGCATGTCGGGCTTCGGAACGGGCGTACGGCTGGGGTCGCCCTGGTCGATGCGCGCGCCGACCCATGAGCCTTCCTCGACAAGCTGCGCAAACATGCGGAGCTGAAAGCAGGTGCGCACAACTTCGTTTTTGATCCGCGGGGGCGGCAGAGCGGTTTCCTCACTGGCGCGATTGACCAAATCGTCGCCCAGCGACTCGATGTTTTCCGCAATTTTCCGGAGAAAAGCGGCTTTCGTTTTCCCGGAGGCGCGGCTCCATTCGGAAAAGGCCCGCTCCGCCAGCGACGCTGCAACGTTTACTTCGTCGCGCGTGGCGGAATAGAAATCCGGCGCGATGCGTTCGCCAGTTTTGGGATTCGTGGCGCGAAAACTCTTTCCTTCCGTTTTTTCCGATTGCTGCTGTCCAATAATAGATTTTCCTGTCAGTTGCACGCTGATATCTCCTTACGAAAAATAATGCCGTTCACGAGCGCGCGCCGGTCTTCTCCGCCTGACGCTGCGGCCGAGTCTCAAGAGCGCGGGCGATGACGCGCTTAGCCTCCTTCAATTCAGGACCGTCAAGTTCGAGGCGCGGAGCGCGCACGCGGGCGCTGCCATGGCCTGCTTCCTGCTGCGCCAGTTTAATGAGCTGGATGAATTTCGGAACCGTGTCCATACGCAAGAGAGGCAGGAACCAATTGTACAGCGCGAGGGCCTTGTCCATTTGATCATTCGACGCATACTCGAATAAATCGACGGACTCGACAGGCAACACATTCGCAAGCCCGGCGATCCATCCAACGGCGCCCATGCGAATGCTTTCGACGATGCAATCGTCCACACCGACGAGAATAGCAAGGCGATCCCCGAGCAAGGCGCGAATGGCAGCGACGCGGCGAACATCGGTGCTTGATTCCTTAACGGCCCGCAAATTCGGATGTTCGTTGGCAAGCTCGGCGATGTGCTCGGGTAGAAAATCGGTTCCATAAGCAACAGGATTATTGTAGAGCATGCCGGGGAGCTCAGTGGCTCTCAAGACAGCGGCGACATGCGATTTCATCTCACGCCAGTCGCCGCGATAGACGTACGGCGGAAGTATCATCAAGCCCTGGCAGCCGCGGCGCGCGGCCTCTTTCGCCAATTGCGCGGCTTCGCTGGTGCGCAAGGAGGAAATCGCGGCGACCACGGGAGCCGAGGAGCCGGCAGCGCGAACGCAAGTGTCAAGAATCGCTAGCTTCTCGTCGTATTCGAGCGTCGAGCCCTCGCCAAGTGAACCGAGCGCGACGATGGCCGTGCAGCCGCTCTGGATCATCCAGCGGCAATGCTCGGCGACATAACCATGGTCGACTTTGTAATTTGCGTCGAAATTCGTGGTGATTGCGGGCATAACTCCGGTCCACTTCATCGAGGCTCCTCGTGTGAGATCAGGTTTTGTTCGGACGAAAGTAAAGTAGTATGCGTAAAAGTTTGTATGGGCGTGGCGAATATGGGCGGGCGAACAGAGTCTGCCTTCCAACCAAACAGAAATTCTGTCGCCGGTCCGCAAATTCTGCCCTGGCACGGGCCCATGCCGCATCTCGTTTGCAACTTCGCTGCGCGCCACGATGAATAGGGGCGCAGACGCGCGAATTGCACGTCTTCGCAGCGGCAGACGACCGTTTCAGGAGCAATGGACGCGCGAAGCTCCTTACGCAGCGCAAATGTGCGGCGCAGCGAAAAGGCAAAGCGCTCCATGCGGCGCTTTTGCGCGATCAGTTTTGTGGCGCGCGCAACTTGCCCTGCGGCTGCGTAGCCGGCGATTTGACCTTCGAGTATGGAAGAATCCACGCCCGCAATGCCCGTGAGTTCGCCCGCGCACAAAACTCCTTTTACCGATGATTGCTGCAGATCATCCACTCGGACAAAGCCGCTGCGCAGTTCGCAACCAAGCAAGGAAGCGAGCTCCGTGTTGGGAACAAGATGAAATCCGCACGCGAGATAATCACACCGTTCCTGCCAAGTTCTTGCGCCACTGCGCAAAGTAACGCTTTCGAGTTTTTCGTGGCCGTCAGCGCGAATCGGCCAGCAGTTTGTCTTGTAAGGAACGCCAGCAAGTTGCCGGCGAATGGCCATTGCTTGTGCGAATTTGTTTTTTTTGCGAAGGAGCGCCATGCCGAAACGGGCGATGCGGCTCCACGGCGACTGCTCGGCGATCAGACGAACGTCGGCACCCTGCTCCCGAAGGTGCGCGGCGACGGCGAGCAGCAACGGGCCGCTTCCGGCCACGACCACTCGTTTGCCGGCGATTGCGAAGCCGGACTTCACCAGAGCTTGCAGTCCCCCAGCGCCCATTACATTAGGAAGCGTCCAGCCCGGAAAAGGAAGAAACAACTCCCGCGCGCCAGTGCAAAGAATCAGTTTTTCATAAATGAATTCACGAGCCGTGTCACCACATTGCGCGACAAGGTGGCCGCGTTCCACTTCATCGATAACTTCCGTGCATGAAAAAACTTCGATGTCGTGCGCGGCAAATTTTTCGAGCCATAACTGAGCTCCGGCGCTATGCGAATGTTCGCGCGTTTCGCCGCGCCAAATCTGTCCGCCCACACGGGGATTATTGTCGATGACGCCCACACTCGCGCCGCTCTCGGCTGCGCAGCAGGCCGCTGCAATCCCCGCCGGACCTGCGCCGACTACCAAAACATCGAAGGTGCCGCTCTTATCTGCGCTGGAGCTATTCATCGGTACGGAGCTCCATCCCGTCCGTGCACAAAATCTGGCAAGTGCGGCAATGCCGCTGGCCGTTGACGGTAGCGCGGCATTCGAAACAAATTCCCATACCGCAAAGAGGGCCGCGTGGCTCGGCGGTCACCGAACGGCGAATAACCGACGTTCCCGAGGACAGAACTGCAGCAAGCGCTGTTGTTCCGGATGGAACTTCCACGCGCGTCCCGTTCACGGTGACGTAAATCCGCTCAGGCATGCACACCTTCGCAAATTCGGCTCGGCAGATAAGGGTCAACGGGAATTTCAGGAGTACGTTGCAGCAATTGGCTCACCAGCAGTTGCGCCGTGCCGAGCGAAGTGGTGATGCCTAGACCTTCATGACCAGTCGCAAGAAAAAGATGGTCTCGTCCGGGAACAGCGCCGATGAGCGGAAGTTTGTCAGGCGTCGCCGCGCGAAAGCCGGTCCAGGAGCGAATTGCGGACAATCGGGCGATCCCAGGAATGAATTGCTCGGCACGTGCCAGCATGCGCCTGAGAATCGTGTGGTCAATTGCCGCATCGTCAGAATCGAACTGGCGGGACGAGCCGATCAGCAATTGGCCGGTCTTGCGCGGCTGCGCATTGAAGGCGACCGAATCTTTGGTCATCGAGTGCGCACTTTTCAAATATCCCAACTCCACCAGCTGATGCCGCACGAATCCGGGGTAACGATCGGTGATGACGAGATGCCCTTTCCGTTTTTTTACAGCTATTCCAGGGAGCAACGTGCTGGACCACGTGCCTCCTGCAATCACGGTAAAGCGTGCGGAGAGGGTGGCGCCATTATTCAGCCGAACGCCGTCGGAAGTCAGTTCCGTAACCACGCAAGGAAGGTGCAATTGCGCGCCGCCAGACCGCGCCAGCTCCACAAGAAAGCGCGCGGCGCAAGGTGAATAGATGACTGCATCGTCCGGCACGAGCAGGCCACCCGGCAAACCTTCGCGAAGATTCGGCTCAGCGTCGCTCAGAGATTGTGAATCGAGAATTTCAGCGTGCACACCGCGAGATTCGTAAAATTGCCGCTTGTGAGCAACCGCTTGCATTTCATCCCCATCCGCCGCAATCCAGACTGTCCCGCAGCGCTCGTATTCCACGTCGCCAGGAAGTTCCGCCGATAATTCCTGCCAGAGATAACGGGAATAATGAGTCAGCGCAAATTGGGCTTCCGAATCATCCATGACCACCAAATGGCCCATGCCGGCCGCCGTTGCGCCTCCGCCGATCATTTGCGCTTCGACGATTCCCACTCTCATTTTTTCGGCGGCGCATGCCGCTGCGCATGCGGCTCCGACAATCCCCGCACCTATGATAATCACGTCATAAACGGACGAGCTCATTTGCGAATTCCGAAGCAGAATGGATCTTGCGGATCGAGAATCAGCTGGCTGTCCGCGTTCACAAACGCCGAGCCGGTAATGCTGGGATAGAGCTGGCCGTCGCGTTCAGCGATGCTACCCTCAAATATGCTGCCAACGATGCTTTCCTGACGCCAAATTTCCCCGCTGCGGAGCTTGCCGTCGGCGTATAGACAGGCCATTTTTGCGGAAGTTCCCGTGCCGCAGGGCGAGCGATCGTAGCTTTTCCCCGGGCACAAAACGAAATTCTTGCTGTTCGCGCCGGACATTTGCGCCGGGCCAAAAAGCTCGATGTGGTCGATCTCTGCGCCCTTGTCGCCGGTGATCTTTTGGTTGCGCAGTTGCTGGCGCACAGCCCACGCAAATTCCGTGAGGGGATCAATATTCGCAAAGGCGATTTCCATTCCATGATTTTGGATCAGGAAAAACCAGTTGCCGCCCCAGGCCACGTCGCCGGTAAACTTGCCGTAACCGGGAACTTCGACAGAGACATTCGCGGCTGTGCGATAGCTCGGAACATTTTCGACGGTAACTTTGCCGTCCGCATGCAAGCGCGCAGAGACTTTTCCAACCGGCGTTTCAATGTGATGGAGACCGGACTGCAAGTTTTTTAGATACGCGAGCGTGGCCAGAAGCCCGATTGTGCCGTGGCCGCACATTCCCAGATAGCCAACGTTATTGAAAAAAATGACGCCAGCGGCGCAGGACGGCTCCTGCGGCTCGCACAAAAGCGCGCCGACGACGGCGTCGGAGCCACGCGGTTCGTTTACGACGGCAGAGCGGAAGGTGTCAAACTTTTGCCGAAACACGTCCAGCCGGGAGGCCATTGAGCCAATGCCCAAATCCGGGCCTCCTTCGACAACAATGCGCGTCGGCTCGCCTCCGGTGTGGGAATCGATTACACGAACACGGTTTGGTTTGGCATTTGTCACGAAATTAAGTTATTCGTCCGCAAAACGCGAAGTGAAATTGGCGTTCTGGATGTGCCCTCGCAGAAAGCCGCCAAAGAGCACATCCGGAAATTGCAGTGAGCAAGTTAGCTCTAAGCGAGTGGCAACCTTCCTATTTTATGTATAAAATATCCGGTGTCAACCTTAGCTTCGAGCTTATTAGCAACCCAGGCTGTACGCGGCATCCTTATACTTTCTTCTCGCCGGACGGATGCAAACGCTTGCAGCAGTTTCGTGCGTGTGTGCGATCCACGCGAAATTCTCACGATGTGAGGAGAGCAGTTGCGTTTAGCGAAGGAAATTACTGCCGTTGATGCCCACGCTTGTGGAGAGCCAGGGCGCGTGATTACTGGCGGAGTCTCGGAAGTGCCGGGCAAGACCATGTTCGAGAAGATGATCTACCTTAAAACGCACGGCGACCATCTGCGCAAGCTAATGCTGCGCGAGCCGCGCGGCTATCCGGCCGCGAATTGCAATGTGATTCTGCCCCCGACTCGCGGGGACGCGGACGCCGGTTTTGTCATTATGGAACAGACCGAATACCCTCCGATGTCCGGGACGAATACCATCTGTGTCGTCACCGTTTTGCTGGAAACAGGAATCGTTCCAGTGAAAGGCCGCATTGCGAAGCTCAAACTCGATACGCCTGCTGGACTCGTGGAAGTGGAAGCGGAGATGGAGGCCGGCAGAGTCACGCGCGTGACATTTCAGAATGTGCCGGCATTCGCGACGCATCTCGACGCTCGAATCGAAGTGCCAAATCTCGGAACCGTGACTGTGGACGTGGCGTACGGCGGCATGTTTTACGTGATTGCCGATGCCAGCGCCCTCGGCTTCCGCTTAACACCAGACGAAGCGCATGACATTGTTCGCGCGGGCGAAATGATTAAGGCTGCGGCGCAGGAGCAATTACCGGTGGCGCACCCGGAAAATCCCGAAATTGCCGGAATCACAATCGCGCAACTCTCCGGGCCAAGCGTGAACTCCGGGGTAGATCGCAGGAACACCGTAATTGTCTCGACTGGAAAGCTCGATTGGAAGCGCCCCTCGTCGTGGGTTGGAGCGTTGGACCGCTCGCCCTGCGGCACGGGAACCTGCGCGAAAATGGCAGCGCTGCATGCCAAGGGACTACTTCCGCTCGGACGTGATTTTGTGCACGAAGGAATTCTTGACACGAGATTTACCGGCCGGCTCATTGCAGAAACGCGCATAGGAAAATATCCCGCCGTGGTGCCGGCGATCAGCGGGCGCGCCTGGATTACCGCATTTTCGCGATATGTGCTGGACGCCACTGATCCGTTCCCGGAAGGATTCGTAGTGGGAGATATCTGGGGCAATGCGTCCTGAATTCAGAGGGAAGCAAAAACCGATGATATCAAGCCATTGCTAATATGGTATCTTTAGGCCCGGCCAAGTTGTCAAATCCCGAAGAAATAAGACAGCGTTACTGCACAAAATGCCGGTAAGACAAAGTTTTGATACTGGTGACGTAGCCACTTCTGGAAACGAAATTCCGCGGCAGTCTCTGGCATCGGCGGTCGCTGACAAATTGCGCGCTATGATCATCCGCGGAGATGTTCAGGAGGGAGAACAGCTCCGGCAGGACGCGATTGCCGCCGATTTCCAGGTTAGCCGCATTCCTGTCCGTGAAGCCCTGCGGCAACTCGAAGCAGAAGGTCTGATTAAAATTGTGGCGCATCGCGGCGCGGTGGTTTCGGCGCTATCTCCCGACGAGATCGAAGAGCTTTTTGATATTCGCGCGCTGCTGGAGTGCGCGGTGCTGAAACTTTCGATTCCCCATTTGACCGAAGCGGAATTCCAGAAAGCCGACGGCATCCTGCAAACTTACGAGAAGGCGCTTTCCAAAGAGGATGTGCGCAGTTGGGGCCAGCTGAATTGGCAATTCCATTCAACGCTCTATTCGCGCGCGAATCGCCCGCATTTCATGTCCATCATCAAAATGGTCAATAATAATGGCGACCGCTATACGCGGCTGCAACTCTATTTGACGCATGCGCTCGACCGCGCCAAGCAGGAGCATCGCATGCTGCTCGAGCTATGCCGCAAACGCGACACCGTCGGCGCCAGCGAGCTGCTCGAAAAGCATATCCACAACGCCGGCCGCATGCTGAAGGAATTCGTCAAGGAACATCGCAAGTAGCGCTGACGTTTCGTCCCTATCTTTTTTCAGCGATCACGGACGCTCGCCCTCCGCCGAAGTCGAAGCTGGCGCAGGAAACGGCTGCAGCCCAGCGATCACTCCACTCCCCGCAAGCGAATGGTTAAATGCCGGAAATTCCTTGTTCATAAGCTGATTGTATTGGACTGTGGCCGCTGCAAGCTCTTTTTCGTAATTCTGCAACAGCGTCATGTCCGTTTGGGTCGGCGCAAAATCAGCGCCGCCGGCCACGTCGCCGCCACCAGTGCCAATTTCGGCATTGAGCCAGATCAGGTTCAGATAGACTTTATAGGCCTCGGAATAGTATTTGTCGTCGCTGTTGGTGTCGGCGCGCGCGACCAGGGCGTATTCCACAGTTTTCATTTTTTCGTCCATATCCTGTACGGATTTCAGCAAATCAGCCGCTTTCGCGTCATCTTTCTGATCCGCCTTTGCCGTGGCAATTTCAGACTTCAGCATCGCTTCAGTATCTTCAAGCTGTTTGCGATTCCACTCGATGCGGTTGACCATGTCGGACGTGCGCGTAATGTCGTCGCGGATGCGCAGCAACGCCTTCACCGAAGCTTCGATGTCCGCATCTGTGCCGGGCGATTTTGGATCCCGCAGAATGGTGAGCGGCTCGGTAAAAGTCTGCTTCCCCACCGTTAGCCGCACTGTGTATTTCCCCGGCGCGACCAATGGTCCCACCTGAGCGCCCTCGATGCCCCAGTGAATAATCGGCCGCGAATCCTTGCCGCGGAAACGCGGATCTTCCCAGATGTGCGGATTATCCGGTGCCGGCGTGCGCAGTGCAATCAGGTGCGGTGGCTCGTAGCGCAAATCCCAAACCACGCGATTGAGACCAGCCTTACCCGGCTCTTTGAGCCGGCGAACCAATTTGCCATTGGCATCGAGAATTTCGATTTTTACAGGCTCTTTGGTCGCAGATTTGAGCGAAAAATCCAGGAAGGCGTGGCCGAAACGAACGAAACGATAGGAGGCGCGCGGCGTGAAAAAGCGCACGTCAGCGGAGTCAGAGGCATTTTTCGCCATTTGCTCGAGCGGCGTAATGTCGTCGAGGATGTACAAACCGCGCCCGTAGGTAGAGACGACCAAATCGTGAAAGTGTTTCTGCACCACCGCCCAAGAGACAGCTGCATGAGGCAGGCCCGCATCGAATTCTTTCCAGTCCGCGCCGTCATTCAGCGAATAGTAAAGCGCATTGCCCGTTCCAGCGAAGAGCAGTCCTTTGCAATTCGGATCCTCCGCGATGACCCGAACATAAGACAACTCGCTTGGCGGGATGCCCCCGCTGATTTTCGTCCAAGTCTGTCCAAAATTTGTCGTCTTGTAGATGTATGGATCGCGATCGTTCACCAAGTGAAAATCCACAGAGACGTACGCGGTTCCTGGGTCAAAATGCGAAGGTTCGATGCTGGTGATGGTGCCCCACGCAGGCATGCCGGAGACATTCTTGGAGACGTTCGTCCAGTTCCCTCCTCCGTTTCGCGTGTACCAAATTTGCCCGTCATTGGTCCCCGCCCAGATGAGGCCCTTCTGAATTTGCGACGGTGCGATGGCAAAGACAACTTCTCCATAGAACTGCCCGAGATTGTCGCCAATCAGTCCACCGGAAGAAACGATGCGGCTGGGATCGTGGGTTGAAAGATCCGGGCTGATAACGCTCCAGCTCTGGCCGCCATTGGAAGTTTTGAAGATGACCTGGCAGCCGTAGTAGACGGTGTTGGGGTCAAAGGGATCAATGGCGAGCGGCGGAGTCCAGTGGCACCGATATTTCGTGTCGTTGGGCGGCGAATCGAGCGTGTGCGCCCAAGGACTGACGGAACGAGCCATCTTAGTTTTGGCGTTCCAAACGGTCACCTCATCGCCATAGCACGTGGCCCAGACAATGTTGGGATCTACGGGATTCGGAATCGTCCAGCCGGATTCGCAGCCGCCCATGCCATGGTCCCAATCAGGCTGTTCGCCCCCGCCGAACGAAAATCCTACGGACGTGCTGGGCCCGCGCATGTTGCCGTCATCTTGCATATTGCTGTAGACATCGTACGGGATCTGATTGTCCACGGCGACGTGGTACATCTGGCCAATTGGGAGCGTCACGCGGTGAAAACCGCGCCCGTGATCGGTGGTGATAAGCATGCCGCCGTCATTGGTAAGCGCAAAATGATCCGCATTTTTCGGGTCGATCCAGATATCGTGATTGTCGCCACCCCAAGGAACTTGGTTGAAGGTCAAGCCGCCATCCACGGATCGGAAAAAACCGCTGTTGGCGATGAATACCTCATCTTCGTTTGCTGGAGATACAGCGAGGCGAATGTAGTAGCCAGCGCGGCCAATGAGCGTGCGCTGCCAATTGATGACTCGCCAGTTCTCACCGCCATCGTCGGAACGCCACACAGACCCTTGATCCTTGGTTTCGATCAACGCGTAAACCCGATTGGAATCGGTCGGTGCAACCGCGACATCGATTTTCCCTACCGGGGGCTTGGGCAAACCGTGCCCCTCGATGTGCGTCCATTTCGTACCGCCGTCGTGAGAAACGTAAATCCCGCTGCCCGGTCCACCGCTAAATTCTCCCCAAGTATGCATGACAATCTGCCAGGTGCCGGCGAACAAAGTCTGAGAATCCGCAGGATCCATGGAAAGGCCGGAGCAGCCCGTGTTTTCGTCGACAAAAAGCACGCGCTGCCAGGTTTTTCCGCCGTCCATAGTGCGGTACACGCCGCGCTCCTGCTGCGGCCCTGTGGTGCGGCCAAGCGCACACACGAACACGTTGTCAGGATTTGTTGGATTCACGATGACGCGGCCGATGCGGCCAGTCGCATCGAGTCCCACGTGGCTCCACGTTCTGCCGGCGTCCGTAGATTTGTAAACGCCATCGCCCATCAGATCGCTGTCGCGAATGGCCCATGCTTCACCCGTCCCCGCCCAGACAGTATTGGGGTTCGACTCGGAAACGGCCAGCGCGCCGATAGCCGCCACTGGCTCCTTGTCAAAGATAGGCGCCCAGCGATTGCCGCCGTCGGTCGATTTCCAAACGCCGCCAGAAGCCGCGCCCGCATAGTATGTATTGGCATCTCCAGGCACGCCTGCCACGGAAGCGACGCGGTTTCCAACCGTGGGGCCGACGAACCGAAACCGAAGGCTATTCTGGTTCGTCCTCGCAGGCCGAAACTGCGCCTTGACCGAAAAAGTGCACACGAAAATCGCTGCAATAACCAGCACAAAACGCTTGTATGGCAGATTCACTGTTGGCATTCGATTTCTCCCCACTATATAACGTGCAGAGCTCTGACGGTTGAAGCGAACGATCGAAAAACGACGGCTCCCGCGACAGCGTCCCGAAAGCTTAAGAAACGGTCAAAGTCTATGTATAATTTATAAGAAGTCAACACGTTTACCTCAAATCTCTGCCTCCCGCCAGTTCACTCGCTATTCCGTATCGACTCGCGCCCGCTCAAGACAATTCTTTTCATTAACTGGAATATAAGATAGTTATATAATTATTCAGGCTGTTCTGATTTCCGAACAAACCGGACCTCTGTTATAATCCAGCCCGCTAACAGCAAAACAACTTTGGAGCTCCGCAATTTGTTTCCTGGCATTCGTCTTCGTCAAGTGCGCGAGCGACTGGGTTTCACCTACCGTGACGTTGAACAAGCAAGTTATGAGCTCGCGCAGCGCCATGGCAGGACGGAATTCATCGTTCATATCAGCCGCTTGGCGGACTTCGAGAATTCCGGCGCAATCCCAAGCCTGCACAAATTGTTTAGCCTCTGCAGCATTTATCATCTGAATCCCGATGAAGTTTGCAGGTGGTACGACGTTCCCTTGGGCGACATTTTTTCCAATGGAGCGTCGGGCGGAGCTCCCAATACGCATTTGGCGGCGGCTCCTCGCGGCGTTAACCTTCCGATTCATTTTGATCCCGGCTTCGATCCGCAGCGCACTACCTACCTCACGCGAATGGTACAGCAGTGGGGTTATTTTGAAGCAGCCGCGCTGAAGAACGGCCACCAATATCATTACGGATACATCGGTTCTTCCGATCATTGGATGGGACCGCTGCTACGCCCGGGAGCGCTGGTCCTGGTGGATCCGCAAAAACAAAGAGTGGATGATCCCGGCGGCTGGAAAAATGAAGCGGACCGCCCTATTTACCTGATTGACATCCGCTCAGGCTATCGCTGTTGCTGGTGTGTGCTTGAGAGAAGCCGCCTGGCGCTGCAGCCACATCCACTTTCACCGTGTTTTCCGGAGAGCTATCATCTCCCCGAGGAAGCGGAAGTTGTCGGCAGAGTGGTAGGAGTATCTATGCGACTGATCGACGCGTAACACTTTGCTCAACGATCAGCCCCAAAACAGTTCCAAAATTGGAACAGAAAAGTTCCCGCAGATAAATTGGCACCCCGGACGGAATAAGACACTTGTAAAATTCGTGTTCCTTCCATCGCGCGGCGATTTCATTCAGCTCCACATCAAAACTCTGAAGACACTTACGAACCTCAGCGTCCTGACTTTCCAGCGAAGTTTCAAGCAGGCGCTCGAACAGTTGCTCATGGCACAACCGTAGCGCCTCATCCACAACGGGTTCGGAATAAAGAGCCGCCAGTCCGTCATGGCGATACCGTCCGCTGGCCAGGTCGCGAAGCATAGCGACGTGCAGCAAACGCGAGACGTCGCCGGGTATTCGGCCCAAAGTATTGGCGGCAAAATCTTCAATAACCGCGCGACTCTGATGAAATTCGTCCAGGCCTTCCATTTTTGAATTTGTTCCACCTTCAGAACATTTTAGCGAAATCCGCTGTCAACAGCGCGTTTCTTGCGAAAAACATCGCAGGAGGTGTTCCGAATGAAACACGCAGCGAAATCCTTTGTGATCGCCGGCAGCGCGCTACTGCTGACGATAGTAGCTTCGAGCCGCTCGACCGTCAACACACACGTGATCGCTCTGAAGGCAGCTCCAGCTTCAACAATCTCGATTTGGGCCGACGGCGGTATGCCGATTCCCCCTCCCCCTTCCGGGATCGGAGTTTCGGTAACAGCCGTGGAAACGACTCTTCTGGCCGATGGCGGTATGCCAATTCCCCCTCCCCCTTCCGGGATCGGGGTTTCGGTAACAGCCGTGGAAACGACTCTTCTAGCCGATGGCGGTATGCCAATTCCCCCACCCCCTAGCGGGCTCGGCTGCAACTTGGTCTAGCAATTCTCAGATAATTTGAGAGGCGAAGAAAAGAGGTAATGCACTTGAGAGGCCTCGCGAAAGTATGACTCTCGAGTGAGGCACTCCCGGGGGTTATCAGTAGTTTACGTAACCCCTGGGAGAATGCTATAGTTTGGCGCGTGAGCTTGACAGTCCTATCCCTCGTGCACTGGGCCTTGATTGCTTGCCTCGAAGCTGCGCTTCTCGTTCTGGCATTGCGGCGAAAACTGCGTCAGCGGCTTCCGTTTTTCGTTGCCTATCTAGCGGTGCTTGTTCTCGGCGAGTTGGGAGCATTTAGCATTTACCAGATTGTTGGATTCAAATCGAAAACATCCTTCTACGCCTTTTGGATCTTGCAAGGAATATTCGTTTTGCTTCGTGCAGCTGTGGTGTACGAGATCTGCCGGAGCATTCTTTCCCCGCTGGAAGGGGTGTGGCGATTGGCCAAGCCCCTGCTGTTAATGATGGGCTGTATTCTGCTCGGGGCGATGTTAATTTCAACAAGGGGAACTCCACTGAGTCCGGTGAAAATAATTCCCCTGGGCCAGCGCGGGCTTGAACTTATTATCGTCGGGCTTCTGATCGGCGGGTTAGCCTTCTGCCGATATTATCGGGTCCAGGTCGAAAATTATGTGGCGTGGATTGCGCTCGGACTAGGCATCCACTCGATTATTCAAGCGACCGACAACACCCTTCTGCCCTGGCTGAACCATTTTGCCTTATGGGCGGCACTGTCGCACGTGTCATTCGACATTGCCCTTATCATGTGGGGCGTTGCTCTTTGGAAGCCACTCCCCGCACCGCGGCCTGCGCCGATTCTCCTGACTAGCAGCGAATACCAGAGCTTGACGCCTCAGGTAACGGCGCGGCTGCGCAGCCTCAATACCCGTTTGCTGGAGATGTGGAAATGACCATGACGCTTGTATTCCTGATGGCAATCATTTTCCTGGTTCTGCTGATATGGCTGCTTTGGGCGCAGCAAGGGCTTCCGTCCACACAAGTGAGCGCTTTGGAAATCAAGAAGCTGCTTCCCGTCCATTGTCAGCATTTTCCCCAGGTGCGGCGCCTTCTGGGCACTGACGATGAGAAATTCTTGATAGGCCGGGCCTCGCGCAACACGTTGAAGCAGTGGAGGACTGAACGCAACCGCATCCTGCGGCTCTATCTGCACGGATTGGCGGAAGACTTTCAGCATCTACAACAATTGGCGCGGCTGATCTCCGCGCTTTCGCCGGAACTTGAGCGGTCCCAGGAGTCGGAATTGCTCTTACTTGGGCTGCAATTCCGCGTGCTTTATCGCATGACCCTTTTGCGCCTCACGTTGCGAACTCTGCCACTCGAAGAAACCGCCCGTCTTACCGAATTAGTTGTCCAGCTGGGGCTTGAAATGCAGCGCTTTTTGGATCATATGGCCGAAGGCAGGCCGTACGTGGGAATTACTTCCGCCACTTAATGGCCCGTCGTTTTCTCGCCGGCATTCATCCCTCTACTCAGAATTTCAGCGCAAGCTGAATTCGCACCGGGCTGTCACCACCGTAGTTTGCCGCAGCTCGATGCTGGTGCCAGAAAAACCATAGAGCCCAGCGAGTTCCCCCTCCCCAAAAAAAATAACGTGAAGAGGCCTGAAAAAGTGAGTCCATTTCATCGCTATGCCTTGGCCGTTGCAGTAACTCGTACGCCGCACCTTCCGACAATCCTGCCACTCACTTTGCGGTGGCCGATATAATCTCACCACAGGAGAAACGGGTTGGCCGGGGAAAAGATACTCGTCTGCGACGACGAAGAGGCGATACGCGAGGTGGTTTCCACGCTGCTGGAAGCGCAGGGCTACCGGTGCACCGTTGTCTCTGATGGAAGCAAGGCAATTCAGGAGATTCGCAACGATTCCCACGATCTGGTACTGAGCGACATTGTTATGCCGGAAATGGACGGGATGCGCCTGTTGCGCCAGCTTCGTTCGCAGGACGAAGATATTCCCGTAATCATGGTCACCGCCATGCACGATATCTCCATAGCGCTCGAGGCGATTCGCGCCGGCGCCTACGACTACATTCTGAAGCCTTTCGAAAAAGACCAGCTCTACTACAGCGTTAGCCGGGCTTTGGAGCACCGGCATCTCGTTCTGGAAAACCGTTCTTACCAGCGCAATCTTGAGCACCTGGTGGCGGAGCGCACACAGCAATTGTCCATCACTTTGCGAGATCTCGAACAGTCTTACGACCATACGCTGCAGGCGCTTGGCAGCGCTCTCGACGCGAAGGACGCCGAGACGGAAGGGCACTGCCAGCGCGTTACCGCCATCACCATTCTTATCGCCCGAATCATGAAAGTGGATCGCGAGATACTGCCGCAAATAGCGCGCGGCGCATTTCTGCACGATATCGGCAAGATGGGTATTCCTGACCAGGTGCTGCGAAAGCCCGGCCCCTTGACCGACGATGAGCGGCAATTGATGAAGCGCCACTGCGAAATTGGCTTCACCGTTTTGAACAAGATTCCCTTCCTTAAAGATGCCGCGGAAATCGTGCTCTCGCATCAGGAGTTCTACAACGGCAGCGGTTATCCTCGTGGCCTCAAGAGTGAAGAGATTCCGCTGGGCGCGCGGATATTTGCTGTTGCGGATACGTTTGACGCGATGACCTCTGACCGGCCATACCGCAAGGCCCTGCCAGAAAGCGCGGCGCGGCAGGAAATTGAAAGATTCTCGGGCACCCAGTTCGACCCATCGGTAGTCAAGGCTTTTCTGTCCAAACCAGACGAATTCTGGGTTGAAGTGCGCAAGAACAGCTCCGATCCCTTCCGTTATCTCCAGACTGACGAAATTTAGGCGCACATTTCAGCAAACCCAATCGCTCATCTGACTCACTCGCGAATGCGGCAGCTTGGCATGTTTGCCAGTCCGTTCTCTAAGAATTCTGATATGATTCGGACTCGGGCAAGTAGATTTCTCAAGGAGACCGCGCATGAAACGTATGGTTTCGATGGCGGCTGCGATAGTTCTGGCGCTTGCGGCTCTGCCGTTTACAATGCACGCTCAGAATCAGGCGGCGATTACCACCACGAATCTAAAGGTTGGGGAGGTGGCGCCGGACTTCACGCTGCCAACCGACCAGCATGGTTCGGTGTCCCTCAGCAGCTTCCGCGGCAAGAAGAACGTGATTCTGGCGTTTTACATTTTGGCGTTCACCAGTGGTTGAACGAAGGAACTCCAGGCCTATCAGGCTGATTTGGCCAAGATTGAAGCAAGCGATTCGGTGATTTTCGGAGTCAGCATAGACAGTCCTCCCGCCAACGCTGCGTTTGCGAAGCAGATTGGCGTTACTTTCCCGCTGCTGAGCGACATGAACCGCAAGGTGTTAAAGGAATATGGCATCGTGCAGAATTTCCCGATGGGCGGTGAAAAGGTGGAATTCGCGCGGCGCACAACCTTTGTGATCGACAAGAACGGCGTGATCAAGCACATTGATTTCGACTCGACAGCTATCGACCCGACAACGGCGGTGACCATCTGTACCGGCTTGAACGAAAAGCACGGCAGTTAAGCTTTCTGTATTCCAGACGCCTTCTGCGGGACACATGCTGCTTCGCAGAAGGCGTTTTCTTTAGAAGCGGAAGGCGCAATCCTCCCCCGTTGCACCCTTCTACAACGAGAGATTCGCCCTAAGGCTTAGCCGGGCAGTAGTTATTCGCTAATCCAAATGCAGGACGAACTCAGACGAGGCGCTCATAGAACCGGCGCTGGAAGCCAGCCGTGATGCTTCGTGATGGGCGTTGCGCCGGCGGTAAAGCATCCCAAACAAACCTGAGAAGATGAGCATGGGCGGAATCAGCAATATCAAAATGCCGTGTCGAAGCGCCGCTTCGGCCTGCGGTCCCGTCGCCGAGGCGTCGTTGTAACACAGCGCGCAGCCCTGCGCGAAGGCAGCGGGCGCGGAAATCAGCATCCCAGCCAGTAAAGTTATCGCTCCCAACAAAAATTCAAACAAACGGCGCGTTCTGATCAATGCGGTTGCTCCCTGTTTCATACTGCTGCCATGATACTGCGGATTGCGCCCCGCATTACATATGAATCGTGTGCATGTTGACGATGCGTATGGCATCCGGAAAAACGAAAATCAAAATCATCATCAGGACAAGCACGAGCGTCGGCACAATAATCAAAAATAATCCGATCTTCTCGAAGCGCAGATGCATGAAATACGCCACGATCAGCGCCGACTTAATCAGCGAAAGTCCCACCAGCAGAATCAGCATGGTGTGCGGCTCAAGGCGCAGATACGCCAGCAAAACTTCGATGCCCGTTAAACAGCACAGCCAGAACCATACCCACATAAACAATCGCTTCGAGCCCACTTCGTGGTGCGCCGCTTCTGCCGCTATCTCATGCGTGCTCATCGCGCGATATGCTCCTCAGCTCTTTACGTTCAGATTGACGGACATCAGATAAACCATTGGGAAGATGAACATCCACACCAGATCAACGAAGTGCCAGTACAGGCCGCTAACCTCCACGTGATCGGCGTTGAATTTCCGCCGCCCGAAACCAAAGGCGATGATGCTCAGGTAAATCACGCCGATGGAAACGTGCAGCATGTGCAGGCCCGTGAGTCCGAAGAAAGTGCCGCCGAAAAGCGGATCGCCGGGCTGGCCGTCAATTACAAAATGATTCGACCATGGCGTGACGCCTTCAGCAAACAGGCGAAACCACTCCATCAGGTGCAAAATCACGAAAGCCGCGCCACCTATCGCAGTGAATATGATGTACATCACCGCCTTGCGCACCTCGCCGCGGTGAGCGGCGGCCACCGCGATTACCATCGTCAAGCTGCTCGACAGCAAAATGAATGTCAAAAATGTAGCATTGGCGATCGCGGGATAAATCTCGAATGGCCGGGGCCAGCTCGTGCTCGCCAGGCGCACATAGGCGTACGCCAGAATCGCCGTGGAGAAAGTGAGCGAGTCGGAAAGAAGAAAGAGCCACATCCCAAGCTTCTTCGTGTTGGTGGCAAAAGGAGCTACGCCGCCGCCCCAAGCTGGCCCTGCAACTGCATCGATGTCTAATTCAGCCAAGTCTCACCGTCCCAGCAGTAGAAGTAGGAAAAGAAAAATCCAAAGCCCGTCCATGAAGTGCCAGTAGTAGCCCACAATTTCCGTTCCGGTCGCGAGCGTCACGCGGCGCAGCCTGCCCCAGCCCACGAAAAGCAGCGCTGTGATTCCTCCGAGCAAATGAACTCCGTGCGCGGCGGTGAGCACGTAAAAAAAGCTGTTGCTCGCATTCGCGGCCAAATAAAAACCCGCCGCGACCATTTGGCGCCATGCAATCAATTGACCCACAACAAAAAACAAGCCAAGGATGGTGGTAACCGCCCACCAATGGCGAAAACCGGCATGGTCGCCTCGCTTGAACAATTGCCGCGCCCGAATCAAAGTCGCGCTGCTGGCCAGAAGAATCGCTGTGTTCAACCACAGAACGCGAGGTATTGGGAAACTGTGCCAATCGCTGCCCAGACCTTTGCGCACAATAAACGCGCTCACCAGCGCCATAAAGAACATCAAAATGCCGCCCATGGCGATGGTTATGCCGGTGACGTAAATGCGCTGCGGCAATTCGGGGCGTCCGCCGCTGCGTCCGCGGCCATCATCTCCGCCGGAACCTGCGGGTGGCTTTGGGCCGCCTCCGGAGCCAATAATTTCGAGTTCGTCTGTGGTTGCGATGTGCGGCATAACGTTCAATTAGGCCTTCGCGACCAACCCAGGAGCAATATGCTGCGGAATGTAATCCTCAGCCGCGCCGGGGACGCTGTATTCATAGGGCCCGCGATAGACGGTCGGATAATTTCCGGCGAAATTGTCATGCGGCACAGGCGTGCTGACCGACCATTCCAGAGTTGTCGCATGCCAGGGATTTTGCTCGGCTGGCTTGCCGTGCTTCATGCTCCAGAAAAAATTCCAGTAGAAGAGTAGTTGCGCGCCCGCCGTGAAAAACGCCGCAACGCTGATGAAGTAATGCACCGAATGCAGCCGGAGCAGATAATTCACCGACTCGATGCTCGAATACCGTCGCGGATCGCCCACGTACCCCAGATAATGCATCGGCATAAATATGCAGTAGACGCCCACAAACGTGCACCAGAAATGAATCTTGCCAAGCGTCTCGTCCATGTGGCGGCCGAACATCTTGGGGAACCAGTAGTAGCTTGCCGCGAACATCGCGAAAATTGCCGCGACGCCCATAATCAGGTGGAAATGGCCGATGACGTAGTAGGTGTCGTGAAGGTAGAGATCCAAGGCCGGTTGAGCCAGGAAAATGCCGGAAAGCCCTCCAGTGACAAACAGCGACACGAAGCCAATCGCAAAAAGCATCGATGCGGTGAAGTGAATTCTTCCGCCCCATAAGGTTCCCAGCCAGTTGAACGTCTTAATGGCAGAAGGCACGCCAATCACCAGCGTCAAAATTGAAAAGGCCAGCGCGGAGTAGGGGTTCATGCCGCTGATGAACATGTGATGTCCCCACACAGCGAAGCTGAGAAAGCCAATGGCGCTCAGCGAGTACACCATGGCTTTGTAACCGAAGACCGGCTTGCGCGAGAAAGTGGAAAGGACATGCGAAATGATGCCCATGCCAGGCAGAATCGCGATGTAAACCTCCGGATGGCCGAAAAACCAGAACAAATGCTGCCAAAGGAGCGGCGAGCCGCCGGCGTGGTGCAGCAGCACGCCGCTAACATCAAGATTCGAAGGAATAAAGAAGCTGGTTTGCGCAAGTCGGTCGAGAAGAAGAAGAATGCAGGCCGCCAGCAGCACTCCGAAAGCCAGCAACGCGAGGCATGCAGTAAGGAACCAGCCCCAAACCGTGAGCGGGAGGCGCATCAACGACAAGCCTTTGGTGCGCAAATCAATGGTCGTGCCCAGGAAATTGATCGCCGACATCAGCGAGCCGCCGCAGAAAAGCGCGATGCTGACCACCCACAGCGTCTGGCCCAGCCCCTGACCCGGCCCGGCAATTTGCCCCACCGCACTCAGCGGAGCGTACGCTGTCCAACCGCTGATCGATGAGCCTCCCGGCACAAAGGCGGATGCCAGAAGAACAATCAGCGCAAGAAAAGTAGTCCAAAAGGAAAGCATGTTAATCGTCGGAAAGGCCATGTCCGGCGCGCCAATTTGAATAGGCAAAAAATAATTCCCGAAGCCGCTCTGCGGCACAGTGGTAAGCACGAAAAAGACCATCAGCGTTCCGTGCATGGTGACCACCCGCAGGTAATCCTCCGGAGAGACGATGCCGTTAGCGAAGCCCCAGATATGCAAGTTCGGCCATACCAGGTGGAGGCGCACTATCAGCGACAGGATCATTCCGATGGTTACAGCGGAGAGTCCGAGCAGGATGTACTGTAAGCCGATGACTTTGTGGTCCAGACTAAAAATGTAGTGGCGAATCCATCCTTTGGGCGCTTCCGCGTGATGGACCGGGCCTGCGTGAGCGCTCATCGAACGTTCCTCCAAAGGTCGACCTTATTTCTCAAATTGCCAGTCATTTTCATTGCGCGTTCTGCGCCTCCTGCTGCTTCTCCCACTTCGCGAAATCGGCTTGCGAAAGCACATGAAGCATGGCGTGCATATGATAGTGCCCCAGACCGCAGAGCTGGTTGCAGGTTATTTCGTAGTCCCCGATTTTCGACACGCTGAAATGAATGGGAATGATGATTCCCGGAACACAATCCTGTTTGATCCGCAGTTCGCGAACGAAGAAACTGTGAATCACGTCTTGCGAACGCAGCATAAGCTCAATCTGGCGGTCAACCGGAAGATACAAATCCGGCACCACGATGTCATCTTTCGCGGCCGAATCACTGGGGTCCAACCCAAGCGGATTGCCGACAGAGGCGTCGATATCTTTGGGAACGATGCGGCCAAATTTTCCGTCAGGTCCCGGATAGCGGAAATTCCACTGGAATTGCACGCCGGTAACCTCAACCTGCAAAGCGCCCGGCGAAGGGCCGCCAAAATGCACTTCGCCCCACGCATGTGCGGCCATCACGCCAAGCCCAACGAAGATCACCAGCGTGATAGTCGTCCACACCAGTTCCAGCACATGGCTCCCGCGAACGAAGCGCGCCCTACGCCCCTGGTCGCGATAGCGGAAGACCATCCATGCCAACGCCAGTTGCGCCAGAACAAAAACAATTCCGGTGACAATGAAAGTGATAAAGAACTGCTGATCGATCTGATGGCCCACAGGCGTTATCGCCGGTGGAAACCACCAGATGTGGTCCATGTGAAGAAATAGAGTGGATGCGACTAGAATTAAAAGAACGATGGCGAACATCACAGCGGCGACTGCCGAACCTGCGCATGATTTACGCGAGGACATTTCCTCCGCTCCGGACTCTAGCGGCCTCAATTCCCTATTGCTGGCCACGGGTCCTCAGTTCTAAATGGCTGGTGCATTCGAGAAGCACAATCATATCTAGCGCAAGAAAAAATTCAACAGAGAATCGCCAAAATCTTCATCGATGCTGTTCTGCGCACATTCCGGACCGGGCAAACTCCTTCAAAAAGCAAGCCGGACAAACGGAAAATTGGTGCGGTCGAGTGGATTCGAACCACCACGGTATTGCTACCGTCAGCCCCTCAAGCTGATGCGTCTGCCAGTTCCGCCACGACCGCGAGAAAAAAGACAAAATCAATTCTATCAGGCCGGTTATTTGTGCGGCGTCACCGGCTTAGGCGCAGGAGCTTTCACCGGAGGCGGCGCCGGCTTGTTTATGTTTGATGGCAAAGTCTGCTCCAAAATGGAAGTGCCTTCGGCCGTCGTAGGCGCGCGCTTCAGCGAAAGCGTCAGCGAACTCATCATGAACACGATCGCGCACCATGTGGTCGCCTGCGTCAAAAATGTGGCCGTACCGCGCGGCCCGAATGCCGTCTGACTGCCCGCGCCGCCGAATGCGCCCGCCAGATCGGCGGCAGAGCCGCTCTGCAGCATGATTACAAAAATCAGCAGCAGGCAAACCATCACATGCAGGGTCACCAGCACAAAAGTGTAGTGCCAGCCGAGCCACACCAGCAGCACGGCGGCAATCAAAGCAATTGCCCACTTCACTGTATTCGGCATCACCGCTCCCAGCAGCTCAACGCGCTGCCCTAAAAATTCACAATTGACGCGAACGCTTGCGCATCAAGGCTCGCTCCGCCCACCAGCGCGCCATCGATCTCTTCCTGACCCATCAATCCGCCGATGTTATCCGGCTTGACGCTTCCGCCATACAAAATCCGTAGAGCGGACGCGCTCCCAGCGCCAAAATTTTCCCTCGTGAAGCGCCGCAGAAGTGCGTGAGATTCCGCCGCAAGTTCCGGCGTAGCGGTCCGGCCAGTGCCGATCGCCCACACCGGTTCGTAAGCCAACAGGATACGTGAGAACTCGCCAGCGGTCAATCCAGCCATCCCGCCGCGGAATTGCGTTTCCAGCACGGCCTCCGTATTGCCCGCTTCCCTTTCCTCGATAGTTTCTCCAACGCAAACCAGAGGCTGCAAGTTCGCAGCAAGGGCGGCTTTAAGCTTTCGATTCACGCTCGCATCCGTCTCTCCAAAGTAACGGCGGCGCTCCGAATGGCCCAGAATCACAGCGCTGCAGCCGGCCTCGAGAATCATGCGCATAGAAATCGCGCCGGTGAACGCGCCTTCGCTCTCCCAATAAGCATTCTGCGCGGCGATGATGATTTTGGTATCGCGGGCTGCTTCCGCTGCCGTGGAAAGCGATGTGAACGGAGGAGCGATGATGATGTCGCAATGCTTCGTGGCGCGAACGAGCGGCTTGAAGCGCTCAAAGAATTGCAGCGTCTCCGCCCGCGTCTTGTACATCTTCCAATTGGCTGCGATCACCGGACGGCGCAAGGCTATGTCCCGCTCGGAGTCAGCGCTTCAACGCCGGGCAGTTTCTCGCCGGCCAGAAACTCCAGCGAAGCGCCGCCGCCCGTCGAAATGTGCGAGATTTTCTCCGCCACTCCAGCTTGCTCGACGGCAGCCACGCTGTCGCCGCCGCCAACGATGGACGTGGCTCCGCGCTGCGTGGCATCGGCCAGCGCTCGCGCAATCGAGAGAGTTCCATTGGCAAATGCCGGCTTTTCGAACATGCCCAATGGGCCGTTCCACACGATTGTTTTCGCTGCGGCTATTTCGCGGCCGAATAGCTCAATCGTCCTCGGCCCAATATCCAGGCCCATCCAATCCGCCGGCGTACCTTCTACGTTGCTGATTTGCGTCTCGCTTCCCTCGGGACTTCGCGCAAGAACGTGGTCCACCGGCAAAATAATTCGGAAGCCGCGCTCGCGCGCTTCTCCGAGCAGCGTCAATGCCAGCTCAACTTTGTCCTCTTCGACCAGCGATTTCCCGGTTGTGAACTTCTTGGCACGAAAAAAAGTGTAGGCCATCGCGCCGCCAATGAGCATCGCGTTGGCAATCTTCATCAGGTTTTCGATCACTTCGATTTTGTCGGAGACTTTTGCGCCGCCCAAAATCGCCAGGAATGGCCGCTCCGGATTCGTGATTGCTTTTCCCAGATACGAAAGCTCGCGCTCCATCAACAAGCCTGCAGCCGCCCGCTTGACGAATTTGGTGATGCCGACCACCGAAGCATGCGCGCGATGCGCCGCGCCGAATGCGTCGTTCACAAAAAGCCCGTCGCAAAGCTTAGCCAGCTGAAGCGAAAATTGCTCGTCGTTCTTCTCTTCTTCAGCATGAAAGCGCAAGTTTTCCAGCAGCAACAGATCGCCGTCTTTCAGCGCGCGGCTGCGTGATTCCGCTTCCTGGCCAATACAATCCGAAGAAAAAATCACCGGTTTGCCGAGCAGTTCCTTCAGTCTGGCGGCCACCGGCGCCAAACCATACTTGGCGTCGGGCTTGCCTTTTGGCCGGCCCAGGTGCGAAGCGGCCACCACACGCGCGCCCGACTGCATGGCCAGCGTCAGCGTCCCCAGAGTGGCGCGAATCCGCGTGTCATCGGCGACATTTCCGTTCTCCAGGGGCACATTGAAATCCACGCGAATAAAAACGCGCTTCCCCTTCATATCGAGGTCTCGTATAGAGAGTCTATTCATAAGTGATTTTGGATTTTCCCGCAGCAAGCTCTGGATGCGTCAACTTCACAGTCGCTCAGCCATCATTTTTACCAGGTCCACGCAGCGGCATGAATAGCCCCATTCGTTGTCATACCACGCGAGCACTTTCAAATTATTCGAGCCCACCATTCTCGTGTTCCCTGCGTCGACGATAGCCGAGTGAGGATTGCCGCGAAAATCGATGGAAACAAGTTCCTCTTCCGTGTATTCCAGCAACCCTTTGAACGCTCCTTCAGCGGCTTTGCGAAAGGCTGCATTCACTTCCTGTGCGGTCGCTGCCTTCTGCGTGGTGACCGTTAAGTCCACCAGGCTCACGTTGGGCGTCGGAACGCGCAGCGCATATCCGTCCAGTTTCCCTTTCAGCTCCGGAATTACCAAATGCAAAGACTTGGCCGCGCCCGTGGACGTCGGAATCATGGAAAGCGCCGCAGCCCGCGCGCGCCGCAAATCTTTGTGCGGCAAATCGAGCAGGCGCTGGTCATTCGTGTAAGAGTGCACGGTCGTCATGATGCCGCTCACAATTCCAAACTCTTCCACAAGAATTTTGGCCACAACCGCAAGGCAATTTGTGGTGCAGGACGCATTGGACACCACATGATGTTTCGCCGGATCGTAGAGATTGCTGTTGACCCCCAGCACTGTTGTAAAATCCGGATCCGTCGCGGGCGCCGTTATAACCACTTTTTTAACCGTTCCACGAATATGCTTCCGCGCTTCCGGTCCCTTGTTGAACACGCCTGTGGATTCCACGACCATTTCCGCGCCGGTATTCGCCCAGTCTAGTTTGTCGAGCTCTTTCACTTTCAAAACACGAACGGACCGCCCATCAACGTGAATCGCGTCATCACTCGCAGAGATTCGATTGGGCAGATTCCCCAGTATCGAATCGTACTTCAGCAGGTGCGCCAGAGTTTTTGCGTCGGTTACGTCGTTCACGGCCACAATTTCGATCGCCGGATTGCCCATCGCCGCGCGAAATATATTCCGGCCGATGCGGCCAAAACCGTTGATGGCAACTTTCACTGGCATGCTTCCTCCGAGCCTGAGTCTGGCTAAATTCGACAGCGACGCTTTAGAAACACAACGGTGGCGATGCTATGGCGCGACGCCAAAAAAGTCAACGCAGTTAGCCGCCGTACGATTTTATGCGGATGACTTTATTTCCCAGGAATGTGACAAGTGTGGACTTCGCCGGCGGAAGGCCGTAAATCCAATCTTCCGTTTCGTTACCGTTGTCATCGTATTCGCGCACTTTTTTATCCGGTCGCCCAAGCGCCGCCAGCACCATATCCTGGTTCATTCCCACGATTGCTTCATGGTTTTTGATGGCTTTCTGAATGTCTGGCGGAAGCGTGTCGATCCAATTCACCGCTGCGGAGTGTTGCGCTGCGAAACTAAGAAACGGCGATAAGCCCTGCTTCACCTGCTCGGGAGTCAGCTCGCCCACCGGCCTGCTGAATTCGAGGATCAGTTCAGCGCCCACAGGCGTTGGCCCTTGATTCATTGGCGTGGTGCTCATCATCGGCCCGCCGCCTATCCCAATTTGAATATGCTTGCGCCAGTCAAAATGTCCTTTTGTCCCGCCATTGATGCTCACAATGATTTCCTTGGCGCGAAATTCGATGTTGGTGATTTGCACCTGATCGCCGGGATTGGCAGCCGAGCCATACGCGAGAGCCATTCGCAGCTTATTGGGATCGATCTTCTGCCCCACTTTGTAGCGGAATCCCTTTTTCTTCGCCGGCAAAGGCTGGACGACCTTCGCGTATTCGCCGTCAACGTAGCGGATTATCGCCAGTTGCGCCTGCAGTTGCGCATCATCCGTTTTCCCGGGAGGCTCCGCTGCGCGCGCATAAGCAGGCGAGAAACTAAAAACTGCGAGAAGCAAAACCGAGGCGGAAAAACTTGTCAGGCGAACCATGTCAGCTCACTTCATCTTGCCGGTTCTATCGCGAGCCGGTAAGCCTCTTCCCTTTGTTCCAAATGATACCACCTCTTCCCGCTTACGGCTGAAGAATGCCAGCAGGGATATCATGTAGACTCCAGAGCTTCGGCAGCAGTTACGCCTCAGCGCCCCGAAGCCGCCTTTGACTGAGCCTTCTTTTCCTCCTCGATCTTTTCTGCGGCAAGCTGCGGTTCAAAGCATCTGCGGCATCGCGCTTCGTACATCCCCCCGGCGCCCACAACTATCAACTCCTCCGAAGCAACCAGCCGCTGCGTATTCACCGCCGGATTCCCGCAGCGCGCGCATATCGCCAGCAGCTTGGTGATTTCCTCGGACACCACCAGCAGCCGCGGCATGGGCTCAAACGGCCTTCCCATAAAATCAGTATCCAGACCCGCGACAATCACGCGTTTGCCCAAATCCGCCAGCCGCGTGCAGCTTTCCAGCAGGCTCTCGCCCAGAAATTGCGCCTCGTCGATTCCCACCACCTCCGTGCGCGCCTCCACCTTTTGCAGAATATCGTCCCCGCTGCTCACCAGTTCCGAAGCAATCTCCAGGCCCGAATGCGACACGATGCCGTTCGAGGAATATCTGCGGTCGATTGCCGGTTTGAAAATCTGCACGCGCTGCCGCGCAATTTCCGCCCGCCGCAACCGGCGAATCAATTCCTCGCTCTTGCCTGAAAACATCGGCCCGACGATCACTTCGATCCATCCCATGTTGCCTTTAACGATGTCCACGCTGCCTCCGCGTCAAACAACCGATATCCCGCATTACAGAAATCTTATCGCAAAATCCGCCTCGCGCCTTCAACGCCCCGGCGAAGCGCTCTGCGCTCCATCATAAATCGCGTGATTGAAAAACGGCGCGAACGCATTGATCACTGCCACGCGAAACGCATCCTGGCGCGTAATCAAATTTTTCGTCAGCACTCCCCATGCGCCCTGCGCGTCGCGAATGCCGTGCCCTCCAGCGAACGCGTCAATCGCCACTCCAAGTTCGACTCCTTCGTCGACCACTTGCTTCACGAGCGCATCCGGAAGCAATACGCTGCCCGATTGTCCGTAAGCGCTCCTTCCCGTCGAATCCGCAACATACGCCCAATTCTCGAGAAACGCCATTCGCCGGCCCTCCTGCGAAATAACGTCCAGGCCGCCTTCAAGTCCCACAAAAAAGCGCCACGGCATCGCGTCGCGTTGCGCGCGGTTTGCCAGCGCCTCTGCGCGATGCTTCGCGCCCGCCATGATCTCTGCGCGCGAAAGCGGTGTGTGCGCCACTCCGCTCGCCGCCTCTTCACCGACAACCTCGAAGCCGCTATTCGCGTTCAGCGTCGGCCCGAAAATCGTCAGCGCCTCCCATACTGCATTCAATTTTGGCCGCCTTGTGCTTCCCACTACAACGATGATTTTCGACATAGCCTGGCCGCATGCCTTCGGCGAATTCTACTAACGTTATTTCCAAAGCTGCGTTTGCTTCTCACGTCCAAAGCGGCCGCTCAAGAAATTTTTAAGCTCTTCCAGCGACGGAAACACCTGGTCAGAACATGCCAGCATCCAGCCGCTGATTTGCGCATGCGGCAGAGGCGTCACCATGTAAACGGAAATGCCCTTGCGATACGCCAGCGTGATTTCGGCGGAAGTGCCGCCGCTCTGCGTCTCGGCGTCTGGCCAAAAGCACACCAGGTAATCCGCTTTGTTCTCAATCAAGTCTAAATCGAATTGAATGATCTTGCGAACCACGCGGCGAAATCGTTCGATGTCCGTGGTTTTCCATTCGCGGAAGTGCGCAACCTCCTCGTCCGTCAGATTTTTCTTTTCGTCTTCCGCGGGGTCGTACACGCGGTGGCCCAGTTGCTCGCGGAGAAACGGCGCAAGCTTCTGCCGCCACATTTTTCCGCCGCCGTTCGCGAATTCGATGGGTCCGCAGAGATATGCCAGCATGTGAAGTCTGGAGCCAGACTCTAGCACGCCGCGGCGCCGCCGCAAAGCGCGCAACCGCCAGAAGCTGTCTCATAAATAGCCTTTCAGGGGGTCGGAGCTTTAGCTCCGACGTAAAGTCCCTAAAAGCGGGGGCTTTAGCCCCTGAAGTACGGCGCTCTTCGCTTCTCGATGTTTATGAGATGACTTCTGGTAGGACAGTTTGAATTTCTCTTATTGTGACAATAGCCGTCAAAATTCAAACGGCGCCACGACCAAACGACGCTTCACATCACAGGAGGAAACTGGAGCGGCCGAGGGGACTCGAACCCCCGCCTACAGCTTGGCAAGCTGTCGTACTACCCCTATACTACGGCCGCAAACGCACACATTCTGGAGCAGTAACTCTTATAACATGCAGATTAGCCGCGCGACAAGTGGCCCGCGAACACACTTCTCCCGCAGCGCCCGCTCGTTGCTCTGAGCCGGCCACCGTCCCGTCTGAATGCAGTTTAATTGACTTCGAGAATTCGAGTCGCCTTAACGACCGGAGATCTCTTCTGTCGATCGGCGAAGCTTACTGCTCGTTCCCTGTCAATGTAAACGCGCGCAAACTTCTCACCGTCCTGGTAGTACACCGTAACCTGCCAATGGCGGTGCTTGCGTCGCCGATCCGTCCGGAATCGCGAGGTCTTCTTTTTCGATTTTGATGTCGCCTTCTTTTTCACGGGCTTCCCTTTTGTCGCGGGAGTATCGCAACTTCGCGGCCTTCGCGCAAGTCACAAGTTGGTTACCATCGCTATTTTGCCCTTCCGGCGATGTTTGGTTAAAGGACAACCCTCCACGAATACTTCGCGACGTTTTCGCAGTACTCACGTCTAATAGCTTGACAAAAAACATGGAACTTTTGGCTCATGCTGAGCGTACTTAACAGTGAGAACAGAAACGGAGACCGGCCATGGTTATGAAGCTTGAAAATGAACTGCACATCGAAGATTCCCGGCGCCATTCGCCCGAGCGAGTTGAAACTCTGCGGGGATTGCTTGCAGGCGGAGCGCGCGTCGAAGCCGATCCCAAACGCTCTGATTTCTACGAGGTTGAGAGCGGTTCAGACGTCTACTACATCCACATCTCTCCCATAACCGGCAAAATCCTTCTGCTCGCTGTCTGGCCGAAGGATTCTGTTCCGGGGGAAGAAGTCAGCGTCATCCAGGCTGCGTAAAAAGCGCGGCAAAAATATTCCTTTCCTTAAATAAGCAAATCAGAAGCTTTGAATCCCAGATCCTTCAGGATTTGTGTGTTCAGCTCGTAAACTTGCGGGCCGGCGCTGGTGCGCACATACACCGAATCTCCCACCGCCCCCGAAATTTCAATCGTTGTTGCTTTCCCCGATTTATCAGTGAGCACGATTTGTATTGCCGGCTTTTTCAGGTGAGCCAGCACGCTTGCCGGCGGCTTATCCCAAATCTGCTTGGCGCGCGCGTTCTCGATGGGATCGGTAAGTTTCCAGCCCTCCACCGACTTGCCTTTGTCTGAAGCGGGCTGCACCATCTTCCATTCGTCAATTTTGCCCTGCGCGCATTCAACCGAGCCGTTCGCATTCTTCACTTCCACCGTGGCCACATTGGTCGGATCAAAATGCAAAATTTCCTTGTCTCTCAAGTCGAAGAATTTCTTGTCGAACGAATCGTATACCGTGGAATTAACCGTAAATATCATCGGCCGCTCGAGATCGCGCCCGTAAAAGTCCGCGCCCTTCTTGCTCAAGACTAAATGAAATTGCTTCCCATTTTTTGCCGTCACATCAAGTTTAATCGCTGGATGTGCCAGCCCGTATCTGCCTAGATCCTTCGCGCTCTCGCTGGCCACATCCGTGAACTTGCTGGTTGAGAGCGAACTCACCAGCCCGTCCACCGCCTCGGAATCCGCCGCTGTTGTCCGCGGCTCGGTAATTTCCCAACCAGTGGGAGCTTTCGTCAGTTTTATGGCGCCGCTCGGATCATCGATGCTCAGCCCCGTCACCTCAGCTCCATTCAAGTCAATCAGCGAACGATCGCGCAAATCGTTCACCGGCTTATTCGCGTCATCCAGCAAAGACACGGGCAGCAGGTCTATCTTTGGCGGATTTGCTTTATCGACGAGCGCATAGACAGCGTCGCCGGAAAAGTCCTTATCTCCTAGCTGAATGGTGTGCTGCGCGCCCTTCGCGCCTTGAAATTCGATCGTCGCTGCGGGATTCGCCAGACCGTATTTGGAAAGGTCGTCTGTCGCGGCAAATGAGCGCTGAATGCTCAAGTCGCTCAGATCATTCGCAATGCCGTCGACAGTTCCCTGATCGGCCTCACTCTCGATCGGTTTGCTCAACTCCCATGTGCCGCCCTTTTTGTCGAGAACCACCGTGTTATCTTTCCGCCGGATAGTGATGCTCGCAATTTCGCCCGGCTTCACCGTGAATGCCGGCTTCGCCGTCTCCTCCGCCTTGGTTTTTCGAGTGTGTTTGCTGTCGTAGAAATAAACGAAGCATCCAAGGGCAATTGCTATCACCACAACGATGAGCGTGCTTTTCTTCATAATCCCGGCTGGCCTAGCGGCGCTTCACCCAGATCACAATTCCTGCGGCAATCACCAAAAGCGGCAAAAACACCACGCTGCCCCACTCCAATCCGCGCTGCTGCGCCTGCGTCAGCGTCACTCGCCGATTGGTCGGCTTCTTCGGCCTTATAGAAATCAAATTCCCCTGTTGCGTCAGCCAGTTCACGCTGTTGTAAAACAAATCGCCGTTGCGCTGCTGCCCAACATATTCGTTGCTGGCGAATTCTGAATTCCCAATCACCACCAGCCGCGCATCTGCTTTGCCTGATTTGTTTTCCGCGGCGACGCCCAGCGAAAGCGGCCCGCGCTGATCTTTCTTTGGGTTGTATTTCACGGTGCCATTGCCCAGGCTGGCCACCGTGAAGCTGGCCGCAGAGGTTTTCAGAAGTTCGACGGCCTGCGGTTCAGCTTTCGAGGTGTCAGCAATCGCCACAGTGCGAGCCAGCGGGAAAAAAGTCATCGAGCCCTGAAAATCCTGAACGATTGGGCTCTGCCCATAATCCACCACCAGGGGAATTGCAGGTCCAGTCCCGAGCAGTCTGCCCACGCCGCTAACGTCAATTACATAATCGTCGCCAACTTTGATATTCCACGGCTGCATCACCGCGTCCAGCTTCGGATCCGTTCCAGGGTCGAGCAGGAACATCGCCTTCCCCCCGCCCTGCAGATATTTTTCGACCATCTGCGCTTCCTGCGGAAAAAATGCCGTCGTCGGTCCAGCATCAACCAACGCGCTGCAATCCGAAGGCACGCTGCCTGCCTGCACCAGATTCACGCTCTTGACCTGATAGTTTTCGCTTTTCAGTTCGTCCGCCACCGCGCTGAACCCTTTGCCATCTGTGGCGCTCGTGGATTTCTCTCCATGCCCTTCAATAAAACAAACTGTCTTCACCGTGGTGGAAACTGCCTTCAATATGGCCGAAGTAATATCCTGCTCGCTCGTCTCCTCCGGCCGCTCGATGTGCTTCCCGCTGACCACAATCACCTGCCCCATGCGCGTCACGTTATATTGCTTTGCCAGTTCCGGATGCTCTTGCGGATCGACCAGCGTGAAGTGAATGTTGTGGTTCTCGCTGGTGTACTCGCTCATCTGATCCTGCATCGCCTGCACTTGCTGCGCGTCCGCGCCGGTTGTCCGGTCGAACATATATACCTGCACAGTCGTGCGAATCGGATCGATGATTTTTTTCGTCTGGTCGGAGAGAGTGAATAATTTCTCGCTGGTCAGGTCGAACGTCTTATGATGCCGGTACCCCAGATAATTTATGAATACCAGGATCGCCAGCACCGCAATAATCAGCACGCCTGTATTCGTGCCCAGCTTCGACGATCGCTTCGAGAAAAATCCCACCAGCGCGCCGAACCCAAGCACAATCCACGCCAGAATGAATACGCCTCCGGCAATCAGCAGAACTTCGCTTGATAGCTGCAACTCCTCCGTAACCGTGTAACGGACATAACCCGCCACCACCACCGCCAATCCTATTGCCCCGGCGTATTGGGCGATTTCTCTGCGGCTCATTTTCATCGCGTTCCGGCCTTCTCCCTATTTGTACAATTCATGCGCGCCTCCAGCGCATGGACTCGATCGACCGCATCGTCAGAAAAATCCCAAGAAATATCCACGAGCCAAAAAACACCAGCCCGGTCGTGTCAATCACCCCTTGCACAAAGGGATCATAGTGATGCAGCACCGCCGCGTACTGGAGAACCTGTGCCAGCACGCCACTTCCGCTCTGGCTGAACGCATTCAACAGCCACAACAACAGCGAAACGCCGAATATCAAAACGCCTGAGATAATTTGATTTTCGGTCAACGAAGAGAGGAAAGAACCTAACGACAGCAGCATCGCGCCCAGCAAGAGCACCCCGAGATATGCGCCGCCGATCATTCGCCACGGAGGCGCCGGGTCGCTGTGCGCGAACATGTAAATCACATAAAACACCGTGGGCAGCAGCATAATCACCAGCAGAGTGAACGAAGCGAGAAATTTTCCAAGCACGATTTCGGCGTCGGTGATCGGCGACGTCATCAGCAGCTCCATCGTGCCGCGCTTGCGCTCTTCCGAGTAAAGTCCCATCGCCAAAAAAGGCGTCAAAAATAGCAGCACGATCCCGACCGTGCCCAGAAACACTCGCAGCAAAACAGTGGGCACGTCGAAATTGGACGCTTGCCCCATCTGCATGCTTTCCATCATCATGTTGTTTGCATACGTAATCACTTCCACCAGATAGTTGTTGAAAAAAAAACCGCTCAGCACCAGAAAAATGCAAACCACCACATAAGCCACTGGCGATACGAAATAATGGCTCATCTCTTTGCGGTAAATCGCATAAAGGCCGCGCATAATTAGCTGTGCTCCTCTGATTTTTCCGCCGGCTTGTGCGCCGGATCTTCGGTCGTCAGTTGCAGGAAAATCTCCTCCAGGCTCACGTTTTGGCCGCGAAGTTCGTAGAGCGGCCAGCCCTGCCCGACGATTTTCGCCGCGATCTGGCTGCGCAGATCTTTTCCCTGCCCCGCTTCAACCACAGCAACCGTTCTTCCTCCCGAGCCCAGCGATTCCACCTGCACTCTTTGCGCGCCTGGAATGTTCTCGAGCGCGTCGCGTAGCTGTTGCTCCGAAGCCTGCGCCTCCACGCGAATTCGCGCGCCGCCTTTCAGCCGCAGCGTCAAATTTTCCGGCGTGTCGACGGCGACAATTTTTCCATTGTTGATGATGATCACGCGGTCGCACGTCATGCTCACTTCCGGCAAAATGTGCGTCGACAGTATGATCGTGTGGCTCCCCGCCAGCCCTTTGATCAAATGCCGCACCTCAATAATCTGTTTGGGATCGAGCCCCACCGTCGGCTCATCGAGGATAATCACGTCCGGGTCGTGAACAATCGCCTGCGCCAGCCCCACGCGCTGCTTGTATCCGCGCGAAAGCCTCTTAATCAGCTCATTGCGTTTGTCGCTGATTTTGGTCATCTCCATGGCGGCTTCCACCCGCTGCGCGCGCTTTTCCGCCGGCACGTTCTTGATTCGCGCCACGAAACCCAAATAGGCAGCCACGGACATGTCCAAATACAGCGGTGGATTTTCCGGCAAATATCCAATCCGCCGCCGCACTTCCATCGAATCGTCGAAAACGTCGAAGCCCGCAATCTTTGCCGTGCCCTCGGTCGCCGGCAAATAGCCCGTCAGAACGCGCATGGTTGTAGTTTTGCCCGCGCCGTTCGGGCCCAAAAAGCCTAAAATTTCGCCTTTATTTACCGAGAAAGTGATGCGATCGACTGCGGTCTTTTCGCCAAACGCCTTGGTGAGGTCTTGAACTTCTATCAATCCGTCGCCTCCAGCACAAATAAATATAAAAAAGATATAAAAGCTATAGCGATGAACCCACCACTCGCAGCATCGCCCGGGATGAATTTCAGAACCGCTATTTATACTAAATTTATATTCGGACGCCAAGAACTACAGTCGCGGGTGGTCGGTCAGTTTGAATTTTATTGCTCGTGTCAATAGAAGTCAAAATTCAAACTGACCCATTACCCAGTCGCGCAAGGACAAAACGCCTTGCAACGGCCTCCACGCGCAGTACATCGCAGAGAATCAATTTGCGCGCATAAGGTTGCCTCCGCCGCCCCAGCCTTTGCGTTTTTTTCAATTCCAATCTGTCTATTGCCCCATAGTCTATAAAATGGGGTGGTGGGGTCAGTTTGAATTTTATGAATCGTGACAATAGCATCAAAATTCAAACTGCCCACTGTCATCGAATGACTTCCATTGACTTGCGCCGCCGAGAGGCATAAGGTTCCCCGCCGATGGCTAAGAATCCCACTCAACGATGAAAACGCGCGCTTTCATTGCGTTCTTGCTGGCCTGCGCGCTCGCCGCGATTCTGTCGCTCGCGACTCACGCGCGCATCGTCCACATCCCCTTCGCGGCCCTCGCCGCCATTCGCTGGATTGCCGTCGCTCTGCTCGCCGTGTATGCCACCGCGCGGCGTTCGCTAACGCTGTGGATCGTCGTCGGCCTCTTCGCCGGAATCGAACTGGGCCACGACACCCCCGCGGCCGCCATGCACCTTCAAATCCTCGGCTCCATTTTTCTCCGCCTCATCAAAGTCATCATCGCGCCTCTCATTTTTGGCACTCTCGTCGTTGGCATCGCCGGTCATGCGGAACTTCGCAAAGTGGGCCGCATGGCCGTCAAGGCGCTGATTTTCTTTGAAATTGTTTCGACCATCGCCCTCGTCATCGGCGTGGTCGCCATCGATCTCAGCCGCGCCGGCGCGGGCGTTCATCTAAATGCCGGAGCCGCGCAACAACAAACGCTCGTGTCTTCCGCGCAAAGCACCACCCAGCTTATCCTCAACGTATTTCCCGAAAACATCGCCAAATCCGTCGCCGAAGGACAGATCCTCCAGGTGGTGGTCTTCAGCATTCTCTTCGCCATGGGCCTGGCTCTCGTTAAGGAACCCAAGCGTCGCCCGATGGTGGCCTTTGCCGAAAGCCTCTCCGAAACCATGTTCAAGTTCACCAATATCGTGATGTACCTCGCCCCCGTCGGCGTCTTTGGCGCCATTGCGTACACCACAGGCCGTCTCGGCCTCGGCGTAATGCTGCCATTGCTCAAGCTGCTGGCGACGTTGTATGTCGCGCTCTTGGTCTTCGTGATTTTCGTCTTGCTGCCCATCGCCCTTTTGGCGCACATCCCATTGCGCCCATTTTTGCGCGCCATCGCCGAGCCATCCACCATCGCCTTTGGCACCAGCAGCTCCGAAGCTGCCCTGCCCAGCGCAATGGAGAACATGGAGGCAATTGGAGTCCCTCGCGCCATTGTTGCCTTTGTCATGCCCACAGGCTACAGCTTCAACCTCGCCGGCGGAAGTCTCTATGTATCCCTGGCGCTGATTTTCATGGCGCAAACTGCCGGAATTCATCTCTCCATCGGACAGCAAGCGCTCATAATGCTGTCTCTAATGCTGATGAGCAAAGGCATCGCCGGAGTGCCGCGGGCTGGCTTAGTCGTCGTCCTGGCGGCGGCAAATTCCTTCCACTTTCCAACGGATTCTTTCTATCTGCTCTTCGCCGTCGATCCGCTGATGGACATGGTTCGCACCACGGTCAACGTCGTCGGTAATTGCCTCGCTACCGTCGTCATCGGCCGCTGGGAACACGACCTACCGCCCGAGCCGCTCGAATTCCGCAATCAGTCGGGCGCCCCATCCTAAGCTTTTTTTGGAGTGCGGCGTCTCGACGCCGCTTTGCCACTGCCGAACGCGATTCCAAGGCGTTGCCTCGATCGCGCCACTTTTTGCGCGTGCCCCGTCCTCAGCTTTTTCGGGAGTGCGGCGTCTCGACGCCGCTTTGCCACTCCCAAACCCGATTCCAATGCGTTGCCTCGATCGCGCCGCTTTTTGCGTGTGCCCCGTCCTGAGCGCCTTTCGCGAAGGGCGGGTTGTTGTTGCTGTTAATTTGTCATCCCGGACCCGGTCGCGTCGGCTGCGGCAAAGCAGCCCACGTGAAAATGCCGCGAACGGCGGTGAGGGACCTGCTTTTCGACTTTCGACTTTCGACTTTCGACTTTCGACTTTCGCTTTTTTCACTCCGAACTCAGCTCCGGATTCGCCCCGAAAAATCGAAAATACATCGCCAGGCTCACGCACGTCAGCGCCGCATAAATGTAGAACGGCACCGCAATTTCCGCCGCTTCGAACATATACCCCGTCAGCGCCACCGCTCCTCCCGACGCCGACAGCCGCGCCACCTGATTCATCGCCAGCGCGCGTCCCATTTCATCTTTTTTTACCATCGCCGTCAGCGCCGTCTGCTGCGCCGGCACCGCCACCACTCTCAGCGCCGGCGTCAGCATGTAAATCACGATCGACAGAACGAAAATCCGCACCCACGGCAGCAGCAATAACAGCGCCGCGCCAACTCCCCGCGTAAACGCCACGCTCTTCACGAATCCAAATCGCCGCTCCAAACTCGGAGCCACCAAAATCGCCGCCGCCGCCACCAATTCGCTGCCGAATCCGTACACCGACATCTGCGATTTCGGCGTGTGATAAACCAGCACAAAAAATGGAATCAGGAACGGCATCACAATCCCTTGCGATAATCCATTCACCGCCGCCGTCATCGAAAATTTTCCGATGATTTTGCGGCTCTGAAGCCGCTTCCTCTCTCCCCGGTTGTCAACAGGCTTCACGGGGATTAGGAATAGCACTCCTGCCGCGCTCGCAATCAGCGCAGCCAGAAATCCTCCGCGCGCGCTCATCAACCTCGCCGCCAGCATCCCCGCCGCCCCCAGCACTCCGCTCAAAAAAGTAAACAGCGAAAACCAGAAAGTGCGATTGCGAATCGTCGTCAATCCGCTAATCACCGCGCTCTGAATCGGCTGCGCCGCTCCTCCCACGCTTCCGGCCGCTCGCGAACCAGTCGCCGAAAACCCTCCCAAAATCGCGCCCGCGAACAAAAGCGGCAACCGCGCTGACGAGAATGCAAGAAACGCGCCCAGCGGCAGCAGCGCCCCCGCCAACAGCAGCGTTCCTTTTCGTCCCCACAGATCCGTCAGATAGCCGAACAGCAGAGCAAACGCCGCCGTTCCGAAAGTTGCTGCGGTGTACAGAAGTCCAAGCACGAGTGGCGTGTAGTGCAAATCTTGCAGAACATAATAAGGAAGGACCAGAACAATAATTCCTGCCGCGAAGCTTCGCGTCAGCCGGAAAAGGACCAGCCAAAGCAACTGGCGCGAATCGTGGCTCACGCCCCCAGTCTATCCAAAATCCCGCCCGCCCAAAAACACCAATTCCGGCTCGCCGCTCCTGTGCTCCGGCCGATTGTTCAGTCGGCCGCCCAAGTATCAGTCTTCTCGCACCCGCGAGTCCTAAGAGCGCAGGCTCCTTCTGACGAGCATCTGTTTGTTTCCGGACTTGAGAGCACGATAGACCTCCTCAATGTGTTGCCCCCTCAGTTGCTGCCCACGACCGTCAGGTGGACCAAGTTGGAGAAACGGAGTCGCCGAGTTGTTCGCGATCAAAAGGCGGCCGTAACGCGCCCAGCCTGGAGGCTGAAGGCGATTGTTGAGTGCGCGGCGCAAGATAGCTGCGAGCATGTCGGCAAGCTGGAGGCCGAGCGAACCGGCGGAATCTGCGAACTCCCTCTGCTCGCCGAGAAGCAGCGTCGCGTCCAAGCCAGGTGGCCGCTCCCCTTCGAGAATTCCATAGACCTGCTGCATCCACTGAACATGCCGAGATGCTTCCGCGTCATCCGCCTTGACCCTGTATCGTGCGTCGAAATACGAATAGTCGGCCTCTTTCAGACTAAGGAGCGGCTTTCTGGCGAAATGGTTCTCGCTCATCGGTAAAACGAGCGTCGACCAAGTGTTCTCCATCTCGGTGATCGTCCGGTCCTTTCGGTCGATGGTCCACGCGATGCTTCCCAATTCTGACGGAATCCGTTGCACGTAGTAGAGAGTGCTTTCTTCGATGACTTTCAGGACCAACTCAATCATCAGGAAGGCTTGCACAAAGAGTTGATTTGGCATTCGCCGGATCGCGGCGGCGATCCCCTCCAACTGAGCAACGATCGGAACATGGTGTTCAGGCGTCAGGCCGGCTGTGATCGCCGCCGCCTGTCGTTCCTTAAAGTCGCTCACCAGAGTCTCGCCGTGCCTAGCCATATCGACCGCGAAGAAATGGGCGAAGACGTCGTGACGCGACACTAAATCAATGAGTTGGGCCGCCTCCGTCTCATCGAGTTTGCTGCCCTTGATCTCAGTTCCACTACCGGGCCAGCTACTCAAAAGCGAAGAAAACTCAGCGAAGAGTGCGGCCTCGAGCGAGGATGGCACCACGAGGCCGAGAACCAGCGAATACAGCGGTTGCCCGGAAGCCCGGGAAACAAAATTGCCTGCCTCATCGATGTAGATCCGCATGGTCCGCTCCGGCCTCTAGGCTTCTGACACATCGACAATCCACGGATGATACCACCCCGCTGGTTCACCGAACAGTGACGTACGTGCTTTAGTTGTGGGTGCCGCATCCTTTGCATTGTAACGGTGCGGGTTTTTGAGCAGTGGCCCTCGTGATCCTCTGCGCTATTCAGCGTGTTCCCCGCGTTGAATGTCGCGCCGTCTTTCCTTCGGGCAACGGCAATATCCCTCGCGGCATCCACAACCCTGTGGCAATCGCCTGTAAATAGCCGGCGCTTGGGGTGTACGCCAAATCGAATGCAAGGGTAGCAGGTCAATTTGAATTTTCTTGATCGCAACACAAAGAGTCAAAATTCAAACTGATATATTATCGATTCAAGTTGCGCGTTGACACTGTGGAGCCATTTTGTTATTCAACCTGTTTGCGCTGTGCTCGGCAAAGCTCGGTGTCTGCATCAATTCGCGAACACGACGAGCCGTTCGAGTCTGAATTTTCGCAAAGGAGCAACTCCCTGATCTGCTCGAGAATTGCCGCGTCAATCATCGCCGCCACTCGCCTCTTCCGAGGTTGCGCTACATGCTAGCGGCCTGGACGCGCCGCCTGGCGCTCGCCTCGACTCTCTTCCCGCTCTTCGCCGCCATTCTCCTCAGCGGCTGCGGAGGCAGTTCCACCACCCTGTTCGTTGTTCTAACGCCCAGCACAAACCAGTCCGTCGACCAGAACCAAACCATTACCTTCACTGCCTTTGTTCCTAACGACACGAAAAACGCCGGCGTCACCTGGAGTCTCAGCGGCGGCCATTGCAAGGGAGCCGCTTGCGGCACCTTCCAAAACTCCACGCCCAGCTCGGTTACTTATCTAGCTCCCAAATCGGTCCCGAATTTGCTCACCGTCACACTCACAGCCACCTCCGTAAGCGACAAACGCGCCACCGCCACTCTGAACATTGTCGTCACTCCAGCTCCGTCAATCGCCACCGCTTCTCTGCCGGGCGTCTTGAACGGCGAGAATTACAGCCAGCAAGTAATCGCCAATGGCGGCGTTGCGCCGCTCATTTTCACCCTTTCCGCGGGGGCGCTCCCGCCCGGCCTGCACCTGAACACCAACGGCCTAATCTCCGGCCGGCCCACCTCAAACGGTGGCACTTTTAATTTCAGTATAACCATCACGGACCAGGGCAACCCTCCGCTCACCGCCACGCAAGCCTACACGATCATTGTTGCCCCAGCCCCGCCGTTATCCATCACCACCACTTCCCTTCCCAACGCCGCGCAAGGCGCTCTCTATAACGCGCCGCTCGCCGCTTCCGGCGGAGTCCCTCCGTTGACGTGGAGCATCACTTCGGGATCTCTGCCGCCTGGCCTCGCTTTGACCGCAACCACCGGCCAAATCTCCGGCACTCCTACAGCGCAAGGAACGTCGCAGTTCACCGTTCAGGTCACCGACTCTGCGCTCCTGCCACCAAACCAGCAGCCACAAACGGCCACACAATCATTGAGCATCACCGTTGGCGCTCCCGGTCCGCTCTCCATCGTGACTACTTCTCTACCGCAAGCCGACAGCGCCACTTTGTACAGCCAGCAGATTCGCACCAGCGGCGGGGTTGGCCCATTCACCTGGGCGCTCACCAGCGGAATCCTGCCTTCAGGACTTTCACTGGACCCAGCGACGGGCGTCATCTCCGGCACCGCCACAGCCGTTTCCACAAATACTTTCACGGTGCAAGTCACCGACTCCGAGAGTCCTGCAGCCAAGGCCTCCGCCACGCTTTCCATTGATGTCGTCGCCGCCACCAACAACAATGAGCTTCTGAATGGCAATTACGTCTTCGTTTTTAGCGGTTACAACTCCTCCGGCCCGGTCGTCCTCGGCGGAAATCTTTTCGCCAACGGAGGCGGAGCCATCTTCGGCTCCGAAGACAGCAACAACAATAATCCCACCGGCTCAACTCAGAATAATGGCCCAGGCCCCACGCAAAACAATACCCTCTCTGGAACGTACACTATGGGCCCCGACGGCCGCGGCACGCTTAATGTGACGGTCGGAGCAGTCACATCAACCTATCTGCTCGTAGTGGACGGCAACGGTAACGGCCAATTTATCGAAGGCGACAGCACCGGAACGCATGGCACCGGCATTCTCCGCAAGCAGCCGAACACGCCAAACTTTGACGCCTCCAGTTTCAATGGCAACTACGCCTTCGAATTGGCTGGTATTGATTCTGCCAGTAAGCGCGTCTCCTACGCCGGAGTTTTTCAGGCCGACGGCGTAAGCCTCTTCAAAAATGGCAACCTGGACTCCAACGACGCCGGCACTGTCGCCGCAAATATCACCGGAGCAACCGGAAGTTTTCTTGTCTCGCAAGACGGCCGTGGCAACGCCGCGATTTCCATACCCAATGGCGCCACGCTCAATTTCACCTGCTACATGATCACGCCTTCCGACGTGCTTTTCATGGGACTCGATCCGCTCTCCGCTTCCAATCCCATGACCACCGGCGAAGCCGTCCTGCAAACTCAATCATCTTTCAGCGCCGGCTCCTTGAACGGTTCCAGCGTCGTCACCGCTACCGGACAGAACTCCTCCGGCAATTCCAGCGTCCTCGTTGGCCTGCTCTCCGCCAACGGCGCCAATTCCATCAGCGCCACCACGGACAGCAACAACGGCGGCGCGATTACCGCGAACGCCAGCGCCAGCGGCTCTTACTCCGTCGCATCGAATGGCCGCGTCACCACCACCAATTTAAATAGTCGGCTCGCCGTGATTTATCTTGTGTCGCCCAATCAGGGATTCGTAATCGGAAACGATTCCGCGGCCTCCTCCGGAACGCTCGAGCCGCGAACTTTCACCGGACCGTACTCCGCTTCATCTTTCACCAGTTATTTCACTTTTGGACCGCCGCTTACCGGCTCTTCTTTTGCCGGAAGCAAAGGCACAATTGATTTCACCGGCTCGCTTCTCTCCGACGGAGTTGCTTCCATCACCGGAAAAGTGGGCGAAACGAACGCCTCTGGCCTTGCGACCACAAACCTCGCCGTGAAAGGCACTTACACAATCTCCGCCAACGGACGCGGCACTATCACGTTTGGCTCGCCCACTCAGTTGCCGTCACAATTCGTCTTCTACATGCTCTCGCCAACGCAACTGCGCGCCATCTCCGCCGTCCCCTCCGACACCCAACCCTTGCTTTTGTTCCTCAACCACTAGCCCACCAGGACGGGTGTCCGGAAACGGACATTTGTCGAAAAAAATCGCTGAAAAAACTCGATTAGACTTGCCTCCTTTCGTTTGTTTTCAGTGAGTTGCGGCATGTTCTAATTTCCCATAGAAACTCGATTAGGTTTTGGAATCCAGTGACGAGTGACAAGTGACGAGTGACGAGTTTTCACGGTGGGGCTCGCTTGGCTCGGTGGAAAAGTGCGGCACATCGGATGATTCATTTTGGGAAAAACTTGTGCTGCGTTCGGAAGGACCGGCCTCAGGGGTTAAAACCCCTGAGCTTGCCCAGCTTTTCGGCACGGCTGAAGCCGTGCCCTGACGTTCGGGTTCGCTGGGCGCGATGGAGCGGGCCGGAGCGACGCAAAGGGTTTCGAGTGTTTCGGTTGAGGAGCTTGATCTGCCTTTCGGGAGGCCGCTGTCGCGGCAGGGCTCGCTGCGCTCGGTGGAAGAATGCGGCACGACGGATGAATCATTTTCAGACGAAGTCGTGGGGGAAGCGGCGGCTGAGCCGTCGTGGGCGGTGGGAGGAGGATTTGTCGTGGATGTGAGGCCTTCTTCGGGGAGGCCGGAGTCGGAGGAGCGGTCATCGTCGAGGCTGGCGGCGGGGCTGGCGTCGGGGCCTCGGCGGAGGATGTGAGTTTTGGGGAGGTCGGTCCAGCGGCCTTTGTCGTCGAGGCAGGAAAGGGCGCGAATGGAGCGAAGGGTCGAAGTAACGGTGACCTTGGCATCAGCCGCTTTTTCGATGAAGCGCTCGACCACGACGCGGACATTTTGTCGGCGCAGGATGTCGAGGCCAGCGGCGCGGGCGTGACGGTAGAGGGTATCCGTATCTGCAAGCTGGAAATAGCGGCAAGTGGCGACGACGTTCTCCCAGTTGAGGTAGGACTCTTCAATGGAGTCAAAATAGGGATGGCGGCAGATCTGGCATTTGCGGCTGTGGCGTTCGAAGCCGGGGATGGAGGCGTTGCGCTCGGCGACTTTGGCCCTGGCGGCGCGGCAGAGAGGGCCGCGAGTCGGAGGGGGAGGCGCGACGAGGGCGGCGGCCTGGTCGGCGCGGCGCTTGGCCTTGTCAGCAGCGAGGGCGTGGGCGTCGGATTCGCTGATGCACCAAAGCTCATCGGTGCGTGGCGGAAGGCCTTCGGCGGCGAGGCGTTCATTGGTCTGGGCGCGTCTGTGGAGGACGATTTCGTGGAGGCTGTCGGAAACGATCATTTTGGGCGGATTCTGAGACACGGGTACTTTCTCCTTTAGATTGAGTTAGATTTTTAGTGAATTGTCTGGGGCGCAGGGGCGAGTGGCCAACGTTGCCCTAGGCCCTTGAAGAAGGCCACAAAAGTGAAGCAAGTTTACTAAAGAGGGAAGAAATTGTCAAGGAAAATCGTGGGTATTGTTGTTAGCAAATCAAAATGTCCGCGTTTATGAGCAAGTGATTGGTCCGCCGTTTCGGTGTTGCTCGGAGTCGTGAAGATGGCCCGCCGCCGAAGCGGTGGGAAAGTGGGAATCCCGCGGTGTCGGCGGGATTTCCAAGC
>DATGHO010000021.1:0-117528 GCA_035307965.1 Candidatus Acidiferrales bacterium | reverse complement strand
GCGCCGCCGGGCGGCGAGGCAAAAGCGGTGGAAAAGCCGCTGCGAGGAAAACCAACGGCAGGTTTTCCTCTGCGCTTGGAAATCCCGCCGACACCGCGGGATTCCCACTTTCCCACCGCTTCGGCGGCGGGCCATCTTCACGACTCCGAGCAACACCGAAACGGCGGACCAATCACTTGCTCATTAACGCGGACATTTTGATTTGCTAACAACAGGAAGAAGAGGCGTCATTCGTTGAAAGCGGCGAGGACTTGGCCAGATTCGTTTAGGAGGCGCAGCGGTGGCGGAGCCTTGATGTCCGGAACACTTAGCCAACTGAACGAACCTCCCGGAAAATATCTAAACGGGACCAAGGCGAGGGTCGAAGGATCTATGGAATTGGGCTTTTGTGGTTCTGGAAGGCTGGCCTTGTTGTTCGGATCGGTCAGGAAAACTTGGGTGTTGATCATCGCCGGGGGAGACTGGCCGATCGCTGCAGTAACGCCAAAATAGCTCGCTTCGACGCGCTTGAAGCCTCTTGTGTCGTAGAGGTCCAAAGTGTAGCGCGGCACGGTAGTGTAGGTGTAGGCCGGGCTATCGGGGGGCGTATTCCTGCTGGTCATGAAGTCGAGGGTGGCATACGCCCAAGTGTTACCGGAGGGGTCAAAGAGGCGGATGAAGACGCGGGATGAATGCGATTCCATGTCGTGTACAGGGTCCGCACCGGTCCGGTTGCTGCTCATGAGCAGCGCGATGGTTGCACCGCTGGGTGCGGTGATTGGGATGGCGGTGCGCATGTTCATTTTTGCGTTAGCGAGATTTGTGCCATGCGAATAAGGCGCGCCCAAGAAACCCTCGTCGTCCACGATGGTCTTCTTTAAGCCCTTGGCGAGAATTGAGGTGATGGTGAGCGCGTGAGTAGTGGAGGCGAAAAGGCCGGCATGCCCGTCTGCGGAAAGCAGGTCAAGGTGCGCTGCTGAGTCGTGATTGGAAAAGCGGGCAAAAGACTGGCCTTGAGAGGTGAGGAATTCGACGGTCTGGCTGGAGTCGGAAGATATTGTGAAGGCGACAATTTTTTGCCCGGCACCGTCGGTTAGAAAGAGGCGCTGCTGATTCTGCTGAGTGTGTCCGGTTGGCGCGAGAAGAAGGACAAAGACAACGGCGGGGAGTGTCTTGAGGAGGCTGTGAAGGCGGCTTTGCGTAAGAACGCTTGTCATAGAGTTGGAATTCACATTTAGTAACATAGAAAATAGACGAAATCAACCGGTGTGCATGAATCGCTGCGAGGCGCAGAGTCAGTCTGCCCGCTGAATGCTGGTCGGAGCCGCTCAGAAGAGCGCACAGGCTCAAGCCTGTGCCACTCAGACGAGGCGACGGCAGGTCCGAGGCGCGCAGGCACATCGAGGAAATCGGGCGGCGAGGCAACGTGCCGGAACATCTGCAGGAATGGCAAAGCGGCGTCGAGTCGCCGCACTCCAAAAAGACGGAATGCAAAGGCGAAAAGCCGCAGACCTTCAGAATGCGAAGGTCTGCGCTACAGAGGCGCACAGGCAAAGGAATTAACATTGTCGGCTTGGTTCGCGACGGCTTACTGCCGCGATAAGAAAATAAATGAAAAAAGAGTAGCAAAGCCAGTCAAGGACTATATGAAGCGTGCACGGCGACGTAGCCGCCGTGTTCGGCGTCGGGTTCGAGGAAGACTTTGAAGTCTTGGACGTTCATGGGCCTACCGTAGCTTATCCGCAGGCAATTGACTGACTTTCTGAGTGAGATTGTTGGCGGCGGCGAATTTGCGGCTCACGGCAGCAAGCAGATCCCCATTCTTCTGCAGCTCCTTCTGGAGGATTTGGGCCTGGGCGGAGGCGAGGGGCCAGTTGGCGGATTCGGCGGCTTCGGTGATGCCGGGAAGTTCGAGATGGGCATAGGTGAAGCGGGCGGCGTAGATGTCATGCTTGAACCACGGGCGTCCGGGAATGCCTTCGGGATTGCACCAATTGCGTTCGACCTGCATGAGGGAGCGATTGAGAGCGTCAGCGGCAGCAGGAGCAATTTTTCCGGCGGCGAGAGCCTGAGCGGTGGCGGCGTTGAGGTCGCGGGCGGATTTTTCGAAGGCGTCAATGGCCTGATTGAGCGGAGCGAGATTCATGTGAGCGCTGAGGTGGCTGGAGGCGTCGAGTTCGCGGACATAGAGGCGAATCTGTTGCGCGTAAAACGTGAAATCATACGGGAGGATGTCGCTATTGGCGAGGCGGAGGGAGAGCGCGCCCCAGAGCTGAGTCATCAGCGTGTGATAACGGTAGCCCGGGTCGCCGAAGTGATTGATCCAGTAGAAGTCGTCGTAGGCGGAATGATAGACGCCGTAGGGGCCATTGAACTGGAGAAGCATGGTGGGAATGCCGAGGTAGTTCAGGAAGACGGTGTGGTCGGAGCCGCTGCCGATGCGGGTTTCGACGAGTTGGGAATCGGCGACATTCTTTTGATTTAATTCGCGGGCGCGCGAGGCTCGCCATTCATCGTAGAGAGTTTTGCCGGAGGGCGCGGGCAGGGAGCGGCTGACTTCTACGAGAAGCGGCGCGAGGGAGCCGACGGCGCTGCCGTCGAAATCGGGGCCGGAAGCAGAAGAGTCCACGTTCAGATAGGCGATAGCGTTTTTCTTCAGTTTATCGGCGTACTGCTCGCCCCATTCGGTGGAACCGGTGAGCGCGTATTCCTCGCCATCCCAATCGCCAAAAACGAGAGTGCGTTTGGGGCGGATGCCTTTGCGGAGCAGCGCGCCGAGGTCGCGGGTGAGTTCCAGCATGGAGGCGGTGCCGCTGGACGGGTCCACGCCGCCGAAGACCCAGGCGTCGCGATGATTGCCGAGGATGATCCATTCGTTGGGATGCTCGGAGCCGGTGATGCGGGCTTCGACGTCATAATAAGGCTCGATTTTCTGGTTCATCGCGACTTTGACGTGGACGCGGGCTTGCGAGCCGCCGAGGTGATAGGTGAAGGGCAGGGCGCCTTGCCAGCTTTTCGGCGCGGCAGGGCCACCGATATTTTTCAGGATAGGTTCCGCATCGCGCCAGGAAAGCGGGACGGCGATTATATGGGGCATAGAAACGGCTTTGTCGGGAGAGATGTGCTTTGCGCCGGGGACGGAAGCCCAGCCGGGAGTGGTGGGGTCGCCGGGTTCGATGAAGTCGTAGGTGATGGAGCCGCGCTGGATGTGGCTGGCAGGGCCCCATGGGCCGTTGGGAAAGACTTTGCCTTTGGCGTAGCCGTCTTCGGCGGGATCGGAATAGATGAGGAGGGCGGCGACGCCGAGTTTTTGGGCGGTGTAGGCTTTGAATCCACGATAACTGTAGGGATTGGAGTAGCGGACGAGAACGATTTTGCCGCGGACGTCGATGCCATGCTGGCGGAGGAGCGCGTAGTCTTCAGGATTGCCGCTGTGGGCGTAGACGACGGACGCGGTGACATCGCCGGAGGCGGAATAACCTAGATAGGCGCCGGAGATGGCGGGATTTTTGGTGTCGGGGTCTTGCGGGTAGGCGTCTTCGCGAAGACTAGCGCGGAAATGAGTGGGAGAGAGAAGTTCGACGAGGGCGCTGCGGGGAGTGGAATTGAGGACATCGTATTCGTGGATCTGGACGTCTTCGAGGCCTTGCGCGCGCCATTGCTGGGCGAGCCATTGGGCGAGCGCGTTGTTGCGCACGGAGCCAGCGGGATGAGGTTCGGCGGTGAGGTAGCGATGGAAGGAGCGGACGTGTTGCGGCGAGGCCAGGACGAGGAATTGATGTTCGACGGAGCGCTCGCGGGCAGTGGAATTGGGAGTGAAGCCGAGCATGTGGATTTTGGGGGAGGCGGCCAGGGCGAGAACCGTCACGGAGAAAAGCGCGAGCGAGAATGAGAGCGCGATGCGACGAGTTGAGATTGTGCTGTTCACTGGCGGCCTCCGGATGAAATGGAAATGAACTGCGAGACTTCGGTGACGGATTCGAGCAGAGAATTTGCGAGGAATGATATTTCGTACGAGGAGATGGTGAAGGGCGGGGCGAGGAGGATATGGTCGCCGCGCAGGCCGTCGGCGCAGCCTTGAATGGGATAAGTGAGGACGCCACGGCGAAGGGCGGCGTCGTAGACGCGCGTGGCGATGTTTGCGGATGGATCGAAAGGCTCGGGCATTTTTGCTGTTTGTCCAAGGGGGCGCACAAATTCGATGCCGAGGAGCAGGCCGGTACCGCGAACGTCGCCAACAATCGAGCGGGCGATGGGAAGTTCGCGAAGGGGTTCGAGGGCACGGAGAAGTTCGCGACCCGCAGGCGCGACGCGGGCGAAAAGACTTTTCTCGGCGATGTAATCGAGCACGGCAAGTCCCGCGGCGGCGGACACAGGATGTGCGGAGTAGGTGAAGCCGTGGAGAAATGCGCCGGAGCCTCGTTCGATGGCGGAGGCGATGCGTCCGGTGACGAGGACCGCGCCGAGCGGGGCGTATCCGCTGGCGATTCCTTTGCCGACGAGAATGATGTCCGGCTCGACGTCCCAATGGTCCACGGCGAAATTTTTACCGGTGCGGCCCATTCCGGTCATCACTTCGTCGGCGACGAGCAGGATGTGGTTGCGGCGGCAAATTTCGGCGATGCGCGGGAGATATTCCGGCGGAGGAGCGACGGCGCCGAGGGTTGCGCCGGAAATGGGTTCGACGAAAAAGGCGGCGACGTTTTCCGCGCCGAGGGCACGGATTTTATTCTCAAGATCGTCCGCGCATGCGACAGCGCACGAGGGATACTGCAAGTCGAGCGGGCAGCGGTAGCAGTAGCAGGGGACAATATGATTTGCTTCCGGCACTAACGGGAGAAAAGGGGCGCGGCGTTTGACGTTTCCGGAAAGAGCGAGCGCGCCGAGCGTGGCGCCGTGATAGCTTTGCGCGCGCGAAATGAATTTTGTGCGCAGAGGCTCGTTGCATTCGAGAAAAAATTGGCGGCAAAGCTTGAGCGCGGTTTCGGCGGCTTCGGAGCCTCCGGAAGTGAAGAGGACGCGGCCGGGGCCGTCGGCGGAATCGTGAAAATTGGGCGGCGCGAGAGCGAGCAGGCGACGGGCGAGTTCAGCGGCGGCGCGAGTTGTGAATTGCGAGGAGTGCACGTAGGCGAGCGAGCGGGCTTGCGCGGCGATGGCGTGCGCCACGGAAGCGGCTCCGTGGCCGATGGAAACGACGGCGGCGCCACCGGAGGCGTCGAGAATTTTTTTGCCGTCGCGCGTGAACAGGAAGCAGCCTTCGCCGTGCACGACTTCGGGATACGTTTTGCGGAAGCTGCGCGGGAAGAGGGCTGGCGTGAGTTTTTTAGTGGGCGCGTTGTCGGCCAAGTCGAGGCTCCTGCAAACGGGATGCCGCGTTTGCGGAAAACGTGGAGCGATTCTAGCAGAAATGGCGCAGAAGATTTGCGAATGAACGACAGGCATGGGTCAAATGCGAATACTTCGCGCGGATAAGGCGCGCGATAGGAGGGAGACTTTCGAGAGGCATTTCCTGTCGCGGTTGAAACCGCGACCCACAAAACTGTGCGGCGATTCTAGCAGAAATGCGCCGGCGGATTTGCGAATGAGCGAGGCGCGCTTCTGAAATCGAAAGGCAGGCTGCTCACCGCCGTTCGCGGCATTTTCAGGTTGGCTGTTTGCCGCAGCCGGCGGGATGACACGGCGGAAAGCGAAAAGCCGCAGATTCGCAAAGGGCGCGATTCTGCGCTACAAAGGCAAAGGCAAAGACAAAGAACAAGGACAAAGACAAAGAACAAGGACAAAGGCGATTCGCCGTTTGACTTAAACGGCGGCGGGATGACATGCGACGATTGACATGGGACGGGGGGATTTGCGAATGAGCGAAGGGGCAGTTTACTATGTTGCGGCGGGCGGGCGTCGCGCGATACAACGTTTTGTTCAGGCTGGTCATCGGGAGCATCTGGACAGGTTTGAGCATCTGAATACGAAGCAGCCAGGAGACGCTGATGAAAAAATGCGGTTTGATTTGCGCGCTATTAATTGTGGGGCTGGCGCTGCCGGCGGCGGCGAGTTCTTCGCGAAGCGATGACATCAGCCGGATTCAGCAATCCACGGATATTTTCAAGGACATTGTGGACGCGCCGGACAGCTCGTTTCCGCTGGACCTGCTGCAATCGGCGCAGTGCATCGCGATTATTCCGAGCGTGCTGAAAGCGGCGTTTGTTATCGGCGGGAGTTACGGCAAAGGAATTGTGACGTGCCGGCTCGGAGAAAAGAATGTAAGCCGGGAATGGAGCGCGCCGGCGTTTGTGACCCTTGGCGGCGGAAGTTTTGGATTTCAGATCGGCGGGTCGGCGACGGATTTGATTCTTGTGTTTCGGAACCGCACCGGACTGAAGAGGCTGCTGAGCGACAAGTTCAAAATCGGAGCCGACGCGAGCGCCGCGGCAGGCCCGCTGGGACGCCATGCGGAGGCCAGCACGGATTTGCAGTTGCACGCCGAGATTCTGAGCTATTCGCGCAGCCGCGGAGTTTTCGCGGGGATCAGTTTGAATGGAGCGGTTTTTCAGCCGGATCAGAGTGGCAACGAGGCGCTGTACGGCAACGGGGCGAGGTCGGAGGGTATTTTGACCGGGAAATACGCGGCGCCGGCGGAATTTTCGCCGCTGCTGGCGGAACTCAAGAAATACGCGCTGTAAACGAGACGCGCGCAGAGGGTCCGCAACTCTCCGGTGCAGTGCGCGCGACGGGGAGAGGGGAAGCCCCCGCCTCTACAAGCGCGAAATCAAAAATAAACCGCAGCCTCGAAGTTGTGAATTCCGCGGCACAACAACGAAAGAACAGCGGAAATGAACCACGCCAAAAAACCCCCGCCCTTCGCGGAAGGAGCTCAGGATGGGGCACCCGAACGAGCAAAGCAACTCCACAAGCCGAAAAGAGCGCAAAGTATTTCGGACTGCCCTAGCGAGAAAATTCAGCGGTGGCGCGCGGAATGAGCGGCGGCTTTTGCGACAACTTTGGGTTTGCGCGGGCCGTAGTCCTGACGAGGACGGGCAAAACCTTCGGTTGAAATCATCACGCGGAATTCGCGGACCATCTCCGCGTCCCACCAGCCACGATTCACTTCTGCTTGAATAATTTCCCAGGCTTCGCGCGGCGGCAGCGCGGCGCGATAGGGACGTTTTGTGGTGAGCGCGTCGTAGACGTCGGCAATTTGCAAAATGCGCGCGGTCATAGGAATTGCGTTGCCGATCAGGCCGTCGGGATAGCCAGAGCCGTCCCAGCGTTCGTGGTGGTGGCGAATGATGGGCAGAACGGTGCGAAAAGATTTGAGCGGAGAGCAAATGTGCTCGCCGACGGAGGGATGCTGCTTGATCACGCCGCGCTCGTCGGGCGTGAGCGGCGCGGGCTTGAGGAGGACGGCGTCGGGGACGATGACTTTGCCTATGTCGTGAACCACTCCAGCGCGGCGGAGCGCGGTAATGTCGTCCTGCGGAAGGCCGAGGCGCTCGCCGAGGCGCGCGGAAAATTCCGCCAGGCGCGTGCAATGGCCGTGGGTGTAAGGGTCGCGGGATTCGATGCTGAGCGCGAGAGTGAAGAGGACGGATTCGGCGTTTTCGAGTTCGTCGGTGAAACTCTTCAGGCGCAGCAGAGAGTGAACGCGGGCGTTGAGTTCGCTGATGTCGATGGGCTTGTTGAGGAAATCGTCGGCGCCGGCTTCGATGCCGCGAATGCGATCGCTCTTTTCCGAGAGGCCGGTAATCATAACAACGGGAATGAGGCGAGTTTCGGCGTTGGATTTTAGTTCACGGCAGATTTCGAAGCCGTCGCGGCCGGGCATCATCACGTCGAGAAGAATTAAGTCGGGCGGGAAGGAAGCACATTCGTGCAGGGCGGAAAGGCCGTCAGCGGCGGTGCGCACTTCGTAGCCCTGGCGTTCGAGGAGCGTTTGGAGGCCGGCGCGAATTGCAGGTTCGTCATCTACGATGAGGATTTTTTCGCTCATTTTCCTGAAACAGACACCGAACCGGGTGGGAATTGCTAGCATACGATTGCCGGGCGATACGCGCAACAGAAAATCGAGCCGAGCGCGACGGAGGCAAGAAGGTGAGTTGATCGCTAGCGAGGCGGCGTCGTTAAGTGTGCCTGCGTTAAGTGGCAAAGCGGCGTCGAGCCGCCGCACTCCAAAAAAGCGAATGCGCTCGTGGCTGAAGCGAAAAGCCGCAGATCTTCGCAATGCCCCCGGCTGACAGCGTCGGGGTGAAGAAGTTCTGCGCTACAGAAGCACGAGGTGGCGTGTGCGCGCTGCGCGTGACGGGCGCAGCAAACAACGCCTCGCCACGGCGAGGCTCTACGGAGGCTGGCAAAGCAGGAGCGCAACGACGCAACGTCGCCTCGGTAACAGAGTCGCGACTCGCGAGTCGCGCGGGCAGGGCAAGCCCTGCCCCTACGAAGGCGAATGGCGCGGCAAAGGGTCAGGCATCAGACCGGACCGGGGTTGCGGCGGAGGGTGGCGGAGACGGTGGCGCGGGGCTCGCTGGCTGGAGCAAAGACTTCGTTGTCGTTGTCCATGGCAAATGGTTTGAGGTTCACGGGCTCGCAAGAATTTTCGGACAGGGCGAGGCGAATTTCGGCGATGGCTTCGAAATTGTCGAGTACGGCGTGGCCGAGGGCGTACAGCGCGTGCTGCGGGGATTTGCTTTCGCGCGCGGCGAAAGTTTCGACGAGAGTTTTGCGGACGCCGTGCCACATGGTGGAGAAGGGCATCTCCGGTTCAGGAAATTCGTAGCTCCAGTTGGCGTCGAGCGCGGCGGAAAAAATGATTTGCGAGCGCGATTCCAAAGTGGTGTAGGGATCGCGAAGAAAATTCTCGAAGGATGCGCCGGAAGTTTTCAGAAGAAGCAAATCCTCGATTCCCGATTCGAGGACGAGTTTTTCGCGTGTGGCGTGGATGTGAGCCGCGCGCTTTTCATTGGCGCTGGCGATAAATGCGGAGTTGTGGCCTTTGTCGCCGATGGTGACGCGGGACCAGGGACGTTCGCTGATCTGCAGAGCGACGCGGGAGACTTGAGGATTGTAAGTTAAGAAATGCTCAGAGAGATGAAACGCGAATTCCTCGATGGCTTCGGCGGGATACTGCCGGGCGAGAACGTAAACGGTATTCTTGATGGTGTCGGCGGGAAGAATGGTGCGATTGTCGCCGGCGGTGTGGGCCGCGTCGAAGGCGCCTTCGAAACGCGTGGAAACGGTGAGGTCTTTGACTTCATGAAGACCGCCGCGATGCATGACGCGCAGGAGGCGAACGCGCGATTCGCCGTAATCGTTGTGTGCGAGTTTGATGTTCATAGGCCGCTCCGAAAAGAAATGAATCATGCGCCTGAAGCAGGGCGGAGCGCAATCAGTAGCTGATTTTGTCGGGCTTTTGCTCCCAGGCGCGAAAGACATGCAAGGCGTCTTGGCGCAGGAGTTGCGCCATGGGAATTTTACGCGCGGCGGCGGGCTTTTTCACTTCGGCATAAATCAGCGAATCATCGAAGCCGGCGTGCGCCGCGTCGGCGGAATTCGCCGCGTAATAAATTTTTTCGAGGCGGGCCCAGTAAATTGCGCCGAGGCACATCGGGCATGGTTCGCAGGTGGCGTAGATGTCGCAGCCGGTGAGTTCGAAGGAAGCGATTTTTTTGCAGGCGGCGCGAATGGCAAGGATTTCGGCGTGAGCGGTGGGGTCGTTCATCAAAGTGACCAGGTTGGCGCCCTGGCCGAGGATTTTTCCTTCCTTGACGACGAGAGCGGCGAAGGGGCCGCCTTTGCCGGAGCGGACATTTTCCATAGCGAGGGCGATGGCCTGGGACATGAAGCGTTCGGAATTTGAGGCGCCAACTGGCATGAGCCGAAGTTCTCCGCAGAAGAGCGAGAAGAGTATATGCGACGGGAGCGAAAAAGCCGCAGAGCTTCGCAAAAAAAAATCGCGAAGTTCTGTGCTACAAAGTGCAAAGGCAGCGGCAAAGCACAAAATAAAACGAAAAGGCCGCAGATTCGCAGAAGACGCGATTCTGCGCTACCAAGGCATGTTCGCGCTGCGCGCGACGGGCAGGGCAGGCCCCTGCCCCTACGAATGGCAACGCAGACCTGCACCTAACGAACGGCAGAAAAGAATATCGCGAAATGGCGTTAGTGAATGGGCGTGGCGCGGCGTTGGCCGGGCTTGGCGCGCTTCAGAATGAACATGAACGGGATCATGCCCAGGGAGATCCATCCCATGATGCGGAAGTCGCGGAGGAATGACAGCATCATGGCTTGGCTCTGCAGAGTTGCGTAGAACATGCGCTGCGCGAGCTGGAGAGCCGCCGCAGCGCTTTCGCCAGCCTGCATAAAGTGCTGGGCCATGGCGTGAATGGCGGCCTGGTATTGATAATTCGTGCCGGTGATGTGCGCGGAGAGAATGGATTGGTTGGACTGGGCGCCGCGGTCGAGCAGCGTGGTGACAAAGGAAATGCCCATGCTTCCGCCGATGTTGCGGGCGAGATTGATGAGGCCGGTGGCGTCGTTGGTTTTTTGCGGCAGGACATAATAGAAGGCGATGACGTTGATGGGCACAAAAAGAAATGCGACGCCGAAACGGGAGACGATCCAGACCAGCACAGGAGTTTTTTCGCCCATTTGCAGGTCGAAATGCGAGCCCATCATGAAGAGTCCAGACGCAGTTATAGTAAGGCCAACGACGACCAGCCATCTAGCTTCGAATTTGCCGAGCGCCCAGCCCACGAAGGGCATCGCCAGCATCATCAAAGCGCCGCCGGGCAGCAACACCAGTCCGCTCTGCATGGCGGTGTAGCCGAGCAGCGTCTGCAACAATATGGGGAGCAAGACGGTGGTGCCATAAAGCACAAACCCGAGAATGTACATGGTGAAGACAGCGACCGCGAAATTACGCTCCTTTAGCAGATGCAAATCGATGATGGGATCTTTCTGATTCAATTCCCAGACAATCACGCCGACGATGCCGATAAGCGCGATGACCGTGGCCCAGACGATGAAGTTGGAGCCAAACCAGTCGTCACGCTGACCTTTGTCCAAGACCACCTGCAGAAAACCGACGCCGACGCTCAAGAGGCCGATGCCGATGAAATCGATACGCAGGCGCTTCTTAATGGCGTACGGCGGATTGGTGATGAGCAGCGTGGTCATCAAAATCGAGAGGATGCCGACGGGAATGTTGATGAAAAAAATCCAGCGCCAGGTGAAATTGTCGGTAATCCAGCCGCCGAGAGTAGGACCTATGGTGGGAGCGACGACCACGCCCATGCCATAAATGGCCATGGCCATGCCCTGTTTTTCGCGCGGGAAACTGTCCACGAGGATAGCCTGCGAAATGGGCTGCAAGCCGCCTCCGCCGGCGCCTTGCAGCACGCGAAAGAAAACGAGCGCGCCGAGGCTTGGAGCAAGCCCGCAAAGGAACGAGCTAATGGTGAAAATTGCGACGCAGGCCATGTAGAACTGCTTGCGCCCAAAAACATTGGAGAGCCAGCCGGTCAGAGGCAGAACGATGGCGTTGGAGACGAGGTAGGAAGTGAGCACCCAAGTGCTCTCGTCCACGCCCGCGCTGAGACTGCCGGCAATGTGCGGGAGGGAAACGTTGGCGACGCTGGTGTCGAGCACTTCCATGAACGTCGCCAGCATTACCGTGGCGGCGATGAGCCACGGATTGACGTCCGTTCGCGGGCGATCTTGAGTGAGACTGAAAGTGGCCATGCGGCGCCGTTTATTTGGTGATGATGGTGGCTTCGACGTTCATGCCCGGCCGGAGCACGTATTTATTGCCGGGGATGGGATCGAGGTCGATTTTCACGGGAATGCGCTCGACCACTTTGACATAGTTTCCCGTGGCGTTTTCCGGAGGCAGCAGACTGAGGCGCGAGCCGGTGGCGCCGGCAATGGAGTCCACATGGCCGGGAAAAGTTTTACCGTACATGTCAACGTGGACTTCGGCACGATCGCCAGGAACGACGTGCGCGAGCTGCGTCTCTTTGAAGTTTGCGGTGACCCAGACGTTATGCAAAGGAACCACGACCATCAATCCCTGGCCGGGCGAAATAATTTGCCCAAGTTGAACCGTTTTGTCGGTGACGACGCCATCTTCCGGCGCGGTGATTGTGGTGTAGTCGAGATTCAGCCGGGCCGTTTCGACTTCAGCTTCCGCCTGTTGTACAGCGGCGCGAGCTGAAGCTGCATTGGCGTTGCTGATTCTAATCTGGCGAGTGTTGGCCTGCGCGGATTGCAAACCGGCGCGCGCGCGTTCGAGCTCGGCCTTCGCGGAAGCGACCTGCGCCTGGCGCACGGGAATGGTTTGCTGGGCCAAGGAGAGATTCTGCTGAGCGGCAGAAAGTTCTCCCTCTGCTTCGGTGGCGGCGGCGGCATAGGCGTCATATTGTTGTTGCGAGATTTCGGATTTTTGGACGAGCGGCTTCACGCGATTGAGGTCGGATTCGGCTTTCTGGTACGCAGCTTGCGCTTTTTGCACGTTGGCTTTGGCGAAGGACAATTCGGAGGTGGAGGATTCCTCGAGCGCGAGCTGCGCCTGCTGGTAAGCAGCCTCTGCGGCAGCGACGTTCGCTGAGCCGCCGGTTACGTCGCTGTGAGTGGTGGCGGAAGTGAGCGGGACGTTCACGTTGGCCGAGAGTACGCGGCTTTGCGCCGCGGCGAGTTTGGCTTCCGCGTCATCGAGCTTGGCCTGATAATCGCGCGGGTCGAGCTTCACCAGCGCCTGCCCTTTTTTCACGGACTGATTGTCGTTGACGAGAACTTCGAGGACGCTGCCCGGCACACGCGAGGAAATCGGGATAATGTGGCCGTCGACCTGGGCATCGTCGGTGGATTGATGATTGCGGTAGTGGAACCACAACAAAAAGCCGATGACAGCGATAATTATACCGGCGATGATGAGTCCACGGCGCACGCGGGGATTCTTGAGCGGGCCTGGCCGGCGCGGCGCGGGCTGCTGGGATTGCGGTGCGCCCTCGCTCTTGGGAGCGCTTTGCTGTTCGTTGCTCACGGGAGTTTCGGGTTCAGCTTCTGTGGTTCTGGGATTCATGAAGATCTGCCTCTTTCATTTGTTGTAGAGCATTTCGATGCGACCGATGGCGTGAGCCAAATCGGCGCGAGCCTGGTTGTATTCGTAAAGGGCTGAAATGCGGTTTTCGTCAGCGCGGGCCAGAGCGCTTTGCGCGGTGACCACTTCGATGTTGTCCACTACGCCCGCCTTGAAACGATCCTGCGACTGGCGAACTTCTTCCTGGGCCAGTTGATCGCCAAGATTGGCCACCTGCACCTGATTGCGAGCGGACTCGAGTTGCGCGGCGGCGGTTTCGACCTCGAGAGCAATTTCGTTTCGCTCGTCTTTCAGGCTTTCGTTGATTTCCTGCAGCTCCAACTGATCGCGCGCAATTTCGTTGTGAATGCGCCCGCCGGTGAAAATGGGGAAAGTGATTCCCGCTTCATAAACGTAAGTGGGAATGATGGTGCTGGTGGAGAGCCCTTCCTGCTCATAATCTCCGTCGAAGCGCAAAGCGGGGAGGCGCGAGTCCCTGTCAGCGGACTTTTGATACTTGAGAGACTGCTGCCGGGCCAGCAACTGCTGCATTTCCGGGCGCGACTTATAAGCGTCGGCGAGGCTTTGGTCCATGTTCACCTCGGGCGTCGCGAAAAAGCTCACTTGATCGGAGAGCGTGATTTGCTGCTGCGGAGGCGTATTCAGGAGCTTGGCTAGGCCGAAGAGCGCAATTTTCTGGTTGGTTTGCGCGACCAGCAAAGCCTGTTTTTCATTTTGCAACTCGACGTTGGCGCGCAGGACGTCGACGCTGGTGGCTACGCCGTGCTTTTCCATGTCGGAGGCTTGATCATAGAGGGCCTGTGCGAGGTCAACCTGCGATTGCGCGGCGCTGACCTCCGCGCCGAAGCGCAAAGCGCCCAAGTACTGCGAAACGACGAGCAGGATGATCTGTTCGCGGACGGAGAGGCGTTGCGCATCGGCGCTGGCGATGTTTTTATGGGCCGCCTGCCATTTTCGCCACAGCGATAGATCGAAAATAGGAGCGGAGAAGTCCGCGCCCGTTTGAAAAACCTGGAAGGGGCCCACGGCTTTCGGGAAGCCGGGGACACTGAGACCGATATTGGCCTGGACGTTGGAGCGAACGGCGCGATCAGAGACGTTGAAGCTGGCCTCTGGCAGCAATTGCGAAAAGGCGATGCCGCTTTCATTATGGCTTTCGGCAAGATTCAGCACGGGAATTTGCACGCTGGGATTCTGCTTCAAGGCAATCTGCACGGCCTGCTGCAAGGTGAGTTGCAACGGCGGCGGAGGCTGCGGAGTCTGCTTAGGCTGCTGTGAATTCGCCTGCGACGGACCGAATACGAAAGCAATTGCGAGCAGCAGCGAGAAAACGCGCCGCGAGATGGCAAGTGGCTTCATGGGCAGAGCCTCAAATGCGGAGAGTTCGTTTTTGCTTCGTTCTTCATCGTGTCATACAGCCGATCAGGCCAGATGGCAATTATTTAACTAACCGGTTAGTTTAATCGCACAGGCGGCCCAACGCAATAGCCTGTGTTCTTGCTCAGAGTTGGTCAATTTTTGCGGCGAGAATGAAATCGCTCTCGGTCAAGCCGTCAATCTTGTGCGTCCAGGTGGTCACTTCCGCTTTGCCCCAAGTGAGGACAATATCGGGATGATGACCTTGTTCTTCGGCAATGGCGCCCACTTTATTCACGAAGGCGAGCGCTTGCTTGAAGTCCGGAAAAGTGAAGCTTTTTGTAAGATGATGCTCGTTGACCGCTTTCCAGCCGGAAACCTGTTTCAGGTAACTTTCGAGCTGGCTTCCTTTCATCGGCGGGACTCCGCCGCGGCATGGCACGCAAGTCTTGCTGGCCAGTTCGCTCATGAAAACCTCCTTACCTTTGATTCATCTCGAATTGTAGCGGATTCATCTCGGCGGGTGAATAAGTTCCGTCGCAGCTTGGCGCGCGGGGCTCCATCTGCGCATGTGGACGCGCCATGATTTTCTGGCAGCTGGGCCGATTTCAATTGTGCGCGTTGGATAAAGGCGCTAGAACGTTGCGGAGCATGATGACGCAAATAAGCGGCAATTCGCACGAACGCGCGTTGAAAGGGCGGGCGGCGCGATGAACGCCGCTTTCGCGTCCGCATGCGCGTCGATTGTAAGCGCGGCTCTGGCAGGCTTGCCGGCGCTTCCGAGCATTTCGCAAATTGATCCTGTGGCGCCCGTGCTGCTGGCGATTGTGTTCATCATTTTCGCGGCGATGCTAGGCGGATTGTTGATGCGGCGCATCGGCCAGCCTGCCGTCAAAAACCAGGCGCCGCAGCCTGGCGCGCTGCGCGAAATTCTGGGTCAGCTCGAAACGCTGATTGTGCCGATTTATTTTGTGCTGATTGGCATGCAGGTGAAGCTGGAGTCGTTCACAAACGCTGGGACGCTGTGGATCACCGCGGCCTTCACCGTAGCTGCGATCGCGGGGAAGTTTGTTGCTGGCACGGTGTGCATTGGGCGCTTTCGCTGGATGATGGTGGGCGTGGCCATGATTCCGCGCGGCGAGGTGGAGCTGATTTTTGCGAGCATCGGACGGAGTCTGGGAGTGGTGAACGATGCGACGTTTGCCGCGGTGGTGGCGATGATTACGACGTTCGTGGCGCCGCCGCTGCTGACGCTGACGCTAGGCGCCGAGCCGCTAAGGCATTAAAAACGTTTTTGCAAGGCACCGGATCAGCCGTTCACTCATTGACGCGAGAGATAGCGAATCCTTGGATAACTGTGATAGAACTGCCGGCGATAGCAGGGCTGGGACCGACTTATGCTAAAAAAATCCGAGAAGAAAACGGTACCCGCTCCTCCATGCAACTGCGAGTGTGCCAGATGTGACCGTGGCGAGCACTGTTGTTTAAGGGACAAGGGCTGCCAGTACCCGACGTGGAGCGATGTGAATTCTAGGCGTTGGAAAAGTGGGCCTGAGAAACCTTAGCCGCGTCTCTCGATTTTTTCCGTTCCTCTTTCTCCACCCATTCGACAAACAGAGATTGGAACTCCTCACGGCTATATACACCTTTGTGGATCAGGAGAGAATTCATCGCATATATCGTTGCTTTAAGACTCTCGTCCCTCGATGCGATTTCGCTGGCTTCTTCGTACGACATGGTTGCGACCTCCCCTGAAAATGTAGCGGCCACCTTTTGCAAAGTATGGCCGGCGACTGGTTATGTCAAGCAAGTTTTTAGCGCCTTTTACTTTGCGGCGAGGGCGTGGTGGCCCAGATAGTCTTTGATGTAGGCGGTGAAGGCCTGGTCGAGGCGCTGCGTGATAGGGCCGGGCGCGCTGGCGTAACGATGGCCGGCGATTTCGCCGATGGCCAGCAGCGTTCGATTGGTGGAAGAAATGAAGACTTCGTCGGCGGAAAACAAATCGGCGGGGCGAAGGGTCGTTTCCTCGCACTTCACTCCGGCGCGAGGGCCAATTTCGAGCAGAATGCTGCGCGTGATTCCTTCAAGGCAGCCGGAGTTGAGCGGCGGCGTCAACACGCGGCCGGCGCGCACGCAGAAAAGATTCGCGGCGGTGCATTCGGCGACCTCGCCACGTTCGTTGAGCAGCACAACTTCATCGAAGCCGCCCTGCTGCGCTTCGTAATAATTCCAGACATTGTTGAGCCAGGAGGTGACTTTCACGCCGGCGAGCGGCGAGGCGGCGTGGCGCCCGTGTTCGCGAAGATTGAGGCGGGCGGGCTGGCGAAAAGTAGGCAAATCGGTGCTGCACAAAAACAAGTCAACGAGCGGAAAACTTTCGTCGCTGCGCCAGTGGCCGACTTGATTGTAAACCGCGTAAATGCGGGCGCAGCCTTCGGAAACGTGATTGGCGCGGATGACTTCGAGCAAATAGCCGCGGACCTTTTCGGCGTCGAAGGGAAGAGGACAGTGCGTTCGCGCGGAGTCGCGTTCGAGGCGCTTCCAATGGCGCTCGAAGGCGAAAGGGATACCATCAAAAATATGCAGAGTGGTGAACAGGCCCCAGCCGTTGAGCAGACCGGCCTGGCCGGGAGACATGCGGCATTCTTCGATGGGCATGAGTTTGTTGTTGTGAAAAACGAATCGATGGAGCATTGCGCCTCGCCTTCGAGCGCCATTGTAGCGCAATCGTAGCGGATATGCGCGATTGGGAGAGTCAGAGTCGCGACTCCGGCGTCAGGGTGAACAGGCAGCATCGCCCTACGAAGGAGAAACTCGCGCTGCGCGCGACGGGCGGGGCAAGCCCCGCCCCTACGAAAGCAAGAGGCAAAAGCCACAGAACTTGAAGGCGAAACGCTCCGCATCACGGGGACAATGGACGGCGGGGTTATGCTGGGCGGATACGGTCTTCGGGGACTTCGACTTCGCTGACGCCTTTGAAGGAAAAGATCAGATGGACGAGATAGGTGGACGGATTGGTGGAGGTTTGGCGGACGATGTTGCCAATCGCGTCGGTGACAGCGGCGTGAAAAAGCACTCCTCCCGCCTGCATGCCCGCGAGATTGACGCGCACGAGCTGGCCTTCCTTGAACATGAGAATATTCTGGATTCTTGATGGGCATTTTGCAACTAGCGGCGCTTCTTAGCGGGTCAATTTGAATTTTGATGGCGATTGTAGCAATTAATGATTAAGACTGGCCCAGTATCCCGAGCGTTGTTGGGGTGCGCAGCAAATTTTCGCGAGTTCCAATTTGCGCCGAACGGTTGACAACCCTCGCGGGCAACGCGTATCATCCTTTCGATACATCGCGTTAAGCGCGTTGCGTCCCTTCTTTCGCTCTTCATCGTTGGGAGGAATCTCCGAGGATCGTCCTCGGCAAGCAGGGTAAGTCCCTCAGGGAGGCCGCTCGGATGTCGGAGTACGCCAATCCGGAACCGCAGGTTTCGGCGGTGGAAACTGTCTCCGCATCGGCTGAGGCGCCCGCCCCGAAAGCTTCGGACGAGACTTCGCCCGAGGCGCCGCCCGAAGTTTTTGGTGCGCCGCCAGAAAGTGCCGAAACGCAATCTGTTCCGCCCACGATCGAAGCTGGCAGCAATGGCGATGCTGGCGGCAAGAGCTTTCCCGCCGAAGAGACCGGTTCCCAAGCCGCGCACAATCCCGCCGAAAGCGCCGACAAGGCCGAAAGCAAATCAGAGCTGCCGCCTGAAGAAAATTCCGGCGCCCCCATGGAACAACTGATTGAGCAGTATGGAGTTCCGCAGCCCGCGGCGAGCGGGGGCGAGATTTTCGAAGGCCGCATTATCGCGGTAAACGATCTGGGTCTAGTTGTGGACGTAGGCGCGAAGTTTGAAGGGCTCGTTCCGGCGCAGGAGTTTGTGGAGACGGGCGGCATTCACTTCCAACCGGGGGATTTGATCGAGGTCGAGCGCCTGGCGGAGCAAAAAGAAGGCTACGTGTTGCTGTCGCACGTGCGCGCGCACAGACGCGCTGTGTGGGAGCGCATTGAAGCCTCGCATAAAAACGGCGCCGTTCTGAAGGGCAAAGTGGTGGACCGCATCAAGGGCGGGCTGGTGGTGGACATAGGCGTTCGCGCCTTTCTGCCGGCTTCGCAACTGGATTTGCGGCCGACGCACGACCTGGAAGCATGGAAAGACCGCGAAATCGAATGCCGCGTGCTGAAGCTCAACCGCAAGCGCGGCAACGTGGTGGTGAGCCGGCGCGCCATCCTGGAGGAAGAGCAGAAAAGGCAGCGCGAGGCGCTGGCGGATTCGCTCAGCGAGGGCGCAGTGGTTACCGGCAAAGTGAAAAACATCACAGACTACGGCGTTTTTGTGGATTTGGGCGGAATTGACGGCTTGCTGCACATCAGCGATTTGGTTTGGGGACGCATCGCGCATCCTTCGGAAGCGGTGAAGCAGGGCGACGAAATTCAAGTTCAAATTCTGAAGTTCGACAAAGAAAAGATGCGCATTTCGCTGGGCAGGAAGCAACTGCTGGCGGATCCGTGGGCTACCGTGCCAGAAAGATTTTCCGTGGGCACGCGCCTGCGCGGAAAAATCATGGGCGTGACGGATTATGGCGCGTTCGTGCAAATCGAGCCGGGCGTCGAAGGCCTGGTGCACGTCAGCGAGATGAGCTGGTCGAAGCGCGTGAAGCATCCGTCGAAGCTGGTGAAGCCGGGAGACGAAGTGGAAGTAGTCGTGCTTGAGGTCAACACCGAGCAGCGGCGCATTTCGCTGGGCATGAAGCAAATGCAACCGGATCCCTGGGCGGGAATCGCCGAGAGGTATCCCGTGGATTCGGTGGTCACCGGGCGCGTGCGCAATCTGGCGGAGTTTGGCGCATTCATTGAAATCGAAGACGGAATCGACGGGCTGATTCACATCAGCGATTTCAGTTGGAAGGAACGCATCAAGCATCCCAGTGAAAAATTGAAAAAAGGCGACGAAGTGCAGGCCAAAGTGCTCAAGATTGATGGCGAGCACCGGCGATTGTCGCTGGGATTGAAGCAGCTGAACGACATTTGGGCGAATTGGTTCGCGGCGCACAAGCTGAACGAAATTGTGCGCGGGAAGGTGGTGCGCAACGCTACGTTCGGCGCTTTTGTGGAATTGGCGGACGGCGTCGAGGCGCTTTGCCACATTTCAGAGATTCAGGAGCGCCGCGCCAAGGGCGAATCTGGCGACCGCAACAAATCGAAAGCTGCTGCGGCGAAGCCGGCGCTGACGGAAGGCCAGGAGTACGAGTTCAAAGTAATTCGCCTGGATCCCGCGCAGCGGAAAATCAGCCTGAGCTATCGCGCCGCACAAAAGCAGGCCGAGAAGCAGGAAATTGCCGCGTTTCGCTCGTCGAAATCTTCGCCGACGGCAACCATTGGCGACGCGATTCTGGCCAAGCGCCAGGCGAACTGATCACGAGAGCAGTTTCAGTGGTTTTGCGTCCGGGAGTTTCCCGCAGAAAAAAGATTTACGTTTCGGCCCGATTGGTGATATGGAAGTGCATTCAAGGCGCGCTGTGGTGGTGCGTAGGGCGCGAAAACCAGCGTAGCCGGGTTCTCAGACGGAACTCAATGTGACAGGAGGGACGATCAGCCCCATGGGAAGCGTTGCGGGTAAGCCAGAAGCCGGCGATCGAACGGTAACGAAGGCGGATTTGATCGAGGAAGTGATTCGCGTTACGGAATTGCCCCGCAAGGAATCGGAGACGGTCGTCGAGACGGTCTTCGAGAGCATCATCGAAGCGCTTCAGAAGAATGACAAAATCGAGATTCGCGGCTTCGGCAGCTTTCGCAGCCGCCAGCGCCGCGGCAGGACCGGCCGCAATCCGAAAACCGGCGCGAAGGTTGAAGTTCCTCCCAAGCGTATTCCATTTTTCAAGCCGAGCAAGGAACTCAAGGACTTTGTGAACAATCAGCGTCCAGCGTCCACCGCGCCGGCGTCCTCTGAGCATTCTTCTTCCCAAGGATAAGCGGCAGAGCGGAATGGATTTTCTATGGACTCCCTGGCGGTACCGCTACCTTGCCGAAGGCGTCAGCCATAAAAAATGCATTTTCTGCGAAGCGCTCGAGCTCAACGATGACGCCAAAACTCAGATTGTTTTTCGCGGCAAACTTTCGTTCATCATTTTGAATCGTTATCCATACACAACGGGCCACGTGATGATCGTGCCGTACGACCATGTGGCGGAGCTGTCGCAATGCGACCCTGACGCGCTTGCGGAAATCATGCGCCTGGCGCAGAAAACGCAAACCGCGCTGGCGAGCGTTTATCATCCGCAGGGCTACAATTTGGGCATGAATTTGGGCCATTGCGCGGGCGCCGGCGTTACCGGGCATCTTCACATGCATCTTTTGCCGCGTTGGAGCGGCGACGCCAACTTCATGACCACGGTGGCGGAGACGCGCCTCGAGCCGGAAGAGCTTTCCACGACTTATACGAAATTGAAGGCGGCATTGGCAGTTTGAAATTTGCATTACACGGAGCGGAAATTTGGATCTGGCGCTGACCGAAGAGCAATCGCTGCTGCAACGCACCGTCCGCGAATTCGCTGAAACGGAAGTGAAGCCGCTGGCGAAGGAACTCGATGAGACCGGGCATTTTCCTCGCGAGAATTTTCGAAAAGCGGCGGAGCTGGGGCTGGCGGGCGTTGCTGTGCCGGAAGAATACGGCGGCGCGGGCATGGACCACATCAGCTACAGCATCGTCATTGACGAAATTTCGCGCGCCTGCGCTTCGACCGGCGTGATTCTCTCGGTGCAAAACTCCTTGTACTGCGATCCGGTGCTTCGCTTTGGGACGGAAGAGCAAAAGAAAAAATTTCTTGTACCCTTTGCGCGCGGCGAAAAAATCGGCTGCTATGCGCTTACCGAGCCGCAGGCTGGTTCCAACGCTGCCGCGTTGCGCACCAAGGCAATTCTGAAAGGCGACAAGTATGTCATCAATGGCACGAAAGCTTGGATTACCAATGGTGGCGCTGCGGACGCCGCAATCGTTTATACCAACACGCAGCCTGAGAAAGGCGAGAAGGGAATTACTGCGCTGATCGTCGAGAAGGGCACGCGCGGGTTCAAGGTCGGCAAGGAAGAAAAAAAATTGGGCATCAATGCTACGGCGTGCTGCGAACTTTCGTTCACCGATTGCGAAGTGCCGGTGACGAATCGCATCGGCGCGGAAGGCGAAGGGTACAAAGTGGCGCTTTCGACACTGGATGGCGGGCGCATCGGCATAGCTGCGCAGGCCACTGGAATCGCGCAAGGAGCGTTTGACGCGGCGCTGGCTTATGCCAGGCAGCGAGAGGCGTTTGGGCATCCCATCGCCGATTTTCAAGCGATTCAGTTCATGCTTGCGGACATGGCCACGGAGATTGACGCGGCGCGGCTGCTGGTGCGCAAAGCGGCCTGGAAGGAAGATACTGGCGCGAGATTTTCGATGGAAGCGTCCATCGCGAAGCTCTTCGCCTCCGAGATGGCCACGCGCGTAGCGCACAAAGCGATTCAAATTCATGGCGGCAACGGCTACAGCCGCGAATATCCCGTCGAGCGGGCCTATCGCGACGCGCGCATCACGGAAATTTACGAGGGCACCAGCGAAATTCAGCGCCTTGTCATCGCCGCGTGGGTGCTGAAGTCCTTCGCGTAAAATTGCTGCCGAAGAGTTTAGTGGTTGCAAACGTTCGTGTATCCTTCCGCTGTGCTGCTATTTGAAGCCGCGCTGAATTTCGAGCCGTCTCAGGAGGAGCAGTTTTTCTCCGCCGTTCCGGAGCGTCCCGGCGTTTTTCTGATTGAAACGCGAGCAAGCGGCGGCGCAGCAGCGCAGAAGCCGTATTTGTCGCGCACAGCTGACCTGCGCCGCGCGGCGGAACGGCTGCTGCGCGTTCCAGAGGCCGCCTCGAAGCGGCTCAATCTGCGCGAGCGCGCGGCGACGTTTCGCTATCGTGTGACGGGTTCGCGATTCGAGCAGCTGTTGGTTTTGTACAAGCAGGCCCGCGCGCGCATTCCTTCCGCTTATCGCGATTTCCTGCGTTTGCGGACTCCTGCGATGCTGAAAATCAATCTGCGCAGCGCCTATCCGCGCTGTTACGTCACGCGCCGCATTTTGGGCGATGGCGGATTTTACTTCGGGCCGTTTGCGTCGCGGCAGATGGCGGAAAATTTCTCGAGCCGCTTTCTGGACCTCTTCAAGATTCGCCGCTGCCAGATTAAAATTCGCCGCGATCCGTCGTTTCCGGGCTGCATTTATTCCGAGATGAAAATGTGCCTCGCCCCGTGTTTCGCGGGATGCACAAAAGAGGAATACGACGCGGAAATCGCGCAGGTGGTCGAGGCGCTGGAATCGCAGGGCGCCTCGGTCAGTGCAGCGGTGGAACGCGAGCGCGGGGCCGCCAGCGAACTCACCGATTTCGAGCGTGCGGCGGCGCTGCACAAACGGCTCGAGAAAATTTCCGGCGTATTCTGCGGATTGCCGGAGATCGTTCGCCGCGCGGAAAATCTGAGCGCAGTGATTTTGCAACGCGCGGCGCGCGAAAAAACGGTGGCGCTTTTCGCGGTGGTGAATGGCGTCATCGGCGAGCCGCTGTTCCTGTGCTTCGATGAATTGAGCCGGCCGCGTTCGGTGGAAGAAATTATTCGCGAACATTTCCAGAAACTCGAGCAGTCGCCGGGCATTTCCGGCGTTGAAGCGTGCGATACAATGTCCACAGGCGTCGCGGATTCGCGTTCCCGCGATGACGGGAGCCGCCGCGAGGAACACCTGTGGATTCTGGCGCGGTGGTTCTACTCGAAGCCGCGGGAGGGAGAGATTTTATTTCGTGAGGGCGATTGGCCCTATCGCCGAGTGCTTCGCGCCTGCGCCCGCGTGTTAGCCGCGCAAACGGCTCCCGAATAGAAACCGAAAATGCCTGACGATTCCGCCGCGCCGGCGGTTGAAAATTCGAGTTCGGCTCCCACCTCGCGCTGGCGGGTGATGTTCCGCGCGCTGCAGCACCGCAATTTCCAGCTTTTCTTCGGCGGGCAGCTGATTTCGCTGATTGGCACGTGGATGGACACGATTGCCGAGGCGTGGCTGGTGTACCGGCTGACCGGATCGTCGCTGCTGCTCGGCACCGTCGCATTCGCCGGGCAAATTCCCGTTTTTTTGCTGGCGCCGCTGGGAGGCATGGCCGCCGACCGCTGGAATCGCCGCACAATTGTGATCACCACGCAGTCGTGCTCGATGGTGCTCGCGGGAATTCTCGCCGCGCTGACGCTCTCTGGCCGCGTGAAAGTGTGGGAAGTTGTGATGCTGGCGGCGCTGATGGGCGTTGTGAACGCCTTCGACATTCCGGCGCGCCAGGCGTTTCTTGTCGAGATGGTGGGCCGCGAAGATTTGATGAACGCCATCGCGCTCAATTCGTCGATGTTCAATGGCGCGCGCGTGATTGGCCCGGCGATTGCCGGAATTTTGGTAGCCAGCATTGGCGAGGGCTGGTGCTTTTTCGCGAATTCAGTGAGCTACATCGCGGTGATTGCCGGCCTGGCGTTGATGAAGATCACTCCGCGAATCATTGAACATCGCGGCGAGTCCGCGCTCGAGCACATCGCCGAGGGATTTCGTTTCGTTCGCCGCACCATGCCGATTTTTTCGCTGCTGCTTTTGCTAGGGCTGGTCAGCCTGGTGGCCATGCCCTATTCGGTGCTGATGCCCGTGTTTGCCGCGCGTATTCTGCACGGAAACGCGCGCACGCTGGGCACGCTGATGGGCGCAACAGGAATCGGCGCGCTCACTGGGGCATTGGTGCTCGCATCGAAAACTGGCCTCAAAGGTTTGGGAAGCTGGGTGGCTTTCTGTTGCGCGGGATTTGGCGCGGCTTTAATTCTCTTTTCGTTTTCGCACTGGTTTCTGGTTTCCGTGGCGCTTCTTGTGCCGGTTGGATTTTTTATGATGGTGCAGATGGCGTCGTCGAACACGCTGATTCAAGCAATGGTGCCCGATCGCCTGCGCGGCCGAACGATGGCCGTTTACTCGATGATGTTCATGGGCATGGCGCCGCTGGGCTCGCTGCTTGCCGGCCTGCTCGCAGACCATATCGGCGCGCAGTGGACGGTGGCGCTGGGTGGGCTTGGCGCGATTGCCGGCTCAGTCGCTTTCGGCAGGCAGCTTCCGCGGCTGCGTGTGGAGGCGCGCCAGTTAATTTTGGCGCAGGGCATCGCCGGCGGCGAACCAGCAGGAAACATGACTACGCGCGCTCTCGAATAGGCGATCGAAAGCATACTGTTTTGTAATACGCCGCATATAAGCGTATGCGAGCTTTGTTATACTCAACCGCCGCTCATTTTTGATTTTTGAATCGAGCATGACCGCGCCAAACTCTCTCGCGTCCGGATTCGCCACTCTGGAAGGCACGCGCCATTTCGCCGCGCGTTTCCGCGGCGTCGCCGCCGCGGGGCATTTTCGCGAACGCCAGGGCTTGTTAATTTCCTCGATCGGCGCCGGCACGTATCTCGGCGAGCCTGACGCTGCCACGGACAGGGAATATCACCAGGCGCTCGCGGCCACCGTTCGTGGCGGAGTGAACTTCATCGACACGGCCATCAATTATCGTATGCAGCGCAGCGAACGGTCGGTGGGCGCGGCGTTGCGCGATCTTTTCGCGGCGGGATTCGCGCGCGAGGAGCTGGTGATCTGCACCAAGGCCGGATTCCTCACGCCCGATGGCGAAATGCCGGCGGACCCTAACGCTTATTTTTTCGATGAATTCATTTCCAAGGGCATCTTCACTGTCGAAGACATCGCTGCAGGATGCCACTGCCTCGCGCCGCGCTATCTGGAAGATCAACTCGAGCGCAGCCGCCGCAATCTTGGACTTGCCGCTATCGATGTCTTTTATTTGCACAATCCTGAAACGCAGCTCGGCGAAGTTCCGCGCGAGGCATTCAACAAGCGCATGATTTCGGCCTTTGAAACTCTCGAATCACTGGTGGCCGCGGGCAAGATTAGATCGTACGGCCTGGCTACGTGGAATGCTTTTCGCAACGATCCGCGCGCGCCGGACTATCTTTCGCTCGAAGCCATTTGCGGCCTGGCGCGCCAGGTTGCCGGCAGCGAACATCATTTTCGCTTCGTTCAATTGCCTTTCAATATCGGCATGCCCGAAGCTCTGGTTCGCGCCAATCAAATTGCCGGCGGAAAATCCGTTTCCATGATTCAAGCGGCGCGCGAACTGGGCGTCACGCTCGTGGCCAGCGCTTCGTTGCTGCAAACGCATCTTGCCGGCAAAATCTCGCCGGCCATTCACAGCGCCCTTGGCTTCCGCAACGATCTTGAATGCGCGCTGCAATTCGTGCGTTCCGCGCCGGGAATCGCCACCGCGCTGGTGGGCATGAAACGCCTCGATCACGTTCACGCAAATTTGAAGCTTGTGGGCATTCCGCCCGCTTCGCAGGAGCAGTTCCGCCGGATTTTCACCGCGCCGCATTAAGCATTAGCTGCCAGCGAATCACTTTTGCGAATCCCGCTCCTCCAGCCATTTTTCCAGCGCGCGGCCCATCTGTGGAAGTTTTCCAGCGAAAAAATGGTCCGGCGCGTCGATGAACGCGAGTTTCTTCGGCTCCGGCAATTTTTCGTAAAGCGCTTCCATGCGTTCGCGCGAACCATACTGATCATGCGCGCTTTGCAAAATCAATTTCGGCTTCCTGCATTCAGCGAGATATGACAAGTCGGAACCATTCACTGGCAGCCCCGCGCCAACCAGCTCTTTGACGCGCGCGTCTTCGCATCCCACGCGCAAACCCACGTAAGCGCCGAAGCTGAAGCCCGCGAGCAAAATCGGCTTGCCCGGAAACGTCGCCGCCAAATAATCGAGCGCCGCGCGCACGTCATCCATTTCGCCGCGCCCTTTGTCGTGCGTTCCTTCGCTCAGTCCCGCGCCGCGAAAATTGAATCGCAGCACCGGCACGCCATGCTGATGCAGGCTTTTCGCGATTTGAAAAACCACTTTGTTGTGCATCGTTCCGCCAAACAGCGGATGCGGATGGCACACCACCGCCACTCGCTGCGGCTCCGCACGCGCGGGTGTAAGCGCCGCAGTCCATAGCATCGCTTCCAGCCGCCCTGCCGGACCATTCAAAAATAATGTTCGATGAAATGCTTCCGCCATTGCGCGAACTGCAGTCTACTGGACGCCACAACTCGTGCCAAGCGGGTCGATGCCAGGTCGCATCTGCCTGGCGTTTTCTAATGTTGAATCGAACGCCGGGGAAGCGCAGCGAGAGAACTCCGATTAGCTCCCATTCCGGTAGGCATCTCTAATGCGCTCGACTATCGCAACGATCGGCAACAAGATAGCCCGAACGCGCCCGAGCGCGAGCCAAGCTCCAATGAAGGCAGTGAAGACTCCAAACATAGCGCTCAAGACATACGAGATGACTGAGTGATGGTAGAAGAACCAGATGGGAAACCAAAAACAGAACGTGACAAAATATGAGAAAAAGATCGCTACAACCCATCTTCTGGGCCGCGATTTCTCGGGAATTCTCTTATAGACCTTGCCTCCGCTGAGGATCAGAATGGAGGCTACAGTGACGACAACACCTAGGGCAACAAGAAGGGTCAGCACGAGCACCGTTAGGTTAGATTGGTCCATTTCGGTGTTTGTATCCTAAACTTCTTAATTTGTCAGCAAAGTTCCTGCCGGACATCGAACACCACCTTCCGTATTCCAGACGAGTACCAGCCAAGCGCCTCTTGCCGTGCCCCTCGCAGCGAAAACGATTGCGCGCAGGCCGCTGCAAGTGCTAGTTTTAGGGCGACTCAGCGACGCCTCGGAGGAATTATGGACTCGGAGAACAGGGATCGTCGCAATGCTCGCCGTTTCAACATCGCTCTTCCGCTGCTGGTTCGCTTCGAGCACAATGGCAACATCGAGGAAAAAGTTGTGCACACGCGCGACGTCAGCTTCCGCGGCGTTTACTTCATGATGGACACGCCTCCCGAGCAAGGCAGCTCCGTCGAAATTGTTCTCACTCTTCCGCAACAAATCACGCTCGCCGGTGAAGTGCGCATACGCTGCTTCGCGAATATCCTGCGCGTCGAGCAGCGCGGCGACATTCCCGGCGTGGCCGCTAGTATTGACCGTTACGAATTCATGCCTGCCGCTGCCTGATTCCCGCCGAACCGCGTTAGAATGTTTGCTTACGTTTCGGAGGGTTTATGTACCACTATGATCCGGCAATTGCGCTGGAGGAATTGCGCGACGACGTAGTTCTTCCGCATCCTGTTCATTTGCGCGACATGATTTTGCGCACCAAGCTCGAGCCGAACGCGGCTCTCGATTTGAATCGCGATTTTCAGGAGTATCTTGCGCAATTCGGCGAAGCGCAGCGCCTCGCCAAGGGCATTCTCGAGCGGCTGGTGGCCGGCGTGCGCAAAGCATCCTGATTTTCAGGCAAGCCCACTTGGCAAGCGCATGCATGCGTGCCGGTATGTTCGCGGCAGAAATATGCGGGCGGTAAGAGGTTTCGAGGATACGAGTCACTTATGGCGCGGCAAACCATTCTGATCGATGCGGACGACACGCTCTGGGAAAATAATATTTTCTTCGAGCAGACCATCAGCCGCTTTCTCGATTGCCTTTCGCATCTGAACTTTGCGCCGGAATATTGCCGCCACATCTTGAACGAAACGGAGCGCCGCAACATTGAGCAGCACGGCTACGGCGTTCGCAGCTTCCGCCGTTCGCTCGAGGACACTTATCTGAAATTGGCTGGCGGCATGGCTCGCAAGGAAGTGGTGCAGGAAATCGAAAAAATGGCCATCGAGCTGGAGGGCACTCCGCCGCGCATTCTCGATGGCGTTCCAGAGACGCTTTCGTATCTGAGCGAGCGCCATCGCCTGATTTTGCTGAGCAAGGGCGAGGCCGCCGCGCAAGCCGCGAAAGTGGAACGCTCGGGACTCGCTTCCTACTTTGAGGCCGTGGAAATCGTGCCGGAAAAAAACCTCGAGACGTATGAACGCGCGGTGGAGCAGTTCAAAATCGTAAAATCGAATGGCTGGATGGTCGGCAATAGCCCGCGCAGCGACATCAATCCCGCGTTGCAGGCAGGATTGAACGCCGTGTTTGTTCCGCACCACGCCACTTGGGTGCTCGAGCACGAAGAGTTATCGAGCGGCGCCGGCAAACTGATTCTCCTCACCAGTTTTCGTGAACTTCGAGCTCATTTTTAGGCGAGCCTGATGGACTACCGTTCCGAATTCGCGGATTGTTCGCGCGATTACTCGGCGAGGAATATGCGGTCGCTTTGGTTTTTGTAAGGGCATGGCTTTAGCCATGCCGTAAACGTTGAGGTAGCGTGGCTTCAGCCACTGGGGTAATGTTTTGAGTTTCTCAACGCTCCCTTGGAGGGAACTTCTAGTTCAACACTGATGGACTACCGTTCCGAATTCGCGGATTTCGAGGGCGTTGCGTATCTGAATGCAGCCGGCCAGGGCCCGCTGCCGCTGAAATCGGCGCGCGCATCGCAGGCGGCGCTGGAATGGAAAAAGCTGCCGCATCGTTTGCCCGAGCAGGAATATTTTGGCCTGCCGGATCGCATTCGCGCACTGCTCGCGAGATTGCTGAACGCAGATGCGGAAGAATTCGCCATCACCTCTGGCGCCAGCAGCGGAATGGCGGTTGTGGCGTCGAATTTTGACTGGCAGCCGCAAGACGAAGTTCTGATCGGACGCGGCGAATTTCCCGCGCATTTTTCCACTTTCATGCCGCTGGCAGACGCCGGCCGTTTGCGCGTGAAAATTGTCGCGCCGCGCAATCGCTTCTTGACCTCGAGCGATTATATTCAGCAGTTCACTGCGCAAACGCGGCTCGTTTCCGCGAGTTTGGTGCGTTTCGATGATGGCGCGCGGCTCGATGTCGAACGCCTTGCAGAAGCGTGCCGCAAGAGCGGCGTCGCGCTGCTGCTCGATTTGAGCCAGTGCGCGTGCGCGATTCCCATTAATTTGCAAGCGATGGGCGCGGATTTTGCGGTCAGCTCTGGATACAAATGGCTGCTCAGTCCCTACGGTACAGGATTTTTCTGGGCGCGCCGCGAGGCTATGGAGAAATTGCGGCCCGGGCCGTTTTACTGGGCGGCTTTGGAAGGCGCTCGTAATTTTCATTCGCGGCCGCTGGAGAAAATCGCGCCGGTGCCGGGTGCGCGGCGTTGGGACGCGCCAGAAACGGCGAATTTCTCGAATCTGATGGCCATGCAGGCCTCGCTCGAATTCATCGAGCGCGTGGGAATTGCGGCGATCGACAATCACAACAAGCAGCTCGTCGCGCAGATTGTCGAGCGCCTGCCGCGCGACACTTGCGTTCTGGCCAGCCCGTCCGCCGCGGAAAATCGTGGTTCGTTCATCTGCATCGCGGCGCGGAAGAGCGAGCGCACGAAAGAACTGTACGAGAGATTGCAGCAAGCTCAGGTGATTGTCAGTTTGCGCGAAAATGCGCTGCGCATCGCGCCGCATCTGTACAACACCGAGCGCGACATTGCTAAATTGATTGGCGTTCTTTCAACCTGAGAACGATTCCTCTCTCCGGCGCGCTTGAACGTTGCAAGCGGCAAATAAAAGTTCTGCATGAAGCCAAAGATTATTCTCGTCGGCGTCAAAATCCTGATGGTCATCGCGATAATCGTGTTTGTTTTTACGCCGATGGATACGCCTGTGGAGATATCGCTATGTCTTCTTTGCGTTGCGGTCGCGTCCGCCTGCCTGCTGGTAATCATGAACTCAGATGACAAAGCTCTTCGCTTTTGGCGCAAGAAGCCGGACGAGTCCGAAGTTCAAGAATGACGTTCAAGAATAACGTCAGTTTTCCGCGTTACGATAAAAGCTCAGCGCGGAGTCGCCCTGCGCCAGCACGCGCGTTCGCCGCAGGGATTGCATCCGTTCGGGCAGATTAATTTTCTTGGCGTGCTCAGCGATGACCATGCCGGTTGCAGCAAGTATTTTCTTTGAATTTATGAATTCCAATACGCGCTCGTATTCCTCAGCGTGCGCGTACGGCGGGTCGAGAAAAATAAAGTCGGCATGCGCGCGCTGCGACACGAATTTCTCGAGGCCGCGTATGGCATCCATCGGTAGGATTTCCGCTTCACTCGCCGCTTCACTCACTGCCTCGCTCACAATGTCCAGCGATTTCAAGTTGTCGCGAATCAGTTTCACTGCGGCTGCATGATTCTCCACAAACACAACGCGCTGCGCCCCTCGACTGATGGCCTCGATTCCAATCGCGCCGGTTCCCGCAAACAAATCGACACAAATGCTGCCTTCCACCGCTGCGCCGAGAATATCGAAAAGCGTTTCACGCAAGCGGTCGCTCGTTGGCCGCAGCGACATTCCGCGAAGCGTGCGCAGTCGCCGGCTCTTGAATTTCCCTGCGATGACGCGCATTTTTCAACCCACCGACGCCAGGCGGAATTTGCTTTGCCACTCATGCCCGAGAAATTTTGCCAGCTTTTCCAGTTCCGCCGCGCGCGTTGGACTTTCCACCAGCGCAAAAGCCTCCGCGCGCGCCAGATCCAAAAGTTTGTGGTCGCGCAGCGGATGTGCCAGATGAAAGGCCACATCGCCATGCTGCCTGGTGCCGAAAAATTCCCCGGGGCCGCGCAATTTCAAATCCTGCTCGGCAATTTGAAAGCCGTCCGCTGTGGCCACCAAAGTTTCGAGGCGCGCGCGGGCCTCTTCGGTCACTTTTGGCGGCGCGATGAGAATGCAATATGATTTGTGCGCGCCGCGGCCGATGCGTCCGCGAAGCTGATGAAGCTGCGCCAAGCCAAAACGGTCGGCATGCTCGATGACCATCACCGTGGCGTTGCGAACGTCCACGCCCACTTCCACCACCGTGGTGGCGACGAGGATTTGAATTTTGCCGCTGCGGAATTGCTCCATCACTTCGTCTTTTTCTTCGCTGCGCATGCGCCCGTGCAGTAATCCCGTTTGCAATTTCGGAAAAACATTTTTCGACAAGCGCTCGTACTCTGCGGTGGCCGCTTTCAGTTCCTGCTTGGACTCTTCGATCACCGGATAAATGATGTAGGCCTGCCGCCCGCTGGAAATTTCGCGACGCACAAATTCCCAGACTCCGGGCAGGCTTTTCTCGTCGCGCCACTGCGTTTCCACCGGCGTTCTTCCCGGCGGCATCTCGTCAATGACCGACAAATCCAGATCGCCGTAGAGCGTGAGCGCGAGCGTGCGCGGAATTGGCGTCGCGGTCATCACCAGCGTGTGCGGTGCCGCGCCTTTTTCGGTGAGGCGTTTGCGTTGCAACACGCCGAAGCGATGCTGCTCGTCAATAATCACCAGGCCGAGTTTCGCGAAGCTCACCGCGTCTTCGATGAGCGCGTGCGTTCCCGTGATGAAATTCGCTTTGCCGGAGGCAATGCGTTCGAGCGCATCCAATTTCTCGCGCGGCTTCATTCCACTGACCAGCAGTTCGACGGAATATTGCGATGGAGAAAAAATTCTTCGCGCGGATAAGTAATGCTGCACCGCGAGAATTTCCGTGGGCGCCATAAGTACGACCTGATAGCCGTTTTCGATGATGATGGCGGCCGCTTCGAGCGCGACGATTGTTTTTCCGCTGCCTACGTCGCCTTCGAGCAAGCGGCTCATGGGCGTGTCGCGTTCGAGGTCCGCGGCGATTTCCGCAAGCACACGCTTTTGCGCCGCGGTCGGCTTGAATGGAAGAATTTTCTTCAGCGCCTCGCGGACTTTTTCTTCGCGCACTTGCATGGGAATTCCAGCGCGGCAATGTTCAGTCTGGCGGCGCATCGCCAGGCCAAGCTGATACAGAAAAAATTCCTCGAAAATCATGCGCACTTGCGCGGGGCTGCGAAATTCGTTCAGCAGGTTGACGTCAACATCACTCGCGGGAAAATGAACGCTGAAGAGCGCATCGCGCCGCGAAGGAAATCCGTAGCGCTGCAAAAGTTCCGGCGAAAGAGGGTCGGGAATTTCGCCGTGGAATTCCTGAATCGCCGCAAAAATAAAGCGCCGCAGCATGCGCGAACTGATTTCGCCAATCGCTTCGTAGACCGGCACGATGCGGCCCACTTCTGTGGAGTCTGCGACCCCAGTGCCGCCGGCGGCATCGAGCAATTCGTATTCCGGATTGATCATTTCCATGCGCAGCGGGCGATTGGGGTCCATGGTCACTTTTCCGTGCAGGACGAGCGGCTGGCCGGGCTTGAATTTGCCGTTCAAATAGCTGCTGTGGAAGAAGCGCAGGGGGAGGGGGCCGCTGGCGTCCTTCACACGGAGGTGAAACATGGCGTTGCGGCGGCCGGCGAAGCGGACGAGGCTGCCGCTTTCGACTTCGGCCTGGACGGTGGCGGTCTGGCCGGGGACGAGTTCGGCGATGCGCGTGAAGTGGATGCGGTCTTCGTAGCGAAACGGCAGATAGGAAAGGAGATGGCCGATGGTGGTGATGCCGCGCTCGGCGAGCAGAGCGGCGCGCTGGGCCTTCAGGCCCTTCAAGTCGGTGACTGGAGAATCGAGGGTCAAATTCATGATGATTTGCTGTGCCGCTCGCTAAACTCTTGATGCGCGAAAAGTGCGATTTTCTTACGATTAGAAAAATTTATGTTGCTCATTCCATGCAACTTACGCGAACCTCTAATTTTTCATAGATCTTGCGATTAGAATGGCGCTGCGGGGGCTCCCATCCAGCAAGTACTATGAATGTTTTAGTACTCGATGTACGCCGCATTTCGCACTGTGCTGACGAACCCGGAAGCTCACCCTCAGCGCCTAAAGCCGGCTATTATCGCGCCATTTACGGCACGGTTGAAACCGTGCCCTTAGGCGGCCGGACGTTTGTCAGCTGGCAGTAGATTAGCCGCTGCGAATTCTCCAGCGAGTGCGAGCTTTGTTCATTTTTTGCAGGGGGTTGCCGCACAAGCGAGGCGGTTTGACTGCGCGTGAATGACTCAGGCAAGAGGCGTGCTCCAGGTGGAATCGAGATATTGCCAGCGCTGCCTGTTGCACCAGGTCGTTGGGGCTCCAGGGACGTAGAGGAATCCATGGCCGCGCGCGCAGACGAGCTCGGTACCGTACCAGTCGAGAACGCTCCGCGCAGGGCTGCCGATTTTGACGGGGTTGGAGAGCAGATGGAGGCACACGGGGCAGCGCTGCTTCTGGTCCGCCAGGGCCCAGCGGAGTCCCGCAATCCAGGGGAAAAACAGTATCAGCCCCGCCGGAGGAAAGAGCGGCAGAAGGGCGATGCTCGCGAAAAGGAAAATTGATGTGAGCAGTATGATTTTGACATTGAGAAAAATCCACCGGCGCACCCTGACGATGAGTGACGGCGCGTACTGATTGGCCGGGTACTCGCCAAGCTCTAGCGGGTTAAGGGTCACCAAGACCAGCAGGGACTCTGCATACAAACCTGCGCAGCCAAGCGCAAACTGCTCGATCCCCGATGGCGAACATGCTTCCAGGAGAGATTTGAGCGAAGGAAACCCGAATGCGCAAAGAGAGGTCAACACTGCAGCGGCGGTCAGGAACATTACGCATCGCAGCGGCGAATCCAAACTGAACATGCGCCGCACGTTAAAACTCTTGCGCCTCAGCCACAGCGCGTCGCGAAACGAGCCAAAACAGAAGGCCGTCGCATCGTGATTCACGTAGTAAAGCTCCGCTCTCCACTCCGCCAGCCATTCGCCGCGCTCCGGCGCCGGCACAAGCAGCGCGGCGTTACGGAGGATGGCGATTTGCAGCGTGCGAAGCATTAGGCGTTCTCCCCGGCATGCGCCGGAAATAATCGCGCGAGCAGCGGATAGCGTTTCTGCGAAGCGTCTAGCGTGACCTTGCCCGCGCGCGTGATTTTGTAGTATTTCCTCGGCGGACGCTGGCCGTTATCGGCGATCCTTTGAGATTCCCACTGCGAGCGAATCAGCCCGTCGCGTTCGAGCCGCCGCAGCGCAGGATAGACGGTCCCGCTGGGAAGGCCAGTCTCTTCCATTACGCTGAAGCCATAGACGTGTCCCGCGTCGATCGCTTGCAAGATGATGGCCGCGGTGTGGGAGAGCTTCGCTTCGGATGACATGAGCGGAAGTATAGCTATGTAGCATGCTACTTGACAAGAGCACGGTAGATTGCTACATAGGGTAGGAAAGGTGCGCCTGCATGCTGGAGTTGCGCCACGTTTGCAAACGATTCAAAGGAATTATTGCCGTAGATGATGTGAGCTTTTCGGCGCGGCCCGGCGAGATCACCGGCTACCTCGGACCGAATGGCTCCGGCAAATCCACCACCATAAAAATGATCACCGGCCTGATGGAAAGTACCTCCGGCAAAATCTTTTTCCAAGGCCAGCCAATCGAGCGCGACTTGATTGGCTACAAGCAGCGGATGGGGTACGTCCCTGAAGAGCCGCACCTTTACTCGCATCTGAGCGGCCTCGAGTACTTGACCATGGTTGGCCAATTGCGGAATTTGCCTGCTAAACTCACAGCCGATTGCATTGACGGGCTTCTCCGGCTCTTCGGGCTGCACAGCAGTAGACACGCAGCGATTGCGGCCTATTCGAAAGGGATGCGCCAGAAGATCCTGCTTTCGGCGGCGCTAATGCACAATCCAGATTTGCTGTTGCTGGACGAACCTTTTTCCGGGCTCGACGTAGGGACTGGGCTGGTGCTGCGCGGCTTGATTCAGGAACTGGCGGCGCGCGGGAAAGTGGTGTTGTTCAGCTCTCATGAACTGGAGACAGTCGAGCGGGTCTGCTCCCATGTGGTGATCCTGAACCGGGGGAAAATCGTAGCGGATGACTCCATCGAGCACCTGCGCGCTCTGATGGCCGTGCCCACACTGGAGGGTATCTTTTCGCAACTTGCTGTGGAACAGGATACAGCGGCGATTTCACGCGAGATTGCAGACTTGATTCGCGCATGAGCGAAACAACCAGCACGAAACCGCAGTTCCGAGTGCTCTATCGCCAGTTTCTTTTCCGCGTGGTCGACCTCGAAGTTCTGTCCGCTCGCGCCCTGGGCGACGCGAATAAACTGCTCGGACAATTCGCGGCGCTGCTCGTGCTGTTCAGCGTAGTGAGCGGGCTGGGCCCTCTCTTCATGGATAGGAATATAAGTCCTCAGGCGCTTAGGGAACTCACGCTGCACACCGAGCACATGCTGATTACGGTGACGATGGTGGTGGTAGGCATATTCGCCGTCCTCAGTTGGGATTCCGTTTTTCCAGATCGCCGCGACGTGTTTGTGCTGGCGCCTCTCCCAGTGCGGGCGCGCACAATGTTTCTCGCAAAAGTGGCGGCGACAGGAACGGCGCTGGGACTGGTGGTGGTCTTGCTGCACTGCGGGGCGGGCCTAACGTGGCCATACGTGTTTTCTGTGCACGGCGCTGGATTTGTTGGCATCGCGCGGTCGTTTGCGGCTTATTGGTTCACGATGCTGGCTGCTGGCGCGTTTATCTACTGCGGCGTGCTCGCTGTTCAAGGATTGGCGGCGCAAATCCTGCCGCGGAAGTTGTTTCTCCGCGTCTCGGGATTTCTGCAAATGGCCGCGTTCTGTTTGTTCGTGTCCGTGTACTTTCTGGAGCCTGCCGTTGATTGGTTCCAAGCTCTCCTCGGTGAGCTGAATGGATCAATGCCGCCAACTCTGGCGCCACTCGCTTGGAGGGCTTGGCTAGGACTTGCCGTCACTGTACTTGCAGCGGCCGCGGCATACGCGTTCTCGTATATGCGAACCATCCGCAAGATCGTCGAGGAGGCAGATATCACTTCTACGCGGCGGAGTTTCCGATGGTTGCCTCGCTTTGGGAACGGCGTGCAAACAGCCATCGGGCAATTTAGCGTGCGGACGCTGGCTCGCAGCCGCCAGCATCGCTTGATGCTGGCTTTTTATTTGGGGATTGGCCTGGTATTTACCATTACTGGCTTCATGGAACCCCTCATGGCCGTGCCGCGAACTCCCGGTGGGGCGATGCTCAGTCTCTGGCGTGAGCCCACCACCCCACTGCTGACAGCGACGATCCTGATGTTGGCGTTCGCGGTGCTGGGAATGCGTGTAGTGTTCGCGCTTCCGCTGGAACTGCGAGCCAACTGGATATTCCGCTCCGTCGGATTGCATGGCGTTGGAGAAATTCTAACCGCGAGCCGTCGCGCTCTTCTCTTGCTCTCGGTCGCGCCCTTCTGGCTTGTTTCGGCGGCCGTATGTTTTTGGCTGTGGCCATGGTGCCAGGCTGCTGCTCATCTCGTCGTTCTTGGCCTGGTTGGAGTGATTCTCGTCGACCTCGCGCTGTATAGCTTTCGCAAAGTTCCTTTCGCCTGCTCCTACCTGCCCGGCAAATCACAGGTACACATGATTGTCGTGTTCCTCGTTATTCTAGTGTCGCTGGTGGCGCAAAGTGTCATCTGGGAGCAGGAAGCTCTTCAGAAGCCGGCAATGATGGCCGCAATGCTAGCGCTGCTTGGCGTTGCGGCGCTTGCAATCCGGTGGCGCACGACAGTATTGGCAAGGTCCGACGAAGAAGGTTTGCAGTTTGAGGAGGAAGGAACTCCGGCCGTGCTGGAGTTGGGCCTGTACCGAGATGGAGTGGCGCTCGGAACCCGTCCGCCCGATCCGCCATCGGTCTCGTAGGAAACTACTTGCCAATGTCATTATTAGAGGAGCGGGGCCGATTCGAAGGGCGCGTCCCTGCCTGCGGCGGACAGGCTTGTCCCGCAAAACGGGAGTCAAAAGCCGCAGATTCGCAGAGGCGCGATTCTGCGCTACAAAAAGCAAAGCGGGGTCGAGCGAACGGGAGTCCCGCTCTGCGGCGGCGAGAAACCGGCGACGCGACTCGCGAGTCGCGCGGGGGGGCAAGCCCCGCCCCTACGATAAGACTTGCTTACCAAATAGGGGCGGGGCACGTCTAAGCGTATAGAACGAGAGAGGGTAAGTGAAAGCGGGGCTCCGGAGGCGGGCGCTTTGGGTAAACTGCATGGACAACCGGAGAGCGAACGAGTTGCATCCGGCGATGAACGTTAACGTTACGGGGATGAGGGCCGCGCTGGACGCAGCGGCGGCGACGCGCGCGGTGCAAAAGGCGGACGAACAGGTCCTGGTGCGGCAGGCGCAAGCGGGCAACCGGCCGGCTTTTGAGGAATTGGTTCGCCGGTACGACCGCGACGTGTTGCGGCTGGCGATGAATCTGGTGCGCGGCAGCGAGGACGCGCGCGATTTGTATCAGGAAGTTTTTCTCCGCGCGTATCGCAACCTTTCGCGGTTTCGATTCGAATGCAGCTTTTACACGTGGATTTACCGCATAGCGACGAACGTGTGCCTGGACCATTTGCGAAAGAAGAACACGCGGCGGGAGGAGCAGGCTCCGCAGAATGCGGACGGCGAAACGGCGGCGGACTTTTTTGATCAGCAGATGGAGCAGCGAGCGGCGGCGAATCCGGAGCGGAATTATTTGGGGCAGGAACTGGGAAGGCGGATTGATGCGGCGCTGGACGGGCTTTCGCCGCGGGAGCGCATGGTGTTCGAGTTGAAGCATTACGAAGGGCTGAGGCTAAGGGCGATTGGGGATATGTTGGGCACTTCGGAAGAGACGGTGAAGAATTCGCTGTTCCGGGCGACGCGGAAGATGCGGGCGAGTTTGGGAGCGATGAGGTAGGGATGCGATTGGGACACGAAAATCCGCAAACGTTCAAAAGGCGCCCCGACAAAGAGCGCCGGGGGCAAGCGAAGGTCTGCGCTACCAAGGCTCGGGGCGAGCGGGCGACGGGCGCACAAAACGCGCCCCTATGGATTGGAATGCGCGGCAAAGCGGCGTCAAGCCGCCGCACTCCAAAAAAAAATGGAAGATGCGGGCGAGTTTAGGCGGGATGCGGTAGAGGTATAAGGAGTCTGTGTGAGAACGGCAAAATCTGTACTTCAGCGGCTAAAGCCGCACGGATTTTGTTCGGTCTATGTCGTGGCTAAAGCCACGACCCACAAGGATTGCCGGGTTGCCGCACAGGCTCTAAAGGAGTGAGCGATGCAGGAATTCAAAGATAGCTCTGGCGCGTGTCCGGAGTACGAATCACAAATAGTTTTTTACGCGGCGGAAGAGCTGGAAGGCGCGGAGCGCGACGCGCTGGAGGAGCATTTGGACGAGTGCGCGCGGTGCGTGGCGGCGCTCGATGCGGAGCGAAAGCTGTTGGAAGTGGCGGGCGCGCACAAGCGGCTGGAGCCGGCTCCGCGAATGCTGGCAAGCTGCCGGAACCGGCTGGAGGATTCGCTGGATGAAATGGACCATCGGAGCCTTTGGACGCGATGGGCGGAGTCGCTGTTCCCGGCGCACTGGCTGGCGCTGCATCCGGCGGCGAGCGTGGCGACGCTGCTGCTGGTGGGATTTTCGGTGGGGATGCTGGCGCCGTGGCATTCGCGCGGGCAAAGCATGCCGACACCGCGTCCTGCGGTGAGCGAGGGGTCGATGTTCAATCCTCAGGAATTGCAATCGGCGAATGTTTCGGGAATCAACTGGACGCCGAGCGCGGGGAATCAGCCGCCGCAGGTGCAAGTGCAAATGAAGACGGAGCGGCCGATTGTGGTGCAGGGAACGGTGAACGACAGCAATGTGAAGCGCGTGCTGCTGTATGTACTGCACAACAACGAGCGATTCTGCCCGGATGTGCGCATGAGCGCGGTGGAATTGCTGAGGGAACGGGCGAACGATCCGGAAGTGCAGAAGGCGCTGTCGCAGGCGGTGCTGACGGACCGCAATGCGGCGGTGCGCATGAAGGCGCTGGATGCGCTGAGCGCGGCGAAGCCGGATGATGCGAGCGTGCAAACGATGCTGCAGGCGCTGACGAGAGATGCAAACATCGGAGTGCGCATCGAGGCGATCAATTCGCTGCGGGAGATTTCTGAGCGCGGGGAACTGGGCGCGGATCCGCGGGCGATGAATGTGTTGCGGCAGACGATGCGGACAGATTCGAATATGTACATCCGGTTGCAGAGCGCGGCGGCGGTTCAGGAAGTGCAGCCGAACCAGTGATGAGGAAGCAGTAACACATCGCGCAGAAAGCATGCGCGAAAAGGAAAAATTTAGGCGAGAGGCTTTTTGTCGCGGTTGAGCCGCGGAGCACAAAAGATTTTCTCAGGAGCTTTCTGTTGGAGCTGAGGTTCCGACGTCCTGAAGAGGGTTTATGAGAGCGCGGCGGCGGTTCAGGAAGTGCAGCCGAACCAGTAAAAGCAACAGCAGATTCCTCGCTGGATGCTGGTCGCATCCGCTCGGAATGACAAGGGTGGCTGGGGAGATGCGGTTGAAAATGAAGATGGGGATTCGACAAATTTCGATGGCGGCGTGTTTGATGGTGATGGCGCTGCCGGCGTGGGCGGGCGAAGGGCATGCGAACCGCGTTGTGGCGGACAAAAGCGGACAGTTTTCCACGAGCGCGGGACTGCAACTGCGTGTGGCTGCGGATCAGGGCGACATTCACATTTTGACAGGGGATTCGTCGAAGGTCTCCTATCACGTGCATCTGGAGACGGAGGCGAGCGACCGCAACGCGCAGGATATTTTGAATGCGTATGCGTTGACGGCGCGGAGCGAAGCGGATGGAGTGATGTTGATCAGCCGTTCGCCGAGACTGGGATGGGGACACCACCTGTGGGTAACGCTGGAAGTTACGGTTCCGCATAACTACAACCTGAATCTTTCCACCAATGGCGGGAACATTCAGATTGCGGACATTCAGGGGCGGGTTTCTGCGACGACGGATGGCGGGAACATCTCGACCGGACAGATTGGCGGGCCAGCGCGACTGATTACAGATGGCGGGCACATTCTCGCGAAAAACGTAGGCGGCGACCTGACGGCGCAAACGGGCGGGGGAGATATTACGGTTGGCTCGGTGGCTGGGTCGGCAATTTTGCGGACCGGCGGCGGGCACATTCACGTGGCGTCGATTGCGGGATCAGGGCGGCTGGATACGGGCGGCGGGAACATTTCGCTGGAGCATGCTGGCGCGGGGCTGGTGGTGAGCACCGGCGGCGGAGAAATTGAAGTGGGCGAAGCGTCGGGGCTGATTCGCGCGCGCACAGGCGGCGGAGGGATTCGCGTAGCGAAGTCGCTGGGACCGACGGAATTGGACACCGGCTCGGGCAGCGTGTACTTGACGCAGGTGCAGAGCGCGGTGCGAGCTTCGACGGGGGCGGGAGGAATTACCGCGTGGTTTGGGCCGGATGCGAGGCTGACGAGTCCATGCCGGCTGGCCGCTGGGGAAGGCGACATTGTGGTTTACCTGCCGAGGAAACTTGCGGTGACGGTGGATGCGCAGGTGGAGCTTGGCGGAGGGCATCGGGTGATTGTGGACCCGGCGTTTCCGCTGAAGGTGACTTACGGCGAGGCGGATGAAGGCAGCCAGGCGGTGCGGGCGGAGGGCGCGTTGAATGGCGGAGGGCAGACGCTGGTGCTGCGGACGGTGTCTGGGAATATTCGATTGATGCTGAACGATGCGGAGCATGAGAAGCAGGAAATGGAAATGCTGCGACAGCAAATGGAGAAAATGAGGCGGCAATTGGAAATGAATTTGATGAAGCTGCAAAGGCCGCCTGCGCCGCCGCAGCCGGATCAACCCTAGGACAACAATAAATCGCGAGGAGCAGGGAGGAAAGCATGGGACGAACAGCGATGCGGCGGCGGTGCAATTCATTGGCAATTTTAGCGGCAGCGGCTGCAGTTGCGCTTGCGGCGGCTCCGGTGCACGCGGCCAGCACGCAAGTATTCGACCGAATTTATCCGCTGCATGCGGGCGGGGCATTCGCGCTGATGAACGTGAACGGCGGGGTGCAGATCGAGGGATGGGACCGGCAACAAGTGGAAGTGCGCGCGGTGAAAACTGCGCTGCACCAGAGCGACGATTTGAACCGCGTGCAGATTGAAGTGCAAAGCGACGGAGATCAACTGGGAGTGAACACGCGGTATCCGAGCGGAAGCGGCGTACAAGTGACGGTGGAGTATCAAATCCACGTGCCGTACCGATTGCGCTGGGCGGCGGTGACGACAGTAAATGGAGACGTGCACGTGCGCGGTGTGACCGGCGCGGGGATTTTGAATTCGGTGAACGGCAACGTGGAGGTAGTGGACAGCGAGGGGCGGTTCAGCGGAGGAACGACGAATGGCGACGTACGGATGCAATTGAAGTCAATGCCGGCGGCGGGCGAGCCGGTGACGCTTACGACGATTAACGGCTCAGTGGTGCTGTCCATTCCGCAGGGAACGAATGTGGATGTGCGAGTGGTGAACCGCAATGGCGACTTTCGCTCGGATTTTCCGCTGGCGACGCTGGGGGCGTACACTTCGAGCCGATTTCGTGGGCGGCTGGGAAGCGGCGGCGGAGAAGTGTATATGAGCACAGTGAATGGGGCGATCCGGCTGGTGAACGGGCGTCCGGTGGTTTGAAGCTAACGAAAGTGGGCACAGAACGTCCAAGAATTTGGGGAGTGGGGAGAACAAAAATGCGCGTTTCGACGTACATGAAGTATATGGGCTTTGCGGTAGCTGTGTTGGGGCTGGCTGCGGGAGTGGCTCGGCCGCAGGAGAGGCCAGCGACGAGCGAGCAGAGCGCGGCGCAAACGAAGGAAAATTGTTCGAACAGCGCGTTTGATTCAGCGGCGCTCGAAAAAGAACTGGCGCAGATGCAGAGCCAGTGGAAGGCAGAGCTGGCGAACGTCCAAGCGCGGGCCTGGCAAGCTAAAGCGGAGGTGGCAAGGGAAATGACGGAGCAAGGAATCAGGCGAGCGGAACTGGCAAAGCTCGCGGCGCAAATGCAAACGGAGCGGGCGGGCCTCGAGACGCAGGCGCGGATCGCTTCCCAACAGGCGCAACAACTTTTCGCGCAGGCTCCGGGAGTTTTGGACAGCGAAGATACCGGCTGGCTGGGACTGGAGATGACCGAGGTTACACCGGAGAAGGCGAAGGAGCTAAAGGTGTCGCCGGAGCGCGGCGTGGTGGTGACCGAAGTGCTGCAGGATGGCCCCGCGGCGAAAGCAGGATTAGAAACGAACGACGTGATCGAGGAATATGACGGGCACGCAGTGGAGGGCACGCTGCAGTTCCGGCGGATGGTGCGGGAGACACCGCCGGGGCGAAGCGTCAACGTTACGGTGATGCGCGCCGGCACAGAGAAAAGGTTAACGATAGAGGTGGGCAGCGCGGCGCGCAACATGGACACTGAACTGCGGCAATTGATGCCGCTGAAAAACTTCAATTTCAAATTCAATATGCCGGAGGTTTTTGCAGGGATGACGCCAGTGCTGGGGATCGAGGCGGAGGACGTTAGCGGGCAATTGGGAGAATATTTTCATGTGCCGGGAGATGCGGGTGTTCTGGTGCGGGACGTGAGTCCCGGAACGCCGGCAGCGAAGGCGGGGCTGAAGGCGGGCGACGTGATTACGCGAGTGGACGGCGTGGCGGTGAAAACGGTGGATGAGTTGCGCGAACAATTGCGGGAGAAACACGAACAAAAAACGGTACCGCTGACGGTGGTGCGCAACGGTTCGCAAACTACGCTGACGGTTACGCTGGAGCAACCGGCGACAGAACCGGCGAGGGTCCGGAGCGCGGCGCTGTAAGATTGTTTTCGAGCAGATGTTTTTAGCGAGGCCCGGGGTAAAACTCGGGCCTTATTTTTTTGCTGGTGGGCGAGGACTCGTGCTGTGGGATTTCATGAGGAGAGGTCTCGAGTGTATGTAAATTGCCAATCTGTCCTTCAGCGGCTAAAGCCGCAATGGCCTTGCGTCTTATGTCGTGGCTGAAGCCACGACTCACAAAGATTCTCGCTTTCTGAGGCGGTCTCTATTGGCGGATGATTTCGGCGTTGGCGGTGGGGACTGAGATTTTTTCGAGGCGATTGCCATCGAGATACAAAATAATTTCGAGATCCTGGCTGCGGACGCGGAGGCGGTCGAGACTTTTGCCGTTCACGTTTTCGGGGTCCAGGGCTTCGGCAGTGATGGTGCCGGGAGTCATTTCCTGAGGAATGAGAACGGGAAAAGTTTGCAGGCCTTTTTTGGACCAATCGTAAAGTTCGGCGAGAATGGCGTACTGATAGTAGAGATTGTCATCGAGAATGACGATGTTAGGCGTCTTGAAGAAAAATTGCTGGGTGTAAGGCTGCGAGCCGTTGACTTGCAGGTGAATGGTGGCGGTACCGCCACTGAAATCCACGGAAGCAGCGGCTTTTTTTGCGCCGGTGACGGTGGACCACTCGTAATGGATAGGGTCGCCGCCGGCGGCGAGTTGCAATTGCGAAGTGATGCGAGTCTCCGGGCCGTTCGCGGATTTGACGGTGGCGTTGCCGCGCGCGAGCCAGCCGGCGGAGGAGGAAGAGATTTCGAATTCCTCGGAGCCGACTTCTTTGCCTGCGACCAAGTCGCGGAATTTGCCCTTCTGCTCGCGAAGCGATTGCGCGGAGGAGGATTTGGTTAGCGATCGATAGGGTCGCGGGCGAAAGTTGGAGTGATGCGGAGTCTTCGCGGCGGCGGTGATTGGCCACAGCAGAGCGAGCAGGCCAAAAAATGAGGTGAAGATTTTGGCATGTCGAATCACCTCGGGACGCCCTCCATAATGCCCAAAGCGATTATAGATTGCACCACGCGAAGCGGCTCGACGGAACTTTCCACGCGATACTCCGCGAGTTCATAGAAGGGCCGGCGCTCCTCATAGAGCTTGCGAAAGCTCGCTTCGTCCTTGAAAAGCGGGCGGTCGGTGATGTGAGAGCAGCGCTGGAGCAGTTCCTCGACGGGGCATTTCAGCCACACGGTTGCGCAGGCGGCCTGCTTTAGTAGTTCCATATTAGCGGCTTGCGCCATCGTGCCGCCGCCCAGCGATACGATAGTCGGTTTTCCGGCAGCGGCGGCTTCACCGAGGATGCGCTTCAATTCCTCATGCTCGGCCTCGCGAAAAGCGGGTTCACCGAGCTGGGCGAAAATTATAGGAATGGGCAGGCCAGCGCGTTCGACAATGCGCTTATCCAGATCAGCGTGAATCCAGCCGATTTGACGAGCGAGGAGGCGCGCGACGGTAGATTTTCCGCATCCCATGAAACCGGTGAGGGCAATCAAGCGGCGATTCGCGCGCAGCGCAGGCGAAACGGGCGCGGGTGAAGTGTTTCTGCTGATGGGATGAAGAGTGTCAGTCACGCTTGTGGATAGTGATTATACCATTGAAAGAGGAGAGTTCCAGTTTGGCGCGGCCTTGATTGAAGCTGCCAAACAGGCCACGAGCAAACCGCGGGAGGCGCTGATCGAAATGACTATGAGGAACAAGCTTGGCTTGATTATCCACTTTGCCGTAGAGAGAAGCGGCGTCTACGTCGAAAGAATCGGTCGGTGAAAAATTGACGTTGATGGGCCCGCTATAATTTTTCAGGCGATAAACACCGTTGGCCAAGAAATCGCTGTCGAGGAGGATGCTGCCGGTAGAGGTTTGAGCGAAGATGCTGGAGCTGTGATCGTCTACGAGGCGAATATCGCCGCTGATGGAATGGACTTCAATGCGGCCAGTGCAGCGCATGCATTGAAAGGCGCCGCCGACGGTTTGAACGACGAGATAACCGCCTATATTTTCGGCATCGATGCCCGCTGCTACGCTCTCGACACTCATGTCGCCCAAAATATTGGAAATGCTGACAGTGCCGGAATCGCTATGGACCTGAAGCTCGGCATCTTCGGGAACGGTGATGACGTAGTTGACGCGGAGGTCATTGGGAGAAACATTGTCGGCAAGGAGGTGGGTGACGACGTCGACGCGATTGTCAACTTGCTCGGCATCGACTTCAATTTTGGGGCTATCGTGATCGGAGACAACCATGACGGTGGGTTTGTCCCACGAAGAGATGATGACTTTGCCGCTGGGATTGTGGAGAGTGATCAAAGGGTGAGACTGCACGGTAAATTGCTTTTCGAAATGGTGCGCGGCGAAAACGGGCGAGGTGAGGCCCAGCAGCAAGAACGTCGCGCAGCTTGCGGCCAGCAGCAAGGCGCGCATCGAGGAAAAGTTAGATTTCGAGTCGTAGTTCGACTGGACTGGGGAGAGTTTCATCAGCGTCCCTCGCTATCTGCCACGGTGGCCAGGAGATCGGCCTTCTGTTGATAAGCGGTGTACAAATAATCGCGCATCATTTCGTTCTGAGGATCCTGGCGCACGCCTTTTTCACACACGGAAATCATATTGTCAACGATGGCGAGATTGCGGTTGAGGGTAGCGGTGACGTCGTTGTCCCGCGCTTGCAGCATGGGAAGGCTTTTTGTTTCGGCTTTGCTGAGTTCCGCGGCGACGGGCATCATGCTTTTTTGGGTGTTCTGGAGCCACAGGGCGCGCTGTTCGGCGCGGTTAGTCGTCTTCAAGTGCCCGCCAAGGAGAACGGCGCCAGCAATGATGATGGACAAATAAGCGCCGGCCATCGCGGGACGAAAGGCGCCGAAGGTTGCGAAGCGTTCATGCCAGGATGTTTTAGGCGCGCGGATCACACCTTCTTTTTCCAACTGTGATTTGATGGCGGACCAGATTCGAGCGGGAGGTTCTTCCTCGGGCAGGAGGGCGCTGGCGCGGCGGATCATTTCGAGGTCAGCGATGAGGGCGCGGCAGCCTGGGCAATCCGCGAGATGCGACGCGGCGGCAGGTTTTCGCTGACCCTCCATCCATTCGCTGCTGAATTGCCAAAATTCGCTACAACGCATCGGAGCCATGACGTTTAGTCCTCGCCCGCAGCGTCCTTGAAAGCCTGACGCTCATCGCGGGCTCGCTGCCTTTTGACTTCATGAAGAAGGTCCCTGAGTCTCATACGAGCTTTGTGCAGTTGCGACTTGGAATTGCCGATGGAGCAGCCCATGATTTGCGCTATCTCGTTGTGCTCATATCCTTGCACATCATGCAAAACAAAAACCGCTTTGTAACCGGCCGGCAACTGATCAACGGCGCGTTGCAGGTTGACGCGGTCAATGGAACCGCTCAAGCCCAGGTCGGGCGCGCCAAAATCCCTGCGCGGGCCGCCGCTTTCTTCATCCGGTTCGGTGACTTCCTCGAGGGAAGTTTCCGAGCCGGTCTTCTTGCGCAACCGCATCAGCACGACGTTGACTGCCAGCCTGTGCAGCCATGTCGAAAACGCAGACTCACCACGAAACGTGCTGATTTTTCGAAATAGCTGCAGAAAAGCTTCTTGAGTCAGATCCTCTGCTTCGGCGGTATTTCCGACCATGCGCAAGCACAGGGAATAAACTCGGCGGTGGTGGAGCTGATAGAGCCGCTCAAAGGCCGCCGCGTCGCCTTGCTGCGCCAGCCGGATGGCATCCGCTTCCGGCAATTCGCCGTTCTCGATTCGCCTCGTTCGGGCCACGATACCCTAACGCGGCGTACCTGAATTCTCCGATGCGCCGCCAACTCCAGAAGTTGTCCTTAGATGTTCCTGAAACGCATCGGTCTCAGCAAAAAAGGCCGACAGGTTTCCAGCGCGCCAACTCACAGGCAAAAGGCGCGAATGAATTGCCAGACTATTCTCGTCGGAAATGGGCTGCGCGTCTACCGAGGATCGCAGAATCGAGCGAGGGCTTGGGGGACTGGCGAGCGGGCGATGCTATTACGGAAGCATTCAGGTCACTTTGGAAAGCAGCCAAAGAGGCTGAGGGCATAGCCAGAAGAAATGATTTGAGCACCACGACGATTTCACGCAAACAGGTATTCACGTCATAGTGAAGCTCGTCGAGACGGACCCAGGAAGCTTCGCGATGGTGGCTAGCGGACAAATCGTCGCACACGCGGCAGAAATCTTCGGCGGAATCGGCGACGATGATTTCGAGGACGCGCAATTTGTGCAGAAAGCGCGAGGGCCCGCCAAACAGAACGGTATGCATGAGTTGGTTCCAATGAGCATTTTGACGCGCCGCTTCGCCGCGGAAAAACCCCGGATTAAGAGGAGCTATGGAGGGAGGCGAGGCCAGATGGCGGCCGGTCCTGCCCAGGGTGCGGCAAGCGCCCTCGAGCGGCGCGGTCAAATTGCGGATGGCGCTAGCGGCGATTTCAACGCACTGACGGGCGCGGCCGATTTTGCCTTCCGAGCGCAGGGACATGGCGTCGTCCAGCGCTACGGAAAAAATAGCGTAGGCGTCTTCCCACTGGCGCACGATGCTGTCGAAGAGACACTTCTTCTCCGCTGGCAGGAGAGAGCGCCAATCGTCGGTTACGGAGCTGCGGCTGGCCGCAGTTTCGCGCTGTTTATTCCAAAACAAGAGTGGCGCACCCGTCGGACATTATACCAGAGAGCGCAAGTGGCGGCATTTTTTTTGGGGATCGGGATGCATTAAGGAGAATGCTTCTTCTAAAATTTCTCCCGATCCCGCGATATACTGGGACTATTCGACACTCTTGTCGACATCGGCGTTCTTGCCGAGAAGGAGGTGATCCAGTGAGGTACTGTTTGCGTTGACGCAGTAGAAGAGGCGCTTGTGAGGTTGCCGAGCGCCTCTCTCCTTTTGTTCCACTGGCCTTCCTGAACCGCATTTTTAGCCCCGCGTACGGGCTTATGGCGTCTGTTTGATTTTTAGTTTCAACCTGAGCAGCTATCCTTTCCGGCCCGAGATAGCCATTCGTCGTCGCTCTTATTCCGCGCTCAGTGGGCGGAAAACTCGACATTGGCATATTCGCCGGTAAACTTCGTCACGAAAGCGAGTTCGCCCGCTGGCACCGCGTAATGCTTGTACATGGTGCATCGGTATTCGTTTAATGGCCTGATACGCGCAAAAGCAATTGCATTGTCAACGCCGAAGAACACGAAGAGCAATTGGCTTGGCGATTCGAGAGCCTTTTGCATTTCTTCTTGATGAGCATAGATTTCCTTCATCGGTTCGACATCTATTCGACTGGCGTTTTTATACTCGCCGGACAAGTTGACAATGGCCGATACGCTGACGCATTGCCGTCCCGGTTGCCCATTGTTCCACGCGTAGGGCAGCGCATAACACACACCAAAGGTTGACTGGTTCACCGTGAACTCTGGGTGTGACCGCGCGAGAGCATCTACGACTTGCGTGAACATGGCGTCTTGCCTGAGTTGGGCGAATGTTTTCTTCTTCATATGACCGGCCTGAGTAATTCCGTCACCGGCATTCCCGTTATTCGCCCAATGTAAGAGAACCAGCTGGACTTCAGCTTCTCTTGCAAACTGCTCATTATCGGATCGCCTGCTGTCTCCGTGTCCCCGGCGATCCAGAATGGCAGGCCTCATTTCTGCTCGGAATCCGATATGAAAAATAGATGACGCCTGCGATATTTGGGAACTGACGTTCTCCCTTTTGTTTCTTCTTTTGCAGAACACGGGAGACGAGGATCATGTAGTCGATTGGATTTGTGTGCAGCAAATTTCCGTCGTTGGCAATAATGAGGAGACCCTTAGCATCGGCTAGGCCGCGCGATTGTTTTGTGGCCCGAATTTGATGATTAGCCTTCTGGATAATTCTCTGGACTGGCGCTTGAAGCGCTTCCAGCCACTCCCGTTGGCAAGTCGGATTCAGGTTTTGCAGCGAGATTTGCATTCGCCCGTAGATAAGCACTAAGCCACGCTTCATCCAATCATTGACAAGCGCTTGTAGCTTCATCGCGTGCTCCCGACGGGCATCCTCTTGAAGCGTTTTCAATTCAGCGACTACGTTTTCTTTAGCGAAGAGGAAGTCGGCAGTCTCCGATTCGGTTTCCGGTATCAGTTCGCCGCCGGAGTCGAGCACAACAGTTCGGAAGTGTTGTTCAAAATCGCCAACGAGCATGGTCGCACCGACAAGAGTCATGCAGCTTTCGTACATTCTAGCATGCAAGCGGTGCAACTTTGGCCGCTGCTGTCTCCTATCCCCTGCGTTTGTTGACGGTGTGCGAGGGCGGTGGATATACTGCGAGCGACTTCAGAGTGAAAAGGCTAAGTTGCGAAGGAACCGCCTTCACGGTGCGCGCGACTTAGTGTTAAGGGAAGGGAACCGCTTGGAATTCGAACCGCGCGACCAGCTCGAACAGCGACAAAAAAAGCTCGAGCGAATCGCCGCTCTGGGCTTCGATCCGTATCCGCATAAATTCGAATGGAAGCAAACGGCGGCGGAGATTGTCGCGGAATACAAGGACCGTTCCGCGGAAGAGCTGCAAACGCATGCCGTGAACGTGAGCGTGGCGGGGCGCATTTTGACGATACGGCTGCACGGGAAGGCGGGCTTCGCGCACATTCAAGGGGACGGCCAGCGGCTGCAAATTTACGTGAAGCTGGATGCCGTGGGGGAGCGCGGGTTCCAGCTTTTTCAACTGCTGGATATGGGCGACATCATCGGCGTTACCGGGCACCTGTTCCGCACAAAAACGAACGAGCTGACGGTGTGGGTAGAGCAAATCACGCTACTCACCAAGTCGCTGCTGCCATTGCCGGAAAAATGGCATGGACTGGCGGACGTGGAGCTGCGCTATCGCCGGCGCTATCTGGATTTGATTGCCAACCATCATGCGCGGGAGGTTTTTGTGCGGCGCGCGCAAGTGATTCGCTACATCCGGAATTTTTTCGACGCGCGGAATTACCTGGAAGTGGAAACGCCGATGATGCATCCGATTTTGGGAGGCGCGACGGCGCGGCCGTTTGTGACGCGGCACAACACGTTTGATGTGGACTTCTATATGCGCATCGCGCCAGAGCTTTATTTGAAGCGGCTGGTGGTGGGCGGGCTGGACCGCGTTTACGAAATCAACCGGAATTTCCGGAACGAGGGAATTGACGCGATTCACACGCCGGAATTCACCATGCTGGAGTTTTATCAGGCGTACAGCGATTATCGCGACTTGATGACGCTGACGGAAGAGCTGTTGCGGGGATTGGTGCAAATTGTTTGCGGCAGAACGACGGTGAAATATGGGGAGCATGAGATAGATTTTGGGAAGTTCGAGGCGCTGTCGATGCGCGAGGCGATTGTGAAATTCTGGCCAAAAGACGCTGGAGCAGCGCCGAGCGTAAGCGAATTGGCGGAGGCGAAAGGGCCGAAGGCTGCAGCGGAACGCTACAATTCTATGGCGCGCGCGGCGGGAGTTGAGTTGATTGACGACGTGGACACTGCTTCGCCGGGGGAATTGACGGGCGCGCTGTTCGAGACGGTCGCGGAGAAGCATCTGATCCAGCCGACATTTATTTACGATTTCCCGGTGGAAATCTCGCCGCTTTCGAAATGTAAAAAAGATGATCCGTCGGTCACAGAACGGTTCGAGCTGTTCATCGAGGGGATGGAATTGGCGAACGGATTTTCGGAGTTGAACGATCCGGTGGATCAGGAGCGGCGGTTCCGCGCGCAAGTGGAGAGCGGCGGGGCGGAAATGCCCAAGGAAGTAGACATGGATTACATTCGCGCGCTGGCTCACGGATTGCCGCCAACCGCCGGCGAAGGCGTGGGCATTGATCGTCTGATCATGCTGCTCACCGATTCGCACTCTATTCGCGAAGTGATTTTGTTCCCCACGCTGCGTCCGCAGAAGGATTCGGAAACGGATGCGGAGGCGGCGGCTTCGAACGAAGAACCCAAATGAGCTTTGAATGGCTGGTGGCGCGGCGCTATCTGCGGTCGAAACACAAACCGCCGGTGCTGCGGCTGGTGACATTCCTGTCGGTGGTTGGCGTGGCGGCGGGCGTGGCCACGCTGGTGATTGCGCTGGCGATGAACACCGGCTTTAGCCAGGCGATTCGCAACCGGCTGCTGATTGTCACCGCGCATATCAATCTGAAGCCAAACAGCACAGAAGGCATTCGCGATTACCGGCAACTGATGGCGCGGCTGGCGAAGACGCCGGGCGTGAAGTCGGTTACGCCTGCGGTGTACAACACGGTGCTGCTCTCGGCGCATAACAAACCGCAGGGCATCGTTTTGAAGGGCGTGGATCCGCCGCTTGAAACGCGCGCGGATGCGGCGCTGAGAGACATCGTTTCCGGGGCTGATAACTTCGCGCCGGATTCTTACGGAATTCCCGGGATGATCATCGGGCAGATCCTCGCGCAAGATATGGATTTGAAGGTGGGAGATTACGTCACAGTTCTAAGCCCGCAGGGAAGCCTTACGCCGTTTGGGATGCTGCCGCGATCGCAGCGGTTCCGGGTAAATGGAATTTTCAACTCTGGATTTTACGATTATGACGCGAATTGGACATTCATCACGATGCAAGCGGCGCAGAAGCTTGCGGGCGTCGGAGACGTGGTGAGCTTGCTGGAAATTCGCGTGAATGATTTGGACCGTACGAACGAAATTGCGTCGGAAATCGCGCGCGAGGCTGGGCCCGCGTATCACACGACCACGTGGATGGACGAAAATCGGGCGCTGTTCCGCGCGATGAGCCTGGAAAAATTGGTGACCGCGATTTTCATCGGGCTGATTACGTTTGTCGCGGGGCTGAATATTCTGGTGGTGCTGGCGATGACGGTGACAGAAAAGGCGCACGACATTGCGGTGCTGATGATGCTGGGGGCGCGGCGCATGCAAGTGCGCAATATTTTTGTGCTGCAGGGGTTTTTGGTAGGAGTGACGGGAACGGGCATCGGGCTGGCTGTGGGCTACGCGCTGGCGTGGACGCTGAATCGCTGGCAACTTGTGCCGCTGAATCCTGAAGTTTACGCCGTGCCGTACGTTCCATTTCATTCGAACGCATGGGACGCATTGTGGATTGCAGCGGCGGCGCTGGCGATCAGCACGGCGGCGACGATTTATCCGGCGCGCGCGGCGTCTGGCACGCGGCCGGTTGAAATTTTGCGCGCCGAGTAGCGATATTTTTGAACTGCAAGAACTGCAAGCAACTTTCGCGTGGCGAATCCCTTCGAAGGAGAATGAATCGGCTAACTGTCAGCGAGTGATGGTGTGTGCGCTGGAGCAAATGTAAGGAAAAACCAAAACGCATGGGAAGAAGGTGCTGTAACCGAAGTACGGGTTCCCCTGATGCACAACGGACGGCGCAACGAGCAAGTAGAAAACGTCACGTGCTACAATAGGTATGCGGATGCGCAGATGAAAGGGACGGCCGGGAAAGGCGCTTCGAGTGGACGACGGAAACATTGCACACATTATGTGCAATTAATTCGCTGTTGAAGGGGCGCGGTAAAAAGCGCCTTCGTAAGCTATAGAATCTAAGGCAGTAAGGAATGCGAGTTCGGCACGGTAATTGACTGGGAATAAGCAGGGAAGGCCGAGCGAAAGACTTCGGCCAGCCGGCGAGAAAGAGAAGGCGAGCGCAACGAGGATGAGCGGCAGCGTCGCAGCGACGATTGAAACGGGCGAAACGCAAGTACCAGCGCAGGCTGCGGGACCGCTGGTGCGCGGCGTAGGGCTTCGGAAGGTGTTTCATTCGGGCAGCGGCGAAGTGGTGGCCCTGGGCGGCGTGACGTTGGGGATTGAGACGGGAGAAATGGTGGCGCTGGTTGGACCGTCAGGTTCCGGGAAAAGTACTTTGCTTCATCTGCTCGCAGCGCTGGACATGCCGACGAGCGGTACAGTATACTTCGCCGGAAATTCCTTAGAGGCGCTGACGGAAAAAGAATTGGAAGATTTCCGCAGCCACGCGGTGGGATTTGTATGGCAGAGGCACCAGCTTCTTGCCGATTTTACCGCCGTGGAAAATGTGGCAATGCCGTTGTTGATTCGGGGAGACGCAGGAGGGAAGGCACTGGACAAGGCGCGAGCGTGGCTGAATGAAGTCGGACTTGCGGAGCGCGCGCAGCATCGGCCAGGGGAACTCTCCGGCGGCGAACAACAGCGCGTAGCAATTGCCCGGGCCCTGGTGACTCAGCCGAAATTGCTCCTGGCTGACGAGCCGACCGGCGATTTAGACGAGCGAAATACGGAGTCGATATTCGAACTCATGCAGCGCTTGCACCGGTCTCATCATCTGACTTCGATCCTGGCAACCCACAACCTATCTTTGGCGAAGCGCGCAGACCGCGTGCTCGCTCTGGAACATGGACTGTTGACGTCCGATGATGCAACGCTTGTGGAGCGCACTTCGGGGCGCGCTGCGAGCATGGAGCCTGCGGCTCCAGAAGGGCGCGGGTGACGCGTGTTTGAACGGTATACAGAAAAAGCACGTCGCGTGATATTTTTCGCGCGTTATGAGGCCAGCCAGTATGGCAGCCCGTACATCGAGACGGAGCACTTGCTGCTCGGCTTGTTGCGCGAGGACAAAGGATTGGCCAATCGCTTCCTGCGCACGCATGGCTCCATTGAATCCATTCGCAAGGAAATCGAGACGCGCATCACCGTGCGCGAACGCATTTCCACTTCGGTAGAGGTGCCGCTGAGCCAGGAGTGTCGCCGGATCCTGAATTTCGCGGCGGAAGAGGCGGAGCGGCTGAATCACAAGCACGTGGGCACGGAGCATCTGCTGCTGGGAATTCTTCGCGAAGAAAAGTCGTTTGGCGCGGAAATCCTGCAAGAGCGCGGATTGAGGCTTTCGGGAGTGCGCGATGAGCTCGCGCGCAGCGCTGGAGAGAAAGTGCCAGTGAGCCGGCCGAAGGAAACGTCGTTGCTATCGGAGTTTAGCCGCGATTTGACGCAGGCGGCCATGGACGGGCAACTGGACCCGCTGGTGGGACGGGACCGCGAACTGGAACGGGCCATTCAAATACTTTGCCGGCGCACCAAGAACAATCCTGTTTTGATTGGCGAGCCGGGCGTGGGGAAAACGGCGATTGTGGAAGGACTGGCGCAACGCATTGCAGATGGCGATGTGCCGCCATTCCTCGCGGACAAGCGGATTCTTTCGCTCGATCTGTCGTTGATCGTGGCGGGGACAAAATACCGCGGGCAATTCGAGGAACGGCTGAAGACCATCATGAAGGAATTGATGGAGAGCCAGAACGCGATTGTGTTCATCGACGAATTGCACACGCTGGTGGGCGCGGGCTCTGCGGAAGGCTCGCTGGACGCCGCTAATATTTTGAAGCCTGCGCTGAGCCGAGGGGAAATTCAGTGCATCGGCGCGACGACTCCTGGGGAATATCGCAAGTCGGTGGAGAAGGATCGATCACTGGAGCGGCGGTTCCAGTCGGTGAAGGTTTCCGCGCCTAACGAAGATGAAGCCATTCGCGTGCTGCAAGGCGTGCGCGACCGTTATGAAAAGTTTCACGCTGTCTCCTACACTGACGAAGCGATTCAATATGCTGTTTACCTCTCGAACCGCTATATTCCCGACCGCTTCCTTCCGGACAAGGCTATCGACTTGATTGACGAAGCGGGCGCGCGGGTGAAGCTGCGTCAGGCGATGCTGCCGGAAGAGGTTTCCGAAGCGCAAAAGCGCGTGAAATTCATCACCCATCGCATGGAAACGGCGATTGCGAATCAGGAATTTGAGAAGGCGCGCTTCTATTCCGAGGAAGAGCGCAAGGAAAAGGAAAATCTGCGGGCGCTTCGCACGCGGCTGAAGATCGATGATTCCTCGACGGGAACCGTCACGCGCGACGATATTGAAGAAGTGGTGGCGCGCTGGACAGGCGTGGCGGTGACGGCGATTAAGGAAGACGAGCAGCAGAAACTGCTGCGCATCGAAGAAGAGTTGCACAAGCGCGTGATCAGCCAGGACAAAGCAATCACTGCGCTGGCGCGCGCGATTCGCCGGAGCCGCGCTGGACTGAAAGCGCCGGGAAGGCCTGTGGGATGCTTCCTGTTCCTGGGGCCGACGGGCGTGGGCAAGACGGAAGTTGCGCGGCGGCTGGCGGAATTCCTTTTCGGCACGGAGAAGTCGCTGATTCGTTTCGATATGTCCGAATACATGGAAAAGCATTCAGTATCGAAATTGATCGGCGCGCCTCCGGGATATGTGGGCTACGAAGAAGGCGGGCAACTGACCGAACGGGTGCGGCGGACGCCATATTCCATTATTCTGCTGGACGAAATCGAGAAAGCGCATCCCGACGTGTACAACATTTTGCTGCAGGTGTTTGAAGACGGGCAGCTCACGGACGGGCTGGGGAACACGGTGGACTTCCGCAACACGATTTTGATTCTCACTTCGAACATAGGCGCGCGGGCGCTGCAGAAGCAGGCCACTATGGGCTTTGGCGGCGATTCGCAGACCAAGAACCTGGATGATCTGGTGATGAACGAAGTGAAGCGAGTTTTCAATCCGGAGTTTCTGAACCGGCTGGATGAGGTGATTTTATTCAACGCGCTTACGGACGAGGATCTCCTGCGCATCATTGATTTGCTGGTGAGCCAAATCAACGACACGCTGGTGCACCGCCAGGTGCAGATACAGATGACGCCCGAGGCGCGGCAGTGGATTCTGGAGAAGACCTGCACGGATCGCAACTACGGGGCGCGACCGCTGCGGCGCGCGCTCCAGAAGTACGTCGAGGATCCGCTATCAGAAGCGCTGATCCAGGGCGGGCTGCAGCGTCCGGCGATTATGGAGATTTATCTCACGCCGGATGGGCTGGCATTCCGTCCCGTTGTAGAAGCAACCCCAGTAGCCCACTAAAGAATCCTACACGCGCAAGTCAGACCAATAGGGGATTGGTCTGACGGGGGAGCACACTATATTGGATGGCGGAGCGCGGCTTTGATTCACATCAAAGCTGCACAGAGGAAATCTTGCCTGCAAGCTGCTTCCATAATTTTGGTGTGCGCTTGCTTTCTTTGCATAGGCTCACGTCCCGCGGGCGCTCAGCAGTCTGCCACTCTGCCGCAGAAATCAGCGAACGGCCAGCAGCCAATAATCGAGCGCATTGAGTTTGTAGGCAACCGCCGCGTGCAGCGCGAGACGATGATGGCGGACATCTTTTCGCGGCCGGGCGACCCTTACAGCGTGGCGGCCGTGGACCGCGATTTCCGCGCGCTGTGGAACACGCAATTCTTCGAGAATATCCGGCTGGAAGTGGAAAACAGTCCGGACATGCCTAACGGCAAGATTGTGGTTTTTTACGTTACGGAACGCCCCACCATTCGCAATATCCACTACAAAGGAAATAAATCGGTTACCGAGTCGGACATTCTGGATGCGTTCAAAGACCGCAAAGTGGACCTGACGGTGGAGAGCCGGTTCGATCCGACGAAAATAAAGCGCGCCGAAGTGGTCATTCAACAACTGCTTGCCGAGCACGGGCACATGTACGCGACGGTGAAGCCGACATACGAGCGGATCCCGGCGACAAATTCGGTGAGCTTGACGTTCAATATCGATGAAGGGCCGAAGGTGAAGGTCGGCCACATCACCATCACCGGGAATCACGCGTTTTCCTCGGTGCGAATTATCCGGACGATGCATAACTCGCGTCCCATTGCCATTCCGCTGGGTTTTGCGGATATCAATTTGTTCAGCAAGACCTACGATCGCGACAAGCTGGATGAAGACATGGCCGTGGGCATACAGGGTCTGTATCAGGATCACGGATATTTTCGGGTGCTGGTGGCGCCGAGCGAGCCAATTCTCAAGACGGTGAAAACACAGCACAATGGCTTTCTTCCGGGGCCGTGGCCGCTGATTGGGAAGTACCGCACCATTCGCACGGACATAACCATTCCCATCGAGGAAGGCGTGCAATACCGCATGGGGCGGCTGATTGTTCGCAGCGCGAACCCGGATCAGAATCTCTATTTCAATGTGAAATTTCTGGAGGATGCATTTCCCATCAAGAAAGGGCAAATCTTCGATGTTTCCAAAATTCGTAAAGCCATCAAGGACTACACGCAGCTCTATGGCGATTACGGGTTTATCGATTTCACCGCGAATCCGACCTTTGATCCCGATGACACGACCAAGACGGTGAACCTGACGCTTGATTTCGACCAGCAAAAGCAGTTCTTTGTTCACCGGATCGAATTTTCGGGGAATACGACGACGCGCGACAAAGTGATCCGGCGCGAGATTCTGCTGGATGAAGGCAGTTTGTTTAACGACCGTTTGTGGGAACTGAGCATTCTTCGGCTGAATCAGCTCGGCTATTTCGATGAAATCAAGAAAGAGAATGCGGATTTGAAGCGAAATACGAAAGCTGGCACGGTCGACATAAATCTTAAGGTCCATGAAAGAGGCAAGCAAAACATCAGTTTTTCCGGAGGAGTCAGCGGGCTTGCGGGCACTTTCCTGGGACTGGCCTATCAGACGAACAATTTCCTGGGACTCGGGGAGACGCTCACTTTTTCTGCGAATTTTGGGAGCATCGAGCGCAGCATTCTTTTCGGATTCACGGAACCGTATCTGCTGGACCGGCCGATTTCGACCGGATTTACGATTTTCTCGACGAAGTACAACTTCAATCAGGAAAAACAGCTTTCGATCCTGGTGGGGCAGTCGGTGGCCATCAACCCGGCGCTGGCGCAGGATTACAGCCAGAATAGCAAGGGTTTTACGCTGTTTGCAAGCTATCCGTTGCACCGGTTCGCGTTCACGCGGGTTAGCCTGACGTACGGCTGGACCAAGAGCGATATTCAAACGTTCAGCCAGGCCTCGCAATTGCTGTTTCAGTCCATTCAGTTCAGCAGCCTGCGAGGATCCTCGCAGCTGAACGGCATTGTCTCCAGCAAGATCACCCCATCCATTACGTATAACACGGTGAACAATCCGACGAATCCGACGGGCGGAAAAATGTTCTCGTTCTCGACGGACTTCGAGGGCGGGCCGCTGCAGGGCAATGTGAATGTGATCCGGAACATTTTCGAAGCCGAATACTTCCATCCTACGTGGCACAAACGGAATGTAATCGGTCTGCGACTAATATCCGGATGGGTGACGGGTTACGGCGGGAGACTTATTCCGCCCTACGAGCGCTTTTACATCGGCGGCGAAGACACCGTGCGCGGATTTGATTTTTTTAATATTTCGCCATGGACTTTCATCCCTACGGCAGCGAATCAGCAGGTCACGTTCCTGGATCCGACGACGCTGGGGCCCAATGGAGCTCCGACGCCGCGGACGATAAACGTGCCGGTGCTGGAGTATTTCGCAACGCGTCCCGGCGGCGATCTTCAAGAAGTGGGGAACTTCGAATACCGGATTCCCATTGCGGGACCGGTGAGCATGAATCTGTTTGCGGATGTGGGCCTTGACGGCATATTGCGCCCCAGCCAATTGCAACTGGATCCGACGGCGACTTCCCAACTGAATTCGGAGTTCCCCAACCCTTTCTTTCCAAGCACCAGCGTATCTCAAAAATTGAGCGTGGTCCCGGGGACGAATTTCAAGCCGCGCACCTCCGTGGGGATTGAATTTGTTGTATTCTTGCCGATTGTTCGCGCGCCATTTCGCTTCTACTACGCGTACAATCCAACGCGTCTGAACGAGACCATCGCCGGGCAGCGTGGCGCTTATTATTTGAGCCCTGCGGAACTTGCGGCCTTGCCTCCGGGGGTGCTGCAGTCGCAGATTATTCCGGCGCTGAATCAAATACTGGACCGGCAGGTGCAGAGGTTCCCCACGGGCCTGGTGGAACCGCGAAGCACATTCCGGTTCACCGTCGGCAGGACTTTCTAGGCAATGGCAGCCGCCAGGCTCAATATGGGCAAAATGAGATCAGGGGAGGGCATCCTGAAAGCGCGCGAGCGAAGAGTGATGGAAGCAACTTGGATGAAATTCGGGAAGCTGGCAGCCATTTTACTAGCGGCGTCGGTGATTGGAGGATGCGGCAGCGGCTCGTCGAGTCCAGTAACTGTAACCATCAGCACTCCAACGAGCGGTGGGGGAGCGGTAGGGCACGTCACAGTGGTGCGAAATGGCACGCAACCGTTCATGGCCTCTGTTGCGGGAATCTCGAATACGCTGGTCACCTGGGAGGTTTGCAATCCCGCACCGCAGGCGATCGCTACTGGCTCTTCGACGGCGCCCAACATTGCTCTTCCCACAGGGTGCATTGTGGGCGGTAATACAATACTTGGCGCGATCAACACAAACGGTGTTTACACCGGCCCTGGGGTCGTGCCGCAGAACGCAGAGGTCAGCGTCGTTGCGGTGGCTCAGGGGAAGACTTCGGTATTCGCGATTACCGACGTGACCATTGATTCCGGCGTGCGGGTCACGCTCACGCCTTCCGCGGTGACGGTGGGCACAGGCGAGCAATTCCAGTTCAGCGCCACAGTGTCAGGAAGCACCAACACGGCCGTGAATTGGACGGCGGATTTTAACGGCTCAAACGGACCTTCTACCACCGGTACGATCACTCCTACGGCGTGCACAGCCTCTATGCCCATCACGCCTTCATCTGCAAATCCAGTACCCCCTGGAACGACTTTCGGATGCTACACAGCGCCGGCAGCGACGCCGCAGAGCGCCGTTAAGATTACGGCCACCGCTGCGGCTGACACGAGTCAGGCAGGTACCGCAACGGTAACCGTAGTGGCGGCAACCGATCCGTCATTCAGCACGAATATTCCGCTGGAGCCTACGGCGACGGTAGAAGGCGTGGTGCAGCAAGACGTGTATCTATTTGGGAAGAACTTCTTTTCGACGAACCAGGTGCTGGTGAATGGGGCGCCTGTCCCAACGACCTTCGTGAACGGCACAACCCTGCGCGCCACGATTCCAGGGGGCTTTTTCTCGGGACCATCTCCATCTGGGCTGCCGATTACTGTGGAGCGCCAGAATGGCGATACCATCCAGCCGGTTTCTTTGGGTGTGAATCCGACGCGTCCAGCGGTGATCGCATCGAGTCCGGATAGTTTTCCGACCTCTACGTCCTCCGCGACGCTCACCGTAAATGGCGGGTATTTTTCGTCGTCCACTCAGGCCAGCTCAGAAGGCGCGGCGCTGCCTGTCAGCGTGATGAACAGCCGCCAATTACAAGTCGGGCTATCCGGTTCGACGTTTGCAACGCCGGGACTGATTCCCGTGCTGATTAAGAATGCCGATGTGCCCAGCAGCTCTCCTGCGTTTTCTTCCACAGACGTGGCTATTGCTCCTTCGCCTTCGGATATTCCCACCGCGGCGAATCCGCCCGTTACCGTGGGAACCCAACCCGTTGCGGTTGGCATCGATACGGCTTTAGGTATCGCTGCTGTGGTGGATCAGGGAAGCAATCAAGTGAGCTTGCTGAATCTGGATAGCGGTTCCGCGCCGGTGAATCTGCCGGTGGGGAAGACGCCAACGAGCGTAGGCGTGGACGACATTCTGCATCTGGCGGCGGTGGTCAACAGCGCCGACAATTCGCTCTCGATTGTGAATTTGCAGACTCAGGGAGTTGCGACCGTCGCGCTGCCTGCGAATCCCACGGGTAGCTCTCCAGCGCCGGCGCCCTACGCGATTGGAGTGAATCCGCTGACGCATCGCGCGGTAATTGCCTATTCCTCGTCCAATATCGCCACGGTGTTCGACCTCTCGACGAATCCGCCCAGCCTGGTTTGCACAATGGGCGGCTCTGATCCCACGATGCCGAACAACTGTTCGACGATTTCGGGATCCAACACGCGGCCGGTGAGCACGGGTCCAAATCCCGCGATTGCTGTCGAGCCGCAATTGAATTGGGCGATTGTTACGCCGGGGGGCGCGGGAACAAATTCGATTGTGGATTTGGGGTCTTCCGCGACGGCAAACCAAGTAGCCCGCGTGCCCAACGTGGTAGCCTCCTTCAATGCGAGTTCGCTCGATATCCGAGGCGTGGCCATCAACACGGAGACTGAGCAGGCGTTGATGGTGGATCCAAACGTCACGAATATGACGCTTTTCAGTATTCTGGATCAAAACGTTGGCACGTCATCGGTGGCTCAAGGTTTTGTTGCCGCGGCGATCAACCCGCTTACGGATGTGGGAGTTGCGGTGAATAGCGCTTCTGGTACGGCTTCGGTGATCGATTTGCGCTCGCTGAAACAACTTGTCAGTGTCCTAGTGGGCGCATCGCCACAGGCGGTGGCTGTAGATGCGGGCAAAAACGTTGCGGTGATTGCGAATGCCGGCGATAACACCGTCTCAATACTGTCGCTTGGCGCAATTCGCACTCCGCAGATCATTGAGGTGAGCCCGCCGATTGCATTTGCGGCGCCTTCCGCGGGTGCGCTGACCGTCACAGTAAATGGGTTTGGGTTTTCTTCGGGAGCGCAAGTTCGCCTGGACGGTGTTGCGGTGCCAACCAGCGTCAGCTCAAATGGCAGGCAAGCCGTAGCAACCGTGCCTGGCAGCATGGTGTCAGCGGCACGGCGCTTCACGCTTGACGTGGCGAACACGAACGGCTCGAGCTCGAACGTGAAGCGGTTTTTGGTGATTGGCACTGTGCCGATTGGAGTTAATCCGATTGGTGTGGCGATCGACCCTGATTTAGACGAGGCACTGGTGACCAGCCAAGGCCCGGTTAGCAGCCCAACGAACACATGCACCGGCCCCGGCTCAGTCTCCGTAGTTAATCTTTCCAACGCCACGGTGAGCAACAGTTTTGGAGTAGGCAGCTGTCCAGAGGGAGTCGCGGTGATACCGCGCCTGGGTCTCGGCGTGATTGCCAACAATGATAGCCAGAACGCATCGGTACTAGATTATGTAAACGGCAATGTGACAGCTACCGTTAGCACGCAACTCGATCCAGTAGGGGTTGCGATTTCGCCGGATACGGGCGAGGCGCTCGTGACCAACAGTAGCTCCAACACAGTGACTATCTTTGCAGTTAGCACTACCGGCTCGAACACGAACGCGAGTTCGATACCTGTGGACCAAGTTCCCCTTGGAGTGGCGGTCGATCCGATTGACGGCATAGCCGCCATTACCGCGAGCTCTCAAAACACAGTAGACACGCTTACGTTGGGTTCCAGCTTTCTAGCGGGCCGCGTTTCTGGCTTTGAAGACCCAAGCGATGTGACATTTGACCCGATCACGGACACGTTTCTGGTTGCTGATAGCCTTGCTAACCAGATTGGCATCGTCGATTCCAAGTCTCTGGTGGTCAATTTCTTCCGCGTGGGCATCAACCCAACGGCTCTGGCATACAATTTCCAGAGCGGCACAGGGGTCACGTTCAATCAGGCCTCGAATACTTTTTCGATCTTCAATTTCCTTGCGACTAATCCGAATTCAACTTTGACGATTCAGGCTGCGCGAGTTGAAGATGTGCTTCCGATTGGAGGCTCGGTGGCGTTCTCGGTGGCGATTAATCCGCTCACGAACGTTGCCGCGGTGGTGGACCAGGCGAACGGCAGGCTGTTGCTGGTGCCGTTGCCTTAGAGCCGACTGATTAGCTTCAGGCCGGAGGGCAGTGATTTGGGAATGCTGCGGCCAACTGTGAAGTTATGTTTTGCATCGGAATCAGTTAGGATTTGCACGGATAAGGGCGGAACGATTCCGGTTGACCGTCCTGCCGGGGATTACTATAATCGCGGTTTCCAAAACCACCGAGATTTGCATTGAGGAGCTAGAATGAAGATTCGATATCCACTTGTCGCGGCGTTTGCCGCAGTGTTAGCTGTTCCGGCTGCACATGCGCAGGCAAGTTCCGCCACCGCAGCGCGCCCGGAGAAGATTGCGGTCATCAGCCTGCAGGAAGCAATTGCCGGCACGGCGGAAGGAAAGCAGGCGTCGCAGCAGCTTTCTGCGCAGTTTGCTCCGAGGCGAAACGAGCTGGCGAGCATCAGCAAGCAGGTGCAAGACATCCAGCAGCGCCTGCAGGCCGGGCAAACCACGCTGAGCGACGACGCGAAAGCGGAGCTGCAGCGCCAGGGCACGGAATTGCAGCGCCGAGGTCAGCGCGAGCAACAGGATTTGCAGGAAGATATGAATGACGCATCGCAGGAGGCCATCAACCGCATCGGCGGGAAGATGATGACCGTGCTGGACAAGTACGCGAAGGAGCACGGCTACAGCGTGGTGATCGACACTTCGGCGCAAAATACGCCGGTGGTCTACGCCTCGACTGGAGTGAATATTACCCAGGAAATCATTAAGCGCTACGACGCCACGTATCCGGCGAAGAGCGCAGCTCCTGCCGCGGCCCATCCGGGAGCGGGGAAGCCATCGCAAAAACCTGGGCAGCAGAAGTAAAACCGCTTGCAGCGGTGAGCCGAAGTTGATTGCAATGCTCGCTGCTGCGGGGTAGCCCGCAGCAGTCTCCCACGCGAGGCGGACTGTTTCAGCTGCAGAGCCGCGCTTGCGTTTCCTGGTACCTCCGTCTATACTGGTTCTGTTCGAAGCTGGACGAAAGTTCAAGTGGGCGCGAGCCCACTTTTTTGTTGGCGGCAAAAAGCACCCGCCCGAGCTTCTTGGGATTCCGCCGGGATGCACGCCAGCCGGGGCTTGTGGTGTCGATGGACCTCGACAAGATTCGCGAGGCAGCAGAGCGCGTGGCGCGTTCGATTGGCGTCGAAATTGTGGACGTCGAATGGAAAATCGGCAAGCAGCGCCTGTTGCGGATTTACATCGACCGCCCGCCATCACCCGGCCAGCGCATCGGCTCGGGCGTGAGCCATCAGGATTGCCAGGCGCTAAGCGAGCAGTTGAGCGTGATTCTGGATGTTGAGGACCTGGTTCCCGGCGGGGCGTACGTGCTGGAGGTGAGCTCTCCGGGACTGGACCGGAAGCTGCTGAAGCCGTCCGATTATGAGCGGTTTTCAGGGCGTTTGGCGCGGATCTGGTTGAACGAGGCGGTGGAGAATTCGAAATACTTTGAGGGCCGTCTGGCGGGATGCAGTGACGGGACGGTGCAGCTTGCGGTGAAGGATCGCGTGATTTCGTTTTCGTTCGCGAACATTCGAAAAGCGAATTTGGTGGTTGAGTTTTAGGAGCGAGCAGGGAAATGGCGAGTTTGCTGTTTCAGACAATTGAACAAATTAGCCGGGAGAAGCACATCGAGCCCGAAATTATAGTTGCGGCCATCGAAGAGGCTATGGTTGTGGCCGCGCGCAAATTTTATAAGTCGGATGAGGATCTGCGCTCGAAGTTCAATCAGGAAACCGGGCAGGTGGAACTGTACGCAGTGCGCAAAGTCGTCGAGGACGTGGCTGATCCGGTTCGCGAAATTACGCTGGCGGAAGCGCGCAAGCAGCAGCCAGCAATCGAAGTGGGCGGCGAAATCGTGCAGGCGCGCGCTACCGATGTCCTAGGGAGAATTCAAGCGCAGACGGCCAAGCAGGTGATCCTGCAAAAGGTGCGCGAAGCGGAACGGGACACTATCTACAACGAATTCCACACGCGGGTGGGCGAGCTTGTTAATTGCATCGTCAAGCGGCTGGACGGTCCGGACGTGATTGTGGACCTTGGCCGTACGGAAGCGCGCTTGCCCAAGCGGGAGCAGTCGCGCCTGGAAACTTACAATGTGGGAGACAGGCTGCGTGTGGCGATTCGCGCGGTGGAACGCGCTGCGAAGGGCCCGCAGGTCATCGTTTCGCGCGCCGATCCCGTATTGGTTCAGCGCTTGTTTGAGATGGAGGTTCCCGAGATTTACGATGGCACGGTGCAGATTCGCGCGGTAGCGCGCGAGGCCGGCGAGCGCACAAAAATTGCAGTCGAGAGCCGCGACAAGGACGTTGATCCGGTAGGCGCTTGCGTGGGCATGAAAGGCATGCGCGTGCAATCGATTATTCGCGAATTGCGCGGCGAGAAGATCGACATTATTCCCTTCAATGAAGACATCTTGATGTTCGCGCAGAAGGCGCTCAGTCCGGCCAAGGTTACGCGCGTGCAGGTGGTGGACGTCGAGGAAAAGCGTTTGGAAGTGATTGTCGAGGATACGCAGCTTTCTCTGGCCATCGGCAAAAAGGGGCAGAACGTGCGGCTGGCCAGCAAGCTGATTGGCTGGAATATCGATATCAAGAGCGAGGAAGAGAAGCGGCGCGATATCGAGGCACAAATGGCGGAGCTTACCGTTGCGTCCACGTCGCTTTCCGAGCTTGCAGGTGTCGGGCCGAAAACGATCGAGAAACTCGAGTCGCATGGCATCACTTCGATTGAGAAACTCGCCGACATGACGCCGGAACAATTGCTGGAAATTCCGGGCATTGGCGAGAAAATGGTGGAAAAGATACGCGTTTCGGTCGAACAATACTTTCAGGCGCTCGAATCGCAACAGACGGCGGAGGCAGCGCCAGAGGCCAGCGCGGCGCCTGAAGCAAGCATGGCGGCTGAAGGTGAAACTGCTACGGAAGCCGGCGAAATTGGAGAAGCAACCCCTTCCGAGGAAGCGACTGAGGCGGAGACAGAAGCGGGGCCGCTGCCAGACGAAGTAGAGCGCGCGTCAACCGAGGCCAACGAAACTATGAGCATGGAAGAGGTTTCTCCAGCTTCTGATTCGCAAGGCGAATCCAGTTTGGCGGGGGATGCGCCGGAGGAATCGGAGAAGGATGAATCCGCGGAGCCGCGTAACAGTGAGGGCAATGTCTAACTGATGTCAGAGCAAATCCGCATTAACGAGCTGGCGCGTGAACTCGAGATCAAGGCAAAGGTGCTGATCGAGTACCTTCCTGAGATCGGCGTCACCGAAAAGAAAACGCATTCGAGTTCTCTGGAGCACGACCAGGCGGAGAAGGTTCGGAGGCATTTCCGGGCGCAGGAAGACGCTGAGGCCCAGGCTGCGGCGGAGAAGCAAAAGGCAGCGGCTGCGGCCAAAACTAAAGTTACTGCAAGGCCTGCGGCGGTTCCTCCTGGCGCGCGGCCCGCACAGGCTCCGAGTCCGGCTGCAACGCCACCCACTGCCGCAAAACCGGCTACGCCCGCGGGGACTCCTGCGGCAAAGCCGCCGCTTCGCCCGACAGTTGTGCCGGGAACAAGCGCAGCGCCTGCGGCACCTCGCCCAGCGGCATCAGGTTCCACGGCTTTACCAGCAGCGCCACATCCGGCCCCTGCGCCACGGGCGCCGTCGCCGGCGCAGACCGCGCCAGCAAGTTCAGCTCAGCGTCCTGGAACGCTTCCACCGCAGAAAACGCCTATCGTGAATCGTCCGGCGGCATCGGGCCGCCCAGGAGCCGCGCCGCCAGCCGGCCAGCGAATTGGCGGAGGCCGGCCTGGATACGTGCCGGGTCAAGGGCAGCGACCTGGAGCGCCAACGATGCGACCTGGAGCGCCAGGAGCGCGGCCTTCAGGAGGCGCGCCAACGCGGCCGCAGCAGCGGCCTGGCGGGCGTCCCGGGCAGCCAATGGGAGCACGGCCCGCGGCACCGCTGCCGAAAGCCGAGCCCGGCAAGCCATTGTATGTGCGCAAGCCGCCTACGCGCGCCAAGCCGACAATCGAAAAGCGCTTTGCCGAGGGTGAACGCAAGCTGCATCCCGTGCGCGCGCGCGCTGGAGCCGCAGGGGGCCGAGGTGTGGCTCATGCGGAGCCCGCTCCGCCGCCGGTTGTTCGCGAGCCACGCGACGTCACCATCACCGAAGGCATCACCGTGCGCGAACTTTCCGAAAAGCTCGACATTCGCGCCAAGGAATTGCTGAAAACACTGCTCGACCGCGGCATCTTCGCCAGCATCAATCAGGCCCTTGACGTTCAGACCGCCTCCAGCCTTGCGGAAAGCTTCAACGGAGTTGTGCACGTGGTTTCGTTCGAAGAGCAAATGGCGCAGGAGGATCTGGGCGCAACGGAGGAAAAGTCCGAGAAGGTTTCGCCGCGCGCTCCGGTGGTTACCGTGATGGGCCATGTGGATCACGGAAAAACGAGCTTGCTCGATGCGATTCGCACGACAGAAGTGGCCGCGGGAGAGTCCGGAGGCATAACGCAGCACATTGGCGCGAGCCAGGTGCATGTGGGCGACCGGCGAATCGTGTTCATTGATACGCCAGGCCACGAAGCGTTCACGCGAATGCGTGCTCGCGGCGCGAAAGTCACCGACATTGTGGTGCTGGTCGTGGCTGCGAATGATGGCGTGATGCCGCAGACGGAAGAAGCCATTGACCATGCGCGCGCCGCTAAAGTTCCGATCATCGTTGCCATCAATAAAGTGGATTTGCCCGATGCGCAGCCCGAACGCGTCAAGCGCCAGCTTTCTGACCGCGGTCTCATGCCGGAAGAGTGGGGCGGGGACACGGTGATGGTGGAAGTCTCGGCGAAAACGAAAACAAATTTGGAGCGCCTGCTGGAGATGATTCTTCTGGTCGGCGACCTGCGCGAGCTGCGCGCTAATCCGGCCACATCGGCTAGCGGCACTGTGCTCGAATCCCGCGTGGATAAAGGCCGCGGGCCGGTGGCCACGGTTCTCGTTCAGAACGGCACTCTCAACGTAGGCGATGTTTTCATCTGTGGCGCGGTGTACGGCAAAGTTCGCGCGCTTTTTGACGACAAAGGACAGCCGGTGAAAAAAGCTGGGCCTTCGACTCCTGTCGAGGTTCTTGGTCTGCAAGGAGTGCCGGATGCGGGTGACCAATTCCAGGTTGCCGACGAAGCCAAGGCCCGCCATATCGTCGAATACCGCCAATCGAAGCTGCGCGAAGCGTCGCTCGCAAAATCCGCCACGTCGCGCCTCACGCTTGACCAGTTGCACGAGCAGCTCAAGGCCGGCGAAGTCAAGGATCTGCTGATTTTGATCAAGGCGGACGTGCAAGGCTCCGTTGAAGTTTTGAGCGAAATGCTGCCCAAACTGTCAAACGATCAAGTGAAATTGAAAATTATTCACGCCAGCGTTGGCGCCATTTCGGAAACGGATGTGCTTTTCGCGTCGGCTTCGAACGCCATCATTATTGGGTTTAACGTGCGTCCGGAGCGCAAAGCCTCCGATCTGGCGCAGCAGGAAAACGTCGAGATTCGCCTGCACACGATCATTTACGAGGTGGTTGACGAAATTAAGAAGGCCATGGTTGGCCTGCTCGCGCCGGTGATCAAGGAACAATATCTGGGCCGCGCGGAAGTGCGCGACACTTTCCGCGTAAAAGGCGTGGGCATGATCGCCGGCTCTTACATTCAAGACGGCCTGGTGAAGCGCGACACGGAAGTTCGCGTTCTCCGCGACAATGTGGTGATTTACACGGGGCGGGTCAGTTCGCTGCGCCGCTTCAAAGATGATGTCAACGAAGTGCGCAACGGGTTCGAATGCGGCATTGGAATTTCGAATTTTGGCGACATTAAGGTTGGCGATATTCTGGAATGCTTTACCGTGGAGCGGCTTGCTCCAGCGGGAGCAAGTGCGTAAAATGCGCGGCGGACCGCGAGCGCTGGGAGTACAGGAATGCCAATCGGCGTGGTCACCTTGGAAATCCACATTCCCTATGCACGGTCTCTGAAAGACAAACGCCAGGTATTGCGCAGCTTGAAAGACCGCCTGCGCGGGCACTTCAATGTGGCCGTCGCGGAACTGGAGCATCAAGATTTGTGGCAGCGCTCGGTGGTGGGCGTAGTGGGAATTTCCGGCGAGGATGGCCATTTGGCGGAAACCATGTCTGCGGTGCTGGAAGAATCTCAGCAGGTGCTGGGACGCGATTTGATTTCGCACGAGATCGAGTATTTTTAGGCCGCTCGTCGCCGAGCCAATTAAAACCAGAGTGGTTGCATTCCATGACCGTCGCCGGCCATCGCCCCGAACGCATCGCTGAAGAAATTCGAAACGAAGTGAGCCTGATGCTTGCAGGCGAGTTGAAGGACCCGCGCCTGGCGAGCGGGATGAACGTCACCGAAGTCCGCGTGACGCCCGATTTGAAACATGTTCGCGTCTATGTGGAAATTCTGGGCACGGATTCTGAACGCGAAGCGACTCTCAAGGGCCTTACGGCGGCGTCAGGATTCATTCGCCACGAATTGACCGAGCGGCTGCGCTTGCGGCGCGCTCCGGAGATTTTTTTTGTTCCGGATCGCTCGGAGGAGTACAGCCAGCGCATCGAATACCTTCTGCGGCAGACCAAATCGCCGGAGGGATCGTAAATTATTTGAACGAAGGCGCGGCGGCTGTAGGAACGCAGCGCCGTTCATTCCGAAATGCCCCGCACTATCCAACCGCCGCCCATTGATGGCGCTCTTGTCGTCGATAAACCGGCTGGCAGAACGTCGCATGACGTCGTAGAAGCTGTGCGCCGGCTCCTCGGATTTCGCCAAGTCGGACATCTGGGAACGCTCGATCCTCTGGCGACCGGCGTTCTGGTGTTGCTTCTTGGCCGCGCCACGCGGCTAGCGCGATTCTACACGGGCCGCCGCAAACGCTACGACTGCACCGTGCGTTTCGGCTTTGCAACGGACACGTATGATTCCGATGGCGAAGCGCAAGGCCCTGACCTTGCGCCCGCTCTCAATCGCGAAGCAATCGAACGCTTTGTGGCCGGCTTTGTCGGGCGTATCAAGCAAACGCCGCCGGCTTTCTCCGCAAAAAAGATTCACGGCAAGCCTGCGCACGAACTTGCGCGGAAAAAGAAGCCGGTGGAGCTGAAGCCTGCCGAAGTGGACGTTTATGAATTTCGCCTCATCGCAGTGGAAGGGTCGCTGGCGCAGTTCACCATTGAATGCGGAGCGGGAACTTACATTCGTTCGCTGGCTCACGAGCTTGGCAAACTCGAAGGTTCAGGAGCGCACCTGGCGCAGATCAGCCGGACGGCTGTTGGCGAGTTCACGCTGGATCAGGCTGTCAGCACCGACGATTTAGCGGCCGCTTCTCGCGCCGGGAAAATTACCGAACACATCATACCGTTGGAAGGTTTGCTGCCGGATTTGCCACGCGCCACCGTCCTGCCGCTGGTGGAGCGCCGCATCCGCCACGGAGCGAAATTCAATATTCAGCTCGCGCAGATTCAGCCCGGCAGGACGGCCACGGCCCAGGGAGCAACGACCGAACTGGACTCCGGCGAATGGAGGCCGGCGCGGCTTCGCGTGTTTAGCGGACAGGGCCATCTGATCGCCATTGCGGAAGCAGTGGTACTGGGCACTTATCAGCCAGTTGTGGTGCTCGAAGCGGCGCCTTGATTTAGGGCACTCGACGCGGGAACGACGGAAACCGGCCGCCTTCGACAGGTGAGCGCCCTGCGAAGATCGGCTTGCCCGTTCTGGGACTCCATTGGAGGACGTGAGGGGTAAGCAATATCAGCAACTCGGTATTGCTGTTCTGCGTGTTCAGTGCGCTTCCCGCAAGCGCCAGCGGCCCTAATGCTTCCGCTCCGGGCGTTCCAGCGATGGCGCGCATCTCTTGCGTCTGAATGATTCCGGCGAGCGCGGTAGTTTCGCCGGCCTTGGCGCGCACTGTTTGCTCGACCGTTTGATTGCTGATCACCGGAATGCCGTTCACCGTGCTGCCCGTCAAACTTCGCAGCTCGAAATGAAGCTTCAGAGTGACGTCATCGTGGGCTTGAATGTACGGTGTGGCCTGGATCTTCAGCCCAATATCTTCGTATTCCGAAGAGGGATACGGCGTGGAGGCAACACCGTTCCCCGCCCCCGTTGAGTTAAATGTCGCTTTATCCAGGATAATCGTGAGTTCATTCGCCGTGGTGTCGGCAATTGCCAGATCCGGCGGATGAGATGTGCCCAGGAATTCGCCGGAAACCAGTCCAGCAGGCGCGCTGCCCGCGGGCAAATTCAGAGGCGACGCAAAACTCCCGTCGCCATTGCCAATGAGAATCGACACTGTATCCGCATCCTGGTCCGTCACCGCTAAATCCGTTAGCCCGTCGAGGTTGAAATCTCCCGCGGTAATCGCTACGGGCTTGTTGCCGGTGGTTGAAGTGCCATTCAGCACCACGTTGTTCGTCTGCTTGAATGTTCCATCGCCGTTGCTCAGATAAACAGAAAGAGTGTTGTCCACCTGATTCACGACCGCGAGGGCGATGTTGGTATTGTTGTTGAGGTTGAACTGTCCAGCAGCAATCGCTACGGGCGTGTTTCCGGTAGTCAGCGCGCCATTATTTGTGAATGTACCATCTCCGTTGCCCATAAAAATCGAAACCGTATTCGCGGCTTGATTCGTTACCGCAAGGTCAGTCCTGCCGTCATTATTGAAATCGGCCGCGGCAATCGCCGACGGCTGCGAGCCGGTTGCAAAGGTCTTTTGCGGCTGGAACGTTCCGTCGCCATTGCCAAGCAAAATGGACACGGTGTTGTCTCCCTGATTTACCACCGCGATGTCAATATGCGCGTCGCCATTGAAATCATTCGAGACCATGGCCACCGGATTTTTGCCCGTTGCAAACGTGCCCTTCAGCGCGAATGTTCCATCTCCATTCCCGATAAAAATACTCACTGTGTCGTCCGTCTGATTCAAAACTGCCAGGTCCGGAATGCCGTCGTGATTGAAATCCGCGGTCAGCGCCGCTACCGGGCCAACGCCGGTCGTCAATGTTCCACTGGCGCTAAACGTACCATCGCCATTGCCCAGCAAAATCGAAACGGTATTGTCGCCGTGATTTACTACGGCGAGATCGAATTTGCCATCGGCGTTGAAGTCGGCGCCAGCAACGGCGACCGGATCTTTGCCGGTGGCCACCGTAGACTCGGGGAATAAGCTCGACGAAACGGCAGGTACGAAAGCTGGCGAGGTGATGCTGGGAGAATACTGTGCGAGCGCCACCGGTATGCGGTCGCCCACAAAAAACGTCGCCGGCTTGCCATCTTCCGCGCGCAATAAGATGTGCCGTCCGGCGCGCACTGTGTTCAGCGTATCGGAAAATGCCAGCGCCGCTCCGGGCAGAGTTGCGAGAAATGTGGATTTACCTCCGCCGAAGGCCAGTATCGGCGGTATCAGCGAACCGACGCCGAGAGCGCCCGACCCGAGGAGCGAGGCGAGTTGTGCAGAACCCAGGCCAGTCAAATTTCCTGTGGAGCCGAAAAGCTGCTGAATCACCGAAACTAGTCCCGAGGCGCCCTGCTGCGCCTCTTGTATCTGCTGCGGAGTCAGCGTGAACGCTCGTGCACTGGTTGGCGGCGTGAGCCCAAGTTGCATGGCCGCGTTGCGATCGACTTCCAGCACTTCCATTTCGAGCACCACTTGGCCGCGCGGCTGCTGCAACTCGTTCAACAGGCGCGCCGCCACGGAAATTGCCTGCGGCGACGCGCGCATGGTAATGGTTCGCGTTGCCATGTTCAATTCTGCCCGATTGATGCCCGTTATCGCGCGCAACACACGCAAATCCTGCGTCATTTCGTCATTGGTTTCGGAAGCGGGCAATTCCACGGTCCGTACTACGGAAAGATCATAGGCGAGCCGTTTCTGTGGAGTGTCTGCGGCGACAAAGAAGAGGCGCTTCGTCAGCGGCTTCCAGAAAGTTGCATTCATGTCTCCCAGCACGCGCATAGCGGTCACAAAGTCAACATTGTCGAGCTTCAAGTGGACGGGACGTTGCTGCAGGTCCACGTCGAACGATGCATGCACTGCGAATTCTCGCGCCACATATTCATAGGCGCCTGCTGTATCCCCGCGGAAATCGAGATTGCGCGTTCCGGTGAGAGGCTCGAGCCTGACTACGCCGGCCGGCTCTTTCATCAATTGTTGCAGCATTGCGGATGAAGAAGGCGTCAGTTGCGCCAGCCTCTCGCGAACCATTTCATCGGTGGGATCGAGAATCAGCGCTGCATGCAATTCATTGCGCGCTTCGGAATCGTTGCCGGCGAGCAAATCTCTCTCCGCGCGATCCACTTCTTCGCCGACAAGCATGCCACGCACGATTTCGCGCCGCAGCAAGTATTCGCGGTTGCTCGGATCCAACCGGAACGCCTGCGCATAGTCGGCGAATGCCATTGCCCAGTTGCGTGCTTTTTCCTGTTTCCGCCCGCGCTCGTATGCAGTTTTTGCGCGTTTGTCATTCTGCGGCGATTTTTGCGAAGCAGCGGCATTCGCAGGCGCGCTCTGTTGTGCGGGAGCGGCAGGCTTCGACGGCGCTCGCATCGGCGCACCGGCGGCAAGGGCAGGGGACAAAAAAAGCGCGATAATGGCGTTAAATCGCAATGAAATCAGCCAGTTGCTATTCTACAAAGATTGGACAGAGCCGCGCCAAGTTGCCTGGAATCTGTGCCGCGAAGAGCACGCCTTCTATACGCAGGTCAATTCTGGAGGAATGGCGGCTGTGCGGCTGGAGCATCTCCGCATTCAATGTTCTGAAAACCGGCCATTGCTGTTGATTCTGAGAGTCAGGCGCGGTACACTGTCTGTCTAGTTGATACCAAGTTTCAACTAGCCAAATATGCTCTCTGCCATCATCGTCGCTCTTCGCGAAGGCGTGGAGGCCGCGCTTGTTGTCGGCATCGTCCTAGTCTATCTCAATCGTACGGGCCGCCGCGCATTGTCTCGTTACGTCTGGACCGGCCTCGGCATTGCCGTCGTCACTAGTTTCGCCGCCGCAATTCTGCTTCAACGCTGGCAAATCAGTGAAGACGGTTTCGAAGGCGTGCTGATGCTTTCGGCTGCCGCGCTGGTGATTTCGATGATTGTCTGGATGAACCGCGTTGCACGCCACTTGCGCAAGGGCATTGAGCAGCGCGTTGAGCGCTTTGTGCAGAAGAGCGAACGCCTTGCCGGATGGGGAATCGCATTTTTCGTTTTTCTCATGGTGGTTCGCGAAGGAGCTGAACTCATCCTGATTCTGCGCGCGGTTGATCTTTCCGTGAGCGGGCTGCAGATTTGGATTGGCACCGGCATCGGCATTGCGCTGGCCGTCGCCGTCGGACTTTTCTTTTTTCAAGGAACGCTCAAAGTGCCGCTGGGGCGCTTTTTCGCCGCTACCAGCACGATCCTGATCGTCGTTGCCGTCCAGTTAGCCATCACTGGCCTTCACGAAATGAGTGAAGCAAGATGGCTGCCTTCGAGCGCCCGCGAGATGGCTATCGTCGGCCCGATTGTCAGCAACGAATATTTTTTCTTTGTGGTGATTCTGGCGGTTACCACGATCGTTGTGCTTCGCGAATGGTTCGCGCTTCGCGCCTCGACGGTGCAAAATGCCGAAAATCCCGCGGAGAAGCGCCTTCGCCAGCATGAGCATCGCCGCCGTAGCATTTGGACAGCAGCAACAGCGTTTCTCTGCCTGGTGGTGATTTTTTCTTTAACCGCCGAATTCGTTTACACGCGCGCCTCTGCGGCGCCGCCTGAAGCTCAGAGGCTTGTAGCCGTCGGCAACATCGTTCGAGTGCCAATTGCAGCGATGGATGGCGTCCAGGTCCGTTTCTATTCCGTGGATGTGCAAAACACCTTGATTCGCTTCATGGTGCTCCGCAAGCCGAATGGCCAGTACGCCACGGCGCTCGATGCTTGCCAAATTTGCGGTACGAAGGGCTATCGGCAGCAGGGGTCGACGCTGATCTGCCGCAATTGTGGCGCGCCGATAAATATTGCGGAGGTTGGTTTGCCCGGCGGCTGCAACCCGATTGGATTTCCATCGCACGTTGAGAGTGGGAATATCGTCATAGGCCTGTCCGCGATTTCCGCCGCCAGTTCGCAAATTGCGAAATGAAAATGAATATGTCTCGTGCTGCGTATACAAAATGTTTATCCGCCTGCTGAAAGAGTCCATTTCCCGCAATCCGCGGCGCAAACTCCTTACTGGAGTTGCGCTGGTGCTGGGCATGGCTGTGGCTACCGCAACGCTCACGGTGGCGGTTGACGTTGGCACTCAGCTCGCTCGCGAGTTCCGCAGCTTTGGCGCGAATCTCCTGGTCACGCCGCAGGCCGATACTTTGCCCGTCGAAATCGGCGGTGTAGATTACCGTCCGGTCGCGCAGGGCGCTTATCTTCCCGTTTCGAAACTGCCTGAACTCAAATCGATTTTCTGGCGTCACAACATTCTGGGCTTCACGCCATTTTTGGACGTTCCCGTCAATGTTGCGCCTGCTAGCGCCGGCGTCACCAAACCTTTTTCCGCCACGCTGATTGGCACATGGTATAAGCACTCGCTCGCTGTCGAAGATGGCGCTTCCACGTTCGTCACTGGCGCAAGCGTCACCGATCCGTGGTGGAAGATTCGAGGGCAATGGTTCAACGAAGATTCAACGCAGTGCGTTGTTGGCGCGTCGCTGGCGCAAGACCGTCACATCTCAATTGGCGATGAGCTGAGTTTGTCTGCGCCTAGCTTGACGGGAAGCACCACAGTCACAGTGACCGGAATTGTCTCCGCAGGCGGCTCGCAGGACAACGCCATCTTCTGCCCATTGACGCTTGCGCAAACTCTTGCCGGCAAGCCTGGAGAATTCCGCGAACTCTCCGTCAGCGCGCTTACTACGCCAGAAGATGCCTTCTCCCGCCGCGACCCCAACACGATGACGCCCGCGGAATTCGACCGCTGGTATTGCACTCCCTACATCAGCTCCATCGCGCATGAGATTCAGCAGGTTTTCCCCGGCACCCGGGTGCGAACAGTTCGCCGCATTGCGGAGACGGAAGGCAGCGTTCTTGCTCATGTCGGCCTGCTGTTTTGGATTATCACCATCGCCGCGCTGATTGCCGCCGCGCTGGCCATCGCCGCTACGTCTGCGACGACCGCTATGGAACGCCGCTCCGAGCTGGGCCTGATGAAGGCTCTGGGCGCGACCAACCTTCTCGTCGGCGCGCTGTTTCTCTCCGAACAACTGCTCATTGCCATTGTCGGCGGCTGCATCGGATTTGCCATTGGCGCGGGACTCGCGCGAGAACTGGGTGAAAGTGTTTTCGGCGTTGCCACTTCGCCGCGCTTGATTGTGTTGCCTATAATCCTCGCCGCCGCTGCGCTGATTGCCGTCATTGCCAGTTGGATTCCGCTGTATCGCGCGGCGCACCTCTCACCTGCTCCGGTTCTGAGGGGCGAGTAATGTTCAAACGCCTCTTGTGGCATTTGCTCCGAGGAAATCGCGTTCGCATGGCGGTCGCGCTGCTGGCGCTGACCAGTGGCGGCGCGGTTGTTTCCGCTCTGCTGAATCTGAACGTGGACGTCAACCGCAAACTGAGCCAGGAATTTCGTTCTCTCGGCGCCAACTTGGTCATTTCCTCGCAAACAACTGCCGCGGCCAGTGGAACTTCGCCGGCGCTCATTGACGCCTCCGCCATACAGACGATTGAGCGCGCGCAGTCTGCCGGCGTGGTTGCTGCTCCGTATCTTTACGTGGTTGCGCAGGCGGCTTCCGCGGGGAATCGCGACGTTGTGGTTGCAGGCACCTGGCTTGACCGCATCGCGCGAATGTCTCCGTCGTGGCAAATTTCCGGTGATTCATCTCTGCCGCGCGCCGATGGTGTTCACTGCCTGATTGGACGCAACGTCAGCCGCACGTTTGGCGTTATCACGGGAGGTAAAATCACGCTCGCGAACGAAGGCCATGTGGCGAATCTCACTGTCAGCGGCGTCATCGACGCAGGAGGCTCCGAGGATAATCAGATTTTCGTGAATCTTCCCGTGGCTCAGAAGCTCGCTGGAGCCGAAGGCAAAATCCAGCTTATCGAGCTGAGTGTTCCTGGTTCGCCTGAAGGAATTCGCGCGCTCGAGTCTCGGCTGCAATCGGCGCTTCCGGCCCTTGCGGTAAAGCCAATTCCGCAAATCACCGAAGCGGAAGGCAAGCTTCTTGGCCGTATTCGCTTTCTAATTGTTTCAACCGGCCTGCTGATTCTGGTGCTCACGGCGCTGTGCATTCTCGCCACCATGGCTGCGCTGGCGATGGAGCGCCGCAAAGATGTGGGCTTGATGAAAGCCCTCGGTGGCTCGATGCAAAAAGTGCTTCGCATTTTTTTGGCTGAAGTGGGCATTCTCGGTGTCACTGGCGGCATTCTTGGCTATGTGCTGGGAATGTTTTTGTCTATATGGATGGGTCACCGCGTTTTCGGTGCGAGCATCACGCCCCGCTGGGAAGTTTTTCCGGCTACCGTGGCGCTTATGCTTATTGTGTCGCTCGCCGGCGCGCTGCCATTGCGGCTTCTGGGAAATATCCGGCCAGCAGTTATTTTGCGCGGAGAATAGCGGAGAATAAGTCGAGTGTCACTCGTCGAAGTCACGAACCTGAAAAAAACCTTCGGCGAAGTCCGCGCGCTCAACGGCGTTTCCTTCACCATCGAATCGGGCGAATGGATCGGCATCATGGGGCCTTCCGGCTCCGGAAAAACCACGCTCATCAATATCCTGGGCGGGCTGGATACGCCGACGGAAGGCTCGGCAATCGTGGATGGCGTTGACGTCGGCCGCCTCGATGAACTCGGCCTCACGCGTTTCCGCGCGCAGAAAATCGGCTTCGTTTTCCAGCAATTTCATCTTGTTCCTTACCTCACGGCTCTCGAAAACGTCATGCTCGCCCAATATTTCCATAGCACCACCGACGAAGCGGAGGCAGCCGAAGCGCTCCGCCGCATTGGCCTGGGCGATCGCCTGACGCACCTTCCCGCGCAACTTTCCGGAGGCGAACAGCAGCGCGTGGCCGTCGCTCGCGCGCTGATAAATCATCCCAAGCTTATTCTTGCTGACGAGCCCACCGGCAATCTCGATGAAGCCAACGAACAAACCGTCATTCATCTTCTGCGCGAACTTCACGCGCAGGGCCACACCATTCTGATGGTCACGCATGACCCATCGATTGGCACCTTGGCGGACCGCCGCATCGAACTCGCTCACGGGCGCCTGGCGCAAGTCACCGTCTATTCCACGGAGGATGAAGCGCGCTTCGATCACGTGCTCGAAGAATTGTGGATTTGCGCGGAGATTGGCAAACGCGCCCGACTTGCGCGTTTCCATTCGCTCGATGCCGATCCAGAGCGCACCATTGAGCGGCTCGCTCTCGTGGGCCTCGTGGCGGTGCAGGATTCTGAGGTTGAGCTTACCGAACGCGGTCAGCGGCGCGCGCGTGACGTGGTTCGACGCCGGCGTCTCGCCGAACGCCTGTTCACTGACACATTCTCGATTGCGAACGCCGAGGCCGATTCCCAAGCTTGCAAGTTCGAGCACATCATCAGCCCCGAATTGGACGAGCGCATCTGCTCTTTCCTCGGCCATCCCAAAACCTGCCCTCACGGCAAACCCATTCCGCCGGGGCCGTGCTGCACCACGGCGCAGAAATCTTTCGACAAAAGCGCCTGATGCCGCTCCCGCTCGACATCCGCAAAAAGCCCATGGACGTGAAAGTGCGCGTCTCCACCGGCGAGGGTGTGGACATCACCTGGTCCGACGCGCACAGCAGCCATTATGATTTTTCTTACTTGCGTGAGCACTGTCCCTGCGCCACCTGCCGTGAAGAACACGACAAGCACGGCAAGATCGACGCCAAAACCGCCGGCGGTTCGTCCGCGCTGCCCATGTTCAAGCCGAAAATTACCGCGCGCGCAGCTTCGGCGGTAGGGAACTACGCCGTTCAAATCGAATTCACGGATGGCCATTCCACCGGAATTTTCAGCTTCGCTCATCTTCGCGAAATCTGCCCTTGCGACGCCTGCGCTCGCGAATTTCGTTTCGACAGCGCCTCGTAATAACTCTTCGAAACGGTGCAGGTTGCTATGTATTTATTTTTAGCGCCAAACAACGTATAGTCAGTTCCCGCGTTCTTTCATGGCCTCGAATCCCCTAAAACCCGGCACCCAGCGACCCGTCACCAACGTTTTAGTCGCCACTACCGCGATGCTGAGCTTTATTTCGCTGTGGCGCGCGGCGGCAATCGTCTTGAACGATCTCGGTTCCTCCGCTTTTTATGCGGGCGCCATAGCGGAGCAGGCCATCGGGCAATCCGCACCCTGGTTCATTCTGGCCGTAATGCTCTTCGCCGCATGCGTGCTGCTCCTCTACATCGAGAGCTGCAGCATGTTCGTTCGGGGCGGAGTTTATCGCGTGGTGAAAGAAGCCATGGGCGGCACGCTGGCAAAGGTCTCCGTCTCGGCGCTGATGTTCGATTACATCCTCACTGGGCCTATCAGCGGTGTGTCCGCCGGCCAATATCTCGTCGGTTTCTTGAATGACGCCTTTCGCTCTGCTCATGTGCATATCGTTCTGACGCCGAACGCGACATCCGCCGCTTTCGCCGTTGTCGTGACGCTTTATTTCTGGTGGCAAAACATCAAAGGGGTTCCGGAGTCGGCCGAAAAAGCGCTGCGTATCATGTACATCACGACCGTCATGGTCGTGCTCATGCTCATCTGGGCCGGCTACACGTTGTGGATCCGCGGCTTCCATCTCCCGCCAACACCCGTTCCCTCTCATTTGGAGTTTGCTCCTCAGGTGCTTGGCTGGCTTCGCTGGTCGCGCTTGCCGTACACCTTCGGTTTTATTGGGATTCTTATCGGCCTTGGGCACTCCGTCCTGGCAATGAGCGGTGAAGAGACTCTTGCGCAGGTCTATCGCGAAATCGAACACCCCAAGCTGAAGAATCTCAAGAAGGCTGGCGTAGTCATTGTCCTTTACAGCGTAATTTTCACTGCCGGCGTTTCCTTCCTCGCCTCGATGATTATCCCCAACAAAATCCGGCCGGAATTTTTCTCTAACCTCATTAGCGGTCTGGCCATGAATTTTGCCGGCCCCTATCACCTGCGCCTTGTTTTCCAGGCATTCGTGGTGCTAGTCGGCATTCTGATGCTGTCCGGCGCCGTCAATACGGCGATTGTGGGCTCCAATGGCGTGCTCAGCCGGGTTTCAGAAGACGGCATTCTGCCTGAGTGGTTCCGCCATCCGCATCCGCGCTTCGGCACGTCTCATCGAATCGTCAACCTCGTGGCCCTTTTGCAAGTGGCGACTATCATTCTGAGCCGCGGCAACATATTCGTCCTCGGCGAGGCTTACGCTTTTGGCGTGATGTGGAGCTTCTCCATGAAGGGCCTTGCGGTCTTGGTGCTCCGCTTCACTGAGCCGGAGGCTCGCGAATTCAAGGTCCCGTTGAATTTCAAAATCGGCAAAACCGAAATTCCGCTTGGCCTGGCCCTTATCACAGCGACCCTTTTTTCGTTGTCCATCATCAATCTGTTTACCAAGCAGGTCGCCACGATTTCCGGCGTCAGCTTCACCATCGCGCTGTTCGTTGTGTTCACCATTTCAGAACGTTATTACCATCGAAGGGACGCTTCTGCCGGTGCGGAACTTGACCAATTCAATTTGGCTCAGGAAAACGACCTTACGCCGAAGAACGTTGGCGTTCGCCCCGGCAACATTCTTGTGCCGGTAAGCAACTACTACGCGCTTTATCACCTGCACTCCGCCTTGCAACGACTCAAAACCACTGAGCAAGACGTGGTCGTGCTCCACATTCGCTTGCTTCGCCGTGCTGCGTCTGGAGAATACGGCCTTCGCCCCGACCAGCTTTTCAGCACGATCGAGCAACTTCTATTCACGAAAGTCCTCGCCATCGCCGAGAAAGAAGGCAAGTCGGTGCGCCTGGCCGTCGCCGCAGCTAATGATGTGTGGGATGGCATCATGCGCACTGCAGCGAATCTTCAATCCAGCAGCATCGTTGTAGGCAGCTCTTCCAAAATGCCTGTTTCAGCGCAAGCTCGTGAAATTGGCCTTGCTTGGGAACGCCTGCCGGAGCCTCGGCCTCGGCTCAATTTGGATATTTTCACGCCGGGCGGACAGGAGCAAATTTTTTACCTTGGGCCCCACTCCCCGCACCTCACTCCCAAGGAAATCGATCTTCTCCACAATATATGGCTGCAATTGAGCAGTGAGCTATCCGGCGAGGAACTGCATCATCACGACATTGTTCATTTTGCTCTTACGGAACTGGAGCGCGAGATTTCTGAGGGGCAGGACGGCCAGGTTCTTGAGCGCCTGCGCCAGCATCTGCGCGAGATTAAAGACCGCCGCCCCACCGTCCCCTGAATTCCTGTACTGCTTTTTCTTCTTCGCTAGCTTTACGCCGCCACTTGCGCCGTGCAATAGGCGCACTTGCTCGCTTTCACTGGGATTTTCGACAAACAATAGGGGCAATCCTTGGTGGTGACTTCCGGAGGCGGCCCTGGTTTCTTCGTCCAGCGGTTCACCTGCCGCACCAGCAAGAAAATCGCAAATGCTACGATCACGAAATCAATCACAGTGTTTATGAACACTCCGTAATTGATGGTCGCGGCGCCCGCTGCTTTTGCCGCCGCCAGGTTCGGATAGCTCTTGTGCGTTAAATTCAGAAACAGATTGTTGAAGTCCACGTGCCCCAGCGCGAGACCAATCGGCGGCATGATGATATCGTTCACCAGCGATGTCACAATTCTTCCAAAGGCCGCTCCGATAATGATGCCTACGGCCATGTCCATCACATTTCCCTTCATTGCAAACTCTTTGAATTCCTTCAGCATCGCGGAATCTCCTTTCGCCATTTCGCGCTTTCTGTTTCCGTCGAACGGATGCGCTCGGCGCTGCGCCGTGCGATCGCGTGCAGGAGTATAAGATGCGTCAAGCTCTGATGTGTAGTTCAAAATCCTTTGAAGATTAGATGCCTAACCCAGGGAGGTATTGAGTGCCCAAGGTTCTGCCCAATTGAGTACGCCTCTGCTATATTACCTGTTATTAATTCATGGCTTGCCTTGTATTCCTTCTGGCATTATGCTCCCGTCTGCGGGGCAGGGTCGAGGGTGCAACCAGCGGCCTTCGGAGCCCTCTCTACATCCAAGCCTGTCTTTCGGTTTGTTTCATGAATTAATTTAGGAGGAACTCATGCGGTTCAAATTCGCAACTCTGTTCATGGCGTTGTTTCTGCTTTTCCCTGCGGTGCCCTTTGCCTCGGCCAAAAAGCACACCAGTCCGGCGACGGCAACAAGTTCGTCTCAATCGCACAAGAGCCATCATTCCAAGAAGCACAGCAAAAGCAAGAAAAGCAAGAGAACCAAGCCGACGAAGAGAGGCTAGTCTTCGTCAGCATTTCTGCATCCAGCAAGCACAGTGCTCCCGAGCAGCGTTGCGACATGGGCCGAGCTAGAACTGCCAGACCTAGACGCCACTTGGTTGCGCGCGAGAACGCTTTTTGTTTTCGCTTCACCGGAGATTTGTCTCCAACTCGCTCTTGGAGGGTGTGCCGTCGAAAACCCGCCGCTCACAGCCCTGCGCTCAAACTCTCGCCTTTAGCGTGCTACAATGCTCTTCCTTTTCTCGTTGAATCGTTACGAGCGTCGATACAGTCCAATAAGGTTAGGAGTGTTTTGTGCACAAGGTGGTCATCATCGGAAGCGGGTGCGCCGGCCTCACTGCCGCGATTTACACTGCGCGCGCCAATCTGAAGCCTCTGGTTATTGACGGCTTCGAGCCTGGCGGTCAGCTCACCCTGACCACCATGGTCGAAAATTTCCCCGGTTTTCCTGAGGGCATCCTCGGTCCCGAGCTCATCGAATCCATGCGCGCGCAGGCGCAGCGTTTCGGCACCGAATTCCGCGCCGGCGCGGTCGGTTCGGTGGACTTGAAGAAGCGTCCTTTCAGGATCGAAGCCGCCAAGGAAGCTTTCGAGGCCGAAACCGTCATTGTCGCCGCTGGCGCTTCCGCGCGCCTACTTGGCCTCGAATCGGAACGCCAGCTAATCGGCCATGGGGTTTCCACCTGCGCTACCTGCGACGGCTATTTTTTTCGCGACAAGGAAATCGCCGTGGTTGGCGGCGGCGACACCGCGATGGAAGAAGCCAATTTTCTGACGCGCTTCGCGAAGAGAGTCAACATTTTGCATCGTCGCCGCGAGTTTCGCGCGTCGAAAATCATGCTCGATCGCGCGCGCGCCAACGAAAAAATCCGCTTCGTTACGCCCGTAGTCGTTGAGGAAATTCTCGATCCTGCAAAGCAAAATGTCGATGGCGTGAAACTTCGCTATCTGGACGATGATCAAACGGCCGTGCTTCCCGTAGATGGCCTGTTTATCGGCATTGGCCACGAGCCTAACACGAAAATCTTCCGCGGCCAGCTGGACATGGACGCCAACGGCTACCTCAAAACTCATCACGGCAGTCGCACCAACGTCGAAGGCGTTTTCGCCGCTGGTGACGTGCAGGACCACGTTTATCGCCAGGCCGTTACCGCCGCCGGGTCCGGCTGTATGGCCGCCATGGACGCCGAAAAATTCCTCGAAGCGCAATCCAAATAATTGAACATAGCCTATCCATCGATCTTGAGGGAGGGCGGTTCACCCAGTCGACGAGTTGCAAACGTAAATTCATCGAGTCTTCCTTTTCGTTGCTTTCCTGCCGCAAAGAAATTATTCTCTTTGCCGCCTAATGCTGCGCTCGACTCTCCTCGCGCTGTCGCATAGTCCTCGCGTCGGCCGTTTTGTTACTCATAGTTCTCTGAGCCGCCGCGTGGTGCGCCGTTTTGTCGCGGGGGAAACGCTTGAGGAAGCTGTCGCTGCGGTTCGTGACGTGAATCGCCTGGGATGTCCCGCCTCGCTCGACTGCCTGGGCGAAAGTGTCACCAGCGAAGCCGAAGCGCGCCGCTCCGCCGGTGTCTACGCTTCCATCGTTGACCGCATCGCCGCAGAAAACCTCACGTGCAACGTCTCGCTCAAGCTCACGCAACTCGGCCTCGACATCAGCCAGCCGCTTTGCGAAAGCCTACTGGCCGAAATTATCGAGCGCGCCGCCGCGCATCGCAATTTTGTGCGCATCGACATGGAAGGCTCCGCCTACACCGAGCGCACCATTGAAATCTGTAAGCGCATGCGCGCCAAAAGTGATTCTGTCGGCACCGTCCTGCAGTCCTATCTTTTCCGCACCGAACAGGACGCGCGAGAGCTTATTGCCGCCGGCATCCAGTTGCGCCTCGTCAAAGGGGCGTATAAAGAGCCGCCCAGTATCGCCTTCGCGAAAAAGTCCGATGTGGACGCCAACTACGTCAAGGTCATGAAAATCCTTCTTACCAGCGGACTGTATCACGGCATCGCTACCCACGACCCGCGCATGCACGCCGCCACGAAAAAATTCGCCGCAGAGAAGGGAATCCGTAACGACCAATTTGAATTTCAAATGTTGTATGGAATTCGCACTGATTTGCAGCAGCAGCTCATCCGCGAAGGCTACCGTTTGCGCCTTTATATTCCCTTCGGCACCGATTGGTTCCCGTATTTCATGCGCCGCCTCGCTGAACGTCCCGCCAATCTGAAATTCTTTCTCTCCAATCTTTTCCGCCGCGCTTAACGCGGGTATATCATTACGCCGTTTTCCAAAATAGTTCACGGAGAATCCATGAATCGATCTGCTTTTGCACGTGCCGCCGGCGTCGCTATCATCCTTGCAATTTTTATTTTTGTGCTAAGCGCACCGCAAATCTCGCGCCGTGGAGCGCGCCAAATCGCTGTTGGGCCTGTCACCGTGCACGGCGCGTTGCACTTCGACGTGTCCGCGCCTCTCGCAAGCCTTCGCGAGGCAAACCCGGCGCCGCTGACGCCGCCTGTCAATTGTGCTGTCGCGAGTGGCTGCGGGCTGTCACCGGCGACCGCGGCTCGCGATTTTCAGGAACAAAATCCGCCCGCGTCCCCTGCTGCGCCAATCATTTCTGAAGCTGGCGTCGCCGTCGAGCAGACTTCGCAAGGCCAGCGGCCCGCGCTTCCCGTGCTCGACAGTTTCGACGGGCTCGGCGACGGATTCAAAGGGCCGCAAAGCGCGCAACGCGCTGCCTTTTTTCGAAATCCCTCCGACAATAGCCTCGCCGTCGGCCCGAACGACATCATGCAAATCGTCAACGCGCGCTTCGCTGTCTATACCAAAAAAGGCGCTCGCTATAACAACACCGGAACTGTGCTTTACGGCCCAGTGCCGACGAATGCAATTTTCGCCGGCTTCGGCGGCGTATGCGAAGAGCGTGACAATGGCGATGCCGTCGTTCGCTACGATCAACTTGCGAATCGCTGGCTCATCGTGATGCCCATTTTTAGCCCCATACCTCCTTCTCAAAAACGTAAACGCGGCGCTCCGGTCACCGGCGTGCCTGCCAAGCCGGGCCACGCCTCGATTCCCGGACCGGCGGGCGGGCCGCCAGCGAATCCCTCCGAGACCCAGGGCACTTTCGCTATGTGCTATGCCGTCAGCACTACCAGCGACCCGCTGGGGAAATATTATCGCTATGCTTTCGAGCGCACTTTATTTCCCGACTATCCGCGTCCCGCTGTTTGGCCGGATGGCTACTACGTTCCCACCAGCACGGGAGACACAGTCATCCAAAAGCACGTTTGCATCGCCGATCGCAACAAAATGCTGCGCGGCCTTCCCGCGACCGAGCAGTGCATTGTGATCGACGGCGTGAATTTTCTGAACAATGCTGACGTTGACGGCCAGCGCCTTCCGCCGCCTGGCGCGCCAAACATCATGATGGCCGCGGGAGGCACGCAACTGAAAAAAATCTTCGAGGGCGATGGAATTTATTTCTGGAAAGTTCACGTGGACTGGCGCAATCCGCAGAACACCAAAGCCGTGGGGCCGGTGAAAATCCCCGTCGCGCCGTATCACTATCTCTGCGACGGGCAACTAAGCAGTTGCGTCCCGCAGCCTGGCACTGACGTGCGCCTCGACGCGCAGGGCGACAAAATCATGCAGCGCCTCGTGTATCGCCGCATTGGCGATCACGAATACATTGTCGCGGCGCACTCGATTGCCACAAAAGCGGGCGGAGGAGGAGTGCGCTGGTACGGATTCCGCCTCGACGCGAAACGCAATCCGGTCCTATACCAGCAGGGAACTTATGCGCCTGATGGTTTTTATCGCTGGATGCCCAGCATCGCCATGGATAAAAACGGCGACATCGGCGTCGGCTATTCTTTTGGCGGGACGCCGAATTTTCCGGGCCAGCGCTTCGCCGCGCGCCTGGCGTCCGATCCGAAAGGGCTGCTCACGTTTCACGAAAGCATTTTGGCGAACGGCGAAGCATCGCAAACGAACACGCTGCGTTGGGAGGACTACACCACAACGGCCATGGACCCGAGCGACGACTGCACTTTCTGGTACGTTGGCGACTACCTTAAATCCGGCGCAAAAGCCTACAGCACGCGCATCGGCGCCTTTCGTCTGCCCGGCTGCAGCGCCGCGCAGAAAAGATAATCGCTTCGGCCGCGGGAGTTCGTAGACGCGCTGGATCAGACATTGGAAGAAATCCGGAAAAGCTTAGGCGACTCTCCGAAACGTATCAAGGAAACGCGAGTCTGGAGCGCGGCGAGCAAGGGTCGATGGGCGGACCGGCTCTGCGGAATGGGAGTTTCAACGCTCCTGGCGATTCCTGATTTGTTGCTTTTCCTGATCCTGCTGCTGCTCGCTGTCCGCACCGGATGGTTTCCGCCCGGAGGAATGCTGTCGGCCGCTTTTGGAAGCTTGGACTTTTGGAGCCGGGTAAAGGATATCGCCATTCATTTCGCGCTTCCAGCCACAGGACTGGCGTTGACCATGCTTCCCGTTCTGGTGCGCCACATTCGCTCCGCACTGATTGAAACGCTCGAATCACCATTTATTCGCGCCGCCCGAGCGCACGGCATTCCGCGAATGCGCCTGCTCTTCCGCTATGCGCTTCCCGCGGCATCGAATCCCCTGATTTCCCTGTTGGGTCTTTCGATTGCCATGATGCTAAGCGGCTCGGCCCTAGTGGAAGTGATTATGAGCTGGCCCGGTTTGGGTCCGCTCGTGGTGCAGGCAATTCTGGCGCGCGACATTTACGTGGTAGCAGGTATTGTAACTTTTTCTTCGGTGTTTCTGATTGCCGGCAACTTGCTCGGCGACGTTCTGCTGTTTGTGAGCGATCCAAGGATCCGCGTGGAGTGAGCGAATGAAGCGCCGTTACAAACTATGGTGCGCGCTGGCGCTGCTTGTCGCGTTTCATCTGTTCGTTTTATTCGCCGGCTTTTTCGCGCCGTACAGCTATTCCACGCAGGATCGCGACTTACCCTACGCCCCGCCGATGGGAATCCACTTCTTCGACGCGCGTGGCGGATTCCACGCGCGGCCGTTGGTTTACGCTTTGCAAGATGATGCGCGTGCTCCAGGGTCGTACAAAGTGGATAAGGCCCACTCCTATCCGCTGCATTTCTTCGTGTCCGGCTCGGATTATAAGGTAGCGGGGCTATCAACTCATGTATCGATATGACTTTACGCGCAACCAGCCTGGCGGCTCCGAAATGACCGATCTCGACAGCGCCACAGGGTCGGCTTGCAGTTCCTGCCAGGCTGCATTTGTCGACCAGCACACCGCCGCCATGCTTGACAACACAGGATTTGCCGCTTTCGGCCACGGGACTGAAGTTCTTGGCATGGTGCACATGGTTGCGCCTACTGCGAAGCTTATGCCGCTCAAGGCGTTTGGCCCCGACGGCACCGGCACACTCTCCAACATCATCAGCGCCATCTACTATGCAGTGCAAGATCATGCCAACGTTATCAACATGAGCTTCGAGCTGGCATCCGACTCGAACGAATTGAACAAGGCCATCAACTACGCCAATTTCAACAACGTTGTCTGCGTTGCCTCCTCCGGCAACGATGGACAGCAGGTAGTCGTTTATCCTGCCGGTATGAAGAACGTCATGGGCGTTGCTTCCATGAACGACTTCGATCAAAGGTCGAGTTTTTCCAATTATGGCAATCAAGTGGTATGGGTAGCAGCGCCTGGTGAGAACGTGATGACCACCTATCCTTTCGGCAGCTACTCTGTGACTTCCGGAACCTCGTTCACTTCGCCGATGGTAGCCGGCACTGTGGCGCTACTCATCAATCGGCAGCCGAAAATGAATCAGTCCACTGCGTCACAGGCGATTTCCCACGCCCATTGGATTGGCTCCAACATGGGATACGGCGAGCTTGATGTGTACCAAGCGCTTGCGTCTTTAGGCTGGAGTTGGTAGCGCTGACAGAGGAGTTGCTTGTGCAAGCCACGATTCATCTGGGAGAAGATGCCGTTAGCGTCGGCCACATGCTGGACGCGCAAGCGCTTCCGGAAAACGCTCTTGGGACTCCAACTCGACCTTCGTTTGCGAAGCCCTTATCTATCAGGGCGGCCGAAGAAGAGATGCTTGCTCTCCGCAACGCCGTCGTTTGCTCGTTGAACCAGCTGCTCGATCTCAAGGATCTCAACACCGGAATCCACAGCACGCGTCTTGCGGAGTGGGCGTTGCACGTCGCCGGAGAGTTGGGGCTTGACCAAAACAGCCTCGCCGATATCGAAGTTGCTGCGCTGCTGCACGACATTGGCAAGATCGGTATTCCTGATGCGATCCTGAATAAGCCCTCGCGCCTTACGGCCGAAGAGTACGACCTAATGAAAAAGCATCCTGAATACGGCTGGATGGTCCTGCGGCAGATGCCTGGATTCGAACGCGCCAGTCTGCTTATTCTGCATCATCATGAAAGCTTCGATGGCAAAGGCTACCCAGGCGGGTTGAAGGATGCGGAGATTCCCATCGGTTCGCGCATCGTCTCTGTGATCGATGCTTTCGACGCGATGGTATCGTCACGGCCTTACCGCCAGGGCTTGCCATTTGAAGAAGCCGCGCGCCGCTTGACCGAAGCCAGCGGTACACAGTTTGATCCCGGCGTCGTCAAATGTTTTCTCCCGCTCGCCCGCGCTGAAATGCCCGCCGTCTTCGCCGCAGCTGGTACAAGCGTAAGCGCGGTTATTTAGTTTCCATCTTTCTCGGACGGCTCCAGCTTCGAATCAATCGCCGCCAAAAATATCGGGAGTTGGTGCTCGGCACTGTATTTACAATACTTTATTCGCTCGCGAAATGGCCGCATCAAGCTCTTGCTCACCCGCCTGCGCTTGCTTATTCAAGTATTCATAGACGGCGTATTGCGCAGCATTGGGCTCGGTGTACGCAAGCCCAATATCATTCGCCAGATAGGCGAGCCGACTGCGCAGCGCGGCCGGATAAAGCAGTGTTCCCTCGCTCGACTGCGTTCGCAATTGCACGAGCTTGCCAATCTCGTCGTTGAGCGCGGAAAGCGCATTCCCGGCTTGCGCTTCGCTTACGCGATTACTCGAAACCGCGGATTGAAGTTTGTCGCGAACCGCGAGAGCGCGATTGAGCGTTTTGTCGAGCGTCTCCAGTGTGTCGTGAATTTTAAGCTCGAGAGCGAGTCGCGCATCCAGCTCTTGTGGTGTTGTATGTATGCGCGGGTCGAGTGCAACTTCAAAATGCTGCTCTGACTTTTTGCCATTGTAATCCAGTGTAACTGTATAGGTTCCAGGGACGACTTCAGGCCCTTCGAGCGTGTCTTCTTCGCCTCCAGCCGCGACAGGAGGCTCGAATCCCTTGACCTCCGTGGCATTGGGATAGCGCAAGTCCCACTGGAAGCGATCCATTCCCGGAGTGATGCCCGTTACGTTCTTCTCGTGGGCCTCCGCGATCTCCGTTGGAATGAACGGTGTGTGTTCTGCGCTCGGCCCCGTCGGTTTCGCCTCCGACCCCGAAGGTTTTTTCTCGGCCAGGTGCAGGTTGAAGGTGCGGATCACCTTTCCCTGCGAATTGGAGAACGAAAGCGTCACCGGTGTTTGCCCGTCGTAATCGCTGGGGATATGGAAAAACACCGTTGCTCCGAAGGCTGGATTTTGGCCGGCGTCGGGCACGCGGAATCCTCCGCCTCCGCCGCCGTACGCATGAGTCAGCCATGCGGTCTGCGGAGCGAACAGATGAATTTCGCTGCTTTCAACGCTGGGATGTTTGGTGAGCTGTTCGAGCAAGCCCAGGTTGTCGAGAGCCCAGAAGGCGCGGCCATGCGTGGCAATCGCCACTTCGCCCTGCCGGGTATTGATTGCGATGTCGCGTACCTGAACCGTGGGTAAATTCAGCGTGAGCGGCTGCCAGTGATCTCCCCCATCGAGGCTGACGTAAATGGTATTTTTTGCGCCCAGGAAAAGCAGATCCGCGTCATTTGGATCTTGCCGAATGTCGAAAACGTATGTGTCTTCCGGCAGACCACTGACTATTTCCGTCCAATGCCGACCAGCATCGGTGGTCTTGAAAACATAAGGATGGAAATCGTCCCACATGTAGCGCCGCGCCGTGAGGTAGGCCGTGCCAACGTCAGTGTGTGACGGTTCAATCGAGCTCACCCAGGACGAACGCGGCAGTTCCGGAGGCCGCACGGACTGCCAGTTTTTTCCGCCATCAGTCGTCACGTGGACCATGCCGTCGTCGGAACCCGCCCAAATGGTATTTCCATCTTGCGGCGAAACAGCCAGCGCGGAAAGGCCGGGATAAATTTCTGCGCCTGAGGCGTCCGTGTTAATGGGGCCTCCGCTGGCAGCTTCGGTGTTTGGAGCGTTGCGCGTAAGGTCCGGGCTGATGCGCGTCCAAGTGCGGCCATAATCATCGCTCCGTAGCACGTACTGCGCGCCGACCAGAAGCTCCTTTGGATTGGTTGGCGAGAAAAGGATTGGGTGCGTCCATCCGAAACGGTATTTCAGTTCAGACGAAGCCCGGCCTTCCTGATAATCAGGCCACGGGCTTACTCCTTGCAATTCGCCAATCTTGCTGTTCTCCCGGATAAAAATGCTGAAGTAGCCGCTGCCGTAGGTGATGTCGGAATTGTCCGGCTGTGGCACGGAATAGGTGCTTTCGCCATAGGCCACGCGTTTCCAATCAGCCGGGGAGATTACCCCGCCAGGACTCGCGCTGGGCCCTTCGGTCGACCCTTCATCCTGCTGCGCGCCGAACACGTGATATGGAAAATCGTTGTCAATATTGATGTGATAGAACTGCCCGGTCGGCTGATTGTGGTCGTCGCTCCACGTTTTGCCGCCATCGGTCGAAACGGTGGCGCCGCCATCGTTGCCTTCGAGCAAAATGTTGGTGTTATTCGGATTGATCCAGACAATGTGATTATCGCCATGTGGCGTGTGCAGTTTAGTGAAGGTCTTTCCGCCATCGTGCGAAACCCACAGCGCATCCACCTGCGGCGCGTAAATCGTGTTGGCGTCCTTCGGGTCCGCGTAGATGGCCATGTAGTAGAAGGCGCGTTGACGCAAAGCCATATCGCGATTCGTGCGCGTCCAGCTTTGCCCGCCATCGTCAGAGCGAAACACGCCGCCGTGCTGTGCCTGCACGATGGCGTAGACGATATTTGAATTGGCGCCTGATACGCTGACGCCGATGCGCCCCAGAGTGCCTTCGGGAAATCCTTTCGTGTGGCTCAAATTCGCCCAATGTGCGCCTCCATCTGTTGATTTGTAGAGACCGCTGCCCGCCCCGCCGCTAATCAGCGCGTATGGCAGCCGTTGCGCCTGCCACATGGCCGCGTACAGCACCTGAGAATTGCTTGGGTCCATGACCAGGTCGATTGCGCCAGTTTGGTCGTTGATGAAGAACACCTTCTGCCACGATTGCCCGCCGTCCGTTGACTTGAAAACGCCGCGATTAGCATCAGGCGCAAATGCGTGGCCCAGGGAAGAGACGTAAACAACATCAGGATTCTGCGGGTCAACGACGATAGCGCTGATCGTGTGCGTATCACGAAGCCCAATAGCCTTCCAAGTTTTGCCCGCGTCAGTGGATTTGTACATGCCGTCGCCGGGAATCATGTCGTTGCGGATGTCGCTTTCGCCGCTGCCCACATAAATAATGTTTGGATTGGATGGCGCAACCGCGATTGCTCCGATGCTTGGACTCGCGCTGGAAAAATGCCCGTCGGAGATGTTGTCCCACTTGATCCCGTAATCCGTGCTTTTCCAGATGCCCCCGCCCGTCGTGCCCATATAGAAAAGGTCCGGCTCGCTGGGAACGCCGGCAATCGCTACCACGCGCCCTCCGACAAAAGGCCCTAGCAGCCGCCAGTGCAGCTTGCTCATCAGCGTCTCGGAAGAAACCGGGCCAGCGCTTGTCGCGGCCATTAGCACGAACACCGCCGCAGCAACGCCCACCAGCGCAAGGGCAGGCTTTCCGAACCTTAGAATTCTTTGTCGAATTTTCTCGGAATTATGAGCTTCAACTGGATTATTCATTTTGCATCTCCTGGCGCTAAAATTTCACTACCAATCGGCATGAACTCCTCATAAAAGCTGAGAGTCTACCTCAGACTTTGCGCTTCGGCGCGGCAAATTTGTGGTGGCATCACTTGCTGGGTGCACGCTGCATGCCACACGTCGCTTGTGAATCCGTTCTCCGGAAAAGCGTAGCCACGATAGTTCGTAAGGAGCGCTACAGCGGATTTCATGTGCGCGCCCTGAGATTCCTGTAGTGCCTGTCCTCGCAAGTCGGCGCACGCTAGTACGTAGCGAGCGCGTGGCGCGCGCGAGCGTCAAGTTCGCGAAAGACATATCCGCTTCAGCGTTTGAGTCCGCGCTGCACTTTTCCTTCCAGCCGATACAAAATGCAAAACAATTCTCATTTTTTTTAGGGAGGCCTCATATGAAAGCAATTGTTTTTCATGGGATCGGCGATATTCGCCTGGACAATGTTCGCGAACCCCGCCTCGAAGAGGACACAGATGCGATAGTGCGGCTCACCGCCAGCGCCATCTGCGGCACGGACCTTCATATGATTCGCGGAACCGTGGTCGAAATGAAGCCGGGAACCATCCTCGGGCGTGAAGGCGTTGGCATTGTTTCGGCGCGGACATGGCTAATATTCATGAAGGTTCCACGGTGGCCGTGTTCGGTTGCGGCCCTGTGGGGCAATTCACGGCCGCAAGCGCGAAAATGCTGGGCGCCGGGCGCGTGATTGCTGTTGATCGCATCCCTTCCCGCCTCGAGATGGCTCGCGAGCAAAGCGCTGAGGTCATCAACTTCGAGAAAGAAAACCCTGTGCTGGCGATTAAGAAGCTGACTTCCGGAATCGGAGTCGACCGCGCGATTGACGCCGTAGGTGTCGATGCGGAGCAAGCGGATTGAGGCCCCGCCCACGAACGGTCCAAGCACAAAGAATTCAAAGAACAAGTTCGCAAAGTAGCTCCGGAACAACACCCGGATGGCAAGAATTGGCGTCCCGGCTCTGCCCCTTCGCAAGTACTCGAATGGGCTGTCGACAGCCTCGCAAAGGCCGGCACGCTCAGCATCATTGGAGTTTATTCCGAGTCGATGGACTCATTTCCGCTCGGCAAAGCGATGGGCAAAAACCTCACCATCCGAATGGGAAACTGCAATCACAGAAAATACGTTCCTAAACTAGTTGATCTAATTCGCGCAGGATTCATAGACCCATCGAAAATTCTCACCAATGTCGAGCTGCTCCAGTCTGCGCTGGATGCATACAAGGCGTTTGATTTGCGCCAGCCGGGCTGGCTGAAAGTCGAGCTACTGCCGGCAAATAAAGCTGCCGCAAAATCCGCCTGAAAGTTTTCAAAATTGCGTGATGGACGGCCAGGATACCTGATTTGGCGGGCAAGTGAGCGTCAGACAGTTTTGTCTTTGGAGTAGCACAAGCGCTCCAGGTTGCATTCAATGCAGCGCGGTTTGCGCGCCTGGCAGACGCGGCGGCCGTGCCAGATGATTTGGTGAGAGAAAAGAATCCAGCGATCCTGCGGAATCACGCGCATCAGGTCCCGCTCGATTTTCTTCGGATCCGTGTTCTTCGTTAAGTCCAGGCGCATTGCTACGCGCTGCACGTGTGTATCCACCACCACGCCGCACGCAATCTGGTATCCCGTACCGAGAACAACATTTGCGGTTTTACGGGCCACCCCCGGCAACGTTAAAATTTCATCCATCGTTTGCGGCACTTTGCCGTCGAAATCCTCCACGATTTTCTTGCTCGCACCGATCAGCGATTTGGTCTTATTGCGAAAAAATCCCGTGGTCCGAATCTCGCTCTCCAGTTCCTGCGGATTCGCATATGCAAGATGCTTTGGCGTGGGATATTTGGCGAAAAGCACTGGTGTAACCATGTTTACGCGCTGGTCCGTGCATTGCGCCGAAAGGATTGTCGCCACGAGCAATTGAAAAGGATCCTTGTGCTGTAGCGCGCAGGTCGCTTCAGGATAAGCTTCATCGAGCTTGGACAGAATGGCGCGAACACGTTTCGGGTCGGTGCCACGGCCGGCGCTTGCGCGCGCGCGCGTGCCTTTTGAGTCTCCGCGTGGCGCAACTTTTCGTTTTGCCGGCATCGCAGCAGAAAATATAGCACACGTGCCAGCGAATCGAAGCGTCAGTGCCCGCCAATCGAATCGCGAACTGTGCCGTGCTCTTCGCCCCACGTATCGGTCATGTGGTTGCGAATCTCCCACAGCTCCGGGAAAAACCGCACGCGGAGGCCCTCGTTCAGCAGTTCCACCGCGCGTCCCTTCAGCGACTTCGCGCCGAGTCCGATGGTGCGCATGATGAGCTGCATGTGCACGGCGCGGAACCGCTGGAAAAGCTCGTCGAATTCCGCGAGCGCCTCAGCGACAACATATGCCGCCGAATGCGCGTATTCCGAATTGTAGATTTTCTCGATGGTCAGCCCGTGCTTGTCCAGATAAAACGTCTTGAACGATTGCCAGAGCGGCGTGTGCATCCGCAAGAGAGTGCGAAAACCAGGCGATTCCTGTCCGCTTCCATTCCCGAGCTGCAAACGAATTTCCTGATACTCCTTGGGCGACATGGTCTCCAGCAGCGACATTTCGTCAATCATCAACCGCTGCGCAATGTGCACGCGCCGGAAAAGCGTGAGAACGCGATACGTGTCTTCCTTCTGAAGGTAATCGTCAATGTTCAGCAGCGTATAGCCAATCAGCTTCATCCAGATTTCTTCCGCCTGATGAACAATTTGAAATTGCAGCTCGTCCTGATTGCAGAGTTGGTTGAAATCCTTCTGGCAGGAGAGCAGCGCCTTGGTATTCAAATAAATTTCATAATCCAGCGTGCCCTCGCCGTTCATGATCGAGTAAAAAAATTCCCGATCCATAGTTGCCCTCCGCGCGGGGCTTTTGTAAGCGCCGCATGGGAATCTTAGCGCAAAGCGCGCGGGTACGCTTGGTTGAGCGATGCTGATTGTGAATGCGCGAACGGCGGCTAAAGTATGCAGTATGTGACCGCTCATTCCTGCTGCGCAAAGTTCGGTTGAGTCCAACAGCTTCGCTGCTGTACACTTCTTGGAACCAGTCGTTTTGCCGCTCGCCCGTGCCGATTTCAATGGACGAGATAAGAGCAGCAGCGGAGGCGCTGTGCCGTGAGGGGCTGAACAGCGCAAAGAAGCGGCCTGTCGGCGGCGGCTAGAAAAACGATTTCCAAAGCCGCCAAGCGGCGATGGGCCAAGGTTAAAGCCGGTGCGAAAAAATCCGAGAGCTAGACCCATCCGCAGCGAGGGGGGAAGCAATGCGCTGGTACTTCTACGTCTCCTACTTCTTCGGCGGCGTGTTCCTCGTCAATGCCGTTCCGCACTTCGTGAACGGCGTCTCCGGTCGGTCATTCCCCACTCCATTCGCTTCTCCGCCCGGCAAGGGAAAGTCTTCGCCGCTCGGCTGTAAACTCGCTCCTTCGCCGAGGTACAAAAGCTCGGTCACGTCAACATGGCGTGGAATGCCTTACGCAGACTGGTAGATCCGTTGCATGATTGGGTGTCTCCATAAGCGTAACGTTCCTGGGGGCCAAACAAGCGGCGCCGATAGACAGAGATTGCCTCCACCATGACGATGCCCAAAACGCCGCCACCAGACGCGAGCGACCTCATACCTTCCACGCTTCAGCGTCCCGGCGCCGTTCACTTTTGGCTGGCGGTCCTGCTGACAGGAGTCGCTACAGGGATCGGTGCGGCGGTTCTAACCAGGCTTTTGGAACTTGTCCAGCATCTTGCATGGAGCGGCTCACCCACCGATATACTCAGCGCGGCTGAGCACGCCAGCCCGTGGAGGCACATATTCGTGCTGCTCGGCGCCGCGCTGCTGACCGGTATTGGACATATACTGCTCAAACGACTGTCGAGCGGCAACGGCATCGACACGACTGCGGCGATATGGTTCCACGCCGGGCGAATGCCGGCCTTGCGCACTTTGGGAAGCGCTGTCCTCTCCGTGCTCATTGTAGGAATGGGTGTGTCGTTGGGCAGAGAGGGCGCGCCGAAACAAGCTGGCGCAGTGTTCGCGAATCTGTTTTCCGACAAGGAACGTTTATCTGATGAGCAGCGGAGGCTGTTAGTAGCCTGTGGCGCGGGTGCGGGCATGGGCGCCGCTTATGGAGTTCCTTTGGGAGGGGCGCTGTTCGCCCTGGAAGTGATGCGCGGCAAGCTGGCACTGCGTTACGTGTTGCCTGCGCTTTTTGCCTCCCTGATTGCGACAGCGGTGTCGTGGCTTGCGTTGCCCAATGCGCCCACCTACGTCATTCCCTCTTACGCGATATCTGCATCGATCCTCTTGTGGACGCTGCTAGCAGGTCCGATCGCCGGTGTCGCTTCCGTCGGTTACGTTCGCATGGTAACGTGGGCAGATCGCAACCGGCCGCAGGGCTGGAAGCGGTTCACTGCACCGTTGCTCATCATCGGATTGCTTGGAGTCGCATCAATCTGGTTCCCACAAATTCTCGGCAATGGCAAGGACATCTCGGAGTTGGCATTCACTAGCCGGGTGGCCCCCGCATTGCTCCTGACGCTGCTTGTGTTGAAACCTGCCGCGACCGTTCTGTGCATGCGCGGCGGAGCACCGGGCGGCATGTTCACGCCTTCGCTGACGGCGGGCGCCTTGCTAGGCGGTGTGCTGGGGTATGTATGGTCGTTTTTCTGGCCAGGAGTCCCGCCCGGACTATTCGCTTTGCTCGGGGCTGGTGCCGTTGTCGGAGCAACCACTCAGGGTCCGATTTCAGCGGTCGTTCTGATGATGGAGCTGACGGGGAAAGACCGTTCTTTCATTTTGCCCCTATTGCTGATCGTTGGAATTGCAACGCTCGTCGCGCGGACCATCGAACCTCGATCCATTTACGACGCGCGTCTGACCGCTGGAGAGATCGAAGAGCGGCAGAGGTTGCGCGATTTACCCTCGCAATAGCTTTTGCTCGTCCGTTTGCCAACAGCACCGGTCAGGATAATCTGACTTTTCGCGGCCCTGTTCCGTGCTTTCTTGGGCCCTCACTGAAATTCGCATCGCATTTGTCGTGGGTAGCTACTTGTCCGAAGAACTACGGTGAAAGACGAACCAGTTCACTCGTTACAGGCATGCAAACTCACGCTCCGTCGATATCTATGATCTTCGCCAAAGTTTTCCTCACACGAAATACGCAGATCGATGCCGATGCAGATATGGCAGCGCTTCGAGCCGGCCGTTGGCATCGCTCGATAGCTTGACGACCTGCATGGCGAAACAGCGCTTTCATGTTCAAGTCATTTTCCTCCTTATTGCCACTCGATTACTTCCTTGATGGCATCAGGAGGATGATGACCCACCAATTCCGCGAACTGGGTGGACGGGTAACGATTCGTTATCAACGCCGCGATGTGAGCGCCCCAGCGAAGCTGAGCTTGAGACAAATCATCCACGGCCATTTGAAAATGACCACGTGCGGCGTTGACGCTCCCTAACATGACTTGATTATCGAGGACTAATTGCCTGATCAGCTCGGGACCGTCAATTTGCAATGGATGATCTCCATCGGGAATCCCGGTTATCACATAGACGCCGTTCCGTTCCAACGCATCCAGGAGGTTAAATTCCAGTGAAGCGATCCCACTGGCATCGAGGATAAAATCCATCGGACCAATTGTTTTCTCGACCTGGTCTGCGGGTACTTGACGGCCGTCCACATAATTTCCTCCGATAGCATCCAACCACTTCGGCCTAGCGCTCGCGCAATCGACGACATCGAGCCCGTAAACGTCGGCCCCTCGAAGTCGTAAGACCATGGAGGCCAATAGGCCGACAGGTCCTAAGCCAGCCACGAGGCAGCGGCGCCCCACGATCCAGTCGGGACTGATGGCCGCTTCGGGGCAACGCAAAATCTGCAATCGAATCGCCTCTTCTATGGCCTTTTCGACGATGGAGAGCGGCTCCATTAACACGCCAACAGCCTCGATCTCGGCTGGCACCTGCACGACGTACCGTTCCTTATCGACTACGAATTCCGTTTGATAGCCATCCAATCCATGGATACCTCTCTCCCGGTAATTGCCGGTCTGGCACATGTCTGCGCGGTCCATCCGGCACGACGGGCACTGCCCGCATCCGCGCCTGACAGTGAATACGCCGAAGTCTCCCGTTTTCACACGAGTGACTGATGCACCCGTTCCCACTACCTGACCGAACATCTCGTGGCCGATGACGAGTTCTTTCTCACCATCGGGAGCATCCGCGCGCCCCCCGGATACTTCGGTTCTGTCGGTCCCGCATATACCGACACGGATGACCTTGACCTTAACTTCATCCGGTGCGGTGATGGAAGGCTCGGGCCGGTCGACGATTCTTGAGCCGGGTGTCCTGGGAACGATCGCAATGGCTTTCATAAATATCTTTCCTTCTTTCGACCTTCGATTTTTCCGTCACGCAGCGGCAAGTTGGATTGTTTGCTGTTATCCCAGCCGTTCAAGCAAGTGGTCTCCCACTCGCAGCGCGTTGGCGATGATGGTCAAGCTGGGATTCACTGCTGCGATTGACACAAAGAAACTCGAGTCGACGACATAAAGATTGTCCAAATCGTGGGCCTTGCAGTTCAGATCGAGTGCCGAAGTTTTGGAATCGCGGCCGAACCGAACCGTTCCGGCCTGATGAGCTGTGCCGCCGATCGGGATATTCTTTCCCAGATACAACGATCGTGACATCGAGTGGTCGTGAAGACCGAGGTCCTTGAGCATACTTTTTAGCTTTGCAACCAAACGATGGTGTCCCTCGACATTGGTCTCCTGGAGATCCAGCCTGATCTCTCCCTTCGTGTTGATGGTGACGCGGTTATCGGGGTTCGGCAGATCCTCGGATTGCACCCAGAAATCGATGGAGTGCTCGGCTATATAATCCAGTGCAAACTCGGGTTTCCAAACGGCCCAGCCTGGAGCTTCGCCCTTCAGCATCTCGCCATCGGTCTTTCCCAGCATCTGGATCCCGCCTAAGGGATATTCCCAATCGTCCGATCGAAAGTAGAAATCGTTCAGGCCCAGGGTTTTCTGGAACACGGTCGGATTGGGCTGCTTGGAAATGGCCATGAAGGCGGAGTTGTTGTGCCTCATGTAATGCCGCCCGACCACATCCGAACTGTTCGCGAGCCCATTCGGGTGTTTGTCGTTGGCAGACCGTAGCAGAAGAGTTGCGGAGTTGATTGCTCCGCAAGAAACCACCACGATGTCCGCTGAATACTCCTCCGATTGCCCGTCGCGTTCGACCAGGACTTTTGTTACCACGCGTCCGGTCGCGTCCGTTTCGAGACGATTGACATATGCACCCGTGAGAAGCTGGACATTGGGCTGCGCAAGCGCCGGGTCAACGCAAATGACCTGCGCATCTGCTTTGCCATTGACCAAGCACGGAAAACCGTCGAATGCCGCGCACCGCACGCAAGCGCTCGTGTGAAGCGCCTTGCCGTCCTTTTCATCGAGCAAAATGCCGAGCGGCAAAGGGAACGGATGATGGCCGCCACGTTGCAAATCGTCGTACAGCTCCTGAATGCGCGGTTCGTGGCTTACCGGCGGATGCCGATAAGGAGCGCTCGCCGGACCTTCGGTCGGATCAATCCCGTGTTCTCCGTGGACGTGATAGAGATGCTCGCCTTTCGTATAGTAAGGCTCGAAATCTTCATAGCTGAGAGGCCACGCAGGCGAGATTCCGCCATAATGCCGCACTTCACCGAAGTCCTCCTTGCGAAATCGCAGCAGTGCCGCCCCGTAAACCTTGGTGTTCCCGCCGACGTAGTATTGAATGCCTGGGTGAAACGCATTTCCATCCCTGTCATACCACGTCTCCTTGGCTTGGTACTTCGCTTCGAGAAAAACGGCACGGGACTCCCAATTATCCTTTTCTCTGGGAAGGTATCCGCCACGCTCCAGAAGTAAGATGCGCTTCCCGAAAGGGGCAAGTTGGTACGCGAGCGTTCCGCCGCCAGCGCCTGTGCCGATGATGATGATGTCAAAATGATTCTCGCGCGGCATCTCCACCCTCACTTGGTCCCATCTCCATCGTTATTGTCCTATCTCGACCAGATAGTCGCGGCCTTCCCAGGAGTTACTCTTCGGCCAGAAAAAGGTGAATCGAATCGGCGCCTTCTGCCCAGCGGCGATGGGAATATCGACAAATTCAACTCCGAAAGTGGTTGTCGCCGATGGGGAATCCTTGGCTGTATGCCACTCGTCGTTTGTCCAATGAAGACGGAAAGGAGCCGGAACCTGGACTCGCAGCGTGTAGCCTCTTTTGACGGCACGCACCTGCCGATTTGGTTTCCAGATCTCGAATAGTTGACGAGCCTTCCGATCTCCGAGGTAGCGGCTTGCAACTTCGGGAATCAGATCGAAAACGCGGCCATCGGATACGGACCTCAGTAGTTTGACGTACTCGGCGTGAGCCCACATAAGAGGCATGGCCGACCCCGTAGGCCGACCAAGGAACATATGAGAACGTGGCTGATCCTTCTCATCCCACACTTGCTCCGGCAATAAACCCGTCGACGAGGCAAAGCGTTCGATTGCTCGAATGAACGGTTTTATGTCTCGTCTGGCGGCGAGTTCAAAGTGCGCCCGTTCCCCCGTCAGAAGCGGCCATGCACGGCCTGTGCCCCATCGGACGTAAGGTCCTCCATCCTCCCGCTGGCCGTAACCATCGTGATTGTAACGGTGCCAGACCGGACCCACCGGCGTATCCACTTTCAGTACGGCATCGACCACCTTCAATGAATCGACAATCAACGGATCGTCCGGTTTTCTAATGCCGTAACGGACCAACTCAAGGAACCCAGCATCGACGATTTCCTTCGCCGGAAATGAATTGTTGGTACCTGGGGCAAGGTTTGCGATTTTCAGAATTCCCGAGTTCGGGTCTTCCGCGGGCGTAGTGTTGCCCACGTCATCCGGCAGGATGCGTATGTAGTGGCGTCGAATGCCTTGGACTAGAGTCCCTTCCGTTGTGACCGTCCACGCTTCAACATGCGATTCGAGAAAGTCGGCGTATTGCTCGAGAAACTCCGCAGCGGCTTTATCCGCTCTCTGCCTGCAAAAATAAGCCGCGCCAATTAGAGCCGCGATGTTGGAGGCCAGTGTGGATGGGGAATAACCGCTGGCTTCCTCCCAACGTTCCTGCTGGGTCACCGGTCCATGCCGAAGCAAGTAACTTGCAGCTTTCAAGACCATTGGATAGGGGTCAATACCCTGAAGAGCGTTCTGTTGGCTCAGGTGCAAGGCCAGCAATATAGGAAACGCGACCTCGTCCAATTGGATTCCCCGCCAATACGGATTCCCGTTAACCCAGAAGTTCTGCGAAAAACCACCGTCTTCCTGCTGAGAAACTGCAAGATAAATAAGTGCCCGCAGCGGTGTTGCAGTCTCGCCGGAGGCGAGCAGGGCGGAAGCGCTGCTCACCATGTCCCGAGTCCAAACCAAGTGGTATCCCCCTTGGTCTTTGTCACCCGCGGCTTCTCCCCAAGGAATTGAAAGAGAGGCGATCAAAGCGCCAGGATAGGACTTGTCCTCGTGTGCGAGAAGCAAACTAAAACTACCGTGGTAGAGGTTGCCCTTGTCACTCGAAACCTTCTCTAAGGGAAGCTGGTGTGCGGAAGTACGGTCCCATTGCTCCGTGTATCGTTTGTGGTGCACTTCGAACGGGATGCCCAGGGCCTGAAAGAGCGTCGTGATCGCGTGGTGCTGGGTGTCTCCAAAAGCAAGTCCAAGAGTGAACTCGCGGTGACCAGTCGCGATCAGTTCTCCGGTCAACGCAATGTTGCCGTCAGGCGCGTTGTCGAACTGCCAGTCCATTTGAAAGTTACCGGCTAGGTCGGTCCAGCCGTCGCTGCGACCGACATAGCCGCACGAAACACGAGTAAAAGGCAGCGTTGCAGCTAGCGCCAGCCATGTTCCCTGTTTCTGTGCCATGAGAATCTTGCGGCCATCGAGTTCGGCAATATAGCCGTTGTTCCCCCATCCTCCAACTTCCAGGTGAGGAGCGCATAGCGCATAAAGGCGCAGTTTGGAAACGAACGACTCCTCGCCTGTCAACCTTGTGCGCTGAAGAACGCAGGCAAGATGAGGGTCCGTGATGATCTCTTTGACGACCGTGTAGCGGCCGTCGGGATCGGAGTTCGTACAGCGGTACCCCAGGGCATGATTGGAGAGTCGCTCAAATTTTGATTTGAGGTGCCGTTTCTCCTCATGAAAGAAACTCGAACCATCGGTAATTAAGTATTGAAGATCGCGGAGTTGGGGACGATCCACCGTTGGATAATAAACTTCCGTGATGATGCCGTTCCAAAGTGTAAACCAGATTTGGCTGGAGGCCGCGTAGGCGGTTCCCACTCCATCTTTACCTCCATGAGTCCATCGCGGATGAATCCCAGGTTGTCCAAACGCTGCATTCTCGTTGTCTGACTTCGTCATTCTACCTCCCATGTCCCGGTTTTGTCCGTGCCCGCTCTCTTAGGGGATTACCGGCGCGAGTGCGATACAGCTCAGACCCAATATGAAGAACAGAAACATAATCGCGAGGAGACACTTGACGCGGACTCCCGCGCCATGGAACTCCTTCCACACAAAGATGCCCCATATGGCGGAGATCATCGTATTGCCCTCGCCAAGAGAGAACGAAGTCGCCGGCCCAATCATCGGCACGTAGGAAGCCACGAAATTGGAGATCGTGCCGATGCCCCAGATCGCGCCGCCTAAGAATCCCCACGCGTGCAAACTCGCTCGTCCCTTGAAATAGTCTTTCATTCGAAGCGGCTCGCCGCTCACCGGTCGCCTCATCAATCCGTAGTTCATTGGGAAATTGGAAACAACGGCGCCCAAGGCGAAGACGAAATATACGGTGTAGGGCCCTAGGTGGTTCGGCCCTGTCAATGCCTTCGCAACGAATGGATAGAAGAGCCCTACAGCAATACCGCACGCCAGACTCAATCCAATCCCTTTCGTCGTCGCCTTCGCGCCCCCGGATAGGCCCCGATACGCGATTGCGTCGAGCACGATGGCGATGCAAATCAGCGCAATCCCGCCAAACAGAAGGATAGGATTCCCTTTCGGGGAAATGATGTAATTGATGACGGCTCCGATCACCAATGCCAAGCCGGCGCCTATCGGAAACGCTACGGCCATGCCTGCTACGGATATCGCGGCCACCAGGAGCAGGTTCCCAAGATTGAAGATGACACCCCCGAAGAAAGCCTCAAGCAGGCTGCGAGGATCTGCGGTGCCTAGATTGCGAAAAAAGCTGTCCGGCGATTCGGGATTTCTATTTCCGAGCGTCAGTCCCAACAAGAGCGCACATGTCAGAAGACCCCATATGTAGTCCCAGTAGAAAAGTTCGAACCGCCATCGCTTATCAATCTTCTGAGTATTCGCCCAGCTGCCCCAGCAGAGCATGCTGAACAGCATAAGAACGAGAGCAGCCGAGTAAGTGTGTGGAACAAACAACCGTCACCTTGCCATAGCTAAGTAATTAAACCGTGCCAAACAAGCAGTAGCCATTAACAACTCTGGCGCGTTTTCAGGAGAGCCGAACCTTCGTAATCAGATCCCAGCCTCTTGGCTGAAATACTGGTAGTCTTCCCGCCAGCCGCCTCGGCCTCGGCCAATCGTTTTGTAATCCTCGACAAATCGGTGTAACCCTGCTTCGAATTCCGAGGTCTGCATATAATCAGCAAAGCCACGAAACGAGGAATTCCGCCAGCCCATGTTCGGCGAATCGCGTCGCGCGTGGCGCAGGCCCCCGAGCTCTCGCAAATGCACATAGCCGATCCTCGCGGCTCGTAGCTTTGTAGATAGGATTTCCCTGTTGAACTGCGGGTTGTGTCTCGATCGCGGGATAGTGCGTACGTCTATGACTCGCTTGACGCGGTGCGCCCGCAGAAGCTCTAGGAAGTCTTTCCATGTGTGGCTCGAATGCCCAATGGTCAGGACAGCGGGCATTGCTGACGCTTCCATATAAATCCAGTCCTCCGCTCCCCGTTGTTCATGAGCGGATCATCGTCAGCAGCATCTTGAATCTGCTAATGGCCTTCAGCGAGTGAGGTTGTTTTGCGGGCATGAGGACCGCTTCGCCTGCGCTTGCCCGTAGTGGCTTGCCAGAGACCACAATTTCCGCGTCACCCTCCAGCAGATGCGCCACTGAGTCGAACGGAGCTGTGTGCTCACTTAACCCTTGGCCCTCATCGAAAGCGAACAGCGTCAGTGTTCCGGTCGCGCGGTTGACCAGCGTCCGGCTGACAACGGCTCCTTCTTGGTAACTCACGAGGTCAATCAAGCGGACGACTTCCGCAATGGGCATTTCTCGCTGCCCTGCGCCTGCTGGAACTCATCTCTGACCACCTCCGCTGCCGTCACGATTTCGTCGTACCGACTTGCTTGTATCAACACATGCGGCATTGCCCTCTTTTCAAAAACTGAGCGATTGCCCCTTACCTTTTTCCGTGAGCGCGTAGAAGTCACTACCGCACTCGTCCAGCATACCCGCGCGGGTCAATTCGTCGATGGCGTCGAGCACGCCCCGTCGTTCAGTTGATTCGTTGCCTGTCGCCTCGAATAGCGCATAGAGCGTCTTCGAACTTCGCCCCGTGGGGTGTAACCACGCTTCATCGCGGTGCAGTCCGTCAAGTTCGCTGGCTAGGCCAAATTGGAGCACTGATCCGCTCATCGTCCCATCAATAGACTCGTGTCCGGCGGAGCGCGGCTGTGACTCTTCTCTCTGCGGTTGTGCCATGGTGGTTTACCTCTGTCTCCATCCTGATTTGCTGGCCCGATTGCTCGGTCCGCGTGCCCCCAGAGCTCTAGAGTGACTCAGCGGCGCCCTTTCCACAGCTTCGTACCGGGGGTTCGTGCAGTTCTTGCCTAACATAGCCATGCATGAATATCTTAGACACTGGGAAAGAGTGCTTCCGTGCAAAAAGTAACACATTTCAATGCTGGGCACAGTATGGAAACCGCACCCTAGCACTAAAAAGTTCGCAAGTCGGATTGTCTGGGAGGCCATACTCGATCGATGAACATAGATGGCGGACCGTGCCCATGCCAGCACGCAGGAGTAGGCGTAGAATGAAGCAGGTTACTGAGGGCATGTTACCGACGTTCGAACAGCCTCGGTGATGCGAATCACGTAATTGGGCCGCAACTAAGCTATGAAGATCCTTGTCGTCGAAGATGAAACCAAGACTGCCGCTTACCTTCGCAAGGGCCTGACAGAAAACGGATTCGCAGTAGATGTGGCTGCCACCGGAGTGGACGGCCTGCACTGCGCCTCCGAAGGTGACTACCAGCTAGTCATCCTGGATGTTCTCCTTCCCGAGCGCGACGGATGGTCAGTGCTCTCGGAGATACGTAAGCAGGGAAAGCATACACCCGTTCTTTTTCTCACCGCGCGTGATTCCGTACAGGACAAGGTGAAAGGGCTTCAGTTGGGGGCCGACGATTATCTCGTAAAGCCGTTTGCGTTTTCGGAGCTTCTTGCGCGCATCCGCGCTTTACTGCGGCGAGGCCCGGCTCGAAATGTAGAAGAGATTTGTGTGGGAGATCTCGTCATCGATACCGTCCGTCACAAGGCCACGCGAAACGGCGATGCTTTGGATTTGACTCCTAAAGAATTCGGTTTGCTGACTCTGCTGGCCCGACATTCTGGCGAAGTCCTGTCGCGGACCACCATCGCTGAGACTATCTGGGACATCAACTTCGACACGGACACGAACGTAATCGATGTTCATGTACGCCGCCTCCGTTCCAAGCTGGACGATCCGTTTCCGCGCAAACTGCTGCACACAGTTCGCGGGGTAGGATACATCCTGGAGGAACGCGGATGAGCAAACAGGGGATTCCACGACCGAAGGGTTGGACGCTTGCGACTCGCCTTACGATCTGGTACGCAATCTCAGCCTTTCTGCTTGTGATTCTTGCGACAGGGTTTCTTTACTGGGCTCTCGTATCCAATCTGAACCGCGAAGACGACCAATTTCTCTCAGATGAAGTTCATGTGTTGCGGGTATTGCTGGCGGATTGGCCCACCAGTTCGGCAGCAGTGAATCGAGAAATAAACTCAGAATGGGTTACCAGGCAATACGCACAGGTCTTCGCCCGCATCCTCGATTCAAGGGGCCAAGCCCTCATCGCAAGCCGGGGGATGAGTACAAAATTCCCTCCACAACGGTTTCCCTCCGCCACTAACAGTAGCACCGGTCTGCCGAGGGGGATGGATATGCGTTCATCGACCGGCGAGCGGTTCCGTGCGTTAGCAACTCGTGTTTCCGTTGACTCGCCCAGCCACAGGGAATACACAATTCAAATTGCCCTGAACCGGAGCCGGGAGGAAGACGCCCTTTCAAAATATCGCTGGGATTTGGGAATCGTTCTGAGCGTAATGCTTTTCTTGTGTGTTGGTTTCGGATACGAGATTGCCCGCCGAGGCATCAGCCCTGTAAAAAAGATCAGTCATATCGCGGCACGCATCGGATCTGCGACGCTGCATGAGCGTATTCCTCAGGCGGGCTTGCCTGCAGAACTTGCATCGCTGGCCGCTACTTTCAACGCAATGCTCGACCGGCTGGAGGAGTCCTTCGCTCGCCTTTCTCGATTCTCAGCCGATATTGCCCATGAACTGCGCACACCGGTCACCAACCTTCGCGGCGAGATCGAAGTTATGCTCGCGAAGCCGCGGTCCAGCCAAGAATACCGACAGTTGTTCGATTCATCGCTCGAAGAGGTAAACCGGCTATCGCGAATCGTGGACAGCCTGTTATTTCTGGCGCGTGCCGAGAGCTTGCAAGTACAACTCCGGACTGAGACGACCGACGCAGGACGAGAAATCCGCTCGCTGCATGATTTCTATGAAGCTGCGTGCGGGCAGGCAGAAGTTACGCTCACGTGCCACGCGCCGGAGGGACTGACAGCCGAGATCGATCGTACCTTGTTCCAGCGGGCGGTTGGCAACGTCATCGAAAATGCGATGGCCCACACGCCAAAAGGCGGCAGCGTCAGCGTTGTCGCCGCGGCAAACAATGGCAGGCTAACAGTCCAAGTCTCGGATACAGGATGTGGTATTCCTGAAGCCGATCTTGCTCGTGTATTTGAGCCATTCTACCGAGTTGACAGTTGCCGTTCGACTCCGTCAAGGGGTCTGGGACTGGGGCTCAGCATTGTCCGCAGCATCATGAAACTGCACGGTGGCACCGTGGAAATCTCATCCGCGGTGGGACAGGGTACTACGGCCCTGCTCACTTTCCCGACTCATCCACTGCTTCGCAAACCTCAGATTACGAATTCTTAATCCACTCGTAATGGTTTTGGAAGCCCTGCCTGTCTAAATTCTGCTTGTATGCGAGGCCGAGCACGATGCCAGTCTTCCGCTTTTTGGCGCCGCCCGCGATAGCCGGGCATCGAGACGTAGCTCCTTCAACTAGGAACAGGAATTTGGATTGATTCTCCGTCATCGGCAAGACAAAACCATATCCCCTGAGAAGCGCACAGCAAGAATATCCTGGGGAGCTACATTAGCCGCTTCTTTTCTCGCGACAGCAGTGGCTGGCGGATGCGCCATCGAGAAATATCGGCCGGCACCCCTCGCTCCAATCGTGACCGCGCGGAAGCTTGAAAGCCGACGACTAACTGATCCTGGCCTAAAGCAATTTCTCGAAGTCAATTTCGGGCATCCAGTTTCCCCTTGGCCGCTCGATCAGTGGGAACTGCGTACCCTGACGTTGGCCGCGCTCTACTTTAATCCGAACGTGGAAATTGCTCGCGAGCAGTTCCGAGTGGCCCAGGGAGGGATTATCACTGCTGGCGAGCATCCGAATCCCAGCATAGGTCTGACGCCGGGCGTTCCCAGTCCATGGCTCTTCGATTTCCCGTTTGTGTTTCCGATCGAGACTCACGGCAAGCGCCGACTGCGAATCGAGCAGGCAACCAAGCTCTCATCGGCCGCGAGATTCGCCCTAGCCGAAGCGCAGTGGAGGGTGGCAAGCGATGTGCGAAAAACACTGCTCGCTTACCAAGTAGCAAGGGCAAATTTAGCGCTGGAGCAATCGTCTGAGGTACTGGAGACGACCCACGTGCGATTGCTGGAAACACTGTTGAGCACGGGCGAGGGCCCCCGGCCGACATTCGAGACCGCCCGGCTCGCGCTCGCCAATACCCGATTCCAGATCCGAGTGGACGATGTACAAGTGGCCACGACGAAGGCAGCCCTGGCCGGAGCCATTGCGATTCCCATCAACGCGCTCGACGGGGTTCGCATCGTCTGGCCCGATATCGAGCAACTCCCTTCGGTCGCCTCCCTCTCCCCGCAGCGCATCGTCCGCGACGCGGTGCTCAACCGGCTCGATGTTCGCCGGGCTCTAGACCAATACGCCGCCGCCGATGCACAGTTGCGGCTGGAGATTGCACGACAATATCCCAACTTCAACATCGGCCCAGGTTATCAATATGAGGAGGGCAACAATTTCTTCACCATTCCTTTCTCCATGGTTCTTCCCATCCGCAACCGCAACCAAGGCCCGATCGCCCAAGCGGAAGCGCTTCGCAAGGAAGCGGCAGCGAATTTTCTTGCGGTGCAGGCACGCGCAATCGCGCAGAGCCAGCAAGCGCTCGCCGCCTATCGTTCGACCTTTGCTGAACTGAATCAGGCCAATGAACCGCTCAGAGCCCAGCGGAGAAGGGTGACACTGGCCGAGCAGGCCGTGACGGCAGGAGAGGCGGACAATCTCGAATTGAACACCCTCCAGCTGGAGAACGTGGTTTATGCACGGCAGCATTTAGTAGCCCTCGCTCAGGCCCAGGCTGCGCTTGGGGCTCTGGAAGATTCCGTCGAGAAGCCTCTCGGTCCAGAGGTTTCGATTTTGCCTTCGAGGGCCGCTGCTTCGACGACGAATGGACCAAAGGAGGCCGCTCGGTGAGAAAACATTTTGCAGTCGCCATCCTTGGGATTCTCAGCGGACTGGCAGCCGGATGGCTGCTGCATCAGTTGGTTGCCCAAGACCTCCAGTCCCGCTCCAGTGTCCGACTGCGCACAGCCGAACGAGCTGCCGACCCACCCGCAGCACAAGGAACGGCCGAAAACATCGTTGCGGTCGACGCAAGCAGCGTCAAACGCATGGACTTGGAGCTGACGTTGCTAACGTCGGCTCGACATGCTCCCCAAGCCCGAACGACTGCCATTGTTTTGTCCCCGAGCGGGCTTGCGCAGCTCGCCACGACTTATGCCACCGATGCGAAAGACCTGGCCACCGCGCGCGCCAGCTTGACAGTGGCGCAGAAGGAATATGAGCGCCAAAGCGTTCTTTACAAAGCCAACCAGACGACGTCGCTCAAAGCGTTTCAAGCCGCCCGTGGCATGCTCCAGACGAGTCAGGCGCAGACCTCCGCTGCTGAGCGGCAGCTTCAGCTTGATGCCCTCGCCGTTGAACAGCAGTGGGGTCCCGTGCTGAGCGAATGGTTTGTGGCACGCACGCCGACGTTCGAAAAGATTCTCAGCCAGCAGGAGGAGCTTGTGCAGGTCAGTCTCGGCGCACGCGACCCTCGCACTTCCCCGGACACCGTTCGCTTGACCGCACCTTCCGGCATAGTCGTCGGAGGGCGCTTCGTCTCCTCGCTCCCGCAGACGAATCCGGTAATTCAGGGTTCCAATTTTCTTTACCTGATTCGCGCTCGTCCCAGCTTCGCACCAGGGCTCAGCCTGCTTGCCGAGCTTCGCGCCGGACCGGCCCGCACGGGAGTTGTTGTTCCTGCCGCCGCAATTGTGTGGTCGGCGGGGCAAGCCTGGGCGTACAAAGAGCTCGCGCCCAACCGCTTCGAGCGTTTTCCCGTGGCAACCGATGAGCCGGTAACGGACGGATGGTTCGTGACGACTGAGTTCGTTCCAGGGGATCGCGTCGTCATCCGCGGCGCGGAGGAACTTTTCTCCGCCGAAACGCAACCGTCAAGCGGCGCTGGAGAAAAAGGCGAGGGAGACGAGGACTGATGGCCCGCGCCAAGGCGTGGTTATGCTGAACCGCATCGTTCGCTGGGCGCTGCACCGTCGAGGCATCGTCATTGCCCTCGCCGTGATCCTGCTCGGCTACGGCGTTTATTCGCTAACCAAAGCTCAATACGATGTCCTACCAAATTTTGCGCCAGCACAAGTCACGATCAAAACGGAATCGCCGGGGCTTTCCGCCGAGCAAGTGGAAACCTTAGTCACACTGCCGATCGAGAACGCGATCAACGGCTCGCCAGGGATTTCTATTGTTCGCTCCCAATCGATTCAAGGGCTTTCCTCGATCACGGTCGTTTTTCAATACACCACCCATATTTATCGTATTCGCGAAATCCTCGCCCAGCGACTTGTCGGCATCAGCTCCCTTCTGCCCAAGGGCGTTCAAACGCCGATTCTATCCCCGCCAACGTCCTCTGCCGGCACGGTCATGACGATTGCCCTCACCTCCCAGAAGCGCTCGCTCATGGACGTGCAAACGGCAGCCGACTGGATGGTGCGGCCGCGTTTGCTCGCCGTGCCCGGCGTTGCCAACATCGCCGTTTTTGGCCGCGACATCCGCCAGCTTCAAATCCAGTACAATCCCGAGAAGCTCGTCCAACATCACCTCACCGTCGCAGACCTTCTAGCCGCTGCTCAGCGGGCCACAGGTGTTCTCGGCTCAGGATTCATCGATACGCGCAATCAGCGGCTGATCGTCCAATCGCAGGGCCAATTCACTGATCCCGCGCAGATCGCTGACACTGTCCTGGCGCGCGTGAGAGGAGTAAACGTCACTATCGGCGACATAGCGCGCGTTGCCACAGCTCCAGCTCCGCCCATTGGCGGTGCTTTGATCAATGGTCGGCCTTGCGTTTTGCTCGTCATTTCCAGCCAGCCCGATACAAACACTCTCAACGTCACTTCGCGGATCGAGCAGGCGCTCACTGAGCTTCGTCCCGCCCTCGCGGCAGAGAACATCGCGTTGCACACGAACCTTTTTCGCCCCGCCAGTTTCATATTGGTAGCGCTCCACGATATCCGAAGCTCGCTTCTGGTGGGCGCGATCCTTGTGGTCATAGTTCTATTCTTGTTCCTGTTCGACCTCCGCACCGCGGCCATTTCCACGATCGCCATTCCACTCTCTCTCCTCTCTGCCGTAGTGGTCCTTTCCTGGCTCGGATACAGCTTGAACACGATGACCCTCGGGGGCTTGGCGATCGCCACCGGCGTGGTGGTGGACGACGCGGTGATTGATGTCGAAAATATCCTCCGCCGTTTGCGGGAAAACCGGGCCTCAACTTCTCCCCAATCCGTCTTTCGCGTTGTGCTGGATGCCTCACTCGAAGTCCGGAGCGCCGTTGTTTACGCTTCTTTCGCCGTCGTCCTGGTTTTCCTGCCGGTGCTTGCCATTTCCGGGCTTGCCGGACGTATCTTTGCGCCGCTCGGCGTCGCCTACATCCTTTCGATCCTCGCCTCCCTCCTGGTCGCGTTGACCGTCACTCCGGCACTGTGCCTGTGGCTTCTGGGTAATAGGGAACTCCCTCCGCATGACCCGCCGCTCGTGGTTTGGGCAAAACGGCTTCACCGTCCACTGCTTGTGGCCGTCGAAAAGTGGTCCCGCACGGCGATGGTGGGAGTCGGTGTGGTGATTCTTCTCGCTCTCCTCATGCTCCCTTACCTGCGCAGTTCGTTCATCCCGCAGCTTCAAGGCGGCTATTACATTGTGCACTTTCAAGAAGCGCCGGGTGCTTCGCTAGCGGAAACGCTTCGGATGGGCCGCCTCCTGACACAAGCCATCCGGAAACTTCCTTACGTCCAAGTCGTTACGCAACGCGCCGGACGCGGAGAGCTTTCCGAGGAGCCGCGCGGAGTCAACGCCAGCGAAATTGACATCAAAGTTGATGCTTCCTACCCTTACCCTGCGCGCATTGCGGCGCAGCTACGCCAGATCGTCGGCCAGTTTCCGGGCCTCGCGATTTCCACAGAGACCTTTCTCACCGAACGCTTTCACGACATTCTTTCCGGGTTTACTCAGCAGGTTGCGGTCGAAGCCGTAGGCAACAACCTAAGCGACCTCGACGAAATCGCTCGTCAAATTGCCACGACACTGCAAAGCATCCGCGGCGCCACGGGCGTGCAAATTCTGGCGCCGCCGTCGATGCCGCAAATCGAAGTTGATGTTCGCCACCGTGCCGTGACGCGTTGGGGACTCGATCCGGTCCAAGTGCTACAGGCGCTTTCCACGGCATATCAGGGAGACAACGTCGGCAGGATCTTTCAAGGCAACCAAGTCTACGATGTCGTGGTCTGGCTTTCACCCGGGAAACGCAACAGCGTTGCGGATGTTGCCTCCCTGCCCTTGCGCACACCCGACGGCAACTACGTGTCGCTCGGCCAAGTCGCCCGCATCTACGCTGACGCGGGCCGCTACATGATCTATCACGAAGGAGGCCGGCGAGTGCAGCCAGTGACCTGCGACGTTGCGGGCCGGAGCGTCGCAAGCTTCGTCAGCGAGGCCCGGCAGCGAATCGCCCAGCTGCGTTTGCCGCCAGGCGTGTACGTCGAATTCGTGAGTACCGCGACGGCGGCGGCACAAGCGCGCCGCGACCTTCTGGTGCATTCGATTCTGGCTGGTGTCGGCGTCATCCTGCTTCTTTCGATTGTGCTCGCCAACTACCGCAATCTTCTGCTCGTGTTGCTGAATTTGCCTTTTGCCCTCGTCGGGGGAGTGCTCGCCGCCTGGTTCTTCACTGGCCGCACCCTTTCGTTGGGCTCGCTTGTCGGCTTCGTGACGCTCTTCGGCATTACTGTGCGCAACGCCATCATGCTCATTTCGCATTACGAACACTTGGTCACGGCAGAAGGCATGCAGTGGGGCCCTGAGGCCGCCATTCGTGGCGCGCTGGAACGGCTCTCGCCTATTTTGATGACCGCTCTAGTCACCGGCCTTGGCCTGCTGCCGCTCGCGCTGGCCAGCGGTCGCGCCGGCGCCGAAATCGAAGGTCCGATGGCTATTGTGATTCTGGGAGGTCTGGTCACTTCCACGGTTCTTAATCTTCTTATTCTCCCTGCACTGTCGCTTCGTTACGGCAAATTCGAGAAGCTCAGCGCTGAGGACTGAATCGCCCGGCATCTTGCCTGAACTTCCGAATGAAGGGTTGGGCATACGCGCCCGGCAATAGTCGCATGAATGGAGCGCGCCGCTTCTCGATGCGTGCATCCCTGCCACGACGCGACCAAAGAGAATTGCTGTACCGAGATCTACTCGATAAATTGCCTGCTGAAATCGGAAGAGCCGCTCTCTTATGAGACTGTGGAAACGAGCTTAATTAATGGCGACCTGCAGAAAGAAGCGAAACTAGGATACCAACTCCAAATACCACAGCGCTGAGAATGCTCATCCTGACGATACTCCCGATTGATGGTCTAGCGGCGTGCATGTGAGTTGTCGCTTTTTGTCCCATCCCTGGCGACGCATCGAAACCGGCCGTTTCAGCCGCTCCAGGCCTCCGCACCGTCATCATCCCGTGTTTGAGATGGCGAGCGACCAACCACCAGTTCATTGGATACGCCAGGATTCCACCTGAGAGGAGAGCCGCTGACATCACAAACCAGAAACTTGCGCTGCGTGGTGAATCACTCCCTGAGACGCGGACCATCATCAGTGTCATGATCGGCACCATACCGGCCATCAGTACGTTCATGGAAAGAAATTCGGGGATGAATGTCTGCCGCAGGGCGCGTGTGAACGAGCCCCCAGCCATGTTACGCATGAACAGGGCCTGAAAAATGGTCCAACCGAATCCAAAGCCGAGCATGTATTCGAGGCCAATATGAAGAAGCGAGGGCAAATGAAGCGCACTGCCGATTGCGGCTCCGACAAGGATGCCCAGGCCGTCGCCAGCAACGCAGTGCATCGTGGAGCCAAGCACCTGGACGCCAACGGATTTCTACGTAGCAAGCGCGCAAACCGGGCAGGGGCTCGCGACACCCTAGCACGTACAAAAATGCGCCGAATGGTCCCGTATAGGCAGCAATGAGAATAAAGGCCCACTTGAGCACAGGAGATTCAGGCGTGGCTCGAATGTCCACGGCGACAAACACGACTGCGAGAGCTGTCAGGTGGAATAGGGCAGCAAGCTCAGTCTTCCTCACCATCGAACTTAAAGAGTTTTCGTGGGCGGTTAGTGGATGGTGTTTGAACGTGAGCTGGATCGGGGACGATGCGGTTCTCGGCAGATGACAAAGCGTTGCACTGCGGGTCAGAGAGAAAAAGTTTCCGAATAGATGCGGGATGGCGGGATTTGGAGCGCCCTGAGATCTGTAGCGACTGCCTTCATCATCGCGGGCGGCCCGCAAACATACCAGGCAGATCCTCGCTGTTCCACGAACCGGCTCAAGAATTCGCGCGATATCCTTCCTCGTTCTCCCCGCCAGCTTGCTGAAGGCCGCGAAAGTATGTGAACCACGCGCAAGTCAATTTCGTTTTGCATTTCCTGCAGCTCGTCTCGAAAAATGATGTCAGTTTCCGTCTGGTTCGCATAGATGAGTCGAATTGGCCTTGGGTCTCGTTTATCCCGCAGGAAGCGGAGCATGCTCATCATGGGAGTGATGCCAACTCCGCCCGCAACGAAGATCAGCCGGCTCGCATAGGGTTGGAGGAGGTAACTGAATTTTCCGTGCGGGCCGTCGACGAGGAAATGCCCACCGCTCGCCCAGTTTCTCACGTGCGCGGTGAAGTCTCCCACGGACTTTATCGTGACGCAGAGGATACCTGGCTGGGACGGGCTGGAAGAAATCGTAAATGGGTGTTCCTCCAGAGGGAAGTTGGGCCGCAGCGGCGTGAGAAACATGAACTGGCCAGGCAGGTAATGGAGCTGGTCACCTGTTTCGGGAACCAGCACGAGCGTTGTCGTATTATGGGTTTCGGGGATGCGATCCGCGATCCGGTAGCGATTCTGACGCAGGGCGCGGGGTTTAAGATGATGCGCGTGGAGGGCCAGCAACCCTACGCCGACCAGTAGGAGCACCCACAGAACTTGCATGGGGTGCCGTTTCAAGTCATCTCCCTCCGCGAAACCGTGAATAAAAGCCAGGGTGAAGATCAGATAGGCGGCCCGGTGAATCCTGCGCCACACCACATAGTCAATGCTGAACTTCGTTCTGAATACGGCCAAAAAGCTGTGAAGGATTAATAAGACGAGCGCGGCCTGCCCCACTCGAACTCCCCACGGAGCGGTGAGTGGGTTGAGCAATTCTGGCTTTCCGTGCCCCAGGGTGACCAAGAGCGCATGCGCCAGCAAGAGTGCGAGCACAATGATACCCGTGAGGCGGTGCAACCGCAGAAGTTGTCCCAGCCCTATGGGATCGCAGACGAGCCTCAGTCTCGAGCCAATCACGATTTGTAGAGTCATCAATCCAAAGGCAAGGAGGGCTAAGGCCACGCCTATCCGAACTGCGAGAGGATCATCTGATTTGATAAGGTTAGGGACGGCGAGTGCGAGAGGGAGGACCGCCACCAGGGCAAGAATCGAAACCGCTGCGGTGCCAGCCCACCATGACTGAAGGCGTGCGGCAGCGTCCTCCTCGAATGGGTGATACTGTTTCTGCATCGTACCTCTTTGCGGAAGCCGCGAGGTCTTTCTGCCGTCGCAATGGGTTGCCGGCGCGCTTTCCTGTTACGACTGCGCGTTAATTTAATGCACATTCCTGATTTGCCGCTCACTTGCCTTTCTCAACCGGATAGCCATTGCCAACTCAGCGGCGGCGATCCACACAGGATTCCACGCGACGACGGCGATTCATAACGCAGTGCTGCCGTCTAATCACTAGGGTTGAAACACGAGCCTTAGGATTGGCTTAGGGCAAGCGTTCTGATAACTACGAGCTGGCGCTACACAAAGCCTGCCGAGCTTCGTGATATACAGATAATTGCGGCCTCAGTGCATGTGGCCGTCATCTCACAGGGAAGCAGTAAACCTACTTCTTTTTCGGCGGGTATTGTTCAAACATCTTCTGAATTGATTTAAGAACCTGCTTTTCGTCTCCTTTTTGAGTGTCGGAAACGCTGTCGGTTGTCGCCTGACCACGCCAAACCAACTCCTTTCTGTTCGGATCGGCTAGGTCCACGCTGACAATCCCCATCATCTGAGGCCGAGCCATTATCTGGTAGCCGCCCATGCCCTCGTCTTCATCGTCTCCCCCCAGCCTCCCCACTCACCCCAGTCCCCATCTCCCCAGCCGTAGCCGTCGTCATCTGCCACCGGTGCATTGATAACCTCTTGAGTTAGAACGTGATAGTAAACATACAAATCGGGCTTGTCGTTCGCGGTTACCTTGCGGAGACCTTTCGCGGCAAGTTCTGCATTGACGTCCTTTACCACCCATTGGCGATAAAAATGCGATCCCTGGTCCTTACTCACTCTCCATGCATAGGTATGATATTTCGAGAAGGGGGCTTTCGTCTGCCAGTTAACCTTCACTGTCTGTGCAACTGCACTCTTGACCCCAAACAGAAACAAGAACACGACGATGATACGCAAGCACTTTCTCATAACGTCTCCTTTTTTATGATTCACTCTATAGTAATATGTTGAAAATGGCCCAGAACCCGGGAACCTTGCTGTTTGTACTTGTTTTGTCTGTTTGACCAATCCACGTCAAACGGAGGAAAGCGGCAGCGGCTGTATAACGAACAATATCGTTGGAGTCCGACATCTCTAGTTTGATTTGCGGCGTCAAAGATGGGTTGCCTCGTTCGGCATCGGCACGAAACGCCACCTCCTTGCCCTCCGCCCGCTGACGCTTGATTTCGGGCAGTAGCAACTCCTCCCAACCTTCAGCGCTGTGAACGTTGCCTGGCCTCAACTTGGCCCCCAAGCAGTCCCCCTCTCGATTGAACAACAGTAGAGGGTGGTAGCAGGTGGACTCGAAGTGCCCGTTGTAGGCGCTCTGCTCCTGTTCCCCGTACACCGGGACCTCGGCCGAGTCCATGTCCAGCACGACGCGCTGAGAGGAGTCGAAAGCTTCGGCTTCGGCGATTAAACCCCGATTGATCGCAGCCAGCCCCGCGAAGTTCTCTTCCCCAGCCAGCAGCTCCGTCTCGAAGCTCTGCAAGCGCGAGGTCAGCGCCACCCCTCGATCCCAAACTTTTTCCGAGCCGATTAGCCGGAAGGTCGGATCGTGGCCCAGTCGCTCGGCATCGTTCACATCCTCGTATCCCGCCAAGCGGCTGTAGACCGACTGTCGGAGCAGGTCGGCCAGAGGCAATCGCGTGTTCGTTCCTCGCGGGTCCCGCAGATGTTCACCGATCAATTCTCCGAACCCGACGATGGAGCGCAGTCATAGTGAATCTATTGCCTTAAGGCACTTCTGCAGCACGGTGCCTAGTCACAGCTCGAATCGTCGGCAAAAACACGGCCGACAAGCATGGAACTCAGAAACTTGTCGCATTCCGTGAATTTGATCAGCACGGGATTGTCCTGCAGGGCGTTCGGATCCA
>DATGHO010000020.1:0-29572 GCA_035307965.1 Candidatus Acidiferrales bacterium | reverse complement strand
TGACTCCTGAGCCACGAACGCTGGCACTCTTCGGTACCGGGCTGGGATGCGTGGCTCGGAGGTCCATCGCACACTCGGCATGGTTTCCAGGATTAGCCTTTTCGAATAGTGAAACAGAGAGGCCGGGTCGTATTTTGGCTCGGCCTTTTTGTTCCTGAACGCACACTAGGGCCCCAAAACGAGACCAACGTACACATAATTCAAGCATGTTGAGTAAGACCGCTTCCCTAGTTGTCTTTTGGATGAAATAAATTGCACACATGGGTCGTCCAAATCGAAGAAAGCGCTGTAAGTTATTGTAAACACGAGATAAGGCGTTTGGTCGTCAAAATGCTACGATACATACCGTAGGGATTTCGGGGGTTCAGATGAGGATGAAAACCGGACTTTTGGCGCTAAGTTTGGCAATGTTCGCGGTAACACCTGCGTTTGCTGGCACTACGAACTTCAGCTTCGCATTTGGCGGGTCGGATATGACGCTAGGCACGTCGCAGAGCTACACATCCAACGGCGCGACGATAACTGCTTACGGATATGAGTGTTCGGCGACCACACCGTCCAGCACGGATACGCTCTCCGGCTGCAGCGCCAGTGCGCTCTATCAAAAAAACGATGGAGGCGCTGAGGTCGGCCTCGGACTGGCCGGTGAAACAGATCACGAGATTGGCTGGGACGGGGCAAACGCCGATTTCGTGATTGGTTTGGATGTGAGCAGCTTATTCAAGCTGGGCGCGACGTCGATGACCCTGAGTTTTGGCAGCGTGCAGCCGGGCGAAGCATACGCGATTCTGGGCTATGGCTCGAATCCGTTTGGCAGCACCTTTGCGCTGACGAATACGCAGGCGTGGGTGGCCAATGACGGAAGCACGAGCGCGCAAGTATTTTCGAGCACGATTGGCCTGAACGCCGGCGATGAATTTCTGGTGATCGTTTCGCCATGCGGCGCGAGTGCGACCGGCTCGGATGTCGGATGCGGTGGGAATGTCACCCTGGGCTCGCTAACGTCAAGCGCACCGACGCCGGAGCCTGGCACGTTGGCGCTTTTTGCGACCGGTTTGCTGGCGCTGGGATTCTGCATGCGCAGGCGACTGGCTTTTCAGCGGCAATAGTTGGTAACAAATTTGGCTGCAACTTGCGCCGGGCCGTGAGTCTCCTTCGGTCCGGCGCTTTTGTTTTAGGGCATAGCGCGCAGCGGTGGCCTCGGCAGGGCTCACGGGGCCACAAGAAACGAGCCGTCGCGCTGGATGTAGCCATAGGCCATGCGAGGCGTATTGAACGACGCAGCGGCGTGGCCATGACGGTCGAGCAAAATCAGGCCGCCGGTGGATTGAACGCGCTGCGCAAGCAAGCTCACGCTCTCCTTTGCGGCTGACTCTGCGGGTAAGCCAGCGCGAAGAAATTCAGCCGCCGTCTTGGCCATGACGATTTTCATGATGGCTTCGCCGTGGCCGGTGCAGGAAATGGCGCCGGCTTCAGAATCCGCGTAGCAGCCACAGCCTACCAGCGGCGAATCGCCAACACGCCCCGGAAATTTGCAGCAGGTCCCTCCCGTCGAAGTGCCTGCAGCAAGATTGCCGCGTGAATCGCGAGCCACGGCGCCCACAGTTCCCTGCTGCTGCGCAAAGTGAAATGCGTATTCGTGCTGGCCTGTGCGGCAGCGCTGCCAGGCCGCGCGTTCGCGCTCGACGATCAGTTCGGAAGGGTCGCAAAGCGGAATGCCGTTTTCTTTTGCGAATAATTCGGCGCCAGCGGCAGCGAGCATCATGTGTTCGCTGGATTCGAGGATTTTGCGGGCGAGGCGGATGGGGTTCCTAATGCGCTCGACCGCAGCGACAGCGCCGGATTTGAGCGAAGCACCGTCCATGAGAATCGCATCGAGCTGAACCCGGCCATCGCGATTGAGATGCGAACCAATGCCGGCGTCGAAAGTAAGGTCGTCCTCGAGAACGACAATGACGGCCTCTATGGCGTCCAGCGCCGAGCCGTTTTTCACGAGAACATTACGACCAGCCTCAAGGGCTCGGCTAATGCCAGAATGGCAGTCGGCAATCGCCGCGTCGGGGATGTCCCACGCGCCACCGTGGACGATGAGCGAGAAGTTTGGCGGATTCACGTCAGAATCGCGCACCGGAAAGAATGCGCGACAAAATCAGGCTCCGCGCTTGGCGGCGCGAGAGAGCAAATCGCGCAGTTGGGAGTCAGCGGAATGATCCGCGGGCAGAGAACCGTTGTGAGATTCGGCGCGAGGGATGAGCGGCAGCTGTTCTGCGAAATTCGAAGGAACGGAAACGGACTGCTCGCCAGTTGCGCGTCGCGCGCCTTCGGTTTGCTTCCAGGTGTGATAAATGCGATGAATCACGGTGAAATTGGTGCCAATCGCCAGAATGATGAGCGCGATAGGCACCCGATTCAAAATTCCTCCAAGGATCATGAGGCCGAGGCGCTCGGGGCGCTCCCAGAAGCCGACGCGGCACCGTTCGATAAGCGATTCCGCGCGCGCCTGAGAGTAGCTGACCATCACCGCTCCGGCCATCGCGATGCCGGTAAGCAGCGCGTAAAGAAAACGGTTTATTGTCGCGTAGTAAACCAGAAGTCCAAGAAAGAGGGCCAGGTCAGCATAACGATGGAGCACCGATTTGAGAAAAGCGCCAAAGAAATTTATGCGGCGCTGATACTGTGCGAGCGGGCGCGCCAGCAAGTCGCAGGCAGCGGCGGGAATCAGAGCGAAGCCCGCGGACGTAAAGCGTCCTGTGCCGAAGAAAATTCCGGCGACGAGACAAAAGGTAAAGCTGATGAAAGTCAATAAACTCGCAGGAACGCGCGCTTTCGCGAGAATGGTAACGATCTGGCCAAGTAGCCAGCGAAAAGGTCGAGCAAGGAGTTCTATGCGCATATCAACGCGCCGAGAGCGAACTAGAGTTCATCGTAAATAGTTGCCAGGCGGGTCACTTCGAATTCCTTGGTGCCCGCTGGAGTTTGAACCTTGACCTCATCACCCACTCTTTTGCCGAGAAGGGCGCGACCAATCGGCGAAGAAGTCGAGATCATGCCCTTGGATACGTCCGCTTCTTCCGCTGTTACCAGCTTATATTCGGTCTCCTGGGATTTGTTGATGTCAAGAAGGCGCACGGTTGAGCCGTACCCGGCGCGGTCACGCGGAAGGTTATTTAGATTGAGCATCGAGATTTCCGCCATCCGGTGATGCAGCTGGCTGAGGCGCGCGGAGACGAAGGATTGACGTTCCTTCGCGTACTTGTATTCCGCGTTTTCGGAAAGATCGCCATGCGCGCGAGCCTTCATCAATTCCTTAGGCAGCTCGTTGTGAAATTCATGCTCGAGCTGGGCGATTTCGGCTTGCAGCTTTTTTTTGAGTTTTTCGCTGACGTCCGTCATTGTTTGATTGCCGGAACGAGATCGGTGTGAACGGCGCCTCTTCCGGCCTAGTGTGGTCGTAATTCGCAGCCCCCCGCGAAAATCACCTTAACGGCTCGATTATAAAGTATTACATGGCACAGGCGCAATGCACTGTACTCGTCCACATGATTAGTGACACTCGACCTTGTGAGATTGAGATTTCCACTGCTAGAGAAATTCGAGCGGCACCCGATATCCGTTTGACAACACGGCCTTCGGCGAATTTAATCGGCACTGGAAGGGTTGGCGGGCGGCTGGCCCTGACTGGCTGGCGGAGTGATGCCGTTCATGCGGAGGTACTCGATCATCTGGCCATAGTGATCGAATGCGTGCGTGCAGCCGAAGCTGGCGAGCGACAGTCGCGTGTTCAAAAAAGGCACGGGCGGGTTACTGACGATAAGTGTGGCATTGCGAGCGGTGAGAGTGGCCATGGCGCTGTGCCCCAGGGCAAAGGAGTCCTTCAGGTATTTTATGATTTGCTCTTTGGTCTGAATAGAGTCTGGACCGTTGTTCTGCTTATTGGCGGTGATGTTGGCGGGTACAGGCCGGCCAAGGATCGCGCTATAGAAGTAATAATTGGCGGTGGCGACGTGCTTTACTTCCTGCGCGAAAGTGCGCACGCCGGCGTATTTGCCAATTGACGCGCTCGGAGCAAATGAATATTTGTCCGCAGGCATGGCTTCGGCAGCCCCGACGAATTGCTGTTCGACTATGGTAAGTTGCGCGTTCATGATGGAGGCAATAGTGGGAGGCGCGGATGGTTTGCGCGATTTGCGGGCTTGTTGAGCCGATGCGGCGTGAGACAGCGCGCAAAGACCGAGTGTGAAGACCAGGAGTGATGCGGCTCTTTTCATTGCCTTGCTCCTTGAATTTTTTTCTTGCTATTTAGAAAATCACCGTGGCCGATGCGTGCCCGCCCATGCGGCAAAAAGAGAACGCAGTTCTTCGTCGAATGCTAGTTCGCATCCTTCCCAGAATGACAAGCTGGAAAAGGCAGAGCCTTAAATGCGAAGCTCTGCGTTACAGAATCAAGAGCGCTGCATTAGACGGCTTCAAACTCGGTAGTAACGGGAGTGCCGCGCACGACGGACTGCGTTACCGGCGAACCATCCACGGCGAGCTTCCAAATTTCGCGCAGAGTTTTCTCATCGGAGTCGGCGCGGACAAAAGCCTTGGCCTTGATGCCGCGGTAGCCGGGATTCCCCGAATCGTCGAGGCCGGCCCATTTAAGAATGTTGTCGAAATTGCCTTCGAGGGCGATCTCGAGATCATGAACTTTAATGCCGCGCTTGGTAGCGTTTAGAACGAAGCCCACAGTCATGCAGGCACCGATGGCCGATAGAAGCTGTTCGTGAGCGCTGGCGGCGAGGTCTGTTGCGTCGAGCGCGCCGGGCTCGTCCATTTCGGCGGCGTGGGTGCGCATGTAGGCTTTGGCGCGAAAGCCGTCCTGCCAGACCACGCGGGATTTCCACGGGCCGGTGACGCCCTGAAGAACTTCGGGCTGCTTCATGGAGCAAAGGATATCGTTGAGCTTTGCGGGGTGCAGGCCGTTCAATTTTTCTTCGGACATCTTGGGTTCGGTCATTTCGTTTCTCCTTGTGTACGTCTCTAGCGCGAGACGTTGGTCTGGCTATTGCGCGGCAGCGTGGCCCTGGAATTCGGCGCGAAGCCGGCGCGCGGCCTCGGAAATGGCCGCCATTTTTCTGGTGGCGATTTCCGCGGTATTGACGTTGCGTTCGGCAAAGGTGCCAAAACCGCAGTCAGGATTCAAGAAGATTTTCTCCGGGTCATAGAATTTGGCCAGCTCCTTGACGCGCGCGACGATTTGCTCCGGCTTTTCGATTTCATCGGTACGCGGATTGACCACGCCGAGGCCGATTTCCTTTTCATTTTTGTATTCCTTGAATACTTCGAGCTCGCCGGCGCGGGGTGTGGCGAATTCGAGCACCAGCTGATGGATATTCATCTGCATGAGGTATGGAAGCATGGGCCCGTAATTTCCTTTGAGCAGAACTTCTTCCTTGCGGCTCCAGTTGCCGCGGCAAACGTGGACACCGAAGCGCACGCCATCGATCCCCGCCACGGTTTCGTTCATCAGGCGCACGGCGAGTTCGAGTTCATCGGTGGGATCGCGGCGATTGGGGAGCGCGGCGCACATAAAAGTCTCAGTGCTTTCCGCGCCGTAGACGATCTGGCTGAGGATGGGCTCGTCGAATTGAACGAAGGCAACGCCTCGGGATTTGAGGGCGAGAACTTCTTTGCGGAGAATTTGCACCACGTCTTTGGCTAGATCTTCCGGCGCAGAATAAACCTTGTCAGAGAGGCCCTCGAACCAACTCGAGCGCGTCAGCATGTACGGGCCTGGCAGAGGAACTTTGAGCGGGCGCGAAGTGTGCTTTTTCGCGAATTCGACTTCATCGAGCGAGAGTCCGTTTTTTTCGCGCAGCCGCCCGATGACGATGGGGCTCTTGATGGCGAAGGCCGGAACGTCAAGGGCACGCAGAACTTCTTCGTAACGCGCGCGGTCTTTCATGTAGTCCATCAGCTCGGAAACTTTCATCAGGCGCATGCCTCCGAGCTTTTCAACGACGAAAGAATAAAAATTGTCGCGGCGCTGCTCGCCGTCGGTGGGAATGTCCACGCCCGCTTTCTCCTGAGCTTCGAGGCATTCGACAACGGCGCGATCGGCCGCGGCCTGGAATTCCTGCTCAGCTCCTTCGCCGGACTGGCGCTTGCGCAGGGCTTGGATGAGCCATGCGGGGCGCGGCCAGCTTCCCACGACGGTTACCGGGAACAATTTATTTTCAGACATGCGCGCTTTCTCCCTTTTCATTTGTGTCGAGATTGTTTTCCACTTTATTTTTTTCCATCGGCAAGCCGGCGGCACTCCATTCAGCGTAAGAACCGTCGTACAGCGACACGCTACGGCCCAACTGCGTGAGAGCCAGAAATCCGAGGGCGGCGCGCAGGCCTGTGCGGCAATAAGTGATGGTGGCGTCTTCGCGAGCGATGCCGCGTGAGGTAAGGAGTTCGTCTAGTTGGTTCGGCGGACGCAGGATTTTTCCGTTCGCGCCGATCTGGTCGCAGCAGAGATGCGCGGCGCCCGGGATGCGGCCGGGGCGCGGGTCGGGTTCGAAGTTGCCGGAGAATTCATCGGCGGTGCGCAAATCGAGCAATTTCGCGGCGTCCTTTTTTTCAACATTCATTTGCACATCGGCGGTCGTGGCGCGCAACTCCGGGCGCAGCCTGGCGGTGAAGGCTCGCGAAGTGGGCTGGACGGGGCGGTAAAAGGCTTCGCGACGATCAGCGAGCCACTGCTCCCAGAAAGTTTCCATGATGTGGACGTCGTCGCGGCCGAGATAAGCAAGGATCCAGGCAAGGAAGGCGGCGTTGCGGCCGTCAGCATTGTCGTAAATCACAAGCGTGCGATGCGCATCAACGCCGGCGCTTCCGAGGCGGCGGGCGAGTTCATCGGCAGGGAGCAGACGGCCATTTGCGTCGCGCTGCTTGGCTACCGGGAAATTCACGGCATTTTTTGGATGGCCGGCCATGTAGCGGATGGGGGAGCGAGGATCAAGGAGCAAAAATTCAGGCGAATCGAGCTGTTGCTCGACCCATTCCGCTGATACCAAATGGAACATGATCATCTATCGTTCGATGTGCGAGCCGCCGCAGGGATTCAGGTTATTACAAGCTGCTGGCCGGAGGAAAATCGGAGAGATCAGGGTAACAAATCTTTTACCATCTGACTAGGGGCGGGGGCGGGCGGTAGTGGGCCAGTTTGAATTTGACAGGGTTTAGCGGGTATGGGAGCATGGGCCATGCATAAACGCTCAAGCAACCCAGACATAAATCAGATAGCGGCCAGCATCGTATCGCAGTTAGGCGGGGAGCCTCTAGGCTCCAAGAACCCCGCCGCTGTCGCTCTAGGGCGCATGGGCGGACTCAAGGGCGGCCCCGCAAGGGCCAAACGCCTGAGCCGCGCCAAGCGCTCCAGAATAGCCCGTAAAGCCGCTAACGCCCGCTGGAAAGCCAAGACAAAGACATCCTAAAAAGAGATTCCCTCTCGGTTGTTTATATAGGTTCCGAGAGGGAGCGGCGATGGCCTAAATACATCTAGGCTTGTGCCTTGAGTGCTGCCACGGCTAAGGAATGGCCGCTACGGGCCTATATAGGCTCGATAACGACTTTCCGCACCGTGCCATCTGGCCTATACCAGACGGTAATGCGGTATCGCATGTTACAGCCGCAGTTTAGCACAGGCCATCGCCGAAAAATACTACTTGACATGCATGACCGCTCAAGCATAGAATGGTGTCAGTTTAGGAGACGCCATGAACCGCTTGAGCGAGGCTCAGAGAGTCCAAGTAATCAGCGCCTTAGTCGAAGGCAATTCCATCCGCGCCACTGTTCGCATGACGGGCGTGGCGAAGGATACGGTAATCAAGTTGCTTGCGGAAGTCGGCCAAGCGTGTGCCGACTATCAGCGCCGCATGCTCTGCAATCTGCCGTGCCAGCGCATCCAGTGCGACGAAATCTGGAGCTTTTGTTACGCCAAAGACAAGAACGTGCCCGAAGAGAAGCGCGGGCAATTCGGCTACGGCGATGTTTGGACGTGGGTTGCGATGGATGCCGACACAAAGCTGGTAGCAAGCTGGCTTGTGGGCAGGCGCGATGCGCGAACGGCTTACCAGTTGATGCATGACTTGGCCGGAAGGCTTCGCAATCGCGTCCAGCTAACCACAGACGGGCACCGCGTGTATCTGAATGCAGTCGAATCCGCGTTTGGCTCCGAGATCGACTACGCGATGCTGGTAAAGATATACGGCCACGACTCAGGGCCGGATACGCGCTACACGCCAGCGGAATGCATTGGGGCAGAAGTGGTTGAGATTACAGGCCGTCCGAATCCGAAGCACGTTTCTACCAGCATGGTTGAGCGGCAAAATCTAACGATGCGCATGGGAATGCGCCGTTTCACGAGGCTAACAAATGCGTTCTCCAAAAAAATCGACAACTTGCAGCACGCGGTCGCGCTCCACTTCATGCACTACAATTTCTGCCGCATCCACCAATCGCTCCGCGTCACGCCCGCCATCGAAGCGGGAATCACCGACCACGTTTGGAGCATCGGAGAGATTGTCGGATTGCTCGAAGCTAAGCGTGAAAAAGTCGCGTAGAGCTTCTAGGCCAAGCCGGAGAGTTTTCCGGCCGGTATCAGCCCTAGGGATTCAAAAAATAGTGCTGAATTTTTAGCAGCGCCAGAAATTGTAATCTTTGAATTTGGAAATGTCACGCCGTTTCCAACCTCAAAGATGCCGCCAGAGTAGTGGATTACGCAGTTTTTGAATGTGCAGCCGTGGAAGCTCTTGCCGTCGAATTCTACGAATTCGTTTTCAAAGACTTTGTTTTCGATTCTTTGTAGCTGTTCGGCCATGTTTTATTCTTTGAGGACAATTCCACCCACTTCTATGGGGGACTGAAACTCGTTACCGCAAAAGCGACACACTGCCGCCTCGGACTGAACGTACTCAGCGCATCGCGGGCATTTCTTGAGGCCAGACTTCTGCGCGGCGGCCTCGCGGTTGGGCTTGCTGACTGCCGCGATTATGAACCCGACGAGCGGACTAAGCAGCAGGGATAGAAAGAAGAAGCCAGCCCCGCTGCGGCCCTTGTTCGCGGCATAGACGCCGACAAGGACTGCAAACAGAATCCAGAATAGCAGTATCACCATGGCGAAGTGTCGGGATTATACACGTTTATTGCCATACGGAAATATATTTTACTGGGCTTAAATTTCAAACTAGCCCACTACCGGGCGGGCCGGACGAGAGCCGCTTTGCGCGAAGCGAAGATCATACGCACCAGACGGCTTTGGCGGAGCTTCGTGCCGTGGAATGGCAGCAGAGCCAATCCGCGGAGAAAATCTTTGCACAAAGCCCCCTGCTGGCGGAAAGAAATCAGTGCATGCCAGCCGAGCTTGCGCAACAACGAGAGACGCAAGCGCGCCAGCGAGAACAACATTTGCGAGAGCGATGCGGGAATATCTTCCTCGCGATGATATTCGTAAAAGGCTGCGTTCATCGAAGCGTTGGATTGCACTTTGGTGAAATTCTCGACGGCGCAATTCTTGGGATTCGCAGCGACCGCGCCGATTAGCTCTTGAAATTTGCGGCCGTCGGCTTCGAGTTTTTCGAGGCGCGAGAAACGGTTGACCAGCTTCACCCCGAGCGGGTCCCACAGGTAATCGTTCATGAGGAACGGAAGGCCAAGGTGAAAAAGCTGTGTCACCGCGAGATGCACGCGCAGGTGGCATTGATAGGCGTCGCCCATGCATTCGTAGAGGCGCGTGGTATCGCGAGTGACGCCACGCTGAAATGCGGAGATGGCGGTGTCGAGGTCGGCGGTGAATTCGCGGATGTCGTGGCCCGCCAATTCGCGCGCGATGATGGCGCCGACCTGGCGAATCTGCACTCCAGACAGGGCCATGCCGACGCTGTAGAGCGGGTCAACGGTGTCGCCGGCGTCGCCGATGATGTACCAGCGGTCAGGGGAATAGCGCTGGCGACATTCCCACATGTAGGAGGCGTAGAAATTGGTGTCGACCACCGTGCCGCTGCGAACGAGCTCGACAACCACTTCGTGCTCATGGCCGACGCATTCGAGAAACTGCTCGACGGTACGCGGCTCGCCGTAGGGATAGACGCCTTGCCGATAAGTGATGCCGACGCTCATAAAGGGCGCGCCTTCGGGTGAGCGCATGGGAATGCACCAGATCCAATTTCCTTTTCCAAAAAAATGATGGGTGGCAAAGTAGGGAACAAAAGCGCGGTTTTGTTTTTTCAGCGCGCGGATGCGAGCGAGAATTTCGGGATCGAAATTGGCGAGCCGGAACCAGAAAACATTTTTCTGTTCGGCGATACGTTCGTGGAGCTGCAGCAGTTTGCCGAGGACGCGGCTGCGTCCGGTGGCGTCAATCAGCCAGCGCGCGGAGACTGTGGATTCGCGTTCGGTAGGATCGCGAAAAGTGACGCTGTGCAGCGCGCCGGCAGACGCACCGTTGCTGAGATTCACAGCGGAGACGGCGCCGTCGATGAGCTGCACGCCAGATTCGAGATTTCGGCGGCGGACTTCGCGGTCGAAGGTGAAGCGGTTAATCTGGAAGGAGAGCAGCGGCGGAACCGTGGGCGCTTCGTCGACGACATAGGTGCGGTCGGCGGGATTGTCGATATTCGGCTTGAAATAATAGGTGAGGCCGTATTTCGGGAAGTGATTTTCGATGAGGTAAGGCCCAAGGCCGAGTTCGAACAGAAAATCGATGGTGATTTCGACAAAGGATTCGCCGACGATGGGACGATTTTTGTGCGGACCTTCGATGACGGCGATTTTCAGTTGCGGGAACTTCAGGCGCAGATAGGCGGCGGCAAGCTGGCCGGTGGCTCCGCCTCCCATGATGAGAATGTCAGTGGTCATCGTGGCCATTGGCTATGACAATAAACACATCAAATACAGCGAACTTGGGAGCTATCGGCAGGATATACCGAACGCGTCCAGCGAGGCAACGCGGCACGAATGCGAGTGGCGGATTACGGGCGGTCTTGATCTACCGCCCTACAGTCTCGCGACTTAGCGTAAAGCGGACGGCAAAACAGAGTTTGCAACGTGACGCGGGCAGGCGTATGTTTTTTGCGCGGGGATCCTTGCAGCACTGCGGCGATTATTTTGAGGAGATGAGAAGAAAAAATGAAGAAGTTGCGCGTTTGTTCATTGCAAATATTGTGCGTGACAATTTTTATGATGCTTTGCGGAAGCGGGTTCGGCGCAAATCGCCAAGATCAAACTGCGAAGCCGCAAAATTCGCAGAGCGCGCCGGCTGCGCAGGCTGTCCCGAAGATTGACGGCGGCATTGGAGCGTGCAGCGCGGACTTCACGGTGCGCGACGGCGTGAAAAAGCCGATTTACAACGCGCAAATTAGTGTGCAGCTGCGCTACGGCTTCATGAACTTGCGCAAGACGGATCTGCAGGTGGGAACGAACAGCGACGGGAAAGCACGGTTCACGGGATTGCCGAATTTCCCGAAGAAGCCGCTGGCTTTCCATATTAAGAGCGGCACGGTATCGAAAACGGTGACCGACGACCCATCGACAAATTGCAACGCCGTGTACGACGTGGTGCTGTCGGTGCACTAGCGATTCGACTCCGGTTTGCTCTTTTGCCTGTCGGGTAGGGTGAGTGTTTGCACGCTCTGCTTCTTAAATTCGCCGCCATCCTAACGGAAGCGCATAACATCAACATGCTTTGGGCAGCAATTCGGTGTGTCATCGTTGCTTCGACCAGTGATAGTGAGATCGCCTGATTGCCTGTCAAACTTCGTTCCTGTCCCTGGGGCGCTTGAATCGAATGTGAACTGTCGCTCAACAACGACATGTTGCTTCTCCAATTTGAGTACCTGCACGATACCGGTATCAGTAGAGCTTCCGTACCAGTCAGTTTCGTTCGCGGTGAGGATGGCATGAAGCGCTTCGCCGTCTGCACCGCCGAAGAACGTTGTCGGCCCCCAAGACACATCGCTGCCTCCGATGCCTCCGCTCAAGCGTTTGTGGTACTCCCCATTCGTCAGCTGTATGCGGTTTTGCACGGTTCCGTCCGGATTAAAAATTACGAATTTGAAGTTCCTGAAATCGATGTTACGCAGCGATCGATTCGTCGCTTGTACTGATAGTTTGGAGCGACAACGTCAATTGCCGAAGGAAACTTTGGCGGTGAGCTCGATTGGGCCACGAGAAGAAACAGGCTAACCAGAAAAGGAAACATCGGTCGATTTTACGCACGCCAGGCCATCGACCGCAACGTCCGCGACTTGAGTTATTGAGAGCCAAGCGCGGCCGATTCGCGTTTGCGCGCGCTCGGCGTCAGTTTCCGGACGACGAATTCCTGAAGGAGATTGTCGGCGGCCGTTGCCGCCACGCCGACCAGCGCCACTTCAAAAGTCAGTTTCACTCCGCTGCGATTTTGCGGCGGATAATAGAGATTCGAGATGCCGCCGGAGACTAGGTTCCCGAGGATGCTCGAAGTATTGGGCTGCCAGTGTCCGTTGTCGCCCTTGCAGATCACAGAATTGGCAATCGCATACATGATGCGCGAACGCTTACTTCCCATTCCTTTATAGAAGTAGCGCGGGTCCTGCTTCAATAGCGATGGAAATATCACACTGCCGAAAAGCGTTCCGGTGGCATAGTCGGCATAGGACGCGCCGTAGCGTTTGCCATATCCCTCCGCGCCTTGTCCGTATCCGCTGAAGTCGTTGGTGGCCTGCTGAATCCCCGCAATAGCGCCAATCAGTCCGAAGGTGACGGGATCAATTGCGGTTTTCCAGGACAGCTCGGCCTTTTGTTTCCGATCGAGAGGCGCCGCGTTAGGGACATAGCTGACGTAAAAATTTGGAACTACGCCAAGGACGCGCTGCTGCTCCTGAGCCTTGATCTGATGCTCCGCCACCACCTCGACCGGCTCGACACGAATGACTGTGGTTACGGTGGCGAGAATCATGGTGATCTGCGGAACGATATAGCTCTGCCCCGGCGCCAGGCTCCCCGAATAGGTTTGCATCGCGAAGGGCACCGCACTAATCGTGAGATGAAAGGGTCCGGGCGGCACATTAGCGAAGGAAAATTGCCCGTCATCGCTGGACATGGCTTCTTGTTTGGGCGAGTTGTCATCCCTCGTGAGGGCTACTTGTGCTCCGGAGATGGCGTTTCCGTCGCGATCGGATATTGTTCCGCTTACACTTCCCGGCAATAGCTGTTGCTGACTGAATGTCTGCTGCTCGGGAGGCTGTTGCGTCGGCGTCTGTTGCGCCAAAACTGGTGAACTAAACGAGCACCAAACTGCAAAAATCGCGGCGAAAATAAACCGATGCCGCCAACGGGCCAACCAAAGGAGTTTTCGGCAGTGCTGCTTCATCATCCTGGCCTGCAAGTTGAAGCTACTTGAAATAATTGTCGCGCCTTCCCGCGAAAAAGCTAGAAGTTAGGCAGATGCGGTTTCCATTGGATGCGATGCTTGAGTACGCACGAATTGGCGCAAAAGCGTCATCCGTTTGCGACGGGTGACCGACGCCGTTCTTTCGTGGACACCATCTAGCGCGAGCGGTATACTCCCGAATCATTTGTTTCAGTTCGGCAAGAATTTGGATGCGGGTGTGCTCGTTTTTTTCTGCGCGTGCGGCGGCGAAATTCTGCGCGGAAACTTTCGCGCGAGAGATTACGTATTGTAAAGGCAAGGTTGATAAAGGAGAAAGCGGAATGAAGAAAGCCATTTTAGGCGTGATGGTATTGCTGTTGGCGGGAATCTGCTACGCGCAGTCGGAGCCAGGGCCTCTGCTACTGCAGCAGCCGACCATGAACCAAACACAAATCGTCTTCGTGTACGGCGGAGAACTGTGGAGCGTAAGCCGCAAGGGCGGCGATGCAATTCGCCTGACTACCGGAGTGGGGATTCAGTCTGATCCTCATTTTTCGCCGGACGGCAAATGGGTGGCTTTCACCGGAGATTACGGCGGCAATCCAGACGTATACGTCGTTTCAGCGGAGGGCGGCGTGCCGAAGCGCCTGACGTACCATCCTGACCCGGACGTAGTGGCCGGATGGACTCCGGATGGCAAGAACGTCCTGTTCTTTTCGACGCGCGATTCGTTCGCCAGCGGCGTGGGGAATTTATATACGGTTTCGTTGGACGGCGGCCTCCCGGAGAAGCTGCCCTTTCCGCTGGCCTATGAAGGCTCCTATTCCCCGAACGCGGCGGAGATCGCCTACCGGCCAGTAGCATTTCCGTGGGGCACTTGGTCGCACTATCGCGGCGGGACCGAATCGAAGATCTGGGTCGCCAAGCTGGCGGATTCGAGCTACGAAGAAATTCCGCGCGGCGACTGGAACGAATTCGATCCGATGTGGGTAGGGAATAAGATTTATTTTTTGTCGGATGAAAAAGGGCCATTCACGCTGTACGAGTACGACACGGCGACGAAAAAAGAGGCGGAAGTGGTGTCGAACGACGGCCTGCCTATCAAGGAAGCCTCGGCGGGGCCTGGGGGAATCATCTATTCGCAATTTGGTGCGATCCATATTTATGACCTCGCCAGCCATCGCGAACATGCGGTGACGATTCACGTAGCCGGCGATTTTCCGCAGGTGATGCCGCATTTCGACAGCGTGGAGAAACACATTTTGTCGGCGGGAATTTCTCCGACAGGCGCGCGCGCGGTATTCGAGGCGCATGGCGAAGTGCTGACGGTGCCTGCCGAGCACGGCAATGTTCGCAACATCACGAATACCCCCGGAATTGCCGACCGCACCCCATCATGGTCGCCGGACGGAAAGTCCATCGCCTATTTTTCGGATGAATCAGGCGAATACGCCCTGCACATCAAGAATCAGGACGGCATGGGCGCAGCGAAGAAAATCAGCCTGGGCGACCCGCCGTCGTATTTCTACAATCCGGTATGGTCGCCGGACAGCAAGAAAATCGCCTATACGGACAAGCGCCTGAATGTCTGGTACGTGGATTTGGACAAGGGCACGCCGGTGAAGATTAATTCGGACGTGTTCGAGACGCCGGAGCTGACCATGGATCCTTCGTGGTCTCCCGATAGCGAATGGATCGCGTACACCAAACTGATGGGCAATCACATGCACGCGGTGTTCGTGTATTCGCTTGAGACGGGCAAGAGCACGCAAGTGACCGACGGAATGAGCGACGCCCGCTACGCCAACTGGGACAAGAACGGAAAATATTTATACTTCACGGCGAGCACAAATTCCGGTCCAACTACCGCATGGTTGGATATGTCCAGTGAAGGGCATGCGGTGACGCGCGGAGTTTACGTGATGGTCCTGGCAAAGAACGAAAAATCACCGCTGGCTCCGGAAAGCGACGAAGAAAAGGTGGCGGCGGCAGAAAAGCCCTCGCCAGCGGGCGAAACTGCGAAGAAAAAAGAAGAGGCCGCAAAGAAGGAAGAAACGCCAAAGGTCGCCATTGATTTCGAGAATATTAGCCAGCGTATTCTCTCGCTGCCAGTGCCGGAGCGGGATTATGTCGGGCTGTTTGCAGGGAAAACGGGCGATCTTTTCCTTATGGCGCTACCTCCCGGGGCGAGGGAAGGTGCTTTCGCAGGGCCGCCGGCGGCGGAGGTCACCAAGTTCGATTTTAAGACAAAGAAAGAGACGCCATTTATTTCAGGTGTGCAGGGTTTCGACGTGTCGTTCAACGGTGAAAAGGCGCTTTACCAGCAAGGGCCGCATTGGGGAATTGCCGCAACGGCCGCGCCGGTGAAGCCGGGCGAAGGCATTCTGAACATGGCGGACATGAAGGTGTGGGTAAATCCGCGCGCGGAATGGACGCAGATGTATCACGAGATTTGGCGCATCGAGCGCGATTTTTTCTACGATTCGCACTATCACGGGCTGGATTTGGCAAAAACGGAGGCGGAGTATGCGAAGTATTTGCCGGGTCTGGCCAGCCGCGAGGACGAGAATTTCCTCTTCAACCAGATGCTCAGCGATTTGAACGTCGGGCATATGTTCGTGGGCGGAGGAGCGATTCCGACGGTGCCTCCGGTGTCGGTGGGACTGCTAGGAGCGGATTACACAGTCGAAAACGGAAGATACAAAATTGCCAAAGTGTATCAAGGCGAGAACTGGAATCCAGGGCTGGAAGCGCCGCTCACGCAACCGGGCGTCAACGTTACCGCGGGAGATTACATTCTCGCTGTGGACGGCCGTGAACTGCATGGCACCGACAACGTTTACAGCTTCTTCCTCGATAAGGCCGGCAAGCAGGTGGTCTTGAAGGTGGGCCCGAACGCGGACGGAACAGGTTCGCGCGACGTTACCGTGGTGCCCATCGCCAATGAGCTGAATTCGCGGCATCGCGCGTGGACCTATCACAACTGGGAAACGGTAACAAAGCTTAGCGACGGGAAGCTGGCGTACGTTTATCTGCCGAATACTGCTGGCGGCGGATTCACCAACTTCAACCGCTACTACATGGCGCAAGTCGGGCGGCAGGGCGCGGTGATGGACGAGCGCTTCAACACCGGCGGGCAGATCGCGAACTACATCATCGAAATCATGCAGCGAAAGCTAACCAGCTACTGGTACACGCGCCAGGGCGAGGTTTTCACTTCGCCGCTGGACGCGATTTTTGGGCCGAAGGTCATGATAACCAACCAATTCTCGGGCTCTGGCGGCGACTGGATGCCGTGGGCATTCAAGCACGTAGGAGTAGGGCCGACGATTGGCGAAAGGACGTGGGGCGGGCTCGTGGGAATTTACGGATATCCCGACCTGATTGACGGCGGATTCGTGACCGCGCCGCGCGTGGCCTTCTTCAATCCCAACGGCACGTGGGACGTGGAAAATCACGGCGTGCCGCCGGATGTACCGGTGATTCTGGACCCGAAGGCGTGGCGCGAAGGGCACGATGTGCAGCTCGAGAAAGCGGTTGCCGTAGCGATGCAGATGCTGAAGGAGCATCCGCTGCCGAAGCCGCACGTGCCGCCGTTCCCGAATTACTCGAAGTATGCTCATTGATTTCAGCGCAGACTAAGGAGGATTCACCGCTAAATTCGTTTACCGTTTCGCAGCGGACGCTGGCCCTTAGGAGAAGAATTCGCGTGGCGAACAAGGTGAGGAGCCGCACGGGAGACTGGTTCCGAGCGCTTGCGATGACGCCGCTCGCAATGGGGATCGTCTGGGCAATTGTTTTCACGGTTCAAAGCATCTCCGGTAGCCAGGACGCAGCAGAAGACGCGATCGTGTTTTGTTTATTTGTTCCGGGAGCTCTTCCTCTGGCTCCAGTGATCTTGGCTATGTTTCATAACACTCCTGGTTGGATCTTCTTTTTATGTTGTGTATTCACCGTGCTTTTCTACACACAATCTATTTACAGCATAATCCGCTGGACAAGAAAACGAGCGGTAGCGCAGGGGCTTCCGTGGCCGCCTGTGCAGGCTTTAGTAAAAGTCAGTTATTCGGAGCGTTGGCGAAGACAGGTTTCAAGGTGCGGCTTAATGCGAGAGGACGCGGGTTTGCGTGGCGGAGACGAGTTCGTAGCGCACGCCGCGCCAGCGAATGCGCCGTTCGAACGCCGAGACGATGAAGTTCCACAGAAACAGCGCGGGCACAAGAGGAGCAAAGGCGATCCAAATCCAGCTTAGCTCCTCGCATTTCGAGCGCCATTCGCGCAGAATGTCCTGAACGGCCGCAGCACGCACAGCGCCCTTTCCGGCGGAAAGCAATACAATCAGCAGCGCCAGCAGCATCAATCCCGCCCAGGAATTGCCGGAAAACATGCGGTCAAGAATAACGAAGGCGGCGTATGCCATCGTGACGCAATAGGAAAAATGAGCGAGCGCGGCGAGGGCCCAGCGGCGCGGAGAATAAACGCGAGTCAAAATCATCTGGCGATTGGTGAATTCGACGAGCTGCTCGGCATCTACGTCTCCGACGGTTGGCGACAAACATTCCGGCACAAACAAGATGGGCAAGCCAACCCGTTCGAGCGCGGCGGTGAGCGTCCAGTCGTCGCTGACAGCACCCTCCCACGCCTCCAAAACCTGCGCGCGATGGAACACCTCGCGGCGAATGGCGGTGCCGCCGCCCCAACAGAAATTCCTGCCATGCTCGCCTAATTGCGTGGCGATCGCCGCATTCCATGCGGAGAGCATGTTGCTTGCGAAGCCGCCCTCATGTGGAAAATACCACCGGTAGGTAGTGGCTGCGCCGAGCTTGGAATCGGCAAGAGGCGCGACAATGTGCCCAAGCCAGGTGCGGCCGAGGCGCGAATCGGAATCCACAAAAACGATCACGTCGAATTGCTCGCCGACTTCGTGCACTGCGGCGCGCAGATTATTCACTTTTTCTCCACGGCCTGTCGGCGTTCCGGCGATCACTAGGTGCGTCGGTTTCTGCTTGGAAGAGCAGACGCGGTCAATCACCGCCCGCGCGGGATCAAGTGCGCTGGCCAGCACGAAAAAGACTTCGTAATTGGCATAGTCGAAATTCACAAGCGCCGTGAGGTTCCCTTCCAGACCAGATTCGGCGCCTTTGCACGGGCAGATGAGCGCGACGCGTGGCGCATAGAATCCCGAGTACGTGGCGAGCCGGCGGCGCACCATCAGCAGCCATTTCCACCCGTCCCAAAGTGAAACTAGACCCTGAGCGACCTGCTGAAGCACCAGAATGTAGAAGGCTGTGAGCATGCAGTTTGAGCATAGCGGAATTGCAGGCTGTTCCAACAGCCGGGGACAGCGGCGATGCTTATCGGTTATTTGTTCGGAGGGACAGCCGCAGGTACAGTATCGGACAGCCTTACTTAAATCTATCTGTGTCTTGCAGATAGCGTCTGCGGCTGGCGGCGATGATTTTGTGCGCTGCAGCCGGACCGCTCCATCCCAGAATGCGCGTCTTCTTGTGCTCGAGTTCCTTATAGATGGTGAAGAAATGCTCGATTTCGCGTCGTAGATGCGCAAAAAGCTGTTTCACCGAGTCGACTTCGTTGTACAGCGGATTGTTCTGCTGGACGGCAAGGATTTTCTGATCGGGCTCGCTGCGGTCAATCATGCGCAGAACGCCGACGGGGCGCACTTCGACCATGCAGCCCGTGAAGGAAGGTTCCTCGGTGACGGTGAGCACGTCGAGCGGATCGCCATCCTCGCCAAGCGTGCCAGGAATGAAGCCGTAATCACCAGGATAGTGCATGGGCGAATAGAGAAAGCGGTCGAGGCGGAAAATACCGAATTCCTTGTCGTATTCGTATTTGTTGCGAGAATTCTTGGGTATTTCGACGATCATGCGGACGACTTTGGGGGAGTGCGGGCCTGGGTCGATTTCGTGGATCTTGGCGGCCATGATTCAGGGTAGCGAAGCGCAGGCGCAGGCAGCAAGGAAAATCGGCATTTTCCGGCTTTTTGCCGGAGGCCAAGGAGCGAATGTAGTGGATCAAAGACAAAGTCCGATGCGTGGGGTCTGCCGGGCACATTCGGGAAAAGCATATAATTCTGATGTTGGAGCGGTGTGGGGAATTGCGGACATTGAATGGAAGCGTACGAGCATTTTCACCTGGTAGGGCGGGCGCTGTGGCGCTGGTTCGTCACGCGCTGCTATGACTCGCTGATTGTCGGGCTGCTATGGTTTGGCGGGCTATGGTATTTGCATGTTCCATGGGCTGCTCTTTGGGCGATTCTCGGCGGACTACTGCACTTCATTCCGAATTTCGGCATTGCCATTGCGCTGGTGGGACCCGCGATAGCCGCAGGAATCAGCGGCGGATGGATGCGTTTTCTATATGTGCTGATTCTTTACTCGGGAATCGTGATTGTGGACAGCCTGCTGATTCAGCCGTGGCTAATGAAGGGAGTTGCGCGGGTGCCGTTCTGGATCTCATTGATTGCGCCGATTGCTCCGGGGCTGGTGTTCAGCTTCTGGGGAGTGTTGCTCGCGCCGCCGATTTTGGCCGTCTATTATGCGTATCGGGCACACTTGCGCAGAAATGGGCCTCGAGCGGCGCCAGGCCGATGGTGAAATGAGTGGGAGGCGATTGGTGGAATCGCCTCCCGCGTCCCTGGGGTGTTGAGTCTCCGCTCCTGCCTGGGCAGGTAGCGGATCTATCGCTCACTTCAAACCCTGCACACCAAAAAAAGTTGCGGGCGATTCGCTACCCTGGGCCATACAATTAGAATGCATTGAAGAGTGACATTGGTTGCTGAACTATCAATGAGCGCTCCCTAATTCATGAAAAAAAAAGACAGGCATTCCGACGAAAATCGGCCAGCGGCGCGGCACGAGGAGGTCGCAGAAGCGGATCTGTTGGCTTATCTTTCGGGCGCGCAGCGCTCGCAGAGCATCCGGGAAATTGCCACCGGGATGAAGCTGCGACACTGGGGGCGTCGAGCTTTGCCCAAGGTGCTCTCGCAACTGAAGCGGCGCGGCGACGTGGAAGAATCGCGCAGCCGGTTTCGGCTGAGCGGGAAGCGGGTGGAACGCAAGCCAGGCGCGCCGGTTTCGGTGGCGTCGCGGACCGAACGAGCGGGACATGTCGCGCGGCACGATGCCAATTTGATTGCGGGCCGGCTGGTGGCGCATCGCGACGGATATGGCTTTGTGGTGCCAGATCGCCCCATTGCGCAGATGGATGGCGATTTGTTCATCCCGGCCAGCGGCATGGACGATGCCATGCATGGCGACCGCGTGCTGGCGCGCATTGCCCGGCGGCATCCTGACGGACGCTTCGAAGGGCGCATCGAAAAGATCACAGCGCGGGCGCATCCCACGGTGGTTGGGCTTTTTCGCTATGGACCGCATGGCAATGTGGTGCTGCCATACGATACGCGCATCTCCCATGAAATTATTATCCCGCCGGGAGAGGAGCTGACTCCTGCGCTGCGCGAAAAACTGCAACTCGATTCGACGGAACGCGCGCGCGCCAGCCGGCGTTTGCGACTGCCGGAGCTTGACGGAGCAGTGGTGGATGTGGAGTTGACGCGCTACCCGCGTGGCGGCGCTGCTCCAGCGGGCCGCGTCACCGAAATTCTCGGCCGTCACGGCGAAATGGGCGTGGACGTGGAAATTGTCATTCGCAAACACCATCTCCCGCACGTCTTCAATAGCGAAGTGCTAGCGCAGGCGCTCGCGGTTTCGCAGACGGTACGCGATGAAGATACCGCTGGCCGGCGGGATTTTCGCGCGTTGCCCATCGTTACCATCGACGGCGAAACCGCGAAGGATTTTGACGACGCAGTCTATGTAGCGCCGCGCGCGGGCGGCGGATTCGAGCTGCAAGTGCACATCGCGGACGTGGCACATTACGTGCGGCGCGGAGCGGAGCTGGATCGCGAAGCGCGTCTTCGCGGCACTTCTGTGTATTTCCCGAATCGCGCTGTTCCCATGCTGCCCGAAGCGCTCTCGAATGGCATCTGCTCTTTGAATCCGCATGTGGACCGCCTGGTGATGAGCGCCATCATGCAGCTCGACGCCAGCGGCAAGATTCTCGATGCGGAATTTACGCCGGGCGTGATTCGCTCGGCTGAGCGCATGACGTACACCAATGTGAACAAAGTGCTGGAAGGCGATCCAGAAATGACGGCGCGTTACGCGGCGCTCGCGGATAATTTCCGGCTGATGAAAAAGGTGGCGCTTGCGCTCAACGCGCGCCGCGCCGCTCGTGGCTCGATTGACTTCGATTTACCTGAGCAAGTGATTGAATTCGACGAGCTGGGCCGCATGGTGGGGATTATTCGCAGCGTGCGCAACATCGCGCATCGCATCATCGAGGAGTTCATGCTGGCCGCGAATGAAGCGGTCGCTTCGTATCTCGAGGGGCGTGGTATTGCGTCGCTGCATCGCGTTCACGAAAAACCAGATCCGAAGAAAGTGCTGGAATTCGAGGAGCTGGCGCGGGCGTTTGGATATTCGTTTGGCATAGAGAATCTTGCGGAGCGCCGCGTTGCCGTGCGGCACGGCAGTGTGCGTCCTGCGGGACGCGAACGCCACGGCAGGATGCGCCCCATGCAGGTCGCCCTGCCCGCGGACGAGATTGACATTCGCCCGCAGCACTATCAGCGACTGACAGCGAAGATCGCAGGCAAGCCGGAGGAGCGCATTCTTTCTTACCTGATGCTGCGTTCGCTCAAGCAGGCGCGCTACGCGGCGGAGCCGCTGGGCCACTTTGCGCTCGCGGCGGAACAGTATACACATTTCACTTCTCCCATTCGGCGCTATCCCGATCTGATCGTGCATCGCATTCTCAAATGGGCGCTGGAAAATCCGGGCGCTGCGAAAGGCCCGTATCGCGAAGGGGAGTTGCAGGAAATTGCGGTGGAAACTTCAGAAGCAGAGCGCCGCGCCGATGCTGCCGAACGCGAGCTCATGGACTGGAAAACCGTGCAATACATGGAAGGGCATTTGGGCGAGGAATATGATGCGCTGATTATCTCCGTGCAGAAATTCGGATTTTTCGTCGAGCTTTTCGAGGTATTCGTCGAGGGATTGGTCCCGGTCGACCGCTTGGAGGAAGCCCTTGGCGCGCGCTTCCGTTATCGCGAAAACGATCACGCCATTGTCAGCGAATCATATCGCGGCCGCAAGGCCCAAGCCGCTAGGCGGGAATTCCATCTGGGCGACCGGCTGCGCGTTCGCGCCGAGCGCATCGACGCTTTCCGCAACCGCGTAGAGTTTAACGTGATTGGCTGATTTCCATAGGGTACTTTCCAGGAAAGTCCGAACGTACTATTGACGCTTAACATAAGCCTCTTTTAGCCTTCGTATATGCTAGCCTTCGCGTCTCTTCTTGGCAAGCGCGTGGAAGCGAGCTACCGGGCAGGCGACGTGCATATGACCGTCACTGGCACGCTGGCGCTGGATTCTGGCCAGCGCATTCACCTGGAAGAGCGCTTTTCTCAGGGCGGCCGGAACAAGACTCTTCGTATTGAAATTCCCTATGCCTCTATTGTGCGCGTGCGCGAAGTAGCTGTACGAATGGAGACCTCGCCGGCTTCTTAAGTCCTGCGCTCGTCATTCCTATTTATAAATTTCGATTCCCTCGCCCTTACTCCAACCGCTATATTTGTTCGTTGTTTGAAGCGGAAATCAACAGGATGGCTGGAGGCGGTTATGAAACCGCGGGTGGGGTTGATTGGATTGGGACTCATGGGCTCGCCGATGGCGGCGAATTTCTTGAAGGCAGGATTCCCGCTGACGGTATGGAATCGCACGGCGGAAAAAGCGCAGAAGCTTGCGAAGCTCGGAGCCACAGCAGCGAAATCGCCGGCGGACGCTGCATCTGAGGCAGACATTTTGCTGACGATTGTCAGTGATCCGCCGGCTCTGGAGCAAGTGCTTTGGGGTGAACAAGGCGCTTTGCCCGCGCTCAAGAGCGGCAGCGTGCTGATTGATTCCAGCACGGTTTCTCCGGCGCTGGCTCGGCGGATCGCCAAAACGTGCGCTGAGAAATCCGTGGCCTTCCTTGATGCGCCTGTAACTGGCGGCACATGGGGCGCGGAAAAAGGCGAACTGGTTTTTATGATGGGCGGCGAAAAGGAGACGTTCGAGCGCGTTCGCCCGGTGCTGGAGGCCGTCGGCAAGCGTTTTTTCCTTCTTGGCCCGAATGGCGCTGGTCAAACCGTGAAGCTGGCCATGAATTTGATCCTCGCTCTCGAGGTGGAAGCGCTCGCTGAAGGGCTCGAGCTGGTCACCAGCTCTGGAGTGGATGGCGCGAAGCTGATCGAAGTTCTGCAGTCAAGCATGGGCCGCTCGCCGGTCTTGGATGTGAAAGCCCCAGTGATGCTCAAACGCGATTTCGCCCCAAGTTTTCCGTTGCGATTGATGCACAAAGACATTCGCCTGGCCATGGAATTGGCCAAAGAAAATGGGCTTGAACTCCCGACAGGCGCAGCGGCGTATAAGGCTTACTCCGCCGTAAAGGCCGCAGCGAAAAGCGACGTGGATTACGCGGCGATCGCGTCGTACTGGAAGCGGAACTGAAGAGCTCTATGGCTCTGCGTTCGGCGGGAAATATTCGAAAGGCAGATCGCGCGCGGTGCGTAGTCCGGCGGCCGCGGCCAGGATTATGGGAATTGCATTCACGGAGACAGCCGCGGTAGCGATGTCGCCGTGCGTTCCGCCCGGCACGGTCAGCGTAATATTCGGCTCGCCAGTCAGCGTTACAGTATCCGCAGGATCTTTCGCGCCCACGTACATTTTCAATTCCATGAAAATTTTTTCCATGCCGCTCGCGATGCCACGCGCCACTTGATGCACGCCGGCGACTTGGCCAGCTTCCACGCGAAGAAATTCCGTCTGCACTGGATCTTCCGCGATGACCGGCTCGATGGTTTCCGTGATTTGCTCGAGCGCAAAACCAAGGCCGTCTCCAACCATGGCGACGGACTCCGGCAAACCATGATGCTTGATTACGCCAGCGGCAACGCGCTCGCGAAATTCCTCAGGAGTCATTCCCGCGCCTATTTTTTTCTGGAGCGGCAGGCGGCGCTTGGAAGCGTCCACAATGCGCACGCTGCGCGCCGAATCCACGCGCTGCGCCACGGTTGAAAGCGTGAGCACGAGCTTGTCCATGACGAATCCGGGATTCACGCCGGTGCCAACGAGCGCCACGCCTTCCTCTTTCGCGGCGGCATCGAGTTTGGCGGAAAGCTCAGGGTGCTTGCGAAACGGATAGGCCAATTCTTCGCAAGTGGAAACGATGCAGCAGCCCGCTTCAATGCAGGCCATCAATTGCGCTACAACATCCTTCAAGTAGGACGAAGTGCAATGAATCACTACGTCGGCGGGCTTGTTTAGCGCCTCGCTCGCATCGGCGGAAATAGTTATACCCCACGGCGCATCGGGCGCTCCCACAACTTCCCCCAAATCGCGCCCGGCCTTTGCGGGATCGGAATCAATGGCTCCGGCGATCTCCAGCGCATTTTTCTGTCTCATCAGGCGCACGATCGAAGCGCCAATTGGACCGACTCCATACTGCAACACGCGAATTTTCTTTCGGCTCACAACTTCTCCCTGTGCTTCCCAAGACGTTTAGCGAAACCAATACGATAATTCCTAATGCGACGCGGCGCAAGCATTCTAAGCGCAATTCGACGGCGTGTGTTTTCGAATGTAGGCATAATGGCTCGCTGAGTTCCCGATGACCAAAATCGCAAAAACACAACATGACGCGGTGGGTGGCCGGCGCTGGCCGCGGCCTTGGTTGCGAGCATTACTGCGAATTGGCGGCAGCGCGCTGGCGCTCGTTCTGCTGTTTCGCTTTCTGCCGGCCGCTGAAGTGTGGCGCACGCTGCGCCTGCTGCCCTGGCAACTGTGGCTGCTGGTGATTGCGGGCTATCTGGCCGCGCATGTGGTTGCAATTAATAAATGGAGATTAATGGTGAATGTGGCCGGAGCGGGACTCACGTTCCGGCAGTCGGTGCTTTGCTACTTTTCGGGGCTGTTCAGCACGCTGCTGCTGCCGTCCATCGTCGGGGGCGACCTCGTGCGCGCGACGGTGGCGTTCCGCACTGGGCAAAGCAAAGCAGCAGTGATTATGGGAGGGCTAATCGATCGCATGATCGATTTTGCGGCGCTGGCGCTTCTGGCCGCGCTTGGGGCGGCGCTGGTTCCTGTTGCTTTGCCTGCGGAAACGCGGCGGGTTTTCGTCATTGCCGGAATTGTTCTGGCAGTTTTGGCTGCGCTAATGACGCCCTTGGTCGTATGGTTTCCCGCGCGAAAGTTGCGTTTCAAGTTTCGGCGGCACATCGCCAAGCTCCGGCGAGCGGCGCGTTCGATGAGGCGCAAACCACAATACGTCGTAGCCGCACTTTGCCTCGGGTTGATTGTTCAGGGAAGTTTCATCTGGCTGACCGCGCGCGTCGCTGCCGAAAGCGGTCTGCATCTGGCGTTTCGCGCATGGCTTTTCGCCTGGCCGCTGGCGAAATTTTCCGCTGTCGTTCCCATCACACAAGGTGGTATCGGTGTGCGCGAGGCGGCGCTGGTGGTCTTGCTCGTTCCCTTTGGCGCGCGTCCGGTGAAGACTGCGGCCGTGGGACTGGCGTGGGAAGCGGTGATCATCACGGGAGGTGTGATCGCTGGGCTCACAGCGTTCTTTTTGGGGCGTTCTTCAGCTTCCGGGCAAAAGTTGGAAGCGTCCGACAATTTGTCGCTGCCGCAGCGTCACCGCGCGTCGACTTCTCGCAGGTTCAGTTCGAAGAAAAGTGCGCCGGGCACGGGATTAAAGCGATAGGGCTCGATTTCGCGAAAACCAAGCGAACGGTACAGCGCGATTGCCCGCGTCATGGAGGGCATAGTGTCGAGTCGCATGGTTGCGTAGCCAGCTGTTTTGGCATTTTCGATGAGCGCGCGAGCAAGGCTGGCTCCAACCGCTTTTCCGCGCTGTGCCGGACGTACGTAGAGCCTTTTCATTTCGCACACATTGTCTTGCAGACGGCGCAATGCGCCGCAACCTGCGATTTCGCCCGCCTCGAAGGCGAGCAGCAATCGCCCGCTCGGCCGCGCATATTCTCCCGGAAGGCCCGCCAGTTCTTTCTCGAATCCCTGAAAACACAGATCCACTTTTATACTGGCCTCATATTCGCGAAAGAGCATTCGCACAACGTCGATTAATTGCGGTGAATCGGCATTTTGAATGTGCACGGCTCGCCTCGACCAGTATGGCAACAGTAGCAAATGTTAAGGGAATGGTGGACCGTTCGCCAAACTGACCAGGTTGGCGCAAAAAAGGCATTTTGGCTGCCTGTTATGCCCTGCGGCTCAGCGCTTACGGCGTGGCGTCTTGCGGCCCGTTCGGGGCTGCCTCCGCTTCACGGCGATGCCCTGTATTTCGAAGCGCGCTCCGAAAAGCAACGGCCCTGAGCCGAGGAACGCCCGTGCTGGAAACTCGCCAGAAAAATAAGTGCGGTAAATCGCGTTGAATTGATCGAAAAGCGAAACATCCGAACAAAACACCTGCACAAAAACCAAATCGGCGATGCTCAGGTTCGCGCGCGCAAGCGTTTCGCTGAAGCTATCCATCAAAAAGCGGATTTCTTTGTCAACTTCCGCTGGCACTTTTTTCGTTTGAGGGTCGAGCCCGATGTGCCCGCTCATGTAAAAAGTGTCGCCAACCAGCACGCCATTCGAGAACGGCAGCGGGCCGAATCCGGACGGAGGCGAAATGTGCAAACGATTATTCTGAGGCGTCACTCCATCTCCTTCTTTTTATCTTTTGCAAAAACTACTTTATCAATGTCCGATGCCGCTCAAAAATGGATAGTGTTCCGCCGCGGCCATAAAAAATAGCATGGGAAACGAAAGCCAAAAGGCGGTGCGCGAGGCAATCTGCGACCAGCGCATCATTTGCGCAGCCTGCGGCGGCATTGGGGCCGCTTGCGCGTCGCTGGCGCGATTCCATTGAATCATGCGCTTCTGCACGCGCCAGACGACGCCCCAGACGTTCATCAGCATGACGAATCCAAGCCCGCCGCCTACGCTGATGCACAAATGGGCGTTAGACGCGTCCGGCGAAGCGTTGAGAACTAGAATTATCCAGGAAGCGGCAATGGTGACGATAGCAATGAGAATCGCGCGAATCCAGCCATTGCCCAGCGGCCCGCCAAAAGGCATTTGCAGCGGGTACAGAATCGCATACGCCACCATCCACACCAGAAACCATTCGCCAAGCCATGTCCAAAGCAATCCTGGATGTCCGGCATTTTGCGCGTCGGCCTGCAGCAAGATCGCGTAGTAGCGCAGGCCCACGAGCACAGTGATGAGCGCGCTCCAGCGGAACCAGGTCATGGCGCGCGACATCAGCGCAGGATAAACTTTGCGGCGCGTTGCGTCGTCCAGCGTTTTCATCGTCGGCGTTCCCACTAGGTTGAAAAAATACAGCAGGCCGATCCAGATAATCCCCGCAACGAAGTGAATCCACCGCAGCGTAATTTCTTCGTTCGTGATGGGCGTGCTGGGAAAACTAAAATGCGGCTGATCGGCGAGGAAATGAGAGGCCAGATTGGCGAGAATAAACATTTCTCCTCCATGGAACGAATAATGATTTCGAAATAAGCTCCGACTACGCTCGTCGCGGGGGCGCGCCTTTTGTGATGCCGCCGGTGAGCTGAGCGTCCGCGTTGGCGTTGTCACGCAAACTATCGAGCGCCCACTGCGCGTGCTCCGCGAGTAATGGATCCGCCGAACCTGCGAGTTGCTCGAGCCTCTGCATGATACGCGAATAGGCCGGATTCGCGGGCAGAATGCGCGAATTACCTGCGGCCACACATGCATTTCTCAGCAGGCCGCGCCACTTTGCGCGTCTAACGGGGCTGCCGCGAAAGGCCCTGCGAAATTTGTTCTCGCCGAGCGAGAGCAGCCATTCCATCGGCGGCATAAACAGAGAAACACTATCCTCATCTGAAAATTCTGCATCCTCGATAGCGAGTTCATCTGGTGCGATTTTGAGCGGCTGAAATTCCGGCAAAGACGTGGCCGGAGCTTTGCGATTCCACGGGCAAACGTCCTGGCAAATGTCACAGCCAAAAACCATCGGGCCCATCTCCGGGCGAAATTCGGCAGGAATCGGGCCGCGCAGTTCGATGGTGAGGTACGAAATGCAGCGGCGCGCGTCAAGAATGTAAGGCTCAACAAAAGCGTCCGTGGGGCAGGCGTCAATGCATCGCGTGCAAGTGCCGCACAAATCGCGAGGCGGAACGTCATCGCCAGCCAATGTCGGAGCGAAATCCAAATCCGTAAGAATCACGCCTAGGAAAAGCCACGAACCAAGTTGCTGGTTGATAAGGCAGGTATTTTTGGCGAGCCAGCCAAGCCCGGCATATTTCGCGGCCACGCGCTCTAGCACGGGCCCGGTGTCCACGTAAGCGCGCGCCTGAAAATCGCCGCCGAATTCGCCGCGCATCCACGCGACCAGCTCATCGAGCTTACATTTCAGAACATCGTGGTAATCATTTCCCCACGCATAACGCGAAATCCAGCCGCGCGGAGAATTTGCTGCCGCGGTGCCGTTATTGTTGCGAGCATCTTCATCAGACGAAACGGGTTCAAGCGCAGAAGTCGAATAGGGAAGCGGCGCATTGTAATTCATGGCGCAAACGATCACGCAGTGCGCGCCCGCCAGCGCCTTCTCCAAACTTGTCCGGCGCAGGTCGTGAAGGTAACGCATCTCGCCCGCAAAATCGCGCGCAAGCCAGTCAGGGAGACGCTTGAGCTCTTCGAATTCCGCGACCGGTGCGACACCGCACAGATCAAATCCGATAGCGCGTGCTTGCTCGCAAAGGCGGCGAGTTATCGCGGCATCTAACATAACATTATGATGCACCCGTTTTTTTCCTCCACGGGCGCCTCTTCGATTTTTTGCGGCGCATGGGCGCAATTTACCGCTCACGGTGTTGTTAGCAAATCAAAATGTCCGCGTTTATGAGCAAGTGATTGGTCCGCCGTTTCGGTGTTGCTCGGGGTGGTGAAGATGGCCCGCCGCCGAAGCGGTGGGAAAGTGGGAATCCCGCGGTGTCGGCGGGATTTCCAAGCGCAGAGGAAAACCTGCCGTTGGTTTTCCTCGCAGCGGCTTTTCCACCGCTTTTGCCTCGCCGCCCGGCGGCGC
>DATGHO010000019.1:0-39253 GCA_035307965.1 Candidatus Acidiferrales bacterium | reverse complement strand
TTACGGCGGCGGTGCTGGTGCTGTGGGCGCCGGGCGGTTTTCGCGTGACGTGCTACTACTATCGCGGCGCGTACTACAAAGCTTTTTGGGCGGACCCGCCTTCATGCACCGTGGGCGAGCCGCGAAAGAAATATCTCGGCGAACGTTCGTTTCCTTTGATCCTGCAAAACATCCACCGTTATTTTCTTTATCTGGCGCTGGTGTTTCTGGTTTTCCTGGGACATGACGTGTGGAACGCCCTTTGGTTCAACGGGAAATTTGGCGTTGGCGTCGGCACGCTCGTTCTGCTGACGAACCTGGTGCTGCTGACGTGCTACACGTTCGGATGCCACTCTTTTCGGCATCTTGTGGGCGGATTTCGCGACCGGCTGGCGGGAGCGCCGGTTCGCAAGCGCGCCTATGACTGCGTGAGTTGCCTGAACCGGCGGCACATGCTGTTTGCATGGTGCAGCCTGTTCATGGTGGCGTTTTGCGATTTGTACGTGCGGATGTGCTCGATGGGCGTGTGGACGGATTGGAGGATTTTTTAGTGGGCGAGTACATCACGCACGAGCACGACGTTCTAATTGTTGGCGCGGGAGGAGCTGGTTTGCGCGCTGCTGTTGAGGCTTCAGCGGCGGGCGTGAAGGTTGCGGTGATTACAAAATCGCTGCTGGGCAAGGCGCACACGGTGATGGCGGAGGGCGGCATAGCGGCGGCGATGGGAAATGTGGACGACCGAGACAACTGGCGCGTTCATTTTTCCGACACCATGCGCGGCGGCCAGTATTTGAATAATTGGCGGATGGCGGAGTTGCATGCCAAGGAGGCTCCCGCGCGTGTGCGCGAACTCGAAGCATGGGGCGCGCTGTTCGATCGCACCGGCGATGGGCGGATTCTGCAGCGGAATTTCGGCGGGCATCGTTACCCTCGGCTGGCGCATGTCGGCGACCGCACGGGGCTGGAGATGATCCGCACGCTGCAAGACCATGGAATCCATCTCGGCTTGGACGTTTTTATGGAACACACCATCGTCACACTGCTGAAAGATGGCGAGCGCATCGCAGGCGCGTTTGGATACGATCGCGAACGCGGGCGATTTCACTTGTTCCGCGCCAAGGCGGTGGTGTTAGCGACGGGAGGAATTGGAAGGGCTTACAAAATCACCAGCAACAGCTGGGAATATACGGGAGATGGGCACTCGCTCGCCTATCATGCGGGCGCGGCGCTCATGGATATGGAATTTGTGCAGTTCCATCCAACGGGAATGATTTGGCCGCCCAGCGTGCGCGGCATTCTGGTGACGGAAGGAGTGCGCGGCGAGGGCGGAGTGCTGCGGAATCGAAATGGCGAGAGATTCATGTTCAAGGACATTCCGCCGCTCTACGTGAATCAAACCGCCAGTTCAGAGGAGGAAGGCTGGCGATACACGCAGGGAGACAAGAATGCGAAACGTCCGCCGGAACTGCTGACACGCGACCACGTAGCCCGTTGCATACGGCGCGAAGTGCGCGAGGGCCGCGGAAGTCCGCACGGCGGCGTGTTTTTGGATATCGCCTGGATCAAAGAGAAGTTGCCGAACGCCGCGGAGCACATCAAAAAGAAGCTGCCCAGTATGTATCACCAGTTCAAGCAGCTTGCTGACATTGACATTACCAAGGAGCCGATGGAAGTGGGCCCCACCACACACTACATGATGGGAGGAGTGCGCGTTGACGCCGATTCGCAAATGTCGGACGTTCCGGGGTTGTTTGCAGCGGGAGAGTGCGCGGCGGGTTTGCATGGCGCCAACCGACTCGGCGGAAATTCACTTTCCGACCTGTTGGTCTTCGGCAAGCGCGCAGGAGAATACGCGGCGGCCTTTGCGAAACAGCGTTCGCTGGGCGCGGTGAACAGGGATGACCTGAGTTCAGCGGAAAAATGGGCGCTGCAGCCGTTCGAGGGCAATGGCGATGCGAATCCATACGCCGTACAGCATGCGTTGCAGGACGTGATGCAAAATCTGGTGGGGATTGTGCGGCAGGAATCGGAGATGCTGCAAGCGCTCGAGCGCATTCGCGAATTGAAGGCTGAGAGTGAGAGAGCCAGCGTGAGCGGCAACCGGGAGTACAATGCGGGCTGGCACACGGCGCTGGACTTGCGCAACCTGCTGACCGTCGCGGAAGTTATCACGCGAGCCGCGCTCGAGCGCGAAGAGAGCCGCGGCGCGCATTTCCGCGATGATTTTCCGGCCAAGGACGAGCAGTTCGGCGGGTTCAATATTGTGGTGCAAAAACGCGCCGGCGGTGAAATACAGCTCACACGCGAGCCGATCCCTCCGATGCGTGAAGAGCTGCATCAAGTCATTCAGGAGATGAAGTAATGGCGACGGCAACGTTTCGGATCTGGCGCGGCGAGAAGGGCCAGGGAAAATTTCAGGACTACACCACAGAAATCGCCACCGGCATGGTTGTGCTCGACGCCGTTCATCAAATCCAGGCGGAACAGGCCGGCGACCTGGCCGTTCGCTGGAACTGCAAAGCGGGAAAGTGCGGCTCGTGTTCTGCGGAAATCAACGGAATGCCGAAACTGATGTGCATGACGCGGCTGAACACGCTCGCGCTTGATAAACCGGTGACCGTCGAACCGATGAAGGCTTTTCCGCACCTGAAGGATCTGGTCACCGACGTGTCGTGGAATTACACGGTGAAACAGCGCATTCCGAAATTCAAGCCGCGGCCTCCCGACGCGCCGGATGGCACCTGGCGCATAGCGCAGCAGGACGTGGAGAGAGTGCAGGAGTTTCGAAAGTGCATCGAATGCTATCTCTGCCAGGACGTTTGCCACGTGCTGCGCGAGCATCACATGCACGAACAATTCATCGGCCCGCGATTCCTCGTTTACACAGCCGCACTGGAAATGCACCCATTGGACGCAGGCAATCGCCTTCCAGAGCTGAAAACGCAATTCGGCGCCGGATTGTGCAACATCACCAAGTGCTGCACTAAAGTGTGCCCGGAAGGGATCACCATCACCGACAACGCCATAATCCCGCTCAAGGAGCGCGTGGTGGATCGCTTCTTCGATCCGCTGTCGAAATTATTCCGAATATTCGCCGGCAAGGAAGCATAACGGCAATACGGGAGGAGCTTTTATGCAGTTCGAATTGAAACCCATTTCAGTGCAGAGCATTCCTGAAGCGCTCGCGAAGGTGGAGCGCTACAGGCTTCTGAACGAACCCGGCCTCGCGGAAAGCATTTGCCTCGATATACTGGCTATCGTGCCCGATCATCAGCAGGCGCTGATTTCGCTGCTCCTCGCGCTAACCGATCAATTCCAGTCGAATGCGCACACCAAAGCGGCTCAGGAGGTTCTCGCTCGAATCAAGGGCGAATACGAGCGAGCGTACTATGCGGGCATTATCTGGGAGCGCCTGGGGAATGCGCGCCTTCGCCAGGCCGGCGGAGGAGGCGCCGCCGCGTATCACGCGCTGCGCGAAGCGATGAGCCATTACGAGAAAGCCATCAAATTTGCCTCGCCGGGAAACGACGATGCCATTCTGCGGTGGAATACCTGCGCCCGCGTAATCATGCAGAATCCGGAGATCCAGCCTTCACCGAATGAGCCTGCCGATTCGTGGATGTACGACGAAGCCAGCTAAAGCATCGCAGACTCCTCGCATCCGGGCCATTCTGTCCATGCGGCAGAACATCGCGCACGAAGTGACCAGCGGGCCAGAATCGTCATGAACACCTATGAAGGCTGGTGACGGCAATCACAGACCCCGCGCAAAGATGAGAATCAAGATGAACCGGTGAAGGAAAACATGCCAAGGCCGCGCTTGGCCGCAGAAGACAAATCAGCGTTTCCCCTGGTGTGTATCGGGATGTCTGCGGGCGTAGTGCTACCGCTCAAAGAACTGTTCGGAGCGCTTGACGCGCATACAGGCATGGCATTTGTCATCATCCATCATCTTCGCAAGGTTCCTACTCTGCTGCCCGAAATCCTCGCGAAGTGTACAGCGATGCCTGTGGAGTTTGGGTTTGCTGGCCTGAACTTGCAACCCAACCATGTGTACGTTCTTCCTTCAGGAATGGAGATGAGCGTTGCGGACGGCTTCTTCTTGCTTCAACCACGGTCAAAAACCGGTGGTTGGACAAAATGTCTTTACGCTTTTCCTGAATTCGCTTTCCCGCAGCCGCCACCCAGGCCTCGACGAGGATGGAGCCGCGGCGCTGAAAGCCTTCAAGGAAAGCGGAGGAATTACGATTGTTCAGGAACCCCGCAGCGCGCAACGTCCTGAGATGCCGATGGCAGCAATCGACACTGGATGTGTGGATTATGTGCTCGCTCCGAAAGCAATCGCCGCCGCGCTCGAAGAAATCGCGGCAGGTTTTGACCTGAAGACTTCTGTCGGGCTATCGATCAATCATTGGCTATTGAATCGTGATGTTTAATGGCGTTGCAAGCGTGAGCATCCCTGTCTGGCCAGTCACCTGCCGCTGGCCCCGGTGATGGTGTCGAAAGCGCAGGCGTTAGGTGATGTCCCGCAACGCGGCGCGGGCGGCCAGGTGCCCGCAGATTCCATGCACTCCGCCGCCGGGGAAGGTAGACGCGGAGCAAAGATACAAGCCCTTGGCGGGTGTGCGGTAACCTCGCCATGTTGGACGCAAGTAAAACTGCCGCAGGTCGGAAGCGCCGCCTGTGATGTCGCCGCCAATCAGATTTGGATTCCGCGCTTCGAGCTGCGCCGTGGTCATCACACTTCGCTTTAGGATCCTTTCGCGAAATCCGGGCGCAAAACGTTCGATCTGCGCCTCGATTCTCCCAGACATGTCTGCATTCGAGCCATTCGGCACGTGGCAGTAGGCCCACGCAATGTGTTTTCCGGCGGGGGCTCGCGAGGCGTCGAACAGCGTGGGCTGCGCCACCAGCACAAATGGTTTCTCGCAAATTTCGCCACGCCACGGCGCGCGTTCCGACCCTTCGATTTCCTCGAGCGTCCCGCCTACGTGCACCGTCCCAGCGCGCTTACACGCCTCTGCTTTCCAGGGTATCGGGGCGTCCAGCGCCCAGTCCATTTTGCAAACGCCCGGACCGTAGCGAAAACGTTCCAACTCGGCGCGAAATCCGCTCGGTAGTCTGTCCCCGGCCATGCGCACAAGCTGCTTCGGCGTCACATCGCACAAGATGATGCGTGACTGCGGCAGTTCATCAAGCGACTGGATCATTTTGCCGGTCACAATTTCTCCGCCGAGCGAACGAAAATAAGACGCCAGCGCGTCAGTGATTTTTTGTGAGCCTCCTCGCGCGAATGGCCATCCAGCCACATGTGCTGACGCTCCCAGCACCAATCCAAACGCAGCGCTCGGCGCGTTTTCCAGCGGCAAAATCGAATGTGCGGCGTTTCCGGCAAAAACTGCGCGCGCGCGTTCTCCGCGAAATTTTGCGCGAGCGAGGCCTGACGCCGAACGCATCGCTTGTAGTCCGAACCGCGCGGCGGCGGCAGGTTTCTTCGGAATCATTGAGTAGCCAAACAAAATTGGCTCAAGCTGCGCCCAGGCCGCAACAATCGGCGCCATCAGCTTGCGATAAGCGCCGGCGTCTTCGCCCAAATTTTCCGCCGTGATTTCCACGGAGCGGGCCACAGCGACTGCTGTTCCGTCGTCCAGCGGATGCGCCAGCGGAGTTTCCGGCTGAACCCATTGCAATCCATGCTCGGCCAGGGGCAGCGCGCGAAAAAACGGCGAGATCAGCGCCATCGGATGCACCGCCGAGCAAACATCGTGCGCAAATCCAGGTAGCGTCAGCTCTTCGGTTCGCGTACCGCCGCCGATGGTTTCGCGCCCCTCGATTACCAGCACGGAAAGCCCTGCCTGTGAAACGGCAATCGCCGCTGCGAGTCCATTCGGACCTGAGCCAACGACCACGGCGTCGTACTGTCTTTTCAGCATGGTCATCGAAGTTCGTCGGAAAGTCGCACGTACATAATTTCTTTTCCCAAAGCATCCAGAGCACAGACGGGCAGACCGCCAGACCGAATGTAGCGCAAATTCCTTGAGTTGTTTTGTTTTTATGAATGCGAAGGCGTTGATGTTCTTTCGAGGCGAGCGATGGCAAACAAAACCAGCCCAAAGAGAATGCAAAACGTCAATTTGCGGCCAGCGGCGTTGAATCGAAAAGCGCCTGCACTCTCCGGAACCTAACTTTCCGTAAACCACCGAAAACCCGTGCGCTGCTCCTTCTCCAACTCGCGAAAAACGCCCAGCGTCCGCCCGCGCTGGTAATTCGAACATGTGACCAGGAGCGCGTTCAGCAGCGCCATGGCGGCAACGTAGGAGCCCGCATAAAGCGGCCCTTCGGTGGGCGTCACGAAGTACTCGCTGGAATACCGCGCTACTGGAGATATCGAGCTGTCTGTGATGCCCACTGCATATGCCCCGCGGCTGCGTGCTTGGCGCAAAGCCTCCACGGTTTGGCGCAGCCCCCGTCTGAAGCTGATGCCGATCACCACGTCTTTTCGCGTTAGCTGCCGCGCACGATGCAGCGTCTCCCCCGTGCCCGAGACCCCGGCGGCGTTGAGCCCAATCACCATCAAGTTATATTCCAGGAATCGCGCCAGGCTTTCGGCCATGTCTCCGCCGACGACCAGAATTGAATCTGCCGCATAGAGCTTTTTCACCAGCGCCAGCAGGCGCTTCTTATCAATGCTGTGGCTCAGCCCGCGAAGATTTGCCATGTCATGATTGAGCGATTCTTCGATGCGTCCTTCCAGACCCGAATTGCCACTGCTGCTTTCCAGCACATCAAAGGGCGTCGCCTGCGCCACCGACAGTTCATGCAGGTAACGCCGGAAATCGCGAAACCGCGGAAACCCCATCTCTCGAGCAATTCGCAAGAGCGTGGCCGGGGCGCTGTTTAGTTCTTTGGCCAGGTCGCGGAGGCTGTGCAACACATATCGTCGCGGATGCTCCAGAAGCGGCCGTATCACTTCCTGCCGCTTCGGTGAAAGCGCGCGCACTAGACTTGGAAACCTCGAGCCCCCTCTGCCTTTTCGCTTTTTTGCCATTGCGACTGGCCCCCATTTCGAAGGTGCATATGTCCCGGGAAGTGCGTATCTAATAACAGTTTCCTCTCTCAGGCAAGCGCGTCCGAGTTTTTGTTCTTTCTGTGGCGGTCCCGGCGTTCCCACCAAGCGCTTGGATATCGGACTCCCCTCGAATTTCTCGAGCAGTGGAAATCTCAATCTCACAAGGTCGAGTGTCACTAATCATGTGGACGAGTACAAAAGTTTGCTTTTGGCATTGTGACCGGGCTAAAATCTCGGTCGTCTTCAGAGGCCTGTAAATAGGTAAAAAAAGACTTGACTTAGGTTAGTGCGCTGGAGAGAATGCCGGTCGCGCCAGTTTCTGCCTTCCCTCTGTGAAACCGTTCCTCCCCTCCGCACCGCCGGAAAAGTCTGTGAGGATGACCGGTGGGAGAAAAGAAAGCTGAGGTCACCATTTCAGATGCAGATATGGATCGGGAAGTAGTCCGCTGTAGTGCGTGCGGACTCGTGCAATATCGGACAAAAACCGATAATTGCCGGCGCTGTGTGCGCTTGCTGCCTTCGAGGGTGACTTTCGTTATTCCCACACCTTCTCCGCAGGATGCCGCCAGCGATTCGCAGGCTGCGGAAGACTGGCCGAACCGCGAAACGGTCGAGAATATCGGACAGCGCATTCGCCAATTGCGCGAATCGCGCAGCATGACGCAGAGCCAGCTTCAAGCGCGCTCACGCGTCTCGCGTTCTTATCTCTCACGCATTGAGAGCGGACAGATGACCCCCAGCCTTGGCACGCTCGAAAAAATCGCCGAAGCTCTGGGAGTCGGGCTGAATCGCTTCTTCGTGCCCGAATCCACGGGCCAGACGCTGCTAGAGGATCCCTTCATTCAGGGATTGCGGCCATTCCTGCGGCAATTGGATTGGGCGCAGTGGCAGGGCATTCTGAAGCGATTACAAGCCATTAGCGATCACGTCAGCGGCAACGTCATGCGGTCGCCCATGCAGTCGATGCATGAGTCGAAAATGCCGCAGATGTCGCCGCGCCGGCACTCGTCGCCAATGGCATCTGCGCATCGCTGAATAAAGTTCAAATCGGAAATGGCTCGGCGGCGCTGGTGGTCGCCGCCGACCACGCACTATGCTTCATTTTACTTTTCGGGAAGCCCGAACCTCAGACATACCCTCTATCGCGCGTATTCGCGCCGCAGAATAGAAAACAGAAGAATATTGGACGAATCGCATAACGGTCTATTTGGCGGGCTAACTGCATACTAAACACCGCTCATGCCCCGCGTTAGCTATGTGTCTTACGAAGGGCATCCTCTTGTTGGTTTTATCGCCGGTCATCCACGCAGCGCCACTCATGTGACGGCGAGTTGGAGTGGATCAATGTGATTCCAGAGCGGCGCGGAAGCAGAATCGCCTCGGAATTGCTGTACTTGCTAGCGCACTGGTTTATTGCGCAGAAAGCGGTGCGCATCTGCGTGGATGTGCAGCCATCCAGCACTTCTGCGCGGCGGTTTTACAAACGCCACGGAGCAGAGGAGCTAAATCCTCACTGGATGTTCTGTAATGACCTTAAGGCTGTTCTTAGCGGACGCCAGAACACGAAAACCCTCAGCCCGCAATCATCGTTACCGCCCAAACGATGAAGACGCAGAAAAGAATCGCACCCAGAATAATCAACCGCTTGCGTGGCGCGTCGCCATTCTGTTTCGATTGCAAACCGGCGAGATCGCGCATGTTCTCACCTTCCTGGTCCGTTGTATTGGACGAGCGTTCCCCGGGGTAGATTGAATTAAGCGTAGCGAATGGATGCGCTAAAATCGAACCTTTGCGTCGGGACGCTTGTTCAAATGGACACTATCTATGAAGCGCACCTTGCGATTATCGTAGGTGAGAACGAGCGAATGAGTGCGAATGCCTTCGCCGAAGAAACGCACGCCTCGCAACAGATTTCCCTCCGTCACCCCCGTACACGCGAAGATGATTTTCTTGCCGGGCGCGAGCTCTTCCGTTTTGTAGACTTTCTTGGCGTCGGTGACGCCCATTTTCCCCAGCCGCTCCTGCTGTTCGGGATTGGAAACGACCAGCCGCGCGGTGATCTCGCCGTTCAGGCATTTCAGCGCCGCAGCGGTCAGCACTCCCTCCGGAGCGCCTCCCGTGCCCATCACGGCATGAACGCCGGAACCCAAAACCGCCGCAGCGATTCCTGCGGAAAGATCTCCGTCGCTAATTAGCCGAATGCGTGCGCCGGCTTTGCGAATGTCGCCGATCAGCTTTTCGTGGCGCGGCCGGTCTAGCACAATCACCACCAGGTCTTCCACCAAGCGGTCGAGCCGGCGGGCAATTGCTTTCAAATTATCTTTTACCGGCGCGTCGAGTTCCACGGCGCCGCGGCACGTCGGCCCAACAACAATTTTTTCCATGTACAAATCTGGCGCGTGCAGCAGCCCGCCCGCCTCGCTGGCAGCAAGAACGGTGATGGCATTCGGCTCGCCGGTCGCGCAAAGATTTGTTCCCTCCAGAGGGTCAACGGCAATGTCCACTGGTGGATAGTTATCTTTATGCTTTGACGCCAACCCAACTTTTTCGCCGATGAAGAGCATGGGCGCTTTATCGCGCTCGCCTTCGCCAATGACAATAGTGCCGTCCATGCCCACGCTATCCATTTCGCGCCGCATGGCTTCGACCGCCGCGGCGTCCGCTTTCTCGCGCTCGCCCAGGCCCATCGTATGCGCGCAAGCGATTGCCGCCTGCTCCACCACGCGCAGAAATTCAAGGCTAAGTTTGTCTTCCATATAAACTCCTGCAAACTTCGCGAATTACGTTCAAGGGATCGCTGAATTAATGTCCCTCGCGCCGCATTTTTCAAATGTAGCTGTGATCATTCGAAGGCCGCAATTCCGGTGATGCGCTCCCCGATTATCAATTTGTGAATATCGTTTGTGCCTTCGTAGGTATACACCGACTCAAGATTGGTCATGTGACGCATGATGCAGTAATCGTCCACGATTCCGTTCGCGCCAAGAATGTCGCGCGCTTTTCGCGCCGTTTCCAGCGCGATGGCCACATTATTCATTTTCATCATCGAGATATGCGATGGATGCACGCGCGATTGGTCCTTCAGCCGCCCCACTTGCAACGCGAGAAACTGCGCCTTGGTGATTTCCGTAATCATCCATGCGAGTTTTTCCTGCACCAATTGGTGCGCGGCAATCGGTTTATTGCCGAATTGTTTCCGCTCCTTTGCATAGCGCAGCGCCGTATCGTAGCAGGCCATGGCCGCTCCGATTCCGCCCCATCCGATTCCGTAGCGCGCCTGATTCAAACAGGAAAGCGGCCCTTTCAATCCTTCCACGCCGGGGAGAATATTTTCCGCCGGAATTTTGCAATCGCTCATCGCCAGCCCTGAAGTCACCGAAGCGCGCAGCGACCATTTGCCGTGTACATCCCAAGCTTTGAATCCCGGCGTGTCTTTTTCCACCAAAAAGCCGCGAATTTTTCCGTCTTCGCATTTCGCCCAGACCAGCGCCACGGCGGATACCGAACCGTTGGTGATCCACATTTTTTCGCCGTTCAAAATGTAGCTGTCGCCTTTGCGCACCGCTCGCGTCAGCATCCCGCCGGGATTCGAGCCGAATTGCGGCTCGGTCAGGCCAAAGCAGCCGATTGCTTTTCCGGAAGCGAGTTGCGGCAGCCATTTTTCCTTTTGCGCCTCGGAGCCAAAAGTGTAAATGGGATACATGACCAGGCCCGATTGCACTGAGGCGAAGCTGCGCAATCCGGAATCTCCGCGCTCCAGTTCCTGCATCACCAGCCCGTATTCCACATTCGACATACCCGCGCAGCCGTAGCCTTTCAGGTTGGCGCCAAAAAATCCCAGCTCCGCGATCGTCGGCACCAAATGCATGGGGAATTTGGCGTCACGATTGTATTGCTCGATGATGGGGAGAATCTGATCATCCACAAATTTCCGCGCGGTCTGGCGGGCGAGCTTTTCTTCGTCGCTGAGCAGGGAATCGAAGTCGAGAAAATCGACTCCGGAAAAACTGGGCATGCGGCCTCTCCTTTAATCCTTACTACTCTGCCGATTGTGGTGCGAAAAAGCAGGCGCATTAGAATAACATTCCTGCAGCCTGCGCGAAATGATGCGTCTCCGTGGCTGGCGCCTCGAGCGGCTTTTTCAAATCTTTTCGGTTGCGTTGCTGCTTTGTTTCGGTCCCGCTTCTTGCTTCTGCTTCAACCGCGCCGCGACGAGCTTGATCTCCCCGTAAGAGATCTCCGGCGGCAGAGCTTCCTTTACCGGCTTGAGCCGCTCGCATCCGAGCCGCGCGCACGCCTCCTCAATCCGCGTTTGCTTTTCCGTTGCAATCCAATTCGGCTGGAATTCCAAAATCCCTCTTTCCAGAAGCCCAGCAACTAGGTCGAGCACGCTTGAGAGCTGACGCCCCCGCGCCTTGGCAATCTCTTCGAATGTCCGCCCTTGCCCCAATAACCGCATGGTCTCCTCAGCAGGTTTTGTTTTTTCCCCTCCCGGCTGCGAAGCACGTGCGCCGCGGCCGAATTCCTCCAGCGCATCCAAAATAGCCTGGCCATACATCTCGGTCTTGCGGTCGCCAAAGCCGGATACTCGCCGAAGCTCGCTCAGCGTGCGCGGCCGCACACGGCAGAGTTCGTCGAGCGAAGTGTCATGCATAATGATGAACGCGGCGATGCCATGCTCTCTTGCTGTCGTCCGGCGCCACTCTCGCAGATATTCGCGCAGCTCTCGATCAGGATCTGTGGGGTCAGCCGGGCCGACGGCGGCCGCGGCGCTGCGTTTTGCGGTTTTTCTCGTCGGAATGCTCGCTGCCAGCCAGTCGGGCTCTCCGACGCACACATCGCAAGCTCCGCAAGTCTTCCATTTTCGAATTTCCCCAAAATGGCTGCAAATCTGATGATGCCGGCATTCCTGCGCTTCCACAAATCGCCGAATTTCGCGGTAACGCTGCCAGGCGCGTTCTTTTTCCGGCTGGTCATCTAGCTGCTGCACAAAATACGTCAGCAATCCCACATCACGCTTCTGCCACAATAAGACACATTCCGCCGCTTGCCCGTCGCGTCCCGCGCGTCCTGCTTCCTGGTAATATTGTTCGATCGATTTCGGCAACGCGAGATGAATCACTGCCCGCACGCTTGCTTTGTTAATTCCCAATCCAAAAGCAATTGTGCCAACGATCACTCGCACTTCATCGGACATCCAGCGCTCTTGATTCCGCCGCCGCGCGTCGCCATCCATCTTGCCGTGATACGCAATCGCGGGAATTCCCTGTTCCGCCAGAAAATCAACCGTCTCTTCCACGCGAGCAATCGTAGGCGCATAAACGATTACGTTGTTCTCCGCATACTTCCGCAAGCCCCGAACCAGCAATTCGGACTGTTCGCGTTCCGTGCATTCTTTCGCGATATAGCGCAAATTCGGCCGGTGGAAGCTTGCGATGTACTTGTCGGGGTTACGCAACCTAAGTTGATCGATAATGTCGTGCCGTACCCGCCGCGTCGCGCTTGCTGTAAATGCTGCAATCGGAACCTGGGGAAAATGTTCGCGCAAACGGTTTAGTTGCCGGTATTCCGGCCTGAACTCGTGTCCCCATTCCGAAATGCAGTGCGCCTCATCAATCGCAAAGAAGGAAACCGGTACGCGGTTCAGCCATTCGAGGGTATCTTCGCGCGCAAGCCTTTCCGGCGAGAGGTACAAGAGCCGGTACGCTCCCTGCATCGCCTTGTGCAAAACCCGCGACTGCGCGTTCGCTGCGAGCGTGCTGTTCAGCAACGCTGAAGGGATCCCCATCTGGGTAAGCTGCGCGACTTGATCCTGCATCAGCGCAATCAATGGCGACACCACGATTACTGTTTTTTCCTGCAAAATTGCCGCCGGCAGCTGATAACAGAGCGATTTTCCACCGCCTGTCGGCATCACTACGCAGCTGTCGCGCCCGCCTAGCAAGCTGTTGACGACGCCTTCTTGCAAGGGACGGAACCCGTCGTATCCCCAGTATCGCCTTAGCGCCGCCAGCAACTCTTTTTCCGGGCTCACGCATGAAGTATATCAACAGCGTACGGCCATCTATAATAATTTGGGTGTGGCGATCGGAAATTCACGGCCATCTGACTAAAGGCCCGAAAGGTCAACGACATCTTGCGCAGCGCTATGCGTTCAGCGGAATGTTCAATTTCTCGGCGAGTTGATAGGGATCAAAAGGGCTGTTCGCGAAATAGCGGCCGTTGATTTCGAATGTTGGAACCTTTCGCCGGCCGTTATTGACGCGAAGAACCAGGTCTTCGGCTTCCGGCGATTGGTCAATGTTCACTTCACGGAATGTGACTCCGCGTTCCTGCAAGAAGAGCTTGGCCCTGCGGCAATCCACGCACCAACGTGTCGTGTACATCGTAATCGCAGCCACCGTCCAATTCCCTCCACCCTGCTCTATCTATAGATGATGTCCGGGCAAATTGAGCGGTTTCAGACTGATCGATCGGAGGTGCATCGAAACGAAACACGAGAAGGTCCGAAATCAATCTTGTATCAGCGTTGGGTAGCGGCTGTGGCAACCGTCCCGGCTTTCGAGGCAGCTTCGAGGCGGGCTTGGGCGCGGTCCAGCGCCAAAGTAATCTCCGCGGCGTTTTTGTCCGCAGCGCCGCCTTTGCTCAATTCGCTTTTCGCCCTCTCAAGCGCCTCGCGAGCGCGGTCGATGTTGATTTCGCCAGCGCGTTCGCAAGCATCGGCGAGTACAATCACGCGTCCGGGAAGTACTTCGGCAAAACCGCCGAGCACCGCGAAATATTCGCTTTGCCCGCCCTTGCGATAGAAGAGCGTTCCCATGCCCAGCTCGCTCAAAAGCGGCGCGTGGCCGGGAAGGATGCCCATATAGCCTTCTTTGCCGGGCACCTCGACGTAATCAACAGTTTCGTCAAGCATGTGCCGTTCCGGCGTAACGATTTCGAGTTCGAGATTTTCCGGTAGCATTTTTTTGACTTACAAGCGCCTCGTATTCGCGCTGTTTTACGCCGTAGCCGCCATTTGCTCAGCCCTTTCTTGCACTTCTTCGATTGTTCCTACCATGTAGAAGGCCTGCTCCGGGAGCTCGTCGTGCTTTCCCTCCACGATTTCCTTGAAGCCACGAATGGTGTCTTCAATCTTGACGTATTTTCCTTCGAATCCGGTGAACTGCGCGGCCACGAACATTGGCTGGGCCATGAATTTCTGAATTTTGCGGGCACGCGCCACAGTCATCTTGTCTTCTTCGGGCAATTCCTCGATGCCCAGGATGGCGATGATGTCTTGTAAATCCTTGTACCGCTGCAGCGTCGACTTCACCGAGCGCGCCACGTCATAGTGCTCCTGGCCTACGATCCTTGCATCGAGAATCCGCGAGAAGCTGGCGAGCGGGTCCACCGCAGGATAAATGCCGAGTGAGGCGAGCTGACGACTCAGATTGGTGGTCGCGTCGAGATGGGCGAACGTCGCTGCCGGGGCAGGATCCGTATAGTCGTCGGCGGGCACATAGACAGCTTGCACCGATGTGATGGATCCTTTCTTCGTCGACGTGATGCGCTCTTCTAGCTCGCCAATTTCCGTGTTCAAGTTCGGCTGATAGCCTACCGCCGAAGGCATGCGGCCCAGCAGAGCGGAGACTTCCGAGCCCGCCTGCACGAAGCGGAAAATATTGTCGATGAAGAGCAGCACGTCGAGGCCTTCGGCGTCACGGAAATATTCGGCGACTGTCAGGCCGGTCAATCCGACGCGAAGACGCGCGCCGGGCGGCTCGGTCATCTGGCCATAAATCAGCGCCGCGCGAGACTTCTCCGAATTGCCGGGGACGACGACGCCCGATTCCGTCATTTCGAGCCACAGGTCATTGCCCTCGCGAGTGCGCTCGCCCACTCCGGCAAAAACCGAAACGCCGCCATGCTTCATCGCGACGTTGTGAATCAGTTCCATAATGAGCACGGTTTTGCCTACGCCCGCGCCGCCGAATAATCCGATTTTGCCGCCCTTAAGATAAGGCTCAATCAGGTCCACAACTTTAATTCCGGTCTCGAACATTTCGAGCGTGGTGGATTGCTGGTCAAGCGGCGGCGCCGGGCGGTGAATCGGCCAGCGCTCCTTCGTTTTCACTTCACCAAGCTTGTCCACAGGCTCGCCGAGCACGTTCAACACCCGGCCAAGAGTCCCGCGCCCGACCGGTACGGAAATTTCTTCGCCAAGGTCGAAAGCCTTCATCCCGCGCACCACGCCCTCCGTGGGCTTCATCGAGACGCAGCGCACGCGGCCTTCGCCGAGGTGCTGCTGGACTTCGCTGATCAAGTCTATGGGGTCTTCGACATCGAATCCTTCGCTAGTGATGCGCACCGCGCTGTAAATCAGTGGCAAGTGGCCCTCTTCGAATTGCACGTCGACCACCGGGCCAATCACCTGCACCACGTGACCTGTTTTCAAATCTCTTTTCTGAGCCGCTTGATTCTCTGCCATCGAAAAGCTCCCTTATGAGGACGCCGCGAATGAGGCGCCGCTTACGATTTCAATAATTTCTTTGGTGATGCTGGCCTGGCGGATCTTGTTCATGTCCAGCGTCAAATCGCGAATCAGTTCGCCCGCGTTGGTGGTCGCCGCATCCATCGCAGTCATGCGCGCGGCATGCTCGGCGGCCGCGGATTCCAGCAGAATGCGAAAAACTTCGTTCTCCAGGTAGCGCGGAACGAGTTTTGCGAAAATTTCCTCAGGCGGCTCCTCGTAGATGTAATCCACGCTCTCAGCGAGCCTTTGCGATTCGGTTTTCTTGACGCCTTCGCGATGGGTATCTGCGGTGGCGGATTCTTCGGAGGCTAGGATTTCTTTCTTGAGCGGGAGAATTTTCTCGAGCCGCAACCGTTGCACCATCACGCTCTTGAATTCGTTATAGATCGCGTAAACCGCGTCCACTTCGCGCGAAGCGTACAGCTCCGATATGCGCTGGCAGATCTTCTCGGCGTGCTGAAACTCGACGTGCATTGAGACGTTCAGGAATTCAGCAGCCAGCGTCCACTTGCGGCGCTTGAGCGCTTCCACGCCTTTGCGCCCCACGGCGATGGTTTGCAGTTCTTTGCCTGTAAATTCGCGGCGATATTCGAACGTGCGGCGCAAAACATTGGCGCTGAACGGCCCGCTCAGCCCTTTATCCGCCGTGACCACAAAAAGGAGAATGCGCTCCTCGGGACGTTGTTCGAGGAGCGCGTGTTGCGGCTCGGAGACGCGCTGCATCGCCGATTGCAGCACGCGCCGGATTTCCTTGGCGTAAGGTCGCGCGCGAAACACCGCTTCCTGAGCGCGGCGCAGCTTCGCGGCTGAGACGAACTTCAGCGCGCGCGTGATCTGCTGTGTGTTTTTCACAGACCGGATACGGCGGCGGTAATCGAGCAGCGTTGGCATGCGTGCGGTCTATTGCCGCTCAGTCGGCGGCAGCGGCCTCCGTCGTTTGACTCTCGGCGGCAACAAACTGATTCTTGAAATCGTCCAGCGCCTTTTTCATGTCAGCGCGCAGCGCGTCATCAATCGCTTTCTTCTGCGCCAGCGTCTTCAATACATTGCTGTAATTCGTTTCCATGAACGGATAGAGCTCCTTCTCAAATCGCCGCACTTCCTCCACGGGGATGTCGTCCAAATAGCGATTCGTGCCCGCAAAAATGATCAGCACTTGTTTTTCTACAGGCAACGGCTGGAACTGATCCTGCTTCAGCAACTCGGTAAGGCGCTGGCCGCGACCCAGTTGCGCCTGTGTGGCTTTGTCCAATTCGGAGCCGAATTGCGCGAACGCGGCCAGTTCGCGATACTGCGCCATGTCCAACCGCAGAGAGCCGGCGACCTGACGCATCGCTTTGATCTGCGCGTTTCCGCCGACGCGGCTGACCGAAATGCCCGCGTTGATCGCGGGGCGCACGCCGATGTTGAACAGATCGGACTCCAGATAAATCTGCCCGTCGGTGATCGAAATGACGTTCGTGGGAATGTATGCGGAAACGTCTCCAGCCTGCGTTTCAATCACAGGCAGCGCGGAAAGCGATCCGCCGCCGAGCTGGTCGCTCATTTTGGCCGCGCGTTCCAGCAGGCGCGAGTGCAAGAAGAACACGTCGCCGGGATAAGCCTCGCGTCCAGGCGGACGCCGCAGCAGCAGCGAAATTTCGCGATACGCTTGCGCATGCTTGGAAAGATCGTCGTAGAAGCAGATGGCGTGTTTCTTGTTGTCGCGGAAAAATTCGCCCATAGCGCACGCCGCGAATGGCGCGATGTATTGCATGGTGGCCGGTTCGGAAGCCGACGCAGCGACCACGATGCTGTGCTCCATCGCGCCGCTGTCGGTGAGCGTTTTCACCACTTGCGCGACTGTCGAGCGCTTCTGCCCGACCGCGCAGTAGATGCAAATCAGGTCGCTGCCCTTCTGATTGATAATCGTGTCCAGGATGATGGCGGTTTTCCCAGTCTGGCGATCGCCGATAATGAGTTCGCGCTGGCCGCGGCCGATGGGAATCATGGAATCAATGGCCTTGATGCCTGTCTGCACTGGCTCGCGAACCGGTTGGCGGTCGATCACGCCGGGAGCGAGGCGTTCCAGAGGACTGCGTTCGGTGGTGGAGATTGGGCCTTTATCGTCGAGGGGCTGCCCTAGCGGATTCACCACGCGTCCTATCAACGCTTCGCCCACGGGCACGGACATGATTGTCTTGGTGCGCTGAACGGTGTCGCCCTCTTCAATTTTTGTGTAATCACCGAGCAGCACGGCGCCGACCTGATCTTCCTCGAGGTTCAGCGCGATGCCCACCACGTCGTGCGGAAACGAAAGCATTTCGCCGGCCATGGCTTTGTCCAGGCCGTGAATGCGTGCGATACCGTCGCCTACGGAAATTACCGAGCCGACTTCTTCGACGGCCATCACCTGCTGATAATTTTCAATCTGTTGGCGAATTATTTTTGTGATCTCGTCAGCCTTGATTGTAGCCATTCACGCTCCTATTGCGATTCCAGCTGCGCGCGCAGGCGGTTGAGCTGCTCGCGGACTGATCCATCATAAATCGTGGACCCGATCCGCACGGTAGCGCCGCCGATCAGCTGGGGATTCAACTGGTACTGCGACTGCACTTTTTTGCCGGTGACGCCTTCAAGCGATTGCGTCAGCCGCGATTTTTCCGCCGCGGAAAGTTCGTGCGCCGAAATCACTACGGCGTCGACAATTCCCAGGCGGCGATTCATTTCCGTTTCGAATGCCTGCTGGATCTCTTTAACAATTCCAGTGCGTCCGTGATCGATCACGACAAAAATGAAATTTCGTACCTCTGGGTGCGTTCCCATTTTTGCGGCGATTTCGCCGGCCACCGATTTCTTCGCGTCCGCGCTTACCGAAGGATTCGCGAGCAGATTGCGCAGGTCAGCAGACTCTGCGAAAACCTGGGCGAAATCAGCCAGGTCCCTGCGGATTTTCTCCGCCTCGTTGCGCTCGAACGCGACGTCCGCAAGCGCCGCGGCGTAACGCTGCGCCAGCGCGCTCACTGCGCTGTCCCTTCCAGCTCAACGACGAAGCTGTTGAAGAGGCTCGATTCCGTTTGTGCGCTGATTCGTTCACGGAGCAGCGCTTCGGCTCGCTCCAGAGCAGCCCGCGCGGCGATGGCTTTCAGTTCCATTTGAGCGGCGCGTTCTGCGGCGCGAATTTCCGCCTGCGCGGACTGTGCAACACGCTTGGCTTCCTCTTGGGCGAGCGCGCGAATGTGTTCGGCCTCGGCGGCGCTTTCTCGTTTCGAGCGAGCGCGTAAGTCCGCAACCTCATTGTCAAGCATGGACATTTTTTGTTCCGCTTCGCGCTCCTGGCGCTGCGCCTCTTCCTGCGCGCGGGCGCTCTCCGCGATGGCGTCGGCAATGGCTTTCTGGCGGCTGCGGAAGTAACGAGGAGTCTTCTTGGCGAAAACCCACACCAGCGCACCGACAAGAATCAGGAAATTAATCCAGCGGTAGACCCAGCCTGTGGTGCTCCCCGCTTCCGCCTGAGGATTGGTGACCGCAAAAACGGGCGCCGCAAACACGGCCAGGGCGAAAACTGCTGCGCCCAGGCGTGAGAACCACGCTGAAAAGCGGCAGCTCATCGCACGCCTCCGGCCGGTGCGGCGGGACGGTCCAAAATAATCTGGGCAATGCGGCCGGCGAGCTCGGCGCTTTGACCTTCGAGCTGTCCGCGGGCCGCCTCGAATTCGCGATGGATGCGCTCCTTCTCTGTGTGCACTTGTTTCTGCGCGGCATTGCGCGCCTCGCGAAGCACCCTGGTGCGCTCCTCAAGCGCCGTCTGGCGAGCTGCTTCCTGCTCTGCAAAAACGCCCGCGCGAGCTTTACGCAACGCGTCTTCGTAGGTGTGTACTTTGTCTTTGGCCGCGGCTTGCACCGCTTCTGCTTCCGCGCGAGCCTTGCTGATGCGCGCATTGCGTTCCGCCAGAGCGCGCTGCAAAGGCCGGAAAAAATTCGTGCTCAAAAACCAATAAAACAAAAGAAACAGAATGATTGACGGGACAGACTTTAGAAAGAGCCAGCCGAGCTGTTGCAGAATCTGCATCGCACACTATTGCGACCGCCGCATGTCCTCCGTGGATTTGCTTGAAGCTTGGCGGCTCGTCGCCGCCATAGGGCACTTTTTCACGCACTGCAAAGCCAGCAATTATCGCATCCCTTGTTTGCGCCGTCAACGGCTTGCACTCGTTGGAATAGGAAAGGGACATCGTTACCCCTTGGCGGAATTGTTGTGTGTGAGTCCGAAGCGACGACCCTGGCAGAAAACGATGTTTTTGGTAGGCTGGTGGGCTAATCTCAAGGGAGGGTCCTTTATGGCGAACCTGCCAAGCCGCGAAGACGCCTGGAAATTGTTATGCGAATACACGCAGAATGAAAATCTGCGTAAGCATGCGCTGGCCGTAGAGGCTTGCGTGCGCGCGTACGCGCGAAAAACCGGCGCGGATGAGGAAATTTGGAGCCGCGCGGCGTTGCTGCATGATTTCGATTATGAGCGGTGGCCCAATGCCGAGCACCATCCTGACAAGGAGCATCCCGCGCAGGGCGCGAGCGTGCTGCGCGAGCGCGGCTACCCCGAAGAAATGGTCCATGCCATCCTGGCGCATGCGGATTACACCGGCGTGAAGCGCGAATCAGCTCTGGACCACACGCTATTTGCTTGCGATGAGCTTGCCGGATTCCTGACCGCCTGCGCGCTGATTAAACCGAGCAAGAAAATTGCGGAGGTCGAGACTCCGTCCGTGAAAAAGAAATTGAAAGACAAAGCCTTCGCGCGCGGCGTGAATCGGGATGACGTACGCCGGGGCGCAGAAGAGTTGGGCGTGACGCTGGATGAGCACATCGCAACGTGCATCGAGGCCATGCGCGGCATCGCCGGCGAATTGGGACTTGCGTGATTTAGGATCGCTCGCCGAGCACGATTTCCTCCGTGTGTTAGAATTGCAATTTCTATGGAAAGAGCTGCGGATATTTTAGGCGCGACGCTGCGCAGAATGAAAAATCCCGACGCCGCGCCAGCTTGGCTTAATGCGCGGTGGGCCGTGCTGGTCGGTGACACGATAGCCGCCCATGTCCGGCCGGTGAATTTGGCGAAGGGCGTTTTGCGCCTGGAAGCGGATTCACGCGAATGGAAACTGCAGGCGGAAATGATGAATGAGAGTTTACGCGAGCGCGTAAATCGCGACTGGCGCGGCACGCTGGTGCGCGAACTGCGCGTCGAAGTGAAACATGGCGCAAAGCTGCGGCACGAGTTCGACAATAATTATTTGCCGTTCCTGCGCAAACGCGCTAAGCCAAAATCATGAGAATCAACCGCGAAGACGTCTTGCATGTTGCCGAGCTGGCCCATCTCGAACTCAATGATACGGAAGTTGAGAAATTCCGCGAGCAGCTGGACGGAATCTTGAGCTACATCGACAAGCTGAAGGAACTGGATGTGTCGGGCGTCGAGCCGATGGCGCAAATCCTTGAAGCGCAAGCCGCGCCAGAGGCAACGCTGCGCCAGGACATAGTGCATTCGTGCGATGTCGCGTCAGCGATTCTGGAACAAGCGCCAGAAGCGAAGGCTCCGTACTTTCGCGTACCCAAGGTCATTGACAAGTAAACGACGACCGGCAAAACGGCAGGTGACAGCCCGCGTGAACTACTCGTGAGCGCAGCAACGCAATGGACAATTGCTTCAATCCGCGGCGCGCTGGAGGCGAAAACTATTTCCGCGCGCGAGCTTACCGCTGAATTTTATTCACGCATCGAGAAACACAATCCTGAACTGAACGCATTCCTTGCGCTTTCACACGAACGAGCTTACGCGCAGGCCGAGCGCGTCGACACTCTGCGTGCGCGCGGCGAAAAGCTTCCTTCTCTCGCGGGCGTCCCGGTGGCCATCAAAGACGTGCTCAGCACGCGCGGAGTGCGCACGACGTGCGGGTCACGAATCCTTGAGAATTATGTTCCGCCGTATGACGCGACCGCCGTGGCGCGTCTGGAAAAGGCTGGCGCGGTAATCCTCGGCAAAACCAATTGCGATGAGTTCGCCATGGGCAGCTCGAACGAAAATTCCGCGTACGGGCCGGTGCGCAATCCGGCGGCGCTCGACCGTGTGCCGGGCGGTTCGAGCGGCGGCTCCGCAGCAGCCGTTGCCGCCCATTTGGCCGTGGGCGCGCTGGGAACGGATACGGGCGGCTCAATCCGTCAGCCGGGCGCACTCTGCGGCGTGCCGGCGTTGATGCCGACGTATGGCCGCGTATCGCGCTACGGCCTGATTGCCTTCGCCTCATCGCTGGACCACGTTGGGCCGTTTGCAACGACCACAGCTGACATCGCCGCCCTCCTCGGCGCTATCGCCGGCCGCGATGAAAGGGATTCCACCTCGGCTGACGTTCCAGTGCCCGATTATTCCGCCGAATTGCAAAAGAAACTCACTGGCGTGCGCATGGGCATTCCCAAAGAGTATTTTGACGAGGGCATGGATCCTGAGGTGCGCCAAAAGATTGAAAAAGGTATCGAAATTCTAAAAAAGCTCGGTTGCCAGCCCGTCGATTTGAGCATGCCACATACCGATTACGCGATTGCCACCTATTACATCGTCGCTAACGGGGAAGCGAGCTCGAATCTGGCACGATTTGACGGCGTGCGTTACGGGCTGCGCGTGAACGGCGGTAATTTGCGCGAAATGTACAAGAAAACTCGTGGTCAAGGATTTGGGCCCGAAGTGAAACGCCGCATCATGCTTGGCACATATGCGCTGTCGTCGGGATATTACGACGCTTACTACTTGCGGGCCCAGAAGGTTAGATCGCTGATCACACGGGACTTCATCGCGGCATTCGAGAAAGTGGACATAATCGTCACACCTACATCGCCTACGCCAGCTTTTCGGATCGGTGAGCGCGTCAATGACCCATTGTCGATGTATCTATCTGATATTTATACTGTTACTGGAGATCTGGCAGGTGTGCCGGCAATATCTATCCCGTGCGGCACGGCTTCTGAACGTTTGCCCGTTGGCTTGCAGATTGTCGCTCCGCATTTCGCCGAGGCGCGCATCTTGCAGGTAGCAAAGGCATTTGAAGATGCAGGCGGCTTTACTGTGTGAGCTAAGCCCAGGCGGCAAATCTTCCAAAAACTGTAGATGCATTCAAAGGATGAGCAAAATAGTTCTCTTTTTCCGACTCTTGGTGCCATATTTTATGTTTGGCGGTCTCCCGCAAGTCGCGTAAATCCTTGTTCATCAAACGATTCGCGGAAAGTGCGAATTGGCGGCGCTAGCTGAGGGATTTGGCACGCCACGTGCTCGCTATATTGCGTCCGATCGCCCGAAAAGTGACCGGGAGGGAAAAGAAAAATTGTCCAGTATCCCGTCAAGCCAGAAATTCTTCACCGAAGACGAAGTGTCCCGCCTAACTGGAATTTGCCTGCAGCATTTGCGAACCTTGGCGCAAACCAAGCACCTTGGATCCTTGATTCGCGCTGCTGGAGCCGCTGGTGCGGAAGCCGAAAAGTGGCTTTTCACGAATTCGGAGTTGATGATTCTCAACGTGCTCTGCCCGCGCTGCGAACACTAGATCGCTTCGATACTGAACGCTGCATTGGATCCCTAGCCTGCCAGCAAACCGCAGCATTCACAAAAGCATCCCAAAATTGAGCCGTTCCTAGCCTATAATTATTCAGCTATGCGTACCCGCCGCGAATTTTCGTTAATGCTGTTTCTCGTGCTTGTCATCGTCGCCGCGCTGGCCGCCATTTCGACCAGAGCCAGCGCCCGGGTGAATTCTCAGCAGGATCCTTCCACGGTTCCGGCTTTGCACGGCAAAAAGCTAGTGATGAAGGACGGCAGCTTTCAATTGGTTCGGAGCTATCAGGTTGAGGGAGATCGGGTCCGATATTTCAGCATCGATCGCTCCGAATGGGAGGAAATTCCTACTTCCGAGATCGATTGGGCGGCGACCAAAAAGGCCCAAGCTGAAGAAGCAAAACAAGACGTCGCTTTGACAGCCAAAATTGAGTCCGATGAAGCTGAGGCCAAGATTGCTCCTCTGGACGTGGATGCTAGCTTTGAAGTGCTGCCGGGAGTTTTCCTTCCTCCGGGCGATGGATTCTTCATTTTGGATGGGCATGCTATTTTCCCCCTGCTGCAATCGTCAGCTTCGACAAAAAACAGCAAGCGTCACACCATTGAGCGCCTGATTGTCCCTATACCGATAATTCCATCACAGACCAGCGTGGACTTGCCCGGCCGGCACGCGAAATTTCGCATCACCAATCCAACGCCGGAGTTCTATTTTCGCAGTTCCGACGATGTGGAACCACAAGTGGAACTGATTCAGGCCCATGTGAAAGGCGACAAACGGCACATCGAAAATATCGACAGCCTTTTTGGGCAGCGCAGCGATAATGGAAAAACGATTTCGCTGCAAAGTTGGCAAGTAGCAAAAGGCGTATATCGCTTTACTCTGGGACAAGGGCTCGCGCCCGGTGAATACGCGCTTGCGGAATTTTCCCCGAAGGAAGGCATTAACCTGTTGCTCTGGGATTTCGGCGTTGACGCTGCTTCGAAAAAGTCCACCGAAAGAAAATAGAGAGCAATCCTAGAGCTCGTTGATTTTAGGCTCGGCACTGGAGAGCGCTTGCTGAACGAGCGAAATTAGCTCGGACATTTGAAACGGCTTCTGCAGGGCGCGCGCACCTTTCATTTCTAGCTTTGAGATTTGCCGCGAGTCGAGGAGCTCGCCCGTCATCACGATGAACTGCGGCGACACCTGGCCCGCGCGGCTGCAGACTCGCTTAAACAGATCGGTTCCGCTTTCTCTTCCCAAATTCAGGTCGCATAGCACCAGGTCGTAATCGCGCTTCTCCAATCGCTTCCAAGCTTCTTCTATCGTTGCCACTGCACTAACATTCGCGCCTCGAGCCTTGAGAGCTTCCTCGATTAGCTCGCGCACACCCTGCTCATCATCAACCACCAGAATGAAGCATCCTTTCAGGTCTACATGCGCCGGTCGAGCAGATTTGTTTGCATTATCAGATTTAATAGCAGGCGCCGCGCCTTTCGCCACTGGCAGCAGAATGCGCAAGCGCGCACCGCCCAGTGGGGAATTCTGCGCCTCGATTGTTCCGCCATGCTCTTTCACAATGACCAGGGCGATGGTGAGCCCCAGTCCCGAGCCGCCGCTGCTGCGGCGCGTGGTGAAAAACGGATCAAAAATCTTCGAGCGAAGCTCCGGCCGAATTCCCGGGCCGTCATCATCAAGCAGAATTTCCTGTTTGCCATCCGCTTGAGCAACACGCACCACGATTTGGCCATAATCGCGCGCCGACCCTATGGCTTGCTCGGCATTAGAAATCAGATTCACAAGCACCTGGATCATGTGATTCGGATTTACATCGACGGGCGGCAAATCCGCGGCAGCGTCCACCTGCACTTTGATGTGGCGAGCCTGCAGCTCGCTTTTGCGCAATTCGAGCGCCCTTCCTATCAGTTCCGTAGCGCGGATATTCTGGCTTTGCGTCCGGGAAGGCCGCGAAAACATCAGCAAGCCTTGGACCAGCTCGGCTGCCCTGCGCGCCTGCTGATGGATGAGTTCCGATTGCCGCCGCGAAACATCGTCGGCCGCCCGCTCACGCAGCAGGTCGCTGACGCCGAGAATCGCAGTAAGCGGATTGTTGAGTTCGTGAGCCACGCCAGAGACCATTTGACCGACGGCCGCCAGCTTTTCCGATTGCAGCAATTGTTCCTCGATCCGGCGCGACTCGGTAACATCGCGGGCAGAAGCGACCACGCCAATGATCCTGCCGTCGGCGTTGGTCAGCGGGCTCGCGTTGGCTCGAATGGTGCGCCAGCCGCCTTCTCTGTGAGCGGTACGATATTCGATGGTACCGAAGCTGGTTTCTCCGCTGGTCAGGCGCCGGAAAAAATCAACGAGTCGCTCGCGATCTTCCGGGTGCGGACGCTCTTCCAGACGCAGGCCAACGAATTCTTCCGGCGTGTAGCCCAAAATCTCCTGAACGCGCGGACTGACGAATGTGTAGCGCCCGTTCGTGTCGAGCACAGCAATAATGTCGGGAAATGAAGCGACCAGACGGCGCACAAATTCCTGCTCTTCCCGAAGGCGTTTCTCCATTTGCTCACGCTCGGTAATGTCCACCAGCGAGCCCTGAAAACGCACAAATTCGCCTTTCGCATCGCGTATCGCCACGCTGGAGTTGCGCGCGTGCAGCAGCGAACCGTCTTTGCGCCGCAAAGATAGCTCGTGGTTGCGAACAACGCCGCGCTTTTGCAACTCCGCAATCAGCGCCGCGCGCTCCGCGGCATCGGCAAAGTGCCGATCTGCAGGCGGTTTCAGCAGTTCTTCCTTATTTTCGTACCCCAGCATGCGCATGGCCGCGGGATTTACGTCGAGGAATTCTCCAGCCGGACTCGCGAAGTAGACGCCTTCTTGAAGTGTTCCAAAAAGGTCGGCAAATCGTGATTCAGCTTCCCACTGTTCGGAAATATCACGCGCTAAACCGCTGATTCCAGATACTTCTCCATTCTTCATCGCCGCGTACAGCGTGCAATCGTAAAAGCGAACTTTCTGGTGACGCCGCCAGCGCACTCGCACGACGCCGCTCCATGACTGATTTTCCACGAAACGCGGCAACGCTCGCACCAGCTCTTCGCGCGTAGGTTCAGCGATGAACTCTTCAAGAGGATGATTGACAATTTCCGCAAAAGGAAGGCCCAGCACGTCCGCGAATTGCCGATTGACGACACGGAATTGGCCATCCAACGAAAGATTGAACGCGATACGGTCAAAGCTGTCGATGAGCTCACGAAAGCTTTTCTGGGAGCGAGTGACAATATCGAATAGCGCTTCACCATTCGGGCGCACGGACGCGTTATCGGCTTCCTGCTCCAAAGGGCTGCTCGTCGAACTCGTGCGAACCTTTGTTTTTTTTGCTCTGGCCATATAAAAACCACACAGGCGCCAGTGTCCGCCAGCGCGTGCATCGACAACCGTGAATCGATTGTAGCGGTAAGGTGATTGCTGCGACAAACCGTAAACCGTTCGAGTTTCCAGAGATTCAACGAGGGCCGAGCGGAATTCGCGCGGCTTTATAGCCATTCACCCTGAATTAAAAAAACAAAAAGAGGAAAAAGAGGAAAACGGCGCGCATGCCCCGCGCGCCGTCATTGCCCTCTCGCTTTTTTCTGCTAGCCTTCAGTGATGGTGTCGGTGTCCTTCCGCAGGAAGTCCAGCGCAGCCGCTTCCTCCGGCGTGAGTTGTGGCTCTTCGACCTCCGGCTCCTCTGGCGGAAGCTCGGTGAGCAACTGAACTCCACGGTAACGGTCAAGTCCCGTCCCCGCGGGAATCAGCCGGCCCATGATGACGTTCTCCTTCAGACCGCGCAAATAGTCCACTTTCCCGGAAATCGCCGCTTCGGTCAGAACGCGTGTGGTCTCCTGGAAGCTCGCCGCGGAAATAAACGAGTCGGTCGAGAGAGACGCCTTGGTGATTCCCAACAGCAGTGGCCGGCCGGTCGCGGGGCGATTGCCGTCGTGAATCACGTGGTCGTTCTCTTCGCGGAAGCGGAATTTATCCACCTGCTCTTCCAAAAGGAACGGCGTGTCGCCCACATCTTCCACTTTCACCCAGCGCATCATCTGCCGGACGATGGTTTCGATATGTTTGTCGTTGATGTTCACGCCCTGCAGTCGGTAAACCTCCTGCACCGAGTTCACCAGGTACGCCTGCGTGAACTTTTCACCGAGCACCGCGAGCAAATCGTGCGGATTGAGCGGGCCGTCAATCAGCGGCTCGCCGGCGCGAACGTGCTCGCCTTCCTGCACGTTGATGTGCACGCCGCGTGGAATCGCGTACTCCTTGATGGTACGGCCATCCTCGCTCTCCACGTAAATCCGACGCATGCCCTTGACGATCTCGCCATACTTCACGACGCCATCGATTTCGCTGATGACCGCGGGGTCTTTCGGCTTGCGCGTTTCGAAGAGTTCGACAACGCGCGGCAGACCTCCGGTGATGTCTTTGGTCTTGGTGGTTTCGCGCGGGATCTTGGCCAGCACGTCTCCGGGATGCACTTCATCTCCATCGGCGACCATCAAGTGAGCGCGCGAAGGCATCAGGTATTTCTTGCGCACGCGGCCCGCCGAATCGCGCACCTGAATGGCCGGTTGGTGCTTTTCGTCGCCCGGCGGCAACGTAACCACGAGTTGCGAAAGGCCAGTGACTTCGTCCACCTGCTCTTCAATGGTGATTCCGGATTGCAGGTCTTTGAATTCCACCGTGCCGCCCGTCTCAGTGAGAATCGAGAAGGTGTACGGATCCCATTCAACCATGGTCTGGCCAACGGTGACTGGCTGGCCATCTTCCACCTTGAGGCGCGCGCCGTAAACCACGTGGTAGCGCTCCTTCTCGCGGCCCTTTTCGTCAACCACCGCGATCAGACCGGAACGGTTCATGGCAATGAAAGTCTTGCCGCGGCCCTCGACCACTTTCAAGTCAATGAACTTGACGAAGCCATTGTTCTTGGCGTCGACTTTGGATTGTTCGGTAACGCGTGTCGCAGTTCCGCCGATGTGGAACGTTCGCATGGTCAACTGCGTGCCCGGTTCGCCGATGGACTGGGCAGCAATGACGCCCACCGCTTCGCCCATTTCCACGAAGCGGCCGCTCGCCAAGTTGCGGCCGTAACAGCGCGCGCAAACTCCGCGGCGCGATTCGCACGTCAGCACGGAGCGAATCTTTACGCGCTCGATGCCCGCCGCTTGAATCGCATTGGCCAGCTCTTCGGTGACTTCCTGGTTGACCTCGACGATCACGTTGCCTTCGTAGTCTTTGATTTTCTCGAGCGAAACGCGGCCAATCACGCGGTCGCGCAGCGGCTCGACTTCGACGCCAGCCTCAAGGATGGGTTCTACATAAATGCCATCCGCGGTGCCGCAGTCGAATTCGTTGATGATGACGTCTTGCGCTACGTCAACCAGCCGGCGTGTAAGATAGCCCGAGTCCGCGGTTTTCAGAGCGGTATCCGCCAAACCCTTACGCGCGCCGTGCGTCGAAATGAAGTATTGCAGCACGTCCAATCCTTCACGGAAATTGGAAGTGATAGGCGTCTCGATGACTTCGCCGGAAGGCTTGGCCATCAATCCGCGCATGCCGGAAAGCTGCCGAATCTGCTGCTTCGATCCGCGCGCGCCGGAGTCGGCCATGATGTAGATGGGGTTCATGGTGCCCTCTTTATCCTGATTCTCGAGGGCCTTGAACATTTCATCCGCCACTTTTTCGGTCACGTCGCTCCAGATGGCGATAACTTTGTTGTAGCGCTCACCATTGGTGATTGCCCCGTCCAGATATTGTTGCTGCACTTTCACCACTTCGCGCTCGGCGTTGCCCACCAGTTTGGCTTTGTCGCCTGGAATCAGCATGTCGCTGATGCCGATGGAAATACCCGCCTTGGTGGCGTACAGGAAGCCCAGCTCTTTGAGCTTGTCGAGCATCTTCACGGTGCGCTCTAGCCCAAAACGCAGGTAGCAATACTGAACAAGCTGCTGCGTTCCCTTTTTCTTGAGCAAGCCATTGATAAACGGCATCTCCGGCGGCAGATGATCGTTGAAGATGACGCGGCCGACGGTGGTTTGCAGGAACTGATTATTCAGCGTCACCGGCTCAGTGTGGGTGACGTCCTGATCGTCATACGCCGTGGTCATCTCCATCACTTCGCCGCTGTAGCGCAAGCGCATCGGCGTCAACAGCTCCACTTCGCCCATTTCCAGCGCCAGAATCACTTCTTCGACGCTGCCAAACGCGCGCCCTTCGCCCTTGGCGCCTGGCTTCGACTTGGTTAGGTAATAAATTCCGAGAACCATGTCCTGCGTCGGTACAGCCAGCGGGCCGCCATTCGCGGGAGAGAGAATGTTGTTCGAGCTGAGCATGAGCACGGACGCTTCGACCTGCGCTTCCGGCGAAAGCGGAATGTGCACGGCCATTTGGTCACCGTCAAAGTCCGCGTTGAACGCGGTGCAAACCAATGGATGGATGCGAATCGCTTTGCCTTCCACCAGCACTGGCTCGAACGCTTGAATGCCCAAGCGGTGTAGCGTTGGAGCGCGGTTCAGCAGCACTGGATGCTCGCGAATCACTTCTTCCAGAATGTCCCAAACGATCGATTCCTGCTGCTCGACCAGTTCTTTGGCCTGCTTGATCGTGGTGCAATGACCAGCCGCTTCGAGCCGGTGATAGATGAAGGGCTTGAAAAGCTCAAGTGCCATTTTCTTTGGCAAGCCGCACTGGTGCAGCTTCAGTTCCGGCCCGACAACGATCACCGAGCGTCCGGAATAGTCCACGCGTTTGCCGAGCAAATTCTGGCGGAACCGGCCCTGTTTGCCCTTGAGCGTATCCGAAAGAGACTTCAGCGGCCGATTGTTCGTTCCGCGCAGCACGCGACCACGGCGTCCATTATCGAAAAGCGCATCCACCGCTTCCTGCAGCATGCGCTTTTCGTTGCGCACGATGACATCAGGAGCGTGCAATTCCATCAGCTTCTTCAGCCGGTTATTGCGGTTGATCACGCGCCGGTAAAGATCGTTCAAATCCGAAGTCGCAAAACGTCCGCCATCGAGCGGCACCAGGGGCCGCAACTCCGGCGGAAGCACGGGAACCACGTCCAAAATCATCCATTCCGGCCGATTCCCGCTTTTGCGGAACGATTCCACCACTTTCAAGCGCTTGGCATACTTGATCCGCTTCTGCAGGCTCGGATCCGTCTTCATTTTTTCGCGCAGCTCTTCCGAGAGCTTCTCGATGTCCACATGGCGCAGCAGTTCCTTGATTGCCTCCGCGCCCATGCCCGCGCGATACTTGCCCGCGAATTCCTTCTGCAGTTCGCGCTGCTTCTCGTCGAGCAGCAGGTCTTTCTCCTTGATTCCCGGCACTTCGCCCGCGTCAATCACCACAAACGCCTCGAAGTAAAGCACGCGCTCGAGGTCGCGCATGGAAATATCCAGCAGGTATCCGATGCGGCTGGGCAGACCTTTGAAGAACCACACATGCGAGCATGGCGACGCCAGCTCGATGTGCCCCAGGCGCTCGCGGCGAACTTTGCTCAGCGTGACTTCCACGCCGCATTTGTCGCAAATGACCCCGCGATGCTTCATGCGCTTGTATTTGCCGCAGAGGCATTCCCAGTCCGTCACCGGACCGAAAATCTTGGCGCAGAACAAGCCGTCGCGTTCCGGCTTGAACGTGCGGTAGTTGATGGTCTCCGGCTTGGTTACTTCGCCATGCGACCAGGAACGGATCTTTTCTGGACTCGCCAGGCTGATGCGAATCGAATCGAAATCCGCAATCTGACTCGCTCGATCGTAAGGACTAGAACGATACAAGGGCTAACCTCCCGTCCCGGCGATAGCCAGGACAATGAATTTCTTTGCCACGCTCCCTTACAAAAAGCTTGGAAGCGATTAATCGGCTGCTGTCGCTGCCTGCTCCAACTGCGGTTTTTGCCGCTTCATCAGTTCCACGTCCAGGCACAGCGACTGCAATTCGCGAACCAGCACATTGAACGATTCCGGCACGCCGGGTTCGATTCCCGGCTCGCCTTTAACGATGGCCTCGTAGATCTTCGCGCGGCCGTACACGTCGTCGGATTTCGCAGTGAGCAATTCCTGCAGGATATGAGCCGCCCCGTAAGCTTCGAGCGCCCACACCTCCATTTCTCCGAAGCGCTGGCCGCCGAACTGCGCTTTTCCGCCGAGTGGTTGCTGCGTGATCAGCGAATACGGGCCGATGGATCGCGCGTGAATCTTGTCGTCTACTAAGTGCGACAGCTTGAGCATGTAGATGTAGCCGACGGTCACCGACTGCGCGAAGGCATCGCCGGTCATTCCGTCGTACAGCGTGATTTTGCCGCTCTCCGGCAGCTTTGACGCTTCCAGCATATGCCGGATGTCCTTCTCGCGCGCGCCGTCGAATACCGGAGTGGCCACGGGAATTCCTTCGCGGAAGTGCTGGCCGAGATCGATGATTTCTTCGTCGTCCAGGTCCTTGAGCGAATCCCAAACGGAAGTCTGTCCGAACGCATCCTTAAACCATTTCCGAATCACTTCCGCGCGATTTTCTTCTTCGAGCAGCTTGGCAATTTGGCCGCCCAATTCCTTGGACGCCCAGCCCAAATGCGTTTCGAGAATCTGGCCTACGTTCATGCGCGAAGGAACGCCCAGCGGATTGAGCACGATTTCCACTGGCGTACCGTCGGGAAGGTACGGCATGTCTTCCGGGGGCACAATGCGCGCAATCACGCCCTTGTTCCCGTGGCGTCCCGCCATTTTGTCGCCCACGGAGAGCTTGCGCTTCATGGCGATGTACACTTTCACCAGCTTGATCACGCCCGGCGGCAGCTCATCGCCCTTCTTGAGCTTTTCCTTGCGCTCTTCGGTGATCTTGCGCAACACGTCAATCTGCCGTGAAGTCATTTCCTCTATCTCATCGATCTTCTCGATGAGCAGCGGGTCCTTGTCCGACAAACGCAGGCGCTTCAGGTTGCGCGTCGAGATTTTCTCCAGCATCTCGCGCGTGAGCTCTGTGCCTTTGTTCAGCAAGCGCTTATTGGTGCGCTCGTCGTGCAAGTCAGCAACGAGCTTTTGCCCGCCCAGCAAACTGGTTAGCCTCTTCAGCCGCTCGTCAGTGAGAATTCGAATTTCGTCCGCAAGGTTCTTTTCCAGCTTGAAGATTTGCGCGGCCTCGATGGCCTTGTGGCGCTCATCTTTTTCCGCTCCCTTGCGGCAGAAAATCTTGACGTCAACGATGGTTCCCTCGATGCCCGGCGGGCAATAGAGCGAAGCATCGCGAACGTCTCCGGCCTTTTCGCCGAAGATTGCGCGCAGCAGCTTTTCTTCCGGCGTCAGCGTGGTTTCGCCCTTCGGCGTCACCTTGCCGACCAGAATGTCTCCCGGCTTCACCGTTGCGCCGATGCGAATCACTCCGCTTTCGTCCAGATTGCGCAAAAATCCCTCATTAATGTTGGGGATATCGCGGGTGATTTCTTCCGGGCCTAGCTTTGTGTCACGCGCCTCGATTTCGTACTCTTCGATGTGAATCGAAGTGTAGTAATCCTCCTGCACCAGCTTTTCGCTGACCAGAATGGCGTCTTCAAAGTTATATCCACGCCACGGCAGGAACGCGACCAGCACGTTGCGACCAAGCGCCAGTTCGCCGCGATCGGTGCAGGGGCCGTCCGCGAGCACTTGCCCCTGGCGAACACGGTCCCCCGTGCGCACCAGCGGCTTCTGGCTGATGCACGTGTTCTGATTCGAGCGCTTGAACTTCGTCAGCAAATAAATGTCCGAACCGACTTCGCGGCTCAGCACACCGGACTGATCGGATTCGACGCGCACAATGATGCGCTCCGAGTCCACCTGGTCAATCACGCCGTCGCGTTTGCAGCTCACTACCGCTCCCGAATCGTGTGCCGTCACGCGCTCCATTCCGGTTCCGACCAGCGGCGCCTCTCCTTTAATCAGCGGTACAGCCTGGCGCTGCATGTTCGAGCCCATCAACGCGCGGTTCGCGTCGTCGTTTTCAAGGAACGGAATCAAACTCGCCGCCACGGACACCAGTTGCTTCGGCGAAACGTCGATGTAATCCACTTCTTCACGCGACTTCAGCACGAAGTTGCCGGCCTGCCGGCAATTCACCAGTTCCGTGGTGATGCGCCCGCGCTCGTCCAGCGATGCGTTGGCCTGCGCCACCACGTAGCGGTCCTCTTCCCACGCCGACTGATAGAAGCAATATGGATCCGCGGTGATTTTGTTGCGCCCTAGTTCCTCGTTCGCGGAATCCACTTTGTCCTTCTCGACAATTTCACCCGCCTTGAATTCGCTTCCGCCAGAATTCACAATCTGCACATAATCAATCACGCGGCCATTCTTCACTTTGCGATACGGCGACTCGATGAATCCGAATTCGTTGATTCGCGCGTAGCACGAAAGCGAGCTGATCAATCCGATGTTCGGGCCTTCCGGCGTCTCAATCGGACAAATGCGGCCATAGTGCGTGGGATGCACGTCGCGCACTTCGAATCCTGCGCGCTCGCGCGAAAGCCCGCCCGGGCCAAGCGCCGAAAGCCGTCGCTTGTGGGTGATCTCACTCAGCGGATTGGTTTGATCCATGAACTGGCTCAATTGCGAACTGCCGAAGAATTCACGGATCGCGGCCATCACCGGCTTGGCGTTCACCAGATCATGCGGCATGGCCGTGGACATTTCCTGGTACACGGACATTTTTTCCTTGATGGCCCGCTCCATGCGCACCAGGCCGATGCGGAACTGGTTTTCGAGCAGTTCGCCCACCGCGCGGACGCGGCGATTGCCGAGGTGATCGATATCGTCCACGGAGCCGATATTGCGCCGCAGCTTCAGCAAGTACTTGATCGCTCCCACAAAATCGGCGGGATCCAGCGTGCGCTTGTCCAGCGGCGTCTCCAGGCCCAGCTTGATGTTGAATTTCAGGCGGCCTACGCGGCTGAAATCGTATTTCCGCGGGTCAAAAAACATTCCGTTGAATAATGCAGTTGCGGTTTCCAGCGTCGGCGGGTCGCCAGGACGCAGCTTGCGGTAAATTTCGATCAGAGCCTCGCGCGAATTGCGAATCGCGTCCTTCTCGAGCGTGCGGCTGACAATCACACCGACGTCATCGCGCTCCGGGAAGCACACGTCCACTTCCGTAATGCCTGCCTCGGCCAGCGACGCCCAGGTCTCCGAGTTCAGCGGCTTGTTGGCTTCGAGAAGAACTTCGCCGGTCTGCCGATTCACCAGCTCGCCGACTGTCACTGCGCCTTCCAAATCCGCGGGCGTGACTTCCACCTGATTCACTCGCGCTTTCACCATTTCTTTGTACAGCGGCTCAGTGATGCGCTTGTGCGCCGCGACGATGACGTCGCCGGAGTGCGGATGCTTGACTTCACGCGCCAGCTTGCGGTCCAGCAATCCTTCCGAAACGTTCCACAGCAGCTCGCGCTCGCGCAGCGAAATCCTCTCCACTTGATAGAACGTGCGCAAAATCTCTTCGTTCGACTTCATTCCCAGCGCGCGCAGGAAAATCGAGCCCAGGAACTTGCGCTTGCGGTCAATGCGCACGTACAAAATGTTCTTCGTATCGTACTCAAACTCGACCCATGAGCCGCGATAGGGAATGATTTTCCCGAGGAAATAACTGCGGTTGTTAGCGGTCTCGAAAAACACACCCGGAGAGCGGTGCAACTGGCTGACAATCACGCGCTCCGTCCCGTTGATGATGAACGTGCCGTTCTCCGTCATCAGCGGAATGTCTCCGTAGAAAACTTCCTGCTCCTTGATGTCGCGAATGGATTTCGCCCCGGATTCCGGATCCTTGTCGTAAATTGTCAGACGAATGGTTACTTTCAGCGGCGCGGAATAGGTCATGCCGCGCTCCTGGCATTCGTTCACGTCGTATTTCAGTTGCAGCGTCACGGGGTCGCCGCACTTGTTGCAAAAGGTCGGCGTGTTGCGGTTGAACGCGCCGCACTTCGAACACACCACATCGCCGGTCTTGTAAGGATTGGTCACCACCGAAGCGCCGCAGTTCCGGCAAGTCGCGCGCAAATGATGCAGCCCGCGCAAATGCCCGCACTTGCACTCCCAGTCGCCAATCGCGTAGTCCACGAAGTCAAGCTGCGACAGTCCGCGAAAATCTTGTATCGGGAAGACCGACACAAATACCGACTGCAAGCCGGTGTCCTCGCGTTCGCTGGGCAGTTTGTCCATTTGCAGAAAGCGCTCGTAGGACTTCTTCTGCACATCAATTAGGTTCGGAATCTGCACGGCTGCGCGAATCCGCGCAAAGTCCAGACGCTTCCGTTCTCTTGTGGCTCGATTTCCATTGCGCATGCTGGCTTACCTCATTCCCTTCCGGGGGTTGAAACCGGAGTCATTTTCTGTGGCGACACCACAGCATGATTCCGGGCAGGACGCGCGCTGACGCGTAATAGCTGAACGGAGCGCGCGCGTAGACGAATCTTCTGTTGCCGCTTTCGCCGCGAGATTTTTCGCTCCCGGCACTACTTGATCTCGACCTTGGCTCCCGCGTCCTCGAACTTCTTCTTGATGGTGGCTGCTTCTTCCTTGTTGACGCCTTCCTTCACCGGCTTGGGCGCGCCATCGACCAAATCCTTCGCTTCCTTCAGGCCCAGGCTGGTGACCTCGCGAACCGCTTTAATCACGTTGATTTTATTCGCGCCTACTTCGGTGAGAACCACGGTGAATTCCGTTTTCTCTTCCGCCGGCGCCGCGCCGCCCGCTGCCGCTCCGCCGCCCGCAACCATCATGGGAGCCGCCGCTGCCGCTGAGACGCCGAACGCCTCTTCCATTTTCTTAACCAGGTCCGACGCTTCCAGCAGCGTCAGCCCCTTGATTTCATCCAGAATCGCTTCTACTTTGCTCGCCATCGCCTTTTCCTATCCTCCGTTAAGTTAAACTCGCTAAACTCTTATTCCGACTTGACCGCCGGAGTTGGCTCTTCGCCGGAGCCGAATTTGTTGGCCTTCACTGCTTCATTCGTCACCACTGCCAAATTTCGCGACACCGCTGCCGTCACCGAAGCCAATCGCTGCACGGGAGCGTTCAACAGGAACATGATTTTGCTGATCAACTCTTCCTTGCTGGGCAGATTGGCCAGCTCTTGAATCTCCGCAATCGAAACGACGCGGCCTTCCACCCAACCTGCGCGGAACTTGAACGCCGGCACATCCTTCGCCACCTTTGTCAGCACTTTCGCCAGCGCCACCGGATCCGTCATGGTGTACGCAATCGAATTCGTTTGCTTCAAGTCTTTCAGCAGCGGTTCGACAGGCGTTCCTGTGCCTGCGCGCTCCGCCAGCGTGTTTTTCACTACTTGATAATGCCCGCCAGCCTTCTCCACCGCGCGACGCAGCGCCGTATCCTGCTCCACAGTAATTCCCTGGAACGTTGATAGAATCACGCTTGAGACGCTAGCCAGCTTCGTGCGCAGCGCATCCGCGTGATCTCTCTTTTCCTGCTTCTTCATGCCCATGCTTGAACTCCCTCGCAAAACCCTTTGCTATGCGGCCGCCGTCGCAGTCTCGACTTCCGAATGGTCGATCAAAATTCCCGGGCCCATCGTGGAAGTCAGCGTCACGCGCCGAATGTATTTGCCCTTGGCCGTCGCTGGCTTCGCTTTTGACACCGCGCCGAGCAGCGCCAGCGCGTTTTCCGCAAGCTGCTCCGCGCCGAAACTGATCTTCCCAATCGGTGAATGAATAATTCCCGTCTTGTCCAGCCGGAATTCCACTTTGCCCGCTTTGATTTCTTTCACGGCGCGCGCCACTTCAAATGTCACTGTGCCGGTCTTAGGATTCGGCATCATTCCGCGCGGGCCCAGCACTTTGCCGAGCCGGCCAGCGGACTTCATCATGTCCGGCGTGGCGATCACCGCGTCATAATCCGTCCAGCCGCCCGCGACTTTCGTCACCATGTCTTCGCCGCCCACGAAATCCGCGCCGGCCTCCTGCGCCTCGCGCACTTTTTCCCCGCCGGCAATCACCAGCACGCGCTTCGATTTTCCCAGCCCGTTTGGAAGCACCACTGTGCCGCGCACCATCTGGTCGGACTGCTTCGGGTCGACACCCAGATTGATAGACAGCTCGACCGTTTCATCGAACTTCACGAAGTGCGCCTTCTTCAGCAGTTCCGCGGCTTCGCCCAGCTTGTACGCGCGCGCTTCCACCAGCTTCCGCGCCTTCTCGATGTTCTTTCCGCCAACCTTGCTCATGCCTCTCCCTCTTTTTTGGAACTGATCCGGCTAGCCTTCCACTTCAATTCCCATATTTCGCGCCGTGCCCATCACCGTCCGAACTGCTGATTCCAGATTCGTGGTGTTCAAATCCACCAGCTTGACCTTCGCAATCTCTTCCACCTGCTTGCGGCTCACTTTGGCCACTTTGTTGCGGTTCGGCTCCGGCGAGCCCTTCACGATTCCCGCGGCGCGCTTCAGCAACTCCGACGCCGGCGGCGTCTTGGTAATAAACGTGAACGTGCGGTCGCTGTAAATCGTCACCAGCACCGGAATGATCATTCCATCCGGCTCTTTGTTCGTCTTCGCGTTGAACTGCTTGCAGAAATCCATGATGTTCACGCCCTGCGGGCCCAGCGCCGTGCCTACCGGAGGCGCAGGCGTGGCCTTCGCCGCAGGCAGTTGTAATTTCACCATTGCTTGAACTTTCTTTGCCATTCCAGCTCCCTAAACTCGCTCAAGAATTTGTGTCGCTTCAAACTCGCGCCGCGCTGCTACGCCACTTTCTCCACTTGCGCGAAATCCAGTTCCACAGGGGTCGACCGTCCAAAAATCGTCACGCTCACTTTCAGCGTGCTGCGGTCGGAATTCACTTCCTCGACCACTCCCGTGAAATTCGCGAACGGCCCATCCACGATGCGCACATTTTCGTTTCTGTCGAATGTCAGCTTCGGACGTGGCTTTTCCGCCGTAGTGGTCGCGCGATTCAAAATGTTTTCGACTTCCTCATCGCTGAGCGGTGTCGGGATCTGTCCGGAACCCACAAATCCCGTCACGCGCGGCGTGGAGCGCACCACATGCCACGTATAATCGTCCATGTCCATTTCGACCAGCAGGTAGCCCGGATAGCACATTCGTGACGACACCACTTTCTTGCCGCCGCGCACCTCGACCACCGACTCGGTCGGAATGATCATTCGTCCGATTTTGTCCTGCAATCCAAACGCGGCCACGCGCCCTTCCAGGCTCTCTTTGACTTTTCTCTCGAAGCCTGAGTACGTGTGCACGATGTACCACTGCTTAGCCATGACGCTTCCTTCTTTTTGTTCCGCGTGAGTCAAATTTTCTATCGCTCGCCCCTTTTACCTGAACGCCCTGCTTAAAAAATGCGTCGCACTTAAACGCTTTACTTAAAATAGTTCAGCACCACTTTAAACAACGCGCCAAATAGTGAATCCGTCCCCAGAAAAAACAGTCCGAAAAACGCCACCGTGATCGTCACCACTACGGTTGTTGAAATCACTTCTTGCCGCGACGGCCACACGACCTTGGCCATCTCCGAGCGCACATCATGCACGAATTGTTTCCAGCGCCGCGGATACTCGCCGGCCTTCTGCAGCGGCCCGGGTATGGAAATCGATGAACCGCCGCTTTCGCGCTCCTCTTTCAACTTTACCGCCTCACTCATCCGTCTTCCTTATTCCCGTTCCGTTCCGCTCTCCAAAACTGGCAGGGGAGGAGGGATTCGAACCCCCACATCCGGTTTTGGAGACCGGCGGTCTACCGTTGAACCTACTCCCCTGAATCGCAACGCTTTTTGTCGCGATTCACAAGAACCGTGCCGTTCACTTCACTTCTTTGTGTGGCGTGTGCTTCCGGCACGTACTGCAAAATTTCGAAGTCTCCAGCCGGTCGGGATGCTTCTTCCGGTTCTTCATGGTCGTGTAATTCCGGTTCTTACATTCGCCGCACTGCAATGTGATGATCTCGCGCATAGTCTCCTACTCGACAATCTCAGTGACGGCGCCGGCGCCTACGGTGTGCCCGCCTTCGCGAATGGCGAAGCGCAAGCCCTTTTCCAGCGCTACCGGCGTGATCAGCTTCACTTCCACCGACACATTGTCTCCCGGCATCACCATCTCC
>DATGHO010000018.1:0-60581 GCA_035307965.1 Candidatus Acidiferrales bacterium | reverse complement strand
CGACCCCGAAGCAACCTCCATCCACATCATGCTCATGCGCCATCCGCCGGGCATGGGCATTGTCATCGACATCGTGCGATTAAACCAGGCGGTCATGGCCGCAGCGGAGAGGAAAATAAAGGCGGACACAAAGTAGAAGCCCGGTACGGCCAATTTTGCCCCTTTTGGCGCTGGCACTGGAGCTGTTAGCTCAGACCCGGTTTCAGGTACAAAGGTTGTGGGTTTGTCGGGCCGCATCAGAAATCAGTCTAAAAATTATCGCAAAAGAGTGCTAATTCGTAAAATTGATAGTAATCGACTGCGTTGGTTGACCGGTGACGGACCACCCTACCATAATCCGGTAAGGTAAGAGTGCCGACGATACGCCCAAAACGTCGTGTAATATCCGAAGAGAGATTTTGGAGGCCACCCGTTGGAAAACGCTGAGAAAATCGTATTCATTCGTCAGTTTATCGAGGCTTGCGTGCGGGCCGACCCTGACGAGTTTGCTAGCTATTTTACGGACGATGCGATTTGGTGGAATTCACCCTGGCAGCCTGTTGAAGGTCGTGCCGCGATTCGAGAGACCTTGCGGCGTGGTGCAGCCCAAATGGCTGCCCTACCATGGGAAATACATCACATTGTAGCCGACGATGATGTGGTGATGACTGAGCGTGTAGATCATTTCAGGGTCGGGAACAAGCAGATCAGTGTGCCCTGTATGGGAATATTTGAATTGCGCAATGGAAAGATCGCTGCTTGGCGCGATTATTGGGATCTCAAGCAGTTAGAAGCTCAACTCCAAAGCAGCCCGGCACCAGCGAGCGGATGACGGGCCACCCTGAATCTATCGTCGCACGACTTTGATCATTGATCGGTGGCATGGAGGCCACTGGTCACGGAGACGAAACTATATTCCCGAAGAAAACGCTGTCGCACCAAATCGGTCCTGCGCCTAGAACCGGGTTCGCGATTGGGGAAGGATTGCCAACATAGTCAGGTTGAGCAGCGCCAACACCATCTCCATTTTGTCTTTGTCGTATTCCATTGCAGACCCCACGCACTCTGGCGCCTCACGATGGTAGCATCTGGAACGCTAAGAGAATCGTCAGCCTTCTCCTACCAAAGCGACTCTCGAAGCGGAAGGCGCCGTCTAGACGGCCTGAACCAGACGCTTACGATAATCCTGCTGAAATGGGCCAATTTGCGTTAGTTTATCGGCGAAGAGAGACGCCTTGGGGTGTATTCGTTAAAATGAGACTGCTTCTGCGCATTTGCGCATTCACGAGCGTGCGGGAGGATGCGGAAATTTGTCGACAATTCATCGCGCATCGAACGTGCCAGAAACAAAAAAGGCCGATGGCAAAAGCCACCGGCCTCCTTCGCAAAACTCCTATCTAGAAAAATTACCAGTCGATGCTGATGCCGAGCTGCAACCGACGAGGCTGGTTGGACTGAACGTTGCCGCCGCCGCCGAGCGTGCCCCAAGTGCGCAGATTTGCAAGATTGAAGCTGGGGTCAGCCGGCTGCATGTGATTCAGCACGTTCGTGAAGTCAAAGTAGAGAGAGCTGCTGAGGCGCTCCTTAATCTTGATGTCCTTCGTGATGCCGAGGTCCATGTTCCAGAAGGGCAGGCCGTACAGTGGGCCTCCGCCGCCGATCTGGCCATCGAGACCAAGTATAGGATCACGAACGGGATCGCCAAATATGCCCCCACCCGTTGGACAACTCAGGTTTGGATTGCTGAAGACATTTTGACCGCGCCCAGCCGTTCCGCAACCGGTGGTCGCAGTGTTTACGTTACGTTGGGCGCTGTAGTGAATGTCCTGAGTAATGATCGCGTTCTCCTGTGAGCCGATACCCTGAGCGCGGTTGCACTCACCAAAAGTCCCGCAGCGCGTGCGGTCGAGCAGTGAGACTGGGAAGCCGCTGCCCCAGACGAAAAGCGGAGCGAAGGTCCAGCCGCCGAGCAAATGGCCGATTGGTCCGTTCTGAGACCGATAGAAGGGCGGCGCATAGCTCATGAAGAGGTTAAATACGAACTTTTCGTTATAGGACTGCGGTCCGTAAGCGTTCTGAAGATTGTAGGGATCAACCGTGGAAACGGAGCTGGAAGCCTGGACCACGTTGCCGACCCCTAGAGCGTTACTGTAGGAGAAGTTGGTCTTCATCGTCAGGCCGTGGTAGTCGGAAAATGTCAACTGCAAGTAGCCGGCGTTGTAATTGCCAAAGCCATCGCTGGCCTGAGTGATGATGGATGGCGACTGGCCATTGCAGCCGAGCCCCGGTGTGGGAGTCGTGCAGCCTGTGGCCGTCGCCCCGATAGGATCGCTGGTGAAGCTCCGGCCGAAAATAAAAGCGCCCTTGTTAGAAACTTTCTGCCAAGCGACGAATGGATTAGATGTTTTCATCTGGGCGTCGCTATTGGAAACAAACGCGGCCGTGCAACTCGCAAAAGTGCTACAGTACGCGGACGATGGCCCGCCCAGCGCCGCCTCAAAGAAAGGCTGGGTATTGAAACAGCCAGTGGTCACTCCACCACCGCAGGGAACCAAATTCTGAGTGCCATAGTTGGTAGCCGTCATTATCTCCGCCCAAGCATTGGCGAAGGTTTGGCCGCCCTCGGTCATCATATAGGGGACATTAGTAAGGCTGTAATACACCATTTCGTTGGCAATGTTGCGACCGATGTACCCTGCCTCAGCAAGGATTTTTGGCGTGAATTGATGCTGGATGCTTAGGGTGAACTCATCGGAACGGTTCGGGTGAAAGTTCGGGTCAAAGGTCTCGGACGATCCCACTGACACATCGTTGGATCCGGGATACCAAGGCTGAGGAAGAAAGGCGCTCGGCTGAGGCAGTGGCGCGTTTACACCATCCACGCCGACGCGGAAGGCGTCGAGGGGGGTCGTCAGCGCAGCGGCACTACCACAAGTACCGACATTGGTTGGGCCAGTGCAGGTGGCCGGCTGCATCAATGCGGGTGTCAGCATGGGAACTAGGACTGGGTCGACGCCATTGATGCGTCCAAAGATACGCGAGTAGCCTGCGCGGACGACAGTGTCTGGCCTGAAATTCCAAGCGAATCCAATGCGCGGGCTGAATCCGAGGAAGTACGGATCATAGGGATAATGCGAGTGATCCTGAACGTTACGGACGGCGGCAAAACCAATTAGCGGGGCGTAAGCATTGCCCTGGAGGGCCGCCTGTTCGACGTTCTTGAGGTACTGCTGGACGTAGAGGATATGGTTATTCTGGTCAACCATGACGCTTTGCTCGCCACCGCGAGTTTCATAAGGCGGCATTTCGACGGTGTAACCGATACCGTAGTTCAATGAGAAGGTGGGCCTGAGGTGCCAAGAGTCGGTGAAATAAGCATTGTATGTAGGAATGATGCTGGTGTTGGTCAATGGCGGAGAGTTGGTGCAATCCGCAGTGGCGGCGATGCCTTTGATGGCGCAGTTGCCGGGTGTCCTCGGCAAAAGAGGAAGTCCGGACAGGGTCGAGCCGAGGCCCCGAGTATAGAGGCTCTGAGATTGGTTCACGATGCCAAGAACCATGGAATAAAGGTCGTCGTATTCGAGAGCATTGTTTCCGGTGATTCCGCTTGGTGTGTAGGCGCCGAAGTTCATGAAACCGGAAAGATCGGTAGTGATGCCCTCGCCGATCAAGTACTGCTCGAATGTGTTGATGCTCTGTCCGTTGTCGTTGCGGTTGTGTGTATCGTTGGCGCGCAGGTACATACCGCCAAATTGGAAGAGGTGGTTGCCCTTCACCCACGTTAGATCATCGCGATACATCCAGTCATGCCCGTTCCAGTAGCGGGTACGCGTGGATTGATTGTTTGTATTGTAGGGGCCGAACAAAGGTGCAGTAGCGGTAGCGGCTCCGCTATTCTCGCCGCCGACCTCCAAGTTGGCCGGAAAGCCGGCCGTATTGGGAACGCCGCTAGGATCGCCGTAGGCCCACCAGTTGCGCGTGTAGCTAAAATGAAACGCGTTGGTCAAGTTCGATGTAATGGTTGTGGTGAGGCCGGCAGTATAAATCCAGGGGACCTGTGGCTTCTGGCGGATGGCAGCATATTGGCCAGGCTTATCTCCGGGGAAGAAACCGCCGATATCCCACTGATCAGCAACGGTGTTGGAGAGGTCATAATAGTGATAAGTAGCAGTGAAGTGCCAGTTCTTGGCGAATTCGTGGTCAATACGGGTGACGAAGAAATTACTCTTTTGCGGGGTGGCGATCGAACCGACATAACCGCAGAAGTTCAAACCGCCGTCGCCTTGACTGCAATCGTTCGGCGCCGGCAAGTAAGTTTGCCAAAGGGCAATCACGGGATTGACCGGACCCCCGGCGACACCGTTTGTTGTGGTGCCGAGGTTGCGAGGATCGCAGTTCCCGGCACCGCAAGCTGTCGGCTGGATGGTTTGTCCCGCCGTGGTTATGTTGCAGCCCGAGGTGACTGTTGAGCCGCAGCCGGGATCAACGACAGGGAATGGGTTTAGATTGATGGTCTGACCAGCAAGGTGGATGAGGCCAGCCTCAAGCGATGGCAAAGGAAAAGAGCGTTCGAAGGTTGATGCTTGCGGGAAACGGAAGCCTTCGTAATTGCCGAAAATATACCAGCCGCCACCCAGGAAGTTTGCATGCGGAATCTTGCCTCCCGCAGCCGCTCCGAAGCGGCTGAAGTGCGAACTGAGCAACGGGGACACGGGCTCGCCATTGGGCTTTTTTCCGCGCGCATTGTTGTCCCATGAATTGGCACCCCCGAAAGTGCTGTCGAGATAATAGTCGTAGGCGCTGCCATGGAAAGTATCGGTGCCTGGCTTGGTGACGAGCTCAACCTGGCTTCCCGCGCCGCCATTAAAATCAGCAGTCTGATTCGCGGTGGAAACCTTGAACTCCTGAATACTGGCGACTGGAACAGGCACCACCGCTGAAGGAGCAGCATTGATACCGGGGCTGTGGGTGGCACCTACGCCGGAAGTGTCAGAGCTGAAGCTGCTGATGTAGGTATTATTGTCGCCGCTCATGTCGTCGGTAGCGAAGCCGCCGTCGAGCTGAAAGGAGTTTTGGTCAGTTTCCATGCCCCCTGTGGCGCCGTTTATGTTCTGTCCAGGCTCGAGGGTCGCAAGCGTCGAGGCGTCGCGGTTCTGATTGGGCAGATTCAATATGATCGCCGAGGATAGGGTAGTGCCCACGGTGGGAGTTAATGTCTGCAGATTCGCGCCAGGGATCGATGTGACTTCGACGGTAGTGGTGGCCTCTCCGACTTGCAGAGTGATGTTAATGGTGGTTTGAAGTCCGAGCTGCACAACCTGATTGGAGACCACGGTGGTTTTGAAGCCAGCCTTCGAAACTGACACTTTGTAAGTGCCGGGGTCGACAAAGGCGAAAACGTACTGCCCCTCTTTATTTGACAATGTCGTGCGAGTAGCCAGAGTGGCCGTGTTCACGAGGGTGATGCTAGCGCCAGGCACGATAGCGTTCGACGGATCGACGACCGTGCCAGACACAGTGCCGCTGTTAGCGCTTTGCGCAAGCGCCGCTTGGGGCGCAATTGTAAACAGGCCGAAGAGCACAGCCAGCAACGCTACGAAAAAAACTGCGGACACACGAATGGAATTCTTGGAGGAGACAAGCATTTTGGAAAGCCTCCTGATTCTCATTTTGCGGTTCGGCGTTCACCCCAGAACGCCATCGCACCCCACTAATGGGGACATCTAATATTCCGAGACACAGCGTTTGTCAATAAAAATCTACGAATATCGGCGCCAACAGCGTTCGTATTTTCATATTGCTCGTGTAAACGCGGTCGCCTCGGACACAGCCCCCAGGCAATCGGCAAACTGTAGGCACTCTGTGGTCCAAATGCCCGATAGGCAGAAACTCGATTCTATATCACCAAAAACACGGAACTTAACTGTTCCAGGAGAACGGGCTCCCGTATCGCGACCATACCATAAGTCATATAGTTGTCCGCAAAACTGAACATCACTTCGCACCCGATGGCAATTTGCAGTCGAGACACACAGGCGTTACGCCGCCCACGCCCTTCTGAATCCGAGAAATCCACGGTGGAGCCTAATTTCTGTGTGGAACCGCGCGCGGTGTGGAATTGGGCGGTAACTTATCGTAAACTCAATCCTTTTATCTGGCAGACAGGACGCGACTGACAATCCTATGAGTGCGGTTGACAGACTTCCCATATCGACCTTCTTCCGGCGGCGCATCCATGCCAGCCAAATTGCGGCGACCGGCGCGGCGTCGTAGCCTGCCAGCCGCTTGTCCCGGTAAGTCAGCGACCCATGAATTAGCCGGATACGCTCCTTCTGCATTCTGGGCAAATCTTCAAGCCGCAACTTCCGGGATGCAATTTCCAAGGCACGGTGCGACACATCAAGGCCGACGATCTCCGCAAATGCCTTGTCCCTCAGGAGTTCGCGCAAAAGCCGTCCCTCGCCGCACCCCAGATCGAGAATGCGTTTTTGTCAAATTTTGAGCGCACCATGCGCAGCGAGCAATTCATCTACGCCGGTTCTTGGCTTCGCTATGTTTTCCTTGAATTTCGCGGTAATCAAAAAGGGAACTTGGTCTGGATGCGTATACGCGCGCACGCCTTCCTGTATCGCTTGTTTTAGATAAAACCAGTTGTCACATAGATATTTCCTGAAAGCATTTTTAATTTTCTTCCTGCTTCCGTCTTGCGCCGCCTGCGTCAAAGCTGTACTTGGAAGCGTGGCAATCGCATTGCGGAATAGATCATTCCCGGTCGGAGATGGGTCTTTTCACGCTTCTAATTCTTCCAATTTTCGCAACATGCGACGGGCGTGCTTGCGGAGGGCGTGGCGGATTTTGTGCATTGTTTCCGGCTCCAGAGTGACTCGTCCGGTTTCGGCGAAAACAAGCCGGTTGACCGAAATTCCCACTGCTCGTGCGAGGTCGTGCTGTGTCAGCCCGAGTTGACGCCGCTTGCATGCCAAAGATCGCCCTTTGGGATTTTCCGCGAGTTTGTAGCTCATTGCTATTTCTCCTCTGCTGAATTTACTAAATAAGTTTTCACTGCTGCTCGGATTGCTGCAAAGTAACGCAGCAGGGACAACTGGAAGCTGGGCAGCGAAAGGATTCCACCCGTCTCATCTCCCGCAATAGATGTCGGCGCATTACTGTTATGCGGACTGCGTGGGGAACTGGGTGGCGGCCCCGGGACCGGGCGCATCCGTACGCCTCGGTGGGCCGGGCAGCTTGGCGCGGAGCGCGGCGGTTTTGTTTTTGCTCATGGTTTTAGCTCGCCTCTTTTTAATTCCGACATTGGGATCAGTGCGAAGTGGTGCGCGAGGAATGCGAAGAAATCTTGACGCCCATTTGACGCCCGATAACGCCCTATTGAAGCTACTCGTTCTCCCGCTGTAAGGTGCGCGCCATCAACGGGTTATATAGATTTTGACGTTAGCTTGACACGGTAGAGGTCTGCGGTTCGAGCCCGCACGGGCCTACCACTTTTTTGTGCTTCCCGTATAGAAACACCAGCACCTGCGCGCGCTTCCTGTGCAACCTTCCCTTGAAAATACATTCTGCAGAGCGTAACGTTTCGGTTCGCAACTTTGATTTGCAGTTGGGAAGTTTAATTCGCGCGTTATCTCCGGGCCCTGCAGCATCGGCAGGTGCGCCGCTAAGGTGGCCCTTATGAAGAAGCTCGTCCTCATCCTTGTTGCCGCATGTTTTCCGTTAACTGTTCGCGCAGCGCAGAATCCGAACCTCGCGCGCTGGCAGCGCGAAGCCCACAACGTCACCATCATCCGCGACAATTGGGGCATCGCGCACGTCTACGGCAAAACCGATGCCGACGCCGTCTTTGGCATGGAATACGCCCAGGCCGAAGATGATTTCAATCGCGTGGAGACGAATTACATCAACGCGATGGGCCGCCTCGCCGAGGCCGAAGGCCAGTCCCAAATTTATCGCGACTTGCGCATGAAGCTGTTCATGGATCCGGTCGTGTTGAAGAAGCAGTACGCCGAAAGCCCCGCATGGCTGAAAACTCTGATGAACGCCTTCGCCGACGGCTTGAACTACTACCTCTACAAACATCCCGAGGTAAAGCCGCGCGTCATCACCAAATTCGAGCCGTGGATGGCCCTTAGCTTCACCGAAGGCAGCATCGGCGGCGACATCGAGCGCGTCGAGCTCAATCAGCTCGCGGCCTTTTATGGTCACGAATCTCTGCGGGCCGCTGAATCAGCAGATGACGATGATGAGTCGATCACCGCCGAACCCTCCGGCTCAAACGGTATCGCCATCGCGCCCTCGGACTCTGCGGATCATCACGCGCTGCTGCTCATCAATCCGCACACCTCATTTTATTTTCGTTCCGAGCTGCAAATGACCAGCGACCAGGGCCTCGATGCCTACGGCGCTGTGACCTGGGGACAGTTTTTTATCTATCAGGGCTTCAATCCGCATATTGGCTGGATGCACACTTCGAGCGGCGTGAACGCCATCAGCGAATATTTTGAGACGATCGAAAAAAAGGGAGGCCGCTACTATTACAAGTACGGCGCGAAAGAAATTGCTGTCACCGTGCGCAAAATCACCGTGCCCTACATTACCGACAATGGTATGGCCGAAAAAACATTCACCGCGTACTACACGCAACACGGGCCCGTAATCGCCGAGCAGGACGGCAAATGGCTCACCATTCGCTTGATGCAGGAGCCCATAAAGGCGCTCATCCAGGACTTCACGCGCACCAAGGCTACGGACTACGCTTCATTCCGCAAAACGATGCAGCTGCATACCAATTCCTCGAACAACACGATTTTTGCGGACAATGAGGGCGATATTGCCTATTTCCATGGCGATTTCATTCCTCGCCGCGACACACGCTTCGATTGGAATAAGCCTGTAGACGGCAGCGATCCCGCGACCGACTGGCACGGCCTTTTGAGCCTCGACGAAACGCCGCACCTGCTGAATCCCAAGAGCGGTTGGATTTATAATTCCAACGACGCACCCTGGAACGCCGCCGGCCCGGGCAGCTTGAAAAAATCCGATTATCCCCCCTATGTCGAGACCGGCGGCGAATCCGCCCGCGGGATTCACGCCGTCCTCGTCCTCGAAAAGAACAAAGACCTCACCCTCGACACACTGCTTTCGTCGGTGGCCTTCGACAGCTATCTTCCTTGGTTTGCAAAAACGCTGCCCGTCCTCATGAATGCCTTCGATCAGCTTCCTGCGTCCGACCCGCTGAAAGCAAAGCTCGCCGATCAAATCGCCGTTCTGCGCTCGTGGAATTACCGCTGGGGCGTGGATTCCGTTCCCACTTCGCTCGCAGTTTGCTGGGGCACGGATCTCATGCATCGCTATTTTCGCGACGCGCGCGCCGCCGGCATCTCCATCTACGATTACGTCGCTGCCGAAGTTCCGCCGGGACAGTTGCTGCAATCCCTGGCAACCGCCTCGGATCGCCTCACCGCGGATTTTGGCGCGTGGAAAACTCCCTGGGGGCAAATCAATCGCTTCCAGCGTCTCGATGACGACATCGTTCCGCACTTCGACGATTCGAAGCCGAGCATTCCCGTCGAATTCACTTCCGCGCTGTGGGGTTCGCTCGCATCCTTCGGCGCGCGCCCCTATCCAAATACGAAAAAATGGTACGGAACCAGCGGCAACAGCTTCGTCGCGGTGGTGGACTTTGGCAAAACCATTCGCGCCAGAGCCGTCACCGCCGGCGGCGAAAGCGGCGACCCATCATCGCCTCATTTCATTGACGAAGCCGAGCGCTACGCGACGGGCGACCTGCGCACCGTCTATTTCTATCGCGCGGACCTCAAAGGCCACACCGAACGCACTTACCACCCGGGAGAGTAGAGCCACTGAAATCTTTGCGCGGATTCGGTGTGGTCAGCTGCGAAATATGTCCAGGCCGAGCGCAGCCGTGCGTTACCTGGATGATTTCTACCCCTTTTCCATGCTCGCTTTTCATTCATTGACTCGAATTCTCGCTGGACTTAGCCTCTTGCGGTAGGGATTGATGCATGGATCGCATTCCTAAACTCAAGAGATTGTCTGCGCCCCTAATCATAATCAGCCTCGCCGGAATTCTTGTCGGCATCGCTGTGAGCCCGCGCGAAAACATTCGCGCCCAGCAAGCAAATAATTTTTCCGCAGCCGGCTCACTCTCCCCAGCCGACGTGGAAGCCCGCGTCAACGCGCTCGTCAGTCAAATGACGCTTGAAGAGAAGATTGAATTGCTCGGCGGCACGCCCGATGGATTTCATACCCACGCGATCCCTCGGCTCGGCATTCCTTCCCTGAAAATGTCCGATGGCCCAATGGGCTTGCGCAACGATGAACCATCCACAGCCTTTCCCGCCGGAATCGCATTGGCGGCCACGTGGGACAGGCAGATGGCGCGCGGCATGGGCGAAGCCATGGGCCTCGAAGCACGCGCGCGTGGTGTGCACTTCTTGCTTGCCCCGGGCATCAACATTCAGCGCGTCGCGATTGGCGGTCGCAATTTCGAATTCTATGGCGAGGATCCCTATCTCGCCGGCCAAACGGCGGTGGAATTCATTCGCGGGGTGCAATCGCAAGGCGTAATCGCCACGGTGAAGCACTTCGTCGCGAATAATCAGGAATATCAGCGCCATTCCATCAGCGCCGAAATCGGCGAGCGCGCGTTGCATGAAATTTATTTGCCCGCATTCAAGGCTGCCGTTCAACAGGGCCATGCCTGGGCGGTGATGGCCGCCTACAATCGCGTCAATGGCGAGTTCGCGTCCCAAAATAAATCTCTGCTCATCGATATTCTGAAAGAGCGCTGGGCTTTTCGCGGTTTGATGATGTCCGACTGGGGCGCGGTTCACGATGGCGTCGAAGCTGCTCTCGGCGGCCTGGATCTCGAGATGCCGCATCCCGATTTCATGAATCAGGCCACGCTCTTGCCCGCGATTCAGGGTGGCCAAATTCCCATGGCGCTCATCAACGACAAAGTGCGCCGCATTCTTCGCGCCGCCATATCCATGGGATTTTTTTTCCGCCCGCAGGAAATTCCTAGCTTGCCGCGATACTCCGGTGCTTCCAGCAAAGTTGCGCTCGCCGGCGCGCGCGAAGGAATCGTGCTTTTGCAGAATCGCGACCATCTGCTGCCGCTCGATAGCGCCCGCATTCGCTCCATCGCGGTCTTCGGCCCAAACGCCAATCCCGCTATGACGGGCGGAGGCGGCAGTTCCCGCGTCGTTCCTTTTCGCGCTACCAGCGTTCTCGAAGGATTGGTCGATTTTGCTGGGCCGAATATGCGCGTGGATTACATTCCGTTTCAGTACGGCGCTAATTCGAGCGCAGCAGCTTCTCATCCCGAAAACGCACAACTCACTACCGGCGAAAAGAGTGCGCCGCCCGCATTTGATTTCCATGCCGAAGCGGCACTCGCCGCGCACGACGATGTCGCCGTCGTCTGCGTTGGATTCGATCCCAAAACAGAAAGCGAGGGCTTTGACCGCACGTTCGCTTTGCCGCCGGGTCAGGACGAATTGATCGAAGCCGTCGCGCGCGCTAATCCTCGCACCATCGTGATCCTCAATTCGGGCGGCGCAGTCGACATGACCGGCTGGATCAATAAAATAGGCGCTTTGCTCGAAGCGTGGTATCCCGGCCAGGAAGGCGGCCGCGCCATCGCTCAAATTCTGTTCGGAACTGTCGATCCCTCTGGCAAACTACCGGCCACTTTCGAACGCCACTGGGGCGACGCCGAAGCCGACCACAATTATCCCGGCGAAGACGGAAAAGTCTTCTACCGAGAAGGAATTTTTGTCGGGTATCGCTATTTCGATCACGCCAACGTCAAGCCGCTCTTTCCTTTCGGCTTCGGATTGTCTTACACAACTTTTGCTTACCACGGCCTCACGGTGACGCCGGACGGAGCGAACGAGCGCATCGCCTTCAACGTGAAAAATAGCGGCCCACGCGCCGGCGCAGAAGTCGCCGAAATTTACGTTGCGGAAAATCATCCGCCCGTGCCGCGGCCCTCGAAAGAGCTGAAGCAATTCGTCCGTGTCTCGCTCCAGCCCGGCCAGACGCAGCGTGTGCAGCTCGAACTGCCTCGCTCCGCCTTCGCCTATTACGATATTTCCACTCACGGCTGGAAAGTGGATGCCGGCCAATATCAGATTTTGGTAGGCGCTTCTTCGCAGGACATTCGCTTGCATTCAACTATATCCGTGCACTGATTTCGGAGAGGAAGCCGCGATGAAACGCACATTGCTTGCCTTAGCGCTTCTCATGCTTGCGATTCCTGCGCTAGCCCAAGCGCCCAGCGTCGCCTTTCGCCCGCCCGCAGTTCCTCTGGTCACGGTTGATCCGTACTTCAGCATCTGGTCGTTCGCCGATGACCTAACCTATGACTCGACGCGCCACTGGACCGGCTCGCGCATGTCCATGCAAAGCCTCATTCGCGTCGATGGCCATAGCTACCGCATCATGAGCGACGAGCCGCGAGACGTAACTCCCGCGCGCCAGTTGAGCCTTCACGTTTTCCCCACGCGCACCATTTACGATTTCGACGCGGGAAACATTCTCGTCCGCCTCACTTTTCTTACGCCGGACCTTCCGCAGCAAATCGATCTGCTCAGCCGCCCGGTCACTTATCTCACTTGGGAAGTTCACTCTCTTGATGGAAAACCGCATCAGGTCGAACTTTATTTCGACAGCACTGCCGAACTCGTGGTCAACACGCCCGATGAAGCGGTCACCTGGCAAACCGAAAAAATCCCAGGCCTTCGCGTGCTGCGTATGGGAACGTCCGCTCAGCCTATTCTTGGGCGCGCCGGAGATTTTGTGCGCATTGACTGGGGCTATCTTTACGCCGCCGCCCCGATCGACGAGTTGCCGCAAAATACGGTCCTGCCGCAACGAGGCGCCATCCAAGAATTCATTTCGCGCGGCCAGTTGAGCTCGCCCACCGATTCGCAAATGCCACGCGCTGCAAATGATCATTGGCCGGTGATGGCGTTCGCGTTTCACCTCGGCGCTGTGGGAGCGAAGACTGTCTCGCGGCATTTGCTCCTCGCTTACGACGAGATCTATCCGATCGAATATTTTGGCAAGCGGCTTCGTCCTTTTTGGCAGCACAACGGCGCGACCATCAGCGATCTGCTGCAAAGTGCTGAGCGTGATTACGTTTCGCTGAACACGCGCAGCCGGCAATTCGACGAAAAGCTAATGTCCGATCTCGTGCGCGTCGGCGGCCAGCATTATGCCGACGTTTCGGCCCTCGCTTATCGTCAAGTTTTCGCAGCCAACACTATCGCGTTCGCCGCAGACGGTGAGCCTCTGGTATTCTTGAAAGAAATTTCCAGCTGCGGTTGCGCGCAAACTGCCGACGTGATTTATCCCGAGTCGCCGCTCCTTCTATTGGTCAATCCACATCTTCTCGAAGATTCCCTAATTCCGCTTCTCGATTACGCCAACTCCGCGCAGTGGCCATATCCCTACGCGCCACACGACCTCGGCGCTTATCCGCTGGACAATGGCCGCAATCCCGCTCAAATGGAAAGTATGCCCGTCGAAGAAACCGGCAACATGCTCCTGATGATCGCCGCAATCGCCAAGGCCGAAGGCAGCGCCGATTTCGCAGCGCATTACTGGCCGCTGCTCACGAAATGGGCTGCTTACCTGAAATTAAATGGACTCGATCCCGGCGATCAGCTTTGCACCGACGATTTCACCGGCCTGCTCAGCCACAACGCCAATCTTTCGCTCAAAGCCATCGAAGCGCTCGGCGGCTACTCCATGCTCGCGGAAATGCTGGGCAAAAAATCCGTGGCCGCGAACTTTCACAAAATTGCTGAGCAGTATGCCTCCAGATGGATGCAAATGGCCGACGACCACGGCCACACGCGCCTCGCCTTCGACCGTCCCGGCACTTGGAGCCAGAAATATAATCTTGTTTGGGACCGCGTCCTCGGAATGCATCTTTTCCCCGCCAGCCTCGCGCAGCACGAGACGAATTATTATCATAGCCGCGCCACCGAATTTGGCTTTCCGCTGGATGGCCGCGCGGCCTTCACCAAGCTCGACTGGGAATCCTGGTCCGCCGCCCTAGCCACCTCGAAGCCCGCATTCATCCGCTTGTTCTCGGGAGTCTACAATTTTGCGCAACGCACCCCCATCCGTGTTCCGTTAAGCGATTGGTATTGGACTGTCGACGCAACGCCCGCCGGCTTTCAGGCCCGCCCCGTGCTCGGCGGCGTGTACATGGAGATGCTGAGGGACCCCACCATCTGGCGCGCCTGGGCCATTCCTTCCATCTCTAATTTTGCTCGTCACCCTTAGACATTTGAGCTTTGACGCCTTCTGTCACTGGTTACGGTTTCAGCGGCAAGATAAGGCAAATAGGCAAAGCGATAACTGTTTCGAGTACGAAGTACACTTATGATGAGTGATGCTCGAATCCATGAACGACGCGAGGTTTGCAAAGCACTTTGACGGGAGGCGCTTCTACAATCCGAACGCCGATCAGGCGCGCGGGCTGCCCGACGTTCTTCGATGGAAGCTGAGCAGCCGGCCCGAGCGGTCACCGATTTTCATTGCGGACGTCGAGCCATCGGTGCCGCCTCGTCGCGTGGACGGCGACACGATGCGCCTCACTCTGGTGAACCATTCGACCGTGCTGCTGCAGCAAGCAGGTTGCAACATTTTGACGGATCCGATCTGGTCGGATCGGGCCGGCCCTCTTTCGTGGATAGGGCCTCGGCGGCGCAGAAATCCGGGAGTGCGCTGGGAAGATCTGCCGCCCATAGACGTGGCGCTCATCAGCCACAATCATTACGATCACATGGATCTGCCAACGCTGCGGCGGCTGGCGGCGCGCGGAGATACGACTTTCATTGTTCCGGCGCGCGCGGCGCAGCTGCTTCGTGCGGAAAATATCGGCCCGGTTCACGAACTCGATTGGGGCGAAACATTTTCATTTGCAAACGTGACGATTCACTGCGTTCCAGCTATGCACTTTTCCGCGCGGGGCATTTTCGACCGAAACATGAGCTTATGGTGTGGATACGTAACCAAATCCGAAGCGGGCATGGCATATTTTGCGGGAGATACCGCGTTTGGCGAGCATTTCGCGGAGATCAGGAACAAAATCGGAACGCCGCGCTTGGCGCTGTTGCCTATTGGCGCGTACGAACCGCGCTGGTTCATGTCTCTGGTGCATATGGCGCCTGAGCAGGCTGTTCGCGCGCATGAAATTTTGGGCGCAAAGACCAGCGTCGCGATTCACCATGGGACTTTTCAATTGGCGGATGATGGCATCGACGCCCCGAAGAGAGCGTTTGCCGCTTGCGCGCCGCCGGAATCGTTTCGCGTCCTCAACAACGGCGAATTTCTTAACGCTGCATAACAGCCGCCGAAAACGATTCGGGCATGCGTTGAAATCTGGAACGCGCAAATTGATTCGCTACATGTAGCGGAGCGCCGTATCTAATTTTTTGCGGAATTGAGATTTTGAGCGAGCAGTGCCAGCGCGCCGCGACCTGAAAGGATCATGCCATGACAATAGACATTGATAATGCCAAAGACCAGCCGGTACTGGGTCACATTGACCGGTTAGTGAAAGAAGAGGAACGCCTGTACCGGCAAAGCGAACTTAACGAGGAAGACCGAGGGCGTTTGGCCAAACTGAAAGTGGAACTCGACCAGTGCTGGGATCTCTTGCGGCAGCGCCGGGCGCCTCGTAAATTTGGCGAGGATCCCGACAAGGCGAAAGTGCGTTCCGCGAAAATTGTGGAGAACTACGAGCAGTAGCGGTTGCGGTCATCCATCGTACCCGCGTCAGCGGCCCACGGCTTTCATCATGTGCTCCGGGTAGCGCGCGCCGGCGGCTGCCCCTTGCGGAATGACTTCGTTGATGCGGCGCAAATCTTCGGGCGTTAATTCCACGTCGAGCGCGGCGACGTTTTCTTCGAGATATTTGCGGCGCTTAGTGCCGGGAATGGGTACCACGTCTTCTCCCTGCGCGAGCACCCAGGCAAGCGCGAGCTGCGATGGTTTGCAATTCTTTTCTTTGGCAATTTCCTCGACGCGACGCACTAGTTCCAAATTGTTTGCAAAGTTGTCGCCCTGAAAGCGCGGCGAGTTTCGGCGGTAATCGTCGGCGGGCAGATCTTCGTAGGATTTGATTTGCCCGGTAAGGAAGCCGCGTCCGAGCGGGCTGTAAGCTACGAAGCCGATCCCCAATTCGCGGCAGAGGGGCAGAATTTTATCTTCGGGGTCGCGCGTCCACAGAGAATATTCGTTCTGCACGGCGGTGATGGGATGCACTTTCGCGGCGCGCCGCAGCGTGTCAGGGCCCGGCTCGGAAAGTCCAAGGCAGCGAACTTTGCCTTCGCGCACAAGCTGAGCCATGGCGCCGACAGTTTCTTCAATCGGAGTGGCGGGATAGGCGCGGTGCTGGTAATAAAGGTCGATGGTATCGACGCCCAAGCGGCGGAGGCTGCCTTCGCAAGACTTACGCACGTATTCAGGCTTTCCGCTGATTCCGCGCACATCTGGATTCGCCGGGTCGCGAACAATTCCAAATTTTGTGGCGAGGAACACCTGGTCGCGGCGGCCACGAATGGCGCGTCCAACCAGTTCTTCATTTTTGTATGGGCCGTAGACGTCTGCAGTGTCGAGGAAATTAATTCCGAGTTCGAACGCGCGATGAATCGTGGCGGTCGATTCCTGGTCGTCGCGTGCGCCATAAAATTCGGACATACCCATGCAGCCGAGGCCTTCGGCGGAAACCGAGGGGCCGTTGCGTCCCAACTTGCGAGTTTTCATTTAGGCCTCCTGAAGAATCTTACCTCCTCTTAGATGTCGCGGAACAGCAGACGCCGCAAAAAAAAGTAAAGCGAAAATAATTGCTGACTTGCAGCGTTTGCGGACGAGCCAGATTTCCTCAGACGATAGCTGACGCCACACAAATCGTCTTCGCGAATCGAACTGGGAAGATCGTGGCTGGCAATCGTGCGGTGTCGCATAGAAGGCAGGCTATGGGCCAAGAAACAGCTCAAGCCCACCTCGCGAGTTAACGAGGTCAGCGCGCTAGCAATCGAGACTTACAGTATTTTCAGCATTGATATTGAGTGCGTGGCTCCGCTATCGTATTGCTTTTCCGCGCGCAGTCCGCTACTCCTCTACGCGGAATGCTTCTCTATGGAGGCGTGGGTTGACCCTGTTTTGCGAATCACCGTTACGGTACCGGAGAGGCATGCATGCGTGATACGGACAAGTTCGCAGTTCTCACCGGAGGCGGCGATGTCCCCGGCCTGAACTCGGTAATCAAATCGGTAGTCTATCGCTCAAGCGAGATGGGCCGCTCTGTGCTTGGGATTCGCCGCGGCTGGGAGGGCCTGACGCACTTCGATCCCTCGCAGGAAATCGACTCGCGCTACATCCGGCCGCTCAACCGCGAAAACACGCGCGCCATCGATCGCAGCGGTGGCACTGTCCTGCATACGTCGCGCACCAATCCCTTGCGTATCAAAAAAGACGACCTGCCCAAGCATATGCTTCAGTCAGAATTGAGCAAGCTCTCAAGTGATGGAAAAACTTTTGATTTCACGCCGGTGGTGCTGCGGAATCTCGAGCGCCTGGGCATCGGCTGCCTGTTCGTCATCGGTGGTGATGACACTCTGGGCTACGCGACGACCCTGCACCGCAAGGGATTCCCAGTGATTGCGATTCCAAAGACAATGGACAACGACGTAAGAGGAACGGAATATTGCGTCGGTTTTTCGACAGCAATCACTCGCGCGAAGGATCTGGTGACTCGGCAGCGAACCACGCTGGGCTCGCACGAGCGCATCGGCGTCTTCCGAATCTTTGGCCGTGATGCGGGTTTCACCGCGCTCTATACCGCTTACGTGACTTCTGCGCGCTGCCTGATTCCCGAATATCCCTTCGACCTCGACTTGTTGATCAAATTGCTGGTCGAGGATAAACGCAACAATCCGAGTAACTATTCACTCGTGATTGCTTCGGAAGGCGCGGTGTGGAGCGGGAAGCAGGTCGAAGATTACGGCGAGGCCGACGCCTATGGGCATCGCAAGAAGGTGGACATCGGCCACGCACTGGCGGAAATTCTTCGTCAGCGCACAGGCGAAGAGACGATGATGAGCGATATGACCTATGATTTGCGCAGCGGCGATCCGGATGCCGTAGATCAGGTTGTGGCCACAACATTCGCTAATCTTGCGCTGGATTTGGTTGGCGGCAATGTGTTTGGCCGCATGGTGGCCGTGCGCGAAGGCCGCTACGCGCATGCGCCTTTGCCCGACCCGGCGCTCGGCCCGCGCATTGTCGACGTCGCTAAACTCTACAATACCAAGCGCTATCGTCCGCACTATACAGGCAAGCTCGGAGATCCGCTGTTTCTTATCTCCGCCTAGACCGCGAAATCCGATGCCTAATATTACTTATAAGGTATTAGTCATGTCGATAGAATATTTCGTCAGGACTCGCAGCGTCTTGCCTCCTTGACGCCCATAAGCATTCAATATCTCGCGCAGAATGGTCGATTTTGCGCGGCGAGAGCGCTGCCACACTGTGGAAATTGCTGTGGAAAATAGCCTATGGAAAAAGCAGTAGCGATAGTCTCAGAAAGCTATGACTTAGAGGCCTGCGGGCGTTGTCTCGATGTAAGTCACTGAAACAGCAGGTGATATACGGCGGTCGAATCATCTGGAAGATTTCGCAGGTAGCGCACTAAGCACGTATGCGCCTGCGCGCAATTTTGCACAAATTCAAGGCATATAAAAACCAAATCGTAAATACCGTAGTGTCAGGGATTTTCACGCAAACTGCGATTGCAGACAGTATTTTGGGTGGGACTTAGCCGCCGGTGTGAACGCCGAACGCCTCCAAACGCATGGCCAGCGACTCAGGCAACTGCGCCTGCAAATGGATTTGGCCGTCGGTAACTTCCGAATTCAAGACCCGGCCGCAGGCGTAAATCATGGCCAGTTCCCGGCCATTGGCCAGGGGCAACGTCAACTCGCGTTCGACGATAGGGTCCACAGGCATAGCCTGGTCAATGCGGGCAATCAGTTCCTCGAGGCCGTCGCGGGTTTGCGCGGAAACGAAAATGTTCTCACGCGAGTTTTCGCTGTAATCAGAATGGTGCGGGCTGGACTGACGCAAAGCCTCGAGCTCTTCCGGTTGCAGGCGGTCTATTTTGTTGAACACGCGCAAGCGGCGGCGGTCCGCCACGCCCAAGCTCTCGAGAACTTTTTCCACTTCGGCGTCTTGTTCGGCGTGCAACGGATTCGAAATATCCGTCACTTGCAAAATCAGCGCAGCTTCCTGCACTTCTTCCAGAGTGGCGCGAAAAGCGGCGATCAGGCCAGGCGGCAAATCGCGTATGAAACCCACCGTGTCGGAAAGGAGCACGCGCCGGCGCGAAGGCAATCGCAAAGAGCGAATCGTTGGATCGAGAGTCGCGAACATTTTCGGCGAAGTGAGCACCTCGGCGCGAGTGAGCGCGTTGAATAAAGTTGATTTGCCCGCATTGGTGTAGCCGACCAGCGCCACGGTGCCAAGCGGAATGCCTTGCCGGGCGCGGCGCCGCAAGGCGCGCTGGCGGCGCACTACTTCGATGGATTGCTCGATTTTACGAATGCGGTCGCGGATGCGGCGGCGATCCGTTTCGAGTTTCTGCTCGCCAGGCCCGCGCGTTCCGATGCCGCCGCCCAGTCGTGATAGCTCACGCGAAGTTCCCGCAAGCCGCGGCAGCAAGTAATTCAATTGCGCAAGTTCGACCTGAAGCTGGCCTTCGCGAGTCTGCGCATGCCGCGCAAAAATATCGAGAATCAGTTGTGTGCGGTCGACCACCCGGCAATCGACTTCGCGTTCCAGATTGCGATGCTGCGAAGGTGATAGATTGCGGTCAAATATAATCAGTCCGGCATTCAGCCGCGTCGCCTCATTTTTCAACTCGGAAAGAACGCCGCGGCCGACCACTGTCGCCGAATCCAGCTTGTCGCGCATTTGCAGGCGGCTTGCCACTACGCGCGCGCCAGCGCTGTGCGCAAGTTCGTCAAGCTCGGCGAGAGATTGCTGGGCAGAGGCGCCGCCAAGGTTTGCTTTGCTACCCGGACGCTTTAACCCGACGCCCACCAGCAAGACGCGCTCCGCATTATCCAAAAGGGAGGGAGATTTCATTCGTGTGAGGAAAGGCCCGCGGTCTCGATTCTCGTGACCTGCATCTTATTCAATCATTATAACCCGTTAGCGCTTGGTTTGCTGCAAAGCTTCCTGGCTCGCCAGCGCGGAGGCGGCGAGGACGAAACGGGAGAGCAGTTCGGCAAGCGGCGGATAGGATTGGCGCCCTTCGTGATCGCGCATGGTGCGATCCATCCAGCCGAGATACAAAAAAAATGCCGCGTTTGCTGCTTCCGTCGCCTGCGAGGGGGAAAAGCCAATTTCGCGGAAAATCGAGGAGAGATAGGCGACGCGTTTGCGATCCGCATCAGCAACCCGCCGCGCTACACCCTCATCCTGCCGCGCCCACGCGGACATAGCCAGTTCGAGACGCGCGTACCCTGGTTTCGCAAAGATGTCGAAAAGCTTCGTCCACCGCTCAACCGGATTCTGCAAGCCGCCTCCGTCTGCGTTCCAATCGCTCTGGCGCGCCTGCCATTCCTCCAGAATCGCTTCGAGAAGATCTTCTCGATTCTTGAAATGCCAGTAGAAGCTGCCCTTGCTGATGTCCAGCTTCTTAGCAAGCGCTTCCACACGAATGGCTTGAACTCCGGCGGAACAAAGCACCTCGATGCCGGCGCTGACCCACGCCCGGCGGTCAAGCCGATGAGAATCGCTCTTGGCGGGCATTGTAGGATTATACGATACGCAATAGTATGGGATTGCACCAGCCTTGTGCTCCCACTTATTTTTCAGATTTTTCAGAGGCTTCCCGCCGCTTTGGCTAGTTCCAATTCTTCCACTGCGGCCAAGCTAGCTGCAAATTCATTTTCAATGCGTGGCAGACAAGCACCGGCCTGTCCTCGATCAACATACCGTAGGGATCATCCAGTTCCGTCGCCACATCCACTTTCTCGCAAAGCGCGCGCCATCTCTGTGGCTCGCTGCCCAGCACGATCAACACGGCGCCTGTGCATTTTCCCGGGCCCCAGTAAAAATAGGTCTGGTTGCCGCTGAGGGCAGGCGGCAGGCCGTAACGCTCGCCGAAAAAATTAATCGCGCTCGCTTCGCCGTAATTCTCTCCGAAGATGCAGGCCTCCGCGCGTTCGGCTGGTGGCAAGGCGTCATACACGCGCGCAGCTGCCGAGGTCATGCCGCGCCAGCCGAACTGGTCGGCGAACTGCTGCGGAAGCGTCTCACCCCGAAAGCTCCTCTGCGTTAATGGCAACTGAATCGGCAATTCTCTGATGTACTCAGCCAGGCCTTTGGGAGACAGAATGGGTATCGTGAGAGGCAAGAGCATTGCAGTTTGGAGCAAAATCACCGCTACCATCGCTGGTTTCAGCCAGGCACGCCGCACTTTCTCCAAGAATTTCTCGATAGCGACGGCCCCAGCAGCCAATAGCATGGCATAGGCTGGCGCGAGGTAATAGTTCTTCCCCTTCAATACAACTATCACCATGAACGCCACAACATACGCCCATCCTAGCGCACGGTACCGTCCTTCTCTGCCGAAAAATAAATACAGCAGCCCTGCAAGCCAAATCGGGAAGAGAACAGGCCCGACGAGAATGATTTGCTGCGCGAAGTATTGCAGTGGATTGATCGCCACGTTGCTCTCGCTCGCATGGACGTTGCGCATCAACTCAACAAAGGGCCAATCGTGCCGGACTTGCCAGAGGAGATTCGGCAGGATAATCGCGAGCGCTACCAACCCTCCTATCCAAATCCAGCGCTTCTGAAACGCTTTTCGCTGCGGCGTAAGCAGCAGGCCAATCACCAGAGCGAAGCCGAAGATGCTCATCGAGTATTTGTTTTCGAGCCCGATGCCCGCGACGGCGCCGAACCATAGCCAGAGTTTCTGATTGCCCGCGTTGATAATCCGCACCACGATGTAAGCGCAGATCATCCATAGCAGCGGCTCGAACGCATTCATCGTCATCAAGTAATTCATGGCGAAGCCGATGGCGATGCAGGCCGTTGCCAGGGCGGCAAACCATGTGCCAAATTTTCGCGCTCCCATTTCCCGTGCCAGAAGAGCTGCTATGACCACCAGCGCCGCGCCCGCCACCGCGGGCAAGAATCGAAGCGCATTGAGCGATGCTCCGCCGATGTGTAACTCAAGCCACACGAGCGCCGCTATAAGCGGCGGCTGATCGACGTACCCCATGGCCAGGTGCCGGCTGCAGGCGATGTAATAAAGCTCGTCGCGGAAATAGCCGTAGCGGCCATCCGTAACAAGCTGCAGCAGAAGTTTTACAGTCGCGATGCCGGCCACAACGGCCGCAGTGCTCGCGTACCATCGCGAAGATTCTCTTGGCGCAGCCGCGATGCGAACCGTTGCTTCTGTTTCACTCATGCAAAAATCACCGGTGACTACATCGAATTCTGGTATCAGGCGCCGTGAGTTTATATCATTACTGAGTTCGTACCGGCAGATTGACTCTGCCGCGCTGCAGTCCTATAGTGGTTTCATCTCCCCGTTGATGTCCGGCGACGGGGCCGTACGGGCCGAGGCCGAAATGAATCTTCCCAACAGCCTGACGATTCTTCGCATATTTTTCGTGCCTTTGCTCGTGGTAGTTTTGCTCACGCGGGAGCCCAATTGGAATTTTTGGGGCTTATCCGTGCATTTCGAGATTTGGGGCGTTTTGATCCTGCTGGCCGCGGCAGCCACCGATGCTGCTGACGGCTACTTCGCGCGCAAGCGTGCGGAAATTACCACCCTGGGGATTTTGCTCGATCCTATCGCCGACAAGCTGCTGATTTCCGCTGCATTTATTCCCCTGGTCGCGATTGGCTTGGTTCCCGCGTGGATGGTGGTAATCATCATCGGCCGTGAATTCATCGTGGAGGGTTTGCGCAGCATCGCTTCCACGGAGGGCCTGGTGATCCCCGCTTCGGCCCTTGGAAAGACCAAACTCTTTTTGCAAGTCATCGCTGGCTGCATCGTGATTTTCTCGGCGACGCATCCCGGTTTGAAACTGTTTGCGCTAATCCTGCTGTGGCTGGTGGTGATTAGCGCCGTCGTTTCTGCCGTGCATTATTTCTTGATGTTCTGGAACCAGGTGGACGACCGAATCAAAATCAGGCAGCGTCAAAGTGTTGCGCCGATTCTCAATCCTAAAGAGAATCCTCAAGATGTTCCCACTCCATAGCCGCGAAAAACGCGCGCTCTTGAACATTGCCAGAAAATCGATCGAATTTGCTATCGTCGGTGGGGCGCGGCCGGAAATACCGGCGGTGTTCGGAAATCTCGCTGCTGTTGGCGGTGCCTTTGTGACTTTACATCGCCGGGGACGCCTGCGTGGATGCATTGGACGCGTCACCACTTTGGATCCGCTCGCCGCGGTCGTGGCCGAATGCGCCATAGCCGCCGCCACCGCCGATCCTCGATTTTCGTGCCTCAAAGTGGACGACCTCAAGGAACTGGAAATCGAAATTTCAGTTCTTTCCATTCCGCAGCGAGTGACCGCCGATGAGGTTCAGCCGGGAATTCACGGAGTGATTATTTCACGCGAAGGGCGGCGCGGAATTCTGCTGCCGCAAGTTGCCGCAAAATACAGTTGGTCCCGGGAGTATTTCCTGGAGCAAACCTGTTACAAGGCCGGCCTCGACGCCGGTGCGTGGAAGGATCTGGAGACGCACATCGAGGTGTTTACCGCGCAGATTTTTTCCGAAGCGGACTTCCCCCCCGACGGCCGTGGCGATGCTGGCGCTGCAAACGCCAGCGCCTATTCAAGTTCGCAATAATCCCCTTCGTAGATCTGCCGCAGGCTGTAGGTGATCAGCACGGTCGACGAATTTGGCGTGGTTCGCAGCACCACTCCTTCGCCCAGAATTTCTCGCGGTAGCTTCTTCCAGGAGAAGTCGTCCGGCGCAGCGCCAAAACCGTATACCGCAGTACCCATATTCGGCGTCTGGTAAACCATATCGCCGTCGTTGCTTTGATAGCGGAAGATACGGAAATAGTCCCCGACGTTCACGCCCTGCTTGCTCCCCAAATTAACGTACACAATGTCGTTCGTCCCCGATTGGATCTCGAACGCCTTCCCGGCGACAATCATTGCTTTCTTTTTGCCGCTGGGCGGCGCGAATCGGTCGAAATTCGCCTCCGATTTGAGCTGCGGCGCGGGAAGCTCGACAAACGGCCGCAGCACGTCGCCACGCTGCATGTAGCTGCAGGAATGCGTCACCTGAGCGATGGAAACGTCGGGATGCGCAACGACTACCTTCACTCGCCCCTCGTCTTCCCACATCTGGCCCATCGCGCCCAACAAACGGGGCTGCGCCGCAAACCACCAGACGCCGGTCTCGTTGCTCATGGGACGCATCACCGAAAACTCATCGCCCGGCTTTACGCCCTTCTTCGATCCCTCATTAATGTAAACGTAGTCGCCTTGCGCAAAAGTGATGTCATAGAGTGACTCTTCGCCCGATAAGATTTCCGTGCTGCGGGAGACATGATTGGTGGTGACCACACCTGAACAGTACATGTCCTGCTGCGTGGTCGCGGGCAATGTGGCGCTGCTCTCCTGCCCCCATGCCATGAGCGGCAAAATTCCCAGAGATAGTGCCAGTATCAGAGCTTTTCTGCGCATTTCGGGTCACTCCTTGCGTATGAGTCTCGCCGCACTGCGGCAAGCACCGTGATAAAACGACCGTAACAAACGGCCACGGGAGGGTCAAGGCAATGTCCCATTGCGTTTAACGTATCGGGTAACGCATGCTATGAAGTTTAACCCTGTACGAAGGAACAGGATGCCGAACGAACTTTTCTTTGGGAAGAATCGCGTCTGCGCTGTCGTTGCCGCCCGCACCGCGCGGGAAGCCTCGCGGCAACTCCGCGAGGCTCTTCGTCACACAAGCACGGTGGAACTACGTTTGGATTGGCTTGCGAACTCCGCCGAGATTCGCAAGCTATTTGCATTTTTGCGAAAGCGCAGTCTGGCCTCGGAAATCAACCTCATCGCCACTTGTCGCCGCGCGATTGCTGGAGGCAAATTCACAGGCGACGCTGTTGCGCAGCTTTCTTTGCTTCGTTCGGCGATTACCGCAGGCTGCCGCTGGGCAGATGTGGAAATAGAGACCGTTGAATCTGTCCCCGGGTTCGCCCTCGATTTGTATACAGCTCGAGCCCGCCGCATTCTTTCCTGGCACGATTTCAGCGGCCTGCCGGATTCAAAAGGCCTCGCGCGAATCACGCGCCATATGACGCAGCTCTGCGCGGATCGCCGCTTCGATGCCATCAAAGTCGCGGCAAAATGCGAATCTCTCCATGATAGTTTGCGCCTTCTCGCGCTTGCCCGCCATCGCCGCAATGTAATCGCGGTCCCCATGGGCGACGCCGCCACACCGATGCGCATTCTCGCAGTGAACGAAGGGAGCGCCCTTTCCTATGCTCCTGTCGAGCAGGCCACCGCGCCGGGCCAGATTGCGCTCGCCGAATTGCGCGAACTCTACCGCGGCGGCAATTTCACTCGCAAAACTCGCGTCTTCGGCGTGATTGGCGACCCCATCGCGCATTCCCTCTCTCCCGCCATCTTCAATGGTGGGTTTCACGCGCGCAAAATTGACGCGGTTTTTCTTCCTTTTCGCGTCACCGACATGGATGATTTCATTGCCGCCATCCATCCGCTTGGTATTGCCGGCTTCAGCGTAACTCTGCCGCACAAGCAAGAAATCCTGGACTACCTGCATCACTGTGAACCCGTCGCCTACGCAATTGGTGCGGTGAACACCGGCGCTGTCCGCGCGAATGGCAAACTCTTCGGGTACAATACCGATTCCATCGGCGTTCTGCGCGCCTTAACGGGACGATTGACGATTCGCGGCAGCCGTGTGCTGATTCTGGGCGCAGGAGGTGCGGCGCGCGCCGCCGCTTTCACTCTGGCACGCGAGGGCTCATCTGTTTCCGTTTGTTCGCGGCGCATCGAGAAGGCGCGCCAGCTTGCCCGCGCCGTAGATGGAGCCGTCGTTCCGCGGCACGAGCTTGAAACACTTTCCTTCGACGCAGTGATCAACGCCACGCCAGTGGGAATGCATCCCCATGAAGGCGAATCGCCTCTCGCTGCCTCCGAGATGAACTGCGCGCTGGCTTTCGATATGATTTATCGTCCGCGCCGCACGAAGTTTTTGCAGCTCGCAGCGGAGCGCGGCATCAAAACCGTATCCGGGCTGCAAATGTTTCTGGCGCAAGCCATGGCGCAGTGGGAAATATGGTTTGGCGGCCACGCTCCGGCCGCCGCGATGCGCCGCGCTGTTCTGGTAGCTTTGCGGCGCGACGAACGGAGAAACGAAAAGACAACATGATCGAACCGGACTTCAAAACCTTTCGCGTCCTCGCCCGCAAAGGCAATTTCGTTCCTGTCTATGAGACGATGACCGCGGATTTGCTCACGCCTGTGGCCGCTTATCTCAGGCTGGCGCGCGCCGCAAAATATTCCTGCCTGCTCGAAAGCGTCGAGGGCGGCGAAAATATCGGGCGCTACACCTTTTTAGGAGTCAACCCGGCGGAGATTTTCCACTCGCGCGGCCGTGCCTGCGTGGTCGAAAGTAAAAATGGCTGCGAAGCCTTCGAGGCGAATCCCATCGCCGCTCTGCGCGCGCGTGTCGCCCGCTACAAGCCGGTGCGCATCGCCGGTCTTCCGCCGCTTGTGGGCGGCGCAATTGGCTACTTCGCGTACGACATGGTTCGCCTGATGGAGCGAATTCCCTCGACGGGCGCCGATGAACTCCAGCTCGATGATGCGGTGCTGATGTTTTTTCACGGTCTGGTCGCCTTCGACCATGTGCAGCATCGTATCTGGATTGTCCAAAACGTATTTACCGAAGGCCCCGGCAGTTTGAAGCAAAAGTACAACGAGGCTGCGCGCGAAATCACGCGCATTCGCCGTCAGCTCGAGCGCCCTTTGCCCAAGCTGCCAAAACGCAATCATCGCGCCGCACCGCGCTTCACCTCCAATTTCACCAGGGCCGCTTACATTGCCGCCGTCAATAAAGCCAAGGAATATATCCGCGCAGGAGACATTTTCCAGGTCGTTCCGAGCCAGCGATTTTCCGCGCGCGCCTCTGCGGATCCTTTTGAAATTTACCGCGCCCTGCGCGTGGTCAATCCCTCGCCTTATCTTTATTTTCTGCGGCTCGCTGATGTCGCAGTGGTTGGCAGTTCGCCGGAAATGCTCGTAAAAGTGCAGGGGCGCGACGCTTTTTACCGGCCCATCGCCGGCACGCTGCCGCGCGGCCGAGACGAGCACGAAGATCAACAGTTCGAAACAAAACTCCTCACCGATCCCAAAGAGCGCGCCGAACATATCATGCTCGTGGATTTGGGCCGCAACGATCTAGGCCGCGTCTGCGAGTACGGCTCGGTGAAAGTCGACCGGCTCATGTTCGTCGAACGCTACTCGCACGTGATGCATCTGGTTTCAAGTTTGCGCGGAAAACTCCGCCAGAATATCGATTGTCTCGATGCGCTGATGGCCTGTTTCCCGGCTGGCACGCTCAGTGGCGCGCCGAAAATTCGCGCTATGGAAATCATCGATGAACTCGAGCCCACTCGCCGCGGCATTTACGCCGGCGCGATTCTGTACCTCGATTTTTCCGGGAATCTCGATTCCTGCATCGGCCTGCGCACGCTGGTCGCGAAGAATGGCCAAGTCCATATTCAGGCCGGCGGCGGCGTGGTTGCCGATTCCGTGCCCGAAAAGGAATATCAAGAGTCTGTAAACAAAGCGCGTGCGCTAGTCATTGCCGTTGAAATGGCACATCGCGCGGCCCCTATGAGAAAAACATAGAAAATCATCCACAATGATCCTGCTCATCGACAACTACGATTCCTTCACCTACAACTTGGCGCAATATCTTGGCCAACTGGGACAGAAGCTCGAAGTGCGCCGTAACGACGAAGTCACCCTTGATGAAATCGAAAGAATGCGCCCGCAACGCATCATCATTTCTCCCGGACCGTGTACGCCGCGGGAGGCGGGCCTGAGCGTGCCCATCGTCCAGCGTTTCGCCGGCAAAATTCCGATACTCGGCGTCTGCCTGGGACATCAGGCGATTGGCGACGCATTTGGCGGCAAAGTCGTGCGCGCGAAAAAAATCATGCACGGCAAGACCAGCAAAATTCATCATGATGGCAAAACGATTTTCCGCAAATTGCCGCAAAATTTCGAAGCCACGCGCTATCACTCCCTAATCGTTGAACGCCGCTCGCTGCCGCGCTGCCTGGAAATTTCCGCGGAAACCGCCGATGGCACGATCATGGGCCTGCGCCATCGCAAATTCCTGGTCGAGGGCGTGCAATTTCATCCCGAATCCGTACTCACCGGCGAAGGTTTTCACCTGCTCGCAAATTTCTTGTCGCTCTGAATCCGCGCTCACACGGCAACCGCACGGCGAAATTGCGCTGATACTTTCGCAAGGGCATGGCTTCAGAGTCTGGGTGGCAACGCGAGAATCTTTGTGGGTCGTGACTTCAGCCACGAAATAAATGCTGCAACATCAGTTCGGCTTTAGCCGCTGAAGTACAAATTCTGCAGTTCTCACACAGACTCTTCAGCCGTGCCGTGACAGGTGTCAGTTATTTGCGGATTCAGCCTCTGAGGTAAGCCGGTTCTGACTTTTCGACTCCGTGTTACAAGCGCGGGCGAAGCCGTGCTACATATGAATCCAGCTCGCGTACCCGCAACATCTTCAGCAGCGCGAAAATCATCAGTACGCCTGCGCCAGTCGCCACCACCAGGATTTCGAATGATCCTAGCGCTCGTTGCCACGCGATTCGCTGCGCCAGCCAGCGCGCAAATTCATAAACGCCAGCCGCCGCAATGATGGACGCGAGCGTCACCTTCACAAAAAAAGCCAGCAGTTCGCCGATCTGATGATTTTTGGTGCGCCGTCCCAGCAACGCGAACAGCACAATCGTCAGCACCGTGATTCCAATCGAACTCGCCAGCGCCAATCCAACATACTGCGCGCGCCTCGCAAGCCACCAGTAAAGAGGAATGTCCGCGAATGTCAGCGCCGTGCCGAGAATCGCCGGCATCCAGGTATTCCGCGTCGCGTAGAATCCACGCGCCAGCAGGTTCTGCGCTCCCCACGCGAACATTCCCAGTGAAAAAAGAGCCAGCGTAGTCGCGGTCGCGCGCAAGACCCCTTCATCAAGCCGCGTGTGCGAGTAAACGAGGTGCACCACATAAGGGCTCTCTGCGATGGCAAACGCCGAGATCGGAATCAGCAGCAGCATCAGCCCCTTCATCGTATCGTTCAGCACGCGATTCAGTTCTGTGAATTTTCCTTCCGAATATAGCTGCGCGAGAATCGGAAACGAAGCCACGCCTATCGCCTGTCCCACCACGCCCAGCGGAACGCGCATCAGCGTCTTGCCATACTGCAGCCAGGTGATGGATCCGTGCGCAAGATAGGAACCGAACCACCGTATGATCCAGTCGTCCGTGAACGGCAGCGAAAGCGCCAGCATGATCGGGATCGACAGCTTAATGAACAGCTTGAATCCCGGGTGATCCAGATTCAGACCCACCGAAAATTTCGCGCCGGCCAGTTGCGCTCCGTAAATTTGCAGCAGCAAATTTCCTAACAGCGCTCCCGCCAGCACTCCCACCGCGAAGCCCGTAATGCCCATCCGCGAAGCCAGAAACACGCCGCCCAGAATTATCCCCAGGTTGTATATGATTGGCGCCAGCGAAGGAACCACGAAGCGCCCCTTCGCGTATTGCACCGCACTAAGAATTCCTCCCGCGACAAAACAGAATTGCGCGGGCAGCATCAGCCGCGTAAGAAAAACAACATGCTGCTTTTCCGCCGGCCCGAAACCCGGCGTAATCACAGAAACAATCTGCGGCGCAAAAATCTCTGCAACGCATACCAGCGCTGTCACTATCAGCGCCATGAAAGTCATCACCGTCGAAAACACGTGCCATGCTTCATCCTCACGATTTTCCACGGCGAATTTCGCAAAAACAGGAATGAATGTGATGCTCAGCGAGCCGCCAGCTACCAAATAATTCAGGAAATCCGGCAGCGTAAACGCCGCGTAGAACGCATCGGTCATTGCATTCGCGCCGACTTGATGAGCGACCGTCCAGTCGCGCAAAAACCCAAGCGCGCGGCTGATCAGCACGCTCGCCATCACGATGCCGGTGGATTGTATGATTTTTCGGTTGACGCTGTGCGCCACGGAAAGATACTACACGCGTTGCCCGCTCGTTTCGCCCAGCCGTTTCGCCCCGCTTGCCGGAGTCCTCACTAGCGTCGGACGGAGATTTTACTGATCATGCCCGCAGATAGTCTGCCTTCCAAGTCTTGATCAGCTGCTTGATCGCTTTGCGGTCGTTCATCTTTTCTTCCAGCACGCGCCGCGTAAGTTCAGGAAGCTCCGCGTCGCTGGCGAACCGCAGCGCCACCAGTTGGTTCACGGTGAACTGAGGAATGCGCGGCCTCAGTTCCGCGGGCAGAATTTGCTCCAGCCGCAGGCGCATTTCCAGACGGATCACGCGGTCCTGCACCGTCAGCGCGAAGAGTCGCGCGTAAAGGGCCACTAAAATAAGCGCGATCGCCAGCAGCAATGCCGTTACTGTGTCTAACGAAAACCCGAGATGGACGATCCGGTAGATCTGGTCGACAAAATTCAAAAGCAAAATGGGAAGCGCCACAAAATGGAAGGCGGGTACAAACCGCGCATGGTTCGAGAAATCTTGTTGCTTCATCGATTCGCCTCCGCAATACGAAATAAGCGTGTTGAGTCAGTTTGAATTTTATGAATCGCGACAATAGCAGTCACACTTCAAACTAAACTGCGGCTGAAATAAGATACGTCAATATTGGACGCGGAGTTCCCTATTTCGTTTTTCTTTTTTTGCGCTCTCATCCGGAACCAGGCAGCCCGCTTCCGGCGAACGGCGGCAAGGAACCTGCTTTTCCTATTTCGTGCCTGCTAGCCCGAACGCCCGCGAATGGAATTCCATCACCGCCGGCAAACGCGCCGCGAAATATTCCCAGTCGTGCCGCCCCGGATACAAATGGAATTCGTGTGGAATTCCGCGCGCCTTCAGAACGTCGTCAAGCGCCTGCGCGCCATGTTCGAAGCCGTAATCATCTTCCATTCCGCAATCGAAATAAATTTTCAGCCCGGAAAGGTCGGCGGCCCGCGCCAGCATCCGCGGATCATTGCGATGCCAGAACCGCTCATCTGGCGGCGTCCCAAATGCGCGGAGCGCCCGCAGCAAAGGCGACTCCTGCGGATTCGCGAACCTCACATTCGGAAACTTCGCCAGCAGCGCCGCGCTGTTCGCCGTCACCGACGCAAAAAGTTGCGCGTGGCCAAATGCAATATGCAGCGCGCCGTACCCGCCCATGGAAATTCCGCCAATGCCGCGGCCGCCGCGATTCGCGGCGGTCCTATACGTCTTTTCGATGAACGGGATGAATTCGCGGAGAAAAAAATCCTCGTACCGCTCGCGTCCGTCGCGCGAATTAATATAAAAGCTGGTGTCCGCTGCCGGCGTCACAATCAGAAATTCGCCGATTTTATGCTGCTCCCACAAATCCTCGACAATATTCCATCCGCCCGAACTCACCAGCAGTTGCTCGTTGCCGCCCAAGCCGTGCAGGAAATAAAGCACTGGATAGCGCCGCGTTTTTCCTGAATCGTAGCTCGGCGGCAGAATCGCGCAGTAGCGCACTGCGTGGCGCAGGATTTTACTTGGCGCCGAGCGGCACTCCATCCGCCCCAGCGACGCCTGCGCGGGCTTGCAGAATGAAAGAAGGCCAAAAATTATTGCCGCGACTACAGCGACGAAACGCCCGCGGCGATTCATAGCCGAGCGCCGCTATTCATACCGCAATGCCTCAACGGGATTCAGCCGCGCCGCCCGCGCCGCCGGATAAAGCCCCGCAATAAGACTCACGAAAATCGCGAACGCAATCGCGCCCAGCGCCAGCCATAGCGGCACAGCCGAAATTTGCACTGCGGGAAGATTTCGCCGCGCCAGATACACATTCGTGCCAAACGTCAGCGCGCGCCCAATCAGCCATCCCAGCGCGACTCCGCCCACTCCGCCAATCAGCCCCATCACTCCCGCTTCTGCGAAAAAAAGCTGCTTCACGTCGCGATCGTCAGCGCCCAGCGCCTTGAACACGCCGATTTCCCGCCGCCGCTCCAGGATCGCCATCACCAGCGTATTCACAATCCCCAGCGTCGCCACCGCCAGTGCCAGGCTTCCGAAAATTCCCAGCAGCAGATCAATCACCGTGAAAAACAATCGCAGATTCTTCGTCGTATCCAGCAGCGAAAAAGTCTCGAAGCCCATATTCTTGATCGCCGCCTCGGTAGCCTGCACCTCCGTCGGATCTTCCACGCGCACCGTCAGGCTCGAATACTCGTGCGACGTCCCCGCGCCGCTCACCAGTTGCTGCAAATCCGAGATCTGCGTCGCGCTCAACTCCTCCGCCACCGCCAGTGGGATGAAAACTCTGCTGCGCCCAAATCCGCCGAACCCGCCTTCCGGTTCTGTATCGATGATCCCCACAATGCGCAGCCGTTTTTCATGCGGCACCACCGAAAATCCACTCGAAGCGTTGTTCGCAGAATTTTTCGCTGCGCCTTTCGTGCCCGCTGCGCTGGCTCCTGCCGCCGGCAACGTTTCACGTTTCGCGTACCTCAGCACCAATACCTTCCCGATCAGCGTCGCCGGATTGCTGGCCAGCTCCTTCGCGAATTGCGTTTGCAGAATCGCTTCATCCGCATTCGCGCTCGAAAAAAAGCTCCCTCGCATCCCGTCAAACGCGCCATCCGCCCGCGCCGATTCCGGCACTCCCGCCACACTCGTCGGATATGGCGTATCGCCATAACGCACTTCGGTCATGAAGCGTATCTGCGGATACACTTCCGTCACGTTGGGAAGCTGCGCCAGTTCGCGACGCGCCGCCTCGTCGAGCGGCCGCGCTTTTCCCGCCGACCCCGCCGTGTTCCGCCGCGCCGCCTCGAATCCTCGCTCCGCTCGTGACATCACAAAGACCGCATTAAAAAGCCCGCTGCTGGCCAACCGCTTCGAGGCAAATTGCTGCAAGCCAACTCCCACCGACAGCATCGCCACCAGCGAAGCCACGCCCACCGCCACTCCCAGCGTCGTCAGCGAATTTCGCAGTATCGCTTCGCGCAAATTGCGAAACGCCAGCTCCGTCAGGTCGCCGATTTTCATGAACGCGCTCCCGACGCCTCGGCTTCCACTTCGGAAATAAGCTTGCCATCCGCCATCGTAAAAATCCGCCCCGCGAATCGCGCCGCCAGCGGATGCTCGTGCGTCACCATCAAAATCGTCATCCCCAAATTTTGATTGAACGACTGCAGCAGTTGCATTATTTCCTCGCCCGTCGCGCTGTCCAGATTCCCTGTCGGCTCATCCGCGAGCAAAATGGCCGGACGGTTCACTAGCGCGCGCGCCAGCGCCGCTCGCTGCTGCTCGCCTCCCGAAAGTTCGCTGGGCCGGTGCGCCAGCCGCTTCCCCAAATGCACGCGCTCCAGCGCCTCGCGCACGCGCCCCAATCGTTGCCCGCGCGGCGTTTCCGCTAGACGCAGCGGCAGTTCGACATTTTCTTCCAGCGTCATTCGCGGCAGCAAATTGAAAGCCTGAAAAACCATCCCCACCGTGCCGCTTCGGTAGCGCGCCAATTCGTGTGTGTCCATTTCCGCCAGATTGCGATTCTGCACCACTATCGCGCCGCTCGTGGGACGATCCAGCCCTGCGATTAAATTCAGCAGCGTCGATTTTCCCGAGCCTGAGCTACCCAGCAGCGCCGCAAATTCCCCCGTGCGCACAGACAGGCTAATTTCGTCCACGGCGCGAATGAGCGCTTCGCCCATTCGATAGTGCCGTGAAACTCCCTCCGCCCGAATCGCATATCCATTCGCTTCTGTCATAATGTCGTCATTCCGAGCGAGTCCCGACGCAGTTCACCGGGACGACGAGGAACCTGCTCCTTCCTTTCGCTCTCAATCATCGCTGTTGACTTATCATCCCGCCGCCCCGAGGCACAAAGGGAACCCGCTTGCCTGGGCAGTCGCAGGGTCGCCCGCCTTCCGCGAATCTGCGGCTTTTGCGCGCTGCCGTAGCTCGGACCCTTCGACGCCGCTTTTGTCGCGTGTGTTCTCGACGCGCGCGTATTGCCTTCGTAGCCCGCGGCGCCATCGGTGCCGTTTCGCTTTGGTAGCGCAGAATCGCGCCTTCCGCGAATCTGCGGCTTTGCCCTTTTACCCTATCTCGGCATTTTGAGTAGGCCTGACGCAGCGACCGGATGCGACCAGCATCCGACGAGGGGCCTGTTTTTCCTTTCGCTCCGATGATTCCCGTCAATCATCAATGATGCAGCCAACATCCCACGAGCCTGCTTGCCACAAGCAGGGAACTGCCTTTCCTCGATCCCCTCGCTTCTCTCTCCGATCTCCGCCATTCCCTCGCAATCACCGCGTCACAACATCGGACTCTCAATGTTACTACGTCTCGGCGCTACACCAAGTTTCCGCGACTCATGACTCATTTTGAATTTCCTTAATCGTGACAGCAGCAGTCCAAAGTCAAACGGACAGCCTGCCTTTCCTCTGTTCCTCGCCTGCATTCTGAGCGCCCGGTTCCTGACGGCTGACGCGAACTTCATGCTTCAGCTCGTATGGAGCCAGGTGCGTCTCCCGATCTCGAACGTACGTGGCTTGCGCCGTTTTGCGCGGCCCGGCCCTGATCGCCTTTGTAAGGGCGCTGCTTGCTGCGCCCGGGCGATTCAAAGGTTGCCCTACGGCCGAACGGCGACGCGCAAGTTCTGGCCTTCCGGACAAACTCTGGAGCCGCTTGGGCCTTCTCTTACGTTGTCATTTTGAGCGGATGCAACTAGCCACCCCGGACCCGGGCCGCACATTCATATATCAGTCGCGGAAAATGCCTGAAAGGGTTAGCAATATATCTGTTTTATGGGATTTTCAGCAGTTTTGTATCAATTTTGTATCAAATGTTTGGCTGCATTGCTTCGCAGATTACTTCGCGAGCTGAATCGAATCACCTAGTAGCTTGAAATAGCTTTTGAAGATGCCGACGACCTGAGAAACAAAGGCTTTTTCTAAGACAATCTGGCCATCTTCGGCCTTGAGATACTTTAGATGCGCCATAGCGTCCCTAACCTCAGCAGGAATTTTCCCTTGAGAGCCTTGCAGTCGGCCATCACGATGGACGATTACGTTGCGAATCGCCCGTATCTTCTTGAGCGATTTCCATTCGGATGACTGCTTATCAATCGGCAGCCCTACTACTTTCTGAAGGTAGTCGGCAGATTGTTCGAATCCCTTGCCGCGTAGATCAGTGGGCGTCAGCCCCAATCCTTTCTCGTGTTGAAAAAGAATACAGAGCTTATGCAATTCGTGTTCGAAATAGCTGTAAACAGTAATTAGTGCCGCGCGGCGCTGTAAGCTCGGGAAATATTGTTCAAACACCGCCTCGAAACTCCAGGACATGCTATCCAAACCGCCGTAGGTTTCGACTATGTTCCCATATGCACCTTCGCCCTCCTCAAGGGCCTCCTCGACCAGTTCCACTCGCTTACCAGTTTTGTACTTATCAATGGAATCCTCCGCTTGCTTTTCCATGAGGGATACAAAGCTATCGATGAGGTCAACCGAAACGCTAAAATCGGCCTGGTACCAATTCATCACGCTAGTAGGCCCGATGATCATAGGTCTCTCTATAGATCGAAGCACTGTTGGCGGGTGGCTACTCCCTTATACTTTTCCTCTTGTGACATAGTAGCAGCAGGCGCAGCATACCACGGTGGCCATTCACCGAATAGCGCCTTAGTCGCTCTGGATTTGGACGTGGGTTCCGTACCCTTTGCCGCGTGAGGGTGCGGATTCTCTCTCCTGCGTAACCTCCAAGGCGCTGCTACCGACGCGCTGCTCGCAATCCATTGCACTTAGTCGGCCGCGCCCGGCTCGCCATTCATCCTCAGAGTAATTTCAGCGTTTTTCCTTGACTTCCACGTTACTCTCGCGTATATAGAGACATCGGCTGGAATCCAGCCAGACAATTCGGCGCAGGAGAAATGCACGGCCGCCTCGGGCGGCTTTTTGTTTTTAAGGAGGCCAGTGGTGCAGCGGCTAAACAGAGGATTTCGGAGAGCTTCGTGAACCGAGGAAACATCGGCGGCTGGTTGGCGTCGTCTTTTCTAACTCTAGCCACTGCTTTTCTAATCGCAAGATTCTGGCACTTATGAAAAATTAAAACTCGATGCAACTTACACAAAACAAACGGCGGGAGCCATTTCTAATCGCAAGATTTTGCGACTTTTTCGCAACGCGAATCCCATTTTCGGACACCCATATTCTAGTCAGCGCGCAACTCCTGCTCGGGAATGTCTTGAGGATTGTGCGGCAGCTCCGGACTCGGCTCCTCCCGGCGCGGGCGCGGCTCGGGAGCTTCCCTTTCAGTGGAGGGCCGTTTCTTTTTGCGGCGCTCGGGTTTGCTGGGCTCCGGTTCGTCGATTCGCGATTTGGCGATGGGAAGTTCTTGCGTGGACATGCTGTCCTCCTCTTCTCGTTGCTGCTTGGGCGGTTGCGGGTTGGTGAACAACGTTAGTTTCAGTGGAGCGGCGAAAAAGAGCTATCAGGGGCAATCCCTAGCAACAGTAAGTTTTTGACGTACAGAATGAGGTAGGAAGGGGCCGTCTGTTTCAGGTGAACTTAACGGCCCCCTTGTGGAGGGTTGTGCGCAGGAGAGAAGCTAGCGGGGCGAGTTGCAGTGAGCATTACCAGCGCAGAATAGCGGGAGGCGTGAAAGATTACTATCCACTGAGAACTTGAATTCAAGCAGAGATTTTCCGTAGACCGGCATGGCTTCCCGCGAACTCAGCTACGGTGAGTTGCGTACTTAGCGCGTACTTCGGGAACATCTTCGCCGAGCGCGGTAGCCAAGTCGATCTGGTGCTCCTGCTCGTTAACGAGGATCTTGCGGATCTCTTCGGCCATGGCGTATTCGCCGAGAGTTTCGCACTGGCGAACGCGTTCGCGATAGCTGGCGATAGTTTCGTTTTCCTGCTCGAGATCGAAGCGCAGCATTTCTTCGGCTTTTTCGGAAGTGCGGACCGGCAGCGGAGTGACGTTGGGCATGCCGCCGAGGTAATCAATTTGCTTGGAAATGATGAGCGCGTGGTTCAGTTCTTCCGTCGCGTGTTTTTCCAGCTCGCCGGCAATGTTCATGTAAGCGGCGCCTTTGAGCACCTGCGAGTAAACGACGTAGGCGATGATGGCTTGATATTCGCGAGCCAAATCTTTGTTCAGCAAATCGACAAGCTCGCTCCGTGAAATGGACCGTTCAGACGCGTTTGAAGGAGGCATCGGATTTCCTTTCCTGGAAGTGAGAGGGTTGACGCCAGGACGGGGAGGCGTCAGCCCAGGTTTATCGGTTAAATTTAACGCTGGCCAACGCCGCGCGCTTGCTCTTCCGGCGGAAGGCTTTTGACGAATTCGTCGACCTGTTCCTGCGCCTTCTCTTTGGTAAGGCCATAATATTCCTGGACCTTGCCAATGAGCTGATCGCGATTACCACTAATCATGGTGAGGTCGTCGTCAGTCAGTTTGCCCCACTTGATTTTCGCCTGCCCTTTATACTGTTTCCACTTGCCCTGCACTTGGTCCCAATTCATAGAGGTCTCCTAAAGTTTGGTAACTTCAGCTGGAACTGAGGTTACAAAATCGGGTCTTCTGCGTTCCGCTTACCAGTGAACATGAATCTGGCAGCCATAGACATAGGGAATAAGCCCGAAGATGCGCGAAAAAATCGAGTAGCTCGGTGAAAAAACGGGGTTTAAGCCGCCTACGCTTTCGTTTTTGCCCTTACATAGAACTCCGCGGGGGGTACCTAATGAGACGTATTGTGAAAATTATGGGAAGTGCTAAAAAAGATCGACAAGCGGGCGTGAATGCCCAAGAGGAGGCGACATGCTGGGATGGGCGGTGGTATTCCTGATCGTAGCGATCATCGCGGCGATATTCGGGTTCTTTGGGATTGCTGCTGCAGCAGCAGGAATCGCCAAGATTATCTTCATTATCTTCATCATTCTGTTCCTTATCTCTCTGGTAGGCGGATTGATGCGGCGGACTTAGAGTGACCGCGGGGAGTCCGTCCCCGCACTTGCGCGTGAAAGTTCAAGTTCGCGAGGAGCTACCATGAAGGCTCCGCTGATTGCCGGCATTGTTCTGGCTATTCTGGGCATCATTTCGCTCGCATATCAAGGGATCACGTACACCACTCACAAAAAAGTGCTGGACATAGGGCCGGTTCAGGCTTCCACCACGGAGCACAAGACGATTCCGATTTCGCCGGTGGTTGGCGCGATTTTGCTCGTCGGGGGAATCGTGCTGATCGCCGTGGGTAGCAAGAAGAAGGCGTAGCGCCGACTTGTTGCTTTTCAGTTGGAGCCGGCGGCCGGAGCAGCAGGCGTAATTTGCTTTAATTCCGCAATTTCGCCAACCACTCTCTTCCATTCCTTTTTGTTGTGTTTGGTATGAAATGGCAAGTTCAAATTGCTGTAATAGGCTAGCAGAACGGCGCGGAGCTGCGAAGAGATAGTCTTGAAATGATCTTTGTCCAGGCGGTCAACAAGCTCGGCATGGGTACTATCTGCGAGAGGATACTGGCCGGGGCCGGTGACGCCGCCAGTGTCGAAATTGTCGTTTGGGATCGTTAGGTGGCCTAAGTCACGCTGCTCCTTGGCGATTTGCCGATAGTCGTAGATAGTCGCATTGAAGCTCACCATAAAGAGTTGCTCGGCTTCCGGAGTGGGCGTGCGGAAGGACAGCGCGCGGAAGGGCCCCACTTTTGGAATTAAGCGAATTAGAAACGCCAGAATGCGCGTGCCAATGCCGGGCGACCTATATTTCTCGCTCCAGCGTTTGCGGTAACTGGCGCGAGAAAGATTGAAGATGAATTTGCGCTCGGTGATGCCGGGCTGGTCTTTCTGAATTTCGCTTTTCTTTTCCTGCCACGCGACTTTGGTCATTTCCGGAATAACATTGCTGACGGAACGACGAAACGTGCCGATAGCGAGATCGTAGTTCGTGAAAATGGACTTGAGATCAAGGCAATAGGTGTCTTTGAAGGCTCTTGCGAGCAAATCGTTAGCGACCTGAAAACCAATATAGTCGCGAAAATTGTCGGGCGCATAGTGGCCCTTAGCCACCTGCAAAACATCGTAGCCAAATTCGGTTTTCAAATGGGCAGCCGGGTCTTCGTCATAGACAACGACGTCACCGAATTTGCGGCGAAGCTTGGGATAAAGAAGCGGCACGGAACGGTTGACGGCGATGCGATGGCCGTCGTTGTCGCCCACGTAGTGAGCGAGAGCGCCGAGAGCGAAGGCATAATCGTCGACGTTCTGCGAGTCACGGATGAGGGCGCGAATGAAATCGGCGCTGCGGACATAGTGAGTGAGATCGCTGAAGAATTTGTTGCCAAACGGATAGTAGCCCATGTCCTGAATGATGGCCCCGCCGTAAGCGAAGGCGTGAGCCTTTTTCAGGTCGGCAGGAGTGGAGTTCGGATAGCGCTCCAAGAGAAGCGGCTTAATAACGCCGTCCCATTCGGAATCAATGACGGCTTCATGGGTGAGGACGGAGTAAGCGTCAGAGGTTGGCGACAGACACAAGACCAACGCGATGATAAGGACGAGCACTTTTGGTTTAGTAAAGAGGTTAGGCCTCACTTTTTAGCCTCACTAAAATTTGCCGGAGCGGTGCTCGTGTAAATTTAACTCCTCTGACCGTTACCTTCCGCGCGGGCGAGGACGGCAAAAGGAAAATGGCGAAATAAGTCAGACACGGATACCGTTCCACGTTGGCTGCGATCGCACAAATCGATTCGCTCACCGGTGAGAATGTTGTTCCAGCAAGGGGGAGCCGCAGACAGGATATCAAGGAAAGTGCTGTTCCAAACGGTTTTTGGCAGCGGGAAATCGGCGCGCTTGGCAATGCGTTTGAGCAGGCGGGGGACGGCGACGATGAGCCATTCATCGCCCAGATGGCGAGCAAATGCAAAAACGGATTGGGAACGGGCGCCGCGGACTTCAAGAGGCAAGTAATCGCCCTGGGCAAAGAGGTCGGGATGTTCACGTCGAAAACTCAACAGGCGAGTGGTCAGATAAAGTTTCAAGCGGCCGTCACGCCAGCCGCGCAAGAGATCCGCGAGCCAATCATTTGAAGGGTGCGCGTTGTGCGATTTCAACTCGTCGAGAGCAGTCTGGCGGCTGCGAAAATCGACGGGGCGGCGATTATCCGGATCAGTGAGGCAAAAATTCCAAGTCTCGCTGCCCTGATAGAAGTCGGGCACTCCGGGAACAGTCATTTTCAGGATAGATTGCGAATAAGAATTGCAAGCGCCGAGAAAAGCAATTTGCTGATGGAGGCGGAGAAAATCCGCAATAAAGGCATCCTTGGGAGCAGCGCCGGCGATTTCCAAAACAAAGCGGCGAAGAGCCGCTTCATGAGCCTCATTTGGCTTGAGCCAATTGGTTTCGGTCTTCGCTTCTTTTGCGGCCTTGATAAAAAACGTTTCGAGGCGCGAGCGCAAGCAATCTCTGTCGAGATTTTCAAAATCGCTGAATGGCCAGATGCCGAGCATGGCCTGATAAAAAATGACTTCCTCGTTGGCAGTCGGAACCAAGCGGCCATCAATGTGCGTTTTTCTGTGTTTATTCAGCCGCGACCAGCGGCGAAGGCATCTGGCCCATTCCTGCGGCATTTCGGAAAGCACGTTGAGACGAGCGCGGACGTCTTCGCTCCATTTCGTATCGTGAGTAGCGGTCGCTGCGAGAGAGTGCGGATAATTGGCGAGTGTGGCGGAGTTAAATTTGTGGAAAGCGGCGACGCCGAAGGGAATCTGATCGTGAAATGGATTATTGCCGACTTCATTGACGGAAATGAGGCTGTGGTGGGCGAAGAGCGCTGTATCTTCAAGTCCCTTGGCCATGACGGCGCCGGTGAATTGCTGCCACCGCAAGATAAAACTGAGCCACAGCGCTCGAATCTCGCCGGATTCGAATGGCAGCTCCGCGAGGAAGACGCGGCGTAGAAAATGAAAAGTTTCCTCACTGAGCGAAGGAGCGCGGCGGCGGGCATCCGAGAGAGCGAGTTCGAGAAATGGCTTGTCGCGCGGCGATAACGCTGGGCTGCGATAGTAGGTGCGGTATACCGGCAGCGAGGCGGTGATTTCCTCAAGGCCGAGGACAAGTTCAGGTACGGGGACATCCTTTCCATACACGTCAGCGGCGGCAAGCCGTCCGAGGCGGTGGCTCAACAGATCCAAATCAGTCATGAAAAGCTCTTCGATGACCTGTTTCTTGCGTTCATACCACGTGTCGGCAAAGGATTTATCAATGGACGCAAATCTGCGGTAGCTCTCCTCAAGGTGACAATACCCTTCAGGATCGATGAAAAGCGCGTTGAGCGCGTTGAGGAAATCGTACCCTGTGGTGCCGCAGCAAGGCCACTCTGCGGGAAGCGATTCTTCACCCGAGGTGATTTTTTCGACGATGGTGTAAATGGAAAGATCATCCGGATTTTCGTGGTCGCGGGAGACGGGAATGGATTTGAGGCGCTCAAGGTATTCCAGGGGGTCGAGGAGGCCATCAAGGTGATCGACGCGCAAGCCGGAAACTTTCCCTTCCTGGACCAGGCGCATGATGGCGGCGTGGCGAGCAGAAAAGACAAGTGGATCTTCGGTGCGCAGACCGACAAGGTCAATGATGTCGAAAAATCTCCGATAATTAATTTCCTTCGTGGCAAGGCGCCAGTGGGCGAGACGATAGTGCTGCATTGCAAGGAGGGAATCAAGAGCGCGGAAGGATTGCGCGTCGCCTGGAAAACCGTTGAAAATGCGCAAGGCACTGTCCATGCTGCGGCGAACTGCATCGTCATTGTGATGCAATTGCCACAGCGCGGATTTCATTTCTTCGACGGCGCGGTCGCGGTCGTTGAAGGAAACGCCGGCGTCCTCGCGTTGTGGCAAAGAAGCGGAGATACGCCGGAGATCTTCAAGCGAGGAGATTGAGGCGTCGGAGATTTGCTGCTCCTCCTGCGGATTATCCATGCAAACCTGGAGAACCTCGCCATAGTTGGAAGGATTCAAAGGGAGGCGATTGTCTTCGTATTGAAAGAAAAGGCCGCGGTCATCGAAGCGCAGGCGAATGTCCTGGTTCAAAAGAACTTCAGAATAAGGAGCGGCAAGGATCGGGAGAATGACGCGGCCTTTTTCAACTGCAGAGACTTTGATTCCTTCAGGCTCCCAGTCGATGTCGAAGAAATCCGCGTAACGCGAAGCGCGGCCATTTTCGAGCACGTTCATCCACCAGGGATTCTCGGAACTTGCGGCCATATGATTCGGAACGATATCGAGCAGGAGGCCCATACCATATTGGTGAAGGCGCCTGGCGAGGCGATCGAATTCTTCTTCGGTGCCGAGCTCCGAATTGATGCGCATGGGATCGGCCACATCATATCCATGCGAACTGCCCTTGCGCGCCTTAAAACGCGGGGAAGCATAAAGGTGCGAGATTCCGAGGGCGTGCAGGTAAGGAACCAGCGCCTCTGCATCGGCGAAGCGGAAATTGAGATTGAACTGAACGCGATAAGTGGAAGAAGGAATTTGCACGCTAGACATGCCGTCCTAGGAATTTCGCAACGTTCACGCAACACCCAAGTTATGAACGGGGCGGAAGAAAGTTAGCTAAGCGGCGCCTCCTTCGCCGAGGCGAAACAGGACGAATGAACGCCTCTGCAGTTTTAGATTCAAGCGACTGCTCCCTTGGAGCAACGCAGGCGCAAGTTCGCCGGGCCCGTTCCATTTGTCGCTGCTGGATTCCAATTCTTTTTTCCAGGCGCCCGGCGCGAGAGAACTGCTCAGAGAAACCGCAGAGTCCTGAAAGTTAAAGAAAACTGCCGTGCGGTCGCGCTCGTGCCAGCGCTCAACAACAAAGGCGCCGGGTTCAGAAACCAGGATTCTGCTTTCTTCTTTGGCTGCAAGGCACAGCGATGGGCTTATTTTACGAATTTTCAGCAAACTGGCGTAGAAAAACTTCAATTTTTGATGGTAGCCCTGCTCGCGAAGCTCCCAATGCAATTTCGAGAGCAGGAAACTTTCCGGTGACTGCGGGTCCGGGACATCAGGCTGCCATTCAAATTTTTCGAATTCGTTGCAACGGCCGCGTCGAACATTCTCGACCAGCTCTTCGTCGCCGTGACTGACGAAGTATTGGAATGGAGCGGTTTCGCCATATTCTTCGCCCATAAAAAGCAGCGGAACAAAAGGGGAGAGGAGCATGATGCCTGCGGCGAGCTTTAAGGATTCAAAACAGACAAGCTGAGAAAGGCGTTCACCCTTAGCGCGATTGCCGACCTGATCGTGGTTCTGAATGAAAACGATGAAATGCTGCGGCGAAGTTTCTTTGCACGAATTTCCCTGGTGGCGACGCCGGAACTGGGAATATTGGCCCGAGTAAACGAATCCTTCACGGCAGGCCGTGGCTACATCATGGATGCTGCCGAAGTCGCCGTAATAGCCCTGGCGCTCACCGGTCAGAAGAGCGTGAACGGAGTGGTGAAAATCGTCATTCCACTGGGAAGCGAAACTTAAGCCTCCGAATTGACGCGCGAGCACAACGCGAGCATCGTTGCGGTCGTTCTCGGCGACGAGGTAAATTTTTCGCTTTAATTGGAGGGACAGGGCATCTACGCGCTCGGCTAATTCCTCGAGAAATCGTTTTGCGGATAAGTCCACGATGGCGTGAATGGCGTCGAGACGCAGGGTGTCAATGTGAAATTCGTAAAACCAGTACAAAGCATTCTCGATGAAGAAACGGCGCACCTCGTCGCTGTAAGCGCGATCGAGATTTACGGCTTGGCCCCACGGCGTTTTGTAGATGTCGGTGAAATAGGGGCCGAAATCGTTCAGATAATTGCCTTCCGGGCCAAGATGGTTATAGACAACGTCGAGAGCGACAGCCATGCCAGCCTGATGGCAGGCGTTTACCAGGCGCTTTAGTCCTTCTCTGCCACCATAGGAATTTTGGACTGCGAAAGGATAGACACCGTCGTAGCCCCAGTTTCGTTCGCCGGGGAACTGAGCGACCGGCATCAGTTCGATAGTGGTTACGCCGAGAGATTTGAGGTCCGCGAGCCGCAGAACGATGGCGTCGAACGTTCCTTCCGGCGTGAACGTCCCGACGTGCAGTTCGTAAAAAACATTCTCGCGCAGAGGCAGGCCTTGCCAAGCCGAATCGCTCCACGCGAATGAATCAGAGCAAACCTGAGAAGGTCCGTGAACTCCCTGCGGCTGGGATTTTGATGCAGGATCAGGGCGGTTCTTTTCCTTGTTCAAAATGTAAGAATATAAAGAGCCAGGAGCAATCCCAGGAACGTTGCAGTGAAAATAGCCTTTGTCCAAGGCGCTCATCTCGATTTGCGCCGGAGCGGGAGAATGGATATCGAGTGTTACGGCCTTGGAGTGTGGACTCCAGACCAGGAACGAGCATGAGCCGTCGCTCAGTAAATTGGCGCCGAGGCGCAATTCAGAAGCAAGCATCGCAGTCTCAAGAAATCCGTTTGGCAAAAACGCGAAGCGGGAGAATCAAAAGCGCAATTCTGGAAATAGCAGTCGAACTACCCTGGCCCAAATCACCAACCGGTAAGCTAAGAACTTCTTCTGGCGCCGTGACGCGTGTGGCGCCTGGTGCGCGCAGCGTGGCGCGCTGACCTGCGGCGGGCCGCCGGTCCTCGGCGTCGCGCGGTGCGGCGCGCCTGGCGAGAAAGCGCCTTTCTTGACGCTGTGCCGGAAGACTCCCGGCGGAGAGCTTTCGAGATTGCGCGCGAACGGGCCCTAGAAGGCTTAAGCCCACGGCGACCGCGCCGGCGATCTTGCGCGGCTTTTTTTCGTACTTCGGGAGAGGATTGTGCGCCTGGAGGAGGCAGATTTACCCCAGCGCGGCGCGCTTTGGATAATCCAATCGCAATCGCCTGCTTCGGATTGCGAGCCCCGTGCTTGCCCTCTCTGACGTGCTCGATCTCTTCGCGCACAAATTCGCCGGCTTGCGTGGAAGGGGACTTGCCTTCTCGGGCGTCTTCGTGAGCCCGCGCTCGCGCTGCAGCATCATCGTCTTCGGGCATAAGTGCCTCCTCTGTCGTATCCCTATTGAACCATATAAATGAAAATTCGAAATACAGGGAAGTGAGTATGGAAAAGGATTAGTTTCTGGAGGAAGAACGAAAATTCGGTCTCAGAAGTGGCGGCTTAGATTCATGCGATGAAACGGGATGAGCGCCGACCCGAGGATCCTTTCGAGTTCGCTCTTTTGATACGGATAGCAGAGGAAGTCGAAGGCGCCGGTGTTCATGGCAGCCAAATATTCGCGATATTCGTTGGGGCAATCCGGCGTGGAGACGATGATGACGGGGACTTCCGCGCTTTGCCGCTTGGCATGCTTCACAACGTCGCGGTACGAGCCGTCCTCAACGCTAAAGCCGCAGAGGCACGCGGCAATTCTGCCGCGATCAAAAAGCCGTTTGGCGGCTTCGGCGCCTCGGACCCACTCGATATTGGTCCGGTGTCCTTCGAGAATTTCAGCGAGGCTATCGCGCACCTCCGCATCCGCGCTCACAATCAGCAGGGTCGGAGTTTCATCCTCGCCGGGTGCAATTGGATTGCTTCCCAAAACAGCTTCCACTTGGTTCGAAACTGACGCCAGAGTGCTCATGGGAATCCTTTCGTTCGGCGAGTGTCATGAAAGAAGAAGAGGGAAGCCGGCCCAGCCCTTCTGGCCTTGATCTCTCAAGGCGCCTCGACTCCCCTTCCTCTTCTTCCAATCGAACGGAATTTTGCATTCCGCACAAGCATCATCGCTGGGGGTGCGGATTGGAGCAATACCGTCGATGCGTTACTACGACGCCGGAATGTCCTGTATCTTTCGACTCAGGTAATTTCGGAGGAGGGGGCCCCTTCAGGGTTCAATGATCTGGTTGCGAACGGCATAGCGAACAAGCTCGCTGACTGTGTGCAACTGCAACTTGCGCATAATGTTAGCGCGATGCGTCTCAGCCGTTTTGACGCTTATGCACAGCGAAGAGGCCACTTCTTTGCTGCTCTTGCCCTCCGCGAGTAGCTGCACGATTTCGCGCTCACGGGAGGTGAGGCGGTCGCCAACCAGTTCCAAAGGCTCAGAATGGGCGGCAGCTGCGCTGAAATTGCTGAGGATTACTTCGGTGGCCCGCGGAGTGAAGAACGGTTTATGACTTGCCAGGGTCTCGACCGCGACAATGAGTTCGCGGTCAGAGTCGGATTTGACCATGTAGCCGCGAACGCCCGCATCGAGAATCTCGCGAATCAGCTGATCAGAATAATGCACGGACAATATAAGGACTTCGGAGTTTGGCGACACCTTGCGAATGCGGCGCGCGGCCTCAACACCATTGAGCTCGGGCATGCTGATGTCCATGATCACGATGTCCGGCTTCAGCTCTTCTGCCTTGGATACCGCTTCGCGGCCTGTGTGGGCCTCTGCGCAAATTTCCCAGCCGGGGTGCGCTTGCAACAAGGATTTCACGCCGCGGCGCATTAAGTCATGATCATCAGCGATCAGTATACGGAGCGTCTTCATTGTAGCCTCTACCATCATGAGCCGAATAACCTTCGAACGGGCAATGGGCCGATTTACCTGAAAGGAGTCATTTCAATTGCGAATGAATGGGATGGCGACGGAACAGGAAAACAGAATAATTCGAGGCGACCATAACCCATTCGCTGATGCGAAACTTTCAATAACACTACAGCAAGCATAACACTCCAGTTCAAAAATGACCAAAATTATAGAAAACGACTCCCGCCCGTCAACTGCGAGAACCGCCCCGCTCAAAAGCGGATGCTCGGGCCGAAAGTGACAGCTAGATTGTTGTGAGCGCCGCTAAGAAAATAGATCTCGTCGCCTACGTCCAAGCGCAAACCAATAGGGCCGAGAAACGCTTCAAAGCCGCCTCCCGGATAGAGCACGCCTCTGACGTTGTCGTCGCGGAGATTTTGTACGCTGCTTTTTAAACCTGAAAAGATCCCGGGCGTAGGATCAAATCGAAAATTGATGATACCGCCCTTCACTGTGGCGAACAGTTTGACAGGGCCAGAGCTCTGGAATTTAGGCCCGATGAGCCCATGCAGGATTCGAAGATTGGAGCGCGTCGAAGTGACGGTACCGCTGGTATCGGTGAAGCGTTCGGTAAAAACCTGGTTAAAATCATAGGACGCTTCTACCTCGATCTGCACATTGCGTGAAAAATTCACGCCTAACCGGGCTCCGGCACCGAGGAAATTTGTGTCTGGCGGATTCAAACGAAAATAGTGAGCAAACACGCCGACCTCAACATGATCTAACCTGGGCTCCTGAGCGAAAGCGAAAGGCGCCGCGAACAAGAGCATGGCGGCGATGCACAAAATTCGTCTCATGATAGTTCTCCCTTGGTGAGTACACCTTGAAATGTGTCGCGATTGTGGCTGGAATATTCCGTGAGGAAGCACTGCTACATCCTTCTATAGCATGGCGGGCGTTGGGCGTTGGTGCGCGTAAGCCGTCTTGCAAAAAGAAAAGACCGAAGCGCGCGCGCGTTGCTGGGCTTGCATAATGGGCTTGACGGGCGCATCGCATTGGGGGCTTTCGCCCACGGCGTGACACCGGCAGGCCACCAGGCAACAATCCGTGCGATTACGGTGGAGCTGGGCGTGCTTTCCGCCAAGCTTTTGGCGCGTTGCCGAACTTTCCATGACGTCTTCCCTCTTTGCCCTGCACGGGCACTGGTTTAGTTGATGCGTTCCGCGAGGCAATCGCGAAGCTGCTGCCGCGCACGCAAGAATCGCGTTTTCACCGCCGATTCCGAGAGATTCAAAATTTTCGCTGCCTCTTTGGTCTGGCGCTCCTGAAGCCCAAGCAGCCACACGACAACGCGCGATGAACTGCGCAAGCCGTCAATGGCTTCTCTGAGAACGCGGCGCTTCTCGCTCCTGGAGTAAAGAGCCTCGGGGTGGGAAGACTCGCCGGCGCATAGCATTTCGAGCGGGCTTATTCCCTGTCCTGGTGCGACATCATAAGAAAGATAAAAATCCTCCGAGCGGCGCTTGCGAACCTTCATTCTGGCCTCGTTGATGGCGATGCGAATCAGCCAGCTGGAAAAACGCGCGTCGCCATGGAACTGGTCAATGTGAGCGTAGGCTTTGAGCAGGGTTTGCTGTGCGGCGTCCTCCGCGTCTTCGCGGTTACCGGTAATCTTCAGGGCGACGTGAAACGCTTTCCTCATGTACGGCGTGACGAGCTTCGAGAAAGCAGCATTGTCACCATTGCGCGCCTGAGAAACCAGAAGCGACTCATCGCTCGGCAATTCAGGAAATGCATCGGCAGCAGGAAGAGCTTGGTTTGTTGCAGCGTCTTTCTTTTCAGTTTGCACGGGCACACCTCATCTCCTTGAAATGGAATAGCGAGTTTTCTGCACGGAAGCTGGTTTTGGAACACGCGGCTGTACAGGGACGAAGCTCAGGGAATGACGCTCTCTGGCGAAAATCGAGCCATTCCGCCGGATCGGCTGAAGCCGATGCCCGGAGCAGCGGCGCCGCTACTGCTAAGCGACGGCATTCCGACGCGGCAAGGCCGACCTCCAAGATATCCGGTGACAAGCTCATTCCCTTCCTCAGACCTGCCCCAAAGAGAACCACCACGCACCGTAAACTATGCAAAAGAAATGTTCTATCCGAGGCATGCTGTACCTTTTTATGGGGCTTGCTGTACGCGGAGGAGCGTTCTGCCCATATATAGTGTCGTGTAATTCCCTGCATTTTCTGTGGCCCGGCTGCCCGCCTGTACATGGAAGTGCTGATTGTCCGGGGCGTAATGCGGGTTTTATTCTTGGCGAGCCGCAGCCAAACAGCGCCCCCCCCCTGTGGGGGGCTAATGTTCACTTTTGTTTTTCGGAGCCTGGCGCAAGATTGCTGCTCCGGGTATTCCCGCGAAAAGGAGGGGAGAATGGTGAAGTCACTGACTCGAATGATTGTGGCTGTGGCGTTGGTAACCACAATGGCTACGATATCTTTTGCCGATACGAAAACGACGGAAGAGAACCGCCTGCGAAACTCCGGGCAGGTGCTAAGTCAAATTATGAACATACCGGACGACATTCCGGCGGATCTGCTCAATCGGGCGCGTTGCGTGATCGTAATACCGTCGGTGCTAAAGGCAGCATTTGGCATTGGCGGAAGTTACGGCCGAGGCGCGATGGTTTGCCGGACAGGCAAAAATTTCTCAGGGCCATGGGGAGCGCCGTCGATGATGGTGCTGGAGGCCGGCAGCATAGGTTTTCAAATTGGAGGCCAGGCCACGGATTTTGTGCTGCTGGTAATGAACGACCAAGGAGCACGGAGCCTGCTTCACACCAAAGTGAAACTGGGGGCAGGGGTTTCGGTAGCGGCAGGACCGGTAGGCAGGTCAGCGGCAGCCTCAACGGATGTGGCCATGCGCGCTGAGGTGCTGACCTACTCACGTTCACGCGGGGCTTTTGCAGGCGTGTCTTTGAGCGGCGCGACGCTGCATGCCGACAACGAAGGGAACGCGGCGCTCTACGGGCATAAAGTCAGCCCGGAAGACATCGTGTTCAGCCGCGCGGTGCAGACGCCGGAAGCCGGAGAGCAACTTGATCACATACTGCAGAAGGCTTCTCCCCACGAAATGGCAGAAGCGCATTAGCTGAAAGTGCTTTTCGCAAGTAGACTGGGGCTAGGCAGGTTCATTTTTTCAAACCTGTTTAGCCCTTGCCGTTTATATCTGTGTTGCAAAAAAAGCAATTCTACGGGCCTTGAATGAAGCACGCCAGGAGACCATTTCAATTCGTTGACGCCTTCTACCTGGTGGTTGTCGGGCTTAATTCCGCACATACGCTCCGGGACTTTGGGAAACAGCTGGGGGAAGTTTCGCAACTGTGCATCTTTTGCCACACGTTTCACTCTCTTGCCACACACCACTACACATCGTATTCCAGCGATTTTGCGCAATGGACCATGGCAGCCTGCAATGAAAATGAGCTGGCCGAGCAACTGGGCGCCATTGATGTGAGGGCATTCGTGGACCTGGAAGATTTGCGTTCGGCGCTGGTTCACGTGGTTGATGGCTATTTGGCGGCCCACCCCGCTTCAGGTGAACGTCCGGCGTTTGAGCCATTCTATTTCTCAGAAACTCGGGAGGCGGTGTTGCCGGTCGATAGGCGCGCTTCCAATCTGGCCGAGATGAGCGAATCATTGCGCCATTTGAGCCTGCATTCGTTGCACTACCATTTTGTGAACTCCCGGCTGCGACTGCACCTGCGAACCAACGATTTTTCGTATTGGATCGAGCATGAGCTGGGATTTCCGGAGCTCGCGGCACAAATCAATCTGGTGGACTTCTACACGAATACCCTGGACGAAGTGCGCGCCGAAATCATTGACTGCATCACTCCGTGGATTGGGCGTTGATCGCGCATCCCATCCCGGCGCAGTCTTCTGTGCCTCCTCTCAACGACTACGCCTCCATCGTAGGACAACCGCAGATCGATGAGCTGTGGATGCTTGCGCGAGCGCTGGCGAACCGCTCTGCAAAGATGGTTAATTCGACAGCCGTGGGAGGAGGCGTCGCTGAAATCCTGAATCGCGTGGTTCCGCTGTTTAAGGAAGTGGGGCTCGCGATGCAATGGGACGTCATCACCGGAGGCGAGACTTTTTTTTCGGTAACCAAGGCGTTCCATAATGCCCTTCATGGCATGGCCTACGATGACCGTCAGGAGTGGTTTGATCTTTTTCTCGCGAACAACAAAGAGAACCAGCAGCGATTGAAATTTGACGAGGACTTCGTGGTGATTCACGACCCACAGCCCCTGCCGCTAGTGGCCGCGCGCCAGGGCAAACAGAACCACTGGGTATGGAGATGCCACATTGACTTGTCGCGGCCTAACGAACGCGTCTGGAAGTTTCTGCAACCGTTTGTTGAGAAATATGACGCTACAGTGGTGTCGTCCCCAGCGTTCACCCATCCGCTGGCGGTTCCGCAGTTCCTCATCGCGCCGACGATCGATCCTCTGGCGGACAAAAATCGCATATTGGAGCCGGAATTCGTGGAATCCGTGCTGGAAAAATTTGGTATTGATCGAAAACGGCCGATTGTCACGCAGGTTTCGCGCTTCGACCGTTTGAAAGACCCGCTCGGCGTGATTCAAGCCTATAAGCTGGTGAAGAGATATCGCGATTGCCAATTGGTGCTGGCGGGCGGCGGAGCAAGTGACGATCCGGAAAGCTCGGTGGTGTACGCCGAGGTGCAAGAGGCCTCCAAAGGAGATAAAGACATTTTCCTGCTGAACCTTCCGCCGTGGAGCTACTTGGAAATTAACGCCCTGCAGCGGGCTTCCACGATTGTGGTGCAGAAGTCGCTGCGTGAAGGTTTTGGACTTACGGTAACGGAGGCCTTGTGGAAGCGGAAACCGGTGGTAGCTTCGGGCGTAGGAGGAATTCTGCGCCAGGTGCTGCACAAAGTGACCGGCATGCTGGTGCATTCGGTGGAAGGCTGCGCCTATCAGATACGCTACCTGCTATCCAATCCGGCGCTGGCAAAGCGGTTGGGAGAGGCGGGGCACGACCACGTGAAAGAAAACTTCCTGGTCACCCATACGCTCAAAAACTACATGGTGCTCTTCTTGCTGCTGGAACGAGGTCAGCGGAATTCTTGATTCAAGATACAAGATCACTGGCGGGAGAAAAGCAGGAGCTGTTGGCAGCCCTGCTTTGCGCTGCGTTGATGAACCCGGCCTAATGTCCGTGTGACATCGCACGAGGTCTTGATCGCGTGATCGAGCTGACCGTTATGGTCTTGGTCGACGCATCGTACGTACCTTTCACTCGAACCGAGTCACCCGCGAACATCTTTGCCTTGTCCTGATCGCTCAACTGATACGTCGTCTTGTTGGACGGATCGTAGAGTACGTAGGTGCTTCCGTTTTTTACGCAGAGATCGGTGCATTTGCGGGCCTCCGCGCCGGTCAACTTGTCGCTGCCCTTCATGCCATGTTTCTGCTCCATTTCCGAATGGCTGCCCATCTGGGCGCAGGCGCTGTCCATAATAACGCCAGTAAACGCCGTGGTGCCCGCGTTGTTCTGATCCTGTGCCGGTTTAGGGTTGGCTGCTTGACAAACCGAACAAGAAAAGATGAAGAGCATTGCGATTCCCAAGCTCCCGAGCTTTATCGCGGATTGTCTCATTGCGCTCGCCTCCTCAATAGTTTCGACATGGCTGAATAATTACCTCTCGCATGTTCATCCCATCGAAGCAATCCGGCGTTGGATGTAGCCAACGGCCATTGACGCTGTAAGGTCTCGCAGCTCACGCGCCACAGGACAAAGCCTTTAATCGGGCCTTCTATGTATTGAGCGCGCACGCACTTAAGGCAATGATTGTTGCAGCCCATGCACCCAGGGATTTGGGATGGCAAAAACAGCGAATCCAAGTCGGAATTCCGATTTGCGCGCCACGAATGGCGCCAAGCTGCGACCGCTTGGACGAAAGCGATGGGCGATTGCCGAAGGTTACATCCCAGAAGAAAGCACCGGGCCAGAGCCGGAAATGTTGAGTCACGAAACGGCCTGCGTGCTGAACGCGAATGATCGCGAAGCGCACCTTCGCATCATGATTTACTTCAGTGACCGGGAACCGGTTGGGCCCTATCTGCTGAGTGTAGGCCCGCGGCGGACCAAGCACCTGCGCTTCAATAATTTGAATGACCCAGCGCCGATTCCCCGCGGCAAAGATTATTCCAGCGTCATTGAATCCGACGTTCCTATCGTGGTGCAGCACACACGGCTCGATTCGCGTCAATCCGCTAACGCACTGCTGAGCACGATCGCGTTTGCCGCTGATTAGCACTGCGAGAATAGGCAAAAGGAGATTGGTTGCCTCGAGCAGCAGCCGACGTTTTGATTGGAACCCTCGCCTGGACCCCGGCGAGGATGGCTAACGGGCTACCGCCTGCGATTGCAGCGCAGGTAGTGTGTCCGAAGGGGCAGACCATCAGTTTTGTCCGCGGTGGTGGCGGCTTCACCTTGCTTATGGGCGAATTCGCTACGGCAGTGAAATATGAGCTCCCGATTAAAATCGTCACTATTAGGAACAACACCCCGAGGCAAATCAAATGGGCGCAAATGGCTTTCTTGGGAAGTCCCGAGTATGGCTGCGAGCTGAATCCGATCGACTTCGCGCGGTTCGCACGCGCCTGCGGCGGCACTGGTCTCACCATAGACAAAGCGTCCGGCTCTGGGTGCATTCTCGAAGAGGCGCTTAACACGCCTGGGGCCGTGGTAGAGGCGGCGACCGGCCAATTTCAGCCGCCGCTGCCCGCGAAAATCACAGCGGAACAAGCGCCGAAATTCTTCGAAGCGCTGGCTAAAGGCACGCTGCACCGCAAGAAAATCACGGTGACTATCGCTTGCGATAGAATGCGGGAGCCCGTTTAGCTTGGCGCAGGTCGCCACAAGTCGCCGCCGCATTGAACATCCCATCGAAGCGGTACATGCAGCCGCGTACAAGATTCCCACGGATACGCCTGAATCAGACGGTACCTACAAATGGGATGCGACCACACTGGTGATTGCAGAAGTCACCGCAGCCGGGCTGACAGGCCTTGGATACACTTATGCGGACACCGCGACGGCAGTTTTGATTCGCGGGCACATCGGCGAAGTGATTACAGGCAGAGACGCCAAGGACGTGAACGGAGCTTGGAAAGCGATGGTCCATTCCATCCGGAATTTGGGGAGGCCAGGCATTGCGTCTATGGCAATCGCCGCAATGGATACGGCTCTGTGGGACCTCAAAGCAAAAATTCTTCAGCTTCCATTGATTTCGCTGCTGGGCAAAGTGCGCGAAAGCGTGCCGGCATATGGCAGCGGCGGGTTCACTTCGTATTCTCTGGCAAAACTCGAACAGCAGTTGGGCGAATGGTCGCGCGCGGGAATGCGCTTCGTGAAAATGAAGATTGGCCGCGAGCCGGAGCGCGATTTGGAACGAGTGAAAGCTGCAAGAAGCGCCATCTGTGAAAAAACGGCATTGTTTGTGGATGCCAATGGCGCGTACGGGCGTAAGCAAGCCTTTCATTTCGCGGAAGAATTCGTGAAATGCGGCGTCACGTGGTTCGAAGAGCCGGTTTCGTCCGACGATCTGGAAGGTTTGCGATTGATTCGCCAACATGCGCCGGCGAGCATGGAAATCGCCGCGGGCGAATACGGCTACGACAGGTTCTATTTCCTGAGAATGCTCCAGGCGGGCGCTGTGGACGTGTTGCAGGCAGATGCGACGCGGTGCGCGGGCATTACCGGATTTCTGGAGGCGACCGAATTGTGCAAGGCATTTTCCGTGCCTCTCTCGGCGCACACCGCTCCGACGATCCACACTAATGTCTGCTGTGCGGCGCTCGCCGATGTGCGCCACATCGAATATTTCCACGATCATGAGCGAATCGAACATATGCTGTTCGAAGGCGCATGTACGCCGGTGCATGGAGACCTCTGCCCCAATGTTTCCGAACCTGGCTTGGGGATTATTTTCAAGCGGGCTGACGCACAACGCTATGCCGTTTCGCTAGGTTAAGCGCCAGCCAATTGTTTACAGGAATGGGTTTCGACTTCTGCCAGAGGCCTGAGACGAGAAGGAAATCGATCGAGTGATGCGCAAATCCACGATTGAGGCAAATAAGGAAGCCAGAACTGGGGAGGCTCTTGACCCGACCGAGTATGAATATCTCGGTTCACTGATTGCGCTGCAGCCTCATCCTGCTGAATGGTTCGTTGCGCAAGGACGAACGGTGCTGCGCACAGAGAGAAACGGATTTATCAAGGAAGATTCGCCGCACGGACTTTTTGTCTGTGAGACACGCTTGCTCTCGAAATACGAACTGCGGATCAATAAAGAAGCGCCCATCCCGGTGGCGCTCTCAAACGTTAATCAGCATAGTTGGATTGGATACTATGTGGTTTTGCCTCCGGGCATTGATCCCGGTCCGGCGGATAAGGGAAGCGGCGATGTGCAGGCCTACTCGGAAAACACACTGGAAATTCGAATTACGCGCTCGGCCAATGACGGGATTCACGAAGACATTGATCTAGTGAACTATTCGCTTCAGGCGACGTCTTTCCAGCTTCACTTTTGGTTCGACGCAGATTTTGCCTACATCGAACCGTCGCTCAAAGCGTTCAAATGGCTGAAGGATTATGGCGATTGCAATAACGACGGTTTTTACGATTACAAGACGCGCTCGAAGATGGGAGTCCGAAATCAGGGCTGGAAGGATTCGAGTGATGCCATCGTTTATCCGGACGGAAACCGACGCGAAGTCGCGCCCGATTCGCTCGATCGGTTCGGATCCCGGACATTGCATCGGTTCGGGAATTGTTGACGATTCGCTCGTCAAAGAAACCGCCGAACGAATGTTTGATCCGGATCTGTTCACCGGATGGGGTATCCGCACGCTTTCCTCGCAAAATCCGGCCTACGATCCGTTCAGCTATCACCGAGGCTCGGTATGGCCGGTCGAGCACGGGCCGTTTGCATTAGGATTCGCGCGATATGGGCTTTACGACCACGTGGAGCGAATTTGTCGCGCGATCTTCGAAGCTGCCTCCCTTTTTCAGTATTACCGGCTTCCTGAGCTTTTCAGCGGTCATCCGCGGAACCATCAACACCCCTTTCCGGCAATTTATCCGAACGCGAATTCACCGCAAGCGTGGTCGGCCTCGACCGTGTTCTCGCTGCTGCAAAGCATGGTGGGAATGTATCCCTACGCTCCGCTCAATTTGCTGTTCGTGGACCCTCATCTTCCCGAGTGGCTTCCGGAAATCACGCTGGCAAATCTCGGGGTCGCGAAGGCAGTTTTGACCATTCGTTTCTTCCGCAAGGACAATGGCGCGAGCGATTACGAAATCGAAGAACAAGAAGGGAAAGTGCACATCATCCGGCAGCCGAGCCCATGGTCGCTGACGGCTCATTTTCCAGAACGCATGATAGACATTTTGAAAAGTTTTTTACCGGGGAAATAAAATGAAAGCCATAAAAAAATATCAGAAGCAAAACGGCTCACACAAGCAGGCGGCTGAAGTCGTGGTAATCACAGGAGCTTCCGCGGGAGTTGGGCGCGCGGTGGCCCACGAATTCGCGAAAGGGGGCGCACACATTGGTCTGCTGGCGCGCCGGACAGAAGCTCTGGAAACGGCTCGCAAAGAGGTGGAAGCGCTTGGCGGCCGCGCCATCGCCATTCCAACCGATGTCGCGGATTCCGAACAGGTGGAAAGAGCGGCCAGCGAAGTCGAAAGCAGTTTCGGCCCCATCGACATTTGGGTTAACAACGCCATGACCACGGTGTTTGCTCCATTACGGGAAATCACTCCAGAAGAATTCAAACGCGCCACCGAGGTTACCTACCTCGGGACGGTTTACGGCACCATGGCAGCACTGGGGCGAATGGCGCCACGAGATCAAGGAGTTATCGTCCAAGTGGGCTCCGCGCTGGCGTACCGCTCCATCCCTTTGCAAGCTCCCTATTGCGGGGCCAAGCATGCCATTCGAGGATTCACCGATTCGCTGCGCTCGGAGCTGATTCATGATGGCAGTAACGTTCACGTGACCATGGTGCAGCTTCCCGCCATGAATACTCCGCAATTCAGCTGGTGCCGCACGCGATTGCCTCGTCATCCGCAACCGGTCCCGCCGATTTATCAGCCAGAGGTGGCTGCCGAAGCGATTGTGTGGGCCGCGCATCACCGGCGGCGCGAGGTTAATGTGGGTGCGTCAACGGACAAAGCCATCTGGGCCAACAAGGTTGCACCCGGAGCGCTGGACTGGTATCTCGGTCGAACGGGATATGACGCTCAACAAACGGACGAAAAGATTAGCGGCAGCCGGCCGGACAATCTGTTTGAGCCGGTTCCAGGAGACTTCGGAACCCATGGCATCTTTGACCGCGAGGCTAGCGATCATTCTCTGCAGGTGTGGGGGACAACTCATCGCGCGTGGATTAGAGCGGCGGCGAGCCTGTTGACCAGCGCGGTGATTGGACTGCTCATAAGTTGGAAGATATAGCTTGCCCGCGTCGACGTAAGTTGGCGCAGTTTTCCACAGTCCTACAACTGCTTATTGACAGCGTGTAGGGCAATGGCCGGATTGCCGTCTTTCGAAGGGTCTCTCACACTGGGATTATGTTGCAGCAATATGACCAATTGGAGGTACTCGGCATGGCAGACCAATCAAATCAGCACAGGTGTAGTGAGTGTGGCAGGTCGTTCAATTCATCCAGTGAGCTGAGAGAGCACGAGAAGAACTGCAAGGGGAGCAGTTCCCAACAGCGGAAGTAGAAATCCTTCCCTATCAGTATTCCTGCCAAATAGAAGTTAAAAGCGCGGGGCTCATTTGCAGGAAGCATGCGATTCTGATTGCCGGGCCCCGCGCTTAATCTTTCCCAAAGGAAAATTAGTCGCAGCGAAATCTGCACACAGGACAGCGCAATTGAATTTGGCCGCGGATCGACGATGAGCAAAAAAAAGTCGCTTTTCGTCATCGGCGGCATACTGCTCGCTATGCTGCTTGCGGCCGGCACGGCACTTTGGTACGAACGGGGCGTCCTCGATTCTTACGTCCTGCGAGAAAAGATCGAGAAAGTCGCAAGAGACAGGCTGCATGCCGACGTAGAACTTGCTTCCTTTCATGTCTCCTTTTTCCCTGGTTTTGAGGTTCAGGTGACCGGTTTCGTTTTAAGGAACCCTCAGAGGCCGGACGTTCCTCCTACCATCGAAATCCGAAAATTCACAGCGCAAGCGGGATTACTGGCTCTGTTTGAGCGCCGGCCGCACCTTCATGCGCTGCACATTCAGGGACTCATCGTAAATATTCCGCCACGGCAGCCGAACAAAGAGCCGCGCAAGCCTTTTCACACGAACTTCTTAATTGACGAGATTACCGCAGACAATACGACCCTCAACATTTTTCACAAGGACGGCAGCCCTCCCATGCGGTTCCTTTTGCACAAGCTGCGCATCAACTCATTTCAGCCAGACAATCCCGCACAGTTTCGCGCAAGTCTCACGAATCCTAAGCCCGTTGGAGAAATCCAAACGCAAGGCCAGTTTGGCCCGTGGAATCCTGACGATCCGAGCCAAACCGCAGTTGCGGGTAACTACACTTTCTCGAACGCCGATCTGGGCACCATCAAAGGAATCTCCGGGACGCTCTCCTCAAAAGGCTCATTCGATGGAGTGCTCGATTACATTGAGGTTCAGGGAAAAACGGAAACGCCGAATTTTGAAGTGAACGTGAGCAATCATCCTATGCCATTGGACACGCAGTTCAATGCTGTCGTCGATGGGATGAACGGCAACACCGTATTGAATTCGATCCAGATTCAATTACGGGACTCGTACCTCATCGCCAGAGGGGATGTAGCCAAAGGCCCGCGACAGCCGGGACGCGCTGTGGCGCTCCATGTAGCCGCGCGCTCGGCCCGGGCCCAGGACTTGCTGCGTGTGGCAGTTAAATCTGACAAACCGCTGTTGACCGGCATGGTCAGCATGAACACCCAATTTGTGATTCCCTCGCGCCGGACCAACGACACTGATATCACCAATCGGCTGGACTTGCGGGGACACTTCAACATTGCATCGGCTCACTTCACCAGGAATTCCATCCAGAAAAAAATCAACGCACTGAGCCGGCGCGGCCTGGGGCATCCGAATGATCCCGCTGATAGCGACGCAGCGTCAGCCTTCACTGGCGCTTTTACGTTGAAGAACGGTATCGTCAAATTTTCAAGACTGACATTCAAGGTTTCCGGTGCGGTGGTGCTATTGAACGGAACCTACAATCTCGACACAGAGGCTTTGAATTTCCGAGGAACTCTCAGCCTCGAAGCAAAGCTGTCGCAAACCACCACCGGCATGAAGTCGCTCTTACTGAAGCTAGTCAATCCAGTCTTCGAAAAGAAAAATGCGGGAGCTGTACTGCCGATTAAAATCACAGGCACCAGAGAAAAGCCGTCATTTGGGTTGGACCTGGGGCGCGTCTTCGCCAAGAAATAGGAACAACAGAAAATTTGCCGTTGCGCTGTTTCTCAATCGCTCACGTGGAGCGAGCGCCTCAGAAACATTGGCCTAACCGTGCCATCGTAAAGATAGAACCTGCTATCGCAATTCAAGCAGCGATACGGTCGAATCATCGACAGACGCAACAACCATCTCTCCATAAATCCCACTCGGTGCGAGCGCCGAATTGATTTGCCATCACACAAAGGGCAAGCTCGGTTCATCAAGCGCCTGATCGTTTCCATTAAATTATGGTCCCTTCCGTTTCCGTTTCACAGCGTTGTGAGGTTCACGCATGCACGACGCGATGCAACTCAGGGCTGGCGGGAGCGGTATATCCATCTTTTCGCGGCGGTACATGCTGCAGCTCAATTTCAGGACGGCGCCCGAACGAAATGTCCTGGGCCCCCGTTCCAATCAGCACGTCTTTAATCTTGTCAAATGCGGCGACTTCGCTACATCGGACCAGCACCAGGATGCCCCCATTTTGGATTCTCTCTTGCAGTCTTTCCGAATCATACACAGGAATGCCGAGCGTCAGGAGCGTTCTGGTCAGTGAACTGGAGCGCATTCTTTCCACATAACTGCCGCCAGGCAGGCTTCCGAGCTTTTCTCCTGAATGGTCCCCATTAAGGCCAACAGCCTCGGGTTTCCCAGCTTCTCTGCTAAGCGGCGCAGCGGAAACAATCGAGCCATCCGCAAGCAAAACGGATACATCGCCCGGCCGAATATTGACGGTCTTCAACGCTTCTACACATTTGCGAACGCTCCCAAAACTCACGTATAACCCACAAAGCGTTGAAATTCTGCCGCTCATTTAGCCTCTCCCAGAAGCCAGGTTATTCACGAAAATCGCTAGATGTCGCTGAATACGGTACTTACCCGGGCCCTTCGGGACAATACAGAAGAGGCTGGATATTCAAGCATCGAAAAACCTTACGAAAATAGAGAAGAATGTCGATCTCACGCTTTCGGACCACAAACTCCTTAGGTCTGAACGGTAAATTGGGCTCCGGAAGCACCTATCTGTCATCAAGAATCTACCGGCCCGTGTTGACTCAAGTATGAAGCAAGTGTCGTTAGCAAATCAAAATGTCCGCGTTTATGAGCAAGTGATTGGTCCGCCGTTTCGGTGTTGCTCGGGGTGGTGCAGATGGCCCGCCGCCGAAGCGGTGGGAAAGTGGGAATCCCGCGGTGTGGGCGGGATTTCCAAGC
>DATGHO010000017.1:0-94044 GCA_035307965.1 Candidatus Acidiferrales bacterium | reverse complement strand
TGGAAATCCCGCCGACACCGCGGGATTCCCACTTTCCCACCGCTTCGGCGGCGGGCCATCTTCACGACTCCGAGCAACACCGAAACGGCGGACCAATCACTTGCTCATAAACGCGGACATTTTGATTTGCTAACAACAGCATTTCTCGGCTCCTGCACCTCCCGCTTGCCTCGCGCATCCCATAGTGAGAAACTAGTTCAAGATTTGGGAGGCAAACATGAAACTGAAACTGAAACTGGCGCTTTTAGCCGCCGCATTCCTGATGGCCATTCCTGCCATGGCCCAGGGCAATCACATTTCCGGCAATTACATGGAATTTCGCAATGCCGACGTTTACACCGGCCCGTGCTTCGCCAATTCCCAGGTCGGTCTCACTGGCCATAACGCGGTCCTCGCCTGGCAGATCCACAACGGCGAATGGAACGGCGTTTCGCTCTCCGGCCTCAACGTCGTCGCCGTCGTGCGCGCCAGCGCCACTCTCGGCGATCCTTATTCTGATCCGCTTCCTGCGAAGACTGCTTTCTTCGTCGATTCGCGCGCCAATACCGTCCAGCGAGCGGCTTTGATTTCCTTCGCTCAATCGCAATCCGCTGGGCTGCTCAACGACGTTGTCGACGTCAATACCGCGCCGATCTCTTTCTCCGCCGATCCCGGCCGCATGGCTTCTGAAACTCTCACCGTCGGCAACATCGTCAAGCTCTCCACGCGCGCCATCACCATGAACGACATGATTTGCCACAATGAAGAGACCTACTATCCGCCGCTCTCCGCGCATCTCACGCATGCCATGCCGGTGGTCGCCGCGGACAGCAGCTATCAGGGTAATTCCCTCGGCGTCACTTGGACCGACTCCGGCAGCCGCAGCTCCTTCGTCGGCAAATTCGCCGAGTAAGCTCGCTTCTCGTTTCTGTAGCGCGGAGCTTCGTTTCTCCGAAGCTCTGCGGCTTTTCGTTTTCCGGTTGCACTGCGGTGGTGACCGACCCAGACCAAGGGCGCACCGACTTGGACGAGGCCAACACATGCAAGCTTGATGCAAAGCCGCTTCCGCTGTACTCGCGGTTGCAGCGTTTCTCGGGCTTCCCGCTCTGGCATTCGGCGCGCACCAACCGTTTCTGATAGCTATCAGCACCGTGCATGACAGCTTCAAATCCGGAGCTGAGATCATGGTGGCGGTTAATCTCACAAATATGTCAGACAAGAATGTTTTGATCGGCACTTGCGCTCCGAAGGCAGACGTAGATGGATTCAGAATTGAAGTTGAGAACGCTCAGGGTAAGACCGCGCCCGAAACCAAAATTCTCCGTTGGATTCGGGGCGAACCTGTACCGAAGCCCACGGAGCTAATGTCTACTAGTGCTCCTCACTGCGGAGCTGTTCCGCCAAAGCGATTCATCAATGGTGGGTTTGTTCTAAACCGATTCTACGATCTGAGTAAGCCCGGCCAATACAAGATCCAAGTGCAACGGACTGACCCAGCCAGCAAAGTAACCGTGAAGTCGAACCCGATCATAGTAAGCGTGACACCCTAGCCCTCGCCAGAAGCCGCTGGATTCACCTGCAAGCAAAAAAAGAATCGCGTGACGTTTCCATTTGCCCGGAAACCGCCCGCACGCCATAATCATCCCATCTTATGCACGCTGATTTTTCATACTGGAGAATCGCAATCATGAGAATCGCAATGCCGTGTCGCTCCGCTCGCTGCTTCGCATCAGTCGTGGTTACCCTCGCGGCGGCGCTCTTCCTCGCAAACGCCGCCCTCGCCCAGGATTTCAAAGCCGCCGTCGGCAGCACGCCTGTCCCTGCGGACATCGCCGCGCCCATTCGCTCTCTTCTCTCGCCCGTTTCCACCAACGTCACTTCCGGCGCCTCGCCCTACTGCGAAATCTGGACGCGCGCCGCCATTCCCGCCGCCGCTCAGCCCAACACCGCGCTCGGCGTCAATTACACACAGCTCGTCGATGGCGAAGTCGTCGGCGCAGTTCACTTCGACGTCGCCGTCAAGGATTTTCGCAACCAGTCCGTCCAGCCCGGCGATTACGTCCTGCGTTACGCCCTTCAGCCCGTGGACGGCAATCATCAGGGCGTCTCCGACTATCGCGATTTTCTCTTGCTCACGCCCGCCGCGCTGGACACTTCCGCCGCCAATCTCGCTGACAAAGACCTCTATGCCATGAGCCGCAAAGCCACCACTACTGGCCATCCTTCCGTCTGGAGCCTCGTCCCCACCGACAGCGCTCCCACTCTTCTTCCAGGCATCAAAGCCAACACCGATGAGGACTTCACCGCCGTGTACTTCAAAGCCGCCGTGGGCCCTTCGCCCGCAACGATCGGTCTGGTCATCTTCGGCCACGCCCAGATGCCCTAAGCCGCGTGTACGTCTGTCACAATTGCGATCGCCCCATCAATTCCGCCAGCGCCGTTTGCCCGTATTGCAGCGCGGAACAAAGCGGCCCTGAATCTCGTTTGCCGCAAGTCTCCTCGAAGCAAGGCAGCACATTAAAACTTGTCATCGCTTTCTTGCTGGGCATAGCCGGAATCTGGGCCATCATCTGGTTCGCGCTTCCGTTGCGTTTCGCTAATCCGCGTCCCGCCGCGCAACGCGACGCCATCGAGGCCGTCCGCTCCCTGCAGCAGCAACTAGCCACTTACGAGAATGGCGCAGGAAATTTTCCTCCTTCCCTGGAAGCGCTCGGCGATCCCGCCCGCGAAGCCGCGCAAAACGCCATGCTCGGCGGCTACACCATTCGCTATACGCCCGGCAAACTCGACGTCGACGGCAAAGCCCACTCCTACACTTTGCTCGCCTTGCCCCGCAATTATGGTTATGAAAGCTTGTACACCGATCAAACCGGAGTGATTCACGCGACCCGCGACAATCGCCCCGCTACCCCCCAGGACCCGCCCCTGAAATAGCAACTGCACCCTCGCATAGAAGGGCTTTGCCCCGGCATTGTGGCACAGGCTCTCAGCCTGTGCTCCTTTTCCTTTGTCTTTTATTCCACCAAAAACAAAAGCGCCGCGAACTCGCCTCTACCTCGGCGCAAGCTCGCGGCACTCAGGATTCCAAAATCTTAAAAAACGCATTTCCTATCTACGGCGTCTCCGGCCCCTTGAACGCCCTTTCGCCTTCCCCTTCGATTTCGCTTTCTTCTTCGGCGCAGCTTTCTTGGCCCTGCGAACTTTTTTCGCCTTCGCCTTACCGCTCGCTTTCCTCGTCGCAGGCCGGGCGCGGCTCGGTGCCCGTCGCGCGGGCGCTGCCGGTTCAACGGTAGGCTCCTCTTCTGCCGAATCGATTTCCAGCACTTCCTCTTCGACGGCTACGTCATTCTCGTCGCCGCCTGCATCACCCTGTTCTTCTTCCTCTTCGTAGCCGGGCACTTCGTTCTCGTCCTCATGGTCATTAAACTTCGCGTCGAACATGTGTTTTTCCTCCGTGGGCGGTGGCTCAGCGGCGATTCCCACTGGTTTTCTTTTAACTGTACTGCTGGAAGTTTGTCAAGGCGCAAACTGAAGGGCTTCACACACCGGACCAAATTTGTTTCAATTGCAGCTATGTCATACCATATCTATCTGATTATAAAACGTTTAGGGCTACTGCCGCGCAATGCTCAGCCAGTCTCCTACTTCTAACTCCCGGCTTGCCAGGAACGGATTCGCTTCTTTCAGCGCCGCAACGGTTGTTCCATACATCTGTGCGATGGACCAAAGCGTCTCTCCGGAACGCACGCGATGCTTCACTACCTCGCGCGATGCTGTCTCAATTCGCGCGCCGCTTTTTCTCCGGCTCACGCGACGCTCACTCGCCACGCTGCCCTCGCTCGCTTCTGCCTCCGCGACGTAACCGTGCTCATAAATCCGCAGCCAGTGTCCTAGAAAAATCTGATTGCCTCGCAGATGGTTCCATTCGCGCAGTTCGCTTACCGTCACGTGATGCCGCGCCGCAATGCTGCCCAGCGTGTCGCCGCGCCGCACGCGGTACCGCGCCAGTATCATTCGTGGCGGCGCCGGAATAATCAGCAGCTTCCCGGCATCCGGAGGATCATGCGGGTCAATCACGTTCACGTTTTCCAGCGATGCCAGCGTCACGTGATAGCGCCGCGCCACCTCGGGCAGCGTGTCGCCCGCGGTGAACGTCGCCAGCCTCCACGCCGTCAGCTTCTCCGCCGGAATCCCTGCAATCTCGGTCTTCAACTGTTCTACCGTGCCCTTCGGCACACTGAACGCAAATCCCGCCGGCGCGATTCCGTGAATCAATTCCGGATTCATCGTCTGCAAATCCTCGAGCGTCGCTCCCGTCGCATCCGCCACCAACTGCAAACTGATAGGATGCTCCATTTGCACTGTATCCACTGGCGGCGCCGGATCCGGCGTCACTTGAATCCCATAAAGTCCAGGATCCTTCGCCACCAGCGCCAGCGCCACAATGATCGGCACGTAATTTTTTGTCTGTTCCGGCAGCGCATTCATCTGCTGCAACTTCCAGAAATCCGCGTAGCCAGTGTGCTGCACGGCTCTTGTCACGTTCATTGGTCCGGAATTGTAAGCAGCCATCGCCAGATACCAATCGCCGAAGCTTGCATACAAATCCTTCAGCATCTCTGCCGCTGATTCAGTCGCCGCCACCGGATCGTCCCGCTGGTCCACCCAGTAACTCCGGTGCAGGCCATACATCTCGCCGGTGTATGGCATGAACTGCCAGATTCCCTGCGCGCCGGTTCTCGAGAGCGCCCGCGGCTTGAACGCTGACTCCGCCTGCGCCAGATAAACCAAATCCAGCGGCAATCCTTCCTTCTTCAGCGTCGCTTCAATCATCGCGCGATAACGTCCCGCGCGCTGCAATCCCATTTCCACAATGTCGCGCCCGCGCGGCGATGCAAAGAAACTCAAATACTGCAGCACTGACGGATTCACCGTCAGCGGCAAATCATGCGGAACGCTAATCAGTTCCTTTTCCGCTAGCGCCGCCATTCGCGGGTCCGTTGCCGGCAAATTTTCCAGTTCGGCGACTTCTTCAATGGGTGCGGTCGGCGCCGGAGGGTTCTGCACGGCCGTTTCGTCGGAAGCCTGCGTATTCGCCGCATTATTCGAATTGTCGGTGTTCTCTGAATTCGCGGCGTTCTCTTCGTTATCCGCAGCCTCTTCATTTTCTTCTGCGGTCGCTTCGTCCTTCTCTTCCACCTGCATTTCATCGTTCTGCATCGTGTCCACGATGCGATTGAATAGCTGCCGCAACCGCACGTCGCCCGTCGCTTGCAGCTTGCTGCTTACCAATTCATGCAGCGCCACATTAAAATCCTTGCGCGCCACATCCGGCTGCCCCGCCTGATATGCATCCTGTCCCGCATTGAAACGCGCCTCGACCTTGTCCAACAACGCATCCACCATCGGTTCCGGAAAAGCAACCAGCGTGGCCAGCTCAGATCTATTGTTCGGGAGCGGCAAACCTTCCAGGGAGGATGTCTTTATCACATTAGTGGAGTTCTGCGGCCGTGGCGTCGCTGCGGGCTGCCGCACGTGAATGGCCTGCTTGGCAGTCTCCTGGCAGCCGGAGATCGCCGCCAGAGACACCGCTAGTCCTGTCGCCAGCAGCGCCAGTTCTCGTCGAACCCTCATTCGCCCTCCGCTGCTCTCATCTTAGATAATTGCTCGCTGCCGCCGGTTACGGCACATCCCGGCTGATAGCGCAATTGAGGCCACTACTTGACCGATGCCTTTGACAAACAGTTGACAAACAATGCTCCGCAGACTTTGCCCGCTGGGTTCGGGCAAAAATTTGCCTGCATCGTATCGCAAATTGTACGGACAGGAAGGCCCTTGGTCAACCGCCCATCCGTACAGGGTGTGCCAGAACCGCCACACCTAGTACTATTCGTTTATATCTCAGTCCCTGTGATGTGAGGCCGCGTTGGGGATGACGCGAGGGATGCGCTCCTCGACTGGGGGTAGGGGCGGGAATGCCGCATGCGGCTCGTTCTGGTACCAGTAGGCCACGGAATAAAAATTGTCGCCACGATCGTTCGCCGCGCCGTGCTCGATGGTCGCGCGCAGCGATTTAGTGAATGGAATCGGCGAGTCAAGATGGAAGCGATACACGGACCAGCGCGCGCCTTGCCGCTCCGCGCCAACCACCGGCGCGCCATACAGGCCGTAGGAAAACGATTTGCCGCCAAAATCCCACGCCCCGAGAAAATAATCTTCCGAGCCTGTTCCTTCGATCGAAGGCAACTTCGCGCCGTCCACAAAAAACATGTCGTTTCCCTCGCCCCACCAGCCGTCCGCGTTTTCGAGCACTGACATCGTCACCCCGACGAATTGCCCGCGCCCCCGCGCTTCCATCCAGACGTAATTCTCCCGCCCATCAATGTCGAATTTGTTCTCGTGATGCGCTTGGTTCGGCGTGGCTTGGCGATACTGCGCGTGAAAATAAAGCGTTTCGGCCGGCAGTGGCGAGCGATAAGAGCGCATGTCAATGTTCCAATAAACCGCGCCCGCAGTCTCGCTCCCTTCGTTCGTTAGCGTAATCCGCGCGGATTTTTGAAACGGCATCGGGAAGAAACAATTCAGAGCTTTGTCGGCGCCAACGGACAGCGGAATGGATTGGTACATAAAATAATCGCCGAGACCCAGGCCGAAGAAATCTCCGACCGGAGCTTCGACGCTCGGCGTCGCCTCTCCGTCCCAGTACATCCGCAGGACGATTTTCTTCAGGTGATATGGCTCGCGGCTGGCAATCGTAATCCAGATATGTGTGATCTCACCTGGCCCTTTCTCGTTGAGGAGCGTCAGCGAGCCGCCTGCCGGAAGCGCGCGGTAATCTTCATTGCCTCCCTTGCGGTCATAGCTGGAAATTCGTTTCAGCACGTAGTCGTGCGGTTTCGGCAAATCGGCGAGCAGGCTCGTGAGGTCTTGCGCGCAGAGCGGCCCCGCTGCGATAAGCAGGAAAAGCATACACAGAACTTTCCGCATGATTCCCTCCCGCGAATTGCTTTCTCTCGTGGACGTCAGCCCTTGCCTTTTCTAGCCGCTCGCCATTGGCCACCGCCTGAAATGCGTGCCTCTTGGCATTAAGCATGGCACTGTGTTTCCTGGATCGAATCCAAGCTCAAAATATCCCAATCGGGCTCGGGCAATTTTGGCTGTCTTTGTTCACTGCCCCAGAATGCCTGATCGAGTTCCTCTGCCGATGCAGTGCTTAATACCCGGCCCCGCATAAACAAATAGGCCACGTACGCGGTACCAATCCAGAAATCCGCATCCTCTCGAGTCGCTAGCTGTGGGCGATTCCAGCGGACACCATCTTCAAGTGGGGCCACATAAAGCGCTCCAAACCTTCGTTCCTTCGCTTTTGTGGGGGCGTCCTTCTCGAGTCTTTGCCGCTTAGCTGAGAGGCGCTCAAAAAGCTCCCTTTCCTCCGCGCTTCCGGGAATCGGTGGTTCTCCCCCGCTCGACAGGCAAACCGACACGGGGAACTTTGCCTGCTCGAGGTTAAACGCGTGCTTTCTGCACTCTTCCGTTAGTGATTTAACAGTCGGAGCGTCGCCGTTTTTCCGGTGCTGCAGGTAGATGCTTGTTCGGCCCACATCTTCCAAACAGTAGGTGGCAAGCACAAGCGCGTTTGAATATCGCCTGTTCTTAAAGAGCAGGACGGCATCCTCAAGAAAGTGCCAAGCGTTTTCCGCCGCGTAAAATGCGCCGCGAAGAAGTGAATCAGAGCCGACAGAGCACGTTACGACATTCGTGGGTTGCTTTGTCATATGATCATTGTTCCCGAGAGTTGAGAGCTGGTCAAATTCTTTACCCTGATCATCCTAGCGCTTGCCGCAAATCCTCGATCAGATCCTCCGCGTCCTCGAGTCCAATCGACACGCGCACCGTCCCCGGCTTCACTCCCGCCCGCTCCAATTCCTCCGCCGACATGTGGTAATGAGAAGTGTACGCCGGCAGCACCACCAGCGACTCCACGCCGCCTAAGCTCGCCGCCAGCGAAAACACCTCCACGCGATCGCAGAATCGCCGCGCCGCCGCAATCCCGCCTTTCACGTCGAACGACAACATCCCGCCAAATCCGGACATTTGTCGCCGCGCTAACCGATGATCCGGATGCGAAGCCAATCCCGGATAATGCACGCGCTCGACCTTGCGATGTCTCTCCAAAAACCGTGCCACCGCCATCGCCGTCGCGCACTGCCGCGCCACGCGCACGCCCAGCGTCTTCATCCCGCGAATCAGCAGGTACGCGCCCTCCGGGTCCATGCATCCGCCCAAATAAATAATGTTTTCGCGCACTCGCGCGATCCATTCCCGCGAACCCGCCACCGCCCCGCCAATCAAGTCCGAATGCCCGCCCAGATACTTCGTCGCGCTGTGCACCGTCATGTCGAACCCCAGCGCAATCGGCTTCTGCAGCAGCGGGCTGGCAAAAGTGTTGTCCACAATCGTGGTCAACTTGAACTCGCGCGCCAATTCCATCGCCCGCCGCAAATCCACCAGCCGCAGTGAAGGATTGGTCGGCGTCTCCACGTACAGGCAGCGCGTATTCGTCGTCACCAACTCTTCCGCGCCCGCCAAGTCCGCCTCCACGTGCCGCACGCGAATCCCCATCCGCGGAAACAAATCTCGCATCAGCCGGTACGTCCCGCCATAGAGCTGCGCCGTCGAAATCACTTCGTCGCCCGCGCTCAGCACCGCCAGCAGTGCGCTCGAAATCGCCGCCATGCCCGAAGCCGCCACAATCGCCGACTCCGCTCCTTCGAGCGCCGCGATTTTTTCTTCGGCAATCGCCAGTGTCGGATTCCCATAGCGCGTGTAGATGTACGCCGAACTTTTCCCCTCCGCCCAGCGCTTCATCTCCGCTGTCGAAGCGAACGTGAACGTCGAGCTGCGCACAATCTCCGGCTCCACCGGCCCGCTCTTGCCTCTGCGCGCCTCCCCGCGATGTATCGTCGTGGTCGCATCCCCCCATTTCCGCCCCTTCTCTCTTTTCGCCATTCCTCACCTCACAAAATCACGTCATTCCGAGCCCGGTCGCGCCTTTTGCGAACGGCGGCGAGGAACCTGCTTCTCGCCTCGCTCTCTGGATCGCAGAATTCTCTGCCTTCGAGAACTCTGCGGCCGTTCCCCCGCGCAATTTCGCTGCTTATCATCTCAGAGAATTACGCCCATGCGAAAGCTCCGCGACAGGAATCATCGCGATTCATCCAGCCAATTTGTCATGCGAGGTTTGACAGAAACCAGGTAAGCGTATTTCAGGCGCGCACTCTGAACTTTCACCTTCGCGGAGCCGTCAGCTTTGCCAATGCATGCGGCGAGCGGCAAGCCGCGCGATTATGCTAAGGGATCACCAGCGTCGCGCCTTCGGCCGCAGCAGCTTCATAGCGGATGCCCTGCCAGCGATAAATCACGCGGAGTTGCTTGTGAAGCCCATACGCAGGATCGCCACCCAGCGAATCGTTGGAGACCACGAACTGCAAGCGATTGCCGTCCACGAACGACCGGAGCCGTTCGGTAATGTCAACGCGCCGCCCTTCGGCGCCGTAAGTGGCGTGCAGAATTTCCAGCGCTCCGGAAGCGTCATCCGCGATGGGCGCGCCGCCGTTCGGCAGCTCGAGAGAGCCGTGCTCATCCACCGTGGCGCGGTACGGCTGCCCATCGAAGAGATACACAACGCTGAGTCGTTTGCGGCGATCCGGCGCAGGGTCCCCGCCCATCGTCTCGTTGTTGATTCGCAGAACCAGCTGGTCGCCCTGTATCAGCGAATTCAGCCTCTCAGTCACGTCAAAGTAGCGAAAATCCGCTCCATACTGAGCGCGCATCACGAGCAAGTGGCCGCCGAAAAAATCGGCATCGGCAGGAAGAGAAACCGCATCCCCTTCGTTGACGCTCTCCGTCGCCGGTCGGCCGTCAAATACGTACCACACGGTCAGAGTTTTGCGCTGGTGGTCGGCCGGATCGCCGCCCATCGTGAAATTGTTGACCGCAAGACTGAGGCGCCCGTCTTGAACCTGCGAGGCGAGCCGAGCGGTCACGTCGGCGAATCGCCCTTCGACCCCATAATCAGCGCGAAGAATGCGCAACCCGCCGTGGCGCTCTTCGTGGCGATCTGCATCGCCATCATCTCGGCGGTCCGCGTCGCGCCTGTCGCGATCAGCATCGTCATGGCGAGCGTCGCCAAAGTCGTTGCGCTGGTCGTCGTCCATGCGGGCGGAAACGGACAGTTGGACTACCGCTTTTTCGGGAAATGCCAGGACTTTTCTTTCGCCTCGCTCATTCACGATTTGCAGGCGGAGAGTTTTTCGCGCGCCGGGCGCGGGATCGCCGCCCAGGATATAGTTCTCCACGCGAAAATCGAGCTGGTGGTCGCGAATCAGCGAACGAACGGCCGGAGTCACGTCCGACCACGCATTCCCTGCGCCGTATTCAGCATGAACCAGCCGCCAATGGCCCTCTTGCGCGAGAACGCTCGGCGCGAGAGCTGCAAGCGTTACGAAAACCGCCAATACCGCGAGGATGGAAAAGACGCGCTTCATGGGCCGCTCCTTGAGCAGGTTTAGTGCGCGAAACTTGCCTCAGATGGCGAGTCTCGGATCAAAATCGGTGAATGGCTCCGGTGTGAGCCGGAAATAACTTTCGTATAGTCTTTTGAAAACATACCCCCGCCGCCTGCTGTACGCAATGCTCGCCTCATAAGCTTGTGCGTAGACGGTTATAAGCGTCTGTGTGAGCTTGTGTGAGAACTCATGTCTTGCGTAAGGGACGGTTTTTCACCCTGAGCGTTTTTCGTCGAAGCTCAGCCGTGCCTCTCAGTGGCCACAGGCTCTCAGCCTGTGCGCGTTGCCGTGCCTTCGTAGGGGCAGGCTTGCCCTGGCCGCGCGCAGCGCGAACATGCCTTGGTAGCGCAGAATCACGTCTTCTGCGAATCTGCGGCTTCTCGCCCTTTCATAGAAGTGCGGTGGCTCGACGCCGCTTTGCCACGGCCTGCAGGCGATTCACAGGTTGCCGCCTCGTCGTTGCTGGTGTACCTAGTGTAGCGAACGGCTTCGCATTTTGAAGCTCTGCGGCCTTTGCCTTTGTAAGGGCGAGGCGTCAGCGATGCCGTGACGCCGCGAAATCAGTGCGGCTTAAGCCGCTGAGGCACGTATTTTGCGCTTGTCACCCAGGCTCTTATAACGCTGCAACAAGGTTATACTTGCCATTCGAATCGGGTGCTCACGAGAACGCATGCCTACCCCGAAAAAGTCGGAAAAGGATTCGACGCTGCGCAATCTTCGCGACGTGGACGTCACCCTCGTCCACGAATGGAATGACGGCGCGGTGCGCGCCCATGAGGATTATCTCGTCGGCGAAGAGCCGCTCGAAATTCGCGTGAACGGCCACCCGCTCAGCGTCACCATGCGCACTCCCGGAAATGATTTCGAATTGGTTGCGGGATTTCTCTTCACCGAGGGACTGATCCAGCGCGCGGAGCAGATTGTTTCCATCGAACACGCCAAAGAATGCAAAGCAACCGAGCGCGGTAACATCGTTGACGTGAAGCTCGCGCCAGATGTGGAGTTGAACTTGGAAGCGACGCGGCGGAATTTCTTTGCGGCGTCAAGCTGCGGCATTTGCGGCAAAGCCTCGATCGACGCGGTTCGCGCCAGCGGCGTGCATCCCGCCAATGCGAATTTTCGCGTCAGCCCGGAAACGATTTGCGCCATGCCGGAAAAACTTCGCGCCAGACAGCAAAATTTTGCGCGCACCGGAGGCCTGCACGCCGCCGGCCTCTTCACCGCCACCGGCGAATTGCTCGCCGAGCGCGAAGACATTGGCCGCCACAACGCGGTCGACAAAATTGTCGGCTGGGCCCTGCTTGAAAGGCAATCCGCTCAAGCAGGCGAGCATGTGCCTCGCCAGCCGGCGCAAGACTCAGTCAGTCACGGTGCCGTCGGCAGAGTCGCCGCCCAGGCCCGCCTCGAATCTCAAACGGTTCAAGCGCCAGACCATGCGTCCCAACCGGTTTCGCCGGAGCCAGGCAGTCAGAGCGCGAACAAATCGCTTGCGCCAGACAACTCCGCGCTCGCCAACAATCTGCCCCTTTCGGAATGCGTCTTGCTCGTCAGCGGCCGCGGCGGATTCGAAATTGTCCAGAAGGCCGCCATAGCCGGTGCGCCCGTCGTGGCCTCAGTGAGCGCCTGCTCCAGCCTCGCCGTCCAATTCGCCCGCGAAATGCGCCTAACCCTCCTCGGCTTCCTCCGCAACCGCCGCTTCATCGTGTACTCCGCCCCCGACCGCCTCGCCATCGCCACAGAGGCATCCCAGTGACGCAGCGGAAACTGGTCGCTCCCCAGAGCGCCACGAGCCCCGTTCTCCCGAGGGGCCTACGAATTCTCGCAATAGCCACGGGACTCTTCGCCGGGTTTACTTTCCTTCCTGAGGGCATACCCCTGCTGCTTGCGTTGATGCTGATAGTCGGAGCTGCGGTCCAGCCCTACACTCATCGTGCCGGCAAATGGCTGTTAATGGCCGGCGCATTTAGCGTGACTTTCCTGAGTGCGGAAGGGTTCATAGCGCAATCGATGGAACTCCGTGGTGCCTTTTCTTTCGATTTTGACACCATAGCGCTTCCGCTTTTCCTGATGGTCCTTACCATCCTGGTCATCTGGTGCGATGTTTGGCTAATGGTGCACGCCATAAAATCACGACGTCGTTTCGAACTGCCAGGGAAGGAGTATTTTCATCCCGTGAATTTTCTTGTGTGGCTGACGGCGGCTGGTGCAAGCGCCGTCTTTATTCCGGTCGGCGTGCAGGAGTGCATTTTGCTGCTCCATCATGTGTTAGGGGAGGGTCTTCACGATCTACCCGTCCTCGTGTTGCCGGGCTTGGCTCTCGCTGTCCTCGACGGGGCGCTTCTGATTCAAGGCATCAAGTCACTGCATGCATATCTGTCTCAGAGGCACTCCTCAAAGTAGTGGGCGCACGGAATGGTAGAGGAGGTGCGGCGGTGAAATTATCGGTGGACGCCTCCTCGGCGAGGTGCCGGCCTCCACTCTTCACTCGTCACTTACCACTCACTCTGCAGCTTGGCCGAGCATAACCCGCTTGCCGCCCGCGGCTTTGGCGCGGTAGAGGGCTTCGTCGGCGACGCGCAGCAGCGCGCCAGCATTCGCGCCATGCACGGGAAAAGAGCTGACGCCGAGGGACAGTGCCCCCGGGTTGAGAAACATGTCGGCATACTGGATGACGGTTCGCCGGAATTCGCGTTCGAGAAGTTCGGCGCGGCGCTTGGCTGTGTCCAGCGAAGTGTCGAGCAGGATCAAAACAAATTCATCGCCGCCGTAACGGCAGGCAATGTCGCCGGCCCGCACAACCTTCTCCACCAGATTGCCAAATGAGCGCAACAGGCTGTCACCGGCAGCGTGGCCGTACGTGTCGTTGAAAGACTTGAAGTTGTCCAGGTCGCACATGATGATGCCGAGAGCGCGTCCATCGCGGCTGGCGCGATGGATTTCGCGCGGCAGAGTTTCATCGAGGTAGCGGCGATTGAAAAGTCCGCTGACAGGATCGCGAATGGACTGCGCGCGCAGGCTTTCGCGCAACTTAAGATTGGCGAGCGCCAGAGCGACGTGGCCGGCAAGCATTTCAACAAGTTGCTGGCGCGCCTCGAGCAGACGCTGTTGGACGTCTTTGGGCAAACTAAGTTCATAGGGGCTGCCCTGAACGCTGATGACACCGAGAGTTTCGCCGGACGCAAGCAGCGGCGCGCAAATCGAGTTCGCGGAGGAAAGGCGCGAAAGATGCGCGCACAGAACGGGTGCGCTGGGGTCAGCCACGCGATGGACCTGGCCGCGGCGCAGCGCCCAGCACTGTTCGGGAGTGAAGACGGCCTCGCCGAGCAGCGCCTCGCCCCATTTCACCGTGGCTTCGAGCAGATTAACCGAACTGTTCCATTCAAAAAGGGCGCCCGCTCCGGATGGGAAAAGTTTGGGGAGCGATTGTTCGAGAACGTCATGAGCCTCCGCGGCGGAGAGGCAAGTTTGCAGCAGCGTGCTCAACTGCTGAACGATGTTCATTTCCCGATTGCGCTGCTCGAGGTCGCGAACGGATTCGGAAAGCTTTTTGTTGGCATGGCGAAGTTCGCGCTCGGAGTGATCGAGGGAGCCAGCTTCGCGGGCAATGATTGACGCAGCGATGATTTCGCCGGATGGAGCGACGACGGGCGAAACGGACAGCGAACAGAAAATGGCCGTCGCTTCCTTTCGCGAGCATTCCAGCTGGCGCGCCGGGAAGCGCTTGCCCTCAGCGAGATCGGCGAGCAGCGGAAGAATTTCAGTGGAAGCGTCAGAGCCAAGAATCACAGACAGAGGCTGGCCGATTGCTTCTTGCGGGGCGTATCTGTAAAGCCGCTCGGCCCCGGGATTCCAACTGACGATGGTGCCGTCAAGCGCGAGGCCAAAGATGGCGTCCTCTGCGGAATGAAGGATGGCTGCTGGCAAATCGCAGGTGGGTACGCGCGAAGAGACGTTCGCAGCAGAGCGCTTTGGCGCACGTGCTGGCACCGAGCGCTCCCCTGAGCTCGGGGAGTGTACCCCCTGTTGAGCTGGCTTGCCCTGACCAATTCGCGGCAGTTCAAAGAATGAATTTTGCTGCAGCTTCTCTGCCTGACCCATCACGCTCCCGTTTTTCCAGCCAACCGGAAGGAAGCAGACGGTCAGCTTCCTGCGGAGGCATGCTTGCGAGGCTAACGGAAAGTACAAGTTGCGGCAATACAAACAGTTAGGTACGAGGATACATTAGGCCCTTAGGCAATTCTCCGGGCTTTCCTGTACAAGGATTACTAGTACTGCTGCGGTCGAGAACCAGGGCTAGAAAGCGCTGCGAGGCATGGGTCGAAGGGCGCGACATCCGGATCGAGAACGAGGCAAACCCTTGACTCTAAGGGGTTTTACTACAGCGGGATGCAGCAAATACGGTATTGTCAGGGTATGGCGATTCGGCAACTATAGCTTCACTAAAAGACGATAGGGGGTTCGCGTAGCGCAATAAAGGAGACTGATCGGGTAGGACTCCCTTCCACCGTAGGGATCCTCGGAACTCACTCCCTTTACCAGTTCCCCGCGAACTTCTCCTTGCGAACTCCCATCGGTCCTTCCTCCTTAAACGAATAACCCAATCGCAGAGGAATACGGATGTGTGTACACGGAATACGACGTGATGGCGGCAAGCGTCTGTGAGCAAAAATGCAGAAAGAGATTGCGCGGCTGCCGAGTTCTATCGCCAGATTTATCTATGGTCTATTATGGTGGGATGCGGGACCAATATCCTGCAAAGCGTGAGCGACTCCGCGCAAGCGGCTCTTCAGATTCAAAGACAGGTTTTGCATTTCCTTGCGATGGCTTTCCACGTGGGCCGCTGAGAGGCTTTGCAAGCGCGCAGAGAATTGGTCGAGCGCGTGATGGCATTCTGCGTCGACGAGGGCGCGATTCTGCTCGGCCCAATCGGCCATCAGGGCATTGAGCGCCTGAGCAGCGTGGGTGTTCAGCTCCTCGCAAAAGCGGTGAATGATTTGCTCGGAAAGGCTATCGAGACGCGACGCGGTTTGCTGGCAGAAAACATCGAGCTGCTGGTCCAAGTGATGTGAGAACTGGGCGTATTGAAGGTTGAAAAATTCGCGCAAGGCGGCCATGTGGCGGGCGTATTCGGCGTCGGTAGTTGTGGAATGAGAATCGTTCTCGCGGGCCGACTCCACCGCGAAACGCGCGGTCTTGGCGGCTTCGTGGTGGATTGCCGCAGTGAAACTCGATGAGCCTTCGAAGAACGGCGGCACAGTAGCGGAGCGCGGCGGAGCAGATGCGAAACTGAACGGGCGCGAAGCCTCGGGAAGAGGCATATACTTTACCGCCGCGCGAGGCGGAGTTTCCGAGTCAGAGAAGCTGGCGGCGTTTAACGCTGCTTGAGAACGCGTCGTGGCGATTGCGGCATGCTTGGCAGAGCCGTATTTGCCGTTCCAAGAAGCTGTAAAGAAGCGGCTAACGTGCTCCAGGGCCAACAGGGCACGGTGAGCACTTTCGGAGCTCAATTGGCCGGACTTTGTCCATGCTTTCGAAAAAGTCCGGCTCCAATCCATCCCCGTATTCTTCAGGGACGCGCTTTGCTTGCGAATCCACGTTTGAAAATTCCCGTTTGCGCTCGCCATTTGCCTGTTCACCTCGTCGAGAAGAATCAGTAATCCCGTACAGCCGCATTTTGTTCCAGAGAGTCTTGGTGCTGATGTGAAGAGCACGGGCTGTTTCGGTGCGATTCCAGCGGCTCTTGCGGAGGCACTCCTCGATTAGCTGCTTTTCGGCCTCGGCGCGAATGGAGGCAATACGCGGCTTCAGACCGGCCGCGTGGGCCGCCTCTTTTTGCCCGGAAAAGCCTGCGGCGCCGCTCGCGGAGGACAGCTCGGCGATCAATGCTTCGTCATCCTGGAGGACGAGATGGCGGCAGATGAAACTCTTGAGCTCACGAACGTTGCCGGGCCAGGAATATTCAAGGCACGCTTCCATGGCTCGCCGGGAAAGGGGACGCGGGCGACAGCCCAGTTGGAGGGAAAGGACCTCGATGAAGTGATCGATAAAAAGAGGAATATCTTCGCGGCGCTCGCGCAAGGGAGGAACGCGCAGAGTGATGGTGTTGAGGCGGTAATACAGGTCAGTGCGGAAAGTCCTCTGTTCGAGAGCCTTTTCAATGTCCACATTGGTTGCGGCGATGATGCGGACGTCCACGGAAATGATGCGGCGACCGCCAAGCCTGGAGAATTGCTGGTCTTGCAAAACGTGGAGCAATTTGGCCTGCAAGCCGGGAGGCATTTCGCCGATTTCGTCGAGAAGAATGGTGCCGTGGTCGCAAAGCTCAAAAAGACCTGGCTTTGGTCTTGTTGCGCCGGTGAAGGCTCCGGATTCATAGCCAAAGAGCTCACTTTCAAGAAGTTCCGACGGCAATGCGGCGCAATTGATTTTGAGGAAGGTGCGGTTGGATCTCAGCGAACGCGCATGGAGGGTACGCGCGGCGAATTCCTTGCCAACACCAGATTCGCCGAGGAGCAGCACCGGAACGTCAACCGAAGCGACTCTCTCGATCTGGTGCTGAAGCTCGGCCATAGCAGGACTGTGGGTTGGGGGCAATTCCTCGAGCGCAGGAAGGCGATCAGACGCGTTCGAAGGGATTGAGGGGCTTGTTACTTCACGTGTTGCTACCGAGCTATCGAAATCCATCACACGAGCCGAAGCGTTCATTAAAACTCCCGGGAAACTGAGCTGCCAAGCGTAAAAAACGTTCAAAACTGAACCGCTAAAGAGATTCAACGTTCACTCGAAAAAAACCGCCGAACCTCGGACAGTAATGTTACGAACTCGATTGGAACTGCGCCATAGGTGCAACGCTGAATTCCAAGACGGAGAAATACTTAGTACGTGTAAGGCCAGATTCTCCCCCGCTACTAGGCCTGAACCAAGCCGCGGCGAATGGCATAACGCACCAAGCCGGCGGTCTCATGGATATCGAGCTTTTCCATGATGCGCGTGCGATGAGTCTCCGCCGTTTTTACGCTGATGTTCAGGACCCCGGCGACTTCTTTAGTGGTCTTGCCTTCAGCGATGAGCTGAAGAACCTGACGTTCGCGGGGACTCAGAGGCTCGGACGAGAGCTCCGTTTTGTTCTGGTACGCCTGAACGACGGCGCGAGAAACTTCAGGGCTCAAGTAGACGCCGCCGCGCGAGGCTTCGCGAATGGCCTGGACAAGATTTTCGGCAGCATGAGTTTTGACGACGTAACCCTTGGCGCCGACGCGAAGAGCGTCGAGCAAATAAGGATCTTCGTCGTGGACAGTGAGGAAAATGGTTTTCGTTTGCGGCGAGACTTTTTGGATCTCCTTGGCGGCGTCGATGCCGTTGAGGACAGCCATGCTGACGTCCAGTACGGCGACGTCAGGATGCATGGATTCCGCAAGCCGGACGGCCTCCTGACCGTTAGAGGCCTCGCCTATGATTTTGAGGCCTTCCTTTTCGAGCAGAACTTTGAGCGACTGACGGACAATTTGATGATCATCTGCGAGCAAAACTTGTATCGGCATATCTTAATCCTCCAAGGGGACCAGAATCTTTAGTTCCGTCCCCTGTTGTGGTGCAGATTGAATTTCCAGCGAACCCCCAAGAACATTGAGCCGCTCCCGGATACCGAGGAGGCCTAAGGCGTTCTTGCTGGCCCTGGGCAGCGCGGCAGGATCGAAACCAACACCATCGTCACGAATACGACAATGAAGTTCCCCGGGAGACATCCACAGGCGAATATGAACACGCGAGGCCTTGGCGTGCCTGGCGACATTGTTCAAAGCTTCTTGAGCGACGCGGTAAATGGCCGCTTCCGTCGACTTGGTCAAACGCGGCATCGCTTTGCCATCCACGCTGACCGGTGTTCCAAAGCGCTTTGAAAAGCGCTCCGCGAGAGATTGCAGGGCCGGCAAAAGGCCATAATCGTCGAGCACCGTGGGGCGAAGCTCATGAGAAAAATTGCGCAATTGCTGCTCGATTTGCTCGAGCAGAGATTCGATTTCGCGGAGAGTCGCTTGCCCGGGTGGCGCGAGATTGCGCGCGAGTTGCATAAGCTGGATGTGAACAGCGGCCAAGAGCTGTCCAGACTCATCGTGGAGAGCGCGGGAGATTCTGCGGGTCTCACTCTCTAAAGATTCATTCAGACGGCGCAAAGTCTCATTGGCTTCGCCGAAGGCACGATGAGTCATTTCAAAGGGGCCCATAGATTCGGCGAAGAAGTCGCCGGCGCGGCGAATTACTTCAACCTGCTCGCGGTCGCCGAGGATTTTTTCCAAGGTTTGCTGGTGAACTGCAATCATGTCGAGAATGCCTTTTCCTTCGCCGAGAGCGCGGCGGCCGAATTCGTAAGCCTGTTTGAGGGAAGTTTCGCCGCCTTCCCGCAAATAGGTTTTCAGCGCGCGTTCATAGTCCATCTGGAACCCGTCCACCGGGCACCTCCTTCCGCGGCCCGGAATAGCGCGCAACGAGGACCAGCGCGTCGTCAGTGCCTCGCGCAGAGCGCGCCAAAATAGCGTCGGCAGTGGCCTGCACGGAGTCCGGCTTCAGTCCGTCAGCAAAATCAGCGCGAACGCCATCGGTCACGAAAATGAGCGTGTCGCCCCTAGAAACCGGAACGGTGGACGCAAGCAGGGGCGGCAATTGATCGCCAACGACGCCGCCGCGGAGCGGAAGTACTTCGCGGCTCACCGTTCCATAGCCGTCGCGGTGAAGGAGCACGCCTTCGACGTTGCCGACACCGAGCCAGGTGAGCGTGCCTTCAGCCGAATTGAAACGAGCCAGACTCATTACCACTCCGCGCGTAGGCTTCAGCTGTTCATGGCAAAGGCGAACCAAATTAATCACCGACTCCTTAGCGTTGCGTTCGAGGACCTCAGCAGCAATCTTTGCCGCCTTGGCTGCGCCTTCGCCATGACCCAGACCGTCAACCACAGCGATCATTGCTCCTTGTTTGAGTTGCACGAACACGTGGCGGTCGCCCGTCTCCGTTTGTCCGGGAAGAGTGCTGGCGGCGACGCCGCAGTCGATTAGCTGGCTCTTTACCTTCTCCATTTCCTCGCCGTTACGGTGGTGCCGTAGCCAACCCTGGATTCAATTTCGAATTCGTCCATGAGCCTGCGGACGCCGGGCAGGCCGAGACCCAGACTCCGCGAAGTGGAGAAACCGCCCTGAAGCGCGCGACGAATGTCCGGAATGCCAGGGCCTTGATCGCGCGCGCGAACCATCACGCCACGGCGGTCGCCGCGCTCGCACAGACGCAGGACGATTTCACCCTGCTTGGCGTAAAGAACGATATTGCGAGCGAGCTCGGAAATGGCCGTGGCGATGAGGGTAAGTTCGCTGGAAGAGAAACCGAGGCTCGCGGCGAGCAGGCGGCCTTTCTGGCGCGCGGCTACGATGTCGGTATCGGAATGAATCTGAACCGCGACCTCTTCGAGCACACGATCTTTGCCGCTGCTCATGGAGCCTTCCGCCTGGACAGGTGCGTCGATAGGATCGCGCTCACCGTCCACGAGGGTTCGCTTCCTTGTTTGGACCTGCGGCCTTCTCCCTGAGAAACGCAATGCCTTCCTCAAGATCGAGAGCTGTGGGGACGCCCTCGAGTTTCAAACCGAGTTGTACCATGGTGAATGCGACATCGGGCTGGATTCCGACAATGACAGTCTCGGCGCCGCGCAAGCGAATCATGAAAGTGATATCGCGAAGAGTGCGCGTGGCGAAAGAATCCATAACGTCAAGAGCGGTGACGTCGACAATTACGCCGCGTGAACGCAGGCGGCCCACTTGCTCGACGAGCGCGTCGCGCAACTGCACCAGATCCGCGTCCGAGAGGGCAGACTGGATAGAGGCGATTAGATAAGGGCCCTGCTTTAAGATGGGGACTTCCACGAATTAAGTCCTCAGTTCCGATGTTTCCGCCAGTGGAACAACTTTGTAACCGAGCAGGCGCTCCGCCTCTTCGATTCCTCCCTGAAGGTCACCGACGGTGTTCATTTTGCCGAGGTCGACGCCGATGGTGACGAGCGTCTGCGCGATTTCCGGGGAAAGGCCGGTGATGATGACCGTGGCTCCGAGGAGTCGCGTGGCTTCGACGGTTTGTACCAGGTTGTTGGCGACGTTGGCGTCCATCACCGGCACGCCGGTGATGTCGATGACGACGACCTTAGCGCGATTGGTGCGGATGCCGCGGAGGAGTTGTTCGGTTAATTGGCGAGCGCGCTGCGGATCGATGACGCCGATGATGGGGAGAATCAAAAGACGTTCGCGAACCTGCAGCACGGGAGTGGACAGAACGCGGATGGCTTCCTGCTGTTCGCGGATGACGCGTTCGCGCTCTTGGACGAAACCGACGGCCACGGTGTTGGCGATGCGGTTGGCGGCAGGTTCGTAAGCGTCGAGAATGCGGTTCAGAAGGGCGAAGTCATTCTGATACTTGGCGAACAATGAGCGGGCCAAGACGTCGCGAAGGAGGAGCACGATGCCGACGACTTCGTGGGTTTCGACGCCTCGCGGAATAATACGTTCGGAAAGATTGCGGGCGTAGGCTTGCAGGGCTTCGAAGGTTCCCGTCTCGAGCGCTTCGACGTAGTTGTCGTACACAGAAGTTGCTTCCGCGAAGATTTCTTCTTTGGTCATGGCGGTGAGCAGTTTTGCTTCGGTGATGCGGCGCGCCCATTCTTCGCGCAATTGCGTGCGGTTTTGCCTCAGGTGCGCGACTAACTGGCGCAACAGCTCAGCGGTCGGCTGGGACATTTGATGGGACGTTCCGAACGTGGTGCGCGCTTCGCGAGTTTCGTGGTCCATCGGGTTTCCTCCCCTATTTCGAGTCAGAGGCTGGGCAGCGAGAGCCTACGGAAAACCTCCGACGGTTGTAAGAAGCTGGGATTCTTTCAGATAAGGGGAATGAAGGGAATACGGACAAGCACCCGAGGCTTGTAGAGTGATTTACTTACATACTTCACTCTAGGGCCAAAGCTCGTGAAACAGTCGTGTTTTTTGGCCTATTGCGGCGCAGTTGCCCATGCGCCACGCATCGCCTTGCAACGAGCGCCGCGACAGGAGATGCACATTTCGATTATGGATTGGGCTCAGGATTTTTCTTTTTAGGCACCTTTGCGCCTTTTTTGCGGGCCTCCGAGAGGCCGATGGCGATGGCCTGCTTGCGGCTTTTCACTTTTCCACCCTTGCCGCCTTTACCGGATTTCAGAGTACCGCGTTTTTTCTTATGCATGGCCCTCTTGACGCTTTTTTGTGATGCTTTTCCATAACGTGCCATTGCGTTCCTCCTCGCAATTTAGAGTAGATAGAGTGCTGAGCGATTTTCGCGCCGCACTTGCTTCATGGTGCATTCCTGGGGGGCTTTTTCCGGCCGCCAACGCAGAAATTTGACGCCATGGCGAAAACGGCCGCCGGTGAAATGGTCGAATTGCACTTCCACAACAAGCTTAGGCTCGAGGGGCTGCCATTCAAGGGAATGTTTAGTGCTCCAGCGACTGGGCCCGCCGGCAGCTTTTCCGGTGAAACCGGGCGGCGTGATAAGCCTTTCGAGTTTTTTCGTCAGAGAGGCGCGATCTTCATTTCGGATAGATGACGTGAAGCCGACGTGATCGAGCAGTCCTTGCTCGTTATACAAACCCAAGAGCAGGGAACCCACGAGAGGTTTTTTTTCGAGGTAACGAAAGCCGCCTACCACGCAGTCGGCGGTGCGTTGTGTTTTGATTTTCTGCATGCCGGTGCGTTCGCCGGACTGGTAAGGAAGGTCATCGCGTTTGGCGACGATTCCATCGAGACCCGTGCCCATGTGAAACCATTTGCGAGCCACAGCGATGTCACGAGTTACAGGAGAAAGTTGGATGAGGCCGTTCGGCGCAAAAAACTTACCGGCGAATTTTTCCAGCGCATCACGCCGTTGGCGCAGAGAGTTGGCAACGAGTTTTTTGCCGCGCTCATTTACGAGCAGATCGAAAACGATGAAGACTGCGGGAGTGGACTGGCTGAGCTTCTGAATGCGGCTTTCGGCAGGATGAATGCGCATCAGCAAATCATCGAACGAAAGATTTCCGTTCAGCGGAATCACGATTTCGCCATCGAGGACGAATTGTTTGGCTTTGAGAGATGATAATGCGCCGACGAGCTCCGGAAAATAGCGCGTGAGCGGCTTGCCGGATTTGGATTCGAGATAAACGCGAGCGGCATCGCGAAAGGCAATGCAGCGGAAACCATCCCACTTCGGCTCGTAATGCCAGTTCGCGCCGGTGGGGAGTGACGCGGCGGGAAGCGCCTCCATGGGAGCGTAATTGCGCGGAAGCGGCAGGGTCATAGAAACGATTCCAAACGGGTTCGGCCAGCGTGGGAGAGCAGTGGTTTCCACAGATCGCCGATTTTCTTCAGACGCGAGGGCACGGTGGAAATGGTGAAATCTTCCATGCGCACGCCGCGCTCGACTTCTTGCCAGGTGAGTGGAGTGGAAACTGTGGCAGCGGGCTTGGGACGAACGGAATAGACGGAGGCCAGAGTGCGGTTCCACGCGTTCTGATTGTAATCAACGAGCACGCGGCGGGCTGGGCGCTTTGCGACGCGATATTCGGATGTGATGAGCTTGGGATTCCTGACGGCGAGTTCGACGGAAAACGCCTTGGCGAAGGCCCACACCTGCTTTTGCAACGGGCCGCGCACAATAGGAATGTAAACGTGAATGCCGCGCGAGCCGGTGGTCTTTGCGTAACATTTGATTTTCAGCGAGGCGAGAGCGTCGCGCACAAGCAGCGCGGCTTCGAGTACCTGGTCAAATGTGGCGCCATGCGTAGGGTCCAAATCGAAATGCAAAAAATCGGGGCGGTACACGTCGTCGCAGCGCGCGTACCATGGATTCAGATCAATGCAGCCAAGATTGACGACCCATAGCAACGAGGCGAGATGTTCGATCACGGGAAAATCGATGACGTTTCCAGAGCTGTGTTCGATAGAACACAATGGAATGTAGGAAGGGCGCGGAGAAGGAGCGCGCTTCATGAAGAAGAAGTCGCCAGCGATTCCATTGGGATAGCGCTTCATGACCATGGCGCGATCCTGCAGATGCGGCAAAAGCCAGGGCGACACGTCGAGATAATATTGCAGCAGGTCGCGCTTGGTAAGACCGAGCTCCGGCCAGAAGATTTTTTGGAGATTGGTGAGATGAACTGCGCCTCCTGGGACGCGGCATTCGGCTTCGTTCACCCCTCGGGGAATTTCGCCCGATTTGGCGCGGCCTTGCCGGAGCTTTCGCGGTGCGCGATGTTGCGCGCGGGCCGGAGCGGGATTGGATTTGCCTCGCATTGCATGACCTTCGCATCCTTTTAGACAGCCGAAAAGCGAGGCTGGCGACCTGCATCTGCAAATTCGTTGGCATGGAGGTCTGGAGCAGCGGAGGAGTGGTGCGGAGGTGGATTTGGCGAATTGTCCATTTCGGAATTAATATGGCTGGGCCATGCCATCGGGTGGGAATTCGACGAAGATGAACGGCGCGGACGGAAGGCGCCAAGATAAAGGCGCACGTAAACGAATTTTTCTATTGTCGCCGGCGAACGTGTCCGGGAAACGCGGCCGGCTAATTCTGGGCGAGCGCGCGCGTTGCGAATTGGCGGTGAGGCTGCGCGAAGGACGCGTGCCGCTGGGCGAGATCTTCAGCTTTATCAGCGGACTTTATTTTCGCGGCAAGCTGGCATACGCGCGGGCATTTGCGGAGCCGCCGGTGGACGCGGCGGGCATTTTGGTGATCACCGCGTCGCGTGGATTAATTGCGGCGGAGACTCCGGTGAGTTTGCAAGAATTGCGTGAGATGGCGGCGAATCCCATTGACGCAGGCGATGCCAGGTACCGAAAACCGCTGGAGCGGGACGCGCGGCTGCTGTGCGAGAAGATGGGAGGCTGCGAGGTGGTGCTGCTGGGAAGCGTCGCGACTGCGAAATACGTCGAGCCTTTGTTGGGAGTTTTTGGCGCAAAACTGATGTTTCCGGCCGAATTTGCCGGGCGCGGAGACACGAGCCGCGGCGGTTTGATGCTGCGCGCGAGTCGCGATGGAGTGCCGTTAACTTATGTGTGCGTTGCGAATTCGCTGCGACACGGGCCGCGACCGCCGAAACTCGCGAGATTGACGCCGCTTCGCCGCGCAGCAAAATCCGCCGTGAGCGGAAACATTCCAGGATAGGAAAACAGCTGACTCACGCCTCGTGCCGAGTAATTGCGGATATCCACTGCACCGCCGTACACTGTTTGTGCCCACGCAATCGAACTTAATTCTGGGTGGAGGATAGCATGGCTCGCAAAGCTACAGCAGTCTGGACCGGTTCGCTGAAGGAAGGCAAAGGGAACATTTCCACGGAGAGCGGAGTCCTCTCGCAATCGCCGTATTCTTTCAAGACGCGCTTCGAGAACGAACGCGGCACAAATCCCGAGGAGCTCATCGCCGCGGCGCACGCGGGCTGTTTCACGATGGCTCTTTCCGCGCAGCTTGGCGCTGCAGGAATCACTGCCGAGCGTTTGGAAACGGTCGCGGCCGTCAAGCTGGAAAAACAGGGGGAAGGATTTGCCATCACGAAAATTCACTTGGACGTGACCGCGCGCATTCCCAATGGGGACAAAGCCGCATTCGACAAAGCGGCTGAAGCGGCCAAGGCTGGCTGCCCGGTTTCGAAAGTGCTCAAGGCCGAAATCACTATGAGCGCAAAACTCGAAGGGCAGCGCGCCACCGGCGCCTAGTTTTGTTTCGACGCAGCGCTGAAAAAGGGCCGGCGGTTTTCAGGTCAGAATTTTTTCGTAGTGCACAAATCCCGTGCGCACTGCGATGCGATCGTAGAGCAGCATGGCGTTTTTGTTCGACTCGTGCGTCAGCCAGTAGACTTTCGCGCATCCGGCGGCGCGCGCCGCCGCGTATACGTGCTCGATCAATTTGCGGCCAACGCCGCCGCCGCGATGATCCAGCGTGACGAATAAATCCTGCAGATAGCAGTTATTTGCAATCGTCCAGCAGGAGCGATGATACAGCCAGTGCACCGTTCCCACGGCGCGATCGCCGGCAAGTGCGAGGGCGCCAAAGACCGGCTCGCGCGCATCGAGAATTCTCGCCCAGGTCAAGCGCGTCGTTTCCGGCGGAATTTCCTCTTTGTAGAATTGCTGATAGCCGTGCCAGAGCGGAAGCCACGCTTCGTAGTCCGCTGCCTGCAGCGCGCGCACGGTGATTGCGTCGCTCATCGAATTTGCTCCCGAGAAAAGACTACAAGGCATGCGACAAATATCCAAGAGGCGGCCAAGTCTCTATACTTCATAGGCGAAAGGCGGTTGTTTTTCAGTGAAGCGGGCCGATGAGAATAATCGGCGCGTACAAAGGCCGCCGGCCTGAAGGCCGGCGCTACGAAGGCGATACAGCAGCGCACGCACGGTTTAGGAGGCGCGCGCCGCCGAATAGCTGGGGCCTATGCCGCCAACTTACTAGCCCGAGCCTACAACGATCGTGTTGCCGCCCGTCAGCAATTCGACGACAATCATTTCCATTTCAATCATCGGGTTATCGCCTTTCGTGAGTTTGAATCGCGCAGGAGGTTACTTAAATCGGGGGGGGGGTATGTCAAGCATTTTAATTAGCGAGTTAAGTACGGATGCGTGCGAACGAGGGCACCAGAGTTCGGGTGGCGCGGGAACACTCTCCGCTCCCCGCGCCGCCGCAAATTACGCTGACCAAGCAGCAAGCTACTTCTTGCCGCCTCCAGGCATTCCCGAGCCAACCTGGATTGAGTAGCCGCCGGTTGCCTTTGGGCTTCCTGGCGGGCAAGTCTGGCCCTTATCGGTAGCACAAACGTCTACCGTAAAGCTGTTTGGACCGACCGAGACATCAAAAGGGGTTCCCTTGTCGACATCTTGGCTGGCTCCGAAAACGGTGTCGGTTGGACTGAAGCAAAACGTGCAATTCTTGTCGCCGGCAACGAGTTTCGCCGTTCCGTCAAGCGGGACAGTGCTGTTGGGAGGCGAGATTGACCATCCGTCTTTTGCATTCCAATTCGCGGTGATGGGGACTGCCGTTGTTGCTGGCGCTGCCCCTGGTTGTGCCATTTTGTTTCTCCTTTTCCTTGGGCTTGACTACTTTCCGCTGGGTCTGAAATTCGGGTCGGACAATATGCTCTGCAGGTCGGGGTTGGATTTCAGATCGCCGAGAGCATAACCTTTCTGCAGGGCCTTTTCAACGTAATACAAGGCATGGGGGCGGTCCCCGAGCGCTTCGTACACGACGCCCACGTTCACTAGGACCTGCGCGTCGTCGGGGGATAGTGCCAATGCCGATTGGATTCGGATCAGCGCCTTGTCGCGCATCTTTTGGCCTGCATAAATGTCGGCCAGTTCAGACTGCGCTACCGCGTCTTGCGGCTGGCGCTCTACCTGGTCTTCCACCAGGGCAAGCTCGCGTCCGCGGGCGGCAGCGGCTTTGGCGTCTTCCTTGAGCCACTCGTAGGAGGCTACGAGATTTGACCAAACTCGATAATTTTTGTTGTTCAGCGCGAGCGCTTTCTCGGTCATCGCCGCTGAGTCTGCGAAGCGCCTCTCGTTGTAGTAAAGAAGTCCAAGGTTCGCGTACGCGGGATAACTGGGGGACAATTCAATAGATTTCTTCAATGCCTGCTCGGCATCGGGAAGCAGCTTTGGATCGCCCGTATCCAGATAGTCGGAGCCGAGATTGCTGTATGCCTGGGCGTTATCGGGGGTCAGTTCGATGGCATGCTGGATTGACGCAATCGCTTGCTGATACATACCATGGCGGTCGTAAAACAGACTGAGATTGTTATAGCCATCCCAGTAATCAGGGTGGAGCGCAGCGGCCTTTTGGTACGCCTTTTCGGCGTCGGCGATGCGGCCGGCATTTTCGTAGGCGCGGGCCATTCCTGAGAGGGCATCCGCGCTGTGCGGGTCAAGCTGGAGAGCGTGCTGAAATTCCTGCACGGCCAAATCGTGTTTGCCGGAAGCATCGTGAATGCGGCCCAGCGTGACGTAAACGGCGGGCAGATGGTCGTTCAGTTGCACCGCCTTCGCGCAATTCGCGGACGCCTCGTCGAGCCACTGCGGGTCCTGGCTTACCTGATACTTCAGCCGGTAGGCCTCGCCCAATTCCCCGTAGCCAAGGGCAAAGCTCGGATCGGTCTTTACGGCGGCATTCAGCGATGTGATGGCCAGGTCGAGATTGCCGGGTTTGTCATAGCGCTGAATGTAACCCAGCGCAGTCAGATAGGACTGATAGGCTGCCGGGTTGGCCTTCCCGCCAGTATTTTTTAGCATGTCTGGCGTGACGGAAATGCCCATGAGGTTCGCGAGGCGGGAAACGGCTTCATCCTGAAGAGTCGCCATGTCGCCGGCAGGGTCTTCCAGTTGAGCAGAACCGATTTGCCGCAGCGTTTTGGCGTTGATGAGGTTGACGGTTAGGTGCACGTCCTGCCCTTCGCGCTCGATGGAACCCTGGACCACAAGCGTCGCGCCCAATTGGCGCAGCGCCGCCGAAGGATCATCCACTTTGCGCGCGCGCACTACGCTTGACGGCACAACCCACAGCGATTGATTGCCGATGTCCAGATTGGAGAGCGCGCCGGAGAGGCTGTCCATCAAGCCCTCCGCCAGCGGCGCATTAGCTGGATTGTTCCCGATATTTTCGAACGGCAGCACCGCGACGTGGTTCTCCGGAGCGCCGAAGACCAGCCGAGCGATGCGCGCGCGCACCGAAGAAAGCGCCAGGGCGAAACCAATCAGCACTAAGGGAATCGCGGCTGCCAGCCACCAGCGCGACCACCGCTTGCGCGCCGACGAAGGCGTGGGCCAGGCGGAAGCAGAAGCGCGCTCGACATATTGCTGAAATTCTCCGCCGCGAATGCTGGTCGTCGGCGCATTGGGGTCAACCGCGCGCGCGGAACTGGCGAGATGCGAGCTCCGGAACGTTTCCAGATCTTCGAGCATCGGGCGGCAATCGGAATAGCGCGCGGCGGGATCTTTTGCGAGCGCGCGATAAATGATTTTCTGGAGCTCGGGGGAAACATTTGGCATTGTTCCGGGCGGCTCATTGATGACCGCGAAAAGCGAAGCGCTTGCGCTGTCCCGCCGGAAGGGGCTGCGGCCGCTCAACGTTTCCATGAGCACGACGCCCAGCGCCCAGACGTCGGCGCGCGCGTCCACGGATCTGCCGAGCGCCTGCTCGGGCGCCATGTAATTGATGGTTCCGGTTATGCCCTGGCTCAGTGTTTCGGTGTTCGATTCCACCGCGCGCGCCAAGCCAAAATCAACGATTTTGGCTACGCCCTGCCTGGTCAGAATAATATTTGACGGCTTGATGTCACGGTGAATGACGCCGCGTGAATGCGCTTCCGCCAGGCCGCGCGCCACTTGCAAGGCGATGTTCACGGCCTCGCTCACCTCGAGTGGGCCGCGCGCGATGCGCTTCGCCAGCGTCTCCCCGTCCAGGCATTCCATTACCAGAAAATCCGTGCCGTCTTGATGGCCGATATCGTGCAGCGTGCAGATGTTCGGATGATTCAGCGAAGAAACGGCGCGGGCCTCGCGCTCGAAGCGCTGGCGCGCTTCCGGAGTGCTTGCCAAATGCTGCGGCAGAATCTTGATCGCGACTTCGCGGCCCAGCCGCGTATCCCGCGCGCGGTACACCTCGCCCATTCCGCCCGCGCCAATCACGTCGAGAATCTCGTAGGGCCCCAATTTTGTCTTGGATGCCAGTGCCATCATTCGCCGCGAACCCTCGCTCCTTTTCACCCGTCAGGAGCGGCTAGTTTGCGTGCAATCCTACCCGATTTACGTTCGGTTTGCTCATTTTCATTACAAATTTGCTTGCGTAGAGCGAAAGTTATTCAGGCGGTCCGGAGGGGCACCTTCTTACGCACAGAATTTCCGGCGAACGGAAGGCATAAGTGGATACCAGTTTATTTGTTACGCGGAGGAGATTACGATTTTCCGCTGGGGAGGAGCGCGAGTTGCTGATCGGCCTGGTCTGCTGCGGTCGTGTCGGGATACTCGGTTTTGATTTGCTGATAGAGCTTCACTGCCTGCGCAGGATTCGATTGTTGATAGTGCGCCGCGAGCGCGAGCAGCACGATTGGCTTGGGCACCAGCACAGAAGGATTCTGCAGCAATTCATTATAAAGCTGAACGGCTTGCTGCGATTTTCCGGTCTTGTCGTAAATCTCCGCGAGTTCGAAGCGCGCCATTGCAGCAAAATCGTGGTCTGAGCTCTTCTCAGCTTGCATTAGAGAGCTAATCGCCTGGGCATCCTGTCCGAGATGATCTTCGCAAAGCGCCGCATAATACTGCGCAAGCTCGCCGACATGCGTTCGCGGATAGTCCTTCGCCACTAGCTGGAATTTCTTCAGCGCGTCCTGAAACTTCTTCGACTCATCGGAGTAGCTGAGTTCATTGGGTTGCGGAGGCTGCCCCGGACCCACGACAACCGCTTGATAAGTTTGCATTGCGTCGCTGAAAGCGGCTTCCGCTTTCACCGATTGCCGTTGCGCGTAAATTCTCCAGCCAAAAATCCCGCCGCCGATGATCAGCGCGGCGATCACCAAGTAGACCAGCGTCAGTTTGTGCGACAGGACCGCTTCCGCGCCGTGCGAAAGCGCGTCCTGGAACTGGTTGGTCTTCAATTCTTGACGAGAAATATGCTTCGAGGGTTTTGCCAAGTCACGCTCCAGCAAGATTCGGAAACTCCATGCTAACACAGAACACACTAAGACTATGGTGCGGCCGCGAGAATTTCGAACGGGGAATTCAGCCCTGGGCATTTTGCCAAGGCTAAACTGCGCGATTAAGCCGCCGTGACGTTCTCTGCCTGCAAACCTTTGGGACCCTGCTTCACTTCGAATTCCACCAACTGGCCCTCATTCAGCGATTTGTAACCGTCCATCTGGATCGCCGAAAAATGGACGAAAACATCTTCGCCCGATTGCCGTTGAATAAATCCGTATCCCTTGGCCGCGTTAAACCACTTCACCACACCTTGTTCTCGATCCAACTTACGCGCCCCTTTTTATTTGAAATACTGGCGACCGGCGCGCACGCGGAATGAATCGCGCTGACGTGGCGCGCATTTCATGCACGGCGCAGGGCTGCCTGGCGGCGGGATTTTACTCAAAAAAAACGGCGCATGTCCAGAGAAGCTGCACTTTTGTTCGGCAAACCTGTAAATTGTGTCCGGCATGTCGCAACGGCCGGGCAGGTTTCGAGGCGGCCGCCGGGGTAACTAAACGTTTAGATAGGCGTGGGGATTATTGAAGTGGTTCACGCCGGCGTACGGCTCGTCCATGTAGAGGTGTGCGGTGTCAACCAAAATAGTGCCGTCCGTTTGCAATTGCATCCAGCAGCGATCCATCGGACGCGGCGCAGGCCCGGCAAAATTAATTCCGTCGATATCGTATTCACTTCCGTGGCAAGGACAGTGAAAGATATTCTGCGCCGGAATCCAATCCGGCGTGCAGCCCAGATGCGTGCATACTGCTTTAATGACGAACATGCGGCCCGGGTCCTTGCGGACCCAGATGCGATTGGACTGAAGAAATTGCTGGTTCACTCCAATATCGAAGCTGGAAGGATAGCCTATATTGACGTTGGTGTTGGGTTCAAAGAGCGCGCGCGGGAAAAAATAGCGCAGGAACATCAGGAAATTCACGCCCATGTATCCCCAGAGGAATGTCCAGATGAAGCGGCGGCGAACCTGATCGACTTTTTCTTTTTTATTCTTGTCTTTGTTTTTGTCATCGCTGCCTGCGGCGGGGACGGCGGTCACTGAGGTATTTGTCGCAGAAGCAGAAGTCAAGGTGCGATGTGGAACAGGCGGTGTTGTTTTTTTCGGTTCCTCCATAATAAACCCCCGAACGGGCCGGACCGGGCGAGGCCGTAAAATCAGGGAAGGATGCTCCCACTTTCTGAAGATGCGAGGCGCGGTCCGTTTGTTGTCGTGAAAAACTAATGTATGTTCTCGCGAGAAATTAATGTAAGGAAAATTTCTCGAATGGGCACACTGCTCGATCAGGATTGGCGCGCGGCGCGGGAGGAATTGCGCTACAATATGCGGAGAACGCGAAGCGCTTAGGGTGCATCTAAAAAGTGTTGCCCGAAGGTTCGCAGGAAAGAGTGAACTGAAAGGGCGGGAAACCGCCGAGCAGTCCGCGCTGTTCTGCTATGGATGGAGTTCCCGCCTGCTTCACGGAATGGAATTAGAGCGAAGGTATGTTTTCGAACCAAAGACGTGCGGCATGCAGTTTCCGAGGCATCAAGCGATCCGCGCAATGATGAACCATACAGAAACCGACCGTTCTCGTGATCGGTTCTGCGCGGAGAAAACTTTTTTGGGTCCAGCACGTCCATGAATCATAAGGGCACGTTCGCCCGAGGGAAATTCAAGGAGGGAATGAGATGAGCAGCGAAATTCTTCACATGCGACGCGGAGTTGCCGCGGCGATTTTATTTGTGGCTCTGATAGCAGGAGCGGTCTTCGGGGTGTGGGCGTTTCATTGGGCCGGGCACAAAGTGTTCGGAGCGCCGATGGTCCCGGTGAAAGTGGCAGGAAATGTGGATCCCGTGAGGCTGGGGGCATTCGCCAACGGATTTGCGTCGGTGGTGCAGCCGGCGCTACCGGCGGTGGTGAACATTTCGACCACGCACGTGATCAGAGTGAATCAGGGCATGCCGGATATTTTCAATGATCCATTTTTCCGGCAATTTTTCGGGAACCAGTTCGGGCCGCAAGGACCGCAGACGGAGAAAGAGCAGAGTTTGGGTTCGGGAGTGATTATCAATCCGGACGGGTATATTCTAACGAACAATCACGTCGTCGCGCACGGCGCGAATATTAAAGTGATGTGGAACAACAAAAGCTTCACGGGAAAAGTGGTGGGAACGGATCCACTGACGGACATTGCAGTGGTGAAGATTGACGCCACGGGATTGCCTACGCTGACGTTTGGAAACTCTTCGGATCTGCACGTGGGCGACGTGGTGTTTGCCATCGGCGATCCATTTGGAATTGGCGAGACGGCGACCATGGGAATCGTGAGCGCAACCGGACGCAGCCTGCCCGGCGGGGCTATCGCGGGCGAAGCGCAAGGGGCGTACACAGATTTTATCCAGACGGACGCAGCGATTAATCCGGGGAATTCCGGCGGGGCGCTGATTGACCTGCACGGGAATTTGATCGGCGTTAATACGGCGATTCTTTCAAGCGGCGGCGGCATGGGAGGCGAGGGAGGAAATGAAGGAATCGGCTTCGCCATTCCGATAAATATGGCGCGACACATCATGGAGCAACTTATCCAGCACGGAAAAGTGGCGCGTGGATATATTGGCTTATACCCTGGAGATCTGACCCCTGGAATTGCGCAGGCGTTTGGTTACACGGGCGGAGGTACTGGGGCGATTGTCAACGAGGTTGAAACAGGTACGCCGGCAGAGAAGGCTGGGCTGAAGCGCGGAGATATCATTTTGGCGCTGAACGGCGAACCAATTAATGGGTCGGGCGATTTGAGAGCGCGAATCGCGGCAACAGCGCCAGGAACGACGGTGAGACTAAAAGTGTTCCGCGATGGAAAGACCTTCACCGTTCCAGTGACGCTGGGGGAATTGCCAGCGAACGCGAACGAGGAGCCACAGTCTCAGCCAGGGCAGGGAGGCTTCTCGAGCACCGGGAAAGCAATGCAAGGAGTTCGCGTGGAGAACATCACGACGAATATCGCGCAGCAACTGAACCTTCCGGCGGGCACAAAAGGCGTGGTGGTGGACAGCGTAGATCCGAACAGCCCAGCATCTGATGCTAATCCGCCGTTGCAGCGTGGCGACGTGATTCAAGAAGTAAATCACAAGCCAGTGAACAACGTCGAGGATTACCGCAACGCGTTGAGCGGAACGGGAGACCAGCCAGTGTTATTGCTAGTGAGACCGCGAGGGCAGGCGAACGTGACGGTGTATATCGCCATCGAACCGGGCTCGTAAGCGAGGAGCAGGGAAGAAAGGCCGGAACGAGTTTGTGCCGGCTTTTCGATTTTTTACGCATTTCTGGCAGAGCGGCAGAAGCTTGATTTGGAACCGGAGAGAGCGGTCGGATTCACGAGGCGTGGTGCCTCCCTCTTGTTGAGTGTTTCAAATCGGTTTATGGAAGGACTACGACGGGTGTAAGGGCGCCCAGAAGAGGTCAAAAAATGCACCCTGAGGGTAGGAAGTTCATCATCAATGACAGGCTTTTGGCCGAGTGTGCCGAATTGGCAGTCAATAGTTTATCGGGTAGGGCATACACTTGGGGCCTGATTGACAGAGGGTGGAAACGGGATTCAGATGAGGTGGAGTGCAAAATAGCTTAGAACGGGATAAAAATGTGCCATATTGGAGCGAATCGTGCATGAGCCTTTTATGGGCAGGGTAGGCTTTGAGTTGACCGGTTCGCCGCAACCGCCCCATTGGGGACAAAGGGCTGCAACTCGATATGAATTACCGGGTTTATCTAATATGGAAAGTGGGCGGCAAGCGACGGGTGAGCAGTCAGCAGCGGAAAAAGAGACGCGATTGCCTCATAGAGCAACCAAGTTCCATACCAGTACAATCGTACTATTCACCAGGCTCCGGTCAGTAGTACTACAATCGCCTGCGCCCGAAATGAAACACTAAAAACGGGAAGGTATAAATGTCGTCCAACGGCTATCATCGGAATGGCAATGACAATCAGGAGGCATCGTTTACGCTGCTGGCGTCTGGAAAGCCGCGATGGCGTTCTATGGGCGCGGGTTTTGGAATTGAATTCGTAGTGCTGATGTGCGCGCTGTGGATACCGACGCTTTTCCCAAAGCAGATGAAGCAGGCTGCGCAGTATGTGGAATTGCGGGTGATCGATGTGCCCTATACACCGCCGCCCAAACCGCAGCCGCGAGTGCAGCCGAAGTTAGTGCGGGTAAAACGGGTTGAGGAGGCGAAATTACAACCGGAACCGCAACCAAAGCCTGTGATTCCGGAGCCCCCAAAGCCGAAAATATTTCAGCCGGTATTCGAAAAGCTGAATAGGGTTGTGCCGCAGGAGAGGCGGAATCCGACGCCCGCTCCGAAAGTGAATGAGTGGGCGCGAATGGTTCCAGATGTGAAAACGAAATCACTGGGAAGCTCGGCGATGCCGACGATCACGAATCCGCGGACTCTGGTACAGACCGGAGGATTCGGAGACCCACAAGGATTGCCATCGACCAACCGAAAAATGGTCGCGCCGGTGAATATCAATGCCGCCGGCGATTTCAATTTGCCGCAAGGCCCTGGAAAAGGAAATGGAAGAGGCGGAGCGAAGGGGCGAGAGGGAGTGGTGGCGAGCGCGGGATTCGGGAATCAAACGGCGATTGCCGGTGGAGAACGAAACGGCGGTCGCGTGCAGGAAGCAGGATTTGGGAATCAGGAGACCGCATCGAACGGACCGCGCGTGAAAAAAGCCGCCGCAGCGCCGCAAGAACAGCCGGTAGTAATTCTATACAAGCCAGTGCCGCAGTACACGGCGGAGGGCAGGCAGCAGAGGATTCAAGGGACAGTGGTGCTGCAAGTGATTTTCAAAGCGTCGGGGGAAGTGCAAGTTTTGAGGGTGGTACAGGGACTGGGCCATGGACTGGATGAGAACGCTGAAATAGCGGCGCGCCAGATCAAGTTCACGCCGGCGAAGGAGGATGGGCGGCCGGTGGATTTTCCCGCGAACGTTCGAATCAACTTCGAACTAGCGTATTGATGCACTGAGGGGGCAAGTCAATGTGGAGGGGGAATCGAATTCTTTTAGCAGCCGCTGTCTTATTGTGCTTCGCGGGAAGTTCGTTCGCACAAACTCAAACTCAAACCCAAGCGCAGCCCGCGCAAGCTCCAGCCGAGCAAATCGTCAGCCAGCCGACGACCGTCGATCAGGTTGTCAATAACATCATTTTGAGGGAGCATCAAGAAGTCCAAATGCTGCGGCGTTACAGCCCGATTGTGGAGACGTACATTCAGGATATGAAGTGGGACCCGCAACTGGGCGAAGTGCCGATGAGGGATCACTACTACCTGGGCGTGGCGGAGCTGAGCAAGGGCGTGGTGGATCGCAGCATGCTGGCCAACAACAGCGGATGGAAGGGCAAGCTGAATCCGATCAAAGATCTGACTTCGCTGCTGGGGAATTCGTATGTGCCGGCAGGCTTCCTGCAGATGATCTTTGTGGATCCGATTTACTTCGACCGCCAGCACTACAAGTTCACGTATGTGCGGCGGCAATTTCTGGGCGCAGTGCGCACCTACGTGTTTGATGTGACACCTTTGCCGAAATCGGGAGATGGGCGATTCCTCGGGCGGATTTGGGTGGAAGATCAGAATTTCGCGATTGTGCGATTCAACGGCGTATTCGTGCCGGTGGCGCGAGCGTTCGGCTGGAATTTGCACTTCGACAGCTGGCGCACGAATGTGGGGCCGAACCAATGGATTCCGTCATACATCTACAGCGCGGAATCGGATTTGAAGAATTTTCCCTATGGACATGTGCAGTACCGCTCACAAACGCGGCTGTGGGGATTTGACTTGAAGCTAGGGGGACAGGAGTCAACGTTCAGCGATTTGCAGGTGGAATCTTCCAAGCCCATCGAAGATCAGGCGCAAGCGTCGCAGGACGTTTCGCCGGTGATGGCCGAGAGGGATTGGCAGCGCGAAGGCGAAGATAACGTGCTGGAAAGACTGCAGAGGAATGGAATGGTTGCGCCTCCGGGGCAGGTAGACAAATTGTTAGATCAGGTGGAGAACAATCTGGAGGTGACCAACAATCTGGACATCGAGCCGTCTGTTCGCTGCCGGGTGATGCTGACTTCGACGCTTGAGGCATTTACCATCGGGCACACCATCGTGCTCACCCGCGGGCTGGTGGACGTGCTGCCGGACGAAGCCAGCCTTGCGGCGGTTATCGCGCATGAATTGGCCTCCGTAATTACCGGCCAGACGCTCCCGGACGAATATTCGTTCAATGATACGACCATGATGTCGCGGGCGGAGACGCTGAAGAGAATGTCATTCCGCACTTCGCCAGAGGAAGAGAAAATCGCGGCAGACAAGGCGATTCAACTGCTGAAGAATTCGCCGTATAAAAATCAACTGGGAACGGCCGGGCTGTTCCTGAAACAATTGGCTGCAGAACAAAAGCAGATCCCCGAGCTGATCAGCGCGAACCTGGGAAATCGCGTTTACATGGCAGACCGGCTGATGCAGAACGCGCCGCAATTACAGCCGACGAAAGTGGACCAAATAGCCGCGCTGCCGCTGGGGTCGCGTATCGTGGTGAACGCGTGGAACGACAGTATCACGATGGCGAAGTCGAAGCCGGTGCAGTTGCTTTCAGCGCGGGAGAAAATGCCGTTTGAGGTGACGCCGTTCATGCCCTATCTGACGCGTTATCAGGATTCGTCGAACGCCACCGCGGGAGACCCGAAGCAGGATACGGCGAAGAAAAATCCGTAAAAGCTAAACAGGAAGTGTGCAAAGGCCCGGCGCAGGAAAGTCCTGCTGCCGGGTTTTTGCATTTTTTGCTTCAAACTGCGCGGACAACGGCGAAGCCGTGTGCCGCCCGAGCGAGGCACGGACTGCTGAGGGTGCTGACGCAGCACCACAAATGGCACACCAGACTAAATGGGCTCGGGGCCTATAAAAAGCGGGCGGGATAAGAGAAACTGTCCTACGGAATGGCACGGCAATCCCTGATTGAATTTATCGAGGAGTACGGGCGCCGCGGAAGAGAAACGGCGATAGCGCACCGGCGCGGGTACCGGATGGAGCGGTGGTCGTACGCGCGGGTGGCGGGCGCAGCAGGAAGTTTTGCAGCGGTGCTGGCGGGCCGCGGCGTCCGGCGGGGCGAGCACGTGATGTTGTGGGGTGAGAACTGCGCGGAGTGGGTGGCGGCGTTCTTTGGTTGCGTGCTGGCGGGAGCGGTGGTGGTGCCAATGGATGCGGCGGCGAGCGCGGACTTTGCGGGGCGGGTGGCAGCGACGGTTGACGCGAAGATGGCAATCCATTCACGCGCGTTAGACGCGAGCAAAATTGGAAGGCCAGAACTCTTGCTGGAAGAACTCACGGAACTGGAATGGCGCGGTCCTCGTGCGGCGTTTTCTGCGCCGGAAACGAAACGCAGCGACGCTGTGGAGATCGTTTTTACTTCGGGTACGACGGCGGAACCGCGCGGCGTGGTGCTAACGCATGGAAACATGCTGGCGAATATCGAGCCGATGGAAGCCCAGATCCGGCCGTATCTGAAATGGGAGCGATTTTTTCATCCACTGCGATTTTTGAATTTGCTGCCGCTGAGCCACGTGTTCGGACAATTGATGGGGATGTTCATTCCGCCGCTGCTGGGCGGGACGGTGATTTTCTTGGACACGATGAGTCCGGCGGAAGTGTCGCGAATCATTCCCCGCGAACGGGTGACGGCGCTGGTCACGGTGCCGCGCATGATCGAGTCTTTGCAAGGACAAATTGAGCGGGAAATCGAGGCGGCGGGACGCAGGGAGAAATTCCGCCGGAATTTTGCGAAGGCAGAAGGCGAGAAGTTTTTGCGGCGATGCTGGAGATTCCGGAAAACTCACCGGCGGCTGGGGTGGAAATTCTGGGCGTTCATTTCGGGAGGCGCGGCGCTGCCGGAGGGAGCGGAAAGTTTCTGGAACCGCGTGGGCTACGCGGTTGTGCAGGGATATGGATTGACGGAAACGACTTCGCTGGTGAGCGTGAACAACCCGTTTCATGTGGGGAAGCGGTCGATTGGCAAGTTAATGCCGGGAATCGAGATGAAGCTGAGCAATGAGGGGGAAATTCTGGTTCGCGGAGAAAATGTGGCGTCGGGATATTTTCAGGGCGCGAAGCTGGAGCCGGTCGCGGGAGAAGAAGGATGGTTTCGCACCGGCGATTTGGGAGAGATGGATGCGGACGGGAATTTATATTTCAAGGGACGGCGAAAAAACGTGATTGTGACGCCGGCGGGAATGAACGTTTATCCCGAGGATTTGGAAACGGCGCTGCGGAAGCAGGAGGGAGTGCGCGACGCGGTGGTGGTGGGAGTGGAGCAGGACGGAAATGCGGAGCCGTGCGCGGTGCTGCTGCTGGCGGATGAGAAAGCGGATCCGGCGGGGATTATGGAGCGGGCGAATGGGACGCTTGCGGAGTATCAGCGGATGCGGCGATGGATGGTGTGGAGGGCGCCGGATTTTCCGCGCACGGCGACGCAGAAGCCGATGCTGGCGCAAATTCGAGGGGCCGTAGAAAAAGAATTTGGCGCGCAGGTGAAAACTGAAACGACGGCAACGGACCAAGAAAGCTCGTTTGCGGATTTTGTGGCCCGAGTGACGGGGCGGAAAGGCGTGAGCGCGAATGCGAACCTGGAAACGGATTTGCAGATGAGTTCGCTAGACCGCGTGGAGTTGATGAGCGCACTGGAAGAAAAATACCAGGTGGACTTAAGCGAGACGCGATTTGCGGAAGCGAAAACGGTGGGCGAGATGGAGAAGCTGCTGCGCGAGCCGCGGGCGCGTGTGCAGACGCATAAATTTCCGCGATGGGCGCAGCGATGGCCGGTGACGTGGCTGCGGCTGGCGGTTTATTACGCGCTGACGTGGCCGGCGACGACGTTGCTGGCGCGGCCGGAGGTTCGCGGGCGGCAGAATTTGCGCGGGGTACGCGGGCCGGTGCTGGTAGTGTCGAACCATGTGACGTACGTGGACATTGGCTGCGTGCTTGCGGCGCTGCCGGGGAGATTCCGGCACCGATTGGCGACGGCGATGGAGGCGGAGCGGCTTTATGGAATGCGGCATCCTGAAGGGATGGGATGTTTCATGCGCGTGGTGAATCGCGCGAATTATTTTTTGGTGATTGCGCTGTTTAATGTGTTTCCACTGCCGAAAATGACGGGATTTCGCGAGAGTTTTGCGTTCGCGGGAGAGTTGGCGGACAAGGGATGGAACGTGCTGGTCTTTCCGGAAGGCGAGCGGACGAAGGATGGAAAATTGGGAAGATTTCGCGCGGGAATTGGGTTACTGGCGACGAATTTGCGATTGCCGGTGGTGCCGGTGCGGATTGACGGGCTATGGGAGCTGGCGCAGGCGCGGCTAGCGAATCCGTGGCTGCGATTGAAGCGAGTGCCGAAGGGATCAGTGAAGGTGACGATTGGCGAGCCGGTGACGTTTGCAGCGGATACGGATGCGGAGCAGATTGCGAGAGACTTAGAACGGCGCGTGGCGGAGTTGTGAGCGGTTTACCTTATCAGGCCGGGCAGACCAGCGCTATGTAGCCGACACCTGGCGTTACAGACGCACAAAAAACGCGTAACTGTCCGAAAAATCAGCCTGCGCTAAAGCGCTATTCCTCCCGCACGCTCGGACGAAATTGTGGCAAAATGGCGGCGCTTTGACGGGCTTGCTGGCGGCTTTAGGGGTTTCCAGGAGAGCGAGATGAAAAGGACGACGTTGGGCACGGCGGCGATGATTATTGCAATTGCGGCGGCGGTTTGCTTTGAAGCGGGTTGCCGCGCAGGAACGAAACCTGAGAAGAGCGCGCAAATGCAACCGGTGCATGCGCTACCTTCGCTGGAGAAGAGCGCGGTGCTGCCGACGGGAATGACGATTACGCCGATGGCGGCGCCGGGGGCGGCTTATGTGGCGCTGAATCCAGGGCTGCCGGATTTTCCGGATTACGTGGCGGGGCAGCCGCAGACGACGGCGATGTCTCCGGACGGCAAGACGCTGCTGGTGCTGACCAGCGGATACAACCGCATGGACGATGTTTCGGGGCGAAGAGCGAAGCGGGATTCGAATGAGTATGTCTTCGTGTTCGATATTTCGCAGGACAAGCCGGAGAAAACGCAGACGCTGCAAGTTCCGAATACGTTCAATGCGATTGCTTGGAATCCAAATGGGAATGAATTTTACGTTTCGGGCGGCGTGGATGACGATGTGCATGTGTTCGCGAAGCAGAATGGGAAGTGGGCCGAGTCAGGACCGCCGATCAAGCTGGGGCACAAGAAGGGATTGGGCATTGACGAGAAGCCGATGGCGGCGGGCGTGGCAGTGACTGCGGATGGAAAAAAGTTGCTGGTGGCGAATTTCGAGAATGATTCGATGAGCGTGATTGATTTGGCGACGCGGACGAAGACGGCGGAGCTGGATTTGCGGCCCGGAGGCGGCGTGGCGGGCGGGGAGTTTCCGTTCTGGATTGTGACCAAGGGAAATGATGAGGCGTATGTATCGAGCCCGCGAGACAGGCAAATTGTGGTGGTGAATATTGCGGGCGAGCCGAAAGTGACAGGACGAATTCGCGTGCCGGGCGAGCCGACGAAGATGATTTTGGACCGGGCGCAGAAGTGGTTGTATGCGGCGCTGACGACGGATGATGCGGTGGCTACGATTAATACTGGTGAAAACGTGCTGACTGGGGCGATTGGCACGACGGCACCCCGGCCCATATTTTCGAACCCCCGAGGGCTGATGGGAAGCAATCCGAACAGTTTGGCGCTGTCGCCAGATGAAAAATGGCTTTACGTCACGAATGGAGGGGCGAACTCGGTGGCAGTCATTAACAATATTCCGCCAGTGTGGAAGGGGTTGACTCCCGTGGCCGGTCCCGCCGACCAGATTGGCATGCAGATTGGTGCGGTCCGCGGGCTGATACCGACTGGATGGTATCCGAGTTCGGTGAGCGTGAGCGCAGATGGGAAAATGCTTTACGTGACGGACACGAAAAGCGTGCCGGGGCCGAATCCGGAGGGCTGCCGAAACACGCTCTCGATTGCGCGCGGGTCGCTCGACGAATGCTACGGGCAGAACGAATACATTTTGCAATTGAACAAAGGCGGTTTTGAGACGATTCCGACGCCGGGCGCGGATGAGTTGAAGTCGCTGACCAAGCAAGTGGCGGAGAACGATCATTACGTAAGCGACGCGCAGCGCGCGGCGAATGAAAAAATGATGGCGTTCTTGCGCCAGCACATCAAACACGTGATTTACATCATCAAGGAAAATCGCACGTACGATCAGGTGCTAGGAGATTTGCCGGAGGGAAACGGAGATCCGAAGCTAGCGGTACTGGGAAAGGCGATCACTCCGAATCATCATCAGATTGCGCAACAGTTTGTGGACCTGGACAATTTTTATTGCAGCGCGGAAGTGAGCGGAGACGGATGGAACTGGTCCACGGCGGCACGGGCTTCGGAGATCGTGGAAAACGAAGTGCCCATCAATTATGCTGGCCGGGGACTCACTTACGATTTCGAAGGCGAGGATCGAAATATCAATGTGGGGATTGCGGGAGCAAAGGCGCGGCACGCGGATAATCCAGAGACGCCGGATGACAAGAATCTACTGCCGGGAACGAATGACGTGGATGCGCCGGATGGTCCGGGGGGCCAGGCGGGAACGGGATATTTGTGGAATGCGGCGCTGCGGGCGCATCTGACGCTGCGGAATTACGGATTTTTTCTGGAGGGCAATCGTTATTCCGGAAAGCCTGGGAAACCGGGACTGATTCCAGTGATACGCGAGCCGTATAAAACGAAGACTCGCGTGGCGTTTCCGGACAAAGCGGCGCTGATGAAGGTGACGGATCCGTATTTTCGCGGATTCGATTTGAAGTTGCCGGATTACTGGAGATTCAACGAGTGGAACCGGGAATTTCAGGCCGATGTGAAGAGCGGGAAGATGCCGAATCTGGAACTCGTGCGGCTGATGCGGGACCACACCGGAGATTTTGCGGAGGCGATTGACGGAACGGGCACCGTAGAGGCGGAAGTGAGCGACAACGACTACGCGGTGGGGAAATTGGTGGAGGCGGTGGCGCATAGCCCGTTCGCGAACAGCACGATCGTGATTACCGTGGAGGACGACGCGCAGAACGGCCCGGATCACGTGGATGCGCATCGCAGCCCGGCGCTAGTTGCGGGAGCGTATGTGAAACAGGGAGCTGTAGTGTCCACGCATTACACTACAGTGAACATGCTGCGGACGATTGAAGACATTCTGGGAATGAAGCCGATGGGAATAAACGATGACGTGGCGAAGCCGATGGCAGATATGTTCACCACGGAATATAAGCCTTGGACGTACACGGCGACGGTGCCGCAGGTGCTGTACAGCACGCAGTTGCCAGTTGGAAAACCGCCGGCAGGCGCAGCGTTGATGAAGCCGCGGCGCGATGCGGCGTATTGGGCGGCAAAGACGAAAGGAATGGATTTCACGGTGGAGGATCACATTGATTCGGCGAAGTTCAACCGGATTATGTGGCGCGGGCTCGAGGGGAAGAATGTGCCGTATCCGGCGAAGCGGAGCGGGCGAGATTTGCGGAAGAATCGCAGAGAGCTGCTGAATGAAAGCCTGTTCTTGGAGAGGAAAAGCACGGCAAGGAAACGCGGTAGCGACGCAGCGACAATTGTGCGATAGTTTCGGCGGAATTCAGGAGCAAATCATGAGGAGAATACGATTGGCGGCGGTGGTGTGTGGGGGCGCAGCGGTATTGGCGGCGATGGCGCTCGCCGGATGGCGCGAAGTTAGCGTGGCGCGTGCGCAAGCGCCGGAGATGCAACCGAGCGCGTTGTTCACCAAGCAGGACGTGATGATACCGATGCGGGATGGCGTGAAGCTGCACACAGAGATTTACACGCCGAAAAATGCGAGCGGGCCGCTGCCATTCATGATTACGCGGACGCCGTATGGAACGAGTGACGATGCGAGCGGGTACAGCCGGCTGCTGGGGCTGTACACGGACATGTGGCCTGCCGGGTACATTTTCGTGATGCAGGACATTCGCGGGCGGTACGGCTCAGAGGGTCAATTCGTGATGCAGCGGCCGCCACGGGACCGGAGCAATCCGAAATCGATTGATGAAGGAACGGACACGTACGACACGATTGACTGGCTAGTGAAAAATATTGCCAACAATAACGGGTGCGCGGGCTTGGCGGGAATTTCGTATGGCGGATGGCTGACGACCATGGCGCTGCTGGAGCCGCATCCGGCGCTGAAGGCGGTATCTGAGCAGGCTTCGCCGGCGGACATGTTTCTGGGCGACGATTTTCATCACAACGGCGCGTTCCGGCTGAGCTACGGGTTCGAGTATGCAGCGATGATGGAGACGGGCAAGACGAATTTCATGTTTCATTTCGACAAGTACGACACGTTTGAGTGGTATCTGAAGCTGGGACCGCTTTCGAACGTGGACAAGAATTACTTACACGGCGAGCTGCCGACGTGGGAAGACTTCGTGAACCATCCCAACTACGACAGCTTCTGGCAGAAGCAGGCGTTCTATCCCTATTTGAAGAATTTGCATTTAAGCGTGCCGGACTTGAACGTGGCGGGCTGGTGGGATCAGGAAGATTTTTACGGGCCAGTGAAGATTTACGAGACCCTGGAGCCGCACGATACGCGGCACTTCAATTACCTGGTTGTGGGGCCGTGGAATCACGGCGGGTGGGCGCGAGGAGATGGCGCAAGTTTGGGTCGGATAAAATTTGGCGAGCCGACCAGCAAGGAGTTTCGCGCGGATGTGCAAGCGAAATGGTTCGCGTACTGGCTGAAGGATGAAGGAAAATTGCCGTTCCAGAAAGTGCGCACGTTTGAGACAGGTTCGAATAAATGGGTGGATTATGACGCGTGGCCGCCGGCCGCGAATGTGACGGAGAAAAAACTCTATTTTCATGCGGACAAGGGACTTTCGTTTGATCCGCCGCGGCAGAGCGGGGCGCAGGCGTTCGACAGCTACATTTCGGACCCGGCGCATCCAGTTCCCTATCGGCACCGACCAGTTGAAGAAACGTATGGTCCGGGGAGCCATTGGTACACGTGGCTAGTGGAGGACCAGCGATTCGTGGACACGCGGCCGGACACGGTGAATTGGTCGACGGGGCCGCTCGACAGTGATGTATGCGTGGCAGGAGATATCGTGGCGCATCTGTACGCGTCAACAACGGGGAGCGATAGCGACTGGATTGCGAAGCTGATTGATGTGTATCCGGAAAGCTATGCGCCGGACCCAACGATGGGCGGTTACGAGCTGATGATTGCGGATGAGGTCTTTCGCGGGCGCTTCCGGCGCAGTTTTGAGAAGCCAGAGCCCATTAAGTCGGGGAAAGTGACGCCGTATACGATCGATTTGCACACGAACAGTCATTGCTTTTTGAAAGGGCACCGCATCATGGTACAGGTGCAGAGCACGTGGTTTCCGATCATTGACCGGAATCCACAGAAGTACGTGCCGAATATTTTCAAGGCGACAGGAAGCGATTACATTGAGGCAACACAGAGGATTTACAGGAGCAAGGAGTATCCTTCAAATGTGGAAATACCGGTGGTGCAGCACTGATGTGTGCGCTAGTCGCATAGCGCTTCGCAGAGTAAAGACAAAACACATTCCTCGCCGAATGCTGGCCGGATTCTTCTCAGAATGACAACCGGGAATGAAGGAGGCGAAAGTGAACGGAAGAGTGGATGTAGCGATGGTGACGACGGCGTTTGACTTGCCGGGATACCGCACCGTGCGCACGCTGGGGTTGGTGCGCGGGATTATCGTGCGGTCGCGGAGCATTTTCGGGAATATTGGCGCGTCGTTGCAGACAATTGTGGGCGGGAACATTACGCTGTTCACTGACATGTGCGAAAAAACGCGCGAGGACGCGCTGGAGTTGCTGATGCAGCATGCGTCGTCGCGAGGCGCGAACGCGATTATTGGCGTGCGCTACGACGCGAATGAGATTATGCAGGGCGTGACGGAAGTGCTGGCGTACGGCACCGCGGTGGTCGTCGAACGCGCGGCGTAAGCGCGACGAAGGGTTTCGCGAGGGCGCCGGGCCTTTGCTGAAGGTGTTCGCGGTACGAAGTTGACTGCTTAACGCGACTCGTCGACCCTGCAACATGCAAGGTGACAACATTGGCTTAGTTCTCATACTAGCTCCTGTCGTGCTCGTTGCTCTGGTCTTGATTTCGGGATTGCTGAGCCGACGGCACGCGGCATGGCGTAGGTGCGTATTCATTTTTTTGGCGGCTGTGGGCATCGTTCTGTTGTTTTTGCCATTTCTTTTCGCATTAACGTGGCACGCCTGTCACGGCAACACATTCGTGTACCAGGGAACGAGGATGCGTGTCCCGCTTATGTGGACAGCAAGCATCGACGAAGAGCCTATGGACCGGAGTGTTGACCTCAACAGGCTCCCGGTCTGGCTCGTCTCGGCCGAGAAGGTGTATGGCCAGATTTCTTTGGGCCCATGGGACTACCCTTCTAAGGAATCGCCGGAACAAGTTTCCAAGGATTGGACAGTGGTGTTTTGGACGCTGCATTCAGCGACGGATGATGTCGTGACCGGGCCGATGGAAATCAAACTTAATTCGGGTGGGCCAGCGCGTTGCATGGAGTCGGCATACAGGACCGCGCCGAACGCAGTTACTGTCTCGTGCTTGCTGTTTCAACGCAAGTGGAAGGCAGAGTTCATAGGTGACAAAAGGGATATAGGAGTTTTCTTCTATTTGATCCGCAACCTTGACTAAGCGCCAATCAGCATGCGTCCCGGTTTAAACCCATCAAGCCCCGGAAGTTCATTTTGGCGACGCTTGCAGGGTCAGAACTTCGAAGGGGCGAAGTTTGAGGACTTGCGATTTTCCCGCGCGCAAGGTAATGGGAGGCGCGGAGGCATTTTCCCGCCACGGGCTGGTGGCGGCGTAATTTTCGGGAGCGCCGGAGGGCAGTTCGAACGCGGATTGGGGGTCGAGTTCGAACTGGCGCGGCGCATTGTCAGGGTTGCGCAGCGTGATGATTCCGCCGCGCGGAGACCACGACGCCCATCCGTAGATTTCGCGCTGGGCGGGATCGCCGCCATGCCAGTGCGTGTCGACAAGAATATCGGCGTTGCGTCGCGACCATCGCGCTGCTTCTGCAAGTGCATCCCAATCGGACAGCGAAAGCAAATCGTGCGAGATGTACATCTCCTGAAGCTGCGTTCCCGTGCCGAAATAGGAATGTACCTCGGCGGGAAAGTCGTGCGCGGGATCGGTGTTTAACTTATCGGCGTAGCGCGCGTAGATGAGGCCGTGGAGCATTAGCGAATTCAGCGGATAAAGCGGCCCGCGGCGCACAACGTGCGCGTATGTTGCGGAGTCACGATAAGTGATCCACTGCTGGCGGTCAGTACCAACGCCAGCGAAGGAATGATCATCTCCGCCGCGCCAGGTCGAGTCAGCGTAGCGAAGCCAAAAAGGCGATGGATAAGTGCCGGTAGTGAGATTGACGTAAAGATCAGGCTTGGCGGCGCGGAGATTGCCGATGAGGTTGATCATAGCGTCGAAGTCGCTGTTGAATTGGCTGCCGGGATAAACGGTTGCCGCGTTGCCGGTGCCGTCGAACTTGAACTGGTTCACGCCATAGGCGCGCATCATGTGCATGCACACGGAGCGAAAGCGCTCGAAATAGCGCGGTCCGGAGAGCACAAAACCCTCGGCATTTTCCTCGTAGCCGTGCTGCTTTCCGTAAGCCAGGCGCCGCTTGCGCGGGCCGTCGTAGCCTCCCCAGGGCGAAAGCCAGATGCCGGGCGCGGCTGCATATTTTTTCGCGGCTTTTTGAACGGGCGCGAAGCCCTGCGGAAAGCCGGAATTGAAATTCCAAAGGGAATTGTGGTTGTCCCAGCCATCGTCGAAAAGAAACGAATCGAGAACGACGCCGCGACGTTCATGCAATTCCTCGCCAAATGCGGCGATGACGTCAAGCGCGCCGGATTGATTGTAGGGAGTGAAGTAGCCGAGGTCGTACCAGGAATTGTAATGAAGGAAGGTGCGGTAAGAATGAGCGCGTTCGCGCTCGATGTAGCGCAAAAAATCGCGACGCATCTGGCCGTCGCGCGCCACGCCGATGACGCAAGAATATGAGGCCGAGCGGCCGTGCTCGAGCGGCAATTGACGGGTGAGAGAGCATGACGCGCGCGCGTTCTCGACGGCGTTCTGCGAAAGTGGATGCTCGAAGCCGCAGAACCAGTTGGCCGCGGTCACCGGCGAACCTTTGACTGTTCCGGCGGTCGCGGCGGCTGGAGCGCCGAAGTCGAGAAGCACAATTTTGGCGATCGACAAATTATTTGCGATCGGCTTCAGAGTGACTTTTTGGCGAATGTAGTGCGAGCCGTCGCGAAGAACGGCGCGCCAGAAAACGCGAACGCGGCGCTGAACGTCTTCGAACGTAGCTTCTATCGCGCGGCCGGGCAAACGGTCCGAAAAACGAGCAGCGCTGGGATTGGGCTGCAGTTCTTCGGCGCGTGGCGCGTCGAGAAGGCGCATCGCGGTGGATGCGATTTGGGAACCGTCGGCAAGCAGAAGCGAAAACACAGGTTGGGGGCCGGCGAAGGATTGAGTCGAGCGCAGATTTTCGATGCGCAAAAGGCGTAGGCCAGTTGGCGACATTTCCCAGCTTGCGCCGATGGCGTCATTTTTCAAGGAAATGGTTTTTCCGTGGACGCTTGCCTGCGTCACATTTTGCGAGCCGACGAGCCCGAGCGCGGCGGACGATTTGGTCCACGCGGCGATTGCCGGCAAGCTTCCCAACAGAAGTGAGGCCTCGCTCAGAAAATCGCGGCGAGTGAGTGGTGTTGGAGATTTCCAAATTCCTGCCCCGGCGAATCTGTCGTTCTCGTTCACGAGCGCCTCTCGAAAAGCAATTAGCAATGTAACTGAATTCGTCCCGGGCCAGCGCCAGAAATGAGAAATTCGCTTGCTTCGGATCTGTGCGGATATTTTGCGCGATAGTTCGCGGCCCAAGCGTCACGGAATTCTTTTGTGCGCGCCGGAGGAACGAGCGCCCAGACGCTGCCTCCGAAGCCGGCGCCGAATGCCGAAGCAGCAAGCGCGCCAAGCTCGCGGGCCGAACGGGCGAGTTCGATTGTCTCGGGAATTTGATTACCCAGATGAGTTTCCGCGAGGGATTCGGAACGGTCAACGAGTTTGCCAAAAGCCGCCAGATCTCCTCGCGAGAGCGCTTGGGACGCAGCTGGAATGATTTCGGCGCTCTCCTCGACAAATTGTGCGAGCCGTTTCAGCAGACCTTCAGGAGGGAATTCAGCGTCGGCTGATTCGCGAACGATTTGGAAAAGACGTTCGCGGGAGCTCGCGCCGGAGGTGAGCACGGCGCCGAGCGAAGCATCGTCGCGCTTCGTGACTGTCCGCCATAGAGCGAAGATTTTACGCGCGGCGAGCGAGCAGCGGTTGTAGGAATCGCGCGCGGCGCCGATCTTGTCGGCCTCGACGCCGCTCGCTGCGATGACGAAGCAATGCTGCTCAGGCATGCGAATTTCGCGCTCCAGCCGGGGAGGACAAAAAGAATACTGCCGCAAATGTCCCGGGCGGCAGCAGAGAATGGCGGTGTGGTCTTCGCTTCCCCCCAGCGTACCGACGCCGCTATCGCTGGAAAACGAGCCAAACTCGAAGCCATTCTCGACGGCGGCAAGATAGCTGGCCAGGTCTTCGCAGGTGCGAATGGCGCGTTGATAGGCGCCCATTTGCGGAAGGGAATTGATTTCCGCCAAAGCGGAAAAAATAGCGATGACTAGAGCGCTCGAACTGCTTATGCCGGAAGCGCGAGGCAGGTCACTCGAAAAAATGATTTCCGCTCCCGTGCGTGCCGCGGGAAAATCGCGCGCGATGCGACGAGCCACGGTTACGGCGTAGCTGGACCAATGGCCGGAGGAAATTTCCTGGTGCGGTTCGAAGGCGAATCGCGTCTCGAGATTACGTGACGCGTCAATTACATGAATTTGCGCGTCGGCGCGGGGCGCTGCTGCCAGACAGACTCCGCGTTCGACGGCGCAAAGCAAACTGCGGCCGCCGGCATAATCTGTGTGCTTGCCGAGAACTTCGATGCGGCCTGGAACGAAAAACGCGCAAGGGCGGTCCATGGGGCCGTCGCACAGGGCGCGCAATTCGCGCAGCAGGCCTTCGAAGAGTGCAGATCGCGCCTGCGCATCGGCTGAATTCATGCCGGCGGAATGCAACTGGCTGACGAAGCGAGTCACAATTGCACCCTGATGTGCGGACTCATGGATCGCGTGGGACATTGTGTGGCATGGGCCGGATTACGAGCGGAACGCAGGAAAATTGTGCATTCACAATGGCGCATGATTGCTCACGCGCCTACTGCCAGGAGCGGATCAGTCTGGTTGATGGCTAAGGACGAGACGATGAAGAGCACCACGCCGTCGGCAGGGCTGATGGCGGTCTGCAGCACGCGTCCTTCGCAATTCTTTACGCAGCCGAGGTCCTGACCGGCTTTCACTTTTTCGTTCACGGCGACTGCTGGATACCAGAAGCCCGCGTGTTCGCTGCGGAGCCAGAGAAACTGTTCGAGCAGGGTGAATGGGACGGGCTGCGGCGCGCCGCCGGGGAGCATGTCGAGATAGCGCATCAAGCGGTGAAGGCCATTGGTGTGCAACGCTACATCGGAGGGCGTCCAAATTCCCTGGCCGCCGGATTCAGCGAGGATGGAAGGAATGCCGGCGCGCGATGCGGCGCAAAACGTTGAGCCGGGCGTTTCGCTGCAAACGAGAAAATGGACGCCAAAAATTTTGGCCATTTCGAGGGAGACTTGGTCAACGCCTTCGTTGCTGGAGCGGAAAAAAATGGTGAAGGGGACAAGCGCCTCGATTAAATCGCCGCCGTGCAAATCCACATAGTATCCGGCTTGGGAGATGACGTTGCGAAAAACCCAGTCGGCGATTTGCTCGGAGGCAGTGCCATGTGCGTTGCCCGGGAAAACGCGATTCAGGTTGCGCCCATCGAGAGGGCAAACGTAAATCGAGCGTGTGGTGAAGGCGGGCATGTTCATCACCGGCACCACGATGACGCGGCCGCGGAGAGTTTGCGGATCAAGGGAACGGCCCAGCTCGAGCGCCGCAGCGATGCTGGCGTATTCGGCAGCGTGAACACCGGCCGTCACGACGAGCGTTGGGCCGTCGGAGTTGCCGTTGATGAGCCACATAGGGAGGCGGTATGGCTGGCCCCCCGCGGGAAATTCGTTTGAGCCGTAGCGCTTTTCGCCCGGGGCAGCGGAAAGGGCTCCGACTTTCAAAAGTTGACTGGACATGGCGGCGCTCCTTATCAATTGCGTCTAGGTCTACTTGCCTCCGTCGATGGACAGGGTTTGGCCGGTGATCCAGCCGGCGTGCTCGCTGGCAAAAAACAGCACGCCATTTGCGATGTCCTGCGGCGAACCGAGCCGCTTCAATGCAATATTTTCGACGAGCTTGCGCTGGCCTTCTTCGCCGTAAGACTGCCATTGTTTCTCGGTGGTGGGATTGGAACGCACAAATCCGGGCGCGATGTTGTTCACGGTGATGCCCCACGGGCCGAGTTCATGAGCAAGCTGGCGCGTGAGGCCGATTTGTCCGGCTTTGGCAGAGGCGTATGCCTGAATGCCGGTGAGACTGATGCCGAGTCCCGCGCCGCTGGAGATATTGATGATGCGGCCATAGCGCGCTGCCTTCATCGCCGACGCAACTGCCTGGCTGCAGTAAAACGCGCCATCGAGATTGACCGCGAAGATAGCGCGCCAGTCGGCTTCCGATATTTTCTCGAGCGGGCGGCCGATTTGGCCAAGCACGCCGCCAGCATTGTTCACGAGGATATCGATGCGGGCAAAGATTTTCAGCGTTTGAGCAACCATGGCGTGAACTGCGGCGCGACTGCTCACGTCGAGCAGTCGAACCACAATAGGCGCAGATTTTTCATTTGCGAGACGCGCAGTTTCTTCGAGTTCGCCCTGCAAAACATCGCAAGCGATTACTTGCGCGCCGAGCTTGGCAAAGTTGAGCGCGATGGCGCGCCCGAAGCCGTGCGCGGCTCCGGTGACGATCGCGGTTCGGCCATCAAAACGGATTTGCATCAGAATTCACCGGCGTTTTGAATGCGTGCTCCTCGAAGAATATAGGACGCACGTATCACTTAGATTCTTTCAGTTGCGAGTCTTTCAGGCACGCCAAATTATCCATCGACTGAGAGCGAGCGCCGCTCTCGACTTCACGCATGAGCGATACGAGGCGTGCAACGTGAGGAATCGCAACTCCTCGAAGCCTCGCTACTTTCAGAATGGGCGCGAACTGCGCGTCGCACTCGGTCTTGCGATGATGAATGGCGATGTCACGCCAAATGCCGCTGTGCGTTTTCGCCGACCGGCGATTAAACGCAACCATCGCGTCAAAGGAAGCATTGATGGCCGCGCTGCTTCCGTTCGCACCGAACGCCGCAGGCTCGTAGCCGTTGAAGCCCATTGGAGTGACGCCCTCGGCGGCGGCAACAGCCATCACTTCGCGCGCCAGCGCCATGAGGACGGGGCGCGCATCCCGAGAATCGAGCACCTCGACGATGCTGGCCGGAGTGAGCGCGCTGGCAAAAAGCAGAGCGCCGTAGCCCATTTTGCCCCAGAGGTAGCCCCAAATGTTGTCAGTGGTGATCGCGGCGGGCTCGAAGTGAAGGATGGAGCGATGGATCTTCGCAAGACGCTCGGTGTGGCGGCCATCCAGTTCGCCGAGCACTACAGCGCCGCGGCCTCCAAAGTGGACGATGCCAGGCTCGAGCACATCGGCGCCAAAATTGATGAAGGCGCCCATGGTACGTTCGGGTCCAAGCGTTTCGGCGATGGCCAGCTCATTGAAGCCGTTCTGGAGCGAAACGACGACGCCGTTTGCTGCGAGATGCGGCGCGAGTTGCTTGACGGCCGCCTCCGTGTGCAGCGCTTTCACGCAGAGAAGAATCGTGCCCCAGGCGCCTGCGATTTCGTCGGGCGTGTATGCGGGCAGCTGTTGCACAAAGGACTCGATTGGTCCGGTGACGGCCATGCCTTTTTCACGGATGGCGCGGACGTGAGCGCTGTTCGTGTCCACAACAGTGATGTCCAAGCCGGCGCGACGCAGATAGGCGGCTACGGTGCCGCCAATCGCTCCTGCGCCCCACACCAGAATGCGCTCAGGCGCGTTGTTACCGGTTGTATCGCCGGTTACATTCACGGGCATTTCAACGGCACGCGCATCTTCTCGACGCTCATGGCGTCCACCTCTTGGAATTTTTGTGCCACGCGCATCCAGTTCGCCTGCGCGGAATCACAGACGCGTGGTTATGGTTTCGAGGCCGTGCGCAGATGGGCCTGTTTCCGCGCGCCATAATGCAAACGCGCATAATACCGCGAGCACTGCGATTCCTGTGAACATCAATAAGCCGGCATGGTAGCCAGCGGCATTCCTGGCGCTGGCGAGCCAGCGATCGTTGGCCCAGCCGATCAGCAAATTGATGATGACCAGACCGGCCTGCTGCACAGTGTCCAACATTCCATTGGCCAATCCCAGGCGCGATTTGTCCACCACGTAGACAAGCGCAGGCCACATCACCGCCGGAACCAACGCGAACGCGACGCCCATCATGGCCATGGGGATTGCCGGCGGGATGTTCGTGAAGCCAAGCATGGGAAATACAGGCACGATGAGCAGCGAGCCAAACATCATCAGCAGCGAGCGGTGCGCGTACCGGTCCACGAGCAGGCCGAAGAGCGGCATGCCTACGAGGGAAAAAAATGGCTCCATGCCGACCAGAAGCGCTGCGGTCTGCGGCGTGACGTGGCGCGCATCAATCAGAAATTTTTGTCCGAATGTTTCGAAGGGGAAAATGCAGCCGTAAAAGGTGACACATAGCGCGGCAATCAGCCAAAATGATTTGTTGAATTGAAAAACTTCGCGCAGCGGGATTTTTGTCGTTCTTGCGGTATGGCCCAAAGTGAAGCGGCGCTCGCCGCGCGCGTCGAACTTCCAATAGAGGACTGCGCCGAGCAGGCAGAGCGCGCCGAAGCCGACGCCAATGAGAAGAGGCCAGCGCCAGTAAGTGTACGCGTGGGGCGCCCATGCCGGCGAAACTTCAGCGCTGAACGAGCCGAGCCGCGCCGCCGATGCGCGCAGGCCGTATGCCAGGCTCAACTCGGTATTCCAAAACCAGCGGGCCACACCGACATTGGCGGCCAGTTGCAACGCTTCGCCGCCTGCGCCCACCAAAAGGCGCCCCGCGACCATGACGCCGAGATGCGGGCTGAGCGCGGTGACGACAAGACCGATGAAGACCAGCACGCCGAAAATCGAAAGCGACTTGCGCGTTCCCAGGCGGTCGATGAGGACGCCGCAGACCAGCATGGCGACGATGTTAGGGAGGCTGTAGACGGCCTGCATCCAGCCGATGTCAGTGTTGGAAAAGTGCAGTTGGCGGCTGAGCAGCGGCGCGAGCGGCGCAATGTAGTCGAATGCGTAGTAGCCGCCATAGGACGCGATGCCGATGACGGCGAGAATCAGCCAGCGCGAGCGGCGCGACGGCGCGGGTTTGCCGGTTACGCGAGGCTCGGTGAAAGCGTCGGACATTTACGGGGACCTCTACAGGGCCTGTTCACGCGCAGAAATTTGTTCGCGCACGCACTGGCCGAAGTTTCATCGGCTTTGGGGCGCGGCACGCGCGGGCCGCTGAATCATCTCACAGAATGTTGGCGGCTAAAATGGCGGGATCTCATGTCCGGGGGGCAGAAATTTGTTACGCGCTTTCAGGGGTTGGAACCCGAAAGCCTGTGTGCAATTTGCGTCCTTTGTAAGGGCATGGCGTCAGGCGTGCCATAACAGACGAGATATGCTGCGGCTTTGGCGTCGTTTGCATCCCAGTGGTTTTTACCGGGAAGCCGCTGAGGGTGTGGTTCTGGGATGGGCGTAGAGCCCGAGAATGAATCTGTAATCCACCTGTAAATTTGGCATCCATCGTTTGCAGGTGCGCCTTGTTAATTGCCCGCAATTCCTGAATAATGGATGCGAATCTCGCGGCGTTTTTGCAGCCGCGCCTCCCTGGCGCTATGGTGCAATGGTTAGCACGCGGCCCTTTCAAGGCCGAAATACGGGTTCGACTCCCGTTAGCGCTACCATGCCTTTCGGTTCAGCCACAATTTTCCGAGTGCAAGGAACCTGAGAAAACGCGACCCAAGGTGGAGAAGTGCGCGCTGTGCGTGTAGACTGCGGGCATGAAAACGTGGCCCACGTGGATTTCCATTCTGATTGTGGCTGTCGTGTTCGGGTTTTTTGTTTACGGAAGCCGCAGCGCCGGGTGGAGCACGCACCAGATTGTTGGGATGGCGATTGCCGTTCCGGCGCTCTGTCTGTGGATGCTGGCGCGCGTGCAACTGAGAAAATCATTCGCCATCAGCGCGCAGGCCAAGGAACTGGTTACGCACGGGCTGTATTCGAAAATTCAGAATCCGGTGTACGTGTTCGGCGCGATTGGTTTGGCCGGCTTCATCGTCTATTTCAACAGGCCATGGTTTTTCCTGATTTTCCTGATCATCATTCCCATGCAGGTGATGCGCATTCGCAATGAGCGCCGCGTGCTCGAAGCGAAATTCGGCGAAGCTTACCGCGAGTATCGCCGCCGCACGTGGTTCTGAAAAATGTTCTGAAGTTATTCTAAAGATTGTTCCGAAATTTCTCCGCCCGCGCAATGTCCATCGACCAAAACGCGACGCTGAAGCTGCTGGAAGAACTGATCGCGATTGATTCCGTGAATCCGTCGCTCGTGCGCGGCGCTTCCGGAGAGCAGCGCGCGGCGGAGCACGTGCAGAAATTCCTGCGCGCGCATGAAATTGCTGCGGAACTGGAGGATGCGGCGCCACGTCGCCCAAACGTTGTGGCGCGCATCGGATCCTCGAACGCCAAACCCGCGCTGATGCTCGTCGCGCACATCGATACTGTTGGCGCGGGCGACATGCGCGAACCGTTCACGCCACGCTTTCGCGACGGGAAACTTTATGGGCGCGGCGCGCTGGACATCAAGAGCGGCGCCGCGGCAATGTGCGCGGCGGCGGTGAGCATCGCGCGCGAGGTTGCGAGCGGCGAATTGCGGCTCGCGCGGCCTTTTGTGGTCGCCGCGGTGGTGGACGAGGAATGCAACAGCATCGGCACGCAGGAATTGTTGCGGCGCGGGCGCAGCGCGGACTTCGCGGTTGTGCTCGAGCCCACGGATTTGCAATTGGTGGTGGCGCACAAAGGCTACGCGTGGTTTGAAATTGTCACCCACGGGCGCGCCGCGCATGGCAGTTTGCCGTCGGAAGGCCGCGACGCAATTCGCATGATGGGCCGCGTGCTGGTGGCGCTCGACGAACTCGAAAAGAAGCTCACGGCTCGCGCCTCGCATCCGCGCCTGGGAAATGCGTCGCTGCACGCTTCGCTCATCGAAGGCGGCCAGGAACTCTCCAGCTATCCCGCCGAGAGCCGCTTGCAGCTCGAACGCCGCATGTTGTCGGGCGAGACCGAAGCGAGCGTCGAAGCGGAGTTGCGCGAAATGCTCGAGGCTCTCGAAGACGCGAGCAAAAAAGCTGGCGAAAATGCCAAGGGAAAAAGTGCTCGAGACGAAAATGTTGCGGCGTTTCGCGCGACTTTGCGCGGCGGACTAGGCTCGCGCCCGGCATATGAAATTGACGAAGGCTCCGCGCTCGTGAAGCGCGCCAGCGCTGCGGTGCGCCGCGCCTGCGGACGGTGTGAACTCGCTGGCATGTCTGCCTGGACGGACACGGCTCTTCTCGCCGCCGCGAGAATTCCGGGAGTTGTCTTCGGCCCGAGCGGTCGCGGCCTTCATGGCGCCGAGGAGCACGTCGAAATTGAGTCGGTGCACAAGTGCGCCGCCGCCCTCCGCGAACTCATCCTCGAATTCTGCGGCTAATAGACTTGATCTCTCGGAACTCGCAAGCGCGCGAGCTTGCGAACAAAAAATAAGCAGAGAGCGCGATATGCGCCTTTTGTGGGTGACCACCTGTCAACAATGTGATAATTCCCATCCTGAACACCTTCGAGAATCCATTGAGCGCCATCCATTTCGAAGGACAAGGATGACCTCTTTTCTTGTGTTGAGAGTTTCCAGAAATTCGCGTTGTTCACCTGTTCCAGGAGATCGGTAACCTCAGTAGCCGAGAGCTTTTTTGTTTGGTTTTCGATTAGCGGGCCAGGACCATATCCGCCCGCGCCGCCGCTCATTTTCATTATGAGCTCCGCTGTGCCATCAGGAGCAATCACTACGCGAATGGCGATCGGATGATGGAAAGTGCGCAGCCACAGGAATCGGTAGACTGTAGCGTGTTTGTCATCCTGTGAAAGCGCCCAAAGAGAGGGCTCCTCTAAGCCATTCAACTGACGGGAATACCAGGTCACAACGAGCGCCTGCGCTTGTTTGCTCTTGTCTGCAAACGTGCCGTCAGGGAAATACCGTGACTGAGCGAACGTCGGAGCCGCGCCGAGCAGAAACAGAATTGCTAGAAGTCGGCAGCGCATATACCGCCAATCTGCACCTTTTCGTATGCTCACGCAAGCTCCCCAATGCTCATGGGCGGAGGCGCGGGGAGAAGTTGGTGTTCATGGCGGGCAGAGTGCACGACGGCGAAGCGGCGCTGCCGCACACGCCTGCGAACGCGCCGCCAATGTCGCTCGGCGATACGATGCCGACGAATGGCTCGGCGTAAATCACGTAGCTGCGGCCAATGGGCAGCGGGCCTAGCGTGTATGAGCCGTCGAATTTCACCACTGGCGTGGCCGCACTCGGATCGCACGTCCATCCGCCGAGCGTCGCCGCGATTACTGAACCGCTGCTCGCATCCACAGCCACAACTTGCGCGCCAAAAATTCCGCTGACGTACTCTCCCAGTGAAGTAGCGGGAACATCGGCGAGCTCGAAGGGATTCGCAGGCAGCACGCGCCCCGTGATGTAGCCGACGTCGACCGTATCTGCAGGATCGGGATAGAGCAAGCGCAGGCCGGCGCGATCGTCGTCCGCAAGCGGCGCGTCGGGCGCAGAAACGGTGGGACGATCGCCGAGAAACGTGCCCGGCGAAGGCGCGTAGGGAAACATGATGGCGCGCCACACGCCAGAATGATCGAGTCCGAACACATGCCCCAGTTCATGCGCCAGCAGCGACTCCAAATCGTAAGCGCCGGGCGCGGATGGCAGCGCAGCGGGAGTGGCGAATGTGGCCTGGCCGTCGTTGCGGAAATAAATGTCAGCATCGACGATTTGTCCGGCGAACGCTGAAGCCGGCGCGGTACCGAAAGTCTGGCCCGGAGCGTCTGCGACCATTATGCGCGTAAACGAAAGCACGCCGGTTGTAAACGCCCCGGATGATTGGTTGAAGCAAATTGTATCCACGCCGTCGATGCCGGCCTGTGCGCCGTTCACCGGATCTGGCGAGCATGCATTTCGCGTCGCGATGCGCCCAAGCGGGCCGAGCGCGCTTGGAAAAGTGCTCGCGTTCACGAGCGTGCCGGAAACGCCGCCCCAAACGCCGTAGGATTGAGCGATAGTGCTTTCGATTTCGTCCAATTGCGCGGCGGTGCCTTGCGGCGCTGCGGTGACGATCACTGGCGGATTGAGGTTGGGCAGCGAAGTGCTCCATTGGCGCTGCAAGGGTGGCGCGCCTGAGGTGATGTCTTGCCTCTGCGGCACGGGGCAGCCACCGGTCGAGGGCACAGTGTAGTCGCGAGTGTAAGCGTGGGCTGCGGCAGAGAAAAAGGGTTGCAGCAATAGCGCGCCGACGGTGAGCCAAGCGAGAACAGGTCTGATAGCGCGCATCATTTTATGCCTCGAGGCGCTGCTTCCGCTTGCAGTACACGAGCTTTGAATTTTTCGAGCGGCCAGTTGCGGATGGCGTTACGCGGTTGGGTATGATCCGGGCCGGCAAATTCGGGGATGATGGCGGTATCCTGCGTGATGCGAGATTCCCCCGTGCGCGCGTCGCGGTGAACGCGAAACGTTCCTTCGCCCCACGCGGTGATGGAGATCTTCCCGCCGCGCGTGGGCTCGAGGAACAAAACTGCTTCTTCGCCGGGCCGAAATCGCGGCGCTCCAGGGACATAACTGGTGATTCGCCCGGCGTGGCCGCCAATCATCCACACTTCGATTTTGGGGCTTGCTTGGCCCTTCCAATTGTCGAGGATGCGGAACGTGGTGATAGTCCAAATTTCGCCGTCGTGCCACACAGTCATATTGGAAATGGCCTCTGCGTGAACGATGATGTGCGCGGAATCCACGAGTTGCGCCAGAGAAAGCTGTGCCAGCGTGGTGGATTCCGCCAGCGGGGCCGTCAAAAGCATTAGGGCGGCTAGAAATATGAAAGAGAGCGCATTTGCATCCAGAGTTTTGAGCATCATTTCACCTCGAGGACTCCTGTTGCCGCAGCGACGTCGCCATTCGGCGTGGTGATGAAAAGCGTGCGCACCCCGGCGGCCGTTTGGTTGGAAATGGTCAGCGTCAATTCCACTAAATTCGGAAACAGGCTGGCCATCGACGCCGTGGAAATCCCGATGTCGCCGCCCGATTGCGGCGCGCTGAAGGCATAGGCAAACGTGGGATCCAGAAAATTTCCCTGCACGCAGATGTTTGCGGTGATTGAGCCGGACGCAGGGCGCGTCACGGCAACCGGCGAGGCCTGAATGGTGCACGTTGAGCCGTCTGCGGAAACCGTCCCAACAAAATTCACGCTGACTGGCGAAGTGGTTGCGCTCGCGGTTGTGGGCTCCGGCACGACAATCTCGCTCCCTGCAACGATGGGCGTCGCGCTGGTCAGCGAGATGGCGCTCGGCGGCGCGGGCGCAGGCAGCACAATCAACGAAACCGGATTCGACAGCGCGCCTGGAGCGCCCGGATTCTGAATTTGCAGTGCCAGCGAGCCGGCAGCGGCGACGTCCGCAGGTTGCAGCGTGATGGTGCAGCGGTTCGGCGTGGGACAATTCGTGGTGCGCGGAGAATTATTGACGAGGAGTTGTGAGGTGCCGCTGCCGGTGGTCGCGACGAAATTCAATCCTTCAATTGCGAGCAGAAAATTTTGCTGCGCGCCCGCGACGACGCTCGAAGGCAAAAGTGTTTCGATAGTTGGTCCTGATGTGACTGCCACGGTAGCTGTGGCTGCAAGCGACGGATCCGCCGCGTTCGTCGCGGTAATGAGAATTGCGTTCGGCGAAGGCGCGGCGGCGGGCGCGATGTAATTTCCGGCGTTGTCAATCGAGCCGCATGAAGCGCCGGAGCAACCCTGCCCCGGCACAGCGCTCGAAACTGTCCATGTGAGGCCGGTGTTCGCTGAACCACTGACGGCGGCGATGAACTGGAATTGCTGTGAAGGCGCCAGGAACGCGTAAAACGGCACAAGGCTGACGCCCGGTTGTGCCGGAGCGACAATGGTGATTTGCGCGCTGGCGCTGCGCGTCGGATCCGCCGGGCTCGTTGCCGTGAGCACCACGCTATCCGGCTGTGGCGGAATTTGCGGCGCAAAGTAATCAATCGTCGTCTCCGCTCCGGACGGCGTGGCGCACGGATTCGAAGCAGGCGCGCACGCTTGCCCAACGGTGGTATTTCCGTTGGCAATGCCATTCACCGCCCAGGTGACGCTGGTGTTTGCTGTCCCCGTAACGGACGCGGTGAAGCTGGCGCGCTGTCCTGCGGCAACGCTTGCCGAGGCGGGCGATACTGACACGGCAATCGCTGTCGCGCTGACAACGGTAACTGTTGCGGATGCGCTTTGCGTTCCCGCGACTGCGTGAATCGTCACCGGATTTGGCGAGGGCGCGCTCGAGGGCGCAGTGTACGCGGCAGTATTCGCGCTGCTCGTGACTATGAGGCCGGTTGCGGCGCTTCCCCCCGGGACACCGTTTACGTCCCATGACATTGGCGTCCCGGGCGCGATGCACAAAGAAGCACTAAAAGTTTGCGTCGCGCCTGCGGCAACGCTCGCGGATGCTGGCGAAATCGAATTTGCCGCAGCGCACGAAATGGACACGCTGGCTGCGGCTGACTTTGATGGATCCGCTGTGCTCGTGGCGGTTACCGACACCGCCGCGGCTGGGGGAATCGCGGGCGCGGTGTACTTTGCGGAATTTGTACCCGTGGCGCTCAACAGGCCGAGCGTCGTGTTGCCTCCGGCAACGTTGTTGACGCTCCAACTCACGCCGGAATTGGCGGCCGCTGTGCCACTGACCATCGCGGTGAAATTTGCCGACCCGCCCGGAGGGACGTTTGCCGAATTTGGCGCGATGTTCACAACGATGCCGCTCTCGATTTGAACGGTTGCGGAATCGCTAACCTGCGGCGCGGATTGCGTCGTCGCGGTGATAGTTACGGCCGGCGTCAGAGGCAAATTCAGTGGCGCGGTGTAGAGTCCCGAAGCCGAAATCGCACCGACTGCGGAATTTCCGCCGGCGATGCCGTTCACGCTCCAGTTCACCACGCTGGAGTTGGCGCCCGTCACCGTGGCCGTGAACTGGACCGTCTGCGCGAGCAGCACTGAAGCATTTTGCGGCGCGACGACCACAGTCACATTTTGTGGCGGCTTGCTCGATGAACCTGCGGAGAATCCGCAGCCGGAGATAACGAGAAGAGGAATCAGCCATGCCAGCGTGGTGATCCCGATCCTTCGACGCGCGGCTCGCGTCTGCCCCAGCCGATATCCGCCTGCATCGTCTTCGTGCGTCGAAATTCTGAATGAGAGGATCATTTGTCTCTGGCTTTGAAATTTTTCCTCTGCTGCAGCGGCGTAGAGTTCAATCGCAAGAACTGTTCCATTCCGGCGCAGTGGCGAAATTCATGGAGATGCCTGCCTGAGGATCAGCCCGAAGTTTGTGAAATCAAGTTGGTTGGCGGACGCGCAGGCGCCATGACGCGCTGTTTTTAAGGTCTGCGACCGTTTACGGGTTCACGCTTTCTGTTTCACAATGGCACTTCGTTCCCGCAAACACGCTCCCTTTTGGAACGAGGCGCTTTGTGGCAGGCTGTCAGGGGTCGACCGAACATCTGGAACTTTTTCCATGACTTGAGGGATCTAAAGGCGAATGAGCGACGTCTCGCATATTGGGAAGGCGATGGATGCGTTCGCGGCGAGCCGTGCTGGAACCGTGACGAGCGAAGGCATTTCGCTCGAGCGCGAATTTCAGGAGCGGCTGGCGGAATGCGCGACCTTGGCGTTTCGCGTGGCTTTGGCGGTCTTGCGCGACCGCGCCGAAGCGGAAGATGTGGCCCAGGAATCGTTGCTGCGCGCCTACCGCAATTTTCATCGCCTGCGCGACCGCAGCACGTTTCGAAGCTGGCTGGTTCGCATCGCCTGGCGCATGGCCATTGACCATCGCCGTTCACGCCAGCGCCGCGAGAGACGTGAGGACGAAGCCGCTATTTACGCAGTTCGCGAAATGGCCAGCGCTGGCGAGCAGGATGCGGAAAAATTGGCCACGTTGCGCGAATTCGAGCGCCGTCTGAACGAGGAGTTGGATTCGTTGCCGGAAAAATTGCGCATGGTGATGATCATGGCGGCCATCGAGGGTTATGACACGCGAGAAGTCGCCCAGTTGCTGCAATTGCCGGAGGGCACGGTGAAATCGCGGCTCAGATTGGCGCGCAAACGGCTCGCGGAGAAATTGCGTTGAAGAATGAAGAAGAAGAGGACGGATAGATCTACGAAAATGCCAGAGGTGAGAAATTGTGCGCGTGTTCGCGATTGGATTGTTGATGCGGCAGCCGGTTCGCTTGCGGAGGGGCGGCGAAGCGATTTCGATACGCACGTGAGCGGCTGTGCAGCCTGCCGCGAAGAATTTCAGCGCGCGCAAGCGTTGCTGCGAGCGATCGATGAAGGTGTGCGCGCGAGGGTTGCAGCCGAGCCTTCGCCTCAGCTTGCCGCGAATATCCGCCAAATGATTGCTGAACAAGAGCAGCGCGTGCCTATTTGGTCGCGGCGAAATGCATGGCCCACTGCGGCAAGCGCTTGCGCCGCGCTGGCTATCTTTTTATTTGCCGCGATGACGCTGCATAGATCATCCAGCCGGCCCATCGCTGGCCACACGCGGAAGCCGGTTGTCACTTCCTCGACGCCAAATTCCGCCGTCACGGTGCCAAAGCGAAACGCAGCCATCGAATCGCCAACGCACGCTCAACCGCGCAAGCCAGAATTGGTAGCGGCGCGACGAAAATTGCCGCGCAGCATTCGTCGCCACCGCGCGGCTGAGCCAGAAGTCATCGTCCAGCCGGGCCAAATGCAAGCCGTGCTGCAGTTCGTCGCAGAAGTTCAGAAGGGAAAGATCAACGGCGCCACAATCGTGGCGGAGATAAAAGCGTCGGAGAAGCCCCTCGAAATCAAGCCGCTGGTGATTCCGCCATTGAAAACGCCGCCAATCAGCGACACCGCCGAAGGGGCTGCAGCTAGCAATCGCGAGCAAAATCTCACGAGTGACCAATCGAACTGAATGAAGAATGTGCAGGAATTTTGAGAGGAGCACGATGATGATGAAGACGCGAATGCAAATGCGAATGCCGATGCTCGGGATGCTGATGTGCCTTCTGGTGATTCCTGCAACTTCCCGCGCGCAAGCGCAACAGCAAGAAAAGAAATCCAACGATCAAACCGTAACTCATCTTCGTGTGGACATTGTTCTCACCGAATACGCTGGCGATAAAAGGGTCAGCAGGCTGCCTTATACGCTCTACGTCGGCGTAACTGACCCGCAACACGGTCTCCACGCACCAAGCGCATTCCTCCGGATGGGAGTCAAAGTTCCGATTGCGACAGGGCCTGTACCAGCAAAAGGATCAAACCTAATTGCCAATTACCAGTATCAGTATGAAAATGTCGGGACCAATATTGACGTGGACGCGACGAAGCTAGGCGAAGGCTTGTACCGTCTGCAGTGTACCGTCGAGCGTACCGCTGTTTCGTCGGCGCATCAGGACGGATTAGATCAGAGCGGCATCTTACCGCTACCCACCTTGACCAATTTCAACTCGCGATTTGAGCTCAATCTTCGCGATGGCCAGAACGCCGAAGGAATGTCAGCCACCGACCCCATCAGCGGGCACGTGATGAAAATCAACGTTGCCGTTTTCGTTCTAAAATAGCCGCTCTACGCCGAATGCATGGCGATCTGCGGGCTCAAGCCAAAATGGATTCGAGGGCGGATTTCAGTTCCGGGCGGCGGAACGCGAAATTTTTTTCGGTGAGGCTTGCAGGCATCACGCGCTGGCTGGCGAGCAGCGCATCGGCCATTTCGCCGAGCATTAAGCGCAATGCAAATCGAGGCACGGGAAAAAGCGCCGGCCGGTATAGCACTCCCGCCAGGACGCTGGTAAATTCGAAATTTCGCACCGGATTCGGCGCCACGGCGTTCACTGGTCCGCGCACCGAATCGTTATCGATTGCGTAGCGAATGAGCGCGACCACATCTTCGAGCGCAATCCAGCTCATCCATTGGCGGCCATTTCCGAGCCTTCCGCCCAGGCCAAAACGAAATGGCGGGAGCATCTTTTGCAGCGCGCCTCCTTGCGCCGCGAGAATAATACCGAAACGCAACATCACCGCGCGAATGTCTTGCGCCTCGGCCTTGGCCACTTCGGTCTCCCAGTCGCGGCAAAGCTGCGCCAGAAAATCATTCCCGGGCGAGCTCGCTTCAGTCAGGATTTCATCGCCGCGCGCGCCGTAATAGCCAATCGCCGACGCGGAAATCAGCACTCGCGGCTTATTTTTGAGTTGCGCGAACCCTGCGACCAGGTGGCGCGTCGCATCCACGCGACTTCGCCGCAGCAATTGTTTTCGCGCGGCCGTCCAGCGTCCTCCAGCGATGGATGCGCCAGCCAAATGCACCACTGCATCGGCGCCTTCCATTGCGGCGAGGTCCATCGAGCCGGTGGGCGGCTCCCAGCGAATCATCTTTGAGCCGTCGGCAACGGAGGCGGAGCCGGAACGCACCAACCGGCCAATCTGGTGTCCGCCGGGGCGCAGAGAATCGATTAGCGCAGCGCCTACCAGGCCTGACGATCCTGAAACGATGATTTTCACGCGCCTTCCTTGAAAAAAGTCGGTGAATGCTCGTCAACGGCAACCGATGCATTCACGTTACGAGCATTACTCAGTGACGTCAAGCATCCCGCGCGCCGCAGCCTTTATGTGCTGCAAGTGCGCGCTACGAACCAAGCTTGCGGAACATAGCACGGGCGCACAGCTACGCGATAGAATGGCAGCATGATTTTGCGGGTGCTGTTCTTTGGGCAATTGAAGGAGATCACGGGAGCTGCGGAAGATTCGTTTCTTGCGCCCGAGGGATGGAGCTTGCAGGACGTGTTCGCGAGCTACGCCGAGAAATTTCCGCGCCTGGCTGAATTCCGCGACTCTGTTGCGCCCGCGATCAATCAGAAATATTCCCCGTGGGAACAACCGCTCAAGGCTGGCGATGAAGTGGCCTTTCTGCCTCCAGTGAGCGGAGGCGCGGCGCAGGCATTCGAAAATATCGTGCAAATTGTGCGCGACAAAATTCCTACCGAAGAGATCGTTGCATCGCTAAAAGCTCCTGAAGATGGAGCGATCGTGGTGTTCGAGGGGATTGTGCGCAATCATTCGCGTGGCAAACAAACTTTGTATTTGGAATATGAGGCGTATGATGCGATGGCACTGGCCAAGATGCGCGAAATCAGCGACGAGATGGAGAGAAATTTCGAGATCAAGCGCGTGGCCATCGTGCACCGCCTGGGCCGCCTGGAAATCGGCGAGACCAGCGTGCTCGTCGCGGTGAGTTCCGCGCATCGCGCCGCGGCTTTCAATGCTTGCCGCCACGGCATCGATACGCTCAAACGCATCGTGCCCATCTGGAAAAAGGAATATTTTGCCGATGGCGCGGTATGGTCGGAAGGCGAAAAAATCGGTGTGGAAGCCTTTTCGCCGCGAAGCACATCTACTCCGTAGGATGAGCGTTCAAATCAATGGGAAGACGAATTGGTTTTGCGCGTGGCGAAGAGCTTCAATCGCGTTGATATCTGTGAGTATTTGCGCGGCATTTCTATTTCCAATGAATGCGGCGGCGCAAAGCGGCGCGCAAGAGCCGCGCATCCGCGTGCAAACCGATTTAGTCACCGTTCCGGCGACGGTGCTGGATGCCAATGGGAAACCCATCGCTGATTTGCCTGAATCGGCGTTCCATCTCTCGGAAAATGGCGTGCCGCAGAAAATCGCGAAGTTTGAAACGCAAACCAATCGGCCGCTGGAACTCGCCCTGATGATTGATGCGAGCCTCAGCACGCTGAAAGACACAAGATTTCAGGACGAAGCTGCCGCGCGATTCATACGTCTGATGGTCCATCCGCAGGACTTGCTTTCCGTTTTTGCGTTTGCCGACGACGTTTACCAGCTGGGCGATTTTTCCTCGAATGTTTCCAAGCTGGAAGCCGCGGCGGAGAGAATATCGCCCGGCGCGGGAACTTCTCTGTACGACGCGATTGTCCTCGGGTCGCAAGCGTTGGAAAAATTGCCGCAGGACCGCCGGCGGGTGATCGTTCTGGTCACCGACGCGGGAGAAACGACTAGCAAGTCCAGCTTTGAAGCCGCTCGGCGCGCGGCGATCGCATCGCAAGCTTTGGTATACACGATTTTGATTCGCGCGGTGAGGAACGAAAACGGCCGCAATACGGGCGGAGAGCACGCCATCGAGACGATTATCGACTCGACCGGGGGCGCCGTTTATTATCCCAGCGGCGAATCGCAGCTTAGCGCCATGTTCGCGCAAATTAATCGCGAACTGCGCGCGCAGTATCTGCTGAGCTACTATCCGCAGCCCAAAGAAAAGGCGGGAGCTTACTGCCGGATTGAATTGACCATTTCTGGCGGCAAATATACTTTGCACTATCGCAAGGGCTATTTCGAATCCGGGCCAGTGGACACCGGTTCGCTCAATGAGGCGCAGCCGGATGAGCTCTCGCATCCAAATGGTCCTTCGCAGGCGAATCGTTGTGCACAACTAGATCTGCAATTAAATCAATGACCGGTTCCGAGAATAATCCCGCGCACTTTCTGGAGGTCGCTGTCGCCGCGGCGCGCGAAGCCGGCGGCATCGTTGCCGCAGCCATTGACCATCCAAAGAATATTTCTTACAAGGGCGAAGTGGATCTCGTCACCGAGACGGACAAGAAATCCGAAGCCGCCATTCTCGCGCGGCTGCACGGCGCGTTTCCTGCGCACGAGGTAATCGCCGAAGAGGGTGGCGCATCGGGTCCCGGCGGTTCGGCTGAGTATCAATGGCACGTCGATCCTTTGGATGGCACCACAAATTTTGCTCATGGCTATCCAGTATTCGCGGTCTCGCTGGGTTTGCTGGAGCGCGGCGAACCGCTGGTTGCTGCGATTTATAATCCAGTGACAGCTGAGATGTTCACGGCTATTCGCGGGCGGGGAGCATATCGCAACGGAAGCGCAATTCACGTCTCGGCGGTCGATACGCTGTCGCGCAGCCTGCTGGCCACCGGTTTTCCCAGCCACAAGCGTGTACAGAATCCCAACATTCAATATTATTGGGAATTTACTTTGCGCTCGCATGGGGTGCGCCGGGCTGGCGCTGCTGCGCTCGACCTTTGCTCGCTGGCGTGCGGACAGTTTGACGGATTTTGGGAGTTTGGCTTGAAATCCTGGGACACCGCCGCAGGAATTTTGCTGGTTCGCGAGGCGGGAGGAAAAGTCACGAATTTTTCCGGCGGGAATTATCGCCCAGGCGATTTCGAATGCATGGCGTCGAATGGCCGCATTCACAATGAAATGCGGGAACTTGCGCTTTCGGTTCGCGAGCGTGCGGGTGCGCAGAAAGCTGTATCTTGAGAAAAGAAATCCAGCATTGTAGTCAAACAGCTCATGTGGGCCTCAAACGGGAAAATCGACAGGGTTGGAGGCCCCGAACACCAAGGTACCGCACTCGCCGCGGCAAATTACGACAGCCCAGCGGGCGTGGCAACCAATATTGGGTTTACCGCAGCTAACTAAAGGGGGAGTGATTTTCCAAAGACAGGTTGGGCTAGGGTCTTAAACGCCGCCAGGACTTAAGTACAGGTAATTGGCCGCACACATTCTACAGGCATTACCGCTTTACTCAAGCCACTTCGAATGTTAGCCTGCTGCACGGGTCATTGCTCCTAAGGGATCCCTAAGGTCCACACGGCTCTACACGAATGTCATACACTTACGTATTGCCACAGCCTAAACGCCGCCGCACGCTGGCGGAGCCGCTTGATCGCATGAAGGGACGCTGGCGCAATGGAGGCGTGGAGACCTATTCGCTGGGTCAATCGAGCGGCATCAACCAGCTAAAGCGGCTTGGTCTGCACGCGCGTATTGAACTCACCGAGCATCGCATTGGCCTTGGCAATTTGCCGGAAGCCTTCCGTGGGCTTCGCATTGTTCAACTTACCGACATTCATCATGGGCTGTATTTTCCGGCCGCTGCTCTGAGCATGGCGGTCGACATGGCGAACCAACTCAATCCCGACATTGTGGCGCTTACCGGCGACTTCGTGACGCGCTCGCGTAATTACATCGAGCCAGCCGCGGAAATTCTGTCCGGACTACGCGCCGGAGATGGCGTGTACGCCGTGCTCGGGAATCACGATTTTCGGGTTGGCGCGGATCAAATAGCCTCGGCGCTTGGGCGGGCGGACATCGAGGTGCTGCGCAATCGGCACGTGACGCTGCGCCGCCGAGGTCAGAAACTTTGTGTGGCGGGCATTGACGATTTTCTGTATCGCGCGGATCTGCCTCGCGCCATGCGTGGGATTTCGGAGCGCACTCCGACAGTGTTGCTCTCCCATAATCCCGACATTATCGAAGATGCCGCCCGAATGGGCATTGACCTGGTTCTTTCGGGGCACACGCACGGAGGCCAGATCCGGCTGCCTTTCATCGGCTGTCTGTATGGGCGCTCTGACGAAGACATGCGCTTCAAAAAAGGGCGCGATACGCTTCGCGGAACGCAAATTTACGTAAGCCGCGGCCTCGGCACCGTGGTTTTGCCGGTGCGTTACGGATGCCCTCCGGAAATCCCTCATTTTGTCCTTGAATCTCGCGAGCGCTCTAACGGAGCCACTCGCTCTTACTTCACTGATGGCTGGCAGCCCGCCCGGCCTCATGCGCACCGTTGATCTGATCCGCAAAAAACGCGACGGCCAGGAACTGGGCCGCGAAGAAATTGCTTATCTCGTTGCTGGCGCTGCGCATGGAAATGTCCCCGATTATCAACTAGCCGCGTGGCTTATGGCCTCCGTTTGCCGAGGGATTTCACGCGCGGAAACCGCCTTTCTCACCGACGCAATGCTGCACTCCGGGGAAGTGATGGACTTTTCCGATCTGCCCGGGCCTAAAGTTGACAAGCATTCCACGGGAGGCGTTGGCGACAAAACGTCGCTGATCCTCGCGCCCATTGTGGCTGCAGCGGGATTCCGTTCGCCGGTTTATGTTCCGATGATTAGCGGACGCGGGCTGGGGCACACCGGCGGCACGCTGGATAAACTCGAATCTATTCCGGGCTTTCGCGTCAACCTGTCAAAGCAGCAGTTTCGCGAAGCGCTCGCTGCGTGCGGCTGCGCTCTGGGCGCCGCAACTCCTGAAATCGCACCTGCGGACAAGCGTCTGTACGCGCTGCGCGACGTCACTGCCACCGTCGAAAATGCGGGACTGATCTGCGCCTCTATCATGAGCAAAAAACTGGCGGAAGGAATCGATGCGCTGGTTCTCGACGTGAAAACCGGTGATGGCGCGTTCATGAAAAATGAAAAGGACGCGGCCTCGCTGGCCGAACTGCTTGTTGAAACGGGAACGCGCATGGGCAAGCGCGTGGTTGCGCTCATTACGGATATGGAGCAGCCGCTGGGCAATAGCGTGGGCAATGCGCTGGAGGTCGCCGAATGCCTGGAAATTTTGAATGGCCGAGGCCCTGCTGATTTGCGCGAACTATCGATTGAACTGTCGGCATGGATGCTCTTTCTCGCCGATTGCGCCGCAAGCCTTGACGCCGGGAAACAAATTGCTGAAGAAATGATTGCCACAGGGCGCGCTCGTGATAAATTCCAGCAGGTTATTCAGCAGCAGAGCGGCGACGCGCGCGTGGTGAGCGAGCCTTTGCGCTTACCGCATGCGCAGAAAACGGAAACAGTTCGCGGCGCTCAGGGTGGATTCATCTCGCGAATCGCGTGCGAACAGGTGGGCAAAGCCTGCGTGATTCTCGGCGGTGGCCGGGGGAAACAGGATGATGCCATCGATCCGGCTGTGGGCATTGTTCTGGAAAAAAAAGTCGGCCATGCCGTTCGCGCCGGCGAAACGCTTTGCACGGTGCATTACAATGCCGAGTCGCGTCTTCGCGAGGCGCTCGATTTGCTCGAACGGAGTTTCGTCATTGCGGAGCGGCCGCCGCAGCCGCGGCCTTTAGTGCACAAAATAATCGGCCCATAAAGTGGTCGTTGTGTTTTCGTAAGCATCGCGCTGGTTCGCATTCTCGAGAGGAGGAAAATGCATCGCTGGATCGGCCTGCTGGGCATGGCCACAATTCTCGGCCTAGCCTATTTTTTTTCCACTAACCGGCGCGCCATTCGCATTAAAACCGTTGCCTGGGGCCTCGGCCTGCAGGTCGTTTTTGCCTTCATCGTTCTCGACACCAACAGCGGCCGGAAAGTTTTCAAAGTCATTGGCGCCGCCGTGACCAAGCTGCTGGACTACTCCTATTACGGCTCGACTTTTGTATTCGGCGACCTCGGCGCAAAAAATTCGAAACTCGGTTTGCTCTTTGCTTTTCAAGTTCTGCCGGCGATCATCTTCGTCGCGGCGCTCTTCGCAGTGCTGTATTACTACCGCGTGATGCCGTTCATCGTAAAGCAAGCCGCGAAAATCATGACTCGCCTTATGGGCGCCAGCGGCGCCGAGTCGCTCAACATCGCCGCCAGCGTTTTCATGGGGCAGACGGAAGCGCCGCTCACCATTCGCCCATTTCTTCCCGAGGCCACGCGATCCGAGTTGATGACCATTATGACCAGCGGCATGGCGCACGTTTCCGGCGGCATCATGGCTGCTTACATCGCCTTCGGCGTGGACGCCAGGCATTTGATCACCGCAGTGATCATGACTGCGCCCGGGACGCTGCTGCTGGCGAAAATGCTCGTTCCGGAAACGGAAACGCCGGTCACCGCTGGCCGCGTGGAGATGGCCAATCTGGAAAAAGATCCCAACGCGCTGGGCGCGCTCTCGCGCGGCACGATTGATGGCTTGCACCTTGCGCTCAATGTCGCCGCGATGCTGATTTCGTTCATCGCCTTGATTTACCTGTGCGACGGCATCTTGGGCGGGACGCACAACTTTCTCGCGCATCACGGCCTCGCTGAATTCCCCTCGAGCCTCGAACAAATTTTCGGCTGGGTACTTGCGCCGGTGGCCTGGCTGATCGGCGTTCCGTGGCACGATGCTGGAAAAGTTGGGAGCCTGCTGGGAACGCGGATGGTTTTAAACGAACTGATCGCCTATGGCCGCTTAGGACCGATGAAAGCGATACTCAGCCCTCGTTCGTTTACCATTGCCACTTACGCGCTGTGCGGCTTCGCAAATTTCAGTTCCATTGGAATTCAAATCGGCGGCATCGGCGCGCTCGCGCCAAATAAAAAAGATGAACTCGCGCGGCTCGGAATTCGCGCCATGCTCGCCGGTACTGCCGCCAATCTGATGTCTGCCTCGATTGTGGGCATCATGCTTAAATGAGAACCCGCACGAACGCGAAACTGAGGAGCGGCGATGAATTTGCGCGCGCCGAGGCCGCTGCGAAATTCATTCGCGCCCGCACAAAACTTCGCCCGGAAATCGCCGTGGTGCTTGGCTCAGGCCTGGGCGTCTTCGCCGATGAACTCGACAGCGCCACCCGCCTCCCTTACGCGCGCATACCAAATTTTCCGCGTTCGACGGCCGTCGGCCATGCGGGACAGTTGGTAATCGGCAAGAGCGCCGGCATCGCCTTGGCGGCAATGCAGGGCCGCGTGCATTTGTACGAAGGATACTCGGCGGCCGAAGTGGTTTTTCCGATGCGGGCGCTGGGGCGTTTGGGAATTTGCGCGGCCATTTTGACCAACGCCGCGGGCGGCATCAACCTCAGCTTCAAACAGGGCGCGCTGGTGATTTTGCGGGACCACATCAACTTGCTTGGTGTGAATCCGCTGACTGGCGCAAACGATGAGCGTTTTGGCGCTCGTTTTCCCGACATGAGCGAGGTTTATTGCAAATCGTATCGCGATGCAGCGCTGGAGGAGGCGCGACGACTTGGGATGGAAGTTCGCGAAGGTGTCTATGCGGCTGTGCCGGGGCCGAGCTATGAAACGTCGGCGGAAATTCGGTATCTTCGCACGATCGGAGCAGACCTTGTCGGAATGTCGACGGTTCCCGAAGCGATTGTGGCGCGGCACATGGGCATTCGCGTGTTGGGAATTTCCTGCGTCACCAACATGGCCGCAGGAATTTTGGACAGGCCGCTCAGCCACAAAGAAGTGCTCGAGACCGGCCAGCGCGTCAGCGAGCAATTCATCGCGCTGCTTCGCGCAGTCCTTCCTCGCCTCGCCGCCAATTTGAATGCATAATCGTTGCCATGCATAACGAAGACCAACTGATCGCTGCGGCCCGCGCCGCGCGGGAAAATGCCCACGCGCCTTTCTCCAAATTTCTTGTGGGAGCCGCGGTACACGGCAAGTCTGGCCGTATTTTCGCTGGGTGCAACGTCGAAAACGCCAGCTACGGGTTAACGATGTGCGCCGAGCGCGTCGCCATTTTCAAGGCTATTTCCGAGGGCGAGCACGAATTCGACGCCATCGCCGTGGTAACCGATGCGGACGCGCTGACGCCGCCTTGCGGGGCCTGCCGGCAAATCATCTGGGAATTTTGCGGCGACGTGCCGGTAATTCTCGCGAACCTCAAGGGAAAGACGGAACGCGAGCGCTCGCTCAATTTACTGCCGCGCCCATTCGATTCATCTCATTTGTAACGCACAAGCGCTGTGATTGGCGCGTTCCGGCGCGCACAAAGGCGTGATTTTCTGCGATAATCGCCGCCTCGAGGCCACTAACTTGAAACGCCACTGCTCGATTTTCTTTTCGTTGTGGTTATTTATAATGCTTGCGGCTCCTGGCTCACAGGCGCAAGCTGCGACACAAACAAAGGCCCGCGCCAGTCTGATTATCACAGGCGGAATCGTCGTCACTATGGATTCCGCGCGGCACGTTTACAGGAATGGCGCCGTGGCCATTCGCGGCGACTCGATTATTGCTGTCGGGCCGGCAAGCGAAATCACTTCGCGATACGACGCTTCGCGCACCATCGACGCGCACAGCGAAATCGTGATGCCCGGGCTCATCAATGGCCATACGCACGCCGCAATGACGCTTTTCCGGGGGCTTGGCGGCGATTCCTCGCTGAACGAATGGCTGCAGAAGTACATTTTTCCCGCCGAAGCTCACAACGTCACGCCCGGCTTCGTCGAATGGGGCACACGCCTGGGCATGCTGGAAATGCTGCGAGGCGGCATCACCACGTACGCCGACATGTATTATTTCGAAGATGACGTTGCCCGCGTGACCAAGGAAGCGGGCATGCGCGGCGTGCTCGGCGAAACTTTTATCGATTTTCCCGTGCCGGACAACAAAAACCTACCGCAAATGGTCGCCTACACGGAAAAATATATTCAGCACTGGCAAGGCGATCCGCTCATCACTCCTGCGGTGGCGCCGCATTCCATTTACACCTGCTCCGAAAAGACGTTGCAGACTGCCGCGGCGCTGGCGCGCAAATATCATGTGCCGATTCTGATTCATCTTGCCGAAGCGCCCTTCGAAACCGATCAGAGCTACAAAAAGTACGGCCTCTCACCGACCGCTTATATGGAGAGTATCGGTTTTCTTGGGCCCGACGTCACCGCGGCGCATTGCGTTTGGGTCGACGCGGGCGACATGAAACTGCTTGCCAGCCACGATGTGGGCTGCGTGAACAATCCTTCGAGCAACATGAAATTGGCCGACGGAACGAGTCCCGTTGTCGAATTAATCGCCGCGGGCGTTCCGGTGGGCCTGGGCACGGACGGCGCGGCCAGCAACAACAATCTCGACCTGTTCGAGGAAATGGACCTCGCCGCGAAGCTGCAAAAGCTCTCTCACATGGACCCAAGCGTTCTGCCAGCCGAGCAAGTGGTGGCCATGGCCACGATCAATGGAGCGCGCGCTCTGCACATGCAAAAGGAAATCGGTTCTCTCGAAGCCGGGAAAAAAGCGGATGTGATTTTGATTCGCACCGACGCGCCGCACGCCACGCCGATGTACGCGATGAAGGGCAGCGTGTATTCCGATCTCGTCTACGCGCTGAAAGCGAGCGACGTGGACACGGTGATCATCGGCGGACGGTTAATCATGGATCACCGGCGTATGCTGACGCTCGACGCGCCAGCGATTCTCGCGAAAGCCCGCGAATACGCCAAACAGGTCACCGCGTCCATTGCGGCCAAGCCCCAATAAATCCTCCGCGCAAGTCCGCACGGCGGCAGCCTTTATTCCCGCTCGCCGCGCTTGATGATCATCTTTGCCGCGGTGGACCGCAGCGTTTCCGGAACGCTCTTGCTCTTGCTCAGAATTTTCAGGTCCTGCGGCGTGAGGCGCGTCAACTGATGCATGGTGATGTCCAGCGGCGTTTTGGAATTGAAGATCAGGTTTCTCACGATGGAATAGTTTTTCATCCATCGGCGATTGTTGGCGATGATGCGCAGAATCTCCATGGTCAATATGGTCATCGAAGCGAAGCTCTCCACCTCGGCTTCCGTCAAGCGTGGCGATTGCAACACCGAGCGCTGCACCACTTTGTTGGAGTCGCGGATCAGGATGATGCGCTCTTCGCGGCCGCTGGTCAGCGCCAGCTTCACTCGTTCGAGCACGTTCATTTTTGCCAGGCGTTGCAGCAGAGTTTTGCGTCTTACGGGATCTGGCTCCGCGCTCTCGACCGCGACTTTCAGTTCTTCCGCTCCGAGGGCGCCCTTGCGCAGCTCCGAGAGCAAGCTGCGCTGTTCCGCGTTGGCGTTCGGCGACGCCACGAGAGCGTCGATCAGCGATGCGGATGCCGTCAGCCGCTCGAGATTGTCGAGCAGCGCCTGAATTCCCGCCGCTGACAGATGCGCGGCAACTTTTTCCAGAACGACGGCTGGGCACGAAGGATTTTTCGCGAGAACGTCCGCCATTCCCGGTGCGTTTGCCAGATTCGCGGCGCAATAATGTAAGAGTGCGGGAGCCGCATCGGGCAGCTGGGCCGCAGCGATGAAGTCCTCCGTCGCAACCTTTGGCAGCGCTACCGCCGCGCGTTGCGCCACTCCTTCAATGTCATCCATGGCCAGCACGGTCAGAACTTCCGCGCGTTCCACGCTGGTGAGCGTTACTCCGCCGGTGCACACGGCGAGTTTCCGCTCCGGCGTCGCGTGGCCAAAGACAAATTCCGCGCGAGCATCGCTGCGTGCCGGTTCGCTAATATCCGTCTCCTGGATTAGGCTTTAGATTGTCGCGCGTCAGTGTGATTTTTCCGGGCTCGTTCGGCGGACCCAGTGGCGGTACGGTGCGGCCATTCAGTTCAAGCAGGACGGCATTCGACTTGCTCGCCGACACTGTAAAACTTCTCTGCGCCCGCAGCGTTAGCGTTTTGAGCGCGTCGAGTTGCCCCGAGAACACAACTTTTCCATCCGCCGCCACCGTCACGTTCGAAGTTTCGCCAGCCTCGACTTTGAGCACCAAGGCGTCAGAAGTATTCGGCGCTGCCGTCGCATTGGGAACTGTACCGCGCGTGGCCGACGCTGCTGCCGCGACGCTTGCATTTTGGCCGGTTGCCTGTGACGTCTGCGCTCCCGCTGCTGGCGTTACATTGGAGGCGTTCGGATTCGCTGCCGCTTGTGCCGCTGGAGAGCTCTGTAGTTGCTGCTGAGAATTCACCGCCGCCACCGGCGCTTGCGCCGTGACATCAGGCGAAGTAGTTTTATGCCGCAACTTCGCCATCACCGTGCTGATAATCGGATGCCTTGCGTGCCATGCGCTAATCTGCGCCCCATAGGCGCGGTGAACGTACCATCCTCCCGCAATCAGCAGGATTAGCGTGGCAATGGTCCCGAAAATGGCGAACCAGTTCCGCCGCTTCCGCACTGGCTCTTTCGTCCAAATCGCAATTTCGGGGCGCTCGTGCGTTTCCAGCGCGTACTCCGCCACCAGGCCATCTTCGTCAAGTCCCAGAAACCGCGCTACAGAGCGAATGAATCCCCGGTTGAAAATGCCGCCCGGCAATCGCTCCCACTGCTCATTCTCCAGCGCTTCGAGAAAGCGCACACTGATGCGAGTGGCCGCCGAAATTTCCTCCAGCGACACGCCACGCATCTCGCGCTCACGTTTTAAGTGCTCGCCAAACAAACTGGTTGCGCTCATCTCAGGATTCTCTGAAAAGGTTCACTGAAAAATATAGGCGGGCGTGTGACGGGTGTCAATCACGGCTATTGCGCCCTGTACTATGCGCCATATCACCCATAATGCTGGAGCTCTACCCTCCTCATGATTTTGCCTTTGCGCACGGCTCCCTCGCTCGCCGGTTGCAGTAACCCATTCGCAAACCTATAATGCCAGAATGTCCGACGGTAAATCTGTCGATACTGGCCGGGCTCTCGGTGCCTTGAAACCCAAAGTGTCTGAATCGAAGCCCTTTTCCGGAACCGAACGCCGCCGCAACCCGGTGGTGCGCCGCGAGGCTAACGATGGCGGTGAAGTTGCCGTTTTTCACGAGCTGGGCAAGGCGCTCACTTCCTCTTTGCAGCTTGATCAGGTACTGCGCACCATAATGGAGAAAATCAATGAGGTTCTCCATCCCGACACTTGGTCACTGCTGTTGATGGACACCGAAAAGCAGGAGTTGTACTTCGAAATTGCCACCGGCGAGGGCGCTGAAGCGCTGAAGGACGTCCGCATCAAACTCGGCCAGGGAATTGCCGGCTGGGTCGCGCAAACTGGTGAAGTGGTAGTGGTTCCTGACACGAGCAAAGATTCGCGCTTCTTCGCCAAGCTTGACGACAAAACCAAGACGGAAACGCGTTCCATCGTTGCCGTGCCGGTCCGCTTTCGTGAACAATGCCTCGGCGTTATCGAGCTCATCAACTGCTTTGGGGAAGAGGGCTTCAGCCCTCGCGAGCTGGCCCTTCTTGAAGCGCTGGCTGACTACGCCGCTATAGCCATCGAAAATGCGCGCCACGTCCAGCGCATTCATGAGCTTACCATCACGGACGATTGCACCACCCTCTACAACGCTCGCCACCTGAATTTCATGCTGGACACTGAGATTTACCGTTCGCATCGCTACAGCTATGAATTCTCCATTATTTTCATCGATCTCGACCATTTTAAGGCGGTCAACGACACGCACGGCCATCTGAGCGGCTCGAAACTTCTCGGGGAAATCGGCACGGTCATCAAGAATAATTGCAGGCTGATTGATTTTGCGTTTCGCTACGGCGGAGACGAATTCGTACTGCTGCTGCCGCAAACCTCCAAAGAGAATGCCTGCCGCGTTGCCCGCAGGCTTCACGCGCTAATCAGAACCACCCCTTGGTTGAAGGACGAAGGGCTCAACGTCCACATCACCGCCAGCGTTGGCGTCGCTTCCTTTCCCGTGGACTCCGCCGACAAAGCCGGCCTCCTTCACCTTGCTGACGAGGCTATGTACCTTGTCAAAAATACCACCCGCGACCGAGTTGCCGCCGCCTCCAGCGGCGTGCTGCCCGAACGTTGACCAGCCTGCAGCGGCGGCCCTGAACTTGCTTTGCAAGTTGCCGGGATAGGAGACAGCAACGGCCAAAGTTGCACCCCTGCGCCCATGCGACACTCGTTTCCCGAAATTGCGGTAGAATATCCCGCCAAAAAGAGAGATGAGGCATGGATTATGCAGCCATCGGATTCGCAATTTTGGGCCTCGGCTTCGGATTGGCCGCAGCGTATTACTGGTTCAAATCCGCGATGCCATAAACATTGAGGCGGATGTGTTCGGCGCAGTCGGTCTTGGAGCAGGCGATTTCGCTACCGGCGCTATAGGCTTTACCGGGTCCATGGTTACTTCTGTTGGCTGCCAGTAGATATTTCGATTCGTGGAGGACAGATAATGGCAAACGTGCAGCAGCACGCTTCCGGTTCCGATGCGGGCGATTTTTTTGTGAAATCGCCACTCTTTTCTCTTGGATTTGTGGCCAATACCTCGATACTTATTTTCTGCCTTGGCGTGGGTTTGTTCCTTACGTTTAAGTACTGGAATTTCGTGTGGCACGGGTCCTGGCTGTTCCTCGCGTGGGGTGCGATGTTTACCTCCTGGCGGCTCGCACTAGTGAATCGCGGTCGGATTAGCGAGCTTTTCGAAGCGGGCGTCATTGCAGGAATCGAGCCGGGTTCCCCTTTGGAGACGAGTTTAGAGGTCGCATCCGATACGCTCAATAGGGTGCTCGGCTTCTCCTTTGGGGCTAACATGGTTTTTTTGGGCGCGATCATATACCTCCTTCGTCATTCCTGCTTCTGACGGGTCTGCAAATCCCGCCAACCCGCAATCCGGAAGCCTCCAGCGGGGTGCTTCCCGAACACTGACCAGCCTACAGGCTCGGTCCGGAAGTTGCTTTGCAAGTTGCCGCCGTCCATCTCCTCTCCTATACTCGGCTTCTAACCATCGTGAACATCGCAGCCTTGATTTCTTGCAGGATCGATTGAAATGCAGAATCGCCAAGCAGCGCGCTATGCCCGCTGGTCCGCCGGCATCGCCGTCGCAATTTGTTTTTTGGTGATTGGCGTCTACGTGCAACGGCGCATGCGCAGCGGCGCGCGCGACAAAGATCTGCACCCCGTGCCTGCAAGCGTCGCGCAGCAATCGGCGGGATTCAGTTTCTCAAAAGTCGTCGGCACGCAGAAGCTTTTCACCGTGCGCGCATCGCAAGCAACGCAGTTCAAAGATCAAAATCGCAGCCTGCTGGAAAACGTGGCCATCACAATTTACGGCGCGCGAGGCGAGCGCGACGATTCTGTGCGCGCCGATGAATGCAGCTATGAACCACAGACGGGAAGCATTCGCTGCCACGGCGTGGTGCAAATCGATTTGCGCAATGCCAAGACCAGTGGCCGCGGCGGAATGCATTTGCAGACCAGCGACATCTTGTTTGACCGCGACAGCGGTAAAGTAAGCACAGAAAAGCCCGTCGTTTTGCAATTTACCGGCGGTCGCGGCCAGGCCGACGGCGTTCTTTACGATCCCCAGAGCGAGGACGTCACCCTCGAAAAGAGTGTGCAGCTCGAAATCACGCCGGCGGCGAAATCGCGCGAGCTTCCCGTGAATTTGAGCGGCAGTTCGCTCGAATTTCAGCGCAAAGAAAACGCCCTGAGAATCTTCGGGCCAGTTTGCGTGCAGCAAAGTGCCGCGACGCTCACAACAGACATGCTCGAGTTACAGCTCGATGCTGCAATGCGGCCCGCCCAAGCCGTGGCTACAGGGAGTCCAGAGATTCATGACAGTGACGCGGGCGGAAGCGCGTCATTTTCGGCGAACCGCATCGAGGCAGAGTTTACGCCGGATGGAACCCTGGGAAAAATTATCGCCGATCAGAATGTCCACGGCGAGTCGACCGGGGAGCGCGTCAGGGGGAATGCTAATAGCCGCTTTTCCTCGCAGCATGCAGAACTGCTGATGAACGGCGCAAACGAGCCGCGCGAATTGCTCGCTGACGGAAACGTGCAAATGAACATGAGTCAGGGCGAGGTGAAACGCAGCGTCGCAACAGAAAGCGTGAGGATGAATTTCGCGCCAAATGCCACCGGGCGCGGCCAGCGGATTGTCAGCGCGGAGACTCTTGAGCCCGGGGAAATACTAACCACCGACCCGGAAGAATCGTTCCGCATACGCGCCGGCAAGCTGCAGGCAATATTCGGCGCGCGAAGCGAACTCACGGCATTGCGCGGAAGCGGAGGCGTGCAGATCACGCGGGCGCTGCCTGCAAAACCTCCGCAGAGCAGCACAGCGCGAACTTTTGCCGCCGATTTCGCCCGCGGCGGGATCTGGCAGGACATTGACGAAAAGGGCGACGTGAAATTTCGCGAAGGAGACCGGCAAGGCGCGGCAAACGAAGTGAAATTCTCGCGCGCGGCAAACGAGATGACCCTTACAGGTGCCGCTTCGGTAGAAGATCCCGCTTCGCGTTTACAGGCGGCGACAATTCAAATCAATCAAGAGTCCGGCGAAGTGCATGCGAGCGGAGCAGTGCTAGCGAGTTATTTTGGAAAGCAAAATGATCGCGCCGCGACGACGAATTCAATGGCCGGCGCGGCGAACATTTCCGCGGACGAAATGACCGGAAGCGAGCTCGCCAAGCCGCAGCGTGCCAACGCTCATGCGGTTTTCTTTGGGCACGCGCGGATGTGGCATGGCAGCAACCTGCTGCAAGCGGATACGATTGAACTCTGGCAGAACGAGAAACGTGCCGAAGGGCGCGGGAACGTTATCGGCGAGTTTGCCGAGGCGGCGCACAAGAGCGTAGCGAAAATCGAGGGAACTGAGAAAGCAGCGCCAGTTCTGTGGCAGGTGAAAGCGCCGCAAGCGGATTACTGGGGCGACGCCGAAAAAATGGAATGGACTGGCGGCGTTCGCGCGCATTCTTCCGAAGCAAGCATTTCCAGCCAGACGCTCGCGCTTTCTTTCTCGTCGGGACCAGACAATCGGCAAATATTGCAACGGGCTATCGCCACAGGCGGCGTTCGCATCGAACAAAATGGCCGCACCGGCACGGCCGAACGCGGCGAATACGCGGCCAGGGAAGGGAAATTCGTTCTTTCCGGAGGGCAGCCTGCGCTCGCGGACAGTTCTGGAAACCGCACAACAGGCCGCGAATTGACCTTCTTTTTAGCGAGTGATACGATTCTGGTTGAGTCGCAAAACGGGTCGCGAGCCGCCAATCGCCGGGTTGAGAAATGAACTGGGATGTCGAAGCTCCAAGCCGCGGAATTAAGCAAAACCTATCGAGGACGCACCGTCGTCGATAATGTCAGCTTGGAAATTCAGCAGGGTGAAGTGGTTGGGCTGCTAGGCCCGAACGGCGCAGGCAAGACCACGACGTTCTACATTCTGGTGGGGTTGACGCGGGCGGATTTTGGGCGCGTGCTGCTCGATGGCGAGGATATCAGCGACCTGCCCATGTTTCTGCGGGCCCGCAGCGGCATCAGCTATCTTCCCCAGGAACCTTCAGTTTTTCGCAAGCTGACCGTCGAAGAAAATTTGCTGGCGGTGCTGGAAACGCTGCCGATAACGGCGGAGCAGCGCCGCGACCGCGTGGAAGAAATGCTTGCGCAGGTAGGGCTGGAAGGCGTACGCCACAGCAAAGGTTATGTGCTTTCCGGCGGCGAACGAAGACGCCTGGAGATCGCTCGCTCGCTGGTGCTGCAGCCGCTGTTTATTCTGCTGGACGAACCGTTTTCGGGAATCGATCCGCTGACGGTGATGGACCTGCAGAAGATCATCGACGAGCTGAGCGCCGCAGGAATCGGCGTGCTGGTCACCGACCACAACGTGCGCGAGACGCTGGCAGTGACGCATCGCGCCTATATCATTCATGCGGGCAAAATTTTGAGCGCGGGCACGCCGGAGGAATTGAGCAACGATGCGGAAGTGAGGCGGCTGTATCTGGGGGAAAATTTCCGTTTGAATTGAGATTTGAAGCAAAAATAACGCGATGAACTGGCTGCAACCAAAACTGAATCTCCGGCTCTCGCAGAAGCAGGTGCTGACGCCGGGCCTCGTGCAAATGGTCAGCGTGCTGGCGCTGAACCGTTTAGAGTTGCGCGAGATGATCAATCAGGAGATTACCGAGAATCCCATGCTGGAAGTTCTCGGAGACGATGGCATAGTCAGCGAAAATTACACGGACGAGACGTTCTTGAAAGAGGAAACGGAGAAGGTTCCGGAAACCGAAGGAGCGAATCCCTTTGACGAGTTCGACGTTGCCTCATTTTTTACGAAATATCTGGATACAGCCGCGGCCAGCGGCGTGGGCAGCGAGCGGGAAGAAACGGAACGGCCAAGTTTTGATAAGTTTCTCTCCTCGCCGCAGAGCCTCGCCGACCATCTTCTCTGGCAACTGAGCGTCAGCATCTGCAGTGAACAAGTGCAGAAAGCCGCCGAATTGATTATCGGCAATCTCGACGAAAACGGATACTTGACGGAGAGCCTTGAAGAGATCGCTCAGAATAACGGTTTCACCATGGACGATGTGGAAGAGGCGCTCGCGGTCGTGCAGGAATTCGACCCTCCGGGAGTGGGCGCGCGGGATTTGAAGGAATGTCTGCTGCTGCAATTGAAATTGGTTGATCCGCAGAATACGCTGGCGCAGCAGGTGGTTTCCGACCACTTGAAATTGCTGCAGAACAATCAGTTGAAGGAAATCGCACGGGCGCTCAACCGGCCCATTGAAGCGGTGAAGCGCGCGGTGGACGCCGTGAAAAAGTTGGACCCCCGTCCGGGGTTGCGCTACAACAAAACGGAGCCGCGGCTGGTTGAGCCGGACGTTCAGTTCCGCAAAGTGGATGGCGAGTGGGAAGCGTTTCTGAACGATGACGATCTGCCGCAACTTCGCCTCAGCCCCGTCTACCGCCGCCTGCTTTCACGCGACGCCGCGGACCGCGATGTGCGCAATTACGTGAAGGAACGTTTCACCGCGGCCGTGCAGTTGATGAAAAATATCGAGCAGCGCAAACATACGATTGTGCGCGTGTGCCAGTCGATCCTGCGGCGGCAAAAGGATTTTTTGGAGTATGGCGTCGATCATCTGAAACCGATGATGATCAAGGAAGTGGCGGAAGAGGTGGGAGTGCATCCTTCGACGGTAAGCCGCGCGGTAGCCAATAAATACGCGCACACGCCGCAAGGCGTTTTCGAGCTGCGGCATTTTTTCTCCGAGTCGGTGAACGGCCCGCAGGGCGCGGAAATGTCTCTACTGTCGCTGAAGCGGCGCGTCAAAAAAATGATCGAAGAAGAGGACGCCACGCATCCGCTGACCGACGAGCAGATCGCCAAACGGCTGGACCAAGAGGGTATTCACGTCACGCGCCGCACGGTGGCTAAATACCGGGAAGATTTGCGCATTCCCAGCACCCATCAGCGACGGCAGAAGGACTGAGGAGCGCCTCAGCGCCGTTCTAACTTTTCGGCCCCAGACGGCGCCGGGCGCTAATTGGATTCCCGAAACTCGGAGTAAAGAGTTGGAACCGCACTAGTGGCGTCGCGCCATAATGATCAGAACCGGCAATTGGTCATCCTGACCGGGCTCTCCGGTTCGGGCAAAGGCTCCGTTCTGCGCACTTTCGAAGACCTTGGTTTCTACTGCGTGGATAATCTTCCCGTTTCCTTCATTCCATCTTTCGCTGAACAATCTATGGACGACGGCGAAATCTCTCGCGCTGCGCTGCTGGTCGATGCGCGCGAGGGCGAGCAACTGAAAAGGTTGCCGGAAGTTTACCGCAAGCTGCGTCGAAATTACCCGGCCACACTGGTATTCATCGAAGCGAGCGATGAAGCGCTGGCGCGGCGCTTCAGTGAAACGCGCAGGCCGCATCCCATGGGCGCGGACATCTCCGTTTTGGAAGGAATCCGAGCAGAACGGAAGCGCATGGCGACGATTCGTGAAATTGCCGACGTGGTCATTGACACCACGAAATTCACGGTGCATGAATTGCGCCAGTTCATCACCGATCAGTTTCAAAAGGCCGGACGCAGGCCCTTGCTCGTTTCGTTGGTGAGTTTTGGGTACCGATTCGGACTGCCCGCCGATGCAGACCTGGTGTTCGACGTGCGTTTCCTGCCGAACCCGCATTTCGTGGCCAAGCTCCGTCCGTACAGCGGGAAAAATGCGCGCGTCGCTAAATACATCCGCTCATTCAAGCAGACCGGCGAATTCCTGCGGCGCATTGACGGCCTGCTTGCCTATTTGATTCCGCACTACATTCGCGAAGGGAAAAGCTATTTGACCATTGCCTTCGGTTGCACGGGCGGACGGCACCGCTCGGTGACCATGGCGGAAGCGGTAGCCAAAGCGCTGGCGAAGCGCGGCTACACTACGAAGCTCGAACACAGGGATCTGGAGCGCTCGGTATCGTGAAAATTTCATCAGAGCTGCGCGCGCTGCTCAAATTTGTGCGGCCGTACCGCTGGCGGCTGATCCTCGGCATCGTGTTGCTGGCGGTGATGGGCGTTTGCGAAGGGCTCGTCGCGCTGATGATTATCCCTGCGGCCGACGTGATCTTGAACCCGCACGCTGCGGTCACCAAGGTCAAGCTGGTCACACTGCCCGCCTGGGCGACTCACTTACTGGGACTTTCAAACGGTACGATTTATCTGAATTCCTTCCTGCCATCGTCCATCCACTATGTGTGGACTGTTTTTGCGATCTGCCTTGTGGTGATTTTTTTCTCCAAGTCGATCGCGGAATTTTTTGGCAGCACCATGATTCAGTACGCGGGGCACGCGGGCGTTACAGATTTGCGGAATCAAGTCTACGAAAAACTGGTGCGCCAGCCGATTGGATTTTTTCAGCATAACCCGACCGGACGCGTGATGTCTGCCGCGATCAGCGATGTGGACCAGGTGCGCAGCGCGCTCTCCGAACATCTGGCGGACTTTTTTCAGCAGGTTTTCGCGCTGGGCGCGTTTGTGTGCGTGCTCCTTTGGCTCAATTGGCGCCTGGCCATTGGCTCCGCAATCGTGATTCCTCTGGTCGTGTACCCCGTGGGCCGGCTCGGAAAGAGAATCCGCAAATCGGTGCAGAATACGCGCTCGCGCGTTGCGGATTTGAGCCAGATTTTGCAGGAGACGGTCAGCGGCAATCGCGTTGTAAAAGCCTTCGGCATGGAGAATTTCGAAATCGGCAAATTCCGCGAAACGGCGCGCGCGCTGTTGCGCGAAAACATGCGCTGGGTGAAGGCCTATGTGGTCACTTCGCCGATGATGGATTTTCTCGGCGCGATTGTATTCGTAGTGCTGCTGCTGTATGCGCGGGATGAAATCCGGCGCGGCGTAATGACTCCTGGGATGGTCTTCGCGTTCATCTATTCGCTGCTGCGCGCCTACACGCCCATCAAGCGCATCGGCAGTTTGTATCACCAATTTCAACTGGCGATGGGCGCTTCTGTGCAGGTGCTGGGATTTTTTGCGCTGAAGGAGGAAATCGCCGAGACACCTGGTGCGCCGGCTTTGCCGCGCTTTTCGCGAGAAGTGGATTTCGACGACGTGGGATTCGCGTACGAGAGCGGACCGTTGATTTTACGCAACATTAATCTGCGCGTGCCGGCGGGAAGCGTGGTTGCGATTGTTGGTTCCAGCGGCGCGGGCAAAACCACGCTGGTGAACTTGCTGCCGCGGTTCCACAGGCCTGTAGCGGGAAAAATTCTGATTGATGGCCAGGACATATGCGCGGTGAGCCTGCAATCGCTGCGCGAGCAGATGGCCATCGTCACGCAGGAGACGATTCTCTTCAACGATACGGTTTGGAATAATTTGTGCTACGGCCGGCCGGATTTGCCGGAGGCTCGCGTGCTGGCCGCGGCGAAGGCGGCGCTCGCGCACGACTTCATCATTCAATTGCCGCAGGGTTATCAGACAAAGATCGGCGATCGAGGCCAGCGTCTCTCCGGCGGCCAGCGGCAGCGTCTGGCGATTGCGCGCGCGCTGCTGAAGGACGCGCCGATACTGATTCTCGACGAAGCTACTTCCGAACTCGATTCCGAATCCGAAATGCTGGTGCAGCACGCGCTCAATAATCTGATGGAGAATCGCACTGTGTTCGTGATTGCGCACCGGCTCTCGACGGTGCGACGCGCGGACCTGATCGCGGTGCTTGAGGACGGCACCATTCGCGAAGGCGGCACACACGAAGAATTACTTGCGCGCAATGGCGTCTATGCGCGACTGTACCACCTGCAATTTCAGGAAATTGAGCCTCCTTTGCCTGCCGGACCCGTGTAGAATGGCTGCCCCTCCGCTCAAGTCGATGACCGGATACGCGCAAACGCGCGCGGAGGAAGATGGATGGGCCGTGCAATTGTCCTTGCGCAGCGTGAATCACCGATTCTTGGATATGCGCGTGCGCTTGCCGGAAGGCTGGGACGCGCTGGAAACGGAGATACGCAAGAAAATGCAGGAGAGGTTCCGCCGCGGCCATGTCGAAGTCAGTTTGCAAATACAAGCGGCCAGGAACAATTCTGTAACGATCAATCGTGAAGTCGCAGCGGCTTATCTGAAGGCGGTGAAATCGCTCGGTGAAGAATTTGAAATGAAGTCAGAGCCAGACATTGCCGCGATTTTGCGGTTGCCCGGTGTGGCCTCTTCCGCGCCTCCGCACGCGGAAATGGAAAAGCTCGCTGAATTGGTACGCGCTGGCCTGACTCGCGCGATGGACCAGCTCGACGAAATGCGGCGCATCGAGGGCCAGGCGCTACGTGAGGAGTTGACGCGGAGGCTCAGCGCCATCGAACATGCTACCGCGCGCGTTGAACTGCTGGCCGAACGCGTGCGTCCGGCGTATGCGCGCAAGCTCGAAACGCGCGTCAAAGAGCTGCTGGGAAATTATGAAGCGGATCCCGCGCGGATTGCGCAAGAGGCCGCTTTCATCGCCGAGCGCAGCGACACCACGGAAGAGCTCGCGCGTCTGCGCAGCCACGTGAAGCAATTTCGCGGGTTGCTTGATGGCGGCGGCGAAGTGGGCAAACGGCTGGATTTTCTGCTGCAGGAAATGCAGCGCGAGTCCAATACCCTGCTCTCCAAGGCCAGCGGCGCGGACGATGATGGCCTGCAGATCACGCAATTGGGATTGGAATTGAAAGCTGAGATTGAAAAATTGCGCGAGCAAGTGCAAAACGTCGAATAGCAAATGGCCGATTCTTTCGAACCGCTGATACTCATCGTCTCCGGGCCTTCCGGCTCGGGGAAATCGACGCTGGTAAAAAAACTGTTGGAATTGCCGGGAACGATGCTATCGATTTCCGCAACTACACGGCCGCCTCGCGCGAACGAAAGCGACGGTAAGTGGTATCATTTTGTATCGGACCAGGAATTCCGCCAAATGATCGAGCGCGGCGAATTCCTCGAGCACGCCTGCGTTTTCGGAAAGCACAGTTACGGCACGCCGAAGAAGTCGCTGGAAGAGGCGCGCGCGCGGCAGCTCGACCTGGTGCTCGAAATTGATGTGCAGGGCGCCGAACAGGTGCGCCAAAAGCTGCCGGAGTCCGTGGCCATTTTCATCGTGCCGCCTTCGCGCCGGGAACTCGAAAAGCGCATCCGGGCGCGCAATCAGGACCGCGAGGACGAAATCGCCCGCCGCCTCGATCAGGCGCGCTTGGAAATGGCTCGTTATTTGGATTACGATTATGTAGTGATCAACGAAGATGTGGACCGCGCGGGAGAAGCGGTCCGGGCCATAGCGCAGTCCGCGCGTTGCGAAACGAAACGCAATCGCCTGCGCGTTCATCAGATACTCAAATCCTTTGGAGGATAGAGCACTCATGGCGGTTTCTAACCAGCCACCAGAAAGCAAATTTGCGTACGTAGTACTCATCGCTCGGCGCGCCCGGCAGCTTATGGCGGGAGGTCGGCCGCTGGTCGACAATCCCAAGAATCACAAATTCACGCGTGTTGCCGAAGAAGAAATGCGAAAAGGTATGCTGGAATTCGAGCTGCCCGAGGCAATGGACGCGGATGAAGACAAAGACGGGAAGCGGAAGAAGGGTTAAGTTTCGCGCGCGGCAGGCTTGATACCGGCCTGATGGCGTGAGGGATCAACAAATGCGAGTGGCGCTGGGAGTTTCGGGCGGTGTAGCGGCCTACAAGGCGGCGGAACTGGTGCGCCGTCTGCAGAAAGAAAAACTCGCCGTTCAAGTAGTGATGACGCGCGCCGCGCAGGAATTTGTCACGCCGCTTACCTTCGCCGCTCTAACCGGCGAAAAAGTGATTACTGAGCTTTTCGGCGATAAGCAGGCAACCGCGAATCTCGAAAGCGCCATCGAGCACATTGCCGTCGCGCAGCGGATCGACCTGCTGGTAATCGCTCCAGCGACAGCGGACGTTCTCGCGAAACTTGCCAATGGCATCGCCGACGATTTTCTGACCACTCTCTACTTGGCGACAAAAGCTCCGGTGGTTGTAGCGCCCGCAATGAACGTCAACATGTGGGAGCATCCTGCCACACAGAAAAATTTGGAGACGCTCCGCGAGCGTGGTGTAAGGGTGGTGCAGCCCGATGAGGGCTATCTGGCATGCGGGATGACTGGCCCTGGACGGCTTGCCGGAACTGAAGCGATTTCCGCTGCCGTGTGCGAAGCGCTCGGTCTAAAGCACGATTTCGATGGAATGAACGTCGTGATTACCGCAGGCCCGACGGTCGAAGATGTGGACCCCGTCCGCGTGCTGACCAATCGCTCTTCCGGGAAGATGGGCTACGCGCTGGCGGATGCGGCTTCGCGCCGCGGCGCGCGCGTGACGCTGATCAGCGGACCGACTGAGCTTCGCGCGCCGAATGAAGTGGATTGGGTTCCAGTGCGCTCGACGGAAGAAATGCACCGCGCGGTGAGCGAGCGGTCGCGTGATGCGCATGTCGTGATTATGGCGGCGGCGGTTTCCGATTATCGTCCTGCGGCGCCCGGAACGCAGAAAATCAAGCGCGCCGAAGGGCGTTTGACTCTGGAACTCGAGCCGACTATGGACATTCTCGCCGAACTGGGCCGCGAGAAAGGCTCCAGAATTCTCGTCGGGTTCGCGGCAGAGACGGAGCGCCTTGCAGAAAATGCGCGGCGCAAGCTGGCCGCAAAAGGCGCCGACATGATCGTCGCCAATGATGTCACAAAAGAGGGCGCGGGTTTCGACACCGACACAAATGTCGTGAGCTTTTTCTTGCGCGATGGCCGGGAAGTCGAGCTGCCGAAAATGTCAAAATTCGAGGTCGCCAATCGCATACTCGATCAGGTTGCGGAAATCCGCAAGGGCGTGAAGTGAGCACGCGCGCTGCGAGCAGGCAATGAAGCCGGAAATCCGCGCCAACGCCGAAGGGTGGCTCGACTATTTCGCCGAACTTAAACTTTCCCCCTTTTATCTTGACCGTGCCAAACCGTCCGGCAATCTCGGTGAGCCTGAAGTTTCTGTTTCTCATGCCGTTCAGGTTTCGCCTGTGCCGCAAAATCTTGCCGCGCCGACTGCGATTCGCCCAACGTCCAAAAATCCTTTTGCCGCTCAGCCAAAAGCGGAAACGCCTGCGCCCCTGCCAGTCATAAAATCTGCGTCGCTTTTCGAAGCGGGCGAGCGCGTCACGAATGACTCGCTCGAACTTATTCGCGAGCACGTCGGTGATTGCAAACGGTGCCGCCTTTGCGAACAGCGCAACAAAATCGTTTTCGGCAGCGGCAATGCGCACGCCGAACTTGTTTTTGTCGGCGAAGGGCCAGGGCGTGATGAAGACATTCAGGGCCTGCCGTTCGTGGGCCGCGCCGGGAAATTGCTGACGCAGATGATTGAAGCCATGGGGCTGAAGCGCGATGATGTTTACATCTGCAACGTGGTCAAGTGCCGCCCGCCGGAAAACCGCGCGCCCGAGCCGGACGAAATGGAAACGTGCTCGCCATTTTTGTACCGCCAGCTCGCAGTCATCAATCCCAAAGCCGTCGTCTGTCTGGGCGCCATCGCTTTTCAGGCGCTCTATGGGGCCAAGCAATCCATCTCGCGCCTGCGCGGCCAGTGGCTCGAATTTCGCGGGATTCCAATGATGGCCACATATCATCCTGCTTATTTACTGCGCAATCCGAACGCAAAAGGCGACGTGTGGGAAGACTTAAAAAAAGTGATGGCCCACCTCGGATTGAAAATTCCGGCCAAATCGTAAAGCCCCTCGGCGATTTTGTGCCCATGCAATTCTGCAAGTTTTCGATTTCCTGCTACAGTAACGTCCTGCGATTCGCAACGGCTGCTTCGAATTTCTGTTCGCGGCAGCCGGTGCTTTGTCGGGGAGTTTTGCGTGGGCGTTCTGCTGGGTTTGACCGCGGCTCTGAACTGGGGCGTAGCGGATTTCATGGCTCGTTTCGCAACGCGGCGAACTGGTTCGCTGCGCGCGCTGCTTTTCATGCAGGTTGTGGGAGTCACCGGGCTCACTGTCATCATGGCTTCCACCGGCCATTGGTCGAGATTCTTTCCGACATTCCAGCTCCGAATTTGGCTGTGGATTATGCTTGCGGGAATTTTGAGTGCGCTCGCCTCACTGGCGCTCTACCGCTCGTTCGAAGTTGGAGTTCTCGCGCTGGTTTCGCCGATTGCCGCAAGCTATCCGGCGCTGACAGTCGCACTTTCGATCTTGTCCGGCGAGCGGCTGACGCGCGCGCACGCCCTGGGAATCGCGTCCGCCTTAGTCGGAGTGGTCATCGCGGCGCTGGCCCTGCCGTCACAGACCGCGGCGGAGGCGCAACACGCCACGCCGGAACATCATCGCCGTCATTTGCTGCGCGGCGTGCCATGGGCGCTCGCCGCAGCGCTTGGCTTCGGCGTGAATTATTGGGTTCTTGGATTTCGCGTGATGCCCGTATTCGGCGGCTTCGCTTCCGTGTGGGTGATCCGCCTCGTCACGCTGATAGTGCTTGCCGCGCTGTTGCCGCCTCTGGGAGAATCGTTCGCCATTCCAAGAGGCTCGACGGCCTGGCTCATTTTTCTCATCGGTGTGACCGACACCGCCGGATTCGTTGCAAATAATTTCGCGTTCAAGCAGGAGCAAATTGCCATCGTCACGGTCCTGGCGTCTCTCTACGGCGTCGTCACGCTGTTCCTCGCCGCCGCGTTTCTGCGCGAGAGGCTTGGCCGCCGCCAATGGCTCGGCATCGCGCTCATATTCTTAGGAGTCGCGCTGGTGAGCCTGTAGTGACCTGCGCCTTGCTGCTACACTAGCGCGAATATGAATGCGCGCTTTTGCGAAGTCGCACTGCCGGTCCCGCTGCGCTCGACCTTCACCTACGCTATTCCTGAACGTTTTTCCGGGGCGGAGATTGTCGGGGGCCGCGTGGCCGTCCCTTTTCGCAACCGCGCCATGGTCGGCGTGGCCGTCAAACTCTCAGCCAACCCTGCGGCCGCTAAAGCCACGAAAGAAATCGTCGAGCTGGTGGATGACATTCCGGCTCTCACTCCGCAACTGCTCGCTCTCGGCGAATGGATTAGCGGTTATTACGTCGCGCCGATCGGCGAAACGTTGCGCTCCATGCTGCCGCCGCTTGCCGAACTGCGCGAGCAGCGCGAATATTTCTTGACTGAGCATGGCCGCGAGTTTTTAGCCGAAGCAAAAGAGCGGGGGATGGCGGATCCGAGTGAAGCTGAAGATTTAGCGGCACTGGAGCTTATTGGCCTTGATGAAGAAGCGATTTTCTCCGCGAAGTTGAAGCGCATTGTTGGAGGTGAGCTTGCGGCGCAACGGCTGATGCGGCGTGGGCTCATCGCAGCGCGCGAGCGTATGCAGCGTAAGAAAGAACGTGTGCAGAGAATCGTGTCGTGGAATTCCAACGCGGCTCCCGCTGACGAGCGCGAAGAGAAAGTCCGCGAAATTCTGACCGCCACGCGCGGCCCTTTGCCTGCAACCGCGCTCACGCAACAGGGAGTTTCACGCGCGCTGCTGGCGCGGCTGCAAAAGCAAGAGAAGATCATAGTGTGGGAAGAGCCATTCACCGCCGACGAAGACCCGTGGGAAGCGAACTTCATCCCGCCGGCAAATACTTTGAATGCCGAGCAACAGTGCGCAACGGCCTCGATTCGCGAGTGGCTCGCCGCCCGCAAATTTACGGCAGCGCTCCTGCATGGCGTCACGGGAAGCGGCAAGACCGAAGTGTATCTTGCCGCAATCGAAGCAGCTCTCGCGCAGCAACGCACGGCCATCGTGCTGGTGCCGGAAATCGCGCTCACTCTGTGGCTCAGCCGCCTGGTGCGCGCGCGATTTGGCGCCACGGTAGCCGTCTTGCATAGCGGCCTGGCCGATAACGAGCGCTCTCACGAATGGTGGCGCGTGCGGCGCGGCGAAGCCCGTGTCGTTGTCGGAACGCGCTCCGCTGTTTTTGCGCCCCTCGAAAATCTCGGCCTCCTTATCGTGGACGAAGAACAGGAGGGGAGTTATAAGCAGGAGGAAACGCCGCGCTATCATGGCCGCGACACTGCGGTCGTTCGCGCGCGTCTCGCTGGCGCCCTTGCGCTGCTCGGTTCCGCAACGCCTTCGCTCGAAAGCTTTCACAACGCGCGCACCGGGAAATACAAGCTTCTCGAATTGAAAACGCGCGTCGAGTCCCGTCCGCTCGCGTCGGTAAAGCTCGTCGATTTGCGCGAAGAGTTCAAGCGCACCCATCGTTCCGCGGCAGTTTCAGCCCCGCTTCTCGCGGGAATAAAAAAACGCCTCGACGAAAACACGCAAGCTCTCGTGTTAATTAATCGCCGCGGCTATTCCTGGTATGTGCTGTGCCGCAGTTGCGGTGCCGGCATTGAGTGCCAGAATTGCAGCATCGCCCTTTCGTATCACAAGCGGCGCGCGCGCCTGGAATGCCATTACTGCGGGTATTCAATCGCCGTTCCAAAAATCTGCCCGAAGTGCAAGTCGCAATATCTCTATTTCGTCGGAGACGGCGCGGAGCGCGTCGAGGAATTTCTGCGCGAACAATTTCCCAAGGCTCGCATCGGCCGCCTCGACCGCGACACCGTGCGCACCAAGCGCGAATACCAAAAAGTGCTCGGCGCATTTGCGCGCGCCGAATTGGATTTGCTCGTAGGCACGCAAATGGTCGCGAAAGGGCACGATTTCGAGCGCGTCACGCTCGTCGGCGTGGTCGCCGCCGATCTGGCGCTCGGACGTCCTGATTTTCGCGCAGCGGAGCGCACGTTTCAGTTGCTTACTCAGGTTGCGGGCCGCGCCGGCCGCGGCCGTTTTCCCGGTGAAGTGCTGATCGAAACGTATTATCCTGAGCACTACGCCATTCAGCACGCCGTGGATCAGAATTACTCCGCATTTTTCGACCGCGAAATTTATTTTCGCGAAGTGATGCACTATCCGCCGTTCATCGCTCTGGCGAACGTTCTTGTGCGCGACCGCAAGATCGAAAACGCGATTCGCTGGTCGCGCGCCATCGCTGCGTATTTCGATTCGCGAAAGCACGATGAACTTCGAGTGCTTGGCCCTGCCGCCGCAGCGCTGTCCAAATTGCGCCGCGATTTTCGGTTCCAAATTTTACTGAAGTCGCCGAACCGCAAACTTCTCGGGAAAATCTTAGAGGGCTGCCTGAATTTTTGCGCGCTGAAGCAAATTCCCGAAACCGCGGTGATCGTGGATGTGGATCCGATAAGCCTGCTGTGAGGGCGGCGACGATTTAACAGTTTCAGGCGCGGTCAGCGGCAGCGGCGTAAAACACAGCAGGAAAATAATCAGCGCGACCATGGCCCACGCTCGGCGCTTCGCGCCCAGCGGTGTCCACGGATCGATCAGCGGCGGATGCCGAAAGCCGAGAACAAGCAGCAGCAGCGCGATGATCAACCATTCGCTTCCGCCATTGCGCCAAAAGAGAATGCCGATGGCAAAAAGGCCGATGCCAAACGTCATCGAAATGCGGCGATGGCTGCTGCTCGCTATGCTGTAAATGATATGCCCTCCGTCCAATTGGCCCACCGGCAAGAGATTAAGGGCCGTCGCGAAAAGTCCCACCCACGCGGCCAGCGCGATGGGGCTGAGCAAAATATCTCGCGCGGGCACGCCCGGATAAAAAATGGCGAGAAGGAATTTCACCAACGGCGGATTGCCGAAAATCACCAGCGCGCCCGCCTGCGCGTTCGGCACCACCTTCGACATGTAAATTCCCGCGACCAAAATCGGAACCGCCAGCACGAACCCCACCAGCGGCCCGGAAAATCCTACGTCGAAGAGCGCTTTGCGATTGAAAATCGGCGAGCGAATGCGAATGAACGCGCCAAACGTGCCGATCAATGTAGGCGCCGGTAAAAAATACGGATAGCTCGCGTTGATTTTGTAATAGCGGCACGCGAAGTAGTGGCCGAGTTCGTGCGCCAGCAAAATCCCGAGCAGCGTAAAGGCAAAAGGAATGCCTCCAAGCAGCAATCGCGGATGAATCAAGGCATGCCACGTCGGCGCAAAGGGATTCTCAAGTCCCGCGAACGGCGGGCGATTCTGCGCGTAGGATACGGAAAATTCGCGGCCCACCGCCAACGTCGAAATCACCGTAAGTACAAAAAGCACCACCGAAAGAATGAATGGACGCTTCTGCCGCGCCTCAGCAAGCGCGCGAGGATCGAAAAACACGCGGTAGCGCTGCTCAAGCATCTGCGCCGGCGTCTGCGCGCGCGTGCCGCCATGTCCATTTCCATTCTCCACGTTTATAGATTATGTCGTTAGCAAATCAAAATGTCCGCGTTTATGAGCAAGTGATTGGTCCGCCGTTTCGGTGTTGCTCGGGGTGGTGCAGATGGCCCGCCGCCGAAGCGGTGGGAAAGTGGGAATCCCGCGGTGTGGGCGGGATTTCCAAGC
>DATGHO010000016.1:0-40341 GCA_035307965.1 Candidatus Acidiferrales bacterium | reverse complement strand
CGCCCGGAATTGCACCTTGGGATTGTTCTTCGACAGCACTTTGGTGATCGCCGCCGTCAAGGTGGTCTTGCCGTGATCGATGTGCCCGATCGTCCCGATATTCAGGTGCGGCTTGCTGCGCTCAAATTTTTCCTTCGCCATGATTCTTTCCGCTCCTCAGCGTGCGCTTAGTTCCTAGTTGAAATACTTCGGAAACTCTCCTTGAAAATCGTACCGCTTAAAATATTGCTCCGCTTCGCCTGACTTCAGCATTTCGAAGAATCGCCGCCATTCGCGGTTATTGCGAAGCGTTCCGGACATGTAATTCATCCTCTTCAAAAGCTCCACACCATCGCTTGCCCGGAATCGAATGAACCGAAACTTATCCGGCGAGTCGCTCATCGGCTGGCTACCTTGCCGGTGGCTTTGGAAATCACTTCCTCGGACACGTTGGCCGGGGTTTGCGCATAGTGCGAAAAGTGCATAGTAAAACTGCCGCGCCCCTGCGTGCGGCTGCGCAAATCCGTGGCGTAGCCGAACATTTCCGAGAGCGGCACTTCCGCGCGAATCACGTGGCTGCCCGCGCGATTTTCCGTGCCCTGCACGTGCGCGCGCCGCGAATTCAAATCGCCAAACACCTGGCTCATGTATTCTTCCGGCACCACTACTTCCACGCGCATGATAGGCTCGAGCAATTTCGGATGAGCGCGGCCGCAGGCTTCTTTGAACGCCATCGAGCCGGCGATCTTGAAAGCCATTTCCGAACTGTCCACTTCATGGTAGCTGCCGTCTTCCACCACTACTGCGATGTCCACCATTTCGTAGCCCGCGAGCACGCCATTTTCCATCGCTTCCTTAATTCCGTTCTCAATGGGCGGAATGAATTCTTTCGGAATGGCCGCGCCGAAAATTTTGTCGATGAAGAGCATGCGATGCTCTTTGTCGAAGCGCCACTTCCCGCCCTTGCCGGCCACCTGCTTGGCCAGTTCGTCAATTTCATCGGTAGAAAGTTCGTGCATGTCTTCGTGGCCTGCGCTTGGCAGCGGATGCACGGAGAGCTTCACGTGGCCGTACTGGCCGCGACCACCGGTCTGGCGAATGTATTTTCCTTCGCCCGGCGCCGTTTTCACGATGGTCTCGCGATAGGCCACTTGCGGCCGGCCAACGTTGGCCTGCACGCTGAATTCGCGCATCATGCGGTCCACAATGATTTCCAGATGCAATTCGCCCATGCCGGAAATCAAAGTTTGGCCAGTGTCCGGCTCGGTATGCACGCGGAACGTGGGATCTTCCTGCGCCAATTTCGCCAGAGCGTTGCCCATTTTTTCCTGATCGGCTTTGGTCTTTGGCTCAATGGCTACCGAAATCACCGGCGCCGGAAATTCGATGGTTTCCAGAACGATAGGCTTGGCTTCATCGCACAGCGTGTCGCCGGTGGAGACGTTTTTCAATCCCACACATGCGGCGATGTCGCCCGCATCGATGGATTCGATTTCTTCGCGCTTGTTGGCGTGCATGCGCAGCAAACGGCCAATGCGCTCGCGCGTGCGCTTGCTCGCGTTGTATACGGTCGAGCCGGTCTTGCAAACGCCGGAGTAAACGCGGATGTACGTTAGATGGCCGACGTACGGGTCGGTCATGATTTTGAAACCCAGCGCGGAGAACGGCTGGTCGTCGGCGGCGCGGCGCAGCTCCGGCTCTTCCGTGTCGGGATTGATTCCCTCGACTGGCGCAACGTCGGAAGGCGCAGGCAGAAAATCCACGATGGCGTCGAGCAGCGGCTGAATGCCTTTGTTCTTGAACGCCGAGCCTGCCAGCACCGGCACAAGCTTCAGCGCCAAAGTCGAGCGGCGAATCGAAGCGCGCAATTCTTCCGGCGTGAGCTGGTGCTCCGCCAGATATTTTGTAAGCACGGCATCATCGTGCTCGGCGATGTATTCGACCACTTTTTCGCGATGCTCTTTGTAAAATTCCGCATTCACGGCAGAGGCTTTGAGCGCGGCGGCAATATCCGGCCGCGTTTTCTGGAATGCCGGATCCCACAACTTATCGAGCGTGATGTATTCGAATTCCGCGCCCAGCGTTTCGTCTTTCCACACGATGGCGCGCTCTTCGATGAAATCAATCACGCCGATGAAGCTGTCTTCTTTGCCGAGAGGAAACTGCAGAGGAACAGGATGCGCCGAGAGGCGCTGGCGCATGGTGCGAATCACGTGGTCAAAATCGGCGCCGACGCGGTCCATTTTGTTGACAAACGCGATGCGCGGAACGCGATACTTGTCCGCCTGGCGCCACACCGTTTCCGACTGCGGCTGCACGCCCGCGACGGAATCGAAAATGCCCACAGCGCCGTCGAGCACGCGCAGCGAACGTTCCACTTCCACGGTGAAGTCCACGTGACCCGGTGTATCAATGATGTTAATGCGATAGAGCTGGCCGTTGCGCTTCCACGCAGCAGTAGTGGCCGCGGAAGTGATGGTGATGCCGCGCTCGCGCTCCTGCTCCATCCAGTCCATGGTGGCGGTGCCTTCGTCCACTTCGCCGATTTTGTAAGTCACACCCGTATAAAACAGGATGCGCTCGGTCGACGTGGTTTTCCCCGCGTCAATGTGCGCCATGATCCCGATGTTGCGCATGCGATCGAGTTGGAATTGCCGTGCCATTCTAAAATTGCCTGCTCACCAGCGCCCAATTACCAGCGATAGTGGGCAAAGGCCTTGTTGGCCTCCGCCATGCGGTGAACGTCCTCCCGTTTCTTCACTGCGCCGCCCTTGCTGTTTGCGGCATCGATCAATTCGTCGGTCAGCTTGTCGGTCATATTCTTGCCGGAACGCTGCCGCGCGTACAAAATCAGCCAGTGAATCGCCAGCGACTGCTTGCGATACTGATTCACTTCCACTGGCACCTGATAGTTCGCGCCGCCTACGCGCCGGGTCTTCACTTCCAGCACCGGCTTCACGTTTTCAATCGCCTTTTTGAAAATGGTCAGCGCGTCGCTGTTCGTCTTCTGCGCGACATTTTCCATCGCTTGATAAAAAATCTGCTGCGCGGTGGCGCGCTTGCCGTCGTACATCATGCTGGAAATAAATTTCTGCACCAGATCGCTGCCGTAGACCGCGTCTCCGGGAATCTTGCGCCGAATTACGAATCCTTTGCGTGGCATTCTGCGTTTCTCCTACTTTTGCGCGGCCTTGGGCCGTTTTGCGCCGTATTTCGAGCGCCCTTGCTTGCGATTTTCGACTCCCGCAGCGTCCAGCGTGCCGCGAATCACGTGGTAGCGCACGCCCGGCAAATCTTTCACGCGGCCGCCGCGCACCAGCACGATGGAGTGCTCCTGCAAATTGTGGCCGATGCCGGGAATGTACGTGGTGACTTCCGCGGCATTGGTCAATCGAGCGCGCGCCACTTTGCGCAACGCTGAGTTCGGCTTCTTCGGCGTCTGCGTGTAGACGCGCACGCAAACTCCGCGCTTCTCCGGGCAGCCCTCCAGCGCGGGCGATTTCGTTTTTGCCCGCAACTGCTCGCGGCCCTGTCGAACCAACTGCGCAAACGTCGGCACTCTTATCCCTCCAAAAAATTCGTTTCTCTTGTTTTGCAAGGCTTGCGAGGCCCGGCAAACGCGCACAAGGTGGCAGAACAGAAGGAGCCTTACGACTCCGAAGGAACCGGCAAGGTACTACTCCGCGAGGGCGTGCTCAAAATTCAAGAACACATCCACATCTGTTGCGGAGAGCTTCAAACGGCTTTGCGGGGCAGGCGCCCCATTTCGGCCGCTCCCCACAACCCCGTTCCTTCGTTCTCTGTTCCGGGGCTGAGGGAAAACCCTAAGCACAGTTACAGCAAACAACCCACCTACGAATCGGTGAGTATAGAGAAAGCAACTACAACTGTCAACAGCAAATACATCAAAAACTGACCAAATCGGCGTTCGGCAGCCTAGAACGGGAACTCTACCAATTGCCGAAAAGCCTCAGGGCAAATTGCCCTAATTCCGTCGGGAACGGGCCTGAGCTACAAGCTCCGAGCGGCGCTGAAAACCCGCAAAAGTTATCGATTAGAAATTATTATTGCGCTTGTTTTCAATTACTTACGACAATTTCTCACGATTATTTACTTGACGCAGGTAAGGAGTCCTGCTACGCTGTTTCTGCATGAACGTAACTCCTAGCTCGGTTTCAGCTTGCGGCGCAAATCATGCTTCACGTTTGCGACCAATTTACGCAGTGGCACGTGTTCTAGTGGACGGGTGGATTTTCGTTTCTTCGACTTCCGAGGTGCTTTCATGGCTCTCCTAGAAATGCTGCAACGGTATTCGACAGACGAGAAGTGCCGCGAGATTCTAACCAAGCTCCGCTGGCCTGAAGGCGTGACCTGTCCGCGCTGTAAAGAGCGTCAAGTCTGCTATCTGGAATCACGCAAGCAATTCGAGTGTGGTTCATGCGGCTACCAATTCTCCGTGACTACGGGCACAATTTTCAATGACACTCACCTTCCTCTCGAAAAATGGTTTGCCGCGACGTACCTGCTCTGCGAAGCGAAAAAGGGAATGAGCGCCTGCCAGATTCAGCGCACGCTCGGAATCAGTTACAAGACCGCATGGTTCCTCTGCCACAGAATCCGCGCAGCTATGGCCGAAAGTCAAAGGCCGATGCTCGATGGCAAAGTCGAAATGGATGAGACGTTCATCGGCGGCGTGAATCGTGGCAAAGGCAAACAGGCCCGATGGGACAATAAAGAGAACGTCATCGGCATCCGGCAGCGCGGCGGCGACCTTCGCTTTTTCCATGCAGCGGACGTGAAAAGCGGCACGCTGGAAAAATTCATCCGCGAAAATATCAGCGAAGATGTTGAGGTTCTTTTTACGGACGATTTCAACGCCTACCGGAGCGCGGCGAAGCATCTTCGTAAGGACGGGCGGCACAAAGCCATCCGGCACAAATTGCACGTCTACGTGAAAGGCGACATTCATACTAATACGGTTGAATCCGCATTCTCGCTTCTGAAACGCGGGATTCTCGGAACGTGGCATAAAGTTAGCGCGAAGCATCTCCAAGCCTACTGCACCGAAATGGCCTTTCGATTCAACCGTCGTAAGAATCCGAATCTGTTTCTCGATACGCTTCGGCACATGGTCACGGCTCCAATTATGACCTTCGAGAAACTGACGACAGCCTAAGATTTTAGATATTCCTGCCTGAGTTTTTTAAGCTCCTGCCATACATCATTCAGGTCTTTTTTACTAGGCTCTTTTTTTCGCGTTACGAACCACATGAGATCGGTGAAGCAGCCATCCAACTTGTCGGAAATTTTTTCGACCTTTTCGATTGTCTCGAATGTCCACCACATTATTGACTGGTCGTTTCTTAGAACAAAAATCCTCGTGCGACCGCCGCACCCAGGAACTAAGCGTTTGACGCGGTGCATTGTTCTGACGGCGAAAAAAAACATATCCTGCGCCGGAAGCGAGAAACTATATTGCCTGAGCAGTTGCAGCGCCTGAATGTCTCCGATACCAATGGCCGTGTGGCGCTCTCGCTTCTCATTCGGAATCAAGCGAACAAAGTTGTGGCTCCATCGGAAGAGCTTCGTCTCGTTGCCAATTCTGACCGCAATGAGCATGGATAACCACGGAATTAGGTCTTTGGGGAAGCCGACGTAAGCCCTCACGTGTTTCGAGAAAACGCGCGCGGCAATACCGTTGAGAGCTGCTAATACGTCAGGCCACTTCTTAGTTTGAGGAATCTCCTTTTCGATTAAGTCCGTTGAGAATTCAATCAGCTCCGCATCGCCTGCTCCGCCGCACAGGGCAAAGGCCGGAGAACCACAGACACGCATCTTGTCGCTTTCGTGTTTTGATACGTCCGAGATAGTTTCCTCGGTGTCGGCGCACATCATTGTCCCGTCACTGCATTGCAATCCGCAGATAATCGTCACGTTTCTTAACCTCGGAAGCCGCAACGATTCTGGGTATAGGAGAGAACGCGGCCTCGGCGGAATAATCATAGGCCACGTCCTTCACCTGCATCAAGTAAATAATCATGCAATTTCTAATAATTTCGGCTTCTTGCGATTAGAAACCGTCCCGGAGCCCTCGCGGTGCCGCCCGGCCCTACCTCGCGCAAACCGCCAGACAAAACATCATGGCGGATTATACCACACAGCGCCAAGTGAGTATCGGGAACCTAACCAAGATGAACAGGGGCGACCTGGCCGATGCGGGACAGCCGGTTTGAGAGCAGCGCCATGACCATTCCGAAAACCCAGAGAAAGTGGCCTTCCCGAGGATACATGCCGAAGGAGCAAAAAAGATCCAGCAGAACGGGATCATGGCAAGCACCATGACCCGGAGAAAGCCCACCACTCGCTGATAGTGTCCCGTCAAATCAAGGAACGCGGCCAGAACGAAAATTGGATTGATCCAACCACTAATCAAGAGAGAGACGAACGCGAGCAATCGACCGTGAAAGGGTCCTGATAGGAAAGCGGACTGGAAAGGAAAAGCAAATGCGAAGTAAGCGCAAAAAAAAAACCGGGGAATGGGCTCCCCTGTGGAAGTGGTAAGCCTGCTGCCAAAAAGAAAAAACTGGAGGCGTAAAGCAACACGCCGGTCCAAGAGATTTTGAGCTGACGGGTCATAGCGATTTTCAAAATCGTATATGGCAATTATATCAGCGCGGTGAGAACCATCGCGTGTTACGTACCCTATTGATTAGCGCGATGCGCCAATCTGCCCTTAGATTTTTTCTGAATGCCCCGTGCTCAGCCTGGAACGGTCGCGCAATGCAAGACTTTACGGCGCCGTAAAACGTCACTAGACTCGCTGAAATGATTATGCGTTCTGTCCGCACGACGCTGAGGTTCGCGATGGTGCTCCTTTGCGCGGTGTTCTGCGTAAACGCGAGCGCTTATGCGCAGGCCAGCGGTTCGATGGAAACAATCGATTCGCACAAAGGCGAAATGCGCCCGACGCGACGGCCAATCTCGGCACAGCCGGAGCGGGTGCAATCGCGCGCGCAAGAAAAATCCGGCGAGGGTGCGCCTGAAGGCAGCCTCTACGAAGGCCAAAGTCCCCAAAAAAGCGAATCGACCGGCGAGGTGAATAATTCGCCAAGCGTGCCTCTGATCATCGAGCTGTATTCGCTGAAGGTGCGCTTCGAAAAGGACGGCACGGGCACGCGGCAGTTCGACGTGCGCGTGAAGGCGGGAACTGCCGAAGGGATCAAAGAGCTGAAAACTCTGGCGTTTGATTACAACGCGACGAACGAGAAATTTGCGCTGAAGTTCTTGCGCGTGACAAAAGCGGATGGCAGCCCCGTCGAAGCTGCGGCCAATGCGGTGAAGGACGAGCCTGCGCCTGCAGCAAAATCCGCGCCGGAATTTTCGGAACTGCGCGAAGCGCGCGTGGCTGTTCCGGCGATGAATCCTGGCGACACGCTGAGCTATGAAGTGGTCACTTCGGTTGTGAAACCGGCCGCGCCAGACGAATTTTGGTTCTCACATCATTTTCTGAAGGCGCATCCAGCGCAGGATGAAGAGCTGCAAATCAATGTGCCCGCTGATGTGAAAATCGAGCTGCGCAATGAGCCGCAATTTCCGCCGATAATTTCGACGGAGAGTTCCGGCGGGGGCGCCCGGAAAGTTTATTCGTGGAAAAGATTGAACGCGCCGCCCACCGGCAATGGCTCGGAGCAGGAAAATCAGCGGCCGCCCGACGTGGCGCTGACCAGTTTCGCGAGTTGGCCGGCGTTCGGCAAATGGTTCGCGTCAAACGAAAAAGCCGCGACGAATGCCGCCCCCGGCGTCAGCGATAAAGCAAAAGAACTGATTGCCGAACAAAAAACAGACGCCGATAAAATCGAAGCTCTCTACGATTTCGTCGCCAAGCAAATTCATCTGGTGCGCATTCCGCCGGAGCAGACCAAATTCCAGATTCACGATGTGGCGAAAGTGCTCAGCGCAGGCTATGGCGACGATTTCGACAAATGCGCGTTACTGGCGGCGATGTTGCACGCCGACGGCTTTTCCGCAGAGGTGGCGCTCCTTCCCACCGCGAAAAAATTCGACGCGCAATTTGCGTGGCCCGGCGCAATTGCCGGCGCTGTGGTCAGCGCGTCCGCCGGAAAAGAAACATTTTGGATGGATCCCGCGCCGGACACGCTACCGTTCCGCTTGCTGCTGCCGGATGCGCGCGGGAAGCAGGCGCTGGTGGCGTCATCGAACATGGTTACGCACTTCGTGCCGTATTTCGCAGAGACGCCGCTCGATCCGCCGTTTCAATCCACGCAGGATGTGAACATCACCGCGAACGTGAGCTCGCTGGGCAAAATGACCGCGCGTGTGAGCTATGTTTTGCGCGGCGACAACGAATTCGCGCTGCGCACGGCATTTGAAGAAACGCCGCAGTCGGAATGGAAAGGATTGACGCAAACCATGGCCACGCTCGATGGCCTGGATGGAACCGTGGTGAATGCGACGGCCAGCGATCCCACAGCCACGCGCGACCCGTTTACGCTGGACTTCGTACTGGTTCAGCCGGACTTTCTGGACTGGTCGCAAAAAAGAGTTCTGCTGGCCATTCCGCTGCCGAATTTTGGATTGCCGAATGTGCCGGCGAATCCCTCTGCGCCCGTGCAACTGGGCAGCCCGCTGGACGTGAGCGCAACGCTGACGCTGAATCTGCCGGTGAATGATACGGTTCACGCGCCGGTCGGCGCAGGCGTAACCCGCGATTACGCGGATTATCACTCGACCTACAACGCGACGGAACACAGCGTCACGGTGAAACGCACGCTGCGCTTCATTGCGCGCGAATTGCCGGCAGCGAAGCGCGACGACTATCAAAGCTTTTCCGAGGCGGTGCAAGCCGACCAGGCGCAGCGCCTGATGGTTGACAACATCATACCTGGCGTTCCCGATGATGCGACTTCGCGGGAATTGATGGAAGCCGGGAGTTCCGAACTGCGCAGCGGACGGTTCGCCAGCGCACTGCAAGTATTCCAGCGAGTGCAGGAGTTGAACCCGCAACAGCCCAATCTGCCGCTGGCTATCGGCACCGCGCAATTGCAGTTGGGAAAATATGACGATGCGATTGCCTCCTTCCAAAAGCAGATTGCCGCGAATCCTAAAGATGAAACGGTGAACACGCTGCTGGGTGTGGCGTACTTCGACGAGAAAAAATATGCCGAGGCGGAGGCGGCGTTCAAAAAGCAGCTCGAATTGAAACCGCTGGATTCGAAGGCGTACGCGGACCTCGGCGCGGTTTACAACGACCAGAAAAGATTCGACGAGGCGCGCGCGGAACTGGAAAAAGCGGCTGTGCTGGACCCACAGAGCGCGATTGTGCAGCTGCGTCTGGGCGAAGCGCAGATTGGGCTGGGAAAAACGGATGCGGCGCTCGCCGCGTTCGAAAAAGCGGCTACGCTTTCGCCCACGGCGGTTGTGGCGAACGAAATTGCGTACGCGCTCGCGGAAAATAAAATGGCGCTCGATCGCGCGAAGGAATACGCGGATTCGGCGGTGGATTCGACGGAAAACAGCTTGAGTAACGTGGATTTGCGCCACGTGAATGCGAACAATTTTAGCGCCATGAACGCGCTGCCCGCTTTGTGGGACACGCTGGGCTGGGTCTATTTTCAGCAGGGAAAAATCGCGCAGGCCGAACCGCTCATTTCCGCGGCGTGGCGGCTCAATCAAACGGGCGATGTCGGAGATCACCTGGGGCAAATCTACCAGGCGCGCGGCGAAAAAGAATTGGCAGTGGGCGCGTTCGCGGAGGCGCTGGCCGCGGGAGGCGCATCACCTGACACGCGCGCGCGGCTCCGGAAATTGCTTGGAACATCGTCGGGCAAATTGGCGAGCAAGGCAGCGGCCGATGCGGCCATTGAACTTCGCGTGAAGCGCGCCAAGGCGGAGATGATCCGCCAGCGCACCATTTCACTGGGAAAAGCCAGCGCAATATCAGACACAACAGGCAAGGCGGAATTTGTCGTGCTGATTGAACCCGGCCCGAATGGACCAGTCGTGCGCGAAGCGAAATTCGTCGCAGGAAGCGACAAGCTTGCCGGGATGGCCGAGCGATTGCGGAGCGCGCCCTTTCCGCCGGTGCTGCCGCGTGGCACGCGCGCGCACATTGTTTTGCGAGGCGCGGCGAGCTGTTCGATGAAAACGGGAAAATGCGATTTCGTGTTCGACCGCCCGCGCGATTTGCTGGCGTCGCAGCGATAATTGACTTACGACATCAGCAGCCTCATGTCAGCCACCTAACTCCGCCGGCGGGACATGAGCTACAACTGCTCGCTACAACTGCTCGCCGAACCGCGCGCCGCGCGTGTGCTAAGATGAATTGTTCCCCATGAACATGAAAGCGATGAAAGTTGGATTCGTCAGCCTGGGATGCCCGAAAAATCTCGTGGACAGCGAGGTGATGATGGGCATTCTTGCGCGCGCGGGGCACCAAATCACGCCGCGCGCGGACGATGCCGACGTGCTGGTCGTGAACACGTGCAGCTTCATCGAGCCGGCGCGAAAAGAATCTGTGGACGCGATTTTGGAGATGGCCGAGCACAAGAGATTCGGCCGCGTTCAAAAATTGATTGTCGCGGGATGTTTGGTGGAGCGTTACCGCCAGGAAATTCGCGAGCAGATTCCGGAAGTGGACGCGGTGATCGGCACAGGAGAAGTCGAAAAGATTCTGGAAGCGTGCGCTGGCGAATTGCGCAGCATCGACGCGGGCGCGGGAACTGAGGCGGATTCGCCGACGTTTTTGTATCACGATTTGACGCCGCGCATGCTGGCCACGCCGCGGCACACCGCGTACATCAAAATCAACGAAGGCTGCGACCATCCGTGCGCGTTCTGCATTATTCCGCAACTGCGCGGGCGCTTTCGCAGCCGCCGATTCGAGTCGGTAGTGCGCGAGGCGCGCAATTTGGCCGCCGCGGGCGTGCGCGAAATCAATTTGATTGGGCAAGACACTACTTTTTACGGCGAGGATTTGGGCCTGCGCGACGGGTTGCCGCTGCTCCTCGCAGAGCTCGCGAAAATCGAAGAGCTGCGTTGGATTCGTTTTTTGTACTGCTATCCGAACCGCATCACGCCGAAATTGCTGGAGACGATTGCAGAACACGAACGGCTGGTGAAATATCTGGATATTCCACTGCAGCACGCGAGCCGCAGTGTTTTGGCGCGCATGAAGCGCGGGTCGCACGCGGACGCGTTTTTGAAAATGCTGGAGCGTATCCGACGTACGATTCCCGGCGTGTCGCTGCGCACGTCGTTCATCGTGGGCTTTCCCGGCGAAACGGATGAGGATTTTCGCGTGCTGTGCGATTTTGTGCGCGAGGCGAAATTCGATTGGATGGGCGTGTTCGCGTATTCCGACGAAGAGACGGCGAAGAGCTTCGCGTGCGAAGGAAAAGTGGACGCGGAGACAATTGCGCGGCGGCGCGATGAGCTGATGGCCATCCAGCAGAAAATTTCGCGGCAAAAATTGCGCGCGAAAGTAAGGAAAAGCTTTACGGCCATGCTTGAAGGGCCTTCCGCAGATACTGAACTCGTGTGGCAGGCGCGGCTGGAAGGCATGGCGCCGGAAATTGACGGTAAAGTTTACGTCACGGAAATTTGCGGCGTGAATGATGCGTCAGAGCTGCCTGCGGCGGGAACCATGGCGCGAATCGAAATCACTGAGGCGCGCGATTACGATTTGATTGGCCGCGCCGTCGAGATTATCGAGCCCGGCGCAATCGCGGCGGCGCGCATCGCGCAAAATGCTGGAGCGGCGCACCTGTTTCCGATTCTTGCGTAGAGCGCGGATGAAAAACGATGAAGTACCGCTGCCCGATTTGCAAAAGGCCGACCGAGTCGGACGTGGACAAAGATTTCCCGTTTTGCAGCGAGCGCTGCCGTCTGACTGATTTGGGAAATTGGGCCACCGAAAAATACAAAGTGACCGAACGCGCCGCTGATGACGACTTGGATGAAAAGCCGCAACGACCGCGCCGTTCGGGCCGGCCGGAGCAAAGCTCCGATGAAAACCCCCATGAAAGCGAAGAATGAATACGAAAAGTGAGGCGTCTTCCGCCGCGTCCGCGACGACAGCAGCGCGCAAGCCGTGGATTTCGCTATTTTTCGCGACGGCGGGCGGCGCTGGCTATCTCCCAGCGGTGCCGGGAACGTGGGGCTCGATGGTTGGCGTGTTGCTCTATTGGATCGTGTGCAGATTTTCGTCTCCGCAGCTCGGCGTCTACCGGTGGGGCGCGACTATCTATGCTATGCCGGTTCAGCGCTGGACGATTCTCGTTGCATTCATTATAGCCATCCTCGGAGTAGTGTTCTCCACCAGGGTTGCGCGATTCACCGGCAAAAAAGATCCGCAAATTGTCGTGATTGACGAAGTATCTGGCCAATTTTTAACCTACCTGCTCGCTCTGGCGCCGCTCAACTGGAAATATTTGCTGCTGGGTTTTATACTTTTTCGAGGATTCGACGTCTGGAAGCCATTTCCGGCGCGCCAGGCAGAATCGCTCCCAGGCGGGTGGGGTATTATGGCGGACGACTGGATCGCCGGAATTTACGCGGCTATGGGGATTTGGATTGCGCGAGGATTAGGCCTCTGAACGCAGGAAGGCACATGCCGTCACGACACGAGCTACTGGCAAACGTCTACGCCGCATTCAACAGACGCGATATTGACGCTGTTCTCGCGCTGATGCGCCCCGATGTGGACTGGCCGAACGGTATGGAAGGCGGCCGCGTGCATGGACACGACGAAGTGCGCGCCTACTGGGCGCGCCAGTGGAGCATGATCGATCCGCACGTCGAACCTGTTAGCATGCTAGATGACGAGGCTGGCAATACTGTTGTGGATGTTCGCCAGGTCGTTCGTGATCTGTCCGGGAAAATCCTCAAAGACCAGATCGTGCAGCATGTGTATTCTTTCCGTGACGGCGTGATCGAACGCATGGACATCCGCAATCCAGCTACAATGGCGGCACGCGAAACTTCAGCGTGAATCTTTAGCGAATCTGGGGACGTCTCGATTGAAGACGAACGGCATCCCGAAAATTGAACGCGTGCAGCCGGCAGCGGCGATACCAGGCGGCGAAGTCACAATTCACGGCGCGGGCTTCACGATCGGCAATCATGCGCGTCCGGAAGTGCGCTTTGGCATGGCTGCGGGAAACGTGCTGGTCGCGTCGGAGACTATGCTGATCGCGCGTGTGCCGGATGATGCCGAGGGCGGCGCGGTGCGCGTTCACGCAGGGGACGCGGAGAGCCAGCCGTATCCCATCGCCATTGGCGCACTTATCGCCGACAATTTGCATCCCGTTGCGAATCCTGCCGTGGACCGCGAAGGAAACGTCTACGTGACGTTCAGCGGGCAGCGCGGACAGAAAGTTCCCGTCTCGCTTTACAAAATCACGCCCAGCCGTACCGTAAAACCTTACGTCACGCAGCTGGTGAATCCTACCGGCCTGACCATGGGCCGCGATGGCGCGCTGTACGTCTCCTGCCGCAACGACGGAACGATTCATCGTGTGCTGCCCGACGGCACCGGCGAGCAATGGATCGAAGGAATGGGAATCGCTACGGGACTCGCGTTCGACCGCGCTGGAAATCTCTACGTCGGCGACCGCAGCGGAACGATTTTTAAAATTGGCGCGGATCGCCAGATTTTCGTGTTCGCGACGCTCGAGCCGTCCATGTCCGCATACCATCTCGCGTTTCATCCTAACGGCGATTTGTACGTCACCGGACCAACCACGTCGAGCTTCGACCGCGTTTACCGCATCACGCCGGCAGGCGAAGTCGAAGTTTTCTACAAAGGGCTGGGCCGGCCGCAGGGAATGGCCTTCGACCGCGCGGGAAATTTGTACGTGGCGGCTTCCTGCGCGGGCAAACGCGGAGTGGTGCGCATCACGCCGGATGGTCAAGCAGAACTCGCGTTGAGCGGCAATAATATTGTGGGCATGGTGATCGAGCCTAACGGGCACGCCTACGTTGCGACCTGCAACCCGCAGCCGTCCGGCGCGCTCTATTCGCTCGACTGGAGCATCGAAGGCGCCGTGCTCCCCGCGTGACGCCCAATTTTCGCGGCCGTTTTGCCGCCTGCAAAATCCATCAGCGTAATTCATAGCCATTTTCTCGATAACACGCCTATACTGCCAAATGTCCCGATCGTTTCCGTTGGGAGGCGAGCATGCGCGAATTGCTTGCGGATTTTTCAGGCGATGTGCGTTACGCGCTGCGGCAGGCGCGCAAACATTTATCGCTCACGATCATCTGCGCCGCCGTTTTGGCCATTGGCATCGGATCGACTGTCGCGGTCTTCGCCATATTGTATGATGCGATTCTGAAGCCGCTTCCCTACCGCGACGCCTCGCAACTGGTTTACGTCCACAACGAATTTCCGCAATCGCAACTTGCCGAGACGGAGGAATCAGCTCCGGATTTTGCCGACCTCAGCACGCATCACGAAATTTTCAGCGCGACCGCCGCCTACTATTTCAACGACTTCACCATGACCGGCGCAGGCGCCGCGCAGCATGTAGACGCGGTGAACGCCTCGGCGACGCTCTTTACAATGCTGGGGATTCCCCCGGAGCTGGGCCGCGCGTTCATTCCAGAAGAAGATCACTACGGCGCCGCGAAAGTGGTGATTCTCAGCGACGAGTTGTGGCGCAGCGCATTTGGCGCGGACCGCAACGTGCTTGGCCGTTCCATCACTCTCGATGGCGCGTCTTACCAGATCATTGGAGTGATGCCAGCGGATTTCAATTTCCCCTATCCCGCCACGCAGATGTGGGTACCGCTCGCGCTGCCCGCTCGGTATTTTGCGCCTGATGCGCGCGGCGGCAAATGGCTGCGCATGATTGCGCGTGTCGCTCCAGGGCTAACTCCACGGCGTGCCAACGCCGCACTCGCGGGCATCAGCCGCAGATTCGCCGCTGCCTATCCGGACGATTACCCGGCAAAGAGCGGCTGGCACTTCTCCTGCGTGCCGGTCGTCGAGCAGCAGACCAAGGCCATTCGCGGATGGCTCCTGCTGGCGTTTGGCGCGGTTTTTTTGCGTACTGCTCATTGCCTGCATCAACGTTTCCGTGCTGCTGCTGGTGCGCGCCAGCGTGCGACGCGGCGAATGGGCGGTGCGCTCGGCGCTGGGCGCGAGCCGCACGCGACTGGTGCGGCAAATTCTAGCGGAAACTGGCTTACTGGTCGTGACCGGCTGCAGCGCAGGAATTTTGCTGGCGCTCTTCCTTGTGGACGCGAGCAATCGGTTCGGCCCGCTGCATCGCACGAGCATCGAGCCGTGGACTTTCGTTTTCTGCGCGGCGCTGTGCATCCTTGGGACGATCCTCGCAGGTGTTCTGCCGGTTTTGTCCGTTTCGCGCTTGCAAATCGATCAGGAGCTGCGCGCCAGCAGCCAGCGCGCATCGGGACGGGAAAGTGCATGGCGGCGCGTTCTCGTCGCCGGGCAAATCGGCATCGCCATGGCCCTACTTTTCACTGCGACCGCGCTCAGCCGCAGCTTCGTAAAGCTGCTGGAAGTTCCGCCCGGATTTTCGCCGGACCACGTCTGGACGGCAAGTGTGCAACTGCCTCGCCCGCTCTACCACAGCGGGTCGCAACTTCCTCTTCCCTTCTTCAAAGAACTAGTGACGCGCATTTCTGCATTGCCGAGTGTCGAATCCGCATCGGCCGTGAACGAACTGCCGTTTAGCAGTAGCGGAGGAAGTAGGGTGGAGTTCGAGTTGCGAAGTCAGTCAAAGCCGCCGGTCCGCGTCTCTGCGCGCGTGAACGTCGTACTGCCCGGCTATTTTCAAACCATGAAAATTCCGCTGTTCAGGGGCCGCACCTTCACTGAAGATGACTTTGATATTCACAAGGGGCGCTTCGAAGCGATTGTCAACCAAGCATTCGTTCGAAAATACCTGTCCGGCGAGGACGCTCTAAATCAACTCATCTCCTATAATGGAAAGAACCGCATTGTCGGGGTCGTGGGCGACGTTATCAACCATAATCTTGGCGAAGCGCACCAGCCCGAAATGTACTTTCCCGACTGCTACGGAGGCATGTTCCTCGTGGCTCGAACCGCTGGAAATGTGGACATCACTTCCGGCGTGCGCGATGCGCTGCACAGCATGGACCCGAGCATTGCGCTATTCGACGTGGAAACCATGCCCGCGCGGATACTCGATTCCGTGAAATTGCGCCGCTTTGTCGCGTGGCTGCTGAACAGCTTCGCGTTTACGGGCGTGCTGCTGGCCATGCTGGGCCTTTACGGCACGCTGGCGCATCTGGTGGAATTGCGCCGCCGCGAAATCGCCATTCGCATGGCGCTGGGCGCGTCGCCGCGCAGCGTGCGCTCGCTCGTCGCGCGCCACAGTTTGTACATCGCGCTCGGCGGGTTGATCCCCGGCGCGATTTTCTCGTTCCTTGCGATCCGCGCCACGCAATCATTCCTCTTCGGCATTTCGCCGCTCGATGGCTGGACGGTCGCCGCCACCCTCCTCGGATTTTTCGCGCTGGCGCTCCTCGCATCGTGGATTCCTGTGATGCGCGCGACGCGTATCAACGCCCTCCTCGCCCTCCGCGAAGAATAGCGATCAAAATGGCCGCGACGCCATTCGCGAATTGCGCGATGTACCCCTTGCGGCGCGCACGGCGCTTCGGTTACAACATTGGCGATGTCGTTCGCTGAGATCATCGCGGTCGGCTCCGAGCTGCTCACGCCCTACCGCCTCGACACCAATTCCCTTTTCCTCACCTCGGAGTTGAATCGCCTCGGCTTTCAAGTGCGCCGCAAGCACGTCGTCGGCGACAACGACGGCGATTTGCGCGAAGTTTTTTCCGGCGCACTGCAACGCGTCGGCGTCGTGGTTTCCTGCGGCGGCCTCGGCCCGACTAGCGACGATCGCACGCGCGAAATCGTCGCGGATTTGCTTCACCGAAAATTAGTGCGCAACGATCACGTCCTGCGCGGCATTCAGGAACGCTTTCGCAGCTTCGGCCGCACCATGCCGGATGTGAACGTGCGCCAGGCGATGGTTCCCGAGGGCGCGGAGATTCTCGTCAACGAACGCGGCACCGCTCCCGGCCTGTGGATTCCGCACAAAGGAAACATCATCGTGCTGCTGCCCGGCCCCCCGCGCGAATTGCAGCCCATGTTCGTCAATGAAGTGAAGCCGCGCCTGTCGCGTCGCGGCGGAAACGTGCGCCTGTACACGCGCGAATTGCGCATCGCCGGCTTGCCGGAATCGGAAGTCGAGCAGCGCGTTTCGCCCATATATGCGCAATATCCCGGCACCGAAACCACCATTCTCGCCGTCGCCGGAGAAATTGAATTGCATCCGCGCGTCTGGTCGGAAGATGAAGCGGCGGCCATCAAGCTCCTCGACGAAATGACCGAACTTTTCCGTGTGGCGCTCGGCGAAAATTTGTACACCACGTCCGGCGAAACGCTCGAATCCGTCGTCGCGCGCGAATTGCAGGAGCATCGCGCGACCATCGCCGTCGCGGAAAGTTGCACCGGAGGCTTGCTCGCCGCGCGCCTCACCAACGTGCCGGGCAGCTCGTCGTATTTTCTCGGCGGAGTGGTTTCCTACAGCAACGAATTGAAGTCCGCGTGGGCCGATGTGCCGCAGGAATTGATTGCCGCGAAGGGCGCAGTCAGCGCGGAAGTCGCGCTGGCCATGGCGCGCGGGATTCGCCGTCAAACGAATGCCACGCTCGGCGTCGGCGTCACGGGAATCGCCGGCCCCGGCGGCGGCACCGCCGAAAAACCGGTTGGCCTGGTGCACATCGCCATCGCCACTGAGCAACAGAAAGATGGCCAAAACGAAAAAGAGCGCGCCTTCCGCTTCCCCGGCGAACGCGACCGCATCCGCCTCCAGGCCGCGCAAGCCGCCCTGGACATGGTCCGCCGCTACTTCCTGCGCCCCGCATCGGCCAAGGCATAGCGCATGAGGCTCTTCGTCGCACTCAGTCATCTGTGCGAAGGACTATTCATGCCTTAGCGCTTCCATTGGCTCAATCCGCATGGCTCTCCGCGCCGGTATCCAGCAAGCCGCCAGCGCCACCAGCGTCAGCAAAATTATCACGCCTGCAAACGTCTCCGGATCCGTCGCCGAAATGCCCCAAATCTGGCTCGCGATAAATCTCGTCAGCTCCAAACTCGCTGCCACGCCCACAACAATCCCCGTCGCGACCAACCTCAGCCCACGCAGCAGCACCATCCTCAAAATGTTGCCCTGTTGCGCTCCAAGCGCCATCCGTATCCCAATTTCATGCGTCCGCAACGATACTGTATACGCCATTACGCTGAACACGCCGGCAATCACTAGCAACAACGCAATGCTCCCGAGCGGCGCGAACATTGTCACCGCGAACTCTGGCGTAGCGTAAGTAAGCTCATGCAAGAAGCCCGTGAGTGGCTTGGCAAACACGATGATCTCATTGGGATTCACCATCCACACCTGCTGCTGAACAGCTTGCACCAGCGAAGCCGGTGCCACATCAGTTTTCAGCAGCAGAATGAATCCTCTCCCCACAGTTACGGGAACAAACACCATCGGCATCGCGGGCAGCTCCGGGCTGCTTTTCATGTTGTCCGCGACGCCTACAATCTGAAAATCCGTGTCCTGTGCCACGCCGGAAATGCCCTGAAATCTTTTCACCGTCAATTGCTGCCCGACGGGATTCTTTTCACCAAAAAAGTCACGCGCTAGCTTCTGATTGATGACTACGACGTGCCGCGCAGCATGTACTTCACCTCGCGACAACCATCTGCCATCGATGAGCCGCAATTCAAGAACTTCCGAGAAATTCTCGTCGCAACTCAAGACTCCCGCTTCCTCTGAGTACCCACTCCCTGGCACAGTGACTTGCGGGCCAGCTCCTGGCCCGTATCCGGGAATCCCATCTTGCAGAGAAATATCCGACACGCCAGGTAACACCTTCAGGCGGTCGGCAATCTGGTGCAGCGTCGCGATTCCCTGTTTCGAATCAGCCGCGTGGCGATCCACCCCTTGATCGTGTCCAAGCGTTGGCTCAAACAGCAACAGCAAAACGTTCTTCGGATTGAATCCCAGGTCCACACGGGTCAGAGCAAAAAGAGTGCGCATCATTAGGCCCGCGCCCACTAACAGAATGATCGACAGTGCCACTTCGCCGATCACTAGCGCTCCGCGAAATGCACCGCGACTCACCGCTGCGCTTCCGCCTTTGCCGCTGCCTGAGAGATTCGGTTGCAGATCGGCCCGCGTCGCATGAAGTGCCGGCGCCAAACCACAGAGCACCGCAGTAATCAGCGCGGTTGCCATCGCGAATGCCAGCACGGGCATATCGAGTCCGATTTCGACCTCCGATCCAATGTCTGACCAATACGAACCGTTGTGGCCGAGCGCTGGAAGAACAACCGCCACGACTTTCATGCTGATCCATGCCAACGCGCATCCCACCACGCACGCGCTCACCGCTACCAGCATGCTCTCCACCAGCAGTTGCCGAATTAGCCGTCGGCGCGTCGCGCCTAGAGCTGCTCGCACCACAATTTCTTTCTCTCGTGATGTCGCCCGAGCCAGCAAGAGATTCGCCACGTTGCTGCAAGCGATCAGCAACAGAATCGCTACCGCACCGAGTAGATCGTAGATCAAGTGTTTCGTGTCCGAAAAAAGCATCGCGCCGCCGGCGTGAAATCCCAATAGAAAATCGTCAGCTGATTCCACGCGTGCTGTGAAGTGGGGCGAAAAATCGTTCGGATGAAGCGCCGCCAAGCTTTTCGCGATGACATCGAAGTTCGACGATGCCGTCTGCAAATTCACGCCCGGCTTTAGCCGTCCAAGCAAAGTCAGTTCAGGCTGCCCGTCAGACGCAGAAGCCACTTGCATCCACGTGAGCGGAATCCAAATTTGCGCCAGCGGACCGAACGCTTGGAACCGCGGAGGCATCACGCCTACAAATGTTCTCGGCTCTTCATCGACGATATAGCTCTTTCCCAGAACTTTCGGGTCGCCGTTGAAACTGCCCTGCCAAGTCTTGTAACTCATCACAAAGACGGCAGGCGCTCCCGGCTTTCCATCCCGTGGCTCAATGCCCCGCCCCAGCAGCGCCGGTACTCCGTAAAATTCGAAAGCGTCTGACGTTACTCGCGTGTCGTAAAGCTGAAAATTCTGCGAACCATCATTGAATGGCACCATACCAACGGGCACGTAACCAATGATGTTTTCAAACGTCTGATTTTCCCGGCGGACGAGATCCAAATCCGCCACACTGCACCGTAGAGGATCTAGGCTTCCCTGCGCGTCCTGCACCACGGGCACAGCCAATCGGCTCGCATTTTTTGCGGCGAATGCGTTGAAGAGGAGATTATAGAAGACGCTAAATCCAACGGTCGAAGCGCCAATTCCCAGCGCAAGCGTCAGCATCGCCACCGCCGTGAATCCCGGCGCCTTCGCCAGCATCCTCAACCCGTATCGGAAGTCTTGAAGAAGGGTGTCCATTCGGCCTCCCGTCCTTTAGCCAAAAGGCAAAGTGGCCCAATCTTACCCCAACCAACATGTCACATACGTCGAAACCTTCCGATGAGTTGGGATGCGCCCGCCGTTCCAGCTTTTTGGCCAGAATGGTGCGAAGTTTTACACTAAACTAATGCATTGAATTGCGCTGCGAACAATAAGCTGGAGACCCACTAACGCATGAGGCTCTTCGTCGCGCTGGACATTCCGGAGGAAACGCGCGAGCGCCTGCGCGATTTAGCCGCGCAACTGGCGCCCGTAGGCCGCGGCGCGCGCTGGGTGCACCCAGAAGGCATCCACATCACGCTGAAATTCATCGGCTGGCTCGAAGACGCAAAGCTCGCCGAAGTCCAGCAGCGCCTCGCAAACGTCCCGCGCAGAAACGCGATTCCCATCGCCTTTCGCAATTTCGGATTTTTCCCCAACGAGAAGCGCCCGCGCGTATTCTACGTAGGAATCGAGGCTGGCGCAGAACTCGTCGCGCTTGCCGGCGAAATCGAAACGCAGCTCGAGCCGTTAAAAATTCCGAAAGAAGAGCGCGCCTACACGCCGCATTTGACGCTGGCGCGATTCAAAAGCAACGAAGGCGTCGCCGAGATGCGGAAAATACTTTTATCGCTCACTTCACGCGACTTCGGCGGCGCGCGCGCCACCGAGTTCCACCTCTATCAGAGTGTGCTAAAGTCCACCGGAGCCATTTACACCAAGCTCGCAACCCACTCTTTCGCTGAATGAGACTCATGAAAGTCATGAGAGACTATCGCGCGTGAAATCGCTCTGGCTGATACCCGTAATCGCATATTTTCTTGGCTCAATCCCGTTCGGCTACTTGATCGTGAAGCTGGCGGGCGGCGGTGACGTGCGCTCATCGGGCAGCGGAAATATTGGCGCAACGAATGTCGCCCGCGTCGCAGGAAGACTCCCAGGCTTTGTGACGTTTCTGCTCGACGGAGCCAAAGGCTATCTCGCCGTATGGCTGGCGCTGCGCTGGTTCCACGCGGACGTTCGCTGGACTATGATTGCGGCGGTCGCGGCCGTCATGGGCCACATGTTTTCCTGCTGGTTGAAGTTTCGCGGCGGGAAGGGCGTGGCCACCGGCTTGGGCGTTTTTTTGCCGATCACCTGGCAAGCCATGGCCGCCGCCGTGGCGCTTTGGCTTGTCGTGCTGGCGTTCTGGAGATACGTATCGCTCGCGTCCGTCGCGGCAGCGGTGGCTTTGCCTTTTCTGGTGTGGGGATTTTACGCGCCCGGTCATGCGCCGCCGCTGAGCGTCTCCGCCGGAAGCGCGCTGATCGCCGTGCTCATTATTTTCAAGCATCGCGCGAATATCGGCCGCTTGATTGCCGGCACCGAACGGCGCTTCACCGACCGCGAGTAGGTCTTGCATGAATGTGCCGTTGAAATCGCGTCAAAATCGTATTGACTGTACGATTCGAATCGTATGAATTCGTATAATTCATTCGATTCAAAGGCCTAATCGCAGACCCAGGTTTGCATGGAAAAAATAGCCATCATCGGCGCAGGAGGATGGGGCACGGCGCTCGCGATTGTTCTGGCGCGCGAACGCAAGTCCCGTCAAATTTCATTGTGGGTCCGCGAAAACGACGTCTTCGAATCTCTGCAAAACGCGCGCGAGAACCCCGCTTTTCTCCCCGGCTTCAAAGTGCCCGAGCAGGTGGAAGCCACCTGCGAACTTGCGAACGCGCTCGACGGCGCCACCACCGTGATTGGCGCGATGCCGTCGGCGCACGCGCGCGCGATGTATTCCGCGATGCTGCCTTTTCTGCGCCCGGCGATGCGTTTTGCCAGCGCTACGAAAGGCCTCGAGGCCGAATCGCTTCTGCGGGCCAGCGAAGTGATGCAGCAAGTTATCGCGCCGAAATTTGCGCCGAATTCCGCGCCGCGGCTGGCGGTCATTTCCGGTCCATCGTTCGCAAAAGAAGTGGCGCGCGGCGATCCCACGGCAATCGTGGTCGCTTCGACCGATCGCAACACCGCCAAAGAAGTGCAGCGGGAATTCTCCGGCCCTACGCTGCGCCTCTACACCAATGACGACGTGATCGGCGTCGAACTCGGCGGCGCGCTCAAAAATATTATTGCCATTGCCGCAGGAGTGGCCGAAGGTCTGGGCCTGGGCCACAACACCATCGCAGCGCTGATCACGCGCGGCCTGGTGGAAATGACGCGCCTGGGAACGGCGCTAGGCGCGCGCCGCGAAACGCTTGCGGGGTTGGCCGGACTAGGCGATTTAGTTCTCACCTGCACCGGCGAACTGAGCCGCAACCGCTTCGTCGGATGCGAATTAGGCCGCGGCAAAAAATTGCCGGAAATTCTGGGCGCGATGCGCATGGTCGCTGAAGGCGTGAGCACCACCGCAGCGGCGCGCTCTCTCGCGCACAAGACCGGCGTCGAAATGCCCATAACCGAGCAGATGTTCGCCGTACTCTACGAAAATCGCGCGCCAAAAGACGCTCTCCGCGAACTGATGGAGCGCCGGCTGAAATCCGAATCCGACCGCGCCAGTTGACCGGCCCCCTGGATCCCTAAGTTGCTGTTCCGGACACACATAGTACTTTCGGCCAGTTGTCCTCCGGCGCGGGATTCGCCTAGCATTCCAACGCGAGCAAAAGTGTGACCGAAACGGCACAAAAATCGCCGAGAAGCCATCGTGTGCGCATTCTCTGGATCGTACTGGGAGCGCTCCTTTTCACGAGCACCCTTCCCCTCTGGCTTTACCACCAGGAAGTGTTGTCGTTGAGCGAGGAGAAGCTGCAGGATACCGAGCGCGTACAGCAATCAGAGATCACCCACTCGCTCGCCTCTGAAATTGTTCAATTCGAATCCAATCTAAACGAACAGTTACAAAGCCAGAGGCAATTGCTGGCCCTGACTGGCTGGATTCAAAACGTCAGCGATCCCGCCCACGCGCCGCAACTCAGCCGCATGCTGCAAAACGTCGCCGAGGCCAATCCTGACATTCTCTACGTCACCGCAATTGGTCAGGACGCCAAGGGCGAACAGGCCGGAAGCGTTCGCGCCGACCAGGATCCCTTTGTTGACGCGGCTCTGAAACACGCGTTCACTGCCAGCGTGCAGGGCAGCACATGGGTTAGCGAAGCTTTCGCGCTGGGCCGCCAAAATCGCCCGGCTATGGTGATGTCTGTGCCGCTGATGTTTGATGGGCATTTCACCGGCATGATTGGAGCGGTGGTTTCGCTCGACCGCGTGGTGGCGTGGCTCAAAGACGCCAGCGTGCGTGACTGCACTGTGTTCGTCGTGGATGGCGAAGGCCGCGTGGTCGTTTATCCGGATACTATGGATATGGTTCCGGGACGCGATTTGAGCGCTAATCCTATCGTGGCGCAGTTCCAGAAAATTCACCAGGAGTTGCACGTTACCGAAACCACTCAGTTCACGCTGACCGAAAACAAGAAGCCCGTCGAAATGATCGGCACTTACAGCACCATTCCGGAATTGCATTGGGCCGTTGTCGCGCAGCGAGGTCTGGCCAAGGCGCGCGTTGACGCCGGCGTTCAGGAATTGAACACGCAAGCGATGCGCTTCGTCATCGCCGTCACGCTAATCGCTTTATTGGTCGGCTACCTTTCCGCTATCGGAATCACGCGGCCCATTCAAGGCCTGGTGCACTCGACGCGCGCCATCGCCCGCGCCGAATTCCACCAGCGCGCCGAAGTGCACGGCGCCGCGGAAATTAGCGAGCTTGCCGAAACTTTCAACACCATGGCCGGCGACATCGAGAAGTACGTCGACCGCCTGCAACTCGCGGCGACCGAGAATCGCGAGCTTTTCATGGGCTCGATTCGCATGCTCGCCGCGGCCATCGACGAAAAGGATCCTTACACGCGCGGCCATTCCGGGCGCGTCGCCAAATATTCGCTGATTATCGGCCACGAGCTTGGCCTCGCCGCCGAGGAACTCGACAAGCTGCGCATCTCCGCGCTGCTTCACGACGTCGGAAAAATTGGCGTGGACGATCACGTCCTGAAAAAGCCGGGAAAATTGACCGAGGAAGAATTTGCGTTGATGAAGCAGCATCCCGTGAAGGGAGCGAACATCATGCGTCCTGTCGCGCAATTGAAGGAAATGCTGCCGGGAATCGAGCTGCATCACGAACGCATGGACGGCGGCGGCTATCCTTACGGACTGGCGGGCGAAGACATTCCCATGATGGCGCGTATTATCGCCGTGGCCGACACTTTCGACGCCATCACCACCAACCGGCCGTACCAATCCGCGATGGACCTGGAATACGCGATGGACCGCATCAAGCAGCTTGCCGGCGAGAAATTCGATGTGGATGTTGTCCGCGCCATCGAGCACGCCGTCGAAGTGGGCAAGCTGAAACTCAGCGCCACTCTCCGCGAAGTTGAAGTCGAAGTCTAACTGCCGCTTTCCTTCGGCTGGCGTAAACCGTAACTCCTAATATCGACATGGAATAATCTCCTTTCAACAGTGTACAGTCCTATTTTGTAATCGCCTCAAATCCAGAGCTTGCCGCGACATCGGGAAAGCGATAGAAGTGTCCGAGAGGTCGCCCATGGCCGGTGTGCTACTAGATCTGCGCTACAGCTGGCGAGGTTTGCGAAAGTCACCCGGATTCGCCATTGCGACGATATTGACGCTTGCGCTCGGCATAGCCGCCACTGTAGCAATTTTCGGATTCGTGGATTCGGCGTTGATCCGGCCATTGCCCTACCCTGACCTTTCGCGGCTTATGGGAGTCTTTAAGACCACGCAGCTCGGCAGCCAGCACGCAGGCTATTCCTATCCCGATTACCTTGACCTGATACGCGCCAATCGCGTCTTTTCCTCGATTGCTGCCTATACGGATGGCGGCGATTTGCTTTTCACGGATGCCGAAGGCCAACATGTGGTCGAGGCAACCGGCGTGACCAGCGATTTCTTTCGGATGCTGGGCGTCACGCCGATTCTGGGAAGCGATTTCGCCGCGAATCTTGCCGATGAGGATTTGCAAGCGGCGCCGTCAACGGTGGTTTTGAGTTATGCCGCTTGGCGGAAGTGGTTCGGCGGCAGGACGGATGTTCTCGGGAAAACAGTCGAGCTAACGTCAAAGAGAGAAACTTACACGATTATCGGAGTTTTGCCGCACAGCTTCCAGTTTGCGCCAACCGGCGCCACTGACTTCTGGACCACGCTTCATCCAAACGCCGGCGATCCCTGCTTCTCGAGTCGCGGATGCATGGCGATGGGCGTCATTGCGCGGCTGAAGGACGGCGTCAGCGTTCAGGAGGCGCTGGCGAATGTGCGCGCCATTGCCGCGTGGGAAGCCAAGGAACATCCTGACCCTGACGGAAAGCGCGGCGGCAATACCGCCCCTTTAAGCCAGTGGATCCTCGGCGACGTCCAGCCAATTTTGCTTGCGCTGCTCGTCGGCGTAGCTCTGCTGCTGCTGATTGCCTACGTCAATGTGGCCGGTCTTCTCTTGGCTCGCTCGGAAAAGCGTCGTCGCGAATTTGCGGTGCGCGGTGTGCTTGGCGCCGGTCGCGGACGCCTGATGCAGCAGTTCATCACCGAGGGAATCGTTGTTGTGGCCGTAAGCGGCGCATCAGGCCTGTTCGCCGCAGCATTTGCACGGCAGTTGCTCCTCAAAGTGATCCCGACTGACATGCTGGACGGCATGCCCTATCTCCGCGGCGCTTTTTGGAATTGGCATGTAATCGCATTCGCGTCCGCGCTCGTGCTGATTGCTTGTGCGTTGTTTGCAATGGCGCCAGCCCTGCGGCTTCCATTTGCCAACCTGCGCGCCGGCTTGGCCGAGGGTCACAGCAGTGGTGGAACAGGCTGGCGCCATCTCGGCGCGAGACTGGTTGTGTTGGAACTCGCTACGACCATGGCGCTGCTGGCCGGCGCAGGACTCCTTGGCAAAAGCCTGTACAAGCTGCTGCATGTGGATCTCGGATTTGTCCCGGCTCATTTAGCCACGCTTGGGATTGGAGCGCCGGAGTCCAAGTATTCAACGAGCGCACAGCGAATCGCGTTGCACAGAGAAATCCTAAGCCGCCTACAGAGGTTGCCCGGAGTTATTGGCGTCGGTATGGCGAGGGACTTGCCTATGAGCGGGCCAGGCTCCACGCAGATCGGATTTGTTGGCCGGCCAAGTCTCGGCGTAAATAACGAAGTAGGGCATCAAGTGGTCAGCCCGGGATATCTGTCTGTGCTGAAAGCCACGCTATTGAAAGGACGATATTTCAACGAGAATGACAACGCCAATGCGCCTCTCGTCGGCATTATTAATCAGACTTTGGCACGGCGGTATTTTGCAAGCGAAAATCCGCTCGGCAAGCAATTTTTCTATCATGCGCATGACATAACACAAGAGGCATCGCAACCTCCGATACAGATTGTGGGCGTCATCGCGGACATCAAAGAGTACGCGCTAGATTCAAAAGCAACGCCGGTCATCTATACGCCTTATGAGCAATGGCCCGATGGCAATAGCATCGTCGTTCGCACATCGCAACGGGCTGCGTCTGTGTTTCCGTCGCTGGTCGCCGCCATCCACAAAATTGATCCTGAAATCTCGACCGATGGCGGCGCGACCATGTCTGAGCTTATCCAGGACTCCCGCGCCGCCTACTGGCATCGCGTTATGGCATGGCTCGCGGGAGCCTTCGCCGCGCTTGCTCTGCTGCTGAGCACCGTCGGACTGTACGGAGTCGTTGCCTACTCCGTAAGTCAGCGCACGCATGAAATCGGCATCCGCATGGCGCTGGGCGCAACGCGCGCCTCTGTCTACCAGCTCATTTTGAAGGAAGCCGGGTGGTTGACGTTCATGGGACTCATCATCGGAGTTTCCGGCTCGATTGCCGCCGGAATGTTCATGCGCAGCCTTCTATTCGGCGTGCGCACCTGGGACGTTTCGACGCTGGCTGCCGTCGCCACCGTGCTCGTAACGTGCGCTCTGTTTGCGAGCTATATTCCCGCGCGACGCGCCGCATCCGTGGACCCTCTGACTGCACTCCGTCATGAATAACGGAGGGCCGCGCTTATTTTTTGCCGAGCTCAGGCGTCTCCTGCGCGTTCACCGCCTGCCAGCGGCCTTTGCGAAATGCAAAGACATCGGTGAAGAGCGTCTTCTGCGGGGCGCCTCCGCCCGCCGGCGCAGCGGCAACAATTCCATTGGCAATCGCCACATTTCCGTAGACGCGCACCTCGAGCTTGTTGAACTTGTGCTCAGCCAAATGTGGCTGCGCGTGCGTGCGCACGAATGCAATGTGTTCCTGTTTTGAAATCATCCCTTCCGGGACCACGTGAACAAAATCGTCCGCCAGGATTTCGTTGAGCGCCGCAGGATTGTATTCATTGTTCAGCCAACGGTGCTCCAGCCGAATAATTGCCTGCTGCGCGCGCTGTATAGATGGCACGCCGGATTCGGCGGATGCGGACGACGCCGGCGCCGCCTGGCGAAGGCTAAGTCCTTCCGCGCGGGGCCGTTTTTCGGCGAACGCATTCGCGCCCGGGCTCGCGCCAACAAAGACGAGCAGCACAACTGCAACGCCAATCCTGTCGAACTTGGCCATAAATTCCTCCTTTCGCTCCAATTCTACTCGCCGCTTCGCCCTGCGTGTGAGCTTCCGTCCGCGTCCTCTGCTAGAATGAACATTGTTGCAGCGACGGCATTGAAATTACGATGTCCGGAGCATGCCTTGCGCTGCGCGAAACACAATGATCACTCTTTTCGGACCGCCCGAGAAAAACGCGACGTTCCTCGAACGCGTGAAGAATTCCGTCAGCAAGACGCGCACGGAGCTCTCTGCGCGCTTCGAGCAATTGCTCACGGGCGACCGGCCCGTTGATCCCACGCTGCTCACGCAACTGGAAAACGCGCTTTTGTCCGCGGACATTGGCGTGAGCACCACTAAAGAAGTGCTCGCCGCGCTTCGCCGCAAAGTCACCGAACAAAAACTCGACGCGCCCGCCGCGCTCAAGCAGGAACTGAAAAATCAGCTGGTGCAGATTCTTTCCGTCGCGCCAACCCCGGTGCAGACTAACGGCAATCGCGAAGCTGCCTCGTCAGCCGCTGCTGCCGCCGCTTCGTCCTCATCAAACACGGATCCGCGCGTGATTTTTATCGTAGGCGTGAACGGTACCGGCAAAACCACCACCATCGGCAAGCTCGCCAATCGCCTGCGCAGCGAAGGCCGCTCCGTCGTTCTCTGCGCCGCGGACACTTTTCGCGCTGCGGCCATCGAACAGCTCGACGTGTGGGCCAAACGCTCCGGCGCGGAACTGGTCAAACAAAAAGCAGGTGCGGATCCCGCCGCCGTTGTTTTCGACGGCCTTTCCGCCGCGCGCGCCAAACACGTTGACGCCGTCATCGTCGATACCGCCGGCCGCCTCCACACCAAATCCAATTTAATGGCCGAGCTCGAAAAAATGAAGCGCACTGCCGCCAAAATTATTCCCGGCGCGCCGCATGATGTTCTGTTGGTGATGGACGCGACCACCGGTCAGAACGGCCTGGCGCAGGCGCGCGAATTCACCGGCCATGCTGGCGTCACCGGAATTGTGTTGACCAAGCTCGACGGCACCGCCAAGGGCGGCATCGTGGTCGCCATTTCGCGCGAACTGGGCCTGCCCATTCGTTTTGTTGGCACCGGCGAGCAGATGGACGATCTCGTTCCGTTTGACGCGCAAACGTACGTCAACTCGCTCTTCGATTGAACTTGAACAACTCACATTTGCCCGACAATTCGCAGCGCAGCATCGACGATGCCTGGATGGCGCGCGCGATTTTGCTGGCGCATCGCGGCATCGCGCAAACTCATCCCAATCCGATGGTTGGGGCCATCCTCGTAAAAAATGACCAGAGCGTGGGCGAAGGTTTTCATACTTACGCCGGACTGAAACACGCGGAAATCATCGCGCTCGAAAAAGCGGGCGGCGATGCGCGCGGCAGCACGCTTTACTTGAATCTTGAGCCGTGTTGCCACGCTGGACGGACTGGCCCCTGCACGCAGGCCATCATCGAAGCGGGAATCAAGCGCGTGGTCGCCGCGATGCAGGATCCGAATCCCAAAGTGGCGGGCCGCGGCTTTCGCGCGCTGCGCAACGCGGGAATCGAGGTTAGCGTCGGCATTCGCGAAGAAGATGCTCGCCGCCTGAATGAAGCCTTCGCGAAGTGGATTCGCACCGGAACGCCGTTCGTCACTTTGAAAACTGCGCTCACGCTTGATGGGCAAATCGCCGCGACTGGCGTGCGCGGCGCTCGCAGCAAACGTGGCGGCAGCACCACATGGATCACTTCGCCGGAATCGCGCGAAGAGGTGCAGCGCTTGCGCCACGCCTCGGATGCGCTACTCACCGGCATCGGCACTGTGCTCGCCGATAATCCGCGCATGACCGATCGCACCAATTTGCCGCGCCGCCGCCCGCTGGTACGCGCTATCGTGGATTCGCGGTTGCGCATGCCGCTGGCCAGCAAAATTGTAACTGGGGCCGCGACGTTCACCGACAGCGTGATCCTTTTAACCACGCAGCCCGCTACTTCCGCGAAGGCGCGCCAGTTGAGCAAGCGCGGCGTAGAAATCGTTCGCGTGCGCGCGCGCAACGGGCGCGTGGACTTGCGCGAAGTTCTGCGCGAGCTTGGCCGCCGCGAAATCGTGAGCGTGGTTCTCGAAGCAGGCAGCGCGCTCAATGGCGCCATGCTCGATGAAAATCTGGCCGACAAAATGATCTTGTTTTATGCTCCTCGCGTGCTCGGCAGCGTCACAATTCCTGTCGCGCGGCATCGCGCGCGGCCCATTGGCAAAATTCCCATGCTAAATAACATCACCTTGCGTCGTTTTGGCCCGGACTTCGCTGTCGAAGGATATTTTCACGATGTTTACCGGAATCATTGAGCATCTCGGGAAAATCGAAAGCCTCGCGCGCACCGGCGAAGGCGCTCGCCTGAAAATCAGCCTGGCTAATGCTGACAAGGGCAGTGCCGCGAAAAATCTCGCACGCGAACTCTCCATCGGCGCGAGCATCGCTGTGAATGGCTGCTGCCTCACTGTCGTCGAGCACGATAGCAAGTCTTTCGCCGCGGATCTTTCGCGCGAAACGCTCGACAAAACTAGTTTCGGCGAACTCGCCGCCAGCCGCATTGTCAATTTGGAATTGCCGCTCGCCGCTGGCGCGCGCCTCGGCGGTCATTTCGTGCAGGGTCACGTCGACGCCGTTGCTCGCGTCGAACGCATGGTTCCCGAGGGCGAAAATTGGTGGCTTGCGGTTCGCGTACCCGAGCATCTGCGCCGCTACGTCGCCGAAAAAGGCTCGCTCGCCGTCGATGGCGTCAGCCTCACCGTCGCGCGCTGGCTCGATGGCATCGCCGAATTCGCGATTATTCCGCACACTTACGCGAACACGAACATGCCCCAGCTCGCCGTCGGCGACGCGGTGAATCTCGAATGCGACATTCTGGCAAAGTACGTCGAAAGTTTGCTCAAAGGCGGCGTGCATCCCGTTCCGGAGCGGCTGACCGTCGAACAATTAATCAAGCAGGGCTTTTGATAGTCCCGCCATGAGGAACGGCCCAACGTACGACGTCGCGGTCATCGGCGCAGGCGTGTTTGGCGCGTGCACGGCGTACACTCTCGCGCAGCGCGGCGCGCGCGTCTTGCTGGTGGACGCTTACGGCGCCGGCAACAGCCGCTCCAGCTCCTCCGGCGAGACACGCATCATTCGCATGGGCTATGGCGCTGACGAAATTTACACGCGCTGGTCCAAACGCGCTCTCGAACTGTGGCAGAAATTCGACGCAGAAACTGGCGCGCGCATTTTTCATCGCACCGGCGTGCTGTGGTTCGCCTGCGAAAGCGCGCCAATCGCCACTGACACGCTCGCCACTCTCGCAAGAGTTGGCGTCCCGCACAAAAAGCTTTCCCGCGCGGAAATCGAGAAGCGCTTTCCTCTAATTTCGTGCACTGAAGATGAATTAGCGATCTACGAACCGGGGAGCGGCGCGCTGATGGCGCGTCGTGGCGTACGAAAAATCGTCGAGGAATTCCAGCGCCTCGGCGGAACGTATCAAGTCGCCGAAGCGGAGGCTCCAACGGGCTGCGGTACTGTTGGCGCGCTGGCGACCTGGAGCGGCGAATCTCTGCGCGCCGGCGCTTACATCTTCGCCTGCGGCGCATGGCTAGCAAAAGTTTTTCCGGAACTCCTCGGCAGCCGCATCTTCCCTTCGCGCCAGGAAATTTATTTTTTCGGCGTGCCCGCGGGAGACAAAAGCTACTCGGTCGGAAATTTTCCTACGTGGCTCGACACCACCGCCGAAATGTACGGCATTCCCGACGTCGAAGGCCGCGGCTTCAAAATTGCCAGCGACGTTCACGGCCCTGCCGTTGATCCCGACAAGGTCGAGCGCGTTGCCGGCGAAACACTGCCGCTGGTGCGCGATTATCTTCGCCGCCGGTTCCCTGCCCTGCGCGACGCTCCGGTGATCGAATCGCGCGTCTGCCAATACGAAAACAGCTCGAACGGAGATTTCCTCATCGATCGCCATCCGGATTTCGAAAACGTGTGGCTCGCCGGCGGCGGCTCCGGCCACGGATTCAAGCACGGCCCCGCACTCGGCGAATACGTTGCGCGCCTGGTTCTCGATGGCGGCGAAACGGATGCGCGATTCTCACTCAGCACCAAGCAAACCGTTCAGTCCCGCACCGTGCACTAGCGCAAAAAAAACCGCGGCGGAATTTTCTCCGCCGCGGTCACATCTGAGTCGCGCGATCGCCGCTACGCGCTTTGCCCGAAGGCCGCCTTCACGTGCGGCTTGAACATGTACACTAAAATCCAAACATCTATCGCTAGAATGATCAGTTGCCACACCAGCAGCACGATGTGCATCCCCACGAGTTGCCGGAAGAGTCCCAGGACTCCGAAAATGACGCCGAGTCCGACGAGGATAATCGTCAGCAGCCGACCCCAGCCTCGCAATTTCAAAAGCCCCACTCCATTCACAACGTAAAGCACGGCCAAAATCAGACACGCCACGCCGGCAAACGCTCCCAGAGCGGCCAACGGCCCTCCTATTCCGTGACCGCCAGCCATTCCTGCCAATCCCGCTGCCCCCATCAGGAACATCACGCACGCGCCTAGCAGCAACAAACCCGCACCAAGAAAACTCAGCACCGCCAATATCGTGACCCCCGTTGGACGTTCCATCTGTCACCTCCGAGTGGAATGCGCTTCAACAAATAAGAAGCCGGGAGCATGGAATGTTAAAAATGTACGAAACGGGTCCTGTATGGCGGGAAACCTACGCGCCTTGGCGCGCGCCGTCAAGCAAACATTTTTCCGCGCGTTCCGGCTCTGCGCTTAATCTTACTCAAGCTTTAGCGTTTTGCAGCTCCCGCGCTTTTTGCCGCACGCCGCGCCAGTAAAGCGCCAGCCCGACCAGCACCGTGCCGACGGTCCCGCCAATCACCTTTGCCAGAAAACTGAATTTGTCGGTCGCTTCGCCCGGGGGGATAAACGACAGCGCGATGCCCAGCGCGGTAATCGAAAATCCCAGGCCGCCCGCGATCCACGCGCCTACAATGCCTCCCGGAATCAGCACGACGTGCTCGCTGCTGCGCCGGTCTTTGCGATACGCCAGCTTGATGGCCGCTGCGTACATGTACAGAAACGGAATGAAATACAAAATCACCGCCGCATCCACCACTACCTGATACGCGGTCGCCGCCGTCGCCTGAATCTGCGCCAGCAACAAAATGATGCACGAAAGCACCGCCTGCACCAGTATCGAAATGTACGGCGTGCGCCATTTCGGATGAATTTTGCCGAACGCCTTCGGCAAATAGCGGTCGATTCCCACCACAAACGGCACGCGCGCGATTCCCGCCACGGTCGAGCCGACGCCGCCTGCGTTTCCCACGCTCACTAGCAGCGCGGCTATCACGCCCACGAAGCCAATCTTCAAAACCGTCGAGCCCGAGGTCAACGCCTGAAACACGCCGCTCAGCGGATTCACTTGCTGCGCCGGAATCAGCGCCAGCACCGCAATCGTCCCCGCAATGTAAATGAACGCCACCGCCGCGCCCGCGCCCCACACTGCGCGCGGCAAAGTCTTGCGCGGATTGCGCACCTCCTCGCTCATCGCCGAGACCAATTCAAATCCCGCGAACGCAAAAACCATCTGCGGCCAGAAATTCACCGTCGCCTGATTCCACTCGGGCAGCATGTTTTTCAGCGTGAAATGCGTCGCCGTGCCGTGCGTCGCCCAAACCCACACCGCGATTCCGACCAGCATCAGCAGCGGCGTATAAGTCAGCACGCCGCCAGCATTTTGCAGCCATTTCCCGATGTTCAATCCGATAATGTTCAGAAAAACCGCGACAAACAGCAGCACGAACGAGCCAATCACCAAAAATTCGCGATTCGTCGCCAGCCCTTCGTGCCCTGCGCCGCCGACGTATGCGCTCATGGACGCGCTCGCCAGCAGCAGCCCCGGAAAATAAAACACGGTGTAAATCCAGTACGTCCACCCGGCCACGAATCCGTGAAAATCGCCGAACGCCTCCTTAGACCACACGTACAGCCCGCCCTCATCGGGAAAACGCGAGGAAAGCTCGTTGATCACAAATGCGCTGGGAATGAAAAACAGAACTGCCGCGATAATCCACAAGCTGATCGACGATGTTCCGTTGTAACCCGCCGCCGCCAGCCATCGCGGGCCAAGCACCGTGGCGATGTTGAACAGCAGCACGTCCCAAAATCCGAGGACGCGCCGAAGCTGCTTTTTGGGGTCAGCCGCCGCCGGAGCGCTCATCCGCTCTCGCCTGCGACGGTGATGTCCAGCGCGGGAATCAGCTCATCTTCCAATCGGAAGTTGCGGATGAACGCGTCTTCTGATTTCTCGAATTCATCCCAGGTGCCGAAAAAAGTGACGCGCCCTTGGTGCAGAAAAATGATGCGGTCCGCCAATTTTCGCGCCAGATGCGTGTCGTGCGTTACCACAATCGAGGTTTTGTGGAATTTTTCTTTTAGCTTCAGGATCAGGTCGCCAGTATGTCCGGCCATCAGCGGATCCACCATCGTTGTGGGCTCATCGTAAAGAATCGCTTCCGGATCCTGCGCCAGCGCCCGGGCAATCGCCACCGCGCGCTTCGTGCCAGTGCTCAATTCCGACGGAAGTTTGTCGGCGAATTGCGTCGCTTCCAGCATTTCCAGCAACTCCGCCACGCGGCTGTCGATCCTATCGCGCGGCACATTGCCGAGCGCCTGCATGGGAAAAGCGACGTTCTGCTCGACGGTCAGCGAATCGAACAGCGCGCCCGCCTGAAACACCATGGTCACTTTCCGGCGAATGGGCACCATCTCTTTTTCGCTGAAGTCAGTGATGTCTTCGCCCGCCACGAAAATCCGTCCCGAGTCCGCTTGCAAAAATCCCATGATCAATTTCAGCGACACCGACTTTCCCACGCCGCTGCGCCCCATAATCACGGCCGTCTCGCCCTGGTCCATATAAAAATTGACGTTGCGCAGCACCGCCTGGCCGTCAAAGGCCTTCGACACGTCGCGAAACTCGATGTAATGCTCGCTCATCTGCTAATCATTCGTCCCGGTCAATTCATGCGACAAACATTCACGCGACAAACGCTCACGCCGTTTCTTCCGCCGCCACGCGCGCTTCCTCATAATCCGCAGGCGTGTTCACATTTTTGAACAGCCGGCCTTGCGGGTCAAAGGCTTTCCATTCCGCTGGTGCAATGGCAGCCATGGTCAGTCCTGTGAGCCCGTCGGTGACTTTTCGCACGCCGCGTTCGAGTGCCGCCGCAATCCTTTCGTGACATCGCTGACGGTACATCGCGCACAGCGGCTCGTAGCCGCGTTCGTTCAGCGGAATCGCCACGTCAGCGTGGGAATCGAGCGCGCGCGCAATCAGAAACTCCAGCCAGTCGCGCGTCAGGAACGGCAAATCGCATCCGACAATCAAATTCCATCCGCGTGTCGCCGCGCGCAGCGCTGTGCAAATTCCCACAAGCGGCCCGTCCGCGCCAATTGCGTGACGGTCATCCGCAATCGTCCGGAAGCCGAGCCCGCCATACGTCCCCGGCGGCCCAATGATAATGGGCGCATCGCCGGCGAACTCGACCAATCGCGCCAGATGCACTACCAGCGGCTTCCCCGCAAGTGGTAACAGGCCCTTTTCGCGGCCCATTCGCGAGCTTCGCCCGCCCGCCAAAATGAACACGCCGACTGGCTCCCGTGATTCCATGTTCTGGATCCTCGCATGTCTATATATTACAATAAGATACAAATACATTCCGCGCAGCTGCGATTTTCGCTTGGTCCGACTATCTTCCTTGACACGCCAGGCAATTCTGATATATTAGCACTCGTCGCCGGGGAGTGCTAAACGCTCCGCGCCGCACTTTTCCCGCGACAATCCCGAAAGCTCTGAACTGGAGGTCACTAAAAATGGCGGTGAACATTACCCCGCTCCATGATCGCGTGATCGTGAAGCGGTTTGAAGAGAAAGAAACCGTAAAGGGTGGCATCATCATTCCCGACACGGCCAAGGAAAAGCCCCAGGAAGGCGAAGTCGTCGCCGTCGGCAGCGGAAAACGAGAGAAGGGCGAACTCATCCCGCTCGACGTTAAAGTTGGCGACCACATCCTGTTCGGCAAGTATAGCGGCAACGAAATCAAAATTGACGATCAAGAATACCTAATCCTTAAAGAAGACGAAATCCTGGCAAAGCTTGGCGGAGCCGCCAAGGCAGCCACCAGCAGAAAGTAACACCCCGCACGGAGCAATCTGTCGGGCAATTCCGCTTGCGTAGCAAGCATTGAAAGAAATTGAGGAGGAATAGTTCTCATGGCAAAGCAAATTGTGACTGGTGAGAATTCGCGCCAGTCGATTCTCCGTGGCGTCAACATTCTCGCTGACGCCGTGAAGATCACCCTCGGCCCCAAGGGCCGCAATGCGGTGATCGAAAAGAAGTTCGGCTCTCCCATTATCACCAAAGACGGCGTCACCGTGGCCAAGGAAATCGAGCTCCCCGATGGGCTCGAGAACATGGGCGCGCAGATGGTCCGTGAAGTCGCCTCGAAAACTTCCGATGTCGCCGGCGACGGCACCACTACCGCAACTGTTCTGGCGCAGGCCATCTTCCGCGAAGGCGTGAAGACGGTCGCCGCTGGCGCAAGCCCGATGGCCCTTAAGCGCGGCATCGAGAAGGCCGTCGCAGTGGCGGTCGAAGAAATCAAGAGGCTTCACAAGGACGTCAAGGGCGACATGATCGGCCAGGTCGGCACTATCTCCGCCAATAACGACAAGCAAATCGGGAACATCATTGCCGAAGCCATGAAGAAAGTCGGCAAGGATGGCGTGATTACAACCGAAGAATCCAAGACGATGGAAACCACGCTCGAGGTGGTCGAGGGAATGCAGTTCGACCGGGGCTATCTCTCCCCGTATTTCGTCACCGACCCGGAACGCATGGAATGCGCGCTCGAAGACGCCCGCATTCTCATTCATGAAAAGAAAATCAGCTCCATGAAGGACCTGCTTCCCCTACTCGAGCAGTTCGCCAAGATGGGCAAGCCGCTCTTGATCATTGCGGAAGACGTCGAAGGCGAAGCGCTCGCGACTCTCGTCGTCAATAAGCTCCGCGGCACGCTGCAGTGCGCTGCAGTGAAGGCTCCGGGCTTTGGCGATCGTCGCAAGGCCATGCTCGAAGACATCGCCACGCTCACCGGCGGGCGCGCCATCACCGAGGACCTCGGCATCAAGCTCGAAAACGTCAAAGTCGAAGACCTCGGCCGCGCCAAGAAAATCACCATCGACAAGGACAACACCACCATCGTCGAAGGCGCCGGCAAGCCCAGCGAAATCGAAGGCCGCGTCAAGCAGATTCGTGTTCAGCGAGACGAAACGACCTCGGAATACGACAAAGAGAAGTTAGACGAGCGATTGGCGAAGCTGGTCGGTGGCGTCGCGGTTATCAAGACTGGTGCGGCAACTGAGATCGAGCTGAAGGAAAAGAAGGCTCGCATCGAAGACGCCCTGCACGCCACTCGCGCTGCGGTCGAGGAAGGCATCGTTCCCGGCGGCGGCACGGCTTTGCTGCGCTGCATTCCGGCGCTCGCGAAGCTCAAGGTCACTGGCGATGAGGAAATCGGCGTCAACATCGTCAAGCGCGCCCTGGAAGAGCCTATGCGGCAAATCGCGCACAACGCCGGCGAAGAAGGCGCAGTCGTCGTCGGCAAAGTCCGCGAAAACGAGAATGACAACTATGGCTTCAACGCCGATACTGGCGAATACGGAGACATGGTGAAGGCTGGCGTCATTGACCCGGCCAAGGTCACTCGCCTGGCGCTGCAGAACGCAGCTTCCATCGCGGCCATGATGCTCACCACTGAAGCTCTGGTGGCCGACATCAAGGAAGACGAGAAGAAAGCCATGGGCGCTGGTGGCCCCGGCGGTCCTGGCGGCGGCATGGGCGGCATGTACTGACATTTCATTCATCTCACAAGACAAAAAGGCGCTCCGATTTTTCTTCGGAGCGCCTTTTGTTTCCATCGTCGCGGCGGCTTTCAGGCCGTCGCCTTTTTTGGGCCGCTGCCGACGATATTCTCATTCCGAGCCTGCACGCGGCGGCGGTCGCCTTTCTCATCACTTGTCGCTGTTTTTCAGCAGCGCCGGCCAGTTGACGACGAGCGTGAGCGGCCCAGAAGTTCCCTGCGCAATCTGGGTAGCCACGACGAACTTCTTGCCATCGGCGCTCACATCATAGGGCCAATGAAGATGAGCACTGTACATAGAATTCGTCTGGAACAGCGGCGCGACTTTGCCGACAACCAGGCTTGTCCCTTGTTCGGAGATTTCCGCGGACATGAGTTTATTATCCAAGGAAAGGAAGAAAAGCTCCCGGCCGTCGCGTCGCCAGCGTGGTCGTGTAGCGCCGCTACCGCCGCTGTTCGTGACCTCCCACTTTCCAGTCCCCGTTCCGAAAGGCACGACGTAAATCTCTTCCAATCCCGATTGGTGCGAAACATACGCGAGCCATTTCCCGTCCGGCGAAAGAGCAGGCCCGGCCACGTCAAATTGTGGACTTTGCACCACGGGAAACGCCTTGCGATCTCCAAACAGCGGCAAAGCCCAGATCTCCTGGTGAGAACCTGGCGTTGCCGCAAGGCGCTCGAAAATCAGATAGCGCCCGTCGGAGGAGAATGAGGGGTTGTCTTCCTCGGCATCATCCTCCACAAACGGTAATGCGGTCCCTGTGCCGTCGGAGGCCTTCTGGTACAAATGGAGTTTGCCGCGCCGGTCCGAAGCGAACGCGATGGTCTTTCCGTCGGGCGACCAGCAGGGTGCCGCATCAATGCTCGACGAGAAAGTGAGGCGAGTCGGAATTCCTCGCGCGAGGTCGAACAACCAGATGTTGAAGCCCGAAGCGCCTGGAATACCAATCTCGGCTGCAAGCCTGCTTCCGTCGGGCGAAAGGCTTGCCGCCGTGAAATAGCCGGACGTCCCCGTTTCAGCAATCTGCTTTCCGCTGCGGTCAAACCACAGAAGCCGCCCATTTTCGCCGACAGGGTTTCCGACTTGATACGCCAGGATGCCATTTTCCGAAACAGCGAAAACGCCGTGCCAGAGAGCCAAATTGGCGCCAGCATGTTCAGCGAGCGGCGTCGCTTCTCCGGTCAAGCGCAGACTGCCCGTGTCAAATCGCTGCGCCATGAGCGTCCCCTGCCGAACAAAGAGCAGGTAGCCCGGCGGGGCGTACACGACGTTGGAATCGTTTCGGACAAGCAGCTTTGCCTCTCCGCCATCGAGCGAGGCAGCATAGGCGCCGTTATTCTGGGAGATTTCACCATGCGCATAGAAGAGGAAATGCTTGCCGTCGGGCAAGAACTGCGGCCAGCGATGAGTGTTTTCATAGTCGGAAGCGTTTAGCTTTGTCACAGGCTGGGGTGTGCCGCCGGACGCCGGCACGCGATAAAGAGGACTGATCGTGTCGGGAGTAAAGAGGATTGTGTCGTCAGCGCCCCAGGCGCCGCCGCGGCCATTTGAAGCGTTAGCAATGGCGAGAACCGGCCCGCCGGAGGCGTCAATGCGGTTCAGTTTTCCATTCGCGAAGAATCCCAGGTAGCGGCCATCCGGCGACCAGAAGGGAAACCTCGCGTCTTCGGTTCCTTCAAGCGGCTGTGCCGTTGCGGCATTCAGTGGCCTGACCCATAAGCGCTGTTTGCCATCCGAGCCGATGGCGGAGAATGCCAGCCGCCGCCCGTCGGGAGAAATCGCCGGCGGGCCAGCCACGTTGCCCCCAAATGCAAAGCTCGCGTTCGATGGCGCAGAGATCTCCGAGACGATGACGCCTGCGGGCTGCGGTGCGCGTGCGATGAAACCGTAAGCCAGCAGTGCCGCGATGACAGCCAGCAATGCAGCGGAGGCCCAGGCAACGCGCTCGCGATTCTTGCGGTGCGCAACGAGCGGCGCGGGAATTCCCGCCTGCGAACCTACGTCGCGTATCCATTCCAGTTGCAGCTTTACGTCATGCGCCGACTGAAAGCGTTCGTCCGGATCTTTTGCGAGGCAAATTTTCACCGTGCGGTCCAGCGCCGGAGGCGACATCGGCTGAACTGTTGAAATCGGCGGCGGCTCGCGCTCGAGAATCGCGGCAATCACGCTCGCCGTGGTTTTTCCCTCGAACGCGCGCTTCCCCGTGGCCATTTCGAACAGCACCGCGCCAAACGAAAAAATGTCGCTGCGTGCGTCCGCCTCTTTTCCTTCCATCTGCTCCGGCGCCATGTATTGGAACGTTCCGACGATCGTGCCTTCCGCCGTCACCGGCGTCGTTTTCGCCGACGGGTTC
>DATGHO010000015.1:0-215817 GCA_035307965.1 Candidatus Acidiferrales bacterium | reverse complement strand
AAATCGAAAGCACCTTCGCGCCTTTTTGGCGGGCTTCGCGCTCGGCCGCAAGCGTATCCGCCGTTTCGCCGGACTGGCTGATGGCGATAATGAGGCTTTGCCGGTCGAGAATGGGATCGCGATAGCGGAACTCGCTGCCGTAATCCACTTCCACGGGAATTTGCGCCAGCCGCTCGATCATGAATTTCCCGGCGAGGCCGGCGTGCCAGCTGGTGCCGCATGCCACGATTTTGACGTCGCGAAAACTCTTGAATTCCGCCTCGGAAATGTCCATTTCGTCGAGGAAGACCTTGCCGGATTCCTGCGAGATGCGGCCAAGCATCGTGTCGCGGACGGCGCGCGGCTGCTCGAAAATTTCCTTCTGCATGAAATGCTTGAAGCCGCCCTTTTCCGCCATGATGGGATCCCAGGTGATGTGCTGCACGGGGCGTTCGATGGCGCCGCCGTCGAAATCCATAAGGCGAACGCCGCCGGCAGTAATTACGGCGATGTCGCCATCGGCAAGAAAAAAAACGTCGCGCGTATGATGCAGCACGGCGGGAATGTCGCTGGCGACGAAAAATTCATTTTGACCAAGACCGATGACCGCGGGAGGTCCCCAACGAGCAGCGACAATCTTCTGCGGATCTTTGGTCGAAACAACCGCCAGAGCATAGACGCCGTTCAGTTGCTTGACTGTTTTCTGCACGGCGGCTTCGAGCGAACCGTTCATATTCGCTTCGATGAGATGGGCGATCACCTCCGTGTCCGTCTCGGTGACGAATTTGTGGCCCTTCTCGATGAGGTGCTGTTTCAGTTCGAGATAATTTTCGATGATGCCGTTGTGAACGACGACGATCTGCCCGGTGCAATCGCGATGCGGATGGGCGTTTTCTTCTGTGGGGCGGCCATGCGTGGCCCAGCGCGTGTGGCCGATGCCATAGCTGCCTTCGAGGGGCGAGAGGCGGACGGCTTCTTCAAGATTTCTGAGTTTGCCGGAGGCGCGGCGAATTTCCAGTTTGCCATTTTGCGAGACGACAGCTACGCCCGCGGAATCGTAGCCGCGATATTCGAGGCGCTTCAAGCCGTCAAGGATCAACGGCACGACTTTTTTGGGGCCAATGTAACCGACAATTCCGCACATGAACCTGTATTCTCCGGCAGTCGAGCTGGCGTTTCTGCGGGCTACGCAGGGGCCGAGCTTGGGGAAATAGCTTAACACATCCGTGAACAGGCCCGTATCTCCCCGGCGAGTATCTGTCGTCATCCGGGGTGTTCGGAAACACCACTAGGAACCCTTCCGTCGAGCGCGATAGTGATTAAGGTTTTCAGGCACCATCGCTCAAGCGCGAAGCCATTCACAGAGAATTTCTTAGCTGGCCAATCCTGCGGGGGCATTCGCTTCCGTGATTCCGGCAGGTCCGCCACATCACAAAGTGCCTTGCGAAGCTGGATCGCGCCGGCATCGGCCTCGGATAATCTGGAGTTGTGACTCGTGCAAAGCACGTTTTTGACAACGCTCGCGAGCCCAATCTCTTTGAACTCGTCAACGCACCACGGAAGGCCCTTTACCTTCACGATGTCCGTAAGGAAGGCGCCGTTTGTTATGACGTGCTCACCCGAAATTTTGTCCGAGCAGTCACCTAAGCATGAAGCCCAACATCTTCGCATATTTCCCCGGCGTCAACTCGTAGAGTACCTCTTAGGACCTAAGGAAACCAGGTCGGCGACCAATCGTTTAGAGCCGGGCGTTCAGAGTTTGGTTACGGAAAGGCCCGGAATTTTGCGGAAGTGGCGGGGGTTGGCCGTGGCGACAGCCCATTCGGAAATCATTTGTATTTGCGAGCGTGCCGTGGTTGCCGAAATGATCTTCGAGCCGCGTCACCTTCGGACAACGCAGACACAACAACCGGCGGGCTTTGGGGAGGGGAAGGCCGCGGCGGACGTTTTCTTCGGTGAGCATGTCGAGGTGGGCGCGGAGTTCGTCGGAGAATTCGGCGTCGTCGCGATGGCGCGAAAACATGCCGCGACTTTTTGCGGCGAGAACTCTTAGTTGGGTGAGCATGTGGATGGCTCCCTTCGTTGCGCAGTTTGCCGTTCGCCTAATTGCAGCTTTTGCCGGTGACTGCTTACCTCAGGGGCTGAAGCCCCTTTGTATTGCGAATTTGGACGGCGCGGTTGAAACCGTGCCCTTACAACCATCTGCCTGCCGCGACGGTGCGCGGCGATCAACTAATCGGCCCCTACAAAGGAAAAATGCCAGCCCAATGGCGACCGCCACGAAACTCAGTGCGACGCGACTCGGGGGAGTCGCGCGGGCGCAGCAAGCAGCGCCCCTACGAATAACCGGCCAATGCGCCGGGCTAAAGTCCGGCGCTACGACGGCAATGGCTGGGCCGTAGGCACCGATCAGTCCCGCAAACGTAAGAACGGGCAAAGCCTCATGTCAGTTCGCGCGAGACCGGCGCGAACGGGACATGAGCTGCAGGGCGCGAATCGCGATGTAATCGTTTTCAGCATGAGCAGCATGGCGCTAGTTTCTCTCTTGGAGGCGCAGGACGCGGCCGATGACGCCCGCGATGCGCTCCCAGTTTTCTGATTCGGCGGAAAGCTGCTTTCTGCCGGAGCGCGTCAGCGAATAGAATTTCGCTTTGCGATTATTCTGCGAAGCGCCCCACGCTCCTTTAATCCATCCTCGTTGCTGCAGGCGCACGAGCGAAGCATAAATAGTGCCTTGATTGAGCTGCACGGCCTCTTCGCTGATTTGCTCAATGCGACGGGCGATGCCGTAGCCGTGCAGCGGGCCCATGGCGGCGAGCGTTTTGAGGACCATGAGGTCGAGCGTTCCTTGCAAGATTTCCGATTTGCCTTCGGCCATGCCGCTCCTTTTGCAAGCCGCTTCTGTCGAATGTCCACAGGAGTGTCTCATGCGACCTGTGGGATGTCAACAGGGAAAGGCGGAGACTGGAGGCTAGAGGTTGGAGGCTGGAACAGAGCGTGCGATACACGCAGGGGAGGCAACGGCGGGAAAGCCTCAGGTGAGTTCTCGAATAGCGCGAACGGCGCCTGAGCTACAGGTTCAAGACGGCCGGATTGGCGCGGGTCAGGCGAGGGTGGTTGCTGCGGGAGATTCGACCACTTCGGGAATCTCGATGCGGATTTGCGTGCCCTGGCCTTCCTGGCTTTTGATTTCCATGCGGAACTGATCGCCATAGAGCAGGCGCAGGCGCTCGCGCACGTTGCTGATGCCGATTCCTTCGTGATAAATCTCGGCGAGGCGTTCAGGGGCAATGCCCATGCCGTTGTCGTTAATTTCGATGGTCAAGTGGCCGTCGAGCATTTTCGTGCACAGGCGAATTTCTCCGCCTTCGAGCTTCGGCGCGAGTCCATGGCGAATCGCGTTTTCGACAATTGGCTGCAGCAACATGCTGGGCACGAACGCGTCCAGCGTGTTTTCGTCGGCTTCTTTGAAGAATTGCAGCTTGTCCCGGCCAAAGCGGGCGACTTCAATGTCCAAATAGTCGTCGATGAAATTCAGTTCGTCGCGCAAAGGCACGAAAGTCTCATGCGTGCGCAACAAACGGCGCATGATGTTGGAGAGTTTGAGCACGACCACGCGCGCTAAATCGGGATCGTAGCGCACCAGGGAAGAGACGGTGTTCAACGTGTTGAATAAGAAATGCGGATTGATCTGGCGCGACAGAGCCTCGATGCGCGCTTTCAGCAGCAATTGCTGATTTTGCTCGAGGTTCATTTCGATGCGCGTGTTGTTCCAGATTTTTACGGGCATGGCCACGGACATCACTGTTGCGAGGACGATCAGCAGCAGCCACGGCCACGAAGGATAAGGCAGCCTGTACATCCACTTCTGCGGGACAGCGTCGGCGAGGGCGTAACGGCCCAATTCGAGCACAACGCAGCAGCTCAGCGGAACCATGGCCCAATTCATTTGCCCGCGCCGCACCAGCTTCCATAGAGATTGCGGGATATTCAAAAATAAAAATGGGCCGAAGTGCCAAATGTCTTCTTTATTGGGCAGTCCTTGGCGAATTACACCGGCGAGCAACCCCACCAGCGCGGCCATGGGCGTCGCCAGCCATTCGTGATGGCCAAACGCAGGCAGGCTAAGCATGGCGCCGCCGAGCAGGCCCACTAAGCGGCCGCCAATCAGGCCCATCAAAAATGCGCCGGCCAAAGTTATGTCGAAGAATTGGTAGCCGACCAGACGCAATACTACGGCGAGCGCCAGCGGCGGAGTGAGGAACAGGAGAAGTAAAACTTTCTGGTCAGAATTACGCTCCTCGGTGAATAGCACGCGACGGAAGCGCGCGAACCTCACCAGGAGCGCGGCCAGAGAGGCGGAAAAGCCGACTTTCAGGACCAAAGTGAAAACGAGTTCCTTGCCAGAGACAGGCGGTTGCATGGTCTTCTGCTCAAGTTAGCCAATTCGGACGGGGAAGTAAAGCGCCGCGGGCGATTCTGTGTGCACCTAGGCCGCAAATTACGAGAATTTTTGCAGAGGCGATTAGTTGCGCATCCGGCGTTTTGCGAGGCCGAGGGAAAAGGTCATCAGGGATTTGGCGACCATTCGGTTGCGGTCGTCGCGCAGATCGCATTCGACGACAGCAAGGTATTTTCCCTGGCGCAAAATGCGGGCTTCGGCGAATACCGTTCCACTTTGCACCGGCTCGAGGAAATTCATTTTCATCTCGACGGTGGCGGCGCGCGAGCCACGCGGGAGCGCCAGATAAATGGCGAGGCCGCCGGCGGTATCGGCGAGCGAGGCCAGCACGCCGCCGTGAACCACTCCGTGAATCTGCATGTGCCGCGGCTGGACTTTCATGCGCAGCGTGGCGCGTCCTTGTTCCGCATGTTCCAGTCGAAAGCCGAATTGGCGTGCGGTGTTGCTGAAGCGGAATGTTCGCCCGAGGGCTCGAAGCGTGAGCGGCTTGGCAATATTGTTTTGGGACGTCATTTCACTCTATTTATTCATCATCCGGCGGTGATGCCGCCATCGAGCGCAATTACGTTTCCTGTCATCCATGAAGATTCATCGGAAGCCAGGAACAAAGCAAGTTGGGCGACATCCTCGGGACGCCCGACGCGCCCGAGAGGAATTTGCGATTCGCGATGCTTGCGGTAGGCCGCCGGGTCGGGCATGCGTGAAATGGCGGTCATGGCCATCTCCGTTTCCACCAGCGCCGGGCCAATGCAATTCACGCGAATGTTGTCTGCGGCGTGGTCGAGGGCCATGGCTCTGGTCAGCATGGTCACTCCGCCTTTTGACGCGCAGTATGCCGCGCGGTGCTGAATGCCTACGATTCCGAGATATGAGCCGATGTTGATAATCGAGCCGCCGCCGGCACGCCGCAGCGCTGGCACCGTTGCGCGAGAAACCAGAAAGGTGCCAGTGAGATTCGTGGCGAGCACGCGATTCCACTGGTCATCCGTGGTTTCTTCCGCCGAGCCGACATGCATCGTGCCGGCGTTATTGACAATCACGTTGAGCGCGCCAAAGCGCTGCTCGGTTGCGCGCGCCGCCGCCTCGACGGAATCTTTTCGCGTTACGTCGCATTCCACGGCCAGCGCCTCATGCCCTTCGGCGATAATCTCCTGAGCGACCGCATCGAGTTTTTCGCGGCGTCGCGCGGCCAGCGCAACTTTTGCGCCTTCGCGCGCGAAGAGCAGCGCGCAGGCCCGGCCGATGCCCGTGCCCCCTCCTGTGATAAACGCCGCTTTTCCGGAAAGTCGCTGCATCGTCGCGCTGCCTCGCTACGTCCAATAGCAGAGTGGATTTGCGAATCTAGCATCCGCTCGCCCCTGCGCGCAAGCAGGCGGGAATCAAGGAATCGCGATGAAAATCGGCATCACCTGCTATCCGACATATGGTGGCTCCGGCGTGGTAGCCACGGAACTGGGCATGGAGCTTGCCGCGCGCGGCCACGAAATTCATTTCATCAGCTACGCGATGCCGACGCGGCTGAATGCCGCCAATGAGCGCATTTATTTTCACGAAGTCGAGGTCACCAGCTATCCGCTTTTCGACCATCCTCCCTACACCCTGGCGCTCGCGGTGAAAATGGCCGAAGTGGCTGAGGCTGTGCCGCTCGATTTGCTGCACGTTCATTACGCCATTCCGCATTCGGTAAGCGCATTGCTGGCCCGCTCGATGGCCGCGCCGCGCCGCCTTCCGTTCATCACCACGCTGCACGGAACGGACATTACTCTGGTGGGCAGCGACCGCAGCTATTTGCCGATCACGCGCTTTTCCATAGAACAGAGCGACGGCGTGACCGCCATTTCGAATTACCTGCGCGAACAGACCATCAAGGAGTTCGACATTCGGCGGCCTATCGAAGTGATTCGCAATTTTGTGAATTGCGACCTCTACTGCCGGCCCGCCGATCGCCGGCGTCGCGGCGAATGGGCGCCCAATGGCGAGCCGCTGCTGATGCACTTGTCGAATTTCCGGCCGGTGAAGCGCGTCACCGACGTGGTTGAAATCTTTGCTTTAGTGCGCCAGAAAATGCCCGCAAAACTGCTGCTCATTGGCGACGGGCCCGATCGCGGCGTCGCGGAATTTCTGGTGCGCAAGAAAAAGCTTCGCAATGACGTTTTCTTTCTCGGCAAGCAGGACCGCATTTACGAAATTCTGGGCCTCGGCGATTTGTTTCTTCTCCCATCGCAGTTAGAGTCGTTTGGCCTGGCCGCGCTTGAAGCCATGGCTTGCGAGGTGCCGGTAATCGCGACAAACGTCGGCGGAGTGCCGGAAGTCGTCAACCACGGCGTGGACGGATACTTGGTCGAGCCGGGCGATGTTGCGGCAGCAGCGAAGTTTGCGATTCAGATTCTATCGAGCGCGGACCGTGGAAGGGAAATGGGGGTGCAGGCGCGCATTCACGCGAAAAGGAAATTCTGCTCGAATGATGTGATTCCGCTGTACGAAGCGTATTACGAGAAAATCCTCGGTTCGTCTTCCGCCGCCGGCGCATAAGCAAAACGGTCCAACCCGCGCGATTCTATTGGGGCATTGGCACAGGCTTAAGCGAATCCAGCACGCAATTGATGTCTGCTTGGGGAAAAGTGCCTGGCCCTGCCTTCGAAGTGAATAGCATTCGATACTGGCGGTTATGCGAATCAAACAGCCGCACCACGACCATGCGATCGCGCGAAGGGTCGCCAAACTGCAAGCCGCGCATATCGCTCGTTTGTAGCGTATACATTGAGGTGGCGCCGTTCGCGGCGAACGCCAGCTTCCATTGCAGCAGCGTGCCGATGCGCGTCATTTTCTCCCGTGGCATAAACGGTGAAAGCTCCGCAGGCGATGCGCGGTATACCGCTGTGTATAAGTCGTAGGTCGTGGGGAAAAGGTTCCCGCCGAAAACCGCCCGATAACGCTGGTAGACGTCCGGATCGCCGTCGCGAATGTCGTTCACAATGTCCTTCTCGTCATCCGGGTTAAAAAAAATAATGATGGGGCCTGCTTTGAAGCTAACCGCTGATTCGTGCGCGGCTTTTTGTTGCGATGCAATTCCTTTCCAGGGCGCATCGAAGTCCATGCCGTAAAAAGAAAGATTCTTTTCCTGCGGCGGCGAAGCAGCGGTAGAGGGCAGCGGCTGGGGAACTTCATCGAGGTAAGGCGCGCGAGCGGCCCAGTGGTGGGCCTGAAAATAAAACATGGTTTGCAAGCCGAAGAGCAGAATGTAAACGCCAATCGCCAGCGTGACGAGCGCCAGAATCACCGTTGTCCGCGCCGATTCTTTCTTCTCAGGCATCACAATGGGCGTACGAATTTACTGGCGCCAGCCTTCGCGCGCAAATCCAAGAGCACAGTTTTTATGGAACAATGGACTTCCGAAGCTCAGGCTAGATGATTGCCGTTGCCGTTTCCACCCTGCGCTGCTTCGTCGCCGTCCTTATAGAGGTATTTTATCGAGTGTTTATAAAGCAGCAGATTCGGACTGCCGAATCGCGTCAATTTGATGCAGTCGCGGTCATACCATTCCACGACGCCATGCAACACTTCGCCGTCCGTAAGCACCACAGCGACGGGCGTGTGCGCCTGCATCTGTTTGACGTAATAGAAATTCTCCGCGAAAGTCTGGTCAGGCGGAGCGGGCTTCTTTCTTTGTCCAGCTTCGTGCGAACCCCTTGCCGGATATTGTTGCTCTTTCACTTCAGTCAGCGTGGGACGGAATAATTTGCGGTTCACAGTAAGCGCTCCTTAGGAGTTGCGGCACTTCATTGTATATATGACTAGAAATTGGCCCAATGGGTTTCCAGCTATCTTCAAATTATATGAAAAAAGGTGTTTCGCCCCCGAACATCACTCGCGAACATCACTTATGACCGATGGCGTTTGGCCGATTCGCAGGCTTTCCGCAACTGCATCCAAACCCAATTGCCGCCCCACATTGCGCCGCAGCCGCATTTCGAGCCGGTCCAGACTGTTTGTCGCTCGCGCGACCCATGCATCGCTGATTTTCTTCCCCAGGTTCTCTAATTCGCGGCGCAAATCCGGATTGCGCGGCGCAAAAAACTTCGCGTTATGGGACAGCTCCAGCAGGTCTGACAAAAGACTATAGAACAGGCCGAGGATATTTTCAAACGTTTCTGACTCTTCTTTGGCGAGCCGCGCGGTCGCCGCAAAAATGGCGCGATAGGACTTTCCCTCCATGGCGTCGCCAATCAGCCGCAAGATTTCGCGTCGCAAGCGCACTGATTCGGCCAAATCCAAACTCAGGGCCGCGCCAGGATTGCCATCGGCCAGCTGCGCGGCCAGTTTCCGCTCCGCGGCCTTCCAATCGGAGCGTTCTTTCAGCAATCCCTCGATTTCCGCCGGCGGAATTGGCGCGAACCAAAACGTCAAGCATCTGGAGCGGATCGTTTGCAGCAGGGCATCGGCGCGCGGGGCGAGCAGAATCAATGTGGCCGTTTCCGGCGGTTCCTCGAGAATTTTCAAAAAGACGTCCGCATCGTTCCAGCGCATGGTTTCCGCACCGTCGAGGATGAAAATCCTGCGCCGTGCCTCTGGCCGAAAATATGCCGCCCGCTGCACGGCGCGAAGCTGGCCCATGCGAATCATTGGCCGCGCCACCGGATTTTTTCGTCGAACCGGGTCGGGCACAATGGCCCACACGTCGGGATGCGTCTCCAAAATCAGCGGCATGCGCTCGACAGCGGCGGTGTCCGGACTTTCGCCGCGCTCGGCGAGCCCCTGCTCAATCAACGGCGCGGGGTCGGCCAGCAGGGCAATTTTTTTGCAAGTCTCGCATTCGCCACAAAAATCGTCGCGCAATCGCTCGCAATTCGCGGCCTGCGCGAACATCCGCGCCAGCGTGAACTTCCCAATTCCGTGCGGCCCTACGAAGAGCAGCGCGCTGGGCATGCGTTCGCGGCGCAGCATCGCGCGCAGCGCCTGCACGATCCGTTCATTGCCCACGAAATTGGAGAATCCCATTACAATTCCTCTGCTTCGGCAAAAATTCGCCGGTCGATTAGCGCCATGATTTCGCCGTGAATTTGTTCCGGTGGCCGCAAGCTGCCTGTTTGCGTGTTTATGCATTCGACGGTCGCCCAATTGCGCCGGCGCGCGAGGCGGTCAAAAATCCGCGCCGCCGCTTGCAAATGAGCGAGGTTGGCTTCCTGTAAATCCCGCCGGCGCTTGGTGTAGGCGCGCGCTCTCTTTTTTCCGACAAGTTTCTGCGCGCGTACCGCGGGCAGGCGCAGATAAATCACCAACTCCTCTTTGGGCAAAGCGTAAACGCCATACTCAAGCTTTTCCAGCCATCGCAAAAATTGCGGAAATTGCCGCGCCAGCACACGCGCGCCTTGATGCGCAAGGTTTGAAACGATGTAACGGTCCGCGAGCACCAGTTTTCCATCGGCTAGATAATTCTCAAGCAGTTTTTTGTTCTCCAGCCGGTCGCCCGCATAGAGGAGCGCAGAAAAGTGCGGGTCGACTTCGGTGAGCGTGCCGAATTCGCCGTTCAGATATTGCGCCACCATGCGGCCAAAAAATCCGTCATAACGCGGAAACGCGATGGTCGCGTGCGCGATTCCGCGCGTTCGCATGGCGCGCGCAAGCATTTCGAGTTGGGTGCGCTTGCCGGAGCCGTCAATTCCTTCGAGAGCGACGAGTTTCCCGCGGGCAGGCATCGGAACGCGCACAGTCTAACACACCGTTGAATTACTCGCCGTCTCTGATTCGCGCCGCCGAATTCGCGAGAATTCTCCGTGTTAGAATGCAGCATGACTCGCGCGGCTCCGTCCATCGCGGCGAATGTCGAACACGTTCAGGAGCGCATTGCTCGCGCTGCCGCGCGTTCCGGACGCAGCCCTGACGAAGTCGTCCTAGTCGCCGCCACAAAGACATTTTCCGCTGAAGCGATTCGCGCCGCTTACGATGCCGGCATTCGCGCCTTCGGCGAAAATCGCGTTCAAGAGTGGGAATCGAAGCAGCCGAGCCTGACCGACCTCAAAGCGAGCTGGCACCTCATTGGCCATCTGCAATCCAACAAAGCGCGCCGCGCCTCGCGCCTCTTTGACTGGATTGATTCGCTTGACGATTTTTCCCTGGCCGCGAAACTCGATGACGCCGCCGGCGAAACCAACGAATGGCTGGCCGTTCTTATCGAAGTGCAGCTTGACCCGAGGGAAACAAAATCTGGCATTGCACAAGTGGATCTTCCCGCGATGGCCGACGCCATTTTGCAACTGCCGCATCTGCAACTGCGCGGCTTGATGGCCGTTCCGCCGTTCTGCGAGGATCCCGGCGACGCGCGCCCTTATTTCCGCCGCTTGCGCCGCCTGCGCGATGACCTCGAACAGCAATTCGGCCGCAAATTTCCCGAGCTTTCCATGGGTATGAGCCACGACTTCGAAGTTGCAATCGAAGAGGGCGCTACGCAAGTGCGCATCGGCTCAGCAATTTTCGGCGAGCGCCCAAAAAAATGATTCGCGTAGCCACGCGCGGCCGCGGCGTGATTTTTCAGGTGCGCGTGCAGCCACGCTCCAGCCGCAACGCCATCGGTGGCGAATTTCAAGGCGCACTGAAGATTCGCATGACCGCTGCGCCGGTGGACGATCGCGCCAATGAGGCGCTCTGCCGCTTCCTCGCGGAATGTTTGAACGTGCCGCCCTCCGCTGTTAAAATCCTGTCGGGCTGGAAAAGCCGAACCAAGCGCGTGGAAGTGCAGGGGATCGCTGCGTCGCAAATCAGCGCGTTGACTTGACCTGTTTTGCATCGCTTTCCGCGAGAAAGAGCAAAATTATGCCTGACCTAAAAGCTATTCAATCCGAACTTCGCGCGCAAAAACTCGACGGCTGGCTTTTTTATGACCATCATCATCGCGACGCCATCGCGGCACGCATTCTCGGACTCAATGCCAACGGCAAAGTAACGCGGCGCTGGTTTTATTTCATTCCGGCCAAAGGAACGCCGTCAAAACTGGTTCATCGCATCGAAGCAGGCAGTCTCGATTCGCTCCCTGGGCGCAAAATCGAATATTCCGGCTGGGAAGAACTTCACAGAGGCCTCGGCAAGCTGATTCGCGGCGCGAAATCCGTCGCGATGCAGTATTCGCCGCAGAACGACATTCCATACATCGGCCTGGTTGATGCCGGAACTGTCGAGATGGTTCGCAAGCTCGGCGCCAAAGTGGTCACTTCCGCCGACCTGGTACAGAAATTCGAAGCTGCCTGGACGCCTGCTCAGTTCGAATCTCACTGGCAGGCTGGCCAAATTATTCATCGCGTGACGCAAGAGGCTTTTTCGCGCGCCGGCTCTTTTGTCCGCGAGAAAAAATCGCTCACCGAATATGAATTGCAGCAATGGATGGCCGCGCAATTTCGCGCGCACTCGATTGTCGCTGATGGGGATCCCATTATTGCGGTGAACCGCAACGCCGGCAATCCTCACTACGAGCCGCCCGCCACCGGCAGTGCGCCGATTCGCGAGGGCGACTTGTTGCTGCTCGACGTATGGGGAAAAGTGCACCGGCCGAACAGCGTTTGCTACGACATCACCTGGATGGGCTACCTCGGCGCGTCCGTGCCGTCAAAATTCGCAAAGATTTTCGAGATTGTACGTAACGCGCGCGACGCGGCCATCAACTTCGTCACTGAATCGGTCGCGGCCGGCCGCGAAATTCATGGCTGGCAAGTCGACCGCGCCACTCGCGAAGTGATCCGCAAGGCCGGCTACGCCAAATTTTTCACGCATCGCACCGGTCACAGCATCGGCCAGGACGTTCACGGCAATGGCGCTAACATGGACGGGCTCGAGACGCGCGACAATCGCCGCATCGTCCCGCACACATGCTTTTCCATCGAGCCGGGAATTTATCTGCCGGAATTCGGCGTACGCAGCGAGGTGGATATGTATGTTGACGACCACGAAGCTCGCGTCACCGGGCCCATTCAACAGGAAATCATTCCGATCTTGAGCTGACGTCTTTGAACGACCTCGTTCCGCCGAATGAAGCTCCCGCGGCGCCGCCCGCGACTCGCGATCCGGTTTCTCCTGATGCTGGCCGCGCCCCCGCGCCGCCGGCTGCGTGGCTCGCCGCTGTTGCCGCGTGGTTTCTGCCCGGTTTCGGACATTTGCTGCTTCGCCGCTGGGGGCGCGCCGCAATTATTTTTGTCTGCGTAGTTGGCATGGCCGTTGCCGGATACAAAATGCGCGGCCGCGTTTATTCCATGCACAGCGAAGATATTTTCGGCATGCTGAACCATCTCGCGGAAATCGGTACCGACGCGTTTTATTTCCTCGCGCCTGTTTTCGAACCCGCTGGCGCAGACACCGCTCGCGTCGTCGGCGACCTGGGAACGCGCTTTCTGGACATCGCCGGCCTGCTCAATTTTCTTTGCGCCGCTGACGCCTTCCTCATCGCTCGCAGATCCAAGTCCTGACCCGTCACACGCGCCATCACTACGGAACCGCACCGAAACGCAAAGAGCGCGCGCACCGTGCAAAAAGCTACTGCTTGTCGAGGACCCTGCCCGCGTTCAGGTTATCGAAATTCATGATGGTGTTAAGGACAAGCGAATAGCTGCCGATCGTTTCGCCACGATAAATGGGATTGTTGGAAAAGAGAATCACGTGGCCGGAGTCCATAGGAACGTCCACGATTGCTGCACGTTCGGCGATGGAGTCAGCGCCTTCGACGAGGCCGGAGACGAGCAAATCGTGAGCGCTGGCGTAGCGGAAAATCACGCGCGGACGGTACTGCGGCGGAATAATGCCCGTAGTGTTGCGAAGCTCTTCGTTGGTGACTGGTTCGGCCTGCCAGGGCTCGACCTGCGGCTCGGCGGGCGGCGCTTGATATTTCCGGCCAACGACGAAGTCGGGATCCGTAAGCGTGCCGCGACCGGTGGGGCGGCCATTTATCTGCGGGCCGAGCCGGCGGAAGCCTCGGCCACCCAGCGTGTTGCTCACATCGAATGCAGGGCAATCATAGCAGTAAACGGAGAGCTGCTTGCCGTAGCCATAGGCGATGGGGCTGGCGGGATCGACGAACTCGGCGCGGACAACGCTGCCGATGATGCGTTCGCGAGGCGAACGCGGTGCGGAAACGCCGTGCGTGAGGCCGAGAGAAATGGCCAGATTGGCAGTGTCTGTGGTGGTGACGAGGACTCCGCCTTTACGCACGAAATTCTGCAGATTGGCGACGCCGCTCCAGCCAAGTTCAGGGCGCGTGTCTGGCGTGGAATCGATTCTGCCGAGATTCGGAGTGAGCGACGTTTTCTCCCACGGCAGCGCATTGCCCCAGTCGGTTGGGAGGCCATTGATAATCAGATCAGGATTGACGAAGCGGCCGACCGGCGCGAACAGAATTACGTCGTACTTGGAATTAAGGTCGGGCTCAGCGGCAACGGTTTGCGTGCTGATGTAGCTGTACGGGATATGCATTTTGTCGAGGGCTTCGCGCCACCAGCCTTCGGTTTGTGTGCTGAGCCACGTGTGCATCAGGGCGATGCGCGCCGCGCGCACCGGGTGCGTTTTAACGGAGGGCGCTGAATCGAGCGCGTAGGCTTCCAGTCCCAGGCCGGAGACGGCATCGTGTAAATCGGAAGCGCTGATGCTGTGAATCAAAAATGTACCGCGATCGAATTTGTGGCCCGCGGCGTCGAAAGGCTCCTCGGCCGCTTCGATTTCGGCGTTTGGCAATTTGTAGCGCAGAGTAGCGAGCGCGGTGTCGCCGGTGTCGTTGATGGCGAAAATGGAGCCGCTGCCGGAAACGCCGCTGGGCGCGGCGATGTCGGTGACGCGCTCCATCGGCACGTCGAGAACTTTCGTGTCGGTGATGCGCATGACTTTCACGTTGAAAAGCTCGCCGAAGGTCCAGCCCGTATCGTCATAAGGCGTTTTTTGCGGGTCGTCGGGGCTCCAATACTGGTAATCGAGGAGCGCGTCGGCGATGCGGGAATAGGGCTGGTCCATGCGAATGATGTAGCTGCCCGCGGGGAAATTCATGGTGGTGGTTTGTGCAGCTTCAGCGGCGCTGGACTTGGCTGACTTAGGCTCGGCGTGGGAATGGCCGGTGGCAGCCTTTTCAGGAACAGTGACGGAAAATCCGGCAGTGGCGCGAGAAATTTCGCAGTGCTGAAGTTGCAGCACTCGGAGAAGAGCGGCCTGTGAACCGGTGCGCGGATCGTTCGCGGGCAAGACATAGGCCGCGGGGCCTTCTTCTTCCGGCTTCATCACGGACCGCTTGGACTTGAGGTAGAAATTCTTCAGAAACATCTCGCGATTATCAGAAAAGAAGTGCAGCGAGGTGAGCAGGCCGGTTTCTTCGTAGTTGTTGTTGTCGCGCTGCGACCACAGGACTTTGGGCAGCGGGGGATTCTGGCGCCACCAGGTGCGGGAATACTCGTCGGGCCCGAGCGTGCGCTCCTCGGTGTCCGCGCCGCCATTACCAAAAGTCTCGTAGAGGCGGCTGATGCCGTTGTGCATCGCGGCGAAAAACATTAAATATCCTGGCGACCAGGTATCGAATTCGCCATGCGTGAAAACGCCGGGCATGCCGAATTTGGTCATGTCCTGCACGTTGCGCCAGCCGAGGATTTCCCATTCGTTGGTGAGAATGGGGTCAACCCAGGCATTGAAGGGGCCATCGCCGGCGGTGTTGTCGTACAGATAGGGAACGGATTCGTGCAGGTCGTGGAGGACTTGCGCGTCCCATGAGACGAAGGTGTTGAGGACGTTGCGGCTCAAATCCAGAGTCATGCCCATGGCGTCGCGATTGTTGTCGTGCGCGACGTAGTGGCCCCAGTACATCAGCTGAGGATAATTCTCGTGGGGATGCGCGAGGTGCCAGCGGTAGACATCTACCATGCGGTCGCGGCCGTCGACTTCGACTACGGGAGTGATGAGCGCAATAACGTGATTGCGAATGTCTCGAATGTACGGGCTGTCGTCCACGGCGAGGCGATAGGCCATCTCCATGAGCGCGGTGGGCGCGCCGGTTTCGGTGGAGTGGATTGTGCCGGTGATGTAATAAACGGGCACGGCGGAGGCGGCGATGCGGTCGGCTTCGGCGTCGTTCATGTGAATGGTGCGCGGGTCGGCTAACTTGGCAAGTTCGGCGCGATTTTCATCGAGATGCGCCAGATTGGCTTCAGAAGAAACAGCGACGGCGATCATTTCGCGGCCCTCTTCCGTGTGGCCGATTGTGTAGACGCGCACGCGCGGCGTGGCTTTCGCAAGCATGCGCATGTATTCGTAGACCTGCTCGGCGTAAGGGAGAATTCCGGGAGCGCCGGCGACGTCACCAAGCACCTTCTCGGGAGTGGGAACGGTTTTCGAGGCTGGAAGATAATCAACCAGCGGCGAAGTGAAATAGGGCTCGGTGGTGTACTTCTGAATTTTTGCGGTGTAGGCCTGATCAACGGGCTGATTCGGGTCGCGTCCCGGCGGCGTGCCGCGGCCGGAGGCGTCTGACGCGGCGCGCGATTGTGACGCGACGGGAAGCAGAAGCATGGAGGCGAAAAGCGCCACGACGACGCATACAAAATGACGGAAATTCATGGGTTTCCTCCGAAAAACGGTGAAATGTATCACATGTAGAGAGCTTTCGGCGGGAATAAATGAGCTCTGCGGAAGACTTATTCACATAAGCAACTGAAATATGGAGCCGAGGGGCGGATTTGAACCGTCGACCTGCCGATTACGAATCGGCTGCTCTACCAACTGAGCTACCTCGGCTGTGAGTTGAATTTAGCATTGCCCACTAAGGCCGTCAAACTGCTAAACGGTGGTGTGTTATTGGCGAATTGGCACGCCACACGGGATGTGTAGGGAGAGTGGCGCTCAGTGCACAGTTTCATCGGGCAAACTGACTTGCGCGGGGCCGCCGAAACGCCCGCCATGGCGAAGACAAGGCGAATATGATAGAGTGGCATCTACGGAGCGCATGAATCATGGACGAGGGACGCAAGCGCGTGTTATGGATTACGGCGACGATTTTAGCGGCGCGGCGCATGGCGCAGATTGAATGCAGGCCGTCTCCCGCGCTGGAGAGTTGCATTCGCGACGCGATTAACAAAGCCGAGGCGATTATGGCTAGAATTGACCGCCTTTATCCCCCGCCCATCCATCGCTCGTGAGGCCCGGAGATTCGCTGTGATGAGCTCTGCTGAAGCCGCGACTGTGAGTCCCAATAAGCGCCCAATCTCTGTGACCATTCTTGCGTGGATTTATATTGCGGTGGGCGCGCTCGGCGTTGTTTTCCGTTTTCATGGGCTGCTCGGGCAGGGCGCGTTTCCGTGGGGTGGGTTGTCGGTCGAACTGGTCGAAGTGGGCGCCATTGTCTGCGGGGCGTTTATGCTCCGGGAGCACAACTGGGCGCGGTGGCTGGCCGTTGCGTGGATTATCTTTCACGTGGTCATTAGCGTTGGCGCGTGGCGCGAACTTGCCGTCCACAGCGTGATATGCGCGGTGATTATCTGGATTCTTTTTCGCCCTGCGGCGACGCGCTATTTTCGAGGAGCTCCAATCGGCCCGGGCTAAAGAGTCTGCGTGGCAGCTTGCGTTTTTGTCAGGGTACCGCCTCAGCCGTGCCGTAGGCATAATGTCAATTCGGCTTCAGCCGCTGAGGCCGCGATCTCCGAGCTTTCGGGCTTTAAAGCCCGCCCCTACGATGCAAAAGCCGCAGAGCGTCGCAAGAACCCCAAGCTCTGCGCTAGGAGAGCCTCCACGCGCCTATAATGTGTCATGCGATGGCCGACGGCAAAGAAGGCGGGCGCGGCGCAGGCGGATCCGCATTCACAGACCGTTCCACAAGCCGTTCCGCAGATCGAGCCGCACGACCATAAAGGCACGCACGCGCACGACCATGCGCATCCGCATTACATCAGCCTGCGTCTGCGCGACATCAGCCAGCTTTTCAACTCCATGGACCCTTCGCCGTTCATCGAAAAAGATTTGGACGATGACGCGGAGGAGTTCATTGTCAGTTGGGTGCAGGAATACTCGCCGGATACTGCGCTGCGGCTACGGATTTATGTGGACCAATGGCCGCTTCCTGAGCGCAGCGAGAAAGATGGCAAAGAAGAAGACCCGAAGGAGATGGTCAAGACCGCGGTGCACAATCATTTTGCGCATCGCGCGCAGCTTACGCATCACGAATTGACGCGGCTGCTGAAGCAGGGGCGCACCAGCCTGCTGATTGGCGCGGCGTTTTTGTCGGCGTGCCCTGCTCGTGTCCCAAAAACGCCTGGCTTGACCCCAGGGGCACGTGGGCTGAGATTGTGCGCGAGAGCCTGACGATTGCCGGATGGGTGGCCATGTGGCGTCCCATGCAGATTTATTTGTACGATTGGTGGCCGGTGCGGCGCCGCGAGCGCATTTTTACGAAGCTGAGCCGCATGCCCGTCGAGCTTTTGCTGCGCGGCCACGAGGCCAAACCCCACGAAGCAAAACCTCAGGACGCCAAACCGCACGATGCGAAGCCTGACACGAAACCTCAAGACGCAAAAGCTCACGAATCCAAAACTCGCGATGCCAAGTCCGCGTGAAAGCTTGATGGGCTAAAGGTGCAATTCGTCACTTGTCACTGGTTTTGGAGGCGGCCAGTGGAGCGGTACTGTTCGTAGACGGCTTCGAGAAATTTCTCGGTGCGCGGCCATCCGAGGACTTCAACGCCGAGTTTGGCGCCGATGCGCTTGGAAATTTTCGCGGCCATGGCGGTGCGCAACGCAGGTTCGAAGCTGTCGCGGCGGTTGAGAAAAGTTTCGATGACGTGCAGCTCGTCCAAAGTGATGCGGGCAGTATCGTAAGCGGGCTCGCCGGCCTGCGATTTGATTTCGAGGAACGGCCGCGCTTCCTGAATGGTTTTTTCGTGAATCACCACCGTGCCGGCAACATAATCTCCGAGGCGCTTGTTTTGTTTGCTGATGAGAATGCTGATGACGCCGGCGATGTACACCGCGGGCAGTTCATCGGCGATGCGCAGCAAATTTCGCGCGATCGAATCGAAAGCGCTAATTGGACGGCCGTCGTCTTTGATCACGCGAATTTGAAAAAAGCGCTTGCCGGGAGTCTGGCCGTTCCAGACGGCTTCGAAAAACGCGAAGTAGGCGGAGTTCAAAACGAAAATCGCGAGAATCAACAGGGCAGTTGTCCATTGCGCACTGAGCGCGGAGAACCAGTGAATGGCGGGGAGCGTCAGGTCGGCGAGGAGAAAAATAAGAAAAATAATGAATGCGGCGAGAAGCTGAAGGGCGGTGTCCGCGACCATGGCGATGAACCTGCTGCCTACTCCGGCAAGTGGAAAATCGAGAGAAGTTTGCTCCGGCGTCTCGATGGTAAGATTATCGGCAGAGGAGTTCATTGCTCTCCACTCAGTGGCTTGAAAAACGGCGGCAGCACTGGGCGCGACTCGAGCACCTAGTCGGAACGCGCGCGCGCCGCAGCATTGGAACGCTGAGCCCAAGCGAGCTGCAGGAGCTGGCGCTATTATATCGCCAGACGGCCTCGGACCTGGCGGCCGTTCGCGAAGATGTGACCAGCGTGCAACTGGCGATTTATCTTAACCAGTTGATGGGCCGCGCGCACAATTTGATTTATTCGGGCCGGCGCGCAAAGCCCAAAGGCATTTGGACCTTTTACAAAGATACCTATCCGCGAATTTTCCGCGAGACTTTTCCTGACACATTTGCGGCTTTCCTCATTTTTTTTGTGGCGGGCGTGGCGGCGTTTCTGGTGGCGCTGGGCGATCCGGGCTTTACGCGATTTTTGCTGGGGCCCTCGATGATTAACAGCATCGAGCATCATCAGATGTGGACGCAGTCAATTGTTACCGTAAAGCCGCTGGCGTCAAGTGCGATTCTGACGAATAACCTGACTGTGGCGTTCACCACGTTCGCGCTGGGAATCACCGCGGGCGTAGGCACAGTGTGGATGATGCTGCTGAACGGATTGCTGATTGGGGTGGTGGGCGAAGCGTGCTGGCGCGCGGGAATGAGCTTGCAACTGTGGAGCTTTGTGGCGGCGCACGGCGTGCTCGAGCTTCCCGCGATTTTCATTGCGGGCGGAGCAGGATTGGGAATCGCGCGCGGGTTGCTGTTTCCGGGAAGGCTCCCGAGGCGCGCGTCGCTGGCAAAGGCCGGAGCGCGCAGCGTCAGGCTGGTGCTCGGAACGGTGCCGCTGCTGCTGGTGGCGGGATTCATCGAGGGATTTGTTTCGCCGTCGAGTCTGCCAGCGCCGGTGAAATTTTTGGTGGCCGCCTCGCTCGCCACGCTGCTGGTTTTGTATCTTTCGAAGAAACCTTCATCTGACGAATCTGCGACGGAAAAATCGACGGCAGACTTTGCGGCCACAAGCTGAGATCTCCTCAGATGGCGCCGGCTTCCTTGATGCGCAGGTATTCGTTCACCACAGCGGAGGAAACTTTCGCGGGCTCGATTTCGAGGGTGAGCGCGCCTTGCTGCCGCAGCATGGCGAGCAGCGCATCGCGGCGATGAACGATTTCTTCCGCGGCGACATAGTGGAACATTTCGGATTCATTTTCCGGACGCGATTCGAGCAGCGCGCGCAGCTCCGGCTGCGCCATCACGACCAGCAGCACCAGATGACGGCGCACGAGCAGAGAAGCGCTCTCGATGACGTCGGGCACTGTGGCGGTTTCCGCGAGGTCTGTGAACCAGATGATTAGGCTGCGGCGCTTCTGCGTGGTAAGCAGAGCTTGCGCGGCGCGCGGATGATCGGCTTCGAGGCTTTCCGTCTGAACCTGCGCGAGGGACTCGATGAGCGCGCGCAGATGATCGCGACCGTGTCCCGCGGGCACGCGCTGCTTGATGCGGCGTCCGTAAGCGAGTAACGCGACACGGTCACCGGAGTACAGCGCGACCTGCGCGATAGAGAGCGCCGCGCCAACCGCGTAATCCAGTTTTGTCAGACCGTGGCCGCGCGCACGAAGCAGGCGGCCAGTGTCCAGCACAATCCAGACCGATTGATTGCGCTCGAATTGGTGCGTCTTGGTGATTAATTTTCCGCGGCGCGCGGTGGCCGTCCAGCAGATGTTCCGCCATTCGTCGCCCTGCTGATACTCGCGCAGACTCTCGAATTCTCGTCCCTGTCCGCGCAGATGTTTGTGGCGCGCCTGCAACGCGATTTGGCGGCTGCGGATCAGGTAAATCGTATCGCGCTTGGCTTCGTCGAGATTCGGGTAGATGCGGATTTTCTGCTCGAGCGGCGCGGATGCCCAGCGCTGCGCGATTCGCCAGGCAGTTCCATACTTCAGGAAAATTTCTCCGACGCTGGCATCTCCGCGCTCCTGCGGCTTGACGAAATATACTGCGCTGGCAGCTTCGCCGCGAGGGACAAAAAGTTCTGCCTCGAAAGCTTCGCTGCGGAATGCCTGCGGAATATCATCAAATAATTCAGCAAAAATGGATTCCTTGCCGAGATTTAGAATTTCAACGCGCACTCCGCTCTCGACGGAAAGCTGCACGGGCGCAAGCCAGATTCTGCGAACCTCTAGCTGCGCGGGCGGCGGAATGCGCGAAAAATCCCAGAACCAAAAAACAAATACCGCAATGTCCCACAAAAACATGGCGTAGATGTAGCGCGGATTGGCCCAGGCAGGGCCGAGCCAGACGAGTCCGATGAGCAAGAGAAGAAAAAAGCGCCGGCCAAATGCGAAGGGAATGCGCGTGGCGGATTTCGCGCGCGCGCGCACGACCGAAGGAACCAGATGGCCGGGTTCGTTCACTTGGGCACTTCTACCGCGCTGATGAGTTCGCGAATCACTTGGTCGGCCGTGATTCCTTCGAGATCCGCTTCGGGCTTGAGAATCAGGCGATGACGCAAAACAGGAAGCGCGGCCTCCTTGACGTCGTCGGGAATGAGGAAGTCGCGTCCTTCCATCGCAGCGAGGGCTTTAGCGGCGGCCATCAGGTAAACAGCGGCGCGCGGGCTGCCGCCCAAATTCACGGCGGGCCAACTGCGCGTGCGGGCCACCAGCGCAACGGTGTAGTGGAAGAGCGCAGGCTCGACGCGCACTTGGGAAATCTCCTTGCGCGCGGCTTCGAGCTCTTCAGGCTGCACTTTGCCTAATCCGGCATTTTCAAGTTGGTGAGGGTCGAAGCCGGCCTGGAAATTTTCGAGGACGCGAATCTCCTGCTCGGTGCTCGGATAAGTGATGCGCACCTTCACAAGAAACCGATCGAGTTGCGCTTCGGGAAGCGGATAGGTGCCTTCGAATTCGATGGGATTTTGTGTGGCGAAAACCGAGAAGAATTGCGAAAGCGAATGACATGCGCCATCGATAGTGACCTGACGCTCCTCCAGGGCTTCCAGCAAAGCGGACTGCGTGCGCGGCGGCGTGCGATTAATTTCGTCGACGAGGAGAAGGTCGGTGAAAATCGGGCCTTTGTGCAGCGAAAAAGCGCTGGTGGCGGAATTGAATACGTTCGCGCCCAAAACGTCGGCGGGCATCAAGTCGGGAGTGCACTGCACGCGCTGAAATTGCAAATTGAAAATGTGCGCGAGAGTTTTGACGGCGAGGGTTTTGGCGAGGCCGGGAACGCCTTCGAGAAGCCCGTGTCCGCCGACAAAAAGAACCAGGAGAAGCTGGCGGAGGGCGTCTTCCTGGCCGACGATAACCTTCGCGCATTCGTCGTGAACGTATGTTGCCAGCTCGCGTGCATTTTTCATGCTGTTTGCCTTTCGTTTGCGGTGATGCGCCGGAGATCGAGGCGCGCGGAATAATCATAGAGTTGCTGAACGAGTTCGACAGCTTCTTTCCTGTCAAAATTCGTGCTCTTGATGGCCTGTTCGCAACGGCTCAATGTGCGCAGGAGCGGCGCTTCTTCCCAACCGAAATTTTCGCTGGCGCGATTGGCCAGTTCCGCGAACGGAACATCCATCGGAAGGCCGAGCTTGCGCGTGAGAATGAAGCGAAAGCGGCGATAGGCAATTCCCACAGCGGCGGATGAAACATCGGCGGAAGCGTATAAATCGCCGAGCGTATCGACGAATTCGAGCGGCGAAAGGCGCGATGGAGTAGCCGGCGGACGGATTGGGCCAAGTCGCCGCGAAAACGTGAAGATAACGGCGACGAAAATCAGACCGAATTGCGCCGCGCCCCAAAGCACCGGCGTGCGCGAAAGAAAAGTGACCAGCGAGCCGCGCATGCCATGAAAGTATTCGTCCCAGAAAACCCGCACTTTCGCAGGAGGGCCGATGCAGTTGAGGAAAAATGCGAGATTGCCGGAGTCGCGAATCGATTGATTGGTGAGCGGAGTTGCGCTGGCCCACCAGATGACTTCGCCTTTGCCAAAATGATACGTGACCACCGCCGCGGTGTCTTCATTTCCGTAGACGACGATCTGTCGGAGCGATTTTGGCTGCCACGCAGCGGGCGCCATCAGGGTGATTTTCGGCGCGCCGCGAACGAGTGGCGAGGGGATGAGGGCGTCGAAGGATTGTGCGTCTTCGAACGGATCGCCGGGCTGAAACTTGCCGGCCTCCGGCAAGAAATCGGCGGCATCGGGGCCGGTGGCAATTATGCGGCCGCCCCTTAGAAGAAAGTCGCGCAGGGCGTAGCGTTCGTCTTCTGCAGCAGGCGTATCAGGCTCGGCGAGAATCAGGACGGCATCCGTGGCGTCCGGCGGCAATTCCAGAGGGGAATGCTCCCACCGCGTTACGTGATAGCCGAGATCCTGAAGGAGCAAAAATGCGCCTTCGGCCCCGCCCCACGCGGGAGAATAGCTGGAGGGCACCTCGGAAACGCTCGCTTGCGGAGGCAAAAACAGCACGGATGTGACCACAAGCAGCGCGAGAAGCACGCCCGCGCCGATCAGGAGTTTGCGGTCGGCTGAGTCGAGGGCTTGAGGCATCCGAATTTCTCCAATTGAGCTTTTGCTCCGGACCAGTCCGCCGGCGAAGCGAGACGGTAACCGTACCAGATGAGTTCGAAGCGCGCTGTTAGATCCTGAAGCACAGTTTGTTCCGCGGAATGAGAGCGCAGCAATCGCAGCGATTCGCGCGGCGTGCGCGACCGGTCGCGGGCGAGCAGTTTCCGGTCTTCGAGGCGCAAAATTGCAGCCCAGTAAGCGCAGTGGATGGCCTCGCGGTATTCGCCGCGGTCGGCGGCGGCCAGCGCTTCGGCGACCCACATGCGCGAATGTTCCGGCAGCTCTCCATCGGCGGAAGGCATTTCTATCGCAGGGGTGCGCGACGACAACGTGCGGAACACCCAAAAAACAATTAGCAAGAACACCAAGCCGATGAAAATCCACGCCAGACGATTGCCCATTTTCGCGGAGATGTGAAGTCGCTTTAACAAGCCGGCGATCAGGTCAAAAAGCCATCGCTCGATGCGTGCTTCGAGGCGTTGAAGTGCAGATTCGCGCGCGATGCCGCCGAATTCGCGGCGGTGAAGAACGGTGTCCAGGCGGGCACGGGCCTGCGCGTCGGAAATTCCGGCGGCAGGATTCTCGAGTTCCACTGCGGATTGGCGCAGCGCTGTCAGATGGAATTGAATGTCGCGCGCGAGGGAAGCGGCGTTCTTGGGATGCGCTTGCAAGTCCGCGAGCGCGGAACTGAGCCATTTCGCAGAGGCCTGGTAATTGGCGCCATTGCCCTGGATGGTCCAACCGGAAGGCAAGGAGCTTCTCAGGCGGGAAATTTCACCAGGATTGTTTTTTATTTTGTCGAGGGCAGTTGAATATTTTTGCAGCTGGGCGGCGTAGGCCTCGAGGCTGAGAGCGACCGCCGCGTCGTTCTGCGGAGCGGAGGCGTTGCGAGCCCACAATTGCGGCGAGGCCAGCAGAAATGAAAACGCAAGAGCGCAGGATAAAAAAAGTGGAAATTTAGCGGGCGTTTTTATCGCTCTTGTCGTCTTTATCGTCGTGCACCGCCGCACGTCAAATTCAGGCGGGCAAAACAGCGCCCGGGGCGGCGCCGCCTGTTGGGGAGCCCGGCTCCAGCGATGTCATCAGGTGCTCCAAATCGAAAGCTTCCTTGCGAACGCGGAGATTGTAATACATGAGGCAAATGGCCACCGCTCCAACGGGCGCGACGATGACCTGGGCGATGAATTGGAAGACCTGCTGCAACATTACAAGGCCGATGGGCAAAGCGTGCGGGTGCGGTACGAGCGCCATTATGGTGAAAGGCATCGTGAAAAGGACTGAGGCTCCTACCGCCAGGGCCCAGGCGAGAAGGAAAATCAAAAATATCTGCATGGCAAAGCCTTTGGTGAGCTTCATGCTGCGGCTGACGGCCGTGCCCGCCCATACGTCTTCGAGCATGGCTGCAGGCACGGCCACGCCCATGCGGCAGAACAGAACAATCATTACCGGAATGCCCACCAGCATGAATCCGGCGAAGGCGAGCAAACCAAAAATCCGGCCAAAAACTGGAATCAGAACGGCTCCGAAAAAGACAAGTAGGGTGACTCCGCCGACAACAATGAGGGCGGCGAGGAAGATTGTGCCAAGGGCCTGGAGAATGTGTCCACGAATCTGCCGGAAGGACGAGCGAATCGTGGCGGTGCGGCCCAAGTAAAGATCAGAAACGGCAAAAATGGTCGCGGCCTGCCCGATGCCGCTCACGATAAAAGTTATAACGAGAATGACGAGGACTGCGCCGAATCCAACCAAAAAAGTAGCAGCGCTGGGAAGCTGAGCGGGCGCGCCAGTGCTAGCGGTGATGGCTGCCGTCCGCGTTCGCGTCCACAATGCGATGGCAGTATTCAAGAAGAACAGTACCAGGAAAGGCAGCGACATTATTCCCGCAAAAAGCCAGAATTTGTCTTTATAGAGGCGGAACATGCGATCGAGGACTTCACCGATAGTCATGGGGCGAAGATCAGCGCTGGGCATGGTACCTCCTCGGAGAGAAGCAAAAATTCAAGGAATATAACCATAGCTTAATCGAGAATACAAGTAACGCGAACGGATAAAACCGGGCGCGCGTCGAAAGCGCCAAGGGACGGGTGAAGGTAAAAGCACGTCAGTGGGAGAAGGGCAGCATGAGCCAGCCAATCGCGACGGAAACAACGACGAGAATTACAAAGTATCTGATGGCGGCGAGCGCGCGTTCTTTCACACTGGAGTGGAAGACGCATGCGAAGACCACGGAAATGAGAATGGCGCAGAGAAGCAGGGTTGCGAAATGGCCGAGGGGCCATCCCGGAGGCTCGGTGACATGCGCTGCAGGTTGGAAAGAGAAAAGCAAAACCGCCAATGCGAGATAATTCGCTATGCTCACGGTGACATCGTAAGACAGCACATCAAGGTGCGACAAACCTAAAACTGCGGGTATCGAGCATTCGGTGCCACGGCAACAAAAAGCCGCAGAGCATCTGAGGCGCGAAGCTCTGCAGTACAAAGGCTGACGCTTTTCGGCGACTACAGCGCCAGAAACGGCCCTACTTCGACTGGCCCGGAGGGTTCAGCCACTTTTCCCATTTTTCGGCTACCGTGGCGCCGCCGTTCTTCAAATATTTTGCGTACCACGCGAGATAGCGCTCATAGCGGTCGCGCTGGAAGCTAGGCCGCTGAATGCCGTGAAATTCGCCCGGATAAATAATCAGCTCGGTAGGAATGCCGAGGCTGCGCAGCGCTTCGTACATCTGCATGTTGCCGATCATCGGGACGTTGGCATCCTGGTCGCCGCTGAAGTAGATGGTCGGCGTCTTGATGCGGTCAGCGTGCAAAAACGGGTAGGAAATTTTCTGATAGCTGGCCCAGGCTTTCGCGTCCCACGGCGGGCCGATTTCGTTGTCGTACTGAATGATGTATTCGTCCACGCCATAAAGCGCGACGGTGAATCCCGTGCCCGCGCCGCAAGTGGCGGCCTTTAAACGCGGATCGCTAGCGATCATGTAATCAGTGAGGATGCAGCCGTAACTCCAGCCGCCAACGCCGAGCCGGTTGGGATCCGCCACGCCCATCTGAATGACGTGGTTGATTCCCGCTTCCAGATCAATGACTTCGTCGTGGCCCCAATCGTCGAAAATCGCGCGCTGGAATTTTTGGCCGCGGCCGGAACTGCCGCGATAGTTCACGTTGAGCACAGCGTAGCCATTCGCCGCGAAAATCTGGCGCTCGAAATTGAATGCGTGCGAATCCTGGCCGTTGGGTCCGCCGTGAATACGCAGGAGCAGCGGCACTTTTGTAGCGGCGGTGTAGCCCAGCGGATAAGTCAGCAAGCCGTGGACTTCCGTGCCGTCAGGGCTTTTGTAGTTGACGTCCTCGGTTTTCGCGAGTTCGAGTTCTGAAAAAAGCTTGTCGTTCTGATGCGTCAACTGCTTCAGCGTGCCGCCCTCCCACGAATAAATTTCCATAGGCTTGTAATCGCTGCCGGTAATGCCCACGCGGCAGCCCGGCGAGTGCGAGTCGCCGAACATCACGATGGGCGGCTCGAGCAATTTGCGCACGCTTTGGTCGGCAATGTTGATGGAGACGGGATAGAGCGAGCGGTCGTCTTCCTCGAACGCAACGATGGATTTTCCGTCTTCGCTGAAATACGGCGCAGAAACGGAGCGGTCGAGTTTTTCAGTGAGAATCGTGGGCGCACTGGATCCGTCGGAAGGCACGATAGCGAGATGCGCCATCCCGTAGGCGCCCCACTTCTTTGGATCTTCCACTAAAAATGCAATCTGCTTCCCGTCAGGACTCCAGGCGAGGCGGCCGCGAGTGGCGCGCGATCCGTAATTGGTGATTTGCTTTTCCACCGCGCCGGTCAGCGCGTCGGCGACAAAAACCTGCGGCACAGGGTCGCGGTCGGGATGCGGGTCATGATTGCTAAGAAAAGCGATGCGCGTGCCGTCCGGCGACCACACTGGGCCGGACTCGTCATAATCGTCCTTGGTGAGGCGCTCCATCTTCTTGCTGGCGACATCGAAGAGGTAGATGTGCGTGTGCTGATTGGCGAGAAGATAGCCGACAACGTCCTCGCGAAAATGATAACGCGTGATCACAACGGGTTTGGGCGGCTTCGGCTTGGCTCCTGGCGTTGCATCTTCCTCCGGCTGTTGCGGATTGGGATCCTGGATGACCAGCGCAAGCCGCTTTGAATCAGGCGACCATTCGTATGCCTGCAAATGGCCTTTCTTAATGTCGGTGAGCTGCATCGCCTCGCCGCCTTCGCGGTTTAGCAGCCAGACCTGATTTCCTTTTGCCGGACCCGGACGCCCGGACGTGAAAGAAAGATATTTCCCGTCAGGAGACCACTCCGGCGCGCCTTCGGATTGCTGGCTCTGAGTGACTTGAATATCCTGCGAGCCATCGGTCCGAACCATCCAGATGTGCGAATCGTGCTTGTCCTCCTTGACGTCCACGGAACTGACGACGTAAGCCACCCATTTGCCGTGGGGCGAGCACTGCGGGTCGCGAACGTCGCGCATGCGCGAAAGGTCGTCCACAGTGATGGGCCTTTTCTTCTGAGCGAAAGCCGGCGCGCACAGCGTCAGTAGAAATGCCGCGCCCGCGCAAAACACGGCATAGGGAATCAGCGCCCGTTTTTGAAATGCAGCGTGTGCGGCGCGAGTCTCAGTAATATTTTCAGACGAAGCAGAGTTCAATTGTCTCGAGACCATTGCGCATCTCCCAATTCTTCTCTTTTTGTTGAATACAGGCGCGCCAGCGCTACATGTACCCAAAAACCGCAAAGCTTATGACTGTGGCGCAGGATTTCTATAATACATATGCGGGCGAGAAGCAAAGAGCAATTTTTGAGAGACACACGGGTGTGTGACCGGTGGTGATTCAATGCGACCGAGGGAAGGGAAACTCCGAAGCCTCGCTATGATTCGAATTGGACAGGCCGGGGTATCAGGTTTACGCCGCTACGGAAAACCGCGGTCATAAAGCGCATGCCCCGGCCCGGCAGGCAGAAAATTCAGACAGAACCGAACGTCACCAGCCAATTTCTCCCCGCATCATTAGGAGCAGGGAGACAGACGATAATGACTGCTGAACAATCGAAAAAGTGCGCGCATCCTCCATGCACTTGCCATTCAAAAGATAAATATTGCAGCGCCCAATGTGAAGCCATGGAGAAGACTCCAGACGTCCTTTGCCGGTGCAATCACGCCGGTTGCGGCGGCAGAGCGCATTAGCATCTGCCGCGACCTCTTTTTGGCTGCGCTCCCGAATCGCCTTGATCATTTCTTCATTTCTGATTCGGGAGCGCAGTCGCACGTTACTTTTCATCTCATCGCGACGCGCCTTGCGCTCGCGCTTTTCTCTCCGAAAAGAGCCGCACCATCTCGCGATTGAACGCCGGAATATCCGAAGGCTGACGGCTGGATACCCAATTCCGGTCGCGTACCACTTCTTCATCTTTCCACTGGCCACCGGCATTGCGAATATCGTCCTGAATTGTGTGGTAGCTGGAAAGGATGCGGCCTTTCACCAGGCCTGCGGAAACCAGCAGCCACGGCCCGTGGCAGATGACGGCAATCGGTTTGCCCGCGCGATCGAAGCTGCGCACAAATTCCTGCGCTTTTGGCTCAACCCTCAAATGGTCGGCATTCAAAGCGCCTCCCGGCAGCAGCACAGCGTCATAGTCGTCCGGATTCGCTTGATCTAGGGTGACGTCAACCTCCACCGCCTTGGTTTTTTCGTCGTGCTTCATCCCTTGAATCTTTCCAGGCTTGGGAGCAACCACTTTGGTTACCGCGCCTTCATCCTGCAGCGCTTTTCGCGGTTCGAACAGCTCGGCTTCTTCAAAATTATTTGTCGCCAGAATCGCTACAGACAGTTGATTCAGTTTCTTTTCGGCCATACATCCCCCTTATTTCATCGATAAAACGAGATTGTCAGCGTTGGGAACGGTTCGCAATCAGGGTAACTGCTGAATTGTGCTGGTCGATTTGCTGTATTGCGAAAAAAAACGCTGAAAGTTTTCAGCGGGCTTTGATTGCTTTGCGGATTCGCCATATGCCGAACGCCACGCCGAACCAAATTCCCGTTGCGGCGGTCAGGACCGCCCAGGACGGGAAATGCGGCAGCGCTTGCCACACGACAATTGTAAACACGCAAAGGGCAACTCCGCCCATCGCGGCGCCTGCGGCATCAGCCCCGGCCGCTTCTCGCCCGCGAATCACGCCGTGCAAGCCTGCTTCTTCTTTTCGCTGCCGCTCATGATTGGCGATCATCGTAACGCTCGCAGGCAGGATCGCCGGAAACGCGAGGAACAGTCCTCCAATGGCAGGACCGAATTTTTTGGCGATGAGACCGGTGGCAACAGTAATAGTTCCGCCGGCGATAAAGCGAATCGCGCATTCCCAAAACGTCAGTTCCCGCAGCGACGCTGTGCTGGCCGTGATTTTCATGGCTATCGCAGAATTCCAAACCACAATCCAAACGCAATTGCAAACCACACGGCAAGCGACACACCGGTAGCGCGGGCTGGCCTCCACTTGCGTCTCAGAAGGAGCCGGCTCATAAGAAATGCACAAAACACAAACGCCGCCGCGCCCAATACCATCGAGCGCGCTTCCACGGCTGCGTAGCCGTGGCCTTCTTTCAAAATGGTTAGCCCCAGCGTTGCCAGCGCCACCGACGGCGCCCCGCCAAACAGTCCGGCAAAGCTTTTCGGCTTGAACAAATCGCCGATTAGCGCAAACGCGGTCACTACTGCCCCGCCGACTAGGAATCGGAAAACAATATCCATGAACATTAGTAGCAACTCCTGCAAATCCGCATGTGGATTAACGAATGCGCAAAAGCGGGACGGCCAAGTTCCGAGCGTAACTATTCAGCAGCTGCCATGGCCGCGGTTTGCTTCAACCTAGGGGCGCTTTCTTCTTTTCTGTTTCGCTACTTTCGCAGATTGCTTCCCGAGAGCGGTTCGCGTTGATTTAGGCAGGTGCGCGATGGTCCGCTTTCGTTTTGCTGCTCTTGCTGCCTTGTGAATATTTCTTCTTGCGGCGGCTCGCTGTTTTGCGCTGGCCATGAGTTCTTTCTCCTCGAACGATTCCAGGCATGAGCGCGAACGGCGCCACTACTGCGCGCCGCTTTGCAGGCAAAATCAATCTAGGCCGAGTGACGATTGAGCGCAATCGGGTATGGTTAAGAAAAATCTAGGGAGAAACCCGCGAACGAAACGTTCCAAAAAGCAGAAGGCCCGCCTTGCGACGGGCCTTCGCAGGGAGAAAAGCTTCTGGGCCAATGCGCGGATGGCCCGCGAAACCCTTCTACAATCCGGAGTTTATGAGAGGTCAGCAAATCAGTCAAGAAGGAAAACGGTAGCGTTGGTATTCTGTCAAGTCTAATGCAATGTGTTAGTTAGGCATTGGCCGCACCGGCGATCTGCCTTAAGACTTATATCTGCGTACCTGCTACGGGTTCCGCACTTGGTATAAGTCGTTTGTTCTGACGGGCCTGCTGGATAGGCCTAACTCCAGAATTTCGAAGCTTGTAGCCCGATCAAAGACCTTTCCGGGCCACATTCGTTTTATCAGCAATCGCAGTCCCGCAAAAACGATGCCGCCCAATAGTGTGAATGCGCAAATCTCGCCCGCGCCGATAATAGTCCCGACGACGATCGTCGCCATGGAAGGCTGATTCTTATTCAGCACCGGCACGTTCCACATTACCGCGAGCCCGGCATGAAAGTTTTCGAGCAGGGAATTGGCCGCGGGTTCTGAGGGGGCGCCGGAAAGCAACGCAATCATCGTTCCATCGCGGCGCGCATACAGCGGCGAAGCGCTGCCCGTCTTCGTAGCGCAGGGTGATGCTTTTTGATTACGGCTATTCAGGTCGATCGCCCCAAATTGCGTTCTTAGCTCTTGCATCCGGGTTTGCGCAATCTGCGGAGTCGGATAATCCGTGATGAGCAGAGTGGCGCCATGTCCGTTAAGGTTGTAACGCGCCTGTTCGGCCTCCGCGCCCTTTGAAAATCCAAGCCAATCACCGCCCGCCAGCGGGAAAAACTTGGCGAGCGCTACCGGGCCCAGAATGTAGTGGTCCGAGCGCGGAATGAAGTCCTTCGTCGGCAAGCGCTGCACTAATGGCGGGTAAATTCCGAAATGGGCGTGCGCGCCGGCCTCCGCCACAAGCAGGTCCATCATGTCGTAGTCCTGACGCAAATTTGCGCCGGTAAATTGAATCACCAGATTGCCCGTGAGCGCCAGAGCGCGATCGTCGGACATGGATGAATGTTGCGTCAGCTTGGCCTGCTGCATGTCCGGCGTACGCAAAAACGAATAAGCCCCATACGCTCCGCTGGGACTCGCAAAGGTGTAGGCCGTCGCGGTCAGCGTCGCCGCTCCGTGGACATACGCGCGCGTTTCCGCGGATTCCACGCCATATTCTTGCAGCGCCGCGCTCGCTTCTCCCGCAATCTGGCGAATATTTGCAGCGCCAATCTGAATCGGCGCTGAACTCGCCTTCCACTTCGCGACAGATGCGGGGAGAATCCCCTGCGCAAAGCACACGGGCGCGCTCAGCATTAAGAGCAGAAAACAGAGTGGATAGGCTCGGCGCATGGGCGATATGTTTAATTATACGACGGAAACGCTATTGCCGCTCGGGCGTGGTTCCGGGAGCCGTGGATTGCTGGTCGGACATCAATCTGGTCTTATGCTCATCGATGGCCAGACTATTCAAGCTGGAAAGATATCGCTCGACGCCGCGGAAAATCCCATAGGCCACTCGCTCGCGCTGCGCAGGCCTTCGAAGCAAGTTCTCGTCGCTCGGATTGCTCAAAAAAGAAGTCTCCACCAGCACAGACGGCATGTTCGCGCCAATCAAAACGACGAACGGAGCCTTTTTCACGCCGCGATTCCGCTCCGCGGTGCTGACCAGGCGCAATTGCCCGGTGAGAGACCCCTGAATATCATCAGCTAGCTCGCGCGATTCCTCGATCTTGTCGTTACTGGCAATTTTACGGATGAAATCCTGCAGCTCGTGAATCGACGCATTCGATAGCGCATTTTCTCGCGAAGCCGTCGCTAGGGCCTCCTGCGAAGTGGTGAAGCTCAAATAGTAAGTTTCAATTCCGCGCGCGTATTCGTCGGGGCTGGAGTTTGCGTGAATGGAAATGAACAGGTCCGCTTTGGCTTGATTGGCGATGGCCGTGCGCTCTTCCAGCGGAACAAAAACATCTGTGGTGCGCGTGTAAACCACGTGCGCGCCGGGAAGTTTTTTGTGGATCAGTTTCCCCAGGCGCAGCGCGATATCCAGGCAAATATTTTTTTCCATCAGCGGATGCGAGCCGGGTCCGATTGTTCCGGTGTCGTGTCCGCCGTGTCCGGGGTCGATGACGATGCGATTGATCTTCAATCCCAGCGCCCGCGTCAGCGAACGCTCGCCGTCGCGCATAGGTTTGGCCGCGACTGCCGGAGTAATAGGGACCGGCAGCGTTCTGCTATTGCGGCTGGCGCTTGGCGAAAGCGCAGCGGCGGCACTCGCGCCACTTTCTGAACTCGTCACATCGTTTTCAGCGACTTGCACTTTGTTTGAATTTAGAACGGATGGCGTAACAGCGGCGGGCTTTGCGTCGCCGGCGAGCCGCCCCACGCCCACCCCCGGCTTTTTGTTTGCTCCCGCATTACTCGCCAAATTGCTGGCATTGATTAGCGCGCCATGGACGTCAATCACCAGCCGGTACGGATCGGGCAGCAAAAACGCCGAATATCCTTGAATGCCGGTTACGTCCAGCACCAACCGCACCACGCCAACATTATTTTGCGCGACGCGGACTTCCTTCAAAAATCCGTTCTGCAGCGGAAGCTCTTTCTCCGTCAGCGAATTTCCAAGCTGCGCTTTGTACAGGTCAAAATAAATTCTGTCCGGATTTTTGATGCGCGCGGACTGGTATTGTACGTCCCCGCTCAAATCCACCACCACGCGCGTGTAATCATCCGCATTCCACGTGCGAATGGCGGTAACTTCCGCCGGCCCGCTGTGCGCTTCATCAGGCTGTGGCCGCTCAAGCACGCCGGTTGTGCTGGACGGCGTGCTGGCGGATTGCGAGTTGCGAGCCGGCTGCGCTCGTTGTTCCGAATTTTCCGCGTTCGCGCGCGAGTCGTCTGGTGCGCTGGCCTGCGGCTCTGCGGCGCTTCTTTTTTCGGCGCTGGCAGGCGGAGCCAATTGTCCCGCCGCGATTTCCTTCAGCGCAAGGCGAGCTTCCGCGACGCGCGGCGAATGCGGATACGCATGCAGGAATTGCTTAAAGGCATCCGTGGCCTCCCCGGCGTTCTGCACATCTTCTTTTTCGATTTTTCCAATCTCAAAAAGCGCGTCGGCGCGGAATTTGCTCCCGGGATACTGCGAGAACAGGAATTTGTAAGTGGCCAGCGCATTCTGATAATAAGCCTGATCGAATTCATCGCCCATTTCGTGATACAGCTGCGCCACTTCCATCAGCGCCGGCGTCACTGCTCCCGCCGAAGACGAAAGCAGATAGACGCGCCGGTAAGCCGCCACCATTTTTTTGTAATCCAGCAGCGACCGGCTGTCTTCCGGCTGCGCTTCGAATGCCGCGCGCAACTGTTCAGCCTTTTGGTATTGCGCTTCAGCTTGCGCGTTTGCTGAGCCCTGAGCACGCGACGCTCGCGCGCACAAAAGAATCCCTGGCGCCGCGATCAGCAGCGCAAGCAAGCATGCCGGTTTGGAAAATTTATTTCTCGAACGCGGCTTCATTCGTTTGTGAAAATCGTCCGGCCGCCATGCTCCGTGACTTCACGGATCTGGGAATGTCTCTGGAACTCGCCTGCGTAGGCGCGCCCCGAGCCGGATTGGAAGTAGGTGTTAGTCACTTTACGAACGTAATTGCGCGTCTCGCGATATGCTGGCACGCCGCCGAATCGCGCCACGGCCTGTTCGCCCGCATTGTATGCCGCAAGCGAATCTTTCAGGTTGCCGTGATAGCGGTCTAGCAGGTCTCGCAAATACCGCGTCCCGCCTCTGACATTTTGCACGGGATCGAACACGTCCTTTACGCCGTAACGTTCTGCCGTCGATGGAATCAACTGCATCAATCCAAATGCTCCCTTGCTCGACACCGCATACTGATTCCAGTTCGACTCCGTTTGAATCACCGCCTCGACCAGCGCGGGATCCAGGTCATTGCGCTTGGCTGCCGCATCTGCGATTCGCAGCAGCTTCGCCGGCGGCGCCACTGGCACCGGAGCAACGTGCCGCCGGACCGCCTTGGCCGGAGGGTTCGCGTTAATGTAAATGACCCTTCCATGGGCATCTACATAAGATGCAATTTGAGCCTGCGCTGGGCTAACCAAAAACACGCCCACACACATAGCCGCAACCGCTGCGAAACTCGCCAGCGAGGCTGCGCGCAAAACCACTCCGCTTGCCCGCTTGCCCTGACGATTGAGGGGCTGTGGCGGGCTGGCCATACCTCTACGGGAAAGGCAGAACATACCCACTTCCTCACAAACGACAGTGCATCCGCGACCACCGGGTTTGGAGAGATACCCGGCTTGCCCGTTTGGCCTGATAAATAAAGGCTTTGTACGGGCTTGCCTGCTTGCCCTGATAGAATATGGGCAAATACGAGCGGACCTGCATGTGCAGGCCGGCTTGCGTAAGCAGGCTTCGTTTCTAGCGCTTGTAAGGAATTATACCAGTCGCTCGACCAGCGGGTAGACTTGCGCAATGGCTGTTTCGATACCAGCAACATCCTTGCCTCCGGCCTCGGCCAGGTCTGGCCGGCCGCCTCCGGAGCCCCCTAAGTGCTTGGCGATTTCCTGGACGATTTTCCCGGCGTGGAGCTGGTTCGTCAAGTCCTTAGTTACAGCCGTAATGAGAGACACCTTACCGGCGCCGCCGTCCTGGGCGGGCTCTCCGGAGGCCAAAACTACCATTCCAGAGCCCATTTTCTGCCTTAAACCGTCGGCAAGCTGCCGCAGCGCCTCGCGATCAAGCCCCGGAACGTTCGCCGCCACCACTTTTATGCCTTTGACCGTCCGTGCACCCTCCAGCAGGGAATCGGCCATCGAGACGGCGGTCTTGCGCTTCAGCCCTTCGACCTGTCTTTCGAGCTGTTTGCGCTCCTGCTCGAGTTTTTCCACCGCTTCCAGCACGCGATCCTCGCCGGTATTGAGCATTTCGGCGAGCGTGCGCAGGGTTCCCAGCGCGCTTTGGTATTTCGCCAGAGCGGCGTCGCCGGTCAGCGCCTCGATTCGGCGCACTCCTGCGGCCACAGACTGTTCCAGCGCAACCTTGAACACGCCAATTTCGCCGGTGCGTCCCACGTGCGTGCCGCCGCAGAGTTCCTTGCTGTAAAAGCCGCGCGGATAGGCGGCGTCGGCAATGGTCACCACGCGCACGTTCTGCTCCGGATATTTGTCGCCAAAAAACGCCAGCGCGCCGGAAGCCAGCGCATCTTCGATATTCATTACGTCCGTCTGGAACGGCAAATCGCGGCGAATCTCTTCGTTCACCTGCTGCTCGATTTCACGCAATTCATCCGCGCCAACATGAGCAAAGTGGCTGAAGTCGAAGCGCAGATGGTCCGGCGCGTTCAGCGAGCCGGCCTGCTTCACATGCGTGCCCAAAATGTTTCGCAGCGCCGCGTGCACCAGATGCGTGCCGGAGTGATTGCGCATGATGCGTTCACGCCGCGCCGCATCAGCGACGGTAGCCACGCGATCGCCCACCGCGAGATCTTCTTTGGCCACGATGCGATGCGCGATCAGTCCTGCGACCGGATAATACGCGCCGCGCACTTCCGCCACTTCGAGCGACATGGCGGGATCGAAAATTTTTCCTGTGTCAGCGACTTGTCCGCCGGACTCGGAATAAATGGCAGTGCGGTCGAGCACTATTTCGCCTTCCTGTCCCGCTTTCAGCGCGCCCGTCTCGACGCCGCCATTTTTTCCAACGGTGACAATTGCTTCGATGCGCGAATCTTTGGTGGTCGTGCCAAAATAAAAATCCGGCTCCGTCTTCTTGAATTTGTCGGCAAGCTTTCTGTAAACCGGACTCGCCGCCTCTTTGTGCGCGCCCTTCCAACTCGCCTTCGAGCGCGCCTGCTGCTCCTCCATGGCCCGTTCAAACGCGGGTTCGTCTATTCCGACGCCGACGTCATGTGTCACCTCGCGGATCAGGTCAAGCGGAAGTCCGAATGTGTCGTAAAGGCGGAAAGCTTTCTCTCCTGAATAGATGCGTTTATTCGGTTCGTCATACCGCAGAAATTTCAAGTCGTCTTCTAGCTGTTGGAGGCCGTGATGGAGCATTCTCGAGAAACGGATTTCCTCTTCCCCAATCACTTTTGTGATATGTCCCGGCGAGGCCTTTATCTCCGGATAGACCTTCCCCATTGCAAGTCCAACATAATTAGCGACGTGAGTCAGTAGTTGTGTTTTGCATCCAAGAAGTCGAGCGTGCCTGCTAGCCCGCCGGAGAATCTTCCGCAGAACATATCCTCGGCCTTCGTTGGACGGCATAACCCCGTCTACGATAAGAAACACTGCGGCCCGTACGTGGTCGACGATGATGCGCAGAGAAGGATCCTTGTCGCTATTCGCGCCATAGGTCGTATGCGTCAGTTCGGCGGTTCTCTCGATGAGCGGTCGAAACAGATCGGTATCGAAGTTGCTGATTTTGTTTTGCAGGACGGCGGCGACGCGTTCGAGGCCCATGCCGGTGTCCACGGAAGGCTTGGGCAAAGGATTTAATTTTCCGCTGGCATCGCGGTTGAACTGCATGAAAACCAAATTCCAAATTTCGACGTAGCGCCCGCAGTCGCACGGGAATTTGCAATTGCCAGCCGCGCACTCAGGGGTTTTGGGGTCGTCGACCGCGTCCTTGCCCATATCGTAGAAGATCTCGCTGCAAGGGCCGCAGGGTCCCGTGTCACCCATGGCCCAGAAATTGTCTTTCAGCCCGGGAATTTCTCTGACGCGATCTTTTGGCGCGCCAGTTTCGAGCCAGAGTTTCGCGGCGTCGTGATCCGGCTGTAAATTCTCGTGGCCGCCAAAAACGGTGAAGTACAATTTGTCCACCGGGATGTCGAACCATTTTGGCGAAGTAACCAGTTCCCACGCGTAAGCAATCGTTTCTTTCTTGAAATAATCGCCGAAGGAAAAATTGCCGAGCATTTCAAAAAAAGTGTGATGGCGATTGGTGAAGCCGACATTTTCGAGGTCGTTGTGCTTTCCGCCGGCGCGCACGCATTTCTGGCACGTAGTGGCGCGTTTGTAATCGCGCTGCTCGAGGCCGAGGAAAACGTCTTTGAACTGATTCATCCCCGCGTTGGTGAAAAGCAGCGTGGGGTCGTTCGCCGGGACGAGCGAAGAGCTGCGCACGATTTTGTGCCCGCGCTCCTCGAAAAACTTCAGGAACGTCGCCCTGATTTTATTCCCCGGCCACTTCAGTTCAGTCAATTTACCCTCGAATGTTGGTTCGGCGCTATTCGGATGATTCTAACCTGAATTTGGTGTTCGGAAATGAACATCGCTCGAAAAAATTGCTGAAAAAACTCGATTAGAAATGTCTCTATCGTTTATTTTCAGCGAGTTGGCGCGGATTCTAATTCCCATAAAAAACTCGATTAGATTCGCCGTTCTTTCGCCCCCATAAATACGAATAGCCACCTCGCGGTGGCTCTGCCGGACAAATCGCGTTTGCACGAGCCTATATACCAATTTATCAACAGATTGTCAAGGGGAAAAAGCCGATAGCTAACCTGCATCAATCGGCTGGCGTCCACGATCCGCAGCTGCTTGCTTCGCACTCGAGCCAGCACTTCCACTCGTTGCAACTCCCTCCCGCTCATCTCCGTCCGTCCCAAATCTGACCTCCTTTTGGAGGTCTACTTTAGGGGGACATTTTTATCGAGGAGAACAGGGGACATTATCATCGAGGCGCGACACTTAATTCTTTTCGTGGGAAAAGCTGTCAGGAATGCGGCGAGAGGCGGGCGTATTCGGATTTGGCCTGGGTGAGGATGGGAATCCCGGGGTCGGCGTGCTGCCAGAGAGCAAGGAAGTCCTGATAGGCGCGGCGGGCATTGGCAAGAGCGGTGTCTGCCTCGGCATTGTGGGCGGATTGGGCTTCAAGGGCGTAGGCGCGACCGAGGCCGAGATGAGCGAGCGCACCGATGGGATTGTTCACGACGATGCCGCGATGATCGAGAATCTTCTGATACTCACCGACGGCCTCTTTGCCCTGCTTTAAGGCTAGATAGGCCTCTGCCTGGACATAAACAGGGTAGAGGGCTGCGGTAACGCCTCCGACGTTTACCTGGCCTACTTCGTAAGGCACCGAAGGCCGGAGCTTTTCGAGAGATTTCGATGGGTCGTGACGCGAGAGTGCGAGTTGTCCCTCGAGGGTGGGCAAATAGTTGAAGTTAACGATGGTATCTTCGGGGAAACGCTTGGTGTAATCGTCGATTATGGCCTGCGTTTTGCTTGTATTTCCGGCAAAGGCGTAGGCCAGGCCGGCAAGGAACTGAACGTCACGCCCGTTGGAAAGCTTGAGGGCGGCATCCGCGTCCTTCTGAGCTTCAGAAGAATTGCCGAAGAGAGCCTCGCGCAAAGCGGCCTGCACCTCATAACTGGCGGCGGTTTCTTTTTCGCCGGCTTGTTCGGCGGAAGCCTGTGCGCGCTGGGAAAGCTGCACCGCCTGGCGAAGCTGCCCGGAGTAGGCTGCGGTGTCTGCCTCCATCCCCAGCATGACGTCTTCAATCCCCGGCTTGCCTGTGGCCCAAGCAGCTTGCTGGGCCATTCCGGGGGCATCGCCGCGCAAGAAGGCGAGTTGATAGAGAAAGAAGCGCAGGAAACCAGAGTCGAGCTTCTTTTCCTGGGCCTCGCGGGCGACGGCCTGGGCTTCATCGAAGCGGTTGAGTAAAATAAAGGAGTCCACGAGGTTGGAATAGCTCAAGCCGCTGGGATCCAGACGGAAGGCATTTTGGGATTCTGCAAGACCTCTCCCATAATCACCGAGAGCACCGTACGCAGCGCTCAGATTGGTTGGCGGAGCTTCGTCTCGTGGATAATCTTGCTCCCAATTTTGGTACACCTGCTCAGCCTTCTGCAAATCGCCAGTAGCAAACACAAAGTAGTGCGAATCAATATAGAACTTCTCGCGTTCGCTGACGCGTTCACGCAGGTCGTAGGATCTCCGAGCGTACTGGGCAGCCAACGTCGACTCGCCCAGGTTGTTGTAGCAGGTACCAAGGGCGGCATAGGCCATAGCGAAGTTTGGGTCCAGAGCGATGGCGCGCTGCAATGATGGAATGGCCGCGCCAAGATTGTTGGCACCTATCATTTTTCTGCCGGCGCTGTAGGACTGAAGAGCTTCGAGGGACGAGGTGGAAGCCTGCTCGACGGGCATATTGAACTTCTGGATGGTGCTTAGGGATTCGCCGAGTTTGGCGCGCATGTCGGAGGCGGCTTTGCTGAGGGCGTCGAGGACGTGATTTTTGTCAGCGGCATCGGCTTCAGAGCTGGCGATGGAGTTACCGTTGGCGCAATCCACGGCTTTCAGAATCAAACTATATTCGGTGCCGACTTGGGCGATGGAACCGTCGAGTACCGCTGTGCTGGAAGTGCGCTGGCAGACTTCGCGAGCGATTTCGGGAGTGAGGCGCGCGTCGGGAGGCTGCTCCATGAGCTTGAGGGTTTGCTGAACGTGGTCGCCCGCGAGAATGTTGAGAAAGGGCGATTGCTGGAGCTGAACTTCGAGGCCCTGGCGGAGAGTGCCGTCGAAAACGGCGTCGCCGGTGGTGTTGACGAAATCGGCGAGGACGATGGTGTCTTTCGAGGTGAGCTTGGGCGCGCGATGGAGGAAGGCGTAGAGGCCGTAGGCTGCGGCTCCGGCAAGAACGAAAATAACAATCAGAGTTGCGGCGAGGCCGAATTTGTGCTGGCGGGCGACGGCGACGACGGCGGAACTTCCGGAGGCGTGCGCGTCCGAAGACGGATGCGCAGGAGTTGGGCTGGTTGCGGTGCGCGGCGGCGCTGGCGTGGGCTGCAATCGCTCCGGCATATCGTGGGCGGCGGACGGCTGCGGAGTCGGGCGATGTGAGCCGCGCGCCTCCTCAGCAACCAGGGAATCGTCGGACGCAATGGTGCGGCGACTCGAATCCGAGTCTCGTTTCAAGCGGCGAAGGTCGGCGCGCATGTCGGAGGCATGCTGATAGCGGAGGGTGCGGTCTTTTTCGAGGGCCTTCTGAATAATCTCTTCGAGCTGCGGCGGCAAATCCGGATTAATGCGAATGGGAGGAACGGGCGCGCGGTTGAGAATGGCTTCGGTGATGAGGCCGGAGCTCTCGCCGCGAAACGGGAGTAGGCCGGTGGCCATTTCGTAGAGCACGATGCCGAAGGAAAAAATATCGGTGCGCGGATCGAGATTTTTGGCGCGAATCTGCTCGGGTGACATATAGGCAACGGTGCCGACGGTTGTACCGGGGCTGGTGAGATGGACTTCTTGGATTTCGGCCCTGGTAGTCGAATCTGCGTAGCCAGGAGCGCCGTCATCGCCGGATTGCACTTTGGCGAGGCCGAAATCGAGCACTTTGGCGTGGCCCCGTTTGGTGACGAAGATATTCGCGGGCTTGATGTCGCGATGAACAATGCCCTGAGCGTGGGCGGCATCGAGGGCGTCGGTGACGTCAATGGCGACATCGAGCAAGCGATCCAGTTCCATGGGGCGGCCGGTGATGAGGTGTTTCAGCGTGGCGCCGTCGAGATATTCCATAACGATGAATGGATGGCCGTCGCCTTTCTCTCCGGCTTGAGCGGGGACGCGGCCGATTTCGTGGATGGTGCAGATGTTGGGATGGTTCAGCGCGGAGGCGGCGCGGGCTTCGCGGCGGAAACGTTCGAGGGCCTGAGGGTCCTGCGCGACATTATCGGGAAGGAATTTGATGGCGACGAAACGGCCGAGCTCGAGGTCCTCGGCTTTGTAAACCACACCCATGCCTCCGCCACCGAGCTTTTCAAGCATGCGATAGTGGGCGATAGTGCGGCCAGCAAAGGATTGGGGATCGGGCATCTGGGTGCGTCATTCTAATCGGGCATCGCCAGCGAAGTCAACGAGCGCGACGGTTGAATCGCAAGGCGGGCGGGAGCATCCTATGCTGGAAGCTGGAGACTGGAGGCTAGAAGTCGTTGAAAGTCGAGAGTTAAGACAAAGACGAGGATAGGAGAAAAAAATGGCGATACGGGATGGGATTTTGCCTGAGTTTGATCATGAAGTAGCGAATACGCGCAAAGTGCTGGAGCGCGTGCCGGAGGGCAAGCCGGATTTCAAGCCGCACGAAAAGTCCATGGCGATGGACCGACTGGCGGGGCACGTAGCGGAGTTGCCGGGATGGGCGAAGGAGACGATTCTGCAGGACTCGATTGATATAAACCCGCCAGGAAGTCCGCAGCAGGCGCAAAACGAGTCGCTGAAGATGACTTCGCGAAAACAACTGCTCGAAGAGTTCGATAAAAGAGCAGCGGCGGGGCGCGCGGCGATTGCGGGGGCGAGCGATGAGGAGTTCATGAAACCGTGGTCGCTAATCGCCGGCGGGAAAACGATTTTCACGCTGCCGAAGATTGCGGTGCTGCGCGGATTTGTGATGAACCACATGATTCATCATCGGGCGCAATTGGGCGTTTATTTGCGGCTGAACGATGTGCCGGTGCCTTCGATTTACGGGCCGTCGGCGGATGAAAAGGTGTTTTAGGGACGAAAAGGCAGTGCCCAGCGGCTAGGAAAAGCAGGGGCAACGAGAATTCGCAGTTGAAAGTTGAAAGTGAAAAATCCAGCGCGAGCGCGGAGTCGCCCGCTTGTGGCAGGGTAGTACATGTCTTACCCCAACGAAGCAAGGGCGAAGACGCTGCCGAAGACTGGAGCACTGGCTAGAGTGGCAGCGAAGACTTCGCGCGGATAAAACGCGGATAGGAAATCCCGTTTTGAAAAGCTCTTCGTCGTGGTTGAAGAGTCTACTACAAAAAGCTGGCGGAGCGGGCGATGGAACAGTGTCCGGAGGCTGGGCTGTTTGCGGCGCTGGACAAGGAATCGAACTCGATTGCCATTATCGTCAAGCATATGGCGGGGAACATGCGGTCGCGATGGACGGATTTTTTGACCAGCGACGGGGAGAAGCCGGACCGGAACCGCGACACCGAGTTCGAAGACGCGCCGAAGACGCGCGCGGAATTGATGGCGATGTGGGAGCGCGGATGGAAGTACGTGTTCGACGCGATGGCGGCGCTGACGGATGCGGATTTGACGAAGATTGTGACGATTCGGACGACGCCGCATTCTGCGATGCAGGCGATTACACGGCAGGTGGCGCATTACGCGCACCACGTGGGACAAATTGTGTTCCTCGCGAAACATTACGCGACGGAAGCGACCGGGAAATAGGAGTCGTTGAGCGTGCCACGGGGACAGTCGAAGCAGTTTGCGGCGCAGGTGGCGGCGGGTCAGAAAGCCGAAAAGTGGATTTTGGAGAAGTGAGGAGAGTCGCGCGCCTGCCGCGGCCGTTAGAGTTTGAGAATTCAGAGGAGGAAAAATGGCAACGACGAAAGTGGGCATAGCGCCGATGAAAGCAGTACAGGTTTCCAAGGCGGGAGGAAATTTTGAAATTGTGGAAAGGGAGATTCCGCGGCCGGGCGCGGGGCAAGTGCGGATTAAAGTACAGGCGTGCGGAGTGTGCCACAGCGACGTGCTCACGAAGGAGGGTGCGTGGCCGGGCATTCAGTATCCGCGCGTGCCGGGGCATGAAGTGGCGGGCGTGATTGATGAGGTTGGGCCTGGCGTGACGATTTGTAAAAAGGGGCAGCGCGTGGGAGTGGGGTGGTTTGGAGGCGTGGATGGAACGTGCGCGGCGTGCCGCAAGGGCGATTTTGTCAATTGCGTGAGCATGGGAGTTACAGGAATTACCTATGACGGCGGATATGAGGAGTACATGGTGGCGCCGGCGAATGCGGCGGCTGCCATTCCCGATGGACTGGATGCGGCGGAAGCGGCGCCGCTGCTTTGCGCGGGGATTACGACGTTCAATGCGCTGCGGAACAGCGGAGCGGTTCCCGGAGATTTGGTGGCGGTTCAGGGGATTGGCGGGCTGGGGCATTTGGGGATTCAATTCGCCAGCAAGTTTGGCTACCGTGTGGCGGCGGTCGGACGCGGCGCGGAGAATGCAGCGCTGGCGAAGAAACTAGGCGCGAGCGCGTACATTGACAGCAAAGCGAGCAATGCCGCGCAGGAATTGCAAAAACTAGGAGGAGCGAAGGTCATTCTGACGACGGCGCCGAACGCGAAGGCCATGACGGAAATTTTTGAGGGGCTTGGCGCGAACGGAAAAATGGTGGTAGTGGGCGCGGCGATGGAGGCGATTGAGGTTTCGCCGCTGCAACTGATACGCGGGAGAAAGAGCTTGCAGGGATGGGCGTCAGGGACGGCGGCGGATTCGGAGGACACGATGCGGTTTGCGGAGTTGAGCGGAGTGCGACCGATGATTGAGAAATATCCGCTGGCGAAGGCTGCGGAGGCTTATGAGCGGATGATGAGTGGGAAGGCGGAGTTCCGCGTAGTGCTGACGATGTGGCTCTAGCGATTAGGGAGGGCGGCGGTCGGCTTCGCGGCGCATGTCTTTGACCCAGGCGAGGAAGCTGCGCAGGCGGGCGCGTTCGGCCCAAAGCAGATGGAAGAATTGCCGGGGGTTGAGATGCGCGGCAGAGGGGCCGAAGAAAGTTTCCATGCGCCATTGGATGTACGGGCTTTTCCAGGGACGGAGGCGGTAGCCCTTAGAGACGAGCCAGTAGTAGCGCAACGCGGCTAGCATCTGACCTGTTCTGCGTGTGCGGGTTGAGCCACGGGCGAAATTCTAGCAGAGTGTGGAGGATTGCCGATGGCGATTCCGCAAACGCGACTCGAGGAGTCGCGCGGGGCAGCAAGCAGCGCGCCTACGAGGGCAAATCGCAAAAGCCGCAGACCTTCAAATAGCGTGAAGGTCTGCGCTACCGAAACGGAGCGGGCCTCACGTCAGACCGGCAAAAGGCGCCGGTCGGGCCGTGAGCTACAGGGCACGGCAGAGAATTCAAAACGCGGCGCTACTTGGCGGCGGCGATGGATGTGACGGTGATCATGTCGCCGTTGAGAGTGCCGGTGACTTTGACGTTTTCGCCGGCGAAGGCGCGCGGTTTGGTTTGATCGCTGAGTTTGTAGACCTTTCCGCTTGGATCAATGAGGACGAATTTGCTGCCGTTCTCGACGCACTTGAGGGTGCAATCCTTGGGCGAGCCGGGCATCATGTGCGACGCGCCGCACATGCTGTCGCTGATGGTGCCGGTGAAGGTTTGCTTTTTGGGGCTGGCAAAGGCAAGAGCGGCGAGCATTAAAACTGCGCTGCACAAAAGGCCTATTCTCTTCATCGTTCTCTCCTCAGAGCTAGTTTAACGAATTGCTTCAAAAACTGCGAAAAAGCCGCAGAACTTCAAACAACGAAGCTCTGCGCTACAGGCGCAAAGGCAAAAACGCCGATACGAGCCGCCGCGTAGATTACGCAAAAGCGCGGCGTTTGGATTTTCAATGATACGCCAAGTCGCGTTGCAAAACCCACAGTCAAGGGCGAGCGCCACATGGCCGAAAAGCCGCAGAGCCGCGGAGCTTCAAACAACGAAGCTTTGCGCTACAGGTGCCAAAGCAAAGACGCCAGTACAAACGCTGCGTAGAGCCAAGTTTGACCTTTTTGTTTTATTTTTTGGCGGCTTTGGCGAGAGCGCTGAGCTGGGCGGCTGCGGCATCGAAAAACTGCTGGATGATTTTTTTGGCGGCGGCCTCGATCATGCGGCTGCCGACGGAAGCGACGACGCCGCCGACTTGAGCCTCGCCGTCGTAGCGCACTTCTGTTTGAGCGGATTGTTGATTGGGCGCTTGGCGATGGTTTTCGAAAAGGGTGAGGGTGCCCTCGCCTTTCATGAAGCCGGGAGCGCCGCGGCCTTCGACGGCCATGCGAAAAGATTCGGGCGGACGCTCATCGGCGAGATGCACAGCGCCTTGAAATTTGCCAGAGAAGGCGGCGATGGCCATTTTCAGGGAGACTTTGTAGCGGCCGGGCCCGTCGGGGGTAAGTTCCTGCGCGCCAGGGAGGCATTTCGCGAGGAAGGCGGGATCGGTGAGGGACTCGTAGACTTTTTCCCGCGCGGCGGGAAGAAGGGCGGAACCTTCGAGCCTCATTTGCGCTTGCCTTTTGGTTTTGAGGCGGCAGATTTCTTGACAGGCGTTTTTGCGGGCGACGGTTTAGCAGTGGCGGATTTTGCGTTCACATGAACGCCGGCGCGCGCGAGGGCGGCGGAGATGGCGCGATGGGCGAAGACGGACGCCATGGCGCGGCGATATTCGGCCGAGGCGAAAATATCCGAGAGAGGTTCGACGCCTTGCGCGGCTTTGGCGCAGGCGCTCTCGATGAGTTCGCCGGAAGCTTGTTTGCCGCGCAGCATTTTTTCCACGGCGGAGGCGCGATAGGCTTTGGAGCCGACGCCCGTCATGCCGAGCGCGATGTCTTCGATTTTTCCATCTTTGGAGGCGATGACGCGGGCAGCCGCTCCCACCGTAGCGAATCCCGAAGCGGGCTGGTGGAATTTGCAATAGGCAGTGCCTTCGCCGGAGCGCTGAGCGGGCACACGAATTTCGGTAAGAATGTCGCCCGGGCGGACTTGCGTCGAAAGCAAATCCACGAAAAATTCCGCGGCGGGAATGGTGCGCTTGCCGGAGGTGGACTGGACGATGAGTTCCGCGTCGAGAGCGAGAATGGCCGCGGGATAATCGGCGGCGGGGTCGGCATGAGCGAGGCTTCCGCCGATGGTTCCGCGATTGCGGACTTGCATGTCGCCAATTTGCGCAGCAGTTTCGGGCAGAAGCGGGCATTTTTCGCGGAGAAGCTCGGAGGCGGCGACTTGCGCATGAGTGGCGAGAGCGCCGATGGCGATGTGGTCTCCGTCTTCGCGGATGTAATCGAGGCCGCGGAGATGGCCGATGTCGATGACGTAACGCGGAGAAGCGAGGCGGAGCTTCATCAGCGGAAGCAAGCTGTGGCCGCCGGCGAGGATTTTGGCTTCGTCACCGTGGCGCCCCAGGAGGCGCAACGCCTCGTCGAGCGTTTTGGGAGCTTGATATTCGAACGATGAGGGAATCATGAGGCCCTCCGGGATTTTGAAGCGGAAGCAGTGCCGCCGGTATTTTTTTGCAGGATGCGCCAGATGTTTTCGCGTTTGATGGGCAAGTCAACGTGAGTGACGCCGAGCGGGGCAAGCGCGTCGACGACGGCGTTCACCAAACATGGAGTAGCGCCAATGGTTCCGGCTTCGCCGACGCCTTTGACGCCCATGGGATTCACGGGAGTGGGCGTGACGGTGCGGGACAATTCGAGGCGCGGAAGGTCGGCGGCGCGAGGAAGGGCGTAATCGGTGAGTTCGCCGCTGATGAGCTGGCCTTCGGAATCATACACGGCTTCTTCGAAGAGCACCTGGCCGACAGACTGGACGATGCCGCCGTGGATTTGGCCGTCCACGAGCAGCGGATTGATGACGTTGCCGCAATCGTCGACAGCGACGTATTTCAGGAGCTTGACTTCGCCGGTGTCGCGGTCGATCTCCACCATGCAAATGTGCGTGCCAAAGGGAAAAGTGAAATTCGTTGGCTCGAAAAAAGTGGTGGCTTCGAGACCGGGTTCGACGCCGGGCGGAAGAGTTTTGGCGACGTAGGCGGCAGTGACCACGTCGTTGAAGGTTGTAGATTTTTTGTCGGCGGTCGAGAAAATCTTGTGGTCTGCAAAACTGAGCTTCGCGGGGTCGGCTTCGAGAATGTGGCCGGCGATTTTGGCCATCTTGTCGCGAAGTTTTTCGAGGCATTTATACATAGCAGTGCCGCCGACGGCGGTAGCGCGGCTGCCAAAAGTGCCGATGCCGTAGGGAACCTGGTCGGTGTCGCCATGAACGACGAGAACGTCATCCGGCGTGACGCCGAGCATGTCCGCAGCGATTTGCGCGAAGCTGGTTTCCTGGCCCTGGCCGTGAGGCGATGAGCCGGTAAGAACTTTCACTTTGCCAGTAGGCTCGATGCGCACCGTGCCGCTTTCCCAGCCGCCGGCAGGCATGGCGCTGGAGGGGCCCATGGCGCAAATTTCGACATAGCTGGAAACGCCGATGCCGATGAGGCGGCCTTTTTTGCGGGCGTCGGCTTGCTGCTTGCGAAGTTTCGCGTAGCCGGATTTTTTGGCGGCAGCTTCGAGGCTGGCTTGATAATTCGCGGTGTCATAGACCAGGCCGGTGGGCGTGGCGTAAGGAAAATCCTTGGGCTTGGGAAAATTCTTGCGGCGAAGGTCAAGCGGATCTTTCTTCAATTCGGCGGCGACGACGTCCATGGCACGTTCGATGAAATAAGTGGCTTCGGGGCGGCCGGCACCACGGTACGCATCGGTAGCCATTTTGTTGGTGAGCGCGCCGATGATTTCGATGCGAATGGCGGGAATTTTGTAGCTGCCGCAAAGCATCAGGCCGGTTAGCGTGGGAATGAGCGGCGTGAGGAGCTGATAATACGCGCCGAGGTCGGCGATGATTTTGAAGCGCGCGCCGAGAACGGTACCGTCGCGCTTGACGGCGAGTTCGGCGTAGCTGATGAAGTCGCGGCCGTGGATAGTGGCCTGGAAATTCTCGCGGCGCGATTCGATCCACTTCACTGGCTTGCCGGTGTGAATGGCGAGATAGGAGCAGAGGGCTTCTTCGGCGTAGACATTGAGCTTGCTGCCGAAGCCGCCGCCGACTTCCGGCGTAGTGAGGTGCACAGAATTTTCGGAGATGCCGAGCATGGCGCCGATTTGTGTGCGCGCAAGATGAGGAATCTGCGTGGAAGTCCATACGCGCAATTTGGGCTCGCCAGGATCGTATTCGGCGACGATGCCGCGACATTCCATGGGCACGGGAATGACGCGCTGATTGGCCATGCGCTGCTTTACGACTTTGTCGGCGTTTTTGAAGGCGGCGGCGACGTCTCCGCCTTCGAGTTCCCAGCGATAAGCGATATTGTCGTCAAAAGCGTCGTAAAGCTTCGGCGCGCCCTTGGCGATGGCTTTTTCGGGGTCAACGACGGCGGGCAGCGGGTCGTAATCCACTTCTACGAGGTCAGCGGCGTCGCGCGCGGAATATTTGTCAGTGGCGGCGATGACGGCGACCGGCTCGCCGACGAAGCGCACTTTGTCGGTGGCGAGCGCGAAGCGCACAGCGGGCTTCATGTCGGGAATTTGCGCGGCGCAGGGAATGGGGCCGATTTTGCCGGAGAGGTCTTCACCAGTGAGGACAGCAACGACGCCAGCAGCAGATTTTGCTTTGGATGCGTCGACGGAGCGAATTTTCGCGTGCGCGTAAGGGCTGCGAACGACCACCATGTGCAGCATTCCTGAAAGCTGAATGTCGTCAACGTAATGCGCGAGGCCCTGAATGAGGCGCGGGTCTTCTTTGCGCTTCATGGGCTTGCCAACGTATTTCGCTGCTGTGGCCATGATTCCCTCCCGTGTTTAGAAACTGGCGCGGAGCGCCGCGCCGCCCGCGTTAGTGCGCTTTTGCGGCTGCCATTTTCTTTGAAGCGTGCTGCACTGCATCCACGATGTGCTGGTACCCAGTGCAGCGGCAGAGATTGCCGCTGATGGAGCGCCGAATTTCCGGCTCGGTGGGATTGGGATTCTCCGCGAGAAAAGATGCCACAGTGAGAATCATTCCCGGAGTGCAGAAACCGCATTGCAGGCCGTGCTTTTCCCAAAAGGCTTCCTGAATGGGATGCAAAGCGCAATTCCCGGCTGCGGCAGCGGAGCCGTTGGATTTCGCCGTGGCGGCGAAGCCTTCGATGGTGGTGATTTCCGCGCCGTCAGCTTGCACGGCGAGCATGGTGCAGGACTTTACGGCTTTGCCGTTCAGCAAAACGGTGCAGGCGCCGCAGATGCTGGTTTCGCAGCCAATGTGCGTGCCGGTCAGCCCGAGTGTATCGCGCAGATAGTGAACTAGCAGGAGGCGCGGCTCGACCGCGCTTTCGTATTCTTTTCCGTTGACGCGTAATCGAATTTCTGTGGCTACGGGAGCCATAGGACCTCCTCGAACGGAACCAGGGATAAATCGCGCCGCAAGGGCGGGAATGGAAAGTTACTCCCCGGCAGGAGAAAATTCAAGGCGGGAAAAGCGGTGACGAGCGGTCAGGTGGCCAGGACCACTGATCGCAGGAAACTTTGGAATTGTGGCGGTATCTGCAGAGGAAATTAGCATCTAAGGTTGTGTTAGTCTGCTGATTGACGATCGGTTCATTTTTGTGATGCCACATGAAATCACCGTTCGAGCTTTCCTGGCCTTGCTGGCCGCAGTGGGAGTGCTGCGCTTGGTCGAGGTGTGGGTATCGCGGCGGCACCAGCGGCGACTTGTCGCGCGCGGAGCCAGCCACGTGCCCAGTCAGCATTTTGGATTGATGGCGTTCGTGCACGTTGCCGTGCTTGCCGGCGCGGCGGCGGAGGTGGTGCTGCTCAGGCGGCCGTTCTACGTGGCGCTGGCGGCGCCGATGTTTGCGCTGTTTCTCGCGGCGAACCTCGTGCGATTGTGGGTAATTCGCACACTCGGAGAGCACTGGAGCGTGCAAGTGATGGATTCGACGCCGCTCGGTGTAGTGACCAACGGACCGTTCCGGTACATCCGGCATCCAAACTACGCAGCGGTCTTCGTCGAGATGACAGCGCTGCCGCTGATTCATACCGCATGGATTACCGCAATAGCGGGAACGCTCGCGCATATTTGGGCGCTTCGCAAACGGCTAGAAGCGGAGGAGCCAGTCCTTCTTGCAGATCCTGATTATCGCGCGGCTATGGCGGGGAAGCCCAGATTCCTGCCGCGCATACTATGATTCGGCTTGAGGCCGCCTCACAGAAAAAGATGCGAACAATAATGCAAATTGGATTGGCAGTCTGGCTCGCTCTCGGTGCGCGCATGGCAGGGGCGCAAATGACATACAGATTCGACGCGTCGAAGAGCTCGATGGAAATCAAAGTGTACAAGGCAGGCCTTTTCAGCGCGTTCGGTCACGACCATGTGGTGAAAGCGAACGATTTTTCGGGCACAGTGAACATGAATGCTGAGCACATCGCAAACGCATCCGTGGGCATGCGCGTACCGGTCAAATCGCTCACCGTTGTGGATCCGGGCGCATCGGCCAGCGACCGGCAACAGGTTCAAGCCACCATGCAAGGCGACGCTGTTCTGGACGCCGCGCGCTATCCCGAAATTTCTTTCCGCTCGACGCAGGTGGAGCACGCGGAACCCGAAGGAAACGGCTGGCGCGTCACGCTGACTGGAGTGCTGCAACTTCATGGAACGCAAAAACCGATCAGCTTTCCGGTCGTGGTGCATGTCGCGGAGGGCGAACTGACGGCGCAGGGCGACGCTTCGCTGCTACAGAGCGACTATGGCATTAAGCCGATCAAGATCGCTGGTGGCGCGGTGAAAGTAAAAAACAGGGTGCGGATTCATTTCGAAATTCACGCCTATGCGAAGCCGTCTTAATGATACGCGGCGAGAGGCACGGGCGCCGCTCCATTGACACAAGCGCGGAGCATGCTTACCAGTTTCCGCCTGCCGAATGAACTTCGAGTGCTACACTATGAAATTGCGGGAAAATGGGCTTTAGCTGGCAAAGTGAATTGAGACTCATTCTATGAGCGACTTTCGCAAAGGATCGCTGCGGCTATTCCGCTGGTGCGGAATTAACGTTTATTTGCATTGGTCGTGGTTCCTGGTGGCGGCATGGGAAATTGGCGACCGGGGACATGCGTACTCGTCTGTCTACTGGAACGAGGTGGAATATCTGGCGTTGTTTCTGATCGTGACGATTCACGAATTTGGCCACGCGCTGGCGTGCCGGCAAGTGGGGGGAACGGCCGATCAGATTGTGCTCTGGCCTCTGGGCGGACTGGCGTATGTGAATCCTCCGCAACGTCCGGGCGCCACTCTTTGGAGCGTTACGGCAGGGCCGCTGGTGAATGTGGCGCTGCTTCCAGTGTTTACGCTGCTGACGATGCTAAGCGGCTCATTGGGCTGGGCGACGGCGATGCCGAACCTGGCCACGCTACTGCGCAACCTGTGGCTAATCAATTTGGTTTTGCTGATTTTCAACATGCTGCCGATCTATCCGCTTGATGGCGGGCAAATTCTTCGCTCGTTGCTCTGGTTTCCGCTGGGACGGGCGCGCAGCTTGATGGCGGCGAGCATTATCGGATTCGTTGGGACGTTTGGATTGCTGGCGCTCGCGTGGTGGATGCAGTCGGTGTGGATTGCGCTTATCGGCGCGTTTGTGGTGATGAACTGCTGGACGGGATTTCAACGAGCGCGAGCGCTATCGAGGTTCGAGAAGCTGCCGCGTCATGACGGATTTGCGTGTCCCGACTGTAAAGTCGCGCCGCCGGTCGGGAACTATTGGATTTGCAATCGGTGTAAGAACGCGTTCGATACATTCCAAACGAGAGCCGTCTGTCCGAGTTGCGCAGCTCAGTTTGACGTCACAAGATGCTTGGACTGTGGGAAATTGCGGCCGTTGAATCAGTGGATCGTGACGACTGCGCCGGGCATTGGCTGATCGTCACTAACACTGCGCTGTGCATTTATCTTGAACAGGAGGACGCGATGAAGTGTTCTGTGTGCGGCTGCGAGATTGGCCTGTGGGCTAAACTGACCGGTCATTCCGATAGAGGGCTCTGCAAAAAATGTGAGGAGCAGGGCAGAAATCAACAAGAGGTCCTCGTTCAAGCGATCAAGGTCGCTCCCTCCTTCAAAATCCAATATGCCGAAGGATGGTTGAATCAATTCGAGGAGACAGCCAAGAAATATCACATGCCTGAATCTGAGTCACTCCCCCTCCGATTCGCATTATTTGATGGCATGTTCAAGCTGGTGGAGGCGGAAGAGCCAATACCGGACGCGGATGTTAAATTCATCCTTGATGTCTGCCAGAGATACGGCGTTCCCGAAAATGCTCCGCCCGACATCAAAGATGTCCTATTCCGGATTATAGCTAAACAAACAATCCAGTCTTGGGAACGAGGCGAGCTGCCGCAGCGAGTATGTGAAGGCCTGATTCTTCAAAAAGCTGAAGTGTGCTACTGGGAGGAAGCTGCCGGCCTCCGCATACAAAAGATTAAACGTGAGTATGTGGGGGGCTACAGCTCAGTTAGTGTGCCCGTGCCGATGATTCGCGGAGTACGTTTTCGAGTGGGAGGGTTTAAGGGGCACCCAATCGATCATACTATTCTCGACGACGGTGGCACAGGCATGCTTCACATAACAAATCAGCGCGTGTGCTTTACCGGGCAGCAACACTCGATCGCCATTCCATTCAAGAAAATGATTGCCGTTAACGGGTTCGAAGGTGGATTTACAGTGCAGACGGCAAACGACAAAAAGCCAGGCATCTTCATCGTGCGCCAGCCAGAGCTCACAACTCAAATCTCACTCTCGCGTGTACACCTTCCGCACCGAGCGCCCCTGAGCACTCGGAAAAACTATCGTCCGTTTAGCTATTGTATCCTCCCACTCAATCTGCCAAAGACTAGCTGCGATAGAGGGGCTGGGGACGGGCGCGGAGGCGCAGGACTTTGCGCTGATTGGCTTCCAGCACTTCAAACTGCAAACCATCGTAATTAATTTTTTCGCCGGGCTCGGGTACATGGCCCGCGAGCTGATTGAGCAGGCCCGCAACGGTCGCGGCGGAAGAGCCGGTCTGATGGTCTTCTAATTCCACGCCAAACAGATCCTTCAGCTTTTCAACGCCGATGCTGCCGCGAAGGACCATGCTGCCGTCATTTTCGCGCACAACGTCGGGCGCGGGCTGGCGATCTTCCTCGCCGATGTCGCCAACGATTTCCTCGACTAAATCTTCCGCGGTGACCACGCCGGCCATGGAGCCGTATTCGTCAATGACAATGGCCATTTGCTGATTTTTGCGCTGCATTTCGCGGAGCAGGCTGGAACCCATTTTGGCTTCCGGAACGAAAAGCGCGGGACGCACAAGCTGGCGAACGGTCTTGGTGGTGGCTTCGCTTTCGGGAATTTGCAGAATGTCGCGAGCGATGACGATGCCGATGATTTCGTCGACTGTATTTTCATAAACGGGAAGGCGGGAAAGTTTCGAGGAGACGAGCACGCGGCGGAGTTCATCGATAGTGGCATTCGCGGAAATGGAAACCACGTCGGGGCGCGGAGTCATCACCTCGCGGACGCGCTTATCGCTGAATTCCACGACTTGCTCAATGAGGCGGGCTTCGTCCCGCTCGATGATGCCCTCTTCTGTGGCCGCGTCGACGATGGCTTCCATGGCTTGCTGGTCATCTGACGGAGTATCGCCGGGCTCGTCAGAAATGTGCAGAATAGAAATGGCGAATTCGAGAATGGCCTGCACCGGCCAAATGAGCCACGCGAAAACGCGAATGAATGGCAGCATGGGAATCAGCCATTTGCCGCTGGTGCGCGCGAGCAGGAGCGCAGGCAGGAATTGCATTCCGACGATGACTTCGAGGCCCAGGAAGAAAATCATCTCGGCGACGATGCGCCAAGTGTCGCCGGCAAACAGCATCACCGCGCGCGCGGTGAGCACGGTGACAACGACGAGCCATAGGCGAGCGAGAAGGCTGAACGTGCCGGCGGCGCGCAGGCGGCCGATGCGGACGCGCGGCTCGATCTCCGCGACGAAAATATCCAGGTTGGCGTGCGCGCGGCCAATGACCACCCGACCAAGCTGGCGGTAAATCCGGTCGAGATAGGCGAATATCGTTAAGCCCGCCGCGAGGAGCAGAATGCCGATGACGTAGCCGAGCGAGCTGTGCATTTACGCCAACCCCAGTTTGCGGCGAAGGCGCGACTCGATGCGGTTCATTGCGCCATTGTCGGCGTCATGGTCGTAGCCCATCAAGTGGAGGAGTCCGTGGAGAGCGAGGATGCGCATTTCGTCCTGCAAGCTGCGGCCAAATGCGCGCGCATTGCGGCGGGCTACAGCTGGTGCGATGGCGATGTCACCTAGATAACCGGCACGCCGGATGCGACCGGAATTTGGCAGGCGCGGCAATTTGCCGTTGCGATTTTTGCTGGGTAGGGAGGCGGCAGGGAATGACAGCACGTCGGTCGGTTTCGCTTTGCCCCGGTAAGCGCAGTTCCACGAGGCGATTTTCGCGTCAGAGACCAGACAAATCGTAGCGGCATCGCGCGGCACGCGGAGCGCGGCGGTGGCACGGCGGCAGAATTCATCGAGAGCGCCGATTTTGACGGGTATACGTTTCTGGCGGTTGATGACCATGGCGCTGAACCTACTTGGCAGAAATACGGTCGTTCTGACGAACAATGCCAGGTGAACGGTCAGGTTCGCGGGAGCGATCGGATTCGCCAGGCACGCTGCTGCTGGAAATGCGTTGGGATGCGCCCACTCCATGTTCCTCGTAGGCCTTGATGATGCGCTGAACGAGATTGTGGCGAACAACGTCGCGCTCGTCAAAATGAACTACGGAGATGCCTTCAATTTTGCCGACGATTTCGATGGCCTCGATCAGGCCGGAGCGCCGCTCGACCGGCAAATCAATTTGTGTGACGTCGCCGGTGATCACCGCTTTGGAATTGAAGCCCAGGCGCGTGAGGAACATTTTCATCTGTTCGCTGGTGGTGTTTTGCGCTTCGTCGAGAATGACGAAGGAATCGTTCAAAGTGCGGCCGCGCATGAAGGCCAGCGGCGCTACTTCGATGATGTCTTTTTCGAGAAAACGTTCGAGCTTGTCGGCCTCGAGCATGTCGTGAAGCGCGTCGTAGAGCGGACGCATGTAGGGATCGACTTTTTCCTGCAAAGTGCCGGGAAGAAAGCCGAGGCGCTCGCCGGCTTCGACCGCGGGGCGGACGAGAATAATGCGATTGACCTGCTTGCTCAAAAGCGCGGAGACGGCCATGGCCACAGCGAGATACGTTTTCCCTGTGCCGCCTGGACCAATGGCGAAGACCATGTCGTATTTTTCGAGCGCCTCCATGTAGCGGCGCTGATTGGTGCTCTTCGCGGTGATGGGTTTTTTGCCGTAGGACTTGGGGCGGGCGTGCTCCATGGCGTTGCGCAGCGAAAAATCCGGCTCGTGATTCGCCATGCGCAGCATGGATTTCACCTGGCCGCTCTCGAGTTTGTGGCCTTCACGAAAGAGCTGATTGTATTCGTTGAGAAATTTGGCGGCGCGGTGAACCTGAGCAGGTTCGCCTTCAATCTGGAGATCGTTGTCGTGAAGCTGCGTAGTGACGTCCAGGCTGGATTCGAGCAGCTTAAGATTCTCGTCGTAGGTGCCAAAAAGTTCGGCAATGCCCCCCGACATCCTGACGGTTTGTCTCATCTAGTTGGAAGATAAACGAAGTGCTTACCTCGTTGGTGCATCAACAGATTACCGCATGCGTGTTCGCGTGGTCAAGTGGGCTTACGGTAACATGCTTATTGTCAATAACTTAATGCATTGACTGGGTCAACTTTTGCGCCCTCTCTGGCCTACTGCTTGGCGGCGGGAAATTCGACTTTGGGAACGGCGCGCGATGCGGGCGTGGCCGCAAAATAGGCGTCATTGCGGTGAAAGCCGGCCCAGCCAGCAAAAACGTTATTCGGGAAAGTGGCGATGTAGGTGTTGTAGTCCTGTATGGCATCGTCATAGCGCCTGCGTTCAACGGCGATGCGGTTTTCCGTGCCGGCCAGTTCGTCCTGAAGGCGCAGGAAACTTTCATTGGACCTGAGCTGGGGATAATTTTCGGTGAGCGCCAGCACTTTCACCAGAGCGCCATCGAGCTGCTGGTTGGCGGCGATTTTGTCCTTTGGCGACTGGGCGTTCATCAGATTGTCGCGGGCGTCGGCGACCGCGGTAAACACGGTCACTTCCTGCGCGGCGATGCCCTTCACCGTGGCAACCAGATTGGGAATCAAGTCGGCGCGGCGCTCGAGAACGACGTCCACCTGCGCCCAATCGGATTTGACCGTTTCATTTTTGCGGACCATCTGATTGCGGGCGCTGACGTACATTCCGCCGAAAATCGCGCCAATCAGCACAAGCACACCGACCGCTAGCAGGGCCTTTTTCATTTCGTTCCTCCGCGAAAATTCAACTCCTGGAGCTTTATTAGAGTGCGCCGGCCAAGCGGCGATCTGCTTCGTCGGTGATGCGCTCGACCAGCTCGGCGTATCCGCGCAAAGTCTGCTGCGCGTCAAGCTCGGAGGCTTTACGTTTGCCGTTGTGAACGTCGAGGATGGCCAGGAACGATTCCGGGCTCACCTTCACAAGTTGAGCGGCGCGCTCGACCACTTCGCGCTTGGAAGCCGGGGGAGTTTCGCCGAATGCCAGTAGCGCGTGCCGGAAAAGCGTCACAAAAGCAGAAACCGCGGCGTCCATGAGGCTGACCAGAACGCGATCCCTCGGCGGCACAGCCAAAATCCCCTGGCGAAGACGGACAAGATTAGTCCGCAATTCGCGCTCGACCTGCAATTTGTGAAGACGCGTAGGAACGTCGAGCGAAGGAAAGAAGTCCTCGCCATAAATCATGCGATGACGTTCTTTCATGTCGAGCAGCTCGATGGCAAAAATGTCCGCGGAGGCGCGAAGCTCCTGCTCGGTGAAGACGTAGGGCACCTGAAACCCTTTACGCTTCCACCACGCCAGTGGCTCGTGCAGAACTTCCAGGTCGGGCGGGGTGGCGCGATTAAGGATGCAAAGAACATTCAGATCGGAATGGTTCTTCTGATATTCGCCAGTAACTGCGGAGCCATACAGGACGATAGCCTTGAGATTGCCGCCAGCGGCGCGGAGCAGTTTTTCGCGTAATTCTTGCAGCAAATGTTCCATCATGAGTCCTTGTCAGGCTGCAAATTAGTCAGATTCCTTCCGCACGCAAGAACGATCGGCGCTCTACCAGCTTCCGCTCGCTCCACCGCCGCCGAACGAGCCTCCGCCAAAGCCGCCGAATCCACCGCCGCCTCCAAAACCGCCGCCGCCCCACGACGCGCCGCCCCAGCTTCCGCCTCCCAGAAACCAGGGTGCGGCCGTCCAGAAAAGGCCGTGGCCGCGGCCGTAGCGACGGCCTGCGCGCATCCGCAATAATGAGCCAAGAAGGGGGAAAAATAGCAAGAGCAAAAAGGGCAGAACATAAAAGAAGATACTCTGCGGGGTCGCATTGGGAGGAGGCGTTTCCGCTCCCATGGGCGTTTGATTTTCCTGAGGGAGGGCTTCGAGTTTAACGCCGCGATTTTTGGCAATGACCGCGGCGACGTGTTCAGTAAGGAGCAAGATTGCGCCGCTGTAGTTGCGGATCCTGAACTGCGGAACGGCTTCGCGGCCAAAATCGCCGACCAGGCCGTCGGGCAAGATGGGTTCCAGGCCGTAGCCGACTTCGATGCGATATTTGCGCTGGAAAGGGGCGACAAGGATCAAAACGCCGCGGTCTTTTTGCTTTGGGCCGATTCCCCAGTGCGTCGCAAGGTCAATCGAATAGCGCTCGATGGACTCTCCTTCGAGGGAGCGCACAGTGACGACAGCAATTTGCGCGTCGGCCTTCTTGTCCAGCTCCTGGCAAAGATTGTCGAGGGCTTGCCGAGTGTCGGGCGAGATGACGCGGGCAAAATCATTGACGTAGCCATGGTAACGGAGGTCCTGGGGCTTTTGCGCTGGGGCGGAGTTGGCAAAGAGCAAGGCTGCGGCGATGAGCGCGACTGCGAAGATAGCCGGCCAATGACATTTAGGGACAGATTTTCGGCGACACTTTGGCGCGATTGCCTCGGGCATGGGCGTCATCGGGCTCACTCCCATGACTTTACACTGGATAGAGGGCAAAATTCACGAAAAACGCGAAAAAGAGAGGCAAGAATAATCTTTAAAGATGAGGTGAACCCCTTTAATGAGACAAAATCATTGGGCACACTTGCAGCTTTTTCATGGTGCCTTTGTTGATCTCCTAGCAGGAGAAGGGGTGCGGGGAAGAGGACGGCGTTTGAGTTCTCTGCCCCGCACACATGTGGAGAAACCCTCTCCTGGTTTTCATTGTTCCCATTGTGCACAACGAACTCCACGGTTGCACCGAGGGCATCCGCCGAATTTTCCCGCTTGCTCTGTTGTTCGAATTCCTCGGGAGATCGATAACCCAGCGCCGAGTGCAAGCGCTGCCGGTTGTAATAGAGCTCAATGAACTCTGCAAGGTTGGCTCGCAGGTGTTCCAGATGGTCGTACCGGTTGGCATAGATTTCTTCTCGCTTCAGCGTCTTCATGAAACTCTCGCAACTCGCGTTATCGTAAGGATTCGCGGGACGGCTCATACTGGGAACCATCCCGTGCTTCTCCAAAACCGCTATATATTCACCGCGAGCGTATTGCAACCCGCGGTCGGAATGATGAACCAAGCCGGGTCGCGGGTGCCGTTGCGCAACCGCCCGCTCCAGAGCGGTAATCGTCAGCCGATTCCCGAGCGTCCGATCCAAGGCTGGCACCCGAGACGGCGGACAGGAGCGGGTGGCCGGCGGGGCAGATGGAAGAGTAGCGCGAATCGGAAGCGGGTCCAATTTGATTTCGGCGAGTCATCGTTAAGAGCCTCCAGCCTCAAGCTTCCAGAATTCTAATCGCAGGATTTGTGGCCCTTATGAAAAATTAGAACTCGATGTAACTTACACAAGGTTTTGTCCGTTTTCGAACACCGGATATAATGGCCTAAAGGAATAATTCCGTGCCGGAACTACAAGTCCTACAGGAACAGAAATCTCAGCCGCTTCACGAAGCCCGTTGGTGGGAAACCGACGCCGCCGGCAAAGTTCATTGTTACCTTTGCCCCCGCCACTGCCACATCGGCGAAGGCCAGGCCGGCTTCTGCTTCATTCGCGTCAATCGCGGCGGCAAACTTTATAGCCTCGGCTACGCCTCTCCCGCTGCTATTCAAATCGATCCCGTCGAGAAAAAGCCGCTGAATCATTTTCTTCCGGGAACGAAAATTTTCTCCATGGGCACCGCCGGCTGCAACATGGGCTGTTTTTTCTGCCAGAATTGGGACATTTCCAAATCGCGCAGCGATCAAGTCCATTCCACGCACGCGGAGCCCGAGCAAGTCGTCGACCTCGCCATCAATTACGGCTGCCCGTCCATCGCATTTACTTACAACGAGCCCACCATTTGGGCCGAATACGTCATCGACATCGCCAAAGCCGCCCACGCCCGCGGCCTCAACACCGTGATGGTCTCGAACGGCTACATTACCAACGAGGCTTGTCACGAAGTCTACGATCACATTGACGCCGCGAATATCGATTTGAAAGCGTTCACCGAGAATTTCTACGGAAAAATTACGCTCACGCATCTCGCGCCCGTTCTCGAAACTCTCCAGCGCCTGAAAAACGAAACGAACGTGTGGTTCGAAATCACCAATTTGATGATTCCCACGCTGAACGACGACGAAAACGAAACGCGCAAACTCGCCGAATGGATTTTGCAAAATCTCGGCCCTGATGTTCCATTGCACTTCACCGCGTTTCATCCCGATTTCAAATTGCAGGATAAGCCGCGCACTCCTCCGGAAACTTTGCATCGTGCGCGCAAAATTGCGCGGGAAGTTGGTCTGCACTACGTCTACGAAGGAAATATTTTCAGCGATGGCGGCGACACGCATTGTCCGCAATGCGATGCGCTGCTAATCGAGCGCTCCTGGCACGACGTGCGCGCGAATCGCCTGAAAAATGGCGCGTGCCCGAAATGCGGCCAGCGCATCCCCGGCGTCTGGAGCAATGAACGCAACCACGCGTCCAGCGCCGCGCATCGCAAGAGCTGCGCGGCGTCCATCAGCGAATTCGACGCCTGGAATTTGTAGCGGAATTGCGGTTCGCCGCAACGAGGAACAAGGAGGAACAATGAGCAGAATGCGCGCCATAGCAATCGGGGTGGTAGTTTCTAGTGCATTGATTTGCGCAGCGTTGCTCATGGCGCAGCAGCAAAGGACGCCAGTGCCGCCTCCACCGCAGCGTGGCCTTCAGCGCATGCAGGCGGTGGAAACCAGCCGCGACAGCCGCATGATTGGTGTAAGCGTCGTGCGGCTCATCAACACGGCGGAAATCGATTACAAAAATGCGCATGACAACAAGTATGCTTCATGGGACGAATTGCTTCGTTCTGGAGTAGTCGGCGATGAGCAGGCCCATTGGGGACTGTTGCGGGGCATGCGGTTATCGCCGGGCCAGGAAGTCGTTCCGGGATGGACGCTGAGTCTTGTGGTCTCAGCCGACGGGCAAAGTTACGAGCTATCCCTGCGCAACCTGATCGACCCGTGCGCCTTTTCGTTCTTCAGCGACCGGCGTGGCGTGATTTATCAGGGCGGAGTGATCGACTGTTCGGTTGAGCTTAAACCGGCGCAATAGAGTCGCCTTCACGCGCGGAGAAGATACGCGAGAAATTGCGCGCTCACTTCCACGGCAGGTAGTAGCCCGGGCCGACGCGCAAATTGTGGTGCCACGCGACGGGAAAAGTCCACCACGCAATCGAGCCAAGAATCGCCTGCATCACCGCCAGCGGCAGAATGTTTCTGTGCCGGGCAAACAGCCAGGCGAACACAATTCCGCCAATAAATGTGAGCGGTACAAGCACCGGATTGGGCCAGTGGCACGCCGCAAAAATCACGCCCGCAAAAAGCGCCGCGAGCCAGTCGCGATGCACGAGCGAAAGCAAGCGATTCGTGAGCAGGGAATTGAGCGCCACCTGCTGCAAAAGACAAAACGCAAAATAGGCCCATAGCCGGCTGGGCGCGCTGACATTCGGCGGCAGTTCGCGCGGCTGGCCAAGCGCGAAACCGGTCGCAATCAGCAGCGCCGCCATGATTAAGAACGCAACAAACGCCCACTTTGTCGCCGCCCATAAATTGTCCGCGCGCCAGCCCAGCGTCTTCGGCGTGTCGCGATGCAGCAGGAAGCTGGCTCCCAGCCAAATCGGAAAAACAATCCACGAATCGCGCGCTATGAATTGCAATTTCCAAATGAAGAGCACCACGAAGATCGGAATACCGATAACGTCAACGAGGGAGAGCAGCCGCAGCGTGCGCGCATTCATCACTTTTTACGATGCAGCAAATGTTCGGCGAGCGCCAGCGCGGCGGCAGCGGTCAATTCTGACGGCGGAGTGAGAAACTCGCACGGCATATCGGGGAAGCCGCGGCGGGTCAGCGCCGCAGGAAGTTGCGCGACGATTTGCCGAGGGACGCGCGCGAGAAGCTCGCGGATGCATTCGAAAAAGATAGTGTTGTCATGCGTCCTCCAGGAATAATTGCCGAGCATTCCAAGTATCTGGCGCCGCGCCGCCAAATCCCTGTGCGCATCGCATAGGAATTGCAATAGTGTCGTTTCGGCAGCAGCGCGTGCCGCGGAGGAGTCTAGAGAAATCATCTTTTGCGAAGCTATCATGGGCCCAGCTCACCGTTGCCCTCAAGAGCAAAAGTATAGCGGACGCAAATCGCGGCGCAAAAAAGATGAGGAGAAAAGTCGAATCTAAAGAAGTGGCTCGTCGAGGAGGGCTTTGGCCTCGGCTTCCGTGAGCAGATTGCGCTTGACGAGCAAGCGAATCAGACGCTGCGTGAGCGCGGAAGATTTGTCGCGGCCATTGCTGGCCCGCGTCGCGCTGCGATGTGTTTCGAAGCTTACGGGAGCAACGGTGGTTAGCTCGGAAAGCCAGGCGTCGAAAGCCATTCGCTTTTCGGGTGCCATCTCGGCAAACGCCAGGCCCATGCCAAGTCCGGCCTGGGAAAACGTGACCGTGCCGGTGGCTTCGAATGCCATGTTGTCCTTGTGCAGGCGCACGCTGATATTTGAACCAACAGGGAGGGGCATAAGCGTATCGACGAAACAGCCGCCCGGACCCAGGTCAGTAGTTCGCGTGGAAAAGCGCGTGCCCGACTTCAGCTCAATCACTTCGGCGGAGACGGTGATCTGATAGCGAATGGAGTTGCGGCGCTCTACCTCTGCAAGGGCACCCTGAATTGGCAAAATTGTCCGTGACAATGGAGCCATGGAACGCACACTCCTAGAATTCAACTCTCTGGATTTTCACTCGTGCCCGCGCGGCGCGCAAGAGGTTCAGGCTAAACGAGTTCCGAAGGATGACCTGTACGATGAGCCGGGACACACTGTCCTAGCGTACAGGTGCGTTCATTTTGGGACTAGGGATTCGCCCAGATGAAGTTTTTCCGCGAGTACTTTTCCCGTCAGGAGGTGATCCGTGGAGTGTGGCTACTGGCAGTTTTCAGGCAATTGTCCCAGCCTGCGGGCGGCCTCGGCATTGCCTTTGCGTACAGCAGCATCGAGCAAAATGCGCGCCTGAATGCAGCTCTGTGAAACGCCTTCGCCGTGAAGGTAAAGATCCGCGAGGGGCAGAGCAGCATTTGTGTCGCCCGCTTCGAGAGACCGCCAGAACCACTCCGCAGCTTGGGTAGGGTCGCGCGTGACGCCGGAGCCATCCAGGTAGCGCTGTGCGCGAAGATATTCCGCCTGGCCGAACGCCTGCATACTGGCCGCTGATGCCGTGCTGGCCGCAGATGAAGCCGGGTTTTTCGCGAGCTGCTGGTTTCCTGATTGACCCGGGTGCAAGGGCGCAGCCGGCGCTTGCGTCGGCGCTGACGCGGCCGCCTGACTAGCCGGTTCTTTTGGCGGCGCGGTCTGAGAACTCTGGCTCGATAGCGGCTTGTCGGCTGACGCGGGGCTGGAATTGGCGGGAGTGATACCGGAATTGGAGGCGAAATCGGTGCTTGGCTTCGGAATCGGTGGAGAAACGGGATGCGAAGGCGCACCGGTCGCGGGCGCATTAGCGGGAGGCTGGGAGACCGTTCCAGGAGAGGTCTTGGAGGAAGCGCCGGGCGCAGCAGCGTTGGCCGGTTGATCCACTCGCTGCGCCGCATTCGGGGCCGCGCTTGTGGTTCCAGATTGGCCGGCGACGGTGCTGCCGACGTGTTCGATGACTGCGCCAATTTGCCGGCGATATCCACGCTGGTAAGCAATTAGCAAAAGCGCGGCGGCAATCAGGATGCCGACTGTCAGCAGGACAAAAAATGCCTTCCGGAATGGGTGTGAGTCAGCTTCCAATTGGGGAGCCACCCAGCGGTCACGCGCGAAAATGTTTTCCGCATCTCGCGATGGAAAGAGCGGCGCGCCGGTTTTCAGCGGATTGGGCCTATTCGGAATCAGCGGCTCAGCAGCGCCTTTTGCGCCCCAAGCGGAAATCGACGGCGCGACCGAAAACGATGCGCCTGGGCGTGGCGCCGGTTTCTGCGCCGACGGACGTTGAGCCGGCATGGCGCCGGTCTTACCCTGGCGAGCAATAGAAGCTGTGATGGGCGCGACGGCTTTGCGCGGGTAGGCGCCAGGTGCGGCGGTGGGCGCACTTCTTGGAGCAGGTTCGGTCGCGCTGGCGCGAGAAGGAGCCGACAACGGTGGAACCGGATCCGGCCGCGAAACGGGTGCGCTCGGTTGCGCAACAGAAACGCTCGGTTGCGAAACAGGGGCGACGGGCTGCGGGTGCGCGCGCAATTCAGAGACTTGCGGCTGCGATTCCGGGAAATCCTGGTGAAAGACAAGAACATCTGGCGCTGGAATTTCATCAACGCGCGCGATTTCGCGCTCATCTTCCAGGGGGGAAGGTTTCTCTTGGGGTTCAGTCGCCGGCGCTTGCTTGGCAGTCGCAGCAGTGGCGGGGTGCGCTTGGCTGAGGGCGGCTTCGACTAATGGCGCTTGCGGCGCGACCGGCAGGGAAGCATTTTGTTCGTCTTCGCTTTCCGCCGTGGAAACAGCCGCTTCCGCGCGCTGCTCGGCTTCCGGTTTGGAGAGCCACTCGCGAATCAAGCTGCGCGAATCGCTGGACAGCTTTTTGAACGCAATCCCGCCGGAGTTGCCGCGCGGATTGACCCAAACGACGTGACCCTCAACGTCGATGCGATAGCCTGTGCCCAGCGAAAAAGAAAGCGGTACATCGGAGTTCGGCTCGATACGGCCGACGGCCTGAAATCGCAGGCCCGTTTCGCTCAAATCGACAACTACACCGCCGTTATCCGCCCCCATGTCCAGATATTCGGGCGAATACAGAATACGTCTTGCACAGTTGCGGCGTTCAGAACCCATCTGCTGGAGCTCCCCAATCGCGCTGCAAGTGTAAATTCACGAGCTTATAGCTTGGAAACACACAGGTCGCGGCTGGTGCCTTTATTATAAAGCAATGAATTCCTCGTCTGCAATGCTAATCCGATTTCTTCGGCCGGCTCTGAGCGAGCAATTCCGCCAAGTAATTTTTCCAGAGGGCGGCGCGTGTGTGGTGCCGTGGCCGCGCGTTTCGCTGGTAATGGGGAGTAAAACAAAGCGGCCGTGCGTAACGCGATGGATGAGCCGATTATCAATGCGCAATTCTGGCGGATTTACGAAGTCATCCGCGGAATTTATGGCTAGTAGCGGCGCGGTAATTTTGTCCAGCTCCGGTTCGGGATTGTAGGTGCGCGAGGCGTCGAAGGCATAAATCAAGTCATTGGCGTCCACGCGTTTCAGAGCGTTGTTCAGATAGTTGTGCAGAAAATCGTCCGCCTTTTGCGGCGTGTCATATATGCGATGCCAGTAGAGCGGCGCGCTGACCATCAGCAGTTCCACAGAAAGCGCGCCGCGCAGGCCTTCCACCGGCTCGCTTTTGTAATTTCCATCGTCCCATGCGGGATCATCGCGAATCAGATCCATAATCATTTCGCGGTCAACGCGATTGCGGCCGACGATTTGCACAGGATAGCAGGCCAGCGGCATCAGCGCGTCCATGAATTGCGGGTGCGCTTCGCCCCACATCCACGTGTGCATGCAGCCCATGGAGGTGCCCGTCACCAGGCGCAGATGATTCACGTGCAGGCCTTCAGTGACCAAGTCGTATTCGCCCTGCACCATGTCCGCGTAATCGTAGTGCGGAAATTTCATGCGTAAACCGTCGCTGGGCTTGCTCGATTTTCCGTGGCCAATGTCGTCGGGCAGGATGATGTAGTGCGTGGCCGAATCGAGGAGCTGTCCTTTGCCGAAAAGTACGCCCGCAAATATGGGCTGCAGGAATTGATGGCCCGAGCCGCCCGTGCCATGAAGGATGAGCACCGCGTTGGTGACTTCGCCTCGAGCGTTGCGCACCGGCTTGCCGAGCGTGGTGTAGTGCAGGCGCAACTCCGGCAGCGTTTCGCCATCACGAAAATGGAAATTGTGAACGATGAAGTCGCCTTCGTGCGTGGGCCAGGTTTGCTGCGGCGGCGTTTGGGCGTTTGCGGCGGCGCTTTGCGCGAATGTAACTGGCGCGCCGAACGCGTTGAAGGCCAGCAGCGCGACGAATCCGGCAAAAAATGCAAAACGATTGCGGGTCATGAATTCGCTCCTCAGCTTCTTATTCGAAATGCATTTCGAGCGAAATGCATACCACGCGCGAGCCTAGCTGTTCAAGACTCATTCACGCTTCATTTGCGCGCGGTGAATTTCTGCGGAGCCTGCACGTCTTCGTTGACAGGCGCGGGCGGCGGGAATAATCTTCCGAGACTCAATTGTCGGCCAGAGGGTGCGCCGAGTGGTGACGGCCCGAATCGCGGAAAAACGGGAGGAATTATGAAGCGGGGAATTGCAGTTCTTAGTGTGTTTGCGCTGCTCGCGTTCGCTGCGCCGGCGCTCTTAGCGCAGGATACCAACGAAATGCCGGCGAAGCGCGCGCCGAAGTCGAGCACCACTTTTGTTCGCTGCGGCAAGTTGATCGCCGACGCGGACCAGCCGGCCATGGATGGCGGCGACGTGATTATCACCAACGGGAAAGTCACCGCTGTGGGCCGCAATTTGAGCGCGCCAAAGGGCGCCGAGCGCGAAGACTTCACCAAATACACCTGCATTCCCGGCCTGATTGACGCCCACATTCACATTTGGACCGGCCCGCGCGGACAATATCCTTCGCTCCCGCTGGCGGCGATTCGCGCTACGAAAGACATGGAATACGCGCTCGACTCCGGCGTGGTCGCCGCACGCGTACTGGGCACCGGAGGATTCGTAGACGTCGCGCTGAAGAGCGCGATCGATGAAGGAACGATTCCTGGCCCGCACCTGGTTCCAGCGGCGCACGCCATTTCCATTCCCGGCGGGCACGGTGATTTTTACGATTTTCCGCCGGACCTCACGCCGGAAAATTTCTACACGCCGGAAAATGGCTTCATCAATTCGCCAGCCGACGCGGAGGCCGCGGTTCACTGGCAGCTGAAATACGGCGCGCGCGTTATCAAAATTCTCGCTTCGGGAGGCGTTTTGTCGCCGCTCGATTCGCCGCTGGCCGAGCAGGTCTCGCCGGAGGAATTGAAAGTGATCGTCGAGCAAGCGCATGCCGCGCACGTGAAAGTCGCCGCGCACGACGAGAATTTGCCGACAATCTGGGCGGCGCTGCGCGCGGGCGTGGATTCCATCGAGCACGGCGCGGGGCTGGACCAGGACGCGGCGAATTACATGAAAGCGCACGGCGTTTATCTCACGCCGACGCTGTACATCGCCAACAACATCGTCGAGAACGGCGCGAAGATGCACATGCCGGAATTCGCGATTCGCAAAGCCAATCTCATCTGGCAGGGCGAGTTGCAAGGATTCAAAATCGCGCTGGCCGCCGGACTGAAAATCGCCGCAGGCTCCGACCAGAGCTACGAGCCCGGGAAGGGGACTGTGCGCGACGAGATCATGACCGATGTGCGTTTCGGCGCCACGCCGCAGCAGGCTTTGCACTTTGGCACCAAGGGAAGCGCGGACTTGCTGGGCCTCGATGATTTGGGCGTGGTTTCCGCGGGCAAGGAGGGCGACATTGTCGCCGTCGAGGGCAATCCGCTCGAAGACATTCATGCGCTCGAGCGTGTTCGCGCGGTGATTTTCCAGGGCCAGCCCGTGCCGCCCGCGAATCGTTACTGAGCTGCGCCGGCGAAGATCGCGTGCGCGTTGCGCCATTGTGCCTGTGCGCGGCCGCTGCTTCTTTGCTCGAAAATTCGCCGGTTTAGGATTTTCACCTTGGACGATTTTGCGATGCAAAGAAAAGGCTTGCTTTTGTTTTCGCGATTTGCTATAAAAATAATCCATAAACTCGCTTGGTACGCCCAAGCGGGTTATTTTTTTGCGTGATTCGCCAAATTCAATCCCCTGATTGACATCTTCAGCGTGTGCGCGTTACCTTGCGCTGGGCATTTCCAAATATGAACGAAGGCTCGTCCACCACTCGAAAACGCTCGGTCTGGAAATGGGTTCTTGCGTCGCTGGCCCTGCTTTTGCTCGCCGCATATTTCGTGCTGGCGCATTTCATGGGCGGGCCGCGCGACGTTTATGGCTTCTTGCGTTACGCGCTGCCCGAGTGGCGCGAAGGAAAAGTGCGCGTCGGCGATCGCGCGCCCGACGCGCGTTTATTTTCGCTCGACGGCAAGGCTTCCTTTTATCTTCGCGAACGCACCGGCAGGCGCCCGCTGGTGCTGATCTTTGGCAGCTATACTTGACCGCCCTTCCGCCGCGAGATTGGAAATCTCGTCAAAATTTACAATGACTATAAAGACCGCGCCGATTTTCTCACTGTTTACATTCGCGAAGCTCATCCGCAAAACGAATGGCAGATGGAGTCCAACGTTGCGCAGGACATTTGTTACATGCAGCCGACCACGTTTCCGCAGCGCGTGGCCATCGCCAACGATTTTGTGAAGCGCTTCCATTATCCGATTCCCATCGCCATCGATCCAATGAACAACGCCGCTGACCGCACCTACGGCGGCTGGCCGGAGCGCATTTACGTCATCGACGAATCGGGCAAAGTGGTCTATCGCGGAGGGCTTGGCCCGTTCAACTATCATCCGGAAGAAGCGCGCGCCTGGCTGGCGAAGCGCTTCCCGCAACAATCTCTCGCCGCAGTCCACGCGCCGGCGCCATAGCGCGCCACTTTGGCCGTAGAACGCGGCCCTCACGGTGTACTTGCGGGCCGTGTGAGCTTCTTAACAACCAAAACAACCACCGCAAATCATATTGTCAAACAGTAAAGAATTGGTTATATACTGCGCAAAACGCAAGTAGCTCTTGCAAGCCCAGGTAGGAGCGTCCTATGAAGCACATCGCAGCATTAAGCAGAGCAGTGATTGCTGTATTTCTATTTCTATTTCTATTGGCCTCGGTAGCAGTGTTGCCCACGCGCGCGCAGAGCCCGTCTCAGCCGAAAATCTCGAATTACGATCGCCAGCTGACCGACGAAATGCTCAGCAGGATCCACGATGCCGTGAAGAAGGATTACTACGACGTGAAATTTCACGGCGTGGACATGGACACGAGGTACAAGCAATACGATGCGGCCCTCAAAAAAGCGCCAACACTGGGCGAAGCTTTCCGCGTAATCGCCGCGTATCTTTCGGGGCTGCACGATTCGCACACCTATTTCGTGCCGCCGTCCACCGACTATCGTTTCGATTATGGCTTCCGCATGGAAATGATCGGCGACCGCTGCTTCGTTACCGAAGTGCGTCCAGGCTCCGACGCCGCCACGAAGATTCACCCAGGCGATGAGATACTGAAACTCGGCGTGTATACCGTCAACCGGAAAGACTTCCGTGACCTTGATTACTATTTGAACGGGCTCTCGCCTCAGGGAGCGCTGGAACTGCAGCTCCGCGACCCGCAGGGAGCCGCGCGCACCGAGTTGGTACGCACGAAATTTCTCCCAGGAGAGAAGGTCGTTGACCTCTCGTTCCGTTCTGGAGATACCGACTTCTGGAATGTGATTCTCAAAGAGGAGAGCATGATCCATTTGCTGCGAGAGCGGTGGGTCGAAATCGGCGATACGCTCATCTGGAAAATTCCCGCTTTCAATATGACTCCGGTCGAAGTCGACGAAATGATGGGGAAGGCAAAGAAGCACGCGGCGCTAATTATCGATCTGCGGGGCAATCCGGGCGGCGGCGTCGACAGCCTGGCTTATTTGGTTGGACGCTTTTTTGACCATGACGTAACCATAGCCACTCCGGTCGGCCGAAAGCACGACAAAGACGTTGTTGCCAAGCCTCACGGGGCGCCATTCACCGGCAAGCTGTTTGTCCTTGTAGATAGCGGCTCCGCCTCAGCGTCGGAACTCTTTGCGCGTACCATGCAGTTGAACCATCGAGCCACTGTCATCGGGGATCTCTCCGCCGGCGCGGTCATGGAGTCCAAACTTTATCCGTTTCAGATCGGGGTGACGGGGGGCAGTGATTTCCTCGTATTCTATGCCGCCTCCATCACGCATGATGACCTCCTCATGACAGATGGCAAGAGCCTCGAAAATGTGGGTGTCACGCCGGACGTGACCGTGTTGCCCACAGGCGCGGATCTTGCCGCAGGCCGCGACCCAGTGCTCGCGCAAGCCGTCCAGCTCGCGGGTGCGAAACTCGATCCTGTCGCGGCAGGCAAGTTATTCCCATTCGAATGGGCGCCGTTGCAGTAGCAAATCGTGCGGCGAGGGCGCAATTGGACAACTAGGCCGAACGTTCCAGTGCGGCGCGGTCCCAGTTGCCCAGCGACGCGGCAGCTTCATAGGCGCTTTGCGCAAAATCGAGCAGCGCGCCGCGCGGATTCGCGCTGCGGCGCACCTCTTCATAGGGAAGAAAAAATTCGCTCATCTTCTTGTCATAGAACGCGGCTGCAGGGCGAATCTTAGCGCCGGAGAAACTCGCTGGTTCGGGCGCTGCATAGGCGTAAAACGCGGCGTCAATCACTCCTTCGGTTCCCGGCCAGAATCCCACGCTGCTTACTTCATGCGAATACGCCTCTCGCGTCATCTTGTCCGCGCCCGGGCGCTCCGGCGCGCGGCGGCCAGAGAATCGCGTCACCGCTAAATCAAAACTGCCCCAGAAAAAATGCACGGGGCTTGATTTGCCGATGAAACGCGAACGGAATTCATTGAAAACTGAATTGACGGAAACGAGCGCGCGCCAAAAACGATGCGCCGCTTGCGCATCATAGGATGCGTGCACGCGGTCTTCGTCGAAGCGAGTCGGATTGGGAATTTCCACCGGCATCGGCCAGATTTTCACGAGAATGCCCAGCGATCCGAGCGCGTCCATGAATTCGCGGTAAAAATCAGCGACCGAACGCGGTGCCAGCACCAGCGTGCGCACCCCGCCGTCGCACACTTTTATTTCCAGCACGTGCTTCAGGAAATCGAATTGAATCTCGAACGCGCGATCTTCATAGGGAATCGCGGACGTGGTCAGGCCGCGGCTGTTCACGTACAAGACGACGGACCACCAATGATTGACGAGCGGCGCAAGCGCCAGGCGAACTTTCCCGGCCATTTGCGTCCACATGTGCAGCGTCGCGCGCGTGGGCTCCCATTCTGCGAGCGGCAGCGCCGGCCAAGCTAGCTCTTCGGCGAATTGTGGTTCAGTGGCCATTCAGTTGTCTCATTCACAAGCGCAGCAGCAGGAATTATTCGAGCATCATTTCGTCAACGTAGCACCAGCGCCAATCTTCGCCGGGCTCGAACGATTGAATAATGGGATGTTTCGTCCTGTGAAAATGCTTGGTGGCGTGCTTGTTTTTCGACGAATCGCAGCAGCCCACATGTCCGCACGTGAGGCACAGCCGCAGATGCACCCACGTGTCGCCCATTTCCAGGCATTCCTTGCAGCCTTTCCCGCTGGGCGTGACTTTGTGAATTTCCTTGACGTGCGCGCACGCTGAACTCATGAAAAACTCCTATTGCGGGATTCTACCCCTTCCTGTCGCGCCGCCGAAAGGAATACGCGCAGGGACGCTCTTTCTTCGAAGTTCCACAGTGCTGCAGTGACGGAGGATGGTGCCGAGGGGCAGAGTTGAACTGCCTACGCCGGCCTTTTCAGGGCCGCGCTCTACCGGTGAGCTACCTCGGCACAGGACGTTCAGCGATTTTACGGGCGGGGACGAGAAGTGTCAATTCGCATCGACGAGCGTACAATCGTGCCATAGCAAGAAAGAGGTGTTTGTGCGCCGTCTCGCGATTGCCATTGCATTTTTGTTGATGCTCGCGCCGCTGGTCATTGCACGAAATCCAGCGCAGAAGCCTGCGCAGATTCCGCGCATTCGTGTCGCGACGCGGCTGGTGCAGGTGGGCGTCATCGTTCGCGACAAGAACGGTCCAGTCGCCAATCTGACGAAAGACGATTTCGTCGTCCTGGATCGCGGCAAGCCGCAAAAGATCAGCGTCTTTTCCGTCCAGTCGGGGTCGCCTGCTGCTCAGCCGGCGCAATCGCAGTCACAGGCCGCTCTCCAGCCGCTGCCGCCGAACACATTTTCCGATCTGCCGCAGTACGCCGCTCCGCCGCGCAGCGTCACAATTGTTTTGCTCGATAACCTAAATACTCTCTACGGCTCGGTTGCCGAATCCAAATACGAGGAATCGCCGTACTGGCTCGAAGACCTGGCGTTGAAAAACGCGAAGGATCATCTGATCCAGTTCATCCAGCAGCTTCAGCCGCAAGACCGCGTCGCGATTTATGGTTTGCGCCATTCGCTACGCGTCGTGTGCGATTTCACCAGCGACCGCGCCCAACTCCTCGCCATTTTGAAAAACTATGACACGACATCCATTACCAAACGTCAAGTCGTCGAGCCCGGCAAGACGATGATCATTACGGGCGGACATGATAATCCGATGGCAGACATCTTCGGCCAGGCCAGCGAATTCGAGAACGGTGCGTCGCTGCATCTGGCGGGAGCCGCCAACAAAGACCGCGCCCTGGAGACCATGTCCGCCTTAGAGGCCATTGCCGCACATGTCGCGAACATCCCGGGACGCAAGAACCTGGTCTGGCTCACCGCCAATCTTCCCTTTTCCGGCGCGGAAATGGCGCGCGTGCTCAGTCCCTCCGATGTCGCGGTTTATCCTATCGACGCGCGTGGCTTGCTGGCTCAGTCGCCTATGGTCCTCGCCGACATTCCCGGAACCGCCGATGCCGACGATGTATCCGGCGCAAGCGGACACATGGACAATATGCCGGCACAATCCTCGCAGCCCATCGGCATCGCCACCATGCAGAAAGTCGCCGAAGACACTGGCGGCCACGCCTTCGTCAACACCAACGACCTCACCGGCGCGATTCGCAAAGCCGTCGAAGATTCCGCGGTCACCTATACACTGGGTTTTTACATTAACAGTGACGCACTCGACGGGAAGTTTCATGAAATCAAAGTCAAAGTGCGCCCCAAAGGGCTCAGCGTCCGCTATCCCAAAGGCTACTTCGCTTTTCCGGACACTGCGCCGACGCAAAATGCCGATCAGCAAATGGTCGAAACCGCAGTACAAAGTCCCATTGAATCTTCCATGATTCCGCTGCAGGCCACCTTTGAGCGCGCCAGTCAGCCGCGCCCGAATTCATTGAATCTGGTCTGCCGGATTGACGTTCAGAATATTCAATTTGCGCGGAGCGCCGGTCTGCGCAAAGGGGCAATCGCCATTTACGTCATCGGGCAAAATGCTGCGGGAAAGGTGCTGCACAACTGGGAGAAAACCTACAATCTGCAATTCACGGACGCGCAGTATTCATCGTTGCTGCGGAGCGGCATTCCTTTTCGCCAAAGCCTTGAGTTGCGGCCTGACGTAACCACGCTGCGCATCGTCGTCGAAGATACCGCGGTCGCGCGCACCGGAAGCCTCATCATCCCTCTGTCTCAAATTAATTAATGGAAGGCTTGCAAGTTCGAATGTTTAGGCTTTGAGGCAGGCAATTCCTTAGCGATCAGTTTCTGGCTGGACGCTCATTTCATCGATTCGTCGAATTCGCGCATCCAGTCTTTTTTCTTCAGCACTTCGCGCGGACGCGAGCCATCCGGCGGGCCAACAATTCCGTCTTTTTCCATCAAGTCAATCAGCCGCGCGGCGCGTCCATAGCCAACGCGCAGACGCCGCTGCAGAGTGGAAGTCGAAGCGCGGCCCATTTCGCAGACCACGCGCACTGCTTCCTGATATAGCTCGTCATCCACTTCTTCGCCGCCGTCCGCCGCATCATCGCTAGCGCCGGCATTTTCATCTTTGGGCGGCTTGAGTAATTCCTCGTTGTAAATCGCTTTGGCTTGATCGCGCCAGAATTCGCAAACCGCCGCCACTTCCGATTCGGTGACCAGGGGCCCGTGAATGCGATGAATCCGCGACGAGCCCGCCGGCAAATAAATCATGTCGCCGCGGCCAAGCAGCGATTCCGCGCCGTTCGTGTCGAGAATCGTTCGCGAATCCACTTTGCTGGCCACGCGGAAAGAAATGCGCGCCGGAAAATTCGCTTTGATCAGCCCGGTGATGACGTCTACCGAAGGCCGCTGCGTCGCCAAAATTAAATGGATGCCCACTGCGCGCGCCATTTGCGCCAGCCGGGTAATGGACTCCTCGACGTTGGTGGTGTCCACCATCATCAGGTCGGCCAGCTCGTCGATGACAATCACGATATACGGCAGCGGCTTGTGCTCGTTCTCTTCCGTTTCGTCGAAGAGCGAAAGCGACTGCGCTTTTTCGAATGTGCGATTGTACTGATCGATGTTGCGTACGCCGCGCTGCGCCAGTAATTTCAGGCGCCGCTCCATTTCGCGCGTGGCGTTGCGCAGCACGTTCGACGCGACTTTTGGATCCGTCACCACCGGCGTGAACAGGTGGGGAATGTCTTCGTAAAGTCCCAGCTCGATGCGCTTCGGGTCGATCAGCACCACTTTCATTTCGTCCGGCGTGGATTTGTACAGCATGCCCATCAGCATCGAGTTGATGAACACGCTCTTGCCCGTTCCGGTCGCGCCGGCGATGAGCAAGTGCGGCATTTGCGTCAAGTCCGCGGCGCGAATATGGCCGACGAGGTCCTTGCCGAGCGGCAGCGCAAGTTTTGTCGAGGAATGCGAAAATTCCGGCGATTCGATTACTTCGCGCAATGCAATGGTCTCGCGCTGCGGATTGGGAACTTCAATTCCCACCGTGGATTTTCCAGGAATGCGCTCGATCAAAATGGATTCCGCCCGCAGCGCGAGGCACAAATCGTCCGCAAGGCTGGTGATGCGGCTGTACTTGATTCCCGCTTCGGGCTTCAACTCGAATGTGGTGACCACCGGCCCGGGATTGATTTGCGTGATGTGCCCTGCGACGTCGAATTCGCCGCACTTCTGCTCGATGGCCCGTGCGTATTCTTTCAGTTCCGATTCGGTCATGCGCTCGCCGCGATCGCCGGCCCGCAAAAGTGCCGGGGAAGGGAGGCGATAAGCCGTTTTGCCTTTGCTGATTTTTGGTTCGGGCGCTGATTTGCGCGGCGCAGGCTCGGAATCTCCGCGTGCGCCAAAAGTGATCTTGGGAATGGAGCGCCGGGATTCCGCCGCAGACTCATCGGCGTCTTCCTCTTCGTCGCGCAGCGTCGTGCTAATTTTTGCGGACTTCGATTGGGTCGCAACAGCGGGGCGCCCGGCAATTTTGATTTCTTCGACGCGCTTGCGCAATTTGTCCGCCTCGCGCGCTTCGCGCCAGTCCCGGTAGCGTTCCACTAGCGCAAAAATCCGCTTGCCGATGAATCCGTTTTCCGCCAGCGGCCCGCTCATCCATTTCGCGGTGCCTGCGAATGTGAACTGCGTGGTGAGAAACAGTCCCGCGAACACGCATGCCAGCGCGACCACATGCGCGCCAATCGAATTGAAGCTCGCGCGCAGACCATGATCAATCAGCTCGCCCAGCATTCCGCCCGGCGGCAGAGCGCCGCGAACTTGCGGCAATCCCAAAAGTGAAAATTCCGCCGGCAGCGCCAGAACGAAAAGCGTCGCGCCAATTATTTTGGCGATGGGCGTGCCCACTTCTTTGTTGCGCAGCCATTGCAGCGCCAGCACAAATAGCCCAATCGGGAAGAGAAATGCGGCATATCCAAATCCCTGAAAGAAAAGATCCGCAATGTGCGCGCCGACCGGGCCAATCCAGTTGTGCGCCGGCCCCGCGAGCGGCGGCGGCGCGGAAACGTTGAACGAGGCGTCCTGCGGCGAATACGAAAGCAAGCTGAGCGCCAGCAGCACGCCTAGCGTCGCGCCAATGAAGCCAATCAGTTCGTTGATGCGGCGATTTTTAGTCATCTCGAATATGCGCACATGAGTCCCCTAGGCTGTCGGGGAAGGCCTGAGCGTCGCACAGGCCGCGCGGGCGCCGTCGCGCGTCTCCTGTGTGGAGGAACACGCCCGAAAGCATACCTGCACAATGCGAAATCCAACAGCAAATCAATCCTCCGCGTGCGAACTTGCAAATAGGCCAACGCCAGCGTCCCGATGGTTCGGGAGATTCTGCCGGGGAAACTCTGCCCATTGGATGCGGCCGCAAGCGCAATCGTGTCGTTCGCTACCATCTCAAACTTTAGCAGCGTCCTGACCAATCAATTTCGACATGGCGAACGCGTCCATTCCTTCGGGATAATAATTCGGCAACCGCCCGCGCGTGCGATAACCGTGCTTCTTCCAGAATGCGATGGCGGCCTCGTTGTTGGTTGCCGTCTCTAGCCACACTTCTTGCACGCCGCGCTTCTTCATTTCCGCCTCGGCGCGCCGCAGCAGCGCGGACGCGACGCCTTTTCGCCGGTACATTTCCAGAACGTCAATAGTGATGATGTGCCCGTGCTCGCCCCTCGCCGTCGTAATCACAAAACCGGCAATTCCCGCGGCGGCGCTGTTTGCCCTGCGCGCCACTGCCACCAGTCCCGCCGCTCCATGCAGTCCGAGATACCATCTCAACTCCGCACGCGTGTACGCGACCGCCGGCGAATAGCAGAGCTGATCAATCGCGTACAGCGTCTCAAAATCCTTCGCCGCATATTCCCGCACGCTGAATTTCGCCGGGGAAGGGAAGCGCCGCGCCTTCATTTTCTGAGGTTACGCCGCTGCCGCTTTTGCGCGGCAACGTAACGCGAAAAAGACGCCAGGGCGTCCTCCCACATGGCGTCGATGTAACCGCGCAGCTCCAGCAGGCCCTCCGGATTCAGATTGAAATAATGCCGCGTGCCCTCCCGCCTTTCGCTCACGATCCGCGCCTGCTTCAAAATTTTCAAATGCTGCGAAACGGCCGGCCTGGTAACCGGCAGCCCCTCCGCCAGCTCCCCCACGGTCATCGGCCTCCGCCGCAGCCGCTCCACCATGGCGCGGCGCGTAGGATCCGCCATCGCCGCCAATTCTTTATGACCGTAAGCCATAACTAACTGTAAGCATACACTTACCATTATGTCAAGCACAAACGTGTAGAGATGCCTGCTGCTTCATGGAAGGGCAAATGAGGGAGCGGCGGGCGCTCATGCTTCGTGGAGCATGCTTCTGTCTCTATACTTCCAAAATAACCGGCAAAATCATCGGCCGTTTCGAGGTTTTCTTGTTGAGGAAACGCTTCAAATCCACGCGAATCTTTTCTTTGATCACGCTCCAATCGCCCTTTTCTTCCGGGTTCGATTGCTCCATGGTCTTCAAGATCACTTCGCGCGCCAGCGCCAGCAATTCCTGCCCGTCCGAAGCCAGAAATCCGCGCGTGACAATTTCCGGCGAAGCCTCCATTTTCCCGCTATGTTTGTTGATGGCGATGATCGGCACCACCACGCCGTCTTCCGCCAGATGCCGCCGGTCGCGAATCACCACGTCCTGTACTTCTTCGAGCGAACCGGAATCCACGCACACGCGGCTGATGGGAACGGGCTCGCGGCGAAACGCGCCTTGCTCGGTGAATTCAATGGGATGGCCGGACTCCACCATCATGATTTCGCCGGAGACGGAGCCGACCTGCTGCGCCAGCGCGGCGTGCTGGAATAGCTGGCGATATTCCCCGTGAATGGGCACAAAGTATTTTGGACGCACCAAATTGAGCAGCAGCTTCATCTCCTCCTGACTAGCGTGCCCCGAAACGTGAATCGGGGCTGAACGTCCGCTTTCGTAATAGACCAGCACGCGCCGCCGGAAAAGATGATCAATCATGCGCGAGATGGCCTTCTCGTTTCCGGGAATGATGCGCGCGGAAATGATCACCGTGTCGTTTTCTTCGAGCGCGAGCAGGCGATGATTATCCACAGCAATGCGCGAGAGCGATGACATTGGCTCCGCCTGGCTGCCCGATGCCAGCACTACAATTTTGCGAGGCTCGAACGATTTGATGTCCTGCGGCCGCACCACTGAGCCGTCTGGAATCCGCAGCTTATTCATCGAATGGGCGATTTCAACGTTGTCGACCATGCTGCGTCCGATGAACGCAACTTTGCGTCCCTGCTCGGTGGCAATATCGATCACCTGCTGCATGCGGTGTATGGAACTGGCAAAACAGGAAACCACTACGCGCTGGGGGGCGGCGCGAAAAAGTTCTTCGAGTCGCGGGCGCACCGCGCGCTCCGACTGCGTGTAGCCCGGACGTTCGGCGTTCGTCGAATCCGCAAAAAGCGCCAGCACGCCTTCCTGTCCATAACGCGCGAATCGGTGCAAATCGAAAGGCACGCCATCCACCGGCGTGGGATCGATCTTGAAGTCGCCGGTGTGAATCACGATTCCCAGCGGCGTGCGAATTACCAGCGACACGCATTCGATGGTGCTGTGCGTCACCTGGACGAACTCCACCTGGAACGGTCCGAGCGTCACTGTCATTCCCGGCGTGACCTCGCGCAAATCCGCGGTCTCCAGCAACCCGCGCTCCTCGAGTTTCTTGCGCACCAGCGCCAGCGTGAAGCGCGTTCCGTACACCGGACAATTCAAATCAGGAAGCAAATAGGGAACCGCGCCGATGTGATCCTCGTGCGCGTGCGTCAAAAGCAGCGCGCGCAATCCGGCGCGATTCTGCTTCAGATAAGTAATGTCGGGAATTACCACGTCAACGCCAAGCAGCTCCGTCTCCGGAAACATCAGGCCGGCGTCAATGGCGACAACGTCCTCGCCATAGCGCAGGGCCATCATGTTCATTCCGAATTCGCCCAGCCCGCCTAGCGGGACCATCCACAGTGAAGGTTTACTCAATTGCGGCGCACATCTCCTTTTCGCGAGCTATCGTATCACAGCGTGTTGTCTGAAACCCTTTCCGCTTTAAAGCACCGCAGCGGCGGCCTTTTGGGGCCGGCAATTTTGTGTCAGGAGGGTTCACTCTCCGAAGAGCAGTAGAAGATTGCGAGGAATTTATTCAAACGGTGGCGCGAAATGGCATTTGTAGCGCGGAAATTCGCGCTCTCGGCGAAGTTCTGCGGCCTTTGACTTCTTACTCAAACCGCAGCGCTTCGATGGGATCAAGCTGCGCCGCTTTTTGCGCGGGGTAATATCCAAAGAAAAGGCCTACAAACAGCGCGAACGCCGCCGCAATCACAATCGCCGAAGGCGGAATCTCCATGGACCATGCCAGCGTGCTGGCCAGCAATCGCGAAGCAAATACTCCGAAGAATACGCCGAGCAAGCCGCCCAGCAAACTGACAATCATCGCTTCGATCAAAAATTGCAGCTGGATGTCGCGTTCCGTCGCGCCAACGGCCATGCGCACGCCAATTTCGCGCGTCCGCTCCGTCACGGAAACGAGCATGATGTTCATAATTCCGATTCCGCCCACCAGCAAAGACACCGACGCGATGCACGCCAGCATCAGCGTGAACGTTTTGCTCGCTTCCTCCTGCGCCTCTAAAAATTGCGTTGGCGTGCGGATGTTGAAATCGTCCGCTTCGCCAGGCCGCAAATGGTGCCGCTGGCGCATCAGCCGCTCCGCGAGATCGTTTGCCGGGCCGATGGCGTCAGAAGAAGTCGCCGAGCAGAAAATGTCGTCCAGCCAGTATTCTCCCGTCACTTTGCGCTGCGCTGTGGTGTACGGCATCGAGGCGGTATCGTCCTGGTCCCATCCGTAGGGGGTAAGCCCTTTCGTTGCCAGCACGCCAATCACTGTGAACGGCAGGCCGCCCACCCGCACCGTCTTGCCAATTGGATCTTCGTCCGGACGGAAAAGCCGCTCTTTAACGGTGTTGCCGATCAGCAGCACCTGCGCCAAACTTCTGACGTCCGCTTCAGTGAAGTTGCTTCCTTCCGCCAGCGGCCAGTTTTTGATCTCCAGAAAATTAGGCGCCGTGCCGCGAAAATGCGTCGACCAATTTTCGTTTCCATACACGATTTGAATGTGGCCATCGGTATTCGGCGAGCAAGCTTTCAGGAAAGGAACTTCCTTCGGCAAAGCGAAAGCGTCATCGTTCGTAAGCGATTTTGTGTTGTCGTTGCCGGTGTGCGCGCCGTTCACCGTGCGCCCGCCCGCTTCGACCCACACTAGATTGTCGCCCAGTTCAGCAATTTGTTCGCGAATCTGCGCCGAGCCGCCCTCGCCGATGGCCACCGTGCAAATCACCGCGCCGATGCCGATGGTAATGCCCAGCATCGTTAAGAATGTTCGCATTTTGTTGCGCGCGAGCACCTGCAAGGTAATGCGCGCCAGATCCGCAATTGTCGTGCTGTAGCTGTTCGGGCTAGAGGCCAATGTAAACTTCTCCGCTTATTTAGACGTACGCCGCAGCCATCAGGTTTTACGAATTTTCACAGTCCTGCAATTCCAGGCCATTTGGAAAATTTTGGAGCAGGCGCTCAGACTTTTCAATTGTGAGAATGCCCGGCAAAAAGCCGCGCGATGGCCACCAGCACCACTGCGCCGACAAACGCCGCCGCCAGACTGCCCAGCGCGCCGCCAAACGGAATTCGAAGCTTGTAGAAAATCCAGCCGCCCACCACGGCGCCAATCAGGCCCAGAATAATGTCAGCAAGGCAGCCAAATCCGCGCCCGCGCGAAACTGTTCCAGCAAGCCAGCCGGCAATCAACCCGATGATGATCCAGCCCAACAGTCCATGGCTGTAATAGAAGAAATACATTTACGCCTCCGCAGTTACTCTCTCGAATTTCAAACATAACGATCGCAGCGCACGCTGCCTTTTTTGACTCAACACTCGCAAACAGGATTCCATTAATTTTTTTCTTTTCTCTTTTCGCGCTCTGTACTATTTATAGCCACAGGATGCTTGGGAAGTGATACATTACCTGCGGAGAAACTGAATGGCAAAGAAAAAGGGAGTGACCGATCGCGTCTTGCACGATCCAATTGCGGATCGCCTCACGCCCACGAATCCACTCGATCTCTCCAAGGCCCGTACGGTCGACGAACTGGTTCGCGCCATGGGACAGACCGCTTTCACCGCGCGGCAAGTCGGCGACGCGGCCGACGTTCTCGAAGCCATGGCTCGCGACAAAGATTGCTTCGTGGTGCTCACTCTTTCCGGAGCGATGACCGTCGCAAAAATGGGCCTCGTCTTTTGCGACTTGATTGATTCCGGCATCGTGAAGGCGGTGGTTTCCACTGGAGCGCTGATGGCTCATGGACTTGTCGAAGCCGCCGGCAAGCAGCACTTCCGCTATGATCCCAAAATGGGCGACAAGGAGCTTTTCTTCGCCGGCTACAATCGCGTCTACGATTCGCTCGAGCCCGAACTCAATCTTGATTACATTGAGGAAATTGTCGAAGCGCTGCTCGAGAAATGGGATCCCGCCGAAATTGTTTCCAGTTGGAAACTCAATCGCGCCATCGGCGAATATTTGATTCAGCACGCGCACGGCCGCGGCATCTTAAAATCCGCCGTTGAGAAAAACGTTCCCGTATACGTTCCCGCTTTCACCGATTCCGAACTGGGCATCGATTTCGCACTGCATCAGCGCCAGCGGCGGAAAGAGGGACGTCCCACACTGAACTTCGATAGTTTCGCTGATTTCGAGCATTTCGCTGAAACCATGCTAGCCACCAAGCGCATGGGAATTTTGACCGTCGGCGGCGGCGTGCCGCGCAATTGGTCGCAACAGTTCGGCGTTTATGCGGAGTTGCTCGCGCGCCGCGGTTACGAAGAGATGCCGCTCAAGCGCTATAATTACGGCTTGCGCATTTGTCCCGAGCCGGTCCATTGGGGCGGACTTTCCGGCAGCACCTACACCGAAGCGGTTTCCTGGGGAAAATTCGTCCCGCCGGACGAAGGCGGAAAATTCGCCGAAGTTTTCGAGGATGCCACTGTGGCGCTTCCGCTGATCGCGGGCGCCGTCCTTGAGCGCATCGGCTACTTCGACCGCTCCGCAAACGGGAAACGCTCGAAGAAAAGTTTTGGCGCGAACCACCACGACCACGCGGTCGCCCATAGCCTCCGCTGAATCTGAGTTCCGCGAAGCGCATCTGCATTAGGAAGGAGTAATCCACATGAGTCCCAAAAATGACAAGCGCAGTCCCGAATATAGTCAGTTGGAAGCCGGAGCGTCCCACTCGAGGCCTCTTTTGCATCAGCAGGCTCGTGAAATTCAACCATACGGCAAAATCGCCAAGCTGCCCATCGCCCTTGACGAAAAAGTCTGCGCGCAAAGCGCCGAAAATCTGAATCAGCTTCTTGCCGACACAATGACTCTCCGCGATATGTACAAAAAGCATCACTGGCAAGTCGCCGGCCACACTTTTTACCAGATTCATTTGCTCTTCGATAAGCACTTCGGCGAACAAGTGGATCTCGTCGACGCCATCGCCGAGCGGATTCAGCTTCTTGGCGGCGTCAGCCTGGCCATGGCGCCTGACGTGGCGGAGACCACGCTCATTCCGCGCCCGCCGCGTGGCCGCGAAGAGCTTCCCGTGCAGCTTTCGCGTTTGCTCGAGGCCCACGAAATTATTTTGAAGGAAGCGCGCACCTTCGCCCGCGATGCATCAGACGCAGGCGACGACGGCACCAACGATTTGCTCGTCAGCGAAGTGATTCGCACCAATGAATTGCAGGTGTGGTTCCTCGCCGAGCATCTCGTGGACGTCCCTGCGGTTCACGCCGACCAGGCAAAAGCAAAAGGCGCCGCCTCCGGCCGCTAGCAGCTTTTTTCGCTGGGTGCCACACCCTTTGGTGTTTAAGGGTGCGGTTTTTGACGTTACGTTGCGCAGACTTCAGTCTGTGTGCCCGTGTGGCGCGGAACTTTTCATCCCGAGGCTTTTTCGGGCGCGCTTTTGCACAGCTCTGCGGCCCTTCTTTTCGTAGAGACGGGTTTTCTTTGGCACGCGAGCCTTACACCAGCTGAATTTCTTCTTCCAGGTGGATTCCGTATTTGTCGAACACCGCTTCTTTTACTTTTGCGATGAGGAATTTCACGTCGACCGCCGTCGCGCCGCCCAGGTTCACGATGAAGTTTGGATGCTTCGGCGAAACCATCGCCTTACCGTGCTGCGTCCCGCGCATCCCCGCTTCGGAAATCAGATACGCCGTGGGCACTACCGGGAAGGGATCGACTTTCACAACCTTCGCCACCGCCTCGCTCCAGATTTTCGGCACCAGCTTCAAGTCCACATTCTTGAATGTGCTGCCGATATTCGGATACTCCATGGGATGCCGTTCGATGCGGTAATTGATTTTGTCCTGAATTTTTGCGGCGATTTGCTGCGGATCGCCCTTGTCGAGCTTTATTTTCCCCGACAAAATAATTTCGCGCCCGTTTTTCTCTTTGAAAATGCTAGAGCGGTACCCGAACCGGCACGCGGAATTTTCGCGCGAAATAGTTTGCAGCGTTTCCACGTCGAAGCTTTCTACGCTGACGATGCGATCTTTTATTTCGCCCTTGAACGCGCCGGCATTCCCGCGAATCGCGCCGCCAACGCTTCCCGGCAATCCGCCAGCCCACTCCAGCCCGCTCAGCGCATGCGCAATTGTGAATTTCAGCAGGTCCGCAACGGAAACGCCGGCTCCTACCGTGACGATCTGTTCCTCGGCATCGAACTGCAATTCCATCGTGCTCACTTTGAGCACCAGCCCAGTAAACCCGTTGTCGTCAATCAGCAGGTTCGTCCCGCCGCCCAGCACAAACAGCGGCAGGCGCTGCTCCCGCGCGAAGAGCACCGCGGCGCGAATCTCTTCTTCATTCGCGGCCTCGCAAAAATATCTCGCCGGCCCGCCAATGCGGTAATTGCTGTGCTCTGCGAGCGGAACTTGTTCCAACATTTTCAACGTATCGATCTCTGATTCTCGCGCCATTTGCTTCCTATTCTGAACCCGAATTCACTCACACAAGCATACCTGCAAATCGCGCGCGCGAAAGGCTTGAATCTTCAGTTCGTTGCTCGTCAATTAACCCAAAACGGCAGCCGTCGACAGCTTAGCGCTCCGCCGTGAGGAAATTGACTTTCAAGCCGCGAAGCGTGAAACTCACCGAATGGGAGGCGTAGCCATGATGACCATGACGAAGAAGCTTTCTGCTGTCGGCGTTCTGTTTCTACTTGCGAGCTCGATGACCCTTCTCGCTGCGCCCAATGGCGCCACGCATACCTGGAAAGGCTACGTCACGGACACTTATTGCGGCTTGAATCGCGTCAACAAGGCTCCTACCGCAAAGTGCACCCTCGAATGCGTCAAAGACCGCCACGCCAAATACGCCTTCTTTAATTTCGCCGACAAAAAAGTTTACATCTTGAATCCGCAGAGCGAAGCGGCCAAGTATGCAGGACAGACGGTCGAAGTGAAGGGAAGCGTCGCCGGCCACGAAAAATTTGTCACGGGCAATGGTCCCAGCTCCGGCGCAATCATCACCGCATCTTCAATCACGCCGGCATCGAAGTAGAAAAGTAGAACAGAGCGCGCAAGCACGCCGCGAATTTCCTCTGGCTGAACGCTATTCTGCGCGCACTCACGGCGAAATCACGTCCAAATCATTCGCCACTACAACCGTGCCATGAAAATTCCTGTGAATCTCCTCTACCATCTGCGTCTGATCCGTGCTTCGCAGCGGCACGTAATGCCAGATCACTAATAGCTTCGGCCGCGCCTTCGCCGCAATTTCTCCAAGCTGTTCCGCGGAAGTATGGAAAGAGGAAAAATACGCCGCATCTTCCGCATTCGCAGGCGTGCCGGAGTAAACTTCATGCACCAGCACGTCGCATCCATTGCACGCTTTCACCACGCTATCCACCGGCCGCGTGTCGCCGGAAATCACCACGGACTTTCCGTCCGCATCGAAGCGATAGCCGAGCGCCTCTTTCCAGCTACCATGCTTCACCGCAAATGCCGTGACTTTCACATTCGCGTCCCGATAAACCACTCCCGGCTGAATTTCGTGCACTACCACCTGATGCCCGGTCGTGCTCAGATGCTCCAGCCCTTCGATGCGCAGCTTGATATCTTCCGCCCAGGCCTTTTCGATATTGTCCGCCATTGCCTGCGTTCCCGCGGGGCCGTAGAGTTGCAGTGGAACCGTGCGGCCCATCACCCACGGCGTCAAAATCAAATCCGGCAGGCCAAGCGTGTGGTCAGAATGCAAATGCGTCAGAAACGCGATATCCAGTTTTCTCGCTTGAAGTGCGGAAACGCCGCGTAGAAATGCCGCCGACGATTGCCTCACCACTCCGGTGCCGGCATCCACGATATACGCTTGTCCATTCGCCACAATCGCCAGCGAAGGCCCTTGCCGCGCCGGATCCGGTCGCGGCATTCCCGTGCCCAGAAACACAATGAACACGCCGCGTTCCGCGCCCGCATTGTCTTTACCCTGCGTCTGTGTGCTTGCGCGGTCGTTCACTGCCAGAGCGCAGCACACTGCTATTAAAACTGTGATGATTTTCGCAGTCTTGGGGAGGAAGTTAATCTTCATCGCAGCACGAATCGCGGTACCACAGCGTCCATTTCACAGTTTGCGCAGCCACGCGGGCAGCAGCGGCGCCAGCGAATAATCGCCGGCTCCCGCAACCAGCAGCGCCAGCGCAATCAGCAATTGCGTCAGCGCATATTCCATGCCGCCGTTCCCAATGTCGAATCCGTGCGGCAGGTGCACCAGAAAAATCGCGCCAATCATAACCATGGCTATGCAGACCGCCCCGACGCGCGTGAGCACGCCGCTCAATACCGCCAGCCCGCCGCCAAACTGCGCCAGGCCCACCAGGTAACCCACAATCACCGGAGCGTGCATGCCAGCCGCGAAACTCACCGGCCCGTGCCCGCCGAACATTCCGAACAGAGTGCCGCCGCCGTGGTAGAGGAATGCCAGGCCGCTGGCGACGCGCAGGAAGAGTAAGACGAAATTGATTTGCGTGCGTGATAAAGCGTTGGCGGGAGAAAGCGAATTCGGCGTCATCTATCGTCTAATCGTCGTCGCCAACCAGAATCGCTGCCGCCAGCACCGTGCTCCACAGCCCGCGCTTATCGCCCACGGCGGATTGCGTGATGTTCATGGTGCGGACAATCTTGTTCGAGATACGGTAGACCTCTTTTTTTTCGTCCCAGGACAAATCCGGATCGAATTCCACGTTCAGCGTCGTGGCCAGCATTTCCGCGGCCAGCTCTTCCGCGTACTCGCCGGCGATTTCCTCGGGCTCGCCGAACGAATGATGCTCCGACAAATATCCGTACATGGATTTATCGCCGGGCAGCGCCACGCCCACGGAAGCGGCAATCAGCCGATGCGGTTCGCGCGTCTGATTCTCGCTGATCACCACGAACGCCACCTGACCCGGCTTTAGATGCTTCAGCCCTTCGCTGCGGGAAATCAGTTTGCAGTGCGGCGGAAAAATCGACGACACGCGCACGATGTTGCACGCCGCGATTCCAGCATTGCGCAATGCCAGCTCGAAGCTCGAAAGCCTCTCGCGATGCTTGCCCACGCCCTTTGTCAGAAAAATTTTCTTAGCGACGAACGCCATGCGGGTGCCAGGCTGCGGTGCCTCCGTTTAGGAGAGTGAAACTTGAGTGCGCGCAAAAAGTAACAAGAAGCGAATACAGTGTCAATTCTTTTTCGCGCTTCCCGTGAGCCACTCGCCAGCGTCCCGGCGAATGCCTGTCGTTTCGTCTTCGGGGTTTCCTACCCTCAGCGTCTTCTGCGAACGGTGGAAATTAGCAGCCTGAGGTTTGTGGCCGTGTTTCAAGCACGGAATGAGCCGAGTAGCATGCCGTGACCTCGTTCGGTGAAGGTCTTGCAGTTCGCCCGTCGGTGGCACAAGATTTATCCTGCGGGTTTGCTTTTGCAGGGCAGTCGCACAGTATTTATCCTGTGGCTTTCTGCATTTGTAGGAGCGGGGACTTGCCCTGATCTCGATGTACTTTGAATCTATAAGCTCAAAATTAATCTTGCCAGAGCGGAAGATCCGGCGCTAGCAGCTCAGTAATCGAAACCAGTTGCCGCAGATCCTGCGGCAAAAAATCTTTTGCGCCCTTGGCCGTCCTGGCTTTGCGCGATATCTGCATCACGCCCAGAACTTTGCCTGCGCTCAAAATCGGCGCGCTCATGATTTTTTGAATGGGATGATGCCGCTCGTCATTCAGCTTGACCGCCTCAAACACAGAAGCGTGCGGGACAATGTTGAAATGGTTCACGATTTCCGGCCGCTTTTCCCGGGCTGTGCGCACCGCCAGCGCGGTGCCGCTGGTCATCGGTATCTCTCCCACCGTTTGCAGTTGCTCCGGCACGCGGAACCGCAAGAATTTTCCGTCGGGAGTCAGGTAGAGCAGCGCAACCTCGTCAGGATGAACGGAGAAAACTCGCGCCACCGTCTCAGCGATCTTCTCTAATTGCGCGGAATCGAGTTTCGCGCCACCGCGCACGATTCCATTGATCAGCGTGGCCACGTCAGCTAAAGACGTTGCGGACATGCAAAAAAGTCTATCATTGAACGGCCCGTCAGGTTTCGTGGTGTAGCCGTCTTGCAAACAACTCATGCGCTGCTTATACTGGTGCGTTTCAAGCACCAGCGCAATCGCATCAGATTCGCTGCAAACTTGTTTCATGTTCCCGCAGAGACTTTTTCGGAGAGTGAATGGCGAACGCGGCGCCGAAATCTGACTCCAGCTATTTTTGGGATAAACTGCATTCCTTAAGCGGCATCATTCCCATTGGCGCATTCCTCGCCGAGCATTTCTGGTCCAATAGCTACGCCCTGGTCAGTCCCGCGAATTTCAACGCCACGGCCGCCGGCCTCGAACACATTCCCTGGCGCGTTCCCGTCGAATTCTGTTTTATCTGGCTGCCCATTGCTTTTCATGGCGCATATGGCATCGAGATCTGGTGGCGCGGCAAGTCCAACGCCTTTCAGCATCCCTGGATGGCCAACTGGCTCTACACCCTCCAGCGCTGGACCGGCATCATCGCGTTTGCCTTCATTGGCTGGCACGTTTGGACGGAACGCTTCGTGACCCACGGCATAAGCACCTACGCCGGCGTGGCTCACGATTTTGCGCACCCGTACTACGCGGCGTTTTACGTCATCGGAATTTTGGCCGCCTCGTTTCACCTCGGCAACGGCATTTGGAATTTTTGCTGCAAGTGGGGAATCGCGGTCACTCCGCGCGCGCAGCGTGTCGCTGGCTGGTTTGGTGCGTTTGTTGGAATCGCATTCACAGTGGTTGGCCTGCTGATTGTCGCCGGATTTGTTTATAACTGGCACCCTTTCAGCGTCTACTTGTAGTTTTTTGGCGGCATAGGATTCATCCTGTGCGTTTTGCTTTCGCAGAGGCGAGTCTGGCGTCGCAACGCTTTGCGGTTTAAAGGTGCGGTCTTTGACGTTGCCTTTGTGCCTTTTGCATTAAAGGAATCAAATGCATGAACCTAAAATCATCGTCGTAGGAGGAGGCCTCGCCGGCCTCATGGCCACCATTCGCGTCGCCGAATCCGGCGTTCCCGTGGAACTTTTCTCCATCGTCCCTGTGAAGCGTTCACATTCCGTTTGCGCCCAGGGCGGCATCAACGCCGCCAAAAATCTCAAGGGCGAAGGCGATTCCACCTGGACGCATTTCGACGACTCAATTTACGGCGGCGATTTCCTCGCCAATCAGCCCATCGTCAAACGCATGTGCGAAGCCGCTCCCGCCATCATCGATCTCCTCGACCGCATGGGCGTCATGTTCAATCGCACTCCTGAAGGCCTGCTCGATTTTCGCCGTTTCGGCGGCACTCTCTATCACCGTACCGCATTCGCCGGCGCCACCACCGGCCAGCAGCTTCTCTACGCGCTCGACGAACAAGTCCGCCGCTTCGAAGCGGAAGGCAAAGCCTCCAAATTCGAGGGCTGGACTTTTCTCTCGGTCGTGCTCGACGAATCCAACATCTGCCGCGGCATCTGCGCCATGGATTTGAAAACCATGGCCGTTCGCACTTTTCCCGCCGACGCGGTGATTTTCTGCACCGGCGGCATCGGCGCAATTTTTCGCCAAACCACCAACTCCGTCGTCTGCACCGGCTCCGCGCAGTCCGCGCTTTTCCAGCAGGGCGTTTATTACGCCAATGGCGAATTCATCCAGGTTCACCCCACCGCGATTCCCGGTGAAGACAAATGCCGCTTGATGAGCGAATCGCTGCGCGGCGAAGGCGGCCGCGTCTGGGTCCCGCGCAAAGCCGGCGACAATCGCCCCGCCCGCTCCATCCCCGAAAAAGAGCGCTTCTATTTTCTCGAAGAGTGGTATCCCAAATACGGCAACCTCGTTCCGCGCGACGTCGCCACTCGCGCCATTTACAAAATTGTCTTCGAAGAAAAGCTCAGCCTCCCCGGCATGAACGCGGTTTACCTCGACCTCACGCATCTTCCGCGCGAAATGCTGGACCGCAAACTCGAAGGCGTGCTCGAGATTTATCAAAAATTCGTCGGCCCCGATCCGCGCGAAGAGCCCATGAAAGTTTTTCCCGCGATGCACTACACTATGGGCGGTCTCTGGGTCGACAACGACAATCAGGCCACCAACATTCCCGGAATTTTCGCCGCCGGCGAGTGCGAATATCAATATCACGGCGCGAACCGCCTCGGCGCCAATTCGCTGGTCTCCTGCATTTATGGCGGAATGGTCGCCGGCCCGTCCGCGGTAAAATACGCGCGCAATCTCGAAAGAGGCTGCGAAAGCGTGCCTTCGCCCATTTACGACCGCGAGCGCTCGCGCCAGCAGGAAACGAACGACGCGCTGCTCAACAGCCAGGGCTTCGAAAATCCCATCACCATCTGGAAAGAGCTCAGCGATTTGATGGTCGAGCATGTCACCGTCGTGCGCTTGAACGCCAATCTCGAAAAAGCGCTGCGCAAACTCGACGAATTGAGCGACCGCTTCACCCGCGTCAATCTTTCCGACCGCACGCAATGGTCCAATCAAACTTTGCAGTTCACGCGCGAGCTCGGCAACATGCTCATTCTTTCCAAAGTGATTGCGCTCGGCGCTCTCGCCCGCAATGAAACGCGCGGTGCCCATTACAAGCCGGAATTTCCTGAGCGCGACGACAAAAATTGGCTGAAGACCACCAAGGCCAGCTACAACGGCGGCAAAATCAAGCTCGATTACGAGCCCGTAGACATCTCGCTCCTCCCGCCCCGCCCCCGCAAGTATTAGTTTTTTGGAGCGCGGCGGTTGTGATTTGTCGGGTGCCCATCCTGAGCGCCTTCCGCGAAGGGTGTTTTTTTTGCCTTTGTACTTGTAGCGCAGAAGCTTGCTCACCCCGGCGCTCTTTGTCGAGGCGCCTTTTGCGAAACGCCGCGGTTTTACGCTTTTTTCGGAGCGCGGCGGCTCGACGCCGCTTTGCCACTCCTCCAAACGATTCCGAGGCGCTGTCTCGACCTGCGTAATATCAGTCGGGCTTTGCTGTGAATCTGTTGTTCCTTTTTGCTTCGCTGTTTTGTTATCGTTGAACCGAGGCCGCATGCCCGAAAATACTTTCATCGTCCGCATCAAACGCCAGGCCGCTCCCGAAGAATCCGTGCGCTGGGAAGAATTCGAAATCCGCCACCGCCCGCACATGAACGTCATCACCTGCCTCCGCGACATCGCCGAACGCCCCGTCACGCATGACAATCGCGGCGTCACGCCCGTCTCCTACGACGCCAACTGTCTCGAAGAGGTCTGCGGCGCCTGCGCCATGCTTATCAACGGCTATCCTCGCCAGGCCTGCTCCGCGCTCGTCGACAATCTCGAAAAGCCCATTCGCCTCGAGCCGCTCACGAAATTTCCGCTCGTCCGCGATCTGCAAGTCGACCGCTCCATCATGTTCGAAAATCTCAAGCGCATGCAGTGCTGGGTGCCCATCGACGGCACTTACTCCATCGGCCCCGGCCCGCGCATGTCGCCCGAGCAGCAGCAAGTCGGCTATCCGCTCTCCCGCTGCATCACCTGCGGCAATTGCCTCGAAATTTGCCCCAAGGTGAACAATCACACGCAATTCGTCGGCGCCGCCATCATCAATCAGGTTCGCCTTTTCAACATGCATCCCACCGGCGAAATGCACGCGCGCTCCCGCCTCGAAGCCATGATGGGACCGGGCGGCATTCAGGATTGCGACAACGCGCAGAATTGCGTCAAAGTTTGCCCCAAGAGCATTCCCCTCACCGAATCCAACAACGAAATCAACCGCCAGGTCCTCAAGCACGCCGTATGGGACTGGCTCAACTGGTCCCAAGGCCCCACCGTCCGCGACGACGAATGGAAACGCCTCGGCATCCAGAAATAAAAAGAGGAGCCTCAGTTGATTCTCGGTGCTGCTTACCTACCTTTGCTCGGAGCAATTGTGATCTCCGTCCCCGTGGCATGGAGATCATCACTCCCCGCGAAACTACCGGACCTTCCTGTTTGGAGACGCCGTTTACTGCTCGGCGGTGTAATAGCGAACGCAATATCTCTGACTTTATTTTTGGCGGTTAGTTTTGGTCCGCGCCTAATCTCGAGTTGGTCGCCCGACATCTATAACTACCGGCTCTCCGTCCTGATCGCCGTCGCTTCGATTTTGCTCGGTGCGTTCGGCACACGCGCTCCACGTGTCTTCGTGATCCTGAACGGGCTCGTACTGACATGGTTGTGGTTCAATCTAGCGGCATCGAGCCTGTGAGGTCTTCGTAGGGGCGCTGCTCGTTGCGCCCGTCGCGCGCAGCGCCACCTGGCGTGTGCACCATCTCCGGTTTCTGGAGTCCGGTAGACTCCAGCGGAATCCTGCCACCGGACCTGAGCGCCTCTTGCGAAGGGTGGGAGTTTTTAACGTTACGCCGCTGCGCGATTCTTACGCTCCGGCGACTCGCTGCGTCGCTTTGCTTTTGTCGCGCAGAACTTTTTACCCTGATGCTTTTTCACGTCGCGCCTTCTGCCGAGCTTTCCGGCTTTACATTTTTTTCGGAGTGCGGCGGTCCGCTCCGCGGACTCCGGCGCAGCCGGAGCTCGACGCCGCTTTGCCATCGCGTGCAGACGATTCAGAAATGCTGTCTCGAACTACTTCGCGATTTTTCTTTGCCGCCATCGTCTCCGTGCGATACTCTCTTCCGCCGGAGGATGCTCCTTCCATGCGCCATTTCGCTTGCACCGCATGCAGTATTTTGTTCGTGGCCTTCCCACTAATCGTGTCCGCGCAAACCATGAAGCCCGTCAAAATTTCCCAACGCGCCCGCGAACTCCATTTTCATTCCATCGTCATCGACACGCACGACGACACCACCCAGCGCCTCCTCGACCCGCATTTTAATCTCGACGCGCGTCACACCGACGGCCAAATCGACATTCCGCGCATGAAAGCCGGCGGCCTCGACGGCATTTTCTTCTCCATCTGGATGCCCGGCACCATCATCGGCCCCGTCGCCGTCGAAAAAGCTCTCGACCAAATTGACGCCGTCCGCCAGCAAGTCCTCGCCCATCCCAGCGACATCATTCTCGCGCGCACTGCCGCCGACGTTCGCCGCGCCTTCGCCGAACACAAAATCGCCGCGCTCATGGGCGTTGAAGGCGGCCACATGATCAACGACGACCTCGCCGTCCTCGACACTTTCGCCGCTCTCGGCGTCCGCTACATGACCCTCACGCATACCGTCAACACCGACTGGGCCGACTCCGCCAACGACAAGCCCGCGCACAACGGCCTCACCGATTTTGGCAAGCAAGTCGTCCTGCGCATGAATCGCGACGGCATCATGATCGACATTTCGCATACCGCGGACAAAACTTTTTACGACGCCCTCGCCACGAGCAAGGCGCCCATTATCGCCTCGCATTCTTCTTGCCGCGCGCTCTGCTCCGCCCCGCGCAATATGACTGACGACATGATTAAAGCGCTCGCCGCGCACGGAGGCGTCATCCAAATCAATTATCACGTCGGCTTTCTCAGCCAGGAATATCTCGACGCCAACAAAGCCCATCCCGAAATCGCCAAGCGTATGCAGGACGAAATCAACGCCAAGTGCGCCAAAGAGGACGAAGCCTGCCAGATCATGACCGAAAACGAACTCGTCCACAAAGCCATGCTCGACGGTTCGCTTCCGCGCGTTGACTGGACGCGCATCGTGGATCACATTGACCACGCCGTAAAAATCGGCGGCATTGACCACGTCGGACTCGGCTCCGATTACGACGGCTCCGACATGCCCATCGGCATGGAAGACGTCACGCATCTGCCGGAAATCACCCAGGCGCTGCTCGACCGCGGCTACTCCGACGCCAGCATCAAGAAAATTCTCGGCGAAAACACTCTGCGCGTCCTCGCCGAATGCGAGCGCGTCAGCCGCCAAATGCAAGCCGAGCATCCTTAGTAGTCAGTGCTGCGCCCGCTTGACTTTTAATAATCGTGACCATAATCAAAATTCAAACTGACCGTTACCGCCCGTAGCGCCTTTGCATCGCATCTTCGCGCATGGCATTATGGAAGGACATTTTGAGGAGAAAAATGAGGATGATTAGGATCGCCGCACCCAGCAACATCTTGTTTCATGTGACCGTGTTTTGCGTATTCGCCGCACTAACCGGTTCGACCCAAGCCCAGACCGTTCACCACCAGACCAAAAGGAGAACTATGTCGAGCACTGGCTCGCTTCTGCATCCCGCTTCTCTGCACGCCACCGCTCCAGCCGTCTATTACGTGAAATTTCATACCACCAAGGGCGATTTCACCATGGAAGTCACGCGCGCGTGGGCGCCCCACGGCGCCGACCGTTTCTATAATCTCGTCGAGCATCATTTCTACGACGACGCCACGCTCTTCCGCGTCGTTCCGCACTTCGTTGTGCAGTTCGGCATCCCCGCCGACCCGCGCTACGGCCGCATCTGGAATAATGCCAATATCAAGGACGATCCGGTCAAAGAGAGCAATCTTGCCGGCTACGTAACCTACGCGCAAAGTTCCGCGCCCAATTCGCGCAGCACCCAGGTATTCATCAACTATGGCGACAACTCCCGCCTCGACAGCATGGGCTTCGCTCCTTTCGCCAAAGTCGTCGAAGGCATGAGCGTCGTGGAATCGTTCTATGGTGGCTATGCGGATCAGCCGACTGGTCTGCAGGACCGCATTGTCAACCAGGGCAACGCCTTTCTCGAAAAGAATTTCCCCAAGCTCGACAAAATCATCACCGCGCGCATCGTCCCCGCCCCCGCGCACCCCACAGGTTCGCAATAATCAGTGGCACAGGCTTCAGCCTGTGTGCCTTTGTAGCGCAGACCTTCGCGCCTTCCGTGAAAGCCTGCGGCTCACATCCGCCCTGAACGCAGTGAATGGGTCCCGTTGCGGTGTTTGTGCCGCCGCTGACACGAGGCTTCCGCCGGGTGCCCCATCCTGAGCGTCTTCCGCGAAGGGTGGGTTTTGGCTTTTGCCGTTGGGGGGTGCTGCACCCTTTGTTGCATAAGGTGCGGTTTTTGACCCTGCGGTTTTTTCCGAGATTGCCTCTTCACCTTCGTAGGGACGCTGCTTGCCCCGCCCGTCGTGCGCCGGGCGAACCGCCTTTGCGTGGCACAGGCTTCAGCCTGTGCGCCTTTGTGGCGCAGAACTTCGCGCCTTCTGCGAAGCTCTGCGGCTTTCAACCTGCCTTAGCACTCCCCATCCACATTCCCCTTCCGCCGCCGCCGGAAATACTGGAGCCAAATGAATGCTGCCATTGTCCAGAAAAATCCAGGGTTTCCCCAATTGAGCCAAAGATGCGAACCGCCGACAAAGAGAGAGTACAAAATGAAGGGGAGGGGGAACAGGGTTAGAAAAATCGCAAAGACGAGGATGACCGTGCGGCGTCGCGGTCGCGCGAAATAGGCAAACCAAACCAACGCCGCGACGCCCCACAAAAATGGGGACACCCAGTTCGAAAGCGACTCGGTGTAAACCCCCGGACCCCCGGGAAACGCGTAATGCAAGGCGAAGGGAAACAGCGTAAAGAAAATTGCAATTACGAGCGACACCGCACGCCGCGGCAAGCGCGTAAAATACAAAAACCACAAGAGCGCGCCCCAGCTCCAGAAAAAAGCCGCATCCCAGGGAGCCTCACGAACGATCCACACCCAGTGGCCCTTGCTGTAGAAGAATGCCAGCGGCACAAGCGTGAAAAACAGCGCCAACCCGAACATTATCTTGCGCCGCCGCACTTCGTGCTGCACGCGTACCAAATCCCGCTTTTCCTTTTCGATTTCTGGCGGAATCGTTTTCGCCGCGCGCAAAGCCTCCAGCGGCGTCGCCGCCTTTCGCGCTATGCGCTCGAACTCCGGATTCTCGCGGAAATATTCCTCCACTAACCGCCGCGTGTCCTCGCTCGCCTCGCCCGAAAAGTACACCGGCAGCAAATCCGTCACCACGTCTCGTGTCACACTCATAGCTTTTCTCCCGAAGCCGCCAATTTTTCCCGCGCCGGATTCCGCACTTCCATCAACTTGGCCCGCGCGCGATGCACCTTCACCTTCGCGGTGGTCACCTCGATATCCAACGCCGCCGCGATTTCCTCGTAAGGCATTTCGTCCAGCGCCCGCATCAGCAGAATCGTCCGATCAATTTCGGATAAGGTTTGCAGCGCCGCCAGCACCGCCTTCACTTCCTCTTTTTGTTCCATGTGCGCCTGCGCGCTGATTTTCGCGTCCGCCTTGTGTTCGTCGAGCTTCATCTTGCGCCATTCCCGCCGCTGCAAATCGCGATAAACGTTCCGCGCAATCATCAGCAAATAACTTTTCACCGTGAGTTCCCGGATCCGCTCGTGCGCCCCCAGCGCCCGCACAAACGTGTCCGACGTGATGTCGTCCGCCATCATCGCGTCGCCGCTCAAAAACAGAGCGAACCGCCGCACCACGGGCGCATACTTCTCGTAGAGGCTTTCGAAATCCATCGCTCTGTTTGTCTCAGAGATTACGCGCGAACCGCTCGAAGGTTACAGCGGAAAGTCACACAGGCGAAAAAATGGGTGGCAGGTCAGTTTGAATTTTCTTGCTCGTGACACAAGGAGTCAAAATTCAAATTGGCCCATTACTAAAAAGTGGGCTCGCATGCCTCGAGCAGGCGAGCCCTGGACAATGCTATGCATAATCCTGGTTTCACAGTCCTAAAATTCCCACCAATTCCCTCACCGCCGCCGCCGACGCTTGTCAAATGTGATGCCATGAGCCCAGCGCAAAAAGCCAAAGCGGCACCGTGCCACCGATATCAAAGAAAGCGTGTACCAGTATGGCCGGAATGAGGCTTCCTGTCTTTTCCCGATAATATCCTGCAATCACCCCCAGGATGAAGGCCATAAACATGACCGCCAGCGCCTCCGCGCCCATTTTTGGCCACAGCACAACGTGCATCGCACCAAAGAACAATGCGCCGAGCAAAACGGGTGCGCTCAGCGGCCAGCGGCGCAGCAGCCGAATGCGGTATGCGGCGAGCGGAGACAGCCAGCTCTGCAGCAGCCCGCGCGTGAAAATTTCCTCGCAGACGCTGGCGTAGATCCAAACCGTCAGGATGATCGCCACGGGCGATCCCAAAGCGGCAGTTGTCGGATTCGAGGACGACCCTGCGGGCGATCCCGCCGCTTGCAGTGTAGCAACCGCAAGCATGGGCAGAAGCCAAAGAAAAAATTTCGGTGTGAGGCGAAACGAACCCTTCGTGAAGCCAAAGCTGCTCATCCGGCCTTTCGTCAGCCAGATTGAAAGAGCCAGGGAACACACTAATATGGTGCTCTCGCTAAAGAATCCCGGCAAGAAGATCCAGAAAGTTGATCTTCCGATGATTCTTGGAACCGCCTGGGCGAGCAAAAAGATGGCGATTGCCGCGGCCATTGGCAGCAAGAGAATCCAACCAGTCCGTCGGCGAAAAGCTGCCCGCAGAGGCTGAGTCATGCGCACAACGTCGTTGGGCAATGTCCGTATTTCCTTCCAGCCCACTCCTATCTGTGGCTGTCAGAGCCCCAAAATCCCCACCAACTCCCTCACCGACGCCGCCGACTTCTCCAGCGCCGCCTTTTCTTCCGCCTGCAATTTAATTTCTATAATCTGCTCGATCCCGCGCGCGCCCAATTTGCACGGCACGCCCACAAACAGTCCCTTAATCCCGTATTCGCCCTCGAGATACGCCGCGCACGGCATGATTTTTTTCTTGTCCTGCAAAATCGCCTCGCACATCGCAAACGCAGCCGCGGACGGCGCATAGTATGCCGAGCCCGTCTTCAGGTAATTCACAATTTCACCGCCGCCTTTTCGTGTGCGCTGCACAATCGCGTCCACCCGCTCCTTCGGCAGCAAATCCGGCAGCGGAATCCCCGCCACCGTCGAATATCGCGGCAGCGGCACCATGTCGTCCCCGTGGCCGCCCAGCACAAAGCACGATATATTTTCCACTGACACTTTCAGCTCCATCGAAACAAACGCCGCCATGCGCGCCGAATCCAACACTCCTGCCATGCCCATCACGCGGTTTTTCGGGAATCCGCTAATCTTGAACGCCGCCTGCGTCATCACGTCCAGCGGATTCGTCACGATAATCAAAATCGCTTCCGGCGAAAGTTTTGCGATCGGCTCGATCACGCCCTTGATCACTTCATAATTCGCCTTCAGCAAATCGTCGCGGCTCATTCCCGCCTTGCGCGGAAATCCCGCCGTAACCACCACAATGTCGCTATTCTCCGTTGCTTTGTAATCTCCCGTCGAAGTCGAAATTCCTTGCGCACAGGCGTTCGATCCCGAAATCGCCGCCGACTCCAGCATATCCAGCGCTTTTCCTGTCGGCACGCCCTCCAGAATGTCCGTCAGCACGACGTCCGTCAGTCCCGAATCCACCAGCCGCTGCGCCGTCGTCGCTCCCACGTTCCCGCCCCCCACCACCGTCACTTTTTTCCTCATCAATGCGCTCCTGAAGGCAGTTGAATTAATATTTCAGAATTGAAAGCAAGAATGTACCGCGTGGCCTAAACTTTATGGTGAAAATGAAAGCCAGAATCTACAGTGTAACGCAGGCCAGCACTGCAGGCTTTCACTTTTTCGCTATGAAGGCGCAACCATTGAGCCGCTTGTATTTGTTTTTGTTTTCCTGGCCACTCGCCAGTAGCTACTCGCCTTTTGCTACCTCGCCGCCACGCCCGACTCCATATTCTCAATAATCGCCGAGGCAAAATCGCTCGTTCCTACCTTCCTCGCGCCCTGCATCATCCGCTCTAAATCGTATGTCACGCGCTTCTGCTGAATCGTCCTTTCGATCCCGCCCTCAATCAGCGCCGCCGCCTCGTTCCATCCCATGAACTCAAACATCATCGCCCCGCTCAGCATCACCGACGACGGATTAATCACATCCTTGTCCGCATACTTCGGCGCTGTCCCGTGCGTCGCCTCGAACACCCCGTAGCCATCGCCGATGTTCGCTCCCGGAGCCATTCCCAGCCCGCCCACCTGCGCCGCGCACGCGTCCGACAAATAATCGCCGTTCAAATTCGGCGTCGCGAACACGTTGTACTCATCCGCGCGCGTCAAAATTTGTTGGAACACCGAATCCGCGATGCGGTCGTTCACCAGAATTTTGTTTTTCCACGCCCCGCGCCCGTGAGTTCCCCAAATTGCGTCGAGCGTGGCCTTCACTTCCGCGGCAATCTCCTTGCGGAATTGCTCCGGCGCATTTTCCAGCCCCGGCTCAATCATCGCCGCGTTTTGCTCGACGCTGGTCCCCGGATTTTTGTCCTGATTGTCCAGAATCCAGCTCTCCCGCTCAGTCACAATCTGCTCGCGAAATTCGCTCTTCGCCAGCTCGTAGCCCCAGTCGCGAAACGCGCCTTCGGTGAACTTCATGATGTTGCCCTTGTGCACCAGCGTCACCACGCGCCGCTTTTTCTCGATCGCATGTTGAATCGCCCGCCGCACCAGCCGCTTCGTACAGAACGGCGAAATCGGCTTGATCCCGATCGCCGAACCCTCGCGAATGTGCTTTTTCCCTTGCAGCATGTCCTCGTTCAGGAATTTCAGGAGCCGCACCGTTTCAGCCGTGCCGGAACGCCACTCGATTCCCGCGTACACGTCCTCCGTGTTCTCGCGAAAAATCACCACGTTCATGCGCTCCGGATTTTTCACCGGCGAAGGCACGCCCGCAAAATATCTCACTGGCCGCACGCACGCGTACAAATCCAGCACCTGCCGCAGCGTCACGTTCAGCGAACGTATCCCGCCGCCCACCGGAGTCGTCAGCGGCCCTTTGATCGCCACGCGAAAATCCCGTATCGCCTCCACCGTGTCCTGCGGCAGCCATTCGCCAAATTTGCGGAACGCCTTTTCTCCCGCGAACACTTCCAGCCACGCCACTTTGCGCTTCCCGCCGTATACCCGCTCCACCGCCGCGTCAAAAACCCTCCGCGACGCCCGCCAAATATCCCGCCCCGTCCCATCCCCTTCAATGAACGGTATAACCGGCCTCTCCGGCACGCGGAACTCTCCGGTCGTGGATTTTCCGGGTGCCCCATCCTGAGCGCCGTTCGCGAAGGGTGGGGTCTTTCCCCGCGACGTACCCGCGCCATACTCAATTGCCACTCCATCCTTCGGAACTTCCACCCCGTTATAACTATTCTTCATCGCCTTTGGTCTCCGTGTAGTCAGATTCTCCCGTTCCTCTAGCGCCTGATCTCCAGGAATACAGCTACTCAATGATTAACGAGGTGCTTGCCAGCTTGTGTGGCCTTCGTGAACGAGAATGATCTGCGGGCCAGCTCCCTTGTTAACACTCGGCACCCACGAGGGGAGTGACATCGGCATATTCGCAAAGGCATTGCTTGTTCCGATCACCACGCCCGAATGCGCCTCGGTTGCCATGAAGAAACCTGCGTAACCTGATCCGACATTGATTGTTCCCATCGCTGAGTTTCCGCTGGATGCTCCCACGCTCGCGCTGGCTCCGCTAGCCTCCATCGTTGCTTCAGTCTTACCGTCGCTTCCATACACGCCCAAAGCCGGAGAGCCAGCGAAGGTGCCGATGTCGGCTCGCGACCTGCCTGTGTCATCCGAGACTACCAACCCTCCGTCCCCCCACCCCGTCACGGTCACGTCCACTATGTTTTTCCCATTGCTATCGTACAGGGACAGGCCCGCCCCAGCGTTAGCGCCTTCGTCTTTCCCAAGATCTATACGCTTCAACCCATTTTCATCATTCAATCGCAGAGACCGTGAGTTGAGAACTGCCCGCACCCTCCCCGCGCTGTCCACTATGTCAATCTCGCGGGCTTGGATCCTCTCTGGGATCGCTCGGGTTGCAAATCCAGCGCCAAGCAGACTAGGTATCCCGACCAGCAGAATCGCGGTTAGCAGCACACGCCTAAGATTCCGATTGGCCTGCTCGAGCCGTATTATCCGTTCGAGAAGTTGGTTCTCGCTCATGTCTCACCTCGTCGCTCACCCGAAATGTCCTTAACTGTGATAATCCACGACGGAGCTAAGATACTGCCTCAATGAGGAACCTCTCACAACGTTTCCTAGATCAGGCCTGGCAGTCCACCGCCCTGATTGGAAAAGATAGATCCATTTCGTAGGCCGGATGTTGTCATCGGGAGGGTAATAATAGTAGTCGCCCTGGAAACGATAACCCTTGCGCGAGAGAAGAGCTTCCAAATCATCCTCTGCCCTAACGCAGGGATCGTTCGCGGGGCCGTCGGTAACTTTAACCCCTTGCTCATACACAAAGTCCATAACGATTGCGGCGCTCCGTTATCTACGCAAGAATTGTAAGTCATTTTTGCTATGGGCCCGTCAGTATTTCGCGATAAATCTCGCGCACCCTCCTCCGCCGCGCCGCAATCTCATCCCGCAAATTCGTGCCAGCATCCACGCCCCATTCCCTCATCAACGCCTCCACCCGCGGCGTCTGCGCCGGCTCGGGCAACGTGCTTGATGAGCGCCCTAGCACCAGCCGAATCGCATGGTCCAGCGAACGGTAAAACGTCGCCGCCTCGCCCAACACCCTCGCGTCTTCGCCTCGCAACGCGCCAGCCGTTTCGAGCGCCTCAATCTGCTCCAGCACATTTTTCGGCATCTCGACAAACACGCCTCGCGACAGCGCCGCATACGCAATCACATATTCAATGTCGAAAAACCCTCCCGCCGCGCATTTGAATCCAGTCGCGCCCTCGGGACGCTCCCTTTCCAACTTCTCCCGCATGTGCACAAGCTGCCGCGCCAATTCCCGCGCATCCCCGCCGTCCGCCGCGCAAAATCGCCGCCGCAAAATCTCCCGCAACTCGCCGAGCAACTTTTCCCCCAGCACAAAATTTCCCGCCACCGGACGCGCTTTCAAATACGTCGCGGCCTCCCACGCCTGGGCTTCTCCTGCAAAATATTCCAGCAAATACGCCGCCGACTGCACAATTTCTCCTTCTCCTCCTTGCGGACGCAGCCGCGTGTCCACCGGCAGCAGCAGCCCTTCGCTCGTGTAACTTCCCGCCGCCCGTATGAACCGCTCCGCCAATCGTCGCCATTCGTCAATCTCATTTTCCGAATTCGTCGCCGCGAAAAACGCCACGTCCGCGTCCGATCCAATGTCAAACTCGCCCGTCCCCAGCCGCCCCAGCGCCAAAACCACAAACGGCGCGTCGCTCAACGTATTTTCTTCGCTTGTTCCGTCCTTCACGCGGGCCGTTTCTGTTCGGTTGCTTTCTCTAGCCACTCGCCGCTCGCTTGTCCTGAGCGCAGCCGGAGGGCCACTAGCCACTGCTTTTTCACTTTCGTCCGCCGCGAATCGCAACGCCCCTCGCACACCGTTTTCCGCCGCGCGCGTCATTTCCGCAAATGTCTCGAACGGTTTCGTCTCGCCCAAGATCGAACGCGCCGCCGCGCCGAAACTTGCCTCGCGCTGCGCAATTCGCAGCGAACTCATGCTGTGCGGAAATGCCAGCGATGTCTGCCTCCGTGCTTCTTCATTTGAATTGCCAATCTGGCCAATCGCCTCCGGATAGCGCACCAGCATCTCCGCCGCGAAATCGCTGCGAGCAAAAAGCACCGCCGCACAATCGAGCCGCGCCGGCTCGCTCTCCAGTTCTCGCAAAAGTGTTGCATTGTGACGCGCCGCGTCCAGATACTTTTCCAGCCCGCGGCGCGCGAACACGTCGCCATGCGCGCGATAGTGCTCCAGCCGCTCAGCAATGGCAGGGAACTCCGCCCGCAATCGCGAGAACGGTTGATTCACCGCGTAAACAGAATCACGCCGGAAAGAGCGTTCCGTCTTCTCTCCATCGTGCGCATTCGCCTCGCCCGGCAAAGCCGCGCTTACCACTCGTGCATAAACCTCCCGCACTTCGTCGAAGTGCCGCCGAATTCTCTCCAGCATTTCTTCGCCCGCGCTTTTTCCGCCGCTCCCTTCAATTCCGCTGCGCCGCGCAATTCGGCTTCGCGCTTCCGCCTTCCGTGGCAGCTCATGCATCTGCAATCCGTCGCGAAGCTGCAATCGGTGCTCCACCTTGCGCAAAAATTCATACGCTGAACTCAATCTGTAAAAATCCCGCTGCGACAAATATCCTTTGTCGTGCAAATGCTGCAGCGCCACCAGCGTGGTTCCCGCGCCCCGCCCTGAAACCCATGAGTCCCGCCCGCCATATATTCTCTGCAAGCACTGCGCGACGAATTCGATGTCGCGAATCCCTCCCGGCGAAAGTTTCACGTTCCACAGCGCCGCATCTTGATTTCCATGCGCCGCGCGCTCCTCCAGCTTGCGCGAAATCTCCGCGCGCGCATTCACCACTGCCTGCACCATTCCCACGGGAAATGTTTGCCGCCCGTCAACAGGCTCGCCAAGTGGCCCGATTGGATAAACCAGCGGATGCATCTCGCGCAGAAACGTTTCTCCCGTGGAAGTTTCTCCCGCGCATACGCGCGCCTTGATGAGCATTTGAAATTCCCACTCGCGCCCGCGCGTCCGGTAGTATTCCAGCGCCGTCGCCAAACTGATCGCCAAATCTCCTTGCGCTCCCTCTGGACGCAGCCGCATGTCGATACGAAACACCGCGCCTTCCGGCGTCGCTTCGCTCAGCATTTTCAGAATCGCCTGCGCCAGCCGCACAAAATATTCCAGATTCGAAATTGTTCCCGCTTCGCCTCCCGCCGTTTCCCCATCGCGGTCGTACAGAAAAATCAAATCGATGTCCGAGCTGTAATTCAGCTCCTGTCCGCCCAATTTCCCGAGCGCCAGCACGGTCATGCGCGCCGGTTGCAGGTTTCCTTGAGAATTTCCGCTCGCGTCGCGCCACTGTGGAACGCCGTACAAATTCTCCAGCCGCTGCGCGCACAATCGCAGCGCCCGCTCGATCAGCACGTCCGCCAGATTCGAAAGCTCCAAGCATGTATCGCTCAGCGTCGCCAGATTCAAAACGTCGCGCAGCGTAATTCGCAAATATTCGCGCCGTTTGAACCGCGCCAGAAAAACCGCCGGTGGCAATTCAAAAGCCATCGTCGAAAATCGGTAGCAATCTTCGAGCACGTCGTCGCGCGATTTCATGCGCTCCAGGCCTTCATTTGGCCCGCGCCGGCCAAGCCACAAAATCAAGTCGGGTTGCTGTACCAGGGATTCCGAGAGGAAACGGCTGTAGCTGAAAAGCGAAAGCAAATAGTGCAGGCTGGCGGGATGCGCCTCAAGATGCCGCGCAACTCCGGCGGGAGCTTCGCGAAGATACCGCTCCAGAAAATTTAGCGCGTCATCGGGGCCGGGGAGCTGCGCGAGCAGCGTCGGCAGCCGCTCCCACAATTTCGCGGAGAGCCGCGCGCGCAAAATTCCAAGATTCGCCTCCGCCGCCCCCGGCTCATTGAATTTTATATGCGCAAACGCCGCTTCCATCTCGCTCAGCAGCGTAGCGAATTACCATTCACTCTGCAAACCGCGCTGCGCGCTAAATGTCGTAGTACAGCTGAAATTCATACGGATGCGGGCGCATGCGCATGGCGTTCACTTCGTTTTTCATTTTGTAGTCGACCCACAAATTGATCAGGTCCTCGCTGAACACATCGCCCTTCAGCAAAAACTTGTGATCTTTCTCGAGCGCCTTGAGCGATTCCTCGAGCGAGCCGGGAAGGGAAGGCACATTCTTCAATTCCTCCGGCGACAAATCGTAAATGTCCTTGTCCAGCGGCTGTCCCGGATCGATTTTGTTTTCCACGCCGTCGAGGCCCGCCATCAGCATCGCCGAAAACGCCAGATACGGATTGCACGACGGATCCGGCGGCCGAAATTCGAGCCGCTTCGACTTCGGGCTCGCCGAATACATCGGTATGCGCACAGCCGCCGAACGATTCCGCCGCGAATACGCCAAATTCACCGGCGCTTCGAATCCTGGCACCAGCCGCTTGTACGAATTCGTCGTCGGCGCAATGAACGCCGCCAGCGCCGGCGCGTGTTTCAAAAGTCCGCCGATGTACCACAGCGCCGTCTGGCTCAATCCCGCGTAGCCATCGCCGGCGAAAAGCGGCTTGCCTTTCAGCCACAGTGATTGGTGCGTGTGCATGCCGTTGCCATTGTCCTGGAAAATCGGCTTGGGCATGAAGGTCACCGTTTTTCCATATTGATTCGCGGTGTTGCGCACCACGTATTTGAAAATCATCATGTTGTCCGCGGCCTTCAGCATGGTGTCGAACTTGAAATCGATTTCCGTCTGCCCGCCGGTGGCCACTTCGTGATGGTGGCATTCCACGTTGATGCCGCACGCTTCCAGCTGCAGCGTCATGTCCGTGCGCAAATCCAGATAATGATCCGTCGGCGGAACAGGGAAGTAGCCCTCTTTGTAGCGCGGACGGTATCCCAGGTTGTGCTCCGCGCGCCCGGAGTTCCAGCGCCCTTCCTCTGCGTCGATAAAATAAAAACCGTGCTGCTCACGCTGATCGAAGCGCACATTGTCAAAAATAAAAAATTCCGATTCCGCGCCAAAGAACGCCTGGTCCGCGATTCCGGTGAAGCCGAGATACGCTTCCGCCTTGCGCGCGATGTGCCGCGAGTCGCGCGGATACGGCTGCTTGGTGAGCGGATCCACCACGTCGCCAATCATCACCACTGTCGGCGTGTCGCGAAACGGATCCATGAACACAGTGCTGGCGTCGGGAATGAGCAGCATGTCGGATTCGTGAATCGAGGCCCATCCGCGAATCGAGCTGCCGTCGATTCCGTAGCCGTCCTCGAAAGACCCCGCGTTCAGTTGGTGAATCGGGAAGCTGACGTGATGCCACACGCCGGGAATGTCGATGAAACGCACATCCAGAATTTTGGCGTTGTGTTTTGCCGCGTAATCCAATGCTGATTTCGGATCCATATTCCTCCTGCCCGGCTCAGCGGGCTTTTCTGATGCAGCTCACCGCTTGCGGCGCGCCGCGAAAATTTATTCGGACGATAGCCTACCCTCTCCGCCGCGTCAAGCGAACGAAAAGCATCACCGCGCACGCGCTGCCCATCCATTTTGGCCCAGCCAGTTTTTTTTCGTCGCGCCGTTCTGGACCGCGTATTGTTTTTTGCGCACCCGCGCATAGTTGCTTTCGTAGGGGCGCTAGTCGCTGCGGGCGTCGCGCGCTTGCGCGGCCACGCACTGGTGGCGCAGAGTCGCGCCCTCCGCGAATCTGCGTCTTTTCGCCTGTTTGAAGTGTGGTGGCTCGACGCCTTTTGCCACCTAACGAGCCGCGCACTAACGCTGTTTCGGGCGCGCAACCGATCCTTCTGCCCGCCGCGCCGCAGTGACGAGAGCGTTTTCCACGGAAGCGGCGGCATGGCTTAATCGTAGTATTCGGTGCCGAGGTGAGTGATGAGCTGCTCGCCCATCATCCAGCGCAGCGTGTTTTTCAGCTTCATCAATTGGATAAACAAATCGTGCTCGGGATAAAGTTCCGGCGCGCACATGGGCGATTTGAAGTAGAAGCTAAGCCATTCCTGAATGCCGTGCATTCCCGCGCGTTGCGCGAGGTCCAAAAATAAAACGAGGTCGAGAACGATGGGCGCGGCGAGAATGGAATCGCGACACAGGAAATCCACTTTGATCTGCATGGGATAGCCCAGCCAGCCAAAAATGTCGATGTTGTCCCAGCCCTCTTTGTTGTCGCCGCGCGGCGGATAATAGTTGATGCGCACTTTGTGGTAGAGGTCGCCGTAAAGCTCGGGATAAAGTTTGGGCTGGAAAATATATTCGAGGGCGCCGAGCTTCGATTCTTCTTTGGTTTTGAACGAGCCGGGATCGTCGAGGACTTCGCCATCGCGATTGCCGAGAATGTTGGTGGAGAACCATCCGCGGACGCCAATCATCCGCGCTTTGAATCCGGGCGAAAGAATTGTTTTCATTAACGTTTGGCCGGTCTTGAAATCCTTGCCGCAGAGAGGAACGTTTTTGTCTTTTGCCAATTCGACGAGCGCGGGAAGCTCGGCGGTGAGGTTCGGCGCGCCGTTGGCGAAGGGCACGCCTTCCTGAATGGCGGCGTAAGCGTAGAGCATCGAGGGCGCGATGGCTTCGTGATTTTCCTTCATGGCGCGCTCGAAATCTTTGAGCGTGTTGTGAATTTTTTCGGGCTTCAGGAAAATCTCGGTGGAGGCGCACCAGACCATCACGGTGCGATCGACTTTCGTGGACTTTTTGAAGTTGCGAATGTCTTCGCGAAGCTGCTCGGCGAGGTCGAATTTGTTGCGCGCTTTCTTGACGTGTTCGCCGTGGAGATTTTTGACGTAGCTCTGGTCAAAAGCTGCCTTCATGGGGCGAATTTTGCTGAGGAAGGGCTGAACTTTGCCGAGATGATTGGCGTCGAGCACGCCGGCCTTGGAGGCTGCTTCGTGGGCGCTGTCCGGATACAAGTCCCAGCCGCCGAAGACGAGATCATCAAGATTCGCGAGCGGGACGAAGTCCTGAATTTTTGGAGTGCGCGAGTCGGTGCGTTTTCCGAGGCGAATAGTGCCCATTTGTGTGAGTGAGCCGATGGGCAGCGCGTGGCCTTTGCGAATCAGTTCGACTCCGGCCATGAAGGTGGTGCTCACCGCGCCCATGCCCGGCGTGAGCACGCCGAGTTTGCCTTTGGGCTTTGCGATCTTTCCCGGTTTCCGCATTCAGTTCTCTCCTCGCACAAAAATGAAGTGGATTTTCAGGGCGCCGTTTTGTTGCGTCAGGCGCGCAAATTAGCGCCGCTGCTTGCGCAGAATCATGCAACCAGAAAAATGCGCGTCAGGAAACCAACCATGATGCGCGAAGCGGCAAGGATTTGCAATTCGTTTCCGCAAAAACAATTGTGCGATACGGGGTGCGTGAACATCCGCACAATCGCGCTGGCCGATGGAAATAATTGGCCCCTTTTGTAGAATGGCGACCGTGCGAAGGATATGGCCATGTATTGTCCTGTACGCCCTCGTCACCTGCGTGTGCGCTTCGTTCAGCTCAAGCTCGCTGATTGCTTTACCTCGAGGCAATCAGATGCTGCCTGTTACGGACTCCGAGGAGTACGCGGTCTACGATGCTGTGTTGAACTCTGAGTATGCATCTTCCAAGGCGCAGGAGCTTGTGATCAACACAGAGACAGTCAGCAAAAAAGGAGGGCCATTCGTTGGCTTGGTTTTCGGACTCGCTGGCACTGGTGCGAAGCCGCCCAAGGTGGAGTCAGGCACAATGTCGGACTTCAAGGCGAAGGGCAAGAAATCTTATACGCTCGAGAGGCAGTTCCGCCTGAAGATGCAGTATGTTTTGAGGACGAACGATGAATTGCGTCCCATTTTCGCCGCGCGCACGCCCGGTCATCCCGAGGAGGATGGCTGGTTCCGATTCTATCGGAATTTTCCGCAGGCTTCGGGGATCAATGGACTCTCAAGGGTCGGTTTCAATTCAAGAAAGGATCAGGCGCTTGTTTTTCTCGTGCATCAGAGCAGCGGGTTGGGCGGCACTCGGATTTTTTTTGTTCTGTCCAAGAGCGGTGGCACCTGGAAGATCGTCAAACGGGTTGTGATGGCGCTTTCATAAAGGACTCGCTACGTCCGGCCGATGTGGACGGAGCCGAAGCCGGTGGAAAGTTCGAGAGGGAAGCCGCCGGCGCCGAGTTTGCCGCGCACGGAAGAATGGCTGGAGGTTTCCGAAAGCGTGAGCGGTACATCGGTGGAGACGTGGCCGAAGCCGGAACTGGCGTTGATGTCGGCGTTCAAATCGGAGGGCAGGAGCACGTGGACGCTGCCGAATCCGGATTCGAGACGCCAGTCTTCGCTCATTTTCGAGCCGCTGTCGATGTCGGCGCGAATGCTGCCGAAGCCGGTCTTGAGTTGCAGGCGGTCGAAGCGGCCGTTGGCGCGGACGTCGCCGAAGCCGGTGTCGCCGGTGAGTTCGCCGCTGAATCCGGGGAACCGGATGCCGCCGAAGCCGGTATCCACGCGGGCTGTGGCTTGCAGATTTTCTCCGCGGATGTTGCCGAAGCCGGTGTGCAAATCGAGCTGCGAATGCGGCGGGACTTCGAGTTCGATGTCCACTTTGGGTGTGTGCCAGTGGAAGAGGCCGCCGCCGTGATATTTTGGAGTTTCGACGCGGATTTCGACTTCGTTACTGGTTTGCGTGCCTGTGACCTGCACGTCGGCAGGGATACGCCAGTATTCTGTGGTAACGGTAGCGTGGACGGAATTTGCGGTTGCCTGAATCACGTGAACGTCGGCGAAGTCGGCTTCGACGCGCACTTGCGTGCCGGGCCCGGAGACGGACCAGGATTTAGTCCAGGTGCCGTCGGCGGCGAAGGCGCGGGCGGCTGAACAGGTGCCGAGGAAACAAAACGCTGCAAAAATCAAGAATGCTTTTCGCATGAACCCCCTCCTGCATTAATTCGCAAAGTCAAAAGCCGCAGAGCTTCAAAATGCGAAGGTCTCGCCCAAAAGTAAAAAGACACAGGACGGCTTCTAGATTTTTGAAATGTGGATGGAGCCGTCGCCGGTGTGCACGAGCAGCGGCGGGCCGCCCGCGCCAATTTTGCCGCGAATGGTGCTGCGCGAAAGATCTCCTTGGACCGTCACAGGAAAATCGAGAGTGATGTGGCCGTCGCCGGTATGCGCGTCGAGGTCGGTGTTCAAACCGTCGGGCAAGCGCAGGGTAACGCTGCCATCGCCGGAGCGAATGGACCAGTCGCTCGAGATTTTTGAGCCAGACTGCGCTTCGGCGGTGACACTGCCGTCGCCGGACTGCAGGCGCAGCGTGTCGAACCGGCCGGTGACATCAATTCGGCCGTCGCCGGAATCCGCGTCGAGCGCGCCATCGAAGCCATCGCCGCGAATGTGACCATCGCCGGAATGCAAGCGCACGTTGCCGGTCAGTCCATTCGCTTCGATATTTCCATCGCCCGTGGAAATGCGGAGCTGGCCGTGAAACGCTTGCGAGGTTACGCTGCCGTCGCTGGTTTGCACGTCGAAGTCGGCTTCGCGGGGGATGTGCAGTTCGATGCGCACGGAGCGATTGTTCCAGCCGAAGCTGAAATGAAAGGTTGGCACGTGAACTTCCAGATTAACGTCATTGCCGGTCTGGCTCTCGATGATGCGCACGCCGCGGTCGCCGATAGGCCAGCCGTTGGTGGTTACGTGCGCGTCGATTTCGTTGCCGGTGGATGCGTAGAGATCTACATGGCCGTCGTTGGTAACGACGCGAAGATTGGGACGGCCGGTCAATTTGTAAGTCTTCGCCCAGTCATCGGCATGGGCCGGAGCGGCGAGAGGCAAAGTGGCGAAAGAGATCGCGCTCAGGGCGAAAATCGCAACGCAGAAACGGCGCATAGCACCTCCTTAAGCTGTTGCGTAAGAGGATACGCGAAAAGGGACCGAAAAGTTCCTTTAGATTGGACGCAGAGCAGACGCAGCGGTTAGCCTTTGCGAGCCGCGTTCCGTTCGCCCATCTATGTAGCGGCGCTACTAAGCCCGTCGGCAAGCAGGAAGGCAGCACTCTTGGTTCGGAGCAGCGACGAACGAAAAAGCCGCAGAGTTTTGAACGGACAAACCCTGCGCTACACGCCTCCTGGCGAATAACCCGGCCTTAGCAATGGCGGCGAAGGATGGGGCGCCGGAAAAAAGTCGCGCTGGAACGCGCCCCCGCGCCCTTTCATCAACTTACGACCCAATCCGTTTCGAACCTAGGAAGCGCGCGCCTTTTGCGGGCGGCGGGTAGCGGCCAAGTGCTGCCATTCGATCAAGAACGACGGCGCGAAGCACGCCAGGGCGATCATGCTCCACACGGTGGTTTCCAAGCCAACCGCTCCAGCACGCGCAACAGCAGGAATGGCGATGACCACTCGCACCAGCACAAATACGGCGGCGAACGGATAGCTGCGAATCATCCACTCGCGATGCTGGGTGATTTTTCCGGTGCGCACGCAATAGAGGGCCGTTGCGGTCGCGAGGATCCAGCCGGCGGCCTGAATCAAAGAGGCCATGGCCAGCGTTGGAACGGGCAACTTAAACGCAACAACTATTGCAGCAGGCGCGGCGATGGCGACGCAACCGACGTAAATTCGGCCCATGATGCGATGCACCTGCAGAAATCGACTGCGCAGGCGGCTAGAAAACTGAAATATCCCAAGAAACAGAGCGATTGCCCCGGGAATGCCGTGCAAAAACATGAGCGGAGCAATTGGGCCGTATCGTTGGCGCAGGAAGGAGTTGGGCTGAAGCAAGAAGCGGTCGCGGGTGAGCCAGACTACGACGATCATGGCCGCGAACGCGAGAAATAGGATGTGCTTGGCCTGGACGGGCCGACGTGCTTGGCCCGTGGCGGCTGGAGAGCCCATGGGTGCCTCCTTTAAAAGTTATGTTTGGGAAATGCGCGGCAAGATGTGTAACAGACGCGTGGGCGAAAACGCAAGCGAATTCTGAGCGGGTACCGGGCCAGTTTGAATTTTCACTCCCTGCGGCACGATCAAGAAAATTCAAACTGGCCCACGCCCTGGCGAGGATGGGTTTTGGCTCTGCGATGAACTGCGGTGCGCGAGTCTGGGCGGACGGAGACGGGCAGGTGCGGAAACGCTGCCGCATAATTTGCCTCGAAGGCTGGCCGCTAGCGCGCAGATTGCTCAGGCGGGGTTTGGACGGAGGGCGGCGAGGAATTTTTCGAGGGGCAATGTATTCAGCACATCCTTTTTTTCGAGCCAGCCGCGGCGGGCGGTTTGCACGCCGTATTCCATCACTTTGAGCTGATTGGTGGCGTGCGCGTCGGTGGAGATTACAACTTTGACGCCGCGCTGCTTGGCCAGACGTAAATGCGCGTCGCGGAGATCGAGGCGGTCGGGATACGCGTTGCATTCCACGGCGACGCTGTGCTTGCGGCAGGCGTCGAACACTTTTTCCATGTCGTAGTCGTAAGGATCGCGTCGCAGGAGCAGGCGTCCGGTGGGATGCGCGAGAATTTGCGCATGGGGATTTTCGATGGCGGCGAGGAGGCGTTCAGTCATCGCGGACTTGTCGAGATTCATGTAGGAGTGGACGGAAACGACCACCACGTCAAGCTGGGCGAGGACTTCGTCGCTCAAATCGAGCGCGCCGCTTTTCAGAATGTCCACTTCGCTGCTGGCCAGCAGGCGGATGCCGCCGACGGATTTTTCCGCTTCGCGAATTTTCTTGATTTGTTGCAGCGTGCGTTTTTCGTCAAGGCCGTTGGCAATAGTGACGGCTTTGGAATGGTCGGTGAGGGCGATGTATTCGTAGCGAAGTTCGCGCGCGGCTTCGGCCATTTGCTCGATGGAATGTTTTCCGTCGGAGGCGGTGGTGTGCATTTGGAGGTCGCCGCGAATGTCGGCGAGAGTGACGAGCTTCGGCAATGTTTCGGCTTCGGCGGCTTCGATTTCGCCAGTCATTTCGCGGAGTTCGGGCTCGATGTAGGGGAGCTTCAGCTTGGAATAAATTTCCTCTTCGCTGCGGCCGGCGACGAATTTGCCGCCCTTGAGTGTGGTGAGCGCGTATTCGTTGAGCGTGTAGCCCATAGAGTTGGCGCGGCCGCGGAGCGCGACGTTGTGCTCCTTCGAGCCGGTGAAGTACAGCAGCGCGGCGCCGTAGCTTTCGGCGGGAATCACGCGGACATCGACTTGCATTCCATTGGGCAAACGGAAGCTGACTTTGTTTTCGCCGTGCGCCAGCACCTGTTCGATGGGCGGAAATTTCAAGATGTGCTCGCAGATGGCGTCGATTTTTTTCTGTGAGGATTTTCCCGCGGGCGTGACGATGAAATCGAGGTCGCCGATGGTTTCTTTGCCGCGGCGCAACGAGCCGGCGGGCGTGATGAGGTCAATTTGCTTGCTGAGTTGCTGGATATATTCGATGACCTGCTCGGCGGTGCGTTCGGCGGTGTTGATGCGGAAGCGGCCGGTGGAACGCTGGAAAAATTCGACAGCCTTGAGGATATTTTCTTCAGTCTTTTCGCCGAAGCCGGGCACGTCGCGAAGTTTTTGTTCGCGGGCGAGTTTGGCGACGGCTTCCACGGAGCCGGCCTTGAATTCTTTCCAGAGAAACGCGGCTTTTTTGGGACCGAGGCCTTGCAGGGAGAGGACTTCGAGCATGGTGACCGGATATTTTTTCAGGAGTTTTTGCCGGAGAGCGTAATCGCCGGTGGCGATGATTTCGTCAATGTGCTCGGCCATGTTGTCGCCAATGCCGGGGAGTTCGGTGAGTTTTTTGCGGTCCTTGGCGAGCTCTTCGACGCGTTCGTGGAGGGAGTAGATGAGTTCGGCGGCTTTTTCGTAGCTGCGGTAGCGGCCAATGATGGCGCCGTCGATTTCGAGGAGCTGCGCGGTTTCGTGGAGGATGCGCGCAATTTCGCGATTTTCCATGGTGGGATTATAGAGGGAAAATGCGAGGGAAGGGAGAGTCAGGCTACTCCTTGATCAGAAGCAGCCTCTCCTATGCCCGTTGCTCGCGCATATAGGCGATTAATTCGGGGTTGCGTGAACCATACACCGATCGGAAAGAACCAGAGTAAGAAAAAAGCTCCGGCATAATCGCGAAACGATGCCGAACTGTTTGTTTCGGCGAGCACAAGGCTTTTGGAGGTGAAATATAGGGGGTAGAGGATACAGACCATAGCCAGGAGATGGAACGGCAGAATCAATGCAAAAAGGAGGGACGGCTTCGCATTGTTAATGAGGACGAAGAAAGCAAAAACATATATCGATGGGTAGAGGAGAGCAAAGGCGAAGAACCTACCGTTTAATCTTAATCTTGGCTGGACAACTGAATTCAAGAACGAGCCCATAGACCAAAACCACCATAGAAAGCAAAGCAAGAAGGGAATTGTCACAATTCCGTTGATTATTTCCAATTGTTGGAATTGCAGTGACGCCTGCGGGCGTAGCATGAATGTCACAATTATGACGTTGCCGACAATCCCGAGCGCGAGTAACAGAAGAAAGATCTGCCAGTGTCTGGCGCGAAGGAAAAACCTGGAAATAGCATTTATCGGTAGCCGATTTTCCATGGGCCGGGATTATAAACCCAAATGATCAACCGAGACGAGATTCACAGGGACTGCCCGCTAGTCAGGCAATCTTTTCACTGCTTGACGACGTTGGCGGCTTGGTCGCCTTTGGGGCCTTGCACGATGTCGAATTCGACTTGGTCGCCTTCCTTCAAGGTCTTGAATTTCTCGCCGACGAGGCCGGTGTAGTGGACGAAGACATCCGGGCCGTCTTCGCGGCCGATGAAGCCGTAGCCCTTGGCGTTGTTGAACCATTTGACGGTGCCGCGCATGGGAGACAGTTTACAAAAAGGCAGTGCCTAGTGGCGAGTGGCTAGGAAAATAGTGACCAGTGACAAGCAAGCATACGACTAAGGCAGAACGTGTCCGGCGCCGGCGCGAAGGCGAAAGCCGCAGATCTTCGCAAAAATCGCGGAGTTCTGCGCTACAGAGATCTCTTTGCACGCTTCGGCGCGAGGTAACGGAGATAGTAAAGAATGGCGGCGATGGATTTTGCGTCGCGGAGCTTGCCGGTGCGAATCCATTCGTCGAGGTCGCGCAAGGAGAAAGCGCGCGTGGTGATGCGCTCATCCTCTTCCGGCTGCGCGACGCCTGGGCGCAGATTGCGCGCGACGTAGACCAGCATTTTTTCGCTGACGAAGCCGGGAGTAGGAAAAACGTCGAGAATTTTCTGCCAGCTTCGCGCGGTGTAGCCGGTCTCTTCGAGGAGCTCGCGTTTTGCGCCGAGGAGCGGATTTTCGTCGCGCTCCATGCGGCCGGCGACCAGTTCCCACAAATAGCCGCTGATGGAATGGCGATACTGACAGACAAGCAGGACGCGGCCGTCGTTGAGGACGGGGAGAATGACCACCGAGCCGCTGTGGACGACGAATTCGCGAGTGGTCTCGATGCCGCCGGGCTCGCGCACCCGGTCGCGGCGCACGTCGAAGACGCTGCCGTGGAAAAGCTCTTCGCTGGAAATGATTTTGGCGCGTGGGCTCATGCGAATTCTCCGGCGAATATGATAAAGGAGGACAGCCGATAGTTCATAGTTGAGAGTTGCAAGGCAAAGGCAAATGGCGACCGATTACCGCCGAGGGCTAGGAAAGGCAAAGCTCCGGCGGCAAGCGATCGCGCGAATTGGCAGGGGCATTGAACATTGCGTATACTGGCTTCAGATTCGCGGCAAACTAAATTATGCCCATTAACACGCTGATCATTGACGACGAACGGCCCGCGCGCGAGGAGCTCGCCTATCTACTGAAGCCCATCCCCGAAATTAACATTGTGGGGCAGGGAAAAAACGGGCTGGACGCGGTGAACTTGATTAAAGAGCACGCGCCGGATTTGGTTTTTCTGGACGTGCAGATGCCCGGGCTGGACGGCTTCGGCGTCATCAAAAAGCTTAGCGAGAAAAAAATCAAGATGCCGCAAATTATTTTTGCCACGGCATACGACGAATATGCCGTGCAGGCCTTTGAAGTGAACGCCGTGGATTATGTGCTGAAGCCGTTCGACAAAGCGCGCATCGCCAAAGCGGTGCAGCGCGCCAAAAAAATGCTCGAAGCGCAATCGTCTCCGGTGGAACGGCTGGAAAATTTAGTCGAGCAGCTCGGCGCGCCAAAGCCGGCCGCGGAATCCGCGAAGCGCGTCAACGTAAAATTGCTGTTGAAGGCAAACCAGCGAATGTTTCTGGTGGACGCCGACGAAATGGTGTTCGCGTCGATTCAGGACGGCGCGATCACGATTTTCACCAAAGATTCGCAGGGCGTTTCGAATTACCGGACGATCGAAGAGCTGCAAGCGTCCCTGGAGTCCGACCGTTTCTGGCGCGCGCACCGCTCGTATCTGGTGAATATTGATCACATCAAGGAAGTGGTGCCGTGGTTCAAGTCGACGTTCATGCTGAAGATGAACGACAAGCGCTCCAGCGAAATTCCCGTGAGCCGCTCGCAAACCCGCCACCTGCGCGAGCTGATCAAGATGTAGCTTGGCATCCCGCTAGTGCGAGTTGGCTGCCTTCTCTTTGGGCGAGTGCCAGGCCATGGCAGTTTCGAGCGCGGCCTTGGCCCGGCGCAAGGCAGATTCGAATTTCGGCGAACCCAGCGTCTCCGCTGCGGTAAGCAGCGTTTGCCGGGAAATATCTGCTGGGGCACGGCCCATCGCCGAATCGACCGTCTCCATCTCGGCGGTATGAATCTTCTCCGTCGCGAGATCCACCAACGATTTGAGCTCGCGAAGGGCTAAATGCGCGTCACGCGTGATGACTGCTCCGTGCTGCAATTCCGTGGATGCGGCGTCCATAATTTTACTCCTTACCATTTATGATTTCGGATGGGACTCACCATACATCCGCGCTGCCAGCAAGTAAAGTGCATGGATCACATAGAGAGCAGATTTGTTGAAAACAGTATAAGGCACGCCTTATGTATGAGTTACAGGAACATTGCTTGCGCGGCAGCCAGTTCGCAAAGCAATTTACTTGGCTCTTTAGGCAGGCGCGACCGCGCTGTTGGGAACGAAGCCACGATCGACGTTTTGGTGGGGCGTAAGCCAGTCCACGCTGCCATTGGCGTCGGCGATAAAGCAATCGAGGCTGGAAGCGAAGAGGTAGATGAAGTTGATTTTCGACGGGGCACGCTTGCTGGGCGTGGCAGCTCGGGCATTCTAGCGCAGCAAGTCAGGCCGTTTCGCCCAGCGAGCCCTAATTCTTTGTCGATAACATCTTTGTGAGTTTGCGCGAACCTGGCTTTTGTCTCGATGCCTAGCCTGCCGGCGTAGTGGAGGAGCTTATCCACGCTCTTGTTCGCGATTTTCCCGTTCAACAGTTCGCTGACTCGCGGCTGAGGTTCTTCGAGGATGATTTGCAGCTCCTTTTGGGAGTACTGCCGGGCGCACTTCAAAATTGCCTGATATAGCTCCGCTTTGAACTTGAGAGCGGCGGCGTTCTCCGGTGAAAAGGCAAGATCGTCGAGCACGCTGCCGCGCGTTACGTGCCTGGGTTTGTTCGAAGCGCGTTTCATGATTTTCTCTCCTTGACTAGCCGAGACCTTACCGCCTGCAGTCTACGTTTCGCGGTTTCAAATTCTCGCCTGGGCATTTCCCGGCCTTTTTTTTCGAAGCAGTGAAGAACGTGAATAATATCTGCCATGCGCGATAGATAAATCACCCCCGTACTAGGCTCTGGCGTCCTGATCGCGCAGTTCAAACACGCCCATGCCAATCGAAGGCAGCGGTCTGTAATCGCTGGGCCGTTCGCCCTTCTGCAGTTGCCACAATGCGAACCCGAGGTTTTGCCGGACGCTCTCGGGGAACGAATGCAAGACTTCTCTTGAATCTCCCTCCCACACGATTGCCGCGAGCTCAGGGGTACTCACGACAGCACTATAACAGGCCGTCCCGTCCCAAGTATACACTTATTTGTATATCAGTGTCCATGTCGTTGCTGTGGTAGCATCGCCGGAGCTTTTTGCGGCGGGGTGGGCATGGATTTTGCGCTGAATTCGGACCAGAAAATTTTGCGCGATACGGTGCGGCAGTTCATGGAGACGGAAATGCGGCCGGTGCTGCGCGCGTACGAGCGCGAGGAAAAATTCCCCGCGGCGGAACTGCGCAAGCTCGGCGAACTGGGTTGCTGCGGCATGCTGGTCCCGGAAGAATGGGGCGGCGCGGGCATGGACACGGTGAGCTACGTGCTGATGCTCGAAGAGGTGGCGCGAGTGTGCGCTTCGACGGCGGTGACGCTGAGCGTGACGAATTCGGTGGTGGCCGTGCCGGTGTGGAAGTGCGGCACGGAAGCGCAGAAGAAAAAGTATCTGCCGAGGCTGGCGCGCGGGGAAATTCTCGGCTCGTTTTGCCTCACGGAGCCGCAGGCCGGCTCCGATGCGGCGGCGATTCAAACGCGCGCGGTGCGCGACGGCGATTTTTACGTGCTGAAAGGGACGAAAAGCTGGGTGTCAAGCGGCGGGCAAACGGGAATTTATATTATTTTTGCGAAGACGGAGCCGTCCGCGGGCGCCAAAGGCGTGACAGCTTTTCTGGTCGAGCCGACGTTTCCGGGTTTTCGCGTGGCCCGTTACGAAGATAAGATGGGCCTGCGATTGTCGAAATCGGCAGAGCTTTCGCTCGAAGATTTGCGCGTGCCGGCGGAGAATCGCATCGGCGAGGAAGGGCAGGGGCTGAAAATCGCGTTCGAGGCGCTGGACGGCGGGCGCGTGGGCATCGCGGCGCAGTCGGTGGGGCTGGCGCAGGCGGCGTTCGAGGCGGCGGCGAAGTACGCGAAGCAGCGCCGCGCGTTTGGCAAAACGATCAGCGAATTTCAGGCGATTCAATTCATGCTCGCGGACATGCAAACGGAAATCGAGGCGGCGCGCGGGCTGCTGTATTACGCAGCGTGGATGCGGGATCAGAGCGAGTCTGTGGCGGCGTCGAGGCGAGGAGGGCAGGCGGCGCGCGCGAAACTCTACGCCAGCGAAATGGCCAATCGCGTTTGCGCCAAGGCGGTGCAGATTCACGGCAGCCAGGGTTATTCGCGCGAGAGCGATGTCGAGCGATATTATCGCGACGCGCGCGTCCTCACGATTTATGAAGGAACGAGCGAAATTCAGCGCACCGTGATTGCCCGGGAGCTGCTGAAGCAATGACAGGGTAAAAGGCGGCGACAAGCCATGAACGCAAAGGAGGAATCGGAGAAGCTCATGAATGCGTTGTTGCCCTTTACAAAGCAAATGCTTCAGCGATACGGCGAGTTTTATCCGCATGGTGGGTATATAGACGCGGATGGGAAAATTACTCTTGTTGGCGCCCAGGATCCCGATACCGATCACCCAAAATCCAAAGACCTGATTTACATTTTGAGGGATTCTCTGCGACAGGCATGCACTAGGGGGTGCAGAGCCGCCGCCATAGTCTTTGACGTCACCCTGGGTCAGGCGAATTCCAGTCGCAAAGGCGACGCCATTCAGATCTGTATTGAACACGTGGATGGATACTCAGTAGAGGTTTTCTTTCCATATGAGATCGTGGACGGTCAGGTGGTTTATGGAAAGACTTTTGCTCAAGCGGGTAAGCACGAGATTTTTACATGACACTGTTTCTGGGCGAACGAGAATTCCACGATGACGCGAGATGAAGAAAATGCAAAAGGGTACTGGGCGGGATGCGGTCTGCGGGACATCTGCACATCGGGCATTATGCGCGCTAGTTCCGGCTAAGGCGCTGCGATGAAACATTCTCCAGGGCGTTACGTCTATGGGCTGGCGGCGATTGCTTCCGCTATCTGCGCCTTCGTTTGGCGTGACATCACCAGTTGGCATCAGATCAAAGCGCTGGCACACGCTCCGCACCGCGAGATTCTCACCTACATCGTGGCAACGGTCGAAATCCTTGGCGGCGTAGCCGTTCTATGGCGAAGAACGGCGCGAGCCGGTGCCGCCGCGCTGGCCGCAATCTACTTCGCCTTCGCCTTGCTGGGGGTGCCGCTCATTATCAAGCACCCGCTGGTCTATACCAGCTTTGGCAACTTCTTCGAGCAATTCTCGTACGTCTCAGGTGCGCTGATCCTGTATGCGTGTTCCGGTTCAATCGCCCCGGCCCGAAAGACGGGATTGGCGCTCTTCGGGTACTACTCGTTCGGCGTTTGCGTTGTCTCCTTCACACTGGCGCAGCTTTTCTATCTCTCTTCTGGAACGGCGCCTCTTGTTCCGAAATGGATTCCACCTGGACAAATGTTCTGGGCGGTCGCAACCACTGTGGCGTTTGCTCTTGCCGCTATCGCTCTGCTCACGGGGATCTTGGCGCGGCTCGCATCTCAATTGACCACGGCGATGCTCCTGGGCTTCGGGCTGCTCGTATGGCTGCCGACGCTCTTTGCCAATCCTCATAGTTTTGTGAACTGGTCCGAAGGCCTGGAGACCCTCTCGATCGCCGCATCAGCGTGGGTTGTCGCGGACTTTCTCGCCCAGCGCCGCTCAGCAGATTCTACAGTTGCGAATCCCGGTTAATGACGTTCGCGCTCTGGGTCATCCGCGTTAAGATGTATTTTCGTCAAATCATCCGGTGAATCCGTGCTAGAACCGAGCGAACGGTAGCGACTGACTGGAAAGAGTCAAGATGATACAGCAGGCGAAAAAAACGAAACGGAAGAGGGTACTGAGCGGGATGCGTCCTACGGGACGGCTGCACATCGGGCATTATTTTGGCGCGCTGTCGAATTGGGTGAAGATGCAGGAGGCGCGCCTGCCCGACGGCTCGCCGGAATACGAATCGTTCCACTTCGTGGCGGACTGGCACGCGCTGACCACGCATTACGCGGATAGTTCGCAGGTCGCCACGAACACGCTGGAAGTGGCGACCGACTGGCTGGCCGTCGGCCTCGATCCGAAACGAGTAACACTATTCATCCAATCCGCAGTGCCGGAGCATGCCGAGCTGCATCTGCTGCTTTCGATGATTACGCCGCTGTCGTGGCTGGAGCGCGTGCCGACTTACAAAGAGCAGATCGAGAATCTGCGCGACAAGGATTTGGGCACGTATGGATTTTTGGGCTATCCGCTGCTGCAGAGCGCGGACATTGTGATGTACGGCGAGCCGGGCCAGGAGTTGGCCGTGCCGGTCGGCGAAGATCAAGCCCCGCACATCGAGATGACGCGCGAAATCGTCCGGCGCATGAATTTCATAAATGGTTTTGAAGTTGACCAGACGTTATACGACCGAGGGAACTCCGTATACTTGGGTTCCGTGCAGAGGGCCTTGAACCTGCCTGTTGCCCAAAGCGGGCTGCTGTATCGTGTCTTCTCGGTTGTCGGTACGGAAGCAAAGAGGCGCGCTCTTGAGATTGGCTATGAGAACTTTCGAGAGCAGATGGGTGCGGAGGCCCGATTTTTCCATTGTCGCGAGATCTTGACTGAGCCACAGGTGATTCTCACCGAAACGCCGCGCGTTCCGGGGACGGACGGGCGCCGCATGGCGAAGAGCTACAACAACGCGATATGGCTGACCGACACACCGGAGGAAATTCGCGTCAAGGCAAAGAACATGATGACCGACCCGCAGCGCGTGCGCCGCACGGACCCGGGGCGGCCGGAAGTTTGTCCGGTATTCGCCTATCACAATTTATTCCCTGAACAAAAATCGCTCGCCGATTGCGAGCGCATCGATCGCGTGGATTTTAATTGCCGCAATGCTATGTGGGGCTGCCTCGATTGCAAAACGGAAATGGCCGACGCGCTCATCCAATGGATTGCGCCGATTCAGGAGCGCCGTGCGATGTACGCTGCGAATCCGCAAGTGGTGTGGGAAATTCTCGAAGACGGCTCGCGGCGCGCAAAAAAAGTCGCGGAGCAAACCATGGCCCGGGTACGCAAAGCGGTCTTCAACTGGGACGCCGCGCCCGGCAGAAGGGAAGCGGCGGACGCGGCGACGCCTGGCCGCACACAGGGTCCTCTCCGCAGGAATAAAGTAAAGGGCAATTAGAAACAAGAGTAAGCAGCGCGCGGGCCTTCCTAAAGATCGCCAAGGGCAACCAAGTTCCGCGCGAAACTCCTCCTAGTTCTTGTGGCATCCCGCGCAGAGCCATTTTGGAGGTAAACTGGGCGCAAGGGACTTCATGAAAGGGTGTGAAACATGAGAAATTCTCAAGCAGTTACGCCAAAGTTTTTTTCCGCGCTGTTTGTTGCGGCGTTTTTTGTTTTTGGCGCCCAATCTTACGGGCAGACGCCCGCACCTAACTCCGCCACCGCGTCCGCGGCCAAGCCCGTCGTCGTCGAGCTATTCACCGCCGAGGGTTGTTCGGATTGCCCGCCGGCCGAAGCGCTGGCGCTGAGAATGGAAAAGCAACCGATTCCTGGCGTGGACCTTATCGTGCTTGAAGAACACGTGGATTATTGGAACCAATATGGCTGGTACGACCCCTTTTCCTCCGCGGCTTCGACCGCACGGCAGGATGAGTACGTGAGGAAGACGAAAAGTCCGACTCCGTATACGCCGGAGATGGTGATTGACGGACAGGCACAGTTCCCGGGCGCGAATGTGGACAAGGCGCAGGCGGCGATCGATGCTGCGGCGAAAGAGCCGGATACAAGCGTCACGATAACGGAAGACAATCTGAACGCAAAAGGCGACGGCGAATTTAAAATCACAGTGGGTAAGCTGGACGGCAGCGCTCCCCGAAACGAAGTGGAAGTCTGGCTGGCCGTTACTGAGGACGGCCTGCATTCGGCGGTGAAAGCGGGAGAAAATGCGGGACACACTTTGTATCACGCGGCGGTGGTGCGGTATTTGCACAAAATCGGCGCGGTGCAGGATGCGGGATTCAGCGGCGATGCGCGCGTGAAGATCAATTCCCACTGGGACCGCAAGAACATAAACATCGTGGCGTTCGTGCAGGACAAGAAGAGCCTGAAAATCATCGGTGCGGCGCAGGTCAAGTTGACGAGCTAGAGTCAATCGGACGAGAGCATGGCAAACGCACCGGCGACCAGCTTCGCGATAAGGCCAGAGAATGCGCGTCGCGCGCGCCATTTTTGGACGGTCGTGTGGATTGGGCTGGTCGCGGGCACGTTGGACATCGGCGAAAATCTCATCTTCAACGCCTTTCGCCACGTCACGCCGAAAATGGTTTTTCAGTACATCGCCAGCGGGCTGATTGACGGCAGGTCGTTCACCATGGGCGGCGCATCGGTGGCGCTGGGCGTGGCGATTCATTACGCGATTGCCATGACGTGGACGGTGATTTTTTATTTGCTGAGTCGCAAGCTGATTTTTTTGACGCGCCAGGCAGCCATCTCGGGAATTATTTACGGCGGCGTGGTTTATATCCTTATGAATTTCGCGGTGCTGCCGCTGACGAAAGTGCCGCCTGCGCCCAAGGCGATGACACTGGCTTCGCGCGTCAGCGGCGTGCTGGCGCTGCTCTTTTGCATCGGGCTGACAATTGCGCTGCTCGTGAGCAAATTCGCCCCACCGCAACACGCCCGGTAGCGCCCTGGCACATTTCCGATATATTCTTGCATCAGAAATCCTGAAATTGTGGGAGAGTGTCACGCATGGCGGCGAACGCGCAGCCCGATTACAAAATTCAATTGCCGGCCTACGAAGGGCCGCTGGACCTTCTGCTCGATCTCGTCCGCAAGCAGGAAATCGACATTCACAACATTCCTATCGCGAAAATCACCGCGCAGTATCTCGATTATCTGCACCACCTCGAAAAATTGAACGTGGACATTTCCGCCGATTTTCTTTACATGGCCGCGACGCTCATCCACATCAAATCGAAAATGCTCTTGCCCGCCGACCCGCTCGCGCCCGCCGAAGAGCAGGACCCGCGCAACGAATTGGTATACCGCCTGCTCGAGCACGAGAAATTCAAGAACGCGGCGCAGATGCTTTACGAAAAGCAGCAGGTCGAGGCCCACGTGTGGTCGCATCCGGATTTGTCGCTGTACGCGAGCGAAGAAACGGAAGGCGAATTGGTCGTCTCGCTCGTAGACCTGGTGAAAGTTTTTCAGCAAGTGCTGGAGCGGCGGCGCGCCGTCGTCAACATCGAGCTGACGTATGAAGTGGTCACCGTGGCGCAAATGATCGCACAGTTGCGCGGGCGTTTGTCGGCGAGCGATGAGGCGGTGTCGCTCGCGGAATTTTTCGAGGCGTGCCCGTCGCGACGCTCGATGATTGTGGCGCTGCTTGCTGTCCTCGAAATGGTGCGGCTGCAGGCCGTCGCGCTGGTCCAGGAGAAAATTTTCGGCGACGTGCTGCTGCGCAAAAGCAAAATGTTCGACGCCGCCTTCGAAGAGAACGGCGCCATCGCCAAGCTCGACGAAGAATACTTGTAGCGGAATGCCAGTGATGGCCCTGCGAGGCGACAGCTATTTCGAGCATCCGGCCCGGAAAAGGGAAGCGTAAAAAATGACGGAACAGGAATTGATGAGCGCGCTGGAAGCGATTATTTATGCGGCGGACGAGCCGGCGACGCTGGATCAAATTGTCGCGGCGATTACGGGCGAAAGGCCGCATTCGCGGGACGCGCATCGCGAAGCGCTAGCCGCGCAATCTGAAATTTCTACGCAAGTTGACGCCGACTCGCATAAAGAGGCCGGCGCGGACTCGGGCGAATCGCGCGCCGAAATGGCTGCAGAAGCGGCGCCAGAAACTCGCGGCGAATTGCGTCCTGATTCGCGGTCGGATTCACACGCAAACATTCGCGCAGAGATTCGCGCGGCGCTGGACAAGCTGGTCGCGTCCTACGCTGCCGAAGAGCGCGGCATCGAAATTCGCAAAGTGGCTGGCGGCTGGAAAATGTACACCAAGGCGCAGCATCACGAAATTGTGCGCCGGTTCATCAAAGGCTTGCGTCCGCCGCTGCGCCTCACCATGCCCGCGCTCGAAACGCTTTCGGTGATCGCCTACAAGCAGCCCGTCACGCTGCCGGAAATCAACGAGGTGCGCGGCGTGAATTGTGGCGGCGTGGTGAAAACGCTGCTCGAACGGCGTCTCATCACCACGGCGGGGCGCAAAGAGGCGGTGGGCCGGCCGATCCTGTATCGCACCTCGAAGGATTTTCTGATGCGCTTCGGCCTCGCCGATTTGGACGAGCTGCCCAGCCTCAAGGAATTCGAGCAGCTCGCGCAGGCCGCCCTCGGCGCCGACGACGGCATCGCCCCCATCGAACCGGACAAAACGTCAGCAGAATCGCCACAAGAATCCCTCGAAGAACCGTCCGCGGTTTTGACAGGTGGCGAGCCATCGCCCGCCGATTTTGCGACTGGCGGCTCATCGCCCGCCCAAGCCTCTGGGGAAGCTACAGATTCCGAATCAGCCCCAGACGACTCTCACGGCAAAGCCGCTGGCGCGTAGCTGCGCGACGTTACCAGACTGTGCGCACAATCTTCGAGCGGCGTATATTCCTGTCTGCGGTAATCAACGGGAGGCCCTCAACCAGCGCCGTAGCTCCGATCACGCGATCTGCGGGATCTCTTGGGTAAGCTGCGGGAAGCTCAACAGCACGCGCGCACGTTCGGCCGCTCATGGGCAGGACCACAAAGCGCGCCTCAATCTCTTCGAGAAATGATTGAATGCTGATACCAAGCCGAATCCGTCCCTTGCGCGCGAGCGCCGCCAGCTCGAAGAGCGTTATGTCGCAGATGGCCAGGCCGTCCCCGCTTTTTCGCGCATCGTCAATCGCCGCGCGGGCCTTTGCTGAGATTCTTGCGGGCTCGAACGCGAGCCATGCAACCACGTGCGTGTCCAGCAGAATCACCCCAGTTTGCCCCATTCTCGCCGCGAAAGCGCCGGAGCGACGAGATCTCCTGTAAGCTTGCCCTTGGCCGCGAGGAAGCCGTAAACTTCGTCCGTGGCCTTTCGGGCCGGAACCAGCTTCGCCACCGGTTTGCCGCGCTTGGTGATAACCACCGCCTCATGTTTGGCCTGAACCTCATCCATAATGGCGAGGCATTTGCTTTTGAAAGAGCCAGCGGCTATTTTTTTCACGACGATCTCCAATAAGTCCATGGTCATTATACCATAGTCATCCATCTCTTTGGACTAGAGTCGAGCTAGAATCTGTTAAGATTTACACGCGGAATCTATGCAAGAACGCCTTCAAAAAATAATTGCGCGGGCGGGAGTGGCTTCGCGTCGGCACGCGGAGGCGCTGATCACTTCGGGCCAGGTGGCGGTGAATGGCCGCATCGTCACCGAACTCGGCACCAAGGCCGACGCCGCGCGCGACCACATTCGCGTATCTGGTAAATTGTTGCGCGTTGGGCCGAGCGAGCGCGAAACGAAAGTTTACATCGCGCTGCACAAACCCGATGGTGTGGTCTCGACTTTGCGGGACCCGGAAGATCGCAAAACCATCGCGGATTTTCTGCGCGGCCTGCCCGGGCGCGTTTTCCCCGTCGGACGCTTGGAATATCACGCCTCGGGCCTGCTGCTGCTCACCAACGACGGCGAACTCGCCAATCGCATCATGCGCGCGCACACGCTGCGTCAGACTTATTTGTGCAAAATTGATGGCGCGCTCACGCCCGCGGAAGTGCGCGAAGCCGAGCACCGCGGGCGCGTCAAAATGGCGCGCGCCAAAGGTTTTCCGAAGGGCTGGTGGGAAGTGAAAACGAGCGGCGCCAGCAAAGACGAATTTCGCAAGGCGCTCATTTCGAGCGGCCATCACGTGGACAAGCTGCGTCGCGTCGCCATCGCCAATATCGAACTTGGCCCCCTCCCGCCCGGCCGCTACCGCCACGTCACCCGCGAAGAAATCGCCGCCTTCGAGCGCTTGCTCGCCAAACACAAAAGCGAATGACCCTCCCATCTGTCGACATGTTATGATCGTTGGCTTCTAAGCTAATCGGAGAAAAGTCCAGTGAGGTTACAAGCGGCCATCGCTCTAGGAGCGTTGTTGGTATTGGTGAACTTCTGTCGGGCTCAGGATACGGGTACTTTGAAGATTGTAGTGACCGATAGGGAGGGTTTCGTGATTCCGCACGCCACGGTTCACGTGGGGGGCGCGCGAGAAGGCGACCTGATAACCAATGCGCACGGAGTCGCTCTGGCACGACGACTGACGACCGGCGACCGCAAAATCGGTGTTTCCGCCCGCGGATTTGCGCCCAAGGAAATACCCGCGGTTACGGTTGTCGCAGACAAAACGACCGTCGTGGAAGTGACGCTGGAAGAAAAGTACGCCGAGTTTCCGATTCGCACCTATGACACCCTGCAAGCAAGTGCTTATTCGACATTTCTTAATTTTGTCCACGAACCGGCCCTTTGCCAGGGTACCGCGCCAGCCCAGACGGAGTCATATCGCTTCATATGGCTTCCCGCATTTGCCGATAAGATTTTCATGAAAGTTCATGTTGCTCATGACGGTCCTGCAATCCTGCGCGTCATCGTACTAAGCGGTGGTGATCATTGGCGGCACATAAAATCGGACAACACCAGGGCACTTCTTCCCGATGAGCGCGCTACTCTGTCCACAACCCTTGCGGACATAGGCTTCTGGAACCTTCCTGCCCGAGTGGAATTCAAGGACCCTTATCACATTATCCTGGACGGGACTGATTGGGCGATCGAAGGCGTGAAAAATGGTACTTGTCACGCGGTTTCCCGCTATGCGTCTCCTCTCACAGGCGTCTTTAGTGAGTATTTCCTTGGAGCAGTCGCGAAGGTGAAGCCATACGACAAAGTGTTTTGATTGCGCCCAACCGCAGTTTTGTGCTAACGATAGGCGTGAACATTGCGCCCATGCTCAGCCTGTCGCGCCAAACCTGCCCCACCCCTCAGATCAGTTCTAATCGCCACACCAGATTATTAGAAAATGCTCTAACCGCCTTAGAATTAGTCACATCACAATTTCTAATCGATAATTTTTGCCAGTTTGCAGCATTCGGAGCGGCCCTTCGTATTGCGCCTTCTGCGCTTTTGCCTGGTATTGTAGCGGCCGGCCTTCTTCATCGGCCCGCTGTTCCCTTGCACGCGCTCCAAAAATCGCCGCATGCCCGCCCCAAGCTCCTCCGGCGAACGCCGGCGGATCGCCGCGCAAAATTATTCGAAATTCTCCCAACTCCCATTAAATCAGCTACATCGCAATTTCTAATCGATAAGAATACGCACTTTGTGCGGCTAAAAATGCTCTTCCTTCTCGCGTTTTCCGCGCCGGCCTGTGAGGCCAGATGAGCAAAGTTGCGCGTCCCCAAATCCCGCAGTACATCGAGGAAATTGATTCGTACATTCCCGGGAAGCCCATCGAAGAGGTGGAGCGCGAGCTGGGCCTTGTGGCGGTGAAGCTCGCGTCGAACGAGAATCCGCTGGGGCCTTCGCCGCTGGCGGTGGAAGCGGCCCGGCGTGCGCTCGCCGAAGCCCACCGCTACCCCGACGGCGGCAGCTATTATTTGCGCGAGGCTCTCGCCGCTCGCCTAAACGTGCCGCGCGAAAAAATCATCATTGGCAGCGGCTCGACGGACGTGATTCATTTGGCCGCGCAGGTGCTTCTGGCGCCGGGCGACAGCGCGGTAACTTCGGAAGGATCCTTTCCGCTATACTACGTCGCGATTGAAAAAATGGGTGCGAGGCGCATCGCTGTGCCGCTGAAAAATTATGGCTTCGATCTGGAGGGCATTGCGCGTGCTATTGAAAAAGATACGAAAATTATTTACATCGCGAATCCCAATAACCCCACAGGCGCTGTTTTTGACGCGGACGCGTTCGACGCGTTCCTGAAAAAAGTGCCGGAAGACGTTCTGGTAGTGCTCGACGAGGCTTACTACGATTACGTGGAGATGAAAAATTATTCGCGCTCGCTCGATTTGGTGCGCGCGGGCAAAAATGTTTTGGTGCTGCGGACATTTTCCAAAGTTTATGGTTTGGCGGGCTTGCGCGTGGGCTACGGCATCGGCCCTGTAGAGCTGATCGAAGCGATGGATAAAATTCGTTTGCCGTTTCCGGCTTCCGGTGTGGCGCAGGCGGCGGCGCAGGCGGCGCTCGATGACGATGAGCACGTGCAGCGTTCACTGGAAACCAATCGCGAGGGACTGAAGCAGCTTGAAAACGGCCTGCGTGAAATAGGCGTGAAGTTCGCGCCTTCGGTGACGAATTTTATTTTGGTGGAAGTTGGCGGCGACGCAGATGCGCTGGCGGAGGAATTGTTGCGAAACGGCGTGATTGTCCGGCCGATGGCGTGGATGGGATTTCCGCACGCCATTCGCGTGACCGTAGGCACGCGCGAGGAGAACCAGAAATTTCTGACCGCGTTGCAGCAAGTCAAGTCTGGCATAACCGCAAAACAAAATGGCTGAGCGGGCAGGCGCGGACGCTATCGGCGAATTACTGAAAGGCGCGAGGACCATCGCGGTGGTCGGGCTTTCGTCCAGCAGAATGCGCCCCAGTTATGGCGTCTCGGAATACATGCAGCGCGCGGGATACAAAATTATCCCGGTGAATCCCAATGAAACGGAAGTGTTGGGCCAGCACGCCGTGGCGCGGCTGGAAGACATTCGCGAAAAGGTGGATATTGTGGATGTTTTCCGGCGGCCGGAATTTGTGCCGGCCATCGTGGAGAGCGCGATTGCCATTGGCGCAAAAGCGGTGTGGCTGCAGGAAGGCGTGACTCACGAAGCTGCCGCGCAACGGGCGCAAGATGCGGGATTATTTGTGGTGATGGACCGGTGCATTTTGAAAGAGCACGCTAAACGTTTTCACTGACGATAGTATGAAGAACATCTGGCAACAACGGCTTCTGACAAAACAGCGTGGATTCATTGTGGCCGCGTTGTGCCTTTGCGCTGCTGGCATCGTAGCAGCGGCCCAAACGCAACAGAACGACCACGCGGAAGGAAGCCGCTGGTGGACGGACGTGAGCTTCCTGGCCAGCGACGATTTGCAGGGACGCATGACCGGAAGCGCGGGATATTCAGTGGCCGCGGAATACGTAGCGGAGAAATTCAAAAAGCAAGACCTGAAGCCGGCCGGCACTATTGGATTTTTTCAAGCGGTGAAATTCAAGAGCCGGACAATTGACGAAGCGGATTCGACGATAAGTCTGGTGAATGGAAATAACACTACGCCGCTGACATTTGGCCAGGAAGTGATTTTGCGGGCGGCGGGAGACACGGCGCCCACGGTGGATGCGGGCATGGTGTTTGTTGGATACGGGATGTCCGTGCCAGAAGAGCATTACGATGATTTTGCGGGGCTGGATTTGCGTGGGAAGATCGCGGTGTATTTATCGGGAGGGCCCTCAAGCATCAAAGATCCGTTGCGCGCGCATGAAGAATCCATCGGCGAGCGCTGGAAAGCGATGAATGCGGCGGGCGCGATTGGCATGGCGGTGATTTTGAATTCAGCGAATCAGGAAATACCGTGGGGCAACATCGCAGCGAACCGTGAAAGGCCAACGCTGGAATTGGCCGACGCGGCGCTGCGAAAAGATCAGGGCATGCAGATTTCGCTGACCATAAATCCGAAATATGCGGATGAATTCTTCGCTGGCTCGGGCCACAGTATTGCAGAGATTCTCGCGGCGGCTAAAGCGAACCAGCCGCTGCCGAAATTTCCACTGGCGGCGAAAATTCAAGCCAAAATAAAAGTGGATGAAAAGAATGTAGACGCGCCGAATGTGGCCGGAGAGATTGAAGGCGCAGACCCGCAGATGAAAAATCAATACCTGATTGTGAGCGCGCACCTGGATCATCTGGGAGTCGGCGCGCCGGTGAATGGCGACGATATTTACAACGGCGCGATGGACAATGCGGCGGGAGTGGCGGCGCTGATACAAATCGCGCATGATTTTCAGGCATCGAAGACCAGGCCAAAGCGCTCGGTGATCTTTCTGGCGCTGTGCGGCGAGGAAGAAGGGGAATTAGGCTCGTGGTATTTCGCGAATCATCCCACTGTGCCGCAGAAAGCGATTGTCGCGGACATCAACATGGATATGTTTTTGCCGCTGTTTCCGTTGGAGTATTTGCAGGTGCAGGGGCTGGACGAATCCACGCTGGGGGACGACATTCGCGCGGTGGGGCAGGAAGATGGCGTGAAAGTGATCGAGGACGAGCAGCCTTCGGCGAATCGATTCATTCGCAGCGACCAGTACAGCTTCGTGCAAGTAGGGATTCCGGCCCTGGCGTTCAAATTCGGATACGCGAAAGGCTCGCCGCAGGAAAAGGCTTTCAATAATTGGGTGCACACGCGCTATCACCGGCCTTCTGACGACACAAATCAAAAAGTGGACCACGACGCTGCGGGGAAATTCTGCCATTTGATTTACATGCTTACGGGGCGCGTGGCGGACGCCTCGGCGCGTCCTGCGTGGGAGCCAACCAGCTTCTTCCGCCGGTTTTCAGCGGGGAATTAGGTCGCAGCAAGTAAGTTCAGAGGAAGAGGCTGAGGTGCTGGCTTCGTTCGGATAGTTTAAGCAAACCGCGATCTAGGATGCGGTAGCGGACGCGCTGACGGGCAACTGAGAGGCCTCCCACGCAGCGATGCCGCCGGCGATTTCGCTGACGCGGTCGAATCCGTGCCGCTGCAACAGGCTCGCAGCGATGGAAGAGCGGTACCCTCCGGCGCAAAATACGAGCAGGCTGCGGCCAGTCGGAACCTCATGCAGATTGTCGAGCAGGCGATTGAGCGGGATGCTGACGCTGCCCTCGATGCTTTTCTGCTGGCGCTCGCGAATCGTGCGGACATCGATGGCCACGGGAGGTTCGCTCAGCGCCAGCCGCTCGGCGGCGAGCGGCGCGCTGATTCGCTCGGTTGAGACGCACAAATCGGGGCGCCCTTCGAGGCTGCGCATCCCCTGATTCAAATAGCCGGCCACATGGTCGAATCCGATGCGTCCCAGGCGCACAGCGGATTCGCTCTCGCGTCCGGGGTCGGCGATGACTACGATGGGAAGCTCGCGGCTCAATACTGTGCCGGCCCATGTGGCGTACTGGCCGGAGAGGCCGATATTAATGCTGCCGGCGAGATGGGATGCGGCGAATTCGGTGGGCTCACGCGTGTCGAGGATTTGAGCGCCGCGCGCACGGAGTTCGAGGAGCTGTTCCAGTGGCAGTGGGTTTAGCTCTCGCGCTAAAGCTTGCTCCAGAGTGGGCCGCTCCTGGCTGTTCAGCACAGCATCGAAGGTGAAATATGGCGGAGCCTCGGGCTGGTCGGCGGTGACAATCTGGACGAAGGATTCCTTGCTCATGGGTTGCAGGGCATAGTTCACAAGGCGCTGCTGGCCCATGGTCGAAACAGTTTCGTTGCTGATGGCCTTGCCGCAGAGGGAGCCCGCACCGTGAGCCGGATAAACGAGAGTTGCATCCGGAAGCGGCAGAAGCTTGTTGTGCAAGGATTCGTACAGAAGGCCGCCTAAATCTGTGGCGGACCAGCCGAGCGCGACGCGCAAGTCCGGGCGTCCGACATCACCGATGAAAAGAGTGTCGCCCGTGAGCACGGCGCAGGGACGTGCGTCGCTGGAGGCGAGATCGTAAACGAGGAGCGAGACGGACTCAGGTGTATGTCCGGGAGTCTCGAGGGCCTTGAGGCGGACGCGGCCAAATTCCACGATGGTGCCGTCGTGCAGCGGTATGAAATGGTAAGCGGCCTTCGCGGAAGCCCCGAGGTAGATGGTCGCGCCGGCGCGATCCCGCAATTCGAGATGGCCGGCGACAAAATCAGCGTGGAGATGCGTCAGGAAGACATGCTTGATTTGCAAGTTATGCTCTGCGGCAAATGCCAGATAGCGGTCGACGTCACGCTGGGGATCGACAACGGCGGCGACGTGGGTCTGTTCGTCCGCAATCAAATAAGAGGCGTGCGCCAAGCAGCCGAGATAGAACTGCTTGAGAATCACGGACACCTCCTAGCTGCGCGGCCGACGGGAATCACCGCACGCAGAACACACACTACGCCACCCGGGAGGCGCTGTCCAGAGCACGATGAAATGAGGGTAAGCAGCCATCGTCGAAATGGTGACAGCACAAAACCCGCGGCTACGGCCCTGATTTATTCCAGCGGGAAGACGGAAAGGTGGTTGGAGCCGGGTTCGGTGACGACGATGGCGTGCGCTTCGGGCGAAAGAGCGAAGCCGCGAAAAAACAAGTCGTGCAGGATGGGAGTCAGATTGCCGCTGGGAATCGAGAGCCAAACCAAGTCGCTAATCTGCGTCGTAGGGCCGCGTTTCAGCAGGATGCGATTTTCGTCGTTGCCCCAAGCCAGAGTGCCGTAGGCAGCGTGCACGGTTATGGCTTTTTGCGGATTGTCGAGCGAACGTACTTCGATGCTGTCGCCGTCAGTGTAATAAGCGACCTTATTTCCGGACGGTGAGAGTGCGAGACCGCCGAGATAAGCCGGCACGGTGGTGAGCAGGGTGTCGGTTTGATGAAGCAGATCGAGGCGCACGAGCTTGATGGGCTCATCAAAATTGTTGTCGCGCTCGATGGCGACGGCGCTGCTGCGTGCAGCGTCCCAAGCTACTGCGGTGAAAAGATGTCCCTTGAAAATTGCGCCGCCCTTGCCCTGCTTGGGATGAGTGAGCCCGACCTGATAGAGCAGGTTGGAATCCTCGGAGGGTAAGAGATAAGCGACGGTTTGATCGTCGGCGAGCCAGGTGGCTTGCTTGGCGTCGAGGATGACGCTGGTTTTTGTGCCAGCGACGGGAATCTCCTTGCCGTTAATGTCCATCAAGTCGACCATTTTGTTTTCCTGCATGGCGCCGTTGGCGTCGGTGACTTGACGCGTCGTCATCTGCACGGTGAGCAGGCGGCCGTCGGGGGAAAAAGCGAGGCTGTCGATGTGAAAGCTGAAAGGAGTATTGACTTGGACGAGCTTCACGCCGTCAACGATTTCGCGGCGCTTGCCTTTCATGTTGACGGTCCAGATGTTGTCGCGCTCGATGGTGTACTTATGAAAATTCAGTTGGTGAAAAGCGGCGCATGCGGTGAGGCCCTGCGAAGAGATGGCGGAAGCGCGGCAATCGAGCTGAATGGTGGCGAGAGGCTTTTCTTGTGCGCGAAGAACTTGCGCAGATAAAGCAAAGGCGAAGATTATGACGGCCAGAAATGCGAAGCGCAGGACCTTTGATTTGAATTGTGCCAGGGCGGGGCGATGGGTCATCGTTTGGCGTCCTTCAGTTTGTTTACCTCATTTGTTGCGTGCTGAGAGGAATCATTTTTATCCCGCTCGACACGCTTTGATTTGATGCGGCGAATGTCTTCGAGGCGCTGGCGAATGCGCGCTTCGAGCCCCTGATCCGTTGGATGGTAATAGACGCGGCCGCGTATGCTTTCTGGCAGGCACTCCATATCCGTGACTTTTTCCTCGGCATTGTGCGCGTACTGATAGCCCTTGCCATAGCCGAGGTGACCCATCAGGCCGGTGACGGCATTGCGAAGGTGCAGCGGGACAGGCTCGGCGATGGTGCTTTGCAGATCGTTGTGAACGGAGCCGAAGGCGGTGTAAACGGCGTTGGATTTAGGCGCGAGCGAAAGATAGACGGCGGCTTGGGCGAGGGCGAGATGGCCTTCGGGAACGCCGAGAAAGTCGAATGCGTTCATGGCCGCGAGAGTGATTTGCAGAGCGCTGGGATCGGCGAGGCCGATGTCTTCACTGGCCATGCGCACCATGCGGCGCGCGAGGTAAAGAGGATCTTCGCCGGATTCGAGCATGCGCGCGAGCCAGTAAAGAGCGGCGTCGGGATCGGAATTGCGCACGGATTTGTGCAGCGCGGAGATGAGGTTGAAATGCTCTTCGCCGGCTTTGTCGTACAGCAGGAATTTGTGCTGCAAAACGTCGTCGAGGCGCTCGCGCGTGACGATGCGGCGGCCATTGGCGGCGGCTTCGGAGCCGAGGATGACGGCTTCGAGCGTGTTGTAAGCGGCGCGCGCGTCGCCGTTGGCGATTTGCGCAATGCGCTCGAGGACCTCGGCGGGAATTTCGATGTCTTCATTGCCGAGACCGTACTTTTTGTCCGCCAGCGCGCGATGAAGAAGCGAGAGAATTTGTTCACTGGAGAGCGCTTGAAGAACGTAAACCTTCATGCGCGAGAGAAGCGGCGCGATGACTTCGAAGGAGGGATTTTCGGTGGTGGCGCCGATGAGCAGAATGGTGCCGGCCTCGACGTAGGGAAGGAAGGCGTCCTGTTGCGCTTTGTTGAAGCGATGAATTTCGTCAACAAAAACGACGGTGCGGCGGCCATAGCGGCGCGCGCCTTCGGCGGCGGCCATGACCTGCTTGATTTCCTTGATGCCGGACATCACCGCGCTGAAAGGAACGAATTCGGAGCGCGTGGTTTTGGCGATGAGACGCGCGAGAGTTGTTTTTCCGCACCCGGGCGGGCCCCAGAGGAGCATGGAGACGATTTCGTCGTGCTCGATTTGAATGCGCAGAGGTTTTCCCGGCGCGAGGAGATTTTCCTGGCCGAGGACTTCGTCGAGAGTGCGCGGACGCATGCGGTCGGCGAGCGGGCGGGAGCCTTGCGGCTCGTCTTCTGGCGGCTCGATGGCGCGAAAGAGGCTCATAAGTGTTTGCGCGATTTATGCATCTGCGGCGCGGCGCTGGCGCGCGGCTTCGTAAAGGATGAGCGACGCAGCGACCGCGGCGTTCAAAGAATCCACCGGCTCGGCAAGTTGGATGCGAATGCGGGCGTCGGCGCTGCGTTCGATTTCTGGCGGGAGGCCGGCGCCTTCATTGCCGATGAGCAGCGCGAAGGGCGCGCGAAGATCGAGTTCGTCGGGGCGGCGCGCGGCGGGATTTTGCGAAGGGGAAGCAGCGAAAAGTTTCAGGCCGGAAACGCGAAGTTGTGCGAGGGCGATGGAGGGCGCGAGTTCGGCAAGAATTGGCAGGCGCAGCGAAGAGCCTGAGGAGGCGCGCAGGGCTTTCGGCGAATAAGGATGGGCGGTGCCGCGCGTGGCGATGACTCCGGTGGCGCCAAAGGCTTCTGCGGAACGGAGAATTGCTCCGACGTTGCCGGGATTTTGCGCGGCGACGAGGACGATGACGAGGGAATCGTCGGCACGAAGAAGGTTTTCGAGTTTGTACTCGGGCGCGTGAGCAAGGGCGGCGATGCCTTGCGGCGTTTCGGTGGCGGCGATGGAGTCAAAAAGTTTGTCAGTGGTGCGCAGAATCAGCGTGGGGCGGTCGAGTTTGGCTTGCAGTGCGGCGAGGTGGCGTTCACCGGAAACGCTCGAGAGGATAGCTTCGATGCGCAGGCCGGAGCGGATGGCTTCGGTGACGAGATGCACGCCTTCGAGGGCGATGCGATTGTCTTCGGGGCGCGAGGAGTGGAGCGCGGCGCGAAACGTTTTCAGCCAGTGATTTTCGCGCGAAGTGATGACGACCGGGTTTGGTGTGCTGCGCAGGCGAGCCGGTGCAGCTACCACAGACTAACTCCGTCTGAGGACTGGCCGGGCACAAGTTCTACTCGGACGCGTCTGCCATCAAGCCAACCAGACAATCCATAGCAGGGGACTAGCGTTAATCGGACGGCATTTTGTTTGGTTTGGTCGGTGACCGTTTCAATCTGTAGGGAGAAGATTACGTTTTGCGAGCTGAAGTCGGCTAATTCCAAATCTGTAACTGCATTGAGAATAAAATCAACCGGCGCCGGTTTCTCCGGATAGTACGGATAAATACGAAGTACCGACTCGCCGCTACGCGCCAGCTTTAAATGGATGATTTCCGCATCGTGGAAATTTGGCCAGCCTCCGAACCACTTGATTACAGGTTCGGATCCATACAGAATCGCACCAATATCAGGCGTTTCCACATGAGGATTTTGAGGCAGAAAGCCGAGATTGTCTAGGTCGGCACGATTCTAGCTGTAGCTGCGGTTTTCGTCGGCGAGGAGCATGCCGCTCGAGTGGCATTCCGGGTAGAAGCTGGTTTGCGTAAAAGGGATGGCGGGGCGAATGCCTCCGCATTCGCAGACGACGCAGATGCGGCGCTCGGTGGGGCAATTGTTGTGAGAGCAGCGATAGAGAATCATGCGGCGGCCGCATTTGGGGCATTTCTGTTCTGGGAGCATATGACGAGTATTTTTTTCGATTTTCGATGTAAAAGCAAGTACTAGAAGGCAACCTCGGGATGGAATTTGGCGCGCCTAACGATTTGTCCTATTAAGTGCAGCATTTTCTTTGTTTCTGCATCATTTATGCGGTCAGACAGCACTGTGTACGAGAAAATTGCTTCACGCAGCAAGTCAGGCTCAACGATATTTGCAACAAACCAGTAATAGAGATGAATCTTTACACCGCCTTCTTCCGAGTCCCGCTCACGGGTCCAGACCCAGTTCCCGTTTTGCTCATCGTGAGTTGCATTCGTTCTCCTGACAAGCTTCCGCAGCTCTTCTGCAGGAGTTTGAGCGGCCTTCGCAGTGTTCAGAGATACGCGAAACCACCCGGACTCAGCGGCGGGCTGGCAATACAAGTAAGCCCCTCATTGCCTTCTTCCTTCTCTTCCCAGTCATGAGGGATCAGGAAGGACAGCTTCCCACCGAATATGGTGACCTCATCCAGCCGAGTTGGCTGCTGCATGGAATCTGAGTCTAACCTAACTTTGCGCTGAATTGCGGAGTCATCGAAGTTCGGAAACTTCGAGAGGCAATGCTTGCGCGAAGTGCAAGGCGTGTGGTAGTTTGCGGGGCATTGCGGCTTGAGCGTGGGCCGCGCGAGCGAGCCAATTGCCAGCAGAAGTCCTGAAAGTCTCAATCGAAGCGCCTGAATCGCACGCCATCCACTACGCCGCGAGCCTGATACAGCGCGGGCGCGTGGTGGGCATTCCCACGGACACTTTTTACGGGCTGAGCGCGGACCCGTACAACTTGGCGGCGATTGAGCGGGTGTTCCAGGTGAAGGGGCGCGCAGAAACAAAAGCGCTGCCGATTCTGGTGAATTCTGTCGAGCAGGCGGTGGTGCTGTCGCGGGATTTGCCGGACAATTTTTTCGATCTGGCGCAGAAATTCTGGCCAGGCGCGCTGACGATTGTGGTGGAGGCAACGCACCGGCTGCCGCTGAAAGTGACAGGGAACAGCGGGCGGGTGGCGCTGCGCTGGCCGAAGGCGCGCGTGGCGTGCGAGTTGATTGAGTGTTTTGGCGGGCCGGTGACCGGCACGAGCGCGAATTTGTCGGGCTTTCCGGCGTGCAGCAACGCGCAGCAGTTGGTGAAACAATTGGGCGAGCGGCTGCCGTTGATTTTGGATGGCGGCGAAACGGGCGCGACGCTATCTTCGACGATTGTGGCGCTGCACGGGGAGGATTGGTCGATTATTCGCGAAGGCGCGGTGCCGGAGGCGGAGATTCGCAAAATTATTGATGGGTAGGGCTTCAGACGATCTGTTTTTGTGTCGAGTAGGGCGCTAATGCAATCGATGACCAGCGAAGAGGCTCGGTGGTGGTGCAAACAACCCGCCACGCACTTGAAACTTACCGATGAAGATATGCCGTACTACGAAAACGAAGACGAGCCGAGCTTCGTGGTTAAAGTTCCGCCCGAACACCGGCGGATGGCAGCCTTAGCCCACGACATTCTGATGCTCTCCGACCCATCCTTGTTTGAAGGAGGGCTGGTTTGGTTCTACCAATGGGAAGTTGGGGTGTCTGAATTGGTCAGGCCGGGGTGGCGAATCATCGAAGATATGCGCCGAGCGCACGGTGATTTGCGCAGCCTAGATATCGCGCCGGCACAGCTATTTAGGCATGATGAGTTCGTTGAATTGCAGGCATTCCTCATCCAAATCATGGCCTACGGTTGGTCGGGCCACTTCATTCCGAGTGTTGGTGGTTACTTTCTTCAGTTCACGACGAGCGAGAGATTTTCTTGTAAGGCGAAATCAGCAGAAAAGCTGGAGAGCTTGTACTCTGCCCTCAAATCTTGGGAACCGTCAAAGAAAACCGGCACCGAATGATTCGGTCCCAAGCTTCGATTCATGGACGACGTAGGGTGGCGTGCTGGAGGAAGTCGAAGTCGCCGCCGGGGGAGAGTTGGATGTTGGAGATGCGGCGGCGATGGACGCAAATGTTGTCGTAATACCAGAGGTTGATGTACGGCTCGTCTGTGGCGATGATTTCCTGAATCTGCGCAAGAATTTTCTTCCGTTTGGCTTCATCCGCGGTGACGCGGGACTCTTCGAGTAAAGCATCCAATTGCGGATTGCGGTAGTGGCCGCGATTCGCGCCTGCCGGCGGCATTTTCTTGCTGTTGAAAACATAATCGAAAATATCCGGGTCGAGATTCGCGCCGAGCCAGCGCAGAGTGTAGAGCTGAAAGCTGCCGCGGGTGATGTCGGCGTAGAACGTGGCGAATTCGAGAGAGCGCAAATCGAGCTGCACGCCGACGCGATGCCATTGGTCTTGCAGGGCGGCGGCGAGGACACGCGTGGATTCGTCGGTGGAAGTTTTTAGTTCCAGATGGAAGCGAATGCCATCGGGGCCGAGCGGGAATCCGGCGGCGTCGAGAAGGGAATTGGCGCGTGCGGGGTCGAAGTTGTATTGCTGGACGTTGGGGTCGTAGGCCCAGTGATTCGGCGGCAAAAGGCTGGCGGCGGGGCGGGCCTGTCCGTGAAGGAGATACTTAATTAGGACGGAGCGGTCCGTGGCGTAAGCGAGGGCCTGGCGGACGCGGCGATGCTTGAGAATCGGATCGTCGAAATTGAAGCAAATGTAGGCGAGCGCAGTGCCCGGAGCGCGCGTGACTTCGAGACTTGGGTCGCGCGCGAGGCCTGCAACGGTGTCAGGCGGGAGGGAATTGGATTCGAGGTCGCCGGAGCCCTTGCGGAGTTCGAGTGCGCGGGTGAGCGCGTCCGGGACGATGCGGAAGCGAACGCGAGCGAGCGTAGGCGCACCGGCGAAATAGGATGGGTTGCGTTCGACGAGAATTTGGTCGTCGGGGATGATGCTGACGACGCGAAACGGACCGGTGCCAATGAGATGCCGCGCGAAGTCGGGTGGCGAATTTTTCGGGACGATGCCGACGGCCTGGCGCGTGAGATTCAACGGGAAAGAAGCGTAGGGCGCGCTGAGATGGAAAATGACCGTCCATGGATCAGGAGTGGTGATGGAATCAACGAGGGCATAAGCGCCGCGCTTAGCGGTCTTGATGGCGCCGGTGCGGATGGGATCGAAGGTGAATTTTACGTCGGCGGAAGTGAGGAGCTGGCCGTTCGAGAAATGAACATTGTGGCGAAGATGGAAGACGTAGGTTTGTGGGTCCGGCATTTCCCATTTTTCCGCGAGGTCGGGCGCGAGGTCGAGGTGATCATCGCGCTGGAGAAGGCCGTCGAAAAGCAGAAAGTCGATGTGCTCGGAAAAGGCGTCGGTGCCGATGCGCGGGTCGAGATTAGTGGGCATGGATTCGAGAAGGAAATTGACAGTGGAGGAATTGTTGGTTGCGCGATGGGCGCAGCCGGAGATGAGGAAAGGGGGAGACCAAACGAGGATTGCGACGGCGGCGGGGAAAACCAGATGAAATAGCAGGTTCCTCACCCGGTCAAAATGCGACCGGGATTCGGAATGACAATCCTCCAATCTAGCGCGGGCGGGCATGGCAAATTTTTCCGAGGACGGCGGGATGGCGCGCGCCAGTGGCGCTGGGCAGGTTGTTGGCGTGCTGCTGAAAGGCTTCGTAGGCGAGGACGGCGAAGGCGAAGGCTTCTTTGGCGTCGGCTGGAATGCCAAAAGCGCCGGCGGGGATGTTTTTCAGCGAGGGCAAAAACGCGGCGAGGTAGGCGACCAGCAGAGGATTGCGGGCGCCGCCCCCGGCGAGAATGAGTTCAGCGACGCGGGCGTGCGGAAAAACGAAATCCTGGATGGCTTGGGCGATGGAGGCGGCGGTAAATGCGGTTGCCGTGTGAAGTAAGTCGGCGGGAGCGATGCGATGGCGCTTGGCGAGGGCGATGAGGCGTGCTGTGTATTCGGTGCCGAATTCTTCGCGGCCAGCGGTTTTCGGCGGAGATTTGCGGAAGAATGGATGGGCGAGAAGCTGATTCAGAAATTCGGGGAGCAGATGACCGCGGCGGGCGAGTTGCGAATTGCGATCGAAGGGGAGGCGATTGTGAGTGAAATGCGCGGCGAGAGCGTCGATGATCATGTTGCCGGGGCCAGTGTCGAAGGCGATGACGTCGCGCGGGTGCGCATTGGCCGGGATGATGGTGAGATTGGCGATGCCGCCGATGTTGAGGGCGATGCGCCCAACTTTGTCTTTAGCGCGAGCGTCGCGATAGAGCAGATAGTCCACGAAAGGGACGAGCGGCGCGCCCTGGCCGCCTGCGGCTATGTCGGCGGGACGAAAATCGGCAATGGTGGTGATGCCGGTGCGTTCAGCAATGATGGCGGGCTCGGCGATTTGCAGGGTGGAGGAAGTTGACGCGCCGAGAAATGGAGTGTGCGCGCCTTGATGATAGACGGTTTGGCCGTGCGAGCCGATGAGCGAAATGCGGCGCGGCAAGATGCGGAATTTTTTGCAGGCGCGCAGGGCGGCGTCGGCGAAAAGTTCGCCGAGACGAAAATTGAGCTGGCTGATTTCGCGGGTGGAAGTGGATGCTCCGTTGGCGAGGCGAAGGACGGTTTCGCGAACGGCGGGTGGAAAGGGAAACGCGGCGAAATTGAGGAGACGCGTTTCGGGAAAGGTGCGCGCGGCGCGCTGTTGCAGCTCGGTGATGCGGACAAGAGAGACGTCAATGCCGTCGGCGGAAGTGCCGGACATGAGTCCGAGAACGAGAATACTGCGCGAGCGCTGGGTCACGAGATTTGCTTTTTGAGCGCGGCGAGCAGATTGAGCGCTTCGAGAGGCTTCAGATTGTCGAGATCGGCGGCGCGGAGTGCATCGAGAACTTCCTGATTAACCGGCGTGAACATCACGGGCTGAGCGGGCGCGGCGGCGCCGGGGGAAAGTTCCTCGGTGAGCTGATGCTCGCTTTTTTCGTGCTCGGCGAGAATTTCGCGAGCGCGAGCGATTACCGGCGCGGGCAGGCCAGCGAGCCGCGCGACTTCGATGCCGTAGCTTTTGTCGGCGGCGCCGGATTCGATGCGGCGAAGGAATACTATTTCGCTGCCTGCTTCGCGGACGGAGACGTGGACGTTTTTCACGCCGGAGAGCAGGCGTTCGAGCTCGGTGAGTTCGTGATAATGCGTGGCGAAAAGAGTGCGCGGGCGCGCGTTTTCGTGAAGGTGTTCGATGACCGCCCAAGCGATGGAAAGGCCGTCGAAGGTCGCGGTGCCGCGGCCGACTTCGTCAAGAAGAACGAGGCTGGCGGCAGTGGCCGTGTTGAGGATGGCGGCGACTTCGCTCATCTCGACGAGGAAAGTGGAGCGGCCGCGGGCGAGATTGTCGGAGGCACCGATGCGGGTGAAGATGCGGTCGACGAGCGGCAAGCGGGCTTCGTTCGCGGGAACAAAGCTGCCGATTTGCGCCATGATGACGATGAGCGCGGCCTGGCGGAGATAAGTGGATTTGCCGCCCATGTTCGGGCCAGTGATGAGCAGGATGGATTGATTGGCGTCATCAAGGAAAAGATCATTGGGGACAAAGCGCTCGCCCTGCTGTTCGAGAAGATTTTGAATTACGGGATGGCGGCCGCCAGCGATGAAAAGTTCGCCGCGACCAGCTGTGGCGGATGAATGGCCGGGCTCGAATTCGGTGAAAGATGGGCGCGAGTAATTGCGGTCGGCAGCGAGCGCAGCGAAATTAATGAGCACGTCAAGCTGCGCGATGGCCGAGGAAGTTTGGCGAAGGCGCGAGGCCTGCGCGGCGATGGATTCGCGAATTTCGCGGAAGAGGCGGCGTTCGATTTCGAGGATGCGCTGGTCAGCGTCGAGAACTTTGCGCTCATAATCTTTTAATTCTGGTGAAGTGAAGCGCTCGGCATTGACGAGAGTTTGCTTGCGATCGTAATCGGGCGGCGCGAGGTGCTGATTGGCTTTGGAAATTTCGATGTAATAGCCGAAGACGCTGTTGAAACGGATTTTGAGCGAGGCGATGCCGGTGCGCTTGCGTTCGCGCTCTTCCATGGCGGCGATGGTTTGCTTGGAAGATTTGCTGAGGCTGCGAAGCTCGTCCAGTTCAGCGTCCCAGCCGCTGCGAATGATGCCGGGCTCAGTGGGTTGCGCGGGAGGGTCGTCGGCAATGGCGCGAGAGATGAGGTCGCGAACATCGGCGAGTTCGTCGAGCTGAGAATGCAGGGCGGAGAGGCGCGCGCTTTGAAATTTTGTCAGAAAACCGCGCAGAGGAGGAATTGCAGCAAGAGAGCGGCGCAAGGCGAGCAGGTCGCGCGGCGTGGCGTTGCCGAGCGTGACACGGCTGGTCAGGCGTTCGAGGTCGAAAATCTGGTCGAGGGCGCGGCGGATTTCGTCCCTAAGGACAGTGGCGGACTTCAGCTCGGCGACAGCATCGAGGCGGGCTTCGATCTCATCGCGAGCGATCGAAGGCCGCAGAATCCAAGAGCGCAAAAGACGCGCGCCCATGCCGGTCGCGGTACGGTCGAGCGAAGACAGGAGCGTGGCGGAGGCTTCATCGCCGAGGGCGGGCTGAAGAAGCTCGAGATTGCGCACAGTGACGTTGTCGAGGACCAGCGCGTCCTGCTGCTCGTAGTAGGCGATGCGGTCGAGGTGTTCGAGACCGCGTCCCGCTGGGCGAATCTGCATCGCGGCGGTGCCATTGCCGGAATCGGATGCGCCGATGGCGGAAGTTTCGCGGAGGTAATGGAGCAGTCCGCCGGCGGCGGCGATGGCTTGCGAATGGCCGGCAAGTCCAAAGCCGTCGAGGGTGGCGACACGAAAGTGCTGAGTAAGAATGCGCTCGGATTGCGCGGGCTCGAAGACCCATTCGTCGAGGCGCGTTTCCGTAGCGCCGGGAATGTTCAAAGAAGGCGCGGAAGGCTGCGGGAAGAGCGAAGATTCGGCCTGGGGAAGGAGAATCTCGCGCGGGCGAAGAATGGCGAGTTCGTCGGCGAGCCGAGCTTCGGCTCCAGAGCCGGAAAATTCAGTGGCGCGAAATTCGCCGGTGGAAAAGTCAACGAACGCGAGGCCGATGGGTTTGCTGCCGCCATTACGGGCAACGGCAGCGAGAAAATTATTCTCGCGCATTTCGAGGATGGGAGAATCGGTAGCAGTGCCCGGCGTGAGAACGCGGATGACTTCGCGGCGAACGAGCTTTTTCGTGTGCGAAGGATCCTCCATTTGTTCGCAAATGGCGACCTTGTGGCCGGCGCGAATCAGCCGCGCGATGTAGTGTTCCGCGGCGTGATACGGAACGCCGCACATGGGCACGGCCTGGCCCTTTTCGCGATTGCGCGAGGTGAGCGTGATTTGCAGTTGGCGGGAGGCGACGACCGCGTCTTCGTAGAAAAGCTCGTAAAAGTCGCCGAGACGGAAAAGAAGCAGCGCGTAGGGATGCTGGCGCTTGATGGAATGGTATTGCTGCATCAGCGGCGTGGTTGGTTCAGTCATTCGGCGGCCATTTGGGTTGGGAAACGGGAACGATTATCGCGGGTGGCGACGGCTTTGGCAACAGGGGGAAGTGAAATTCGCGAAAGGTGGCGTGGCGGCTTTGGGCGGCGAAGTGGATATACTTGCGCTATGGGAAGCGAAAAGAAAAATCGAGAGATCGAGGTGAAGCTAAGAGTTCAGGATGTGGAGAGTCTTTTGGCGCGCCTGAATGCGATGGGCGCACAAAGGATTGGGCGAGCGTTCGAGGAAAATACGCTGTTTGATACGGAGGATCGGGCATTTCGCAAGCGCGAAGCGATCCTGAGGCTGCGACGCGAGCAGAAGCTAGGGCTTGGCGGCGAGCGGCGACAGAAACGCAGGCGGGCGGGCATGCTACGCGGTGGCATATTGACGTTCAAGGAGCTATTGGAGGGGCGGAAGGCGGCGAAAGCGAAATACAAAGAGCGAGAAGAGATTGAATATCGAGTCAAGGACGTGCGGCGATTCGAGGCTGTGCTTCGGCGGATTGGCATGCGGGCATGGTTCCGGTATGAGAAGTACCGGACGAAGTACGGCGCCGAACGCTACCCGGGGCTCAGTTTTGATCTGGATGAGACGCCGATCGGCGCGTTTTTGGAACTCGAGGGACCTGGACGACAGATAGACCGGGCCGCGAAAGCGCTGGGGTATTCGCCGGATGAGTACATCACCGCCTCGTATTTGGAGCTCTATGCGGCCGAACATCCGCGAAGAGGCCAAAAATTCGGCACCATGACGTTCAAAAAGCAAAAATCTCGTTGATTTGTGAACTCTTTGCTTGACAAAATTTGTGAGTGCTCTTAACAAAGGAACTGATATGGAGCGAACAGATTTGGGGCGTTCGTCCAATTCGGAGCCAGGGGGGCGATGCCTGTCTGGGCCAGGAATGAGGGCTCAGGCGGGGATTGCGGTGCTCAGTGCCGTGAACGGCCTGCCGGGAGCGAAGCTTGACGCCAAGGAGGCCGTAGCCGACCAGGAGTGAAAGCGGGAGTGGGTGCGCCCGTGGTCGGCAATGTGTCCGGCCACGGGCTTTTTTTTGTGTTTAGACAAGCACTACGAACGTAGCTGAGGTGGAGGTTAGTCATGCTGCACGCGACGGAATTACTGGGTTCAGAAGCTTATGACGCGCAAGGGAACTTTGTTGGCCGGGTGAAGGAATTTTACCTGGAGCCCGGAGAGCAGGGGAACCGCGTCAGCCGAATGCTGCTCGCAAGGGGGAAGTATCAGCCGCTGCTCGCGCGTTATGACCAGATCGGATTTGTGGCGCCTGGAACTGTGCGCTTGACGGTGGGGGAAAAGGAACTCGAGCCTTATTCCAAGAATGACGCGCGGCTGGGCGTTCGCAAAGACCTCCTTGACCAGCAGATCATCGACACCCACGGACGGAAAGTGGTTCGCGTGAACGATCTGGAGATGGCGGAGAACAAGACCAACGGGAATGTGGAGCTCCGGATCAGCAAAGTGGATGTCGGACTGACTGGCGCGGTCGGCAGGCTGCTGCAAGGAGTGGCTTCGCCGGCGTTAATCCGGCGAATTCAGGGGAAACTTCCCACGCGTTTGATCCCGTGGGAGTTTGTGAACCTGATTGAACCGGACCCTTTGCGAAGGGTAAAGCTGCGGCTGACGAGCAACAAACTTGCGAACATGCATCCCGCGGATTTGGCGGACATTATGGAAGAGCTTTCTCCCGATGAGCGGAGTTCGATTATTGAATCGCTGGACGAGGAGACCGCCGCAGACGTGATTGGCGAGCTCGATAAACGATTGAGGACGCAGGTGGTGGAGACGATGGCCCCAGAGAGGGCAGCGGAGATCCTCGAGGAGATGCCGCCGGACGAGGCTGCGGACGTTCTGGGGGAATTGCCAGCAGAAACTTCGCGGGAAGTGTTGAGCGAGATGCCCAAGCGCGAAGCGGCTGAGATGAGGGAGCTATTGCAGTTCGAGGGACACACGGCTGGCGGAATGATGAATACGGAAATGGTTGAGGTAGGAGAAGAGGCCACGAAATCGGAGGTGGTGGATTTTATCCGCTTTCACGAGATGGCGCTCGACCAGCTGGACGCGGTCGTGCTGATCAATCGCGACGCCCTATTTGCGGGAACGGTATCGCCCGCGAAGCTGTTGCTGGCTGCGCCGGAGCAGCGCATGTCGGCACTAGTGGCTGAGCCATTTATCTCCGTGGAACCGCAGGTAGAGGAGCGCGAGATTTTTGAGCTTTTCGACAAGTACAATTTGCGCAGTTTGACAGTGGTGGACGAAGAAAGGCATCCGGTCGGCAGCATCACGGTTGACGACATCGTGAGCCGTATGCATGCAAAGCTGAAATGAGATGAGCTGGACAGCGATCAGCGGAAAATTGGAGGCGTGGCGCGCGCGGGGAGAGCAGGCGCGGCGGCAGGGACGCCATTGGCGCAGGCGCGTGGCGTTGTTCTTGGCAGTGGTGGGCCCGGGGCTGATCACGTCGAACGTCGACAACGACGCGGGCGGAATCACGACGTATTCGCTGAGCGGAGCACAGCTCGGCTATGCACTGCTGTGGACGATGATTCCGCTAACAATTGCTCTCTACGTCAGCGAGGAAATGTGCGCGCGCATGGGCGTAGTGACGGGTAAGGGGCTTTCAGACCTGATTCGCGAGGAGTTTGGATTTCGCTCGACCTTTTTTGTGATGCTGGCCGGCCTAGCGGTGGATTTTTCGAACACAGTGGCGGAGTTTGCGGGCGTGGCTGCTTCGATGCAGATTTTCGGCATAAGCAAGTATATTTCGGTCCCGCTTGCGGCGATTGCCGTTTGGGTGCTGGTGATTCGCGGGACCTATCGGCAGGTGGAAAAGGTTTTTCTTGTGGCGTGCGTCTTCTATGTGTCTTACGTCGCGTCGGCGTTTTTGGCGAAGCCGGACTGGGCGCTTGCGGCGAAGCAGACATTCATTCCTGAGATTCACATGAACACGGCGTATTTGCTGGTGCTCACCGCACTCATCGGCACCAGCGTGGCGCCGTGGCAGTTTTTTTATCTGCAAGCCGGGTACGTTGAGAAGAAAGTTGGTCCGCGGCAGTACAAACATGCGCGAATGGACGTGCTGGTGGGAAGTATCAGCTGCATGGTCATCGTGTTCTTTATCATCGTGTGCACGGCGGCGACCTTGCATGCGTCGGGTCACACCAACATTTCGGATGCGGCGGACGCGGCCAAGGCGCTGGTGCCGCTGGCGGGAAAATGGGCGGGCGTACTGTTCGCTTTTGGATTGCTGAATGCGTCTCTGTTCTCGGCTTCGGTGCTGCCGCTCTCCACCGCACACGTGATTTGCGAAGGGCTGGGATTCGAGGCTGGCATTGACCACAAGTTTGCCGACGCGAAGATTTTTTATGGATTGTACACGGGGCTGATCGTTTTAGGCGGCGGCGTGATTTTGATTCCCAAAGCTCCACTGCTGAAGATTTTGGTGCTCTCGCAGGTAGCGAATGGAATATGGCTACCGATCGTCATGGTCCTCATTCTGTTGCTGGTGAACCGCAGGGACTTGATGGGCACTCACGTGAACGGGAAAACATTCAACATTGTGGCGTGGGTGATTAGCGTGGCGCTGATTGTGATAACAATAGCGCTGGCATACGTCACGATTTTTACGCCCACTGGTTCAGGGCTAGGCAGTTGAAGCGCCTCTTTATGGGGCTTGAGCGGACAGCTTGCTGTGTCGCGGTTGCCGAGCATTTAACTGTGTGTTAGCGTTTTTGCGGAAGCTCCTCGACTGACTTCATGAAAGCGATTGAGCTGATAAAAGCTGCGAGCAGCAGGGAGTCCACGCTTCTCGAGCAACTTGATTTGAAGCGCCTGCCGGCGCATATCGCTATCATCATGGACGGCAATGGGCGCTGGGCGCAGCGGCGTCATTTGCCGAGAATCGCCGGACACCGCGCAGGCGTTAAAGTGGCGCGGCAGGTGATCGAAACATGCGCGAGGCTGAAGATACGCGCGCTGACGCTTTACGCTTTTTCCCTGGAAAACTGGCGGCGGCCGCAAGGGGAAGTTGATTTTCTGATGCGCCTGCTGCGCGAATATCTGAAGAAAGAGCTGCCTTCGATACACAAGAACAATATTCGCCTGCTGGTGATTGGGCGCTCCGCGCAATTGCCGGAAGCAGTGCGAAAAGACATCGAAAAAGCGATGCGGCTGACCGCGCAGAATACCGGCATGAAATTGATTGTGGCCTTGAATTACGGAGGCCGCGCGGAATTAGTGGATGCTTTTAATGCGATTCTGGACCGCGTGCGCTTGAACGCACTTTCTGCGTTTCGTGCCGACGAGGAGGCTATCTCCGATAATTTGTACACGGCGGGGCTGCCGGACCCTGATTTGCTGATTCGGACAAGCGGCGAGATGCGTGTGAGCAATTTTTTGTTGTGGCAGATTGCGTATGCGGAACTTTATATTACCGACGCGTTGTGGCCAGACTTTTCGCGAGAGAGGCTGCTGGAAGCGTTGCTGAACTTTCAGCAGCGCGAACGGCGCTACGGCGGGCTAGCATCAGGGCGCGCATCGGGGAATGGCGCATGATGAATCACGCTGCACGTTTTGGACCTCTCAGCGAAATTCCGGTAAATTCCAATTGGCGGATCATAAATTGGCGAAGCGAATCATAACCGCAGTCATCCTGATACCCATTGTCGTGGTTGTCGTTTACGTGGGGCCGTCGTGGCTGGTTGCGATCATTGCCGCGGCGGTTGCGTTGCTGGCGATGATGGAGTTTTTTAAGCTGGCGGCGGGGATGGGGCTGCGGTCGTTGCGAATATGGACGATGATTTGTGCCGCGGCTTTATTTGCGGTGCAGTGGCTCGCCGGAGGGACGGAGGTGAACCGGCTGAGCGGAAATACGGTCATCATTAGCGGCTTGCCATGGCATTGGGCGTCAATCGAAGCGGTTTTTCTGGGCTTCTTTTTTGGAGCAGCGCTTATTGCCATAGCGAGCCAGATTCCGATTGCACAGGTGCTGCCGGCAATAGCGGCAAGTTCCGCAGCGCTGATCTTTATTGCATTGCCATTCAGTTATCTGGCGAGAATGGATGGAAGGATACCGGAAGGGCCGGTGCTGGTGCTATTCGCGCTGGCGATTGTGTGGGCCGGAGACACGGTCGCATATTTTGTGGGGAAGTCGATTGGCCGGATAAAAATGGCGCCGGCGCTTTCGCCGGGTAAGACGTGGGAAGGAGCGATTGGAAACGTTGTGGGGTCGCTCATCGTGGGATACTGCTTTGCGCAGTGGCAGGGCAGCAACACCATGGCGTGGCTGCTGACGGCGGTGTTCGCGAATATCGCGGGGCAAGTCGGCGATCTGGTAGAATCAGGATATAAGCGCGGCGCGGCCGTGAAAGACTCCGGCGCGCTGCTTCCCGGACACGGAGGAATGTTGGACCGCATTGACAGTTTGATCTTCGCTGCTCCTGTTGTTTGGCTGGCCGCAGGATGGCTGCTGCAGGGCCGCCTGTGACTCCTCGAAAATCGTGAAGCGCCTCTCCATTCTCGGTTCAACCGGCTCGATCGGGCGTCAATGCCTGAAGGTCGTGGATTCGCTGCCGGGCAGATTCGAGGTGGTGGCGATAGCCGCGGGCAGCAATATTGAGCTAGCGGCAGAGCAAGCGATTAAGTACCGACCCAAGGTGGTTTCTGTAGCGACGTGCGAAGGGGCCAAGGAGCTTCGGGAGCGACTTTCAGTCGCGAAATTGATGCAGATGCCGGAGATCCTGTGCGGGAGCGAAGGCATGGAGCGCGTAGCTACGCACCCAGACGCCGAGATGGTTCTATCAGCGGCGGTCGGAGTTGTTGGATTGCCCGCGACCTACAAAGCCGTTCAGCAGAGCAAAAATCTGGCGCTGGCGAATAAGGAAGTCCTGGTGGCTGCGGGCGAATTGGTGATGGCCGAGGCGGAGCGGCAGAAAAGGGCCGTGCTGCCTGTGGACAGCGAGCACAACGCCATCCATCAATGTTTGCGCGCGGGCGAGCCGAGAGAAGTGAAGAAACTGATTCTGACGGCCTCGGGCGGGCCATTCCGGAAAACGCCAGCTTCAAAGCTAAAAGATGTGACTCCCGAGCAAGCGCTGGCGCATCCCAATTGGAAGATGGGGAAGAGGATCACCACCGATTCAGCGACCCTGATGAATAAGGGATTTGAGGTTATAGAGGCGCGATGGCTTTTTGCCATGCGCCCAGAGCAGATAGACGTAGTGATTCACCCGCAATCGACGATTCACTCGATGGTGGAATTCGTGGATGGTTCGATTTTGGCACAGCTCGGGCCAACTGACATGCGCATGCCCATCCAATATGCGTTAACCTATCCGGAGCGGGTGGCATCCAATGGATTTGCGCTGGATTGGAGCAGCCTGAAGAAACTCGATTTCGAGCCGGTGCCGCTGAAGAAGTTCCCGTGCTTAAAATTGGCGAAGCAGGCGATGGAAGCGGGCGGCGCAGCGCCATGCGCGCTGAATGCGGCGGATGAGGAAAGTGTCGCAGCATTTTTGGAGGGTCGGCTGGCTTTTACGGGAATTGCCGAAGTGATTGGCAGGGTATTGGAGCGAATGCCGGCAATTGCGCTTCATGGAATGGACGATGTGCTGAACGCTGACAGAGAAGCGCGTCGAATCGCGCGTGAGGAAATTGAGAAGAGGAAGAATTAAGCGATGACGCATAGCTGGGTGGGAATCGTTGCAGCGGCAATTGGACTGGGAATCATGATCCTGGCCCATGAGTGGGGCCACTTTATTGTGGCGCGGCTATGCCATGTGCGCGTGGATGTTTTCTCGATTGGATTTGGGAACCGCATTTTTGGGTGGAAGCGCGGCAACACCGACTACCGCATCAGCGTGTTTCCTCTGGGCGGCTACGTCAAGATGGCGGGTGACAACCCATCAGAAGAACGCACGGGCTCTCCGGATGAGTTTTTAGCGCGGCCGCGATGGCAGCGCGTGCTGATTGTGCTGGCAGGACCAGCGATGAACGGCGTGCTGGCGCTCGCATTGATGTGGGGACTTTACATGGTAGGCATGCCGGTAGCACGCTACATGCAGGAGCCCGCTCAAGTAGCTGGCGTGATTCCCGATTCGCTGGCGGCGCAAGCGGGGTTGAAGCCAGGGGATAAAATTATCTCTGTTAACGGAACGAAGGTCTCGACCTGGGGTGATGTGTCGTCCGATGCAGGCATTGTTCCGGGCATGCCGCTAACGTTAACGGTGGAGCGCGACGGCGCGATTCTTCCCATTCACGAAGATGTGCCCAAAGACGTGTCAGATTTTACAAGTGTGCTAGGTTATCCCAAAGCCGGGCCCGTCGTGGTTGATTCTGTCCAACCAGGATTTCCGGCGGCCAAGGCAGGGCTGCAGGTCGGAGACGAGATTTTGTCGGCAGACGGAGTAAACCACCCGAATCCCGCGTTGATCCCTCACATGATTCGTTCGTCGGAGGGCCGCCCGGTTTCGCTGACCGTCCAGCGGCAAGGCAAAGATCTGGACTTGCTCATCACACCGACCTACGCTAATCCTGATCAGACTTCCAAACGCTGGGTGATTGGGGCGCTTTTTGCGCCTAAGGATATGGTGCGCCGGTCGCTTCCGCTGGGAGAAGCAGCGAAGCAATCGTGGATGTACAACTCCTCGATGGTTAAAGAAATCGGCAAGGTTTTCACGGGACTCTTTTCAGGGCGCGTTTCGTTTAAGGAGCTTGCCGGGCCTGTGGGGATTGTGAAGATATCGACGGAAGCCGCGAAGAATGGAATGGCCGATTTCATCAGCTTCATGGCGTTTCTCAGCCTGAACCTGGGCATAGTGAATCTGCTTCCGATTCCGATTATGGATGGCGGGCACGTGGTGATTTTTGCGCTGGAAGGCGCGCTGCGACGCGATCTGAGCGTTAAGATGAAAGAGCGATTCGTAGCCGTGGGGCTGGTTTTTTTGCTGGCGCTGCTGGCGTTTGTGACTTACAACGACGTGGTCCTCCGAGTATTAAACCGCTGACATGGCTTCCACCGCAGCACGCCGGGTTTCCACGGGCGAACGCATCAACGTTCACGAGAAACCGGGGCAACTTCAAAAACAACTGGCGGCGCGCTCGATCCGGCTCACGCGCCAGCGCAGAGTTGTGCTGCAAGTGATGGATAGGGCTGCGCGGCACATGGATGCGGGCGAGATTCTGGTTCGCGCGCAGAAGATCGATCCGCGAATTACGCGCGTCACCGTTTATCGAACGCTGGATCTGCTGAAGCATCATGGGCTGATCGATGAGCTCGACCTGCTTCATCTGCGCGGGCACCGGCATTATTATGAAAGCCACGGTCCGCGCGACCACATTCACATCGCCTGCCTGCGATGCGGAAAAGTGCGCGAATTCGAGAGCGAGCTGTACGAGCAGCTCAAGCGGCAAATCGAGCAGGATTGCGAAATGAGCATCACGCTGGCGCGCACCGAAGTGGGCGGATACTGCAAGAACTGCCGGAGTTAATTGTGTGTTTTTCCATTGTTCTGCGCTGAATCAGATGCTAGCGCTGCGGTTGTGTGATTCGGCGGGCGGCGGCGAGGCGAGCGAAGAATGAGCGCGTGGCTGCGAGGTCGCGCTGAATTTGGCCGCGGAGGGCTTCCGGCCCTGAGAATTTTTGCTCGCTTCGTAAGCGATGCCAGAAGCGCACTTCCAAAGGGCCTGCGGTAACCTCCTCAGAAAAATCAAAGAGATGGCTTTCGATGGATAACCCTGTGCCGTCAAACGTGGGACGAACACCAATATTCGTGGCCGCACGATAACAGCGCCCGCGCACGATTGCTTCGGTGGCGTAAACGCCGCGCGCGGGAAGCAGTTCCTGTTCTGTGGCGAGATTGAGCGTGGGAAACACGAAACGGCGGCCGGTGCCGGTGCCGGTGCGAACCTCGCCTGCAAGAGAGAATGGCCTTCCAAGAAGCCTCGCCGCTGGCGACATGTTACCGGCGGTAACGGCCGCACGGATTGCCGAGCTGGAGACGATAGCGCCGCGTACGATGACCGGCGGAGCGCATTCAACCTCAAAGTCGAACTCACGGCCCAGCTGCCTAAGAGTTTGAACGTTGCCGGCCTGACGATGGCCGAAGCGAAAGTTTTCTCCGACGAGAACAACTTTTGTGTGCAGGGCATTGACGAGGATACTTTCGATAAATTTCTCTGGCGGCATCGCTGCGAGCGCCGGCTCGAAGGTCATCACAAATACTGCGTCCAGGCCAAGCCCTTTCATGCGCGTTAGACGCTGCGAAAGTGTTTCAATGAGCGGCGGCGCGGCTTCGGGCCGGAGGACGCGGAGTGGATGCGGAGAAAAAGTGAGCGCCGCGGAAATACAATGGTCGCGACAGGCGCGTTCGACCACGCGCTCGAGAATTTTTCTGTGACCGCGGTGCACACCGTCAAAATTGCCGATCGTCATCACCGTGCGCGAATCGCGTCCAAGGCGGGCGGCCCATTCTTCCGCGGAATGAACGACGATGAAGCTCATTACAGACCGACCTCGAATTGAAGGCCATCATAGGCGAGCTGGACATCAGCGGGGAGCTTGGCATTGGTGGCTTGGTGGCCCAGATCGTGGCAAATGTGCGTGAACCAGGCGTGCTTCGGCGTCAGCTCACGAATAAGAGCTAACGATTGATCGACGGTCGAATGCATCGGATGAGGAGTATAGCGAAGCGCGTCGAGAATCAGGTGGTCGAGGCCGCGCAGCAAATTCTTTGAGGCAGGCGGTACCGAACTGAAATCGGTGAGGTAAGCGAAACTCCCAATTCTGAAGCCGTGGACGGTTAGCGGACCGTGCTGCGCGGGAACTGGAACGATATGCGCGCCGAAAAGATCAAACGGCCCATCGAGCGAATGGAGTTCAACCTGTGGAATTGAGCTTTCCGCAGACTGCGGCTCAAAAATATAAGCAAAAGTGCGGCGGAGAATCGCGAGCGTGTCCGCCGCGGCAAAAATGGAGATGGCGGATTTTTGCCGGGCGTTGAAAGGGCGTATGTCGTCGAGGCCCAAAATGTGGTCGGCATGGGCGTGCGTGTAAAGAATCGCGTCGAGATGCTCAAGATTTTCGCGCAGCGCTTGCTGGCGGAAATCGGGAGTGGTGTCCACCACAACGTTGCGGTCGTTATAAGCGAACAGAACCGACGGACGCGTGCGCTTGTCGTGAGGATCCTGCGAGCGGCAGACTTCGCACCGACAGGCAATCGTCGGGACGCCCATAGACGTGCCCGACCCCAGAACGGTGACTTTGAGTTGGTTGAATCGAGAGTAGTTCTTGCTGGCTTCTGCAGGCATGCCGCTAGCGCGCGCCTTTAGCCCCTTCGCGCATTTTTTTTGCGGCGGCCTTGGAAATTTCCATGTAGGAGAGTTTGAGGCTGCCGAGGACTTCGGAAAGCAGCGATTCTTCTTCCGCTGCGAGATTGCCGCGCGTTTTTTCGCGCAGCACGTCGAGCATGTCAATCATTTCTCGCGCGCCTTCAAGATCAAGATACGCCTGGCCAGTAGCAGGATCGGGGATGCCGCCCAGAAGCGCTGCGGCATTTCGCGCGAGCAGATCTATCAGCAACTGAAAATTCTTGTCGGGTTTTATGGGCGGATTTTCATGCGCTGCCGTTTGCTGCGAACCTGGCGCGGGCGCTGCGGGCTTTTCAGATTTGCTTGCTTGCGGAGGCGAGACCGGCTGCGGTTTCGACTGCTCTCGCGTCTGCTGCTCAGCAATCTCCGGACGCAGTTCGCCTTCGGAGGTGAATAGGCGCCGGTCTACGACGCGAAAGGACTCTTCGTTTTTTGGTTCGGCCACCAAAGGCTCCTTAGTAATTTTCAGGGCTAGCGCGGAATGGCAAGTGATAGTTTACCATTATGGCTTGCCGGGCGTCACCGTCTGGGGGAATTTCACCTTGTAAGCAATTACCGCCTGCCTTAGAGTGTCCGATTGCCTGGAGAGCACCTATTCATGCGGTCGCCTGCAAAGAAATTGAATCAGCGGAGACTAAAAGCGCGACGAAACCGGCGCCGATCGCGCAGGGCTGGCGACGCAGGAAAGCTGTTTGAGGAACTGGTGGCTCTGCAAAAGCGCCTGCGCTCGCCAAATGGCTGTCCCTGGGATCGCGAACAGACACACCAAACTCTGCGCCCATTTCTGGTGGAGGAAGCTTACGAAGTCCTGGACGCTCTGGATTCGAATGACACTCAGAAATTCGCCGGGGAGCTTGGAGATTTGCTGTTGCAGGTCGTGTTTCACGCAGAATTGGCCAAAGAAGCTGGCGAGTTTGATATTTCAGACGTGATTCGTGCCGTGCATTCGAAAATGGTGCGCCGCCACCCTCACGTTTTCGGTAAAGTGAAGGCGCGAAGTTCCGCGCAAGTGCTCAAGAATTGGGAACAGATCAAGGCCGAGGAACGAGCGGGTGAACCAGAGAAGAAAGAGCAATTAGATTCGGTGCTGAACGGCGTGCCGCGCGGACTCCCAGCGTTACTTGAAGGCTATCAGTTGAGCCGGCGCGCTTCGAACGTGGGTTTCGACTGGGAAAATGCGGAAGGGATACTTGAGAAAATCGTTGAAGAGATAGAGGAGATTCGTGCAGAGCTAGTCAAAGCGCAAACCGCGCCAGCGAAAAATCAAGGTGAAGTGGAAAGCGAAGTTGGCGATTTATTTTTCGCGATTGTGAACCTCGCGCGTTTTGCGAGCATTGATCCGGAGCGTGCGCTGAAGCGCGCGAATGAAAAGTTCAAGAGACGCTTTCAATGGATGGAACGGAAGGCGCAAGAGCAGGGAAGTCGGCTCGCCGACGTTGCTCGCGCGGAGATGGAAGAATTATGGAACGAGTCGAAGGTTCGGGCGTAGCGCGTAAGCCAATCACCGTGCGTCATTGTTCGACGCTCGATGAATATGAGGAGTGCGTGCGTTTGCAACTGATTACCTGGGGCGAGGACTTGGTGGTTCCCTCGGGACTCTTTGTGGTCGCGCGCGAAACTGGCGGGCAAACTCTAGGCGCATTCGCGGGCGATCAGATGGTCGGATTCACGCTGGGGCTCGCCGGCTTCCATGAAGGCAAGCCTATTATTCATTCTCACATGACCGCCGTGCTGGCCGAGTTTCGCGATCGTGGCATTGGCCGGATGCTCAAGCTGGCGCAACGAAACGATTGCCTTGCGCGCGGGATTCACCTGGTGGAATGGACTTTCGATCCGCTGGAATTGAAGAATGCGCATTTTAATATCAACCGGCTCGGCGCGGTGGTGAAACGATACATTCCGAACTGCTACGGCATCACGGAGAGTCCGCTGCATGCAGGATTGCCAACGGACAGGCTGGTTGCTGAGTGGTATCTTGATTCGCCTCGGGTAAATGCGATTCTGCGTGGCGAGACGCCAAAAACCAGCGCCGAAGCGGTGCGCATTTCGATTCCGCAAGATATCAGCAGCAGTAAGCAACGGGATCCCGCCGCAGGGGAGCGCGTGCAAGCGGAAATGCGCAAGCAGTTCCTGGAACACTTGAACAAAGGCTTTGTGGTTACTGGATTGGAGATTGGGCCAAAAGAAGCAAGCTATGTATTCGAAGAGGGCCAGCGCGTCGCTTCACAAATTGCCACTCAGCAGCTCAAGAAATGAGGGAAGGAATGCGTATTGAAAGTGTGACACTGCGGGAAATTCACATGCCATTGGTGATGCGCTTTGAAACGAGTTTCGGCGCAACGACGGAGCGGCGAATTTTGCTGGTGGAAGTGAAGGCAGATGGCGTGAGCGGATGGGGTGAGTGCGTGGCGGGCGAGGCGCCATACTATTCACCGGAAACGGTTGAGACCGCGTGGCTAATTTTGCGTGAATTCCTGTGGCCGGAGGTGCGCGCGAAGGGATTTGGCGCAGCTAGCGAAGTGTCGGATATGCTGGCGCACACCCGCGGTCACAATATGGCCAAAGCCGGCCTGGAATCGGCGATTTGGGACGCGGAAGCGAAGCAGAAGAATATGCCTCTGTGGAAGCTGCTTGGCGGCACGCGGCAGGAAATCCCGTGCGGCGTATCCATTGGAATTCAGCCGACCGCTGAGCAATTGCTCACCAATGTAGAAAAAGAACTCGCAGCGGGTTATCAGCGCATCAAGATCAAAATTAAGCCCGGCCGAGATGTGAAGCTCGTCGAGGCGGTGCGAAAACGCTGGCCGCAGATTCGGCTGATGGCCGATGCCAACTCGGCATACACGCTGGAAGATATGGCGGTTTTGAAACAGCTCGACCCCTTCGCGCTGATGATGATTGAGCAGCCGTTGGGCTGGGATGATATTTACAGCCACGTGAAGCTGCAAAAACAACTCGAGACACCGATTTGCTTGGATGAATGCATCCACGAGTACCATCACGCCGTGGCCGCCATTGAGATGGGCGCCTGCCGCATCATCAACATGAAAATGGGGCGTGTAGGAGGACATGCGGTCGTGCGGCAAATCCATGATTTGTGCAAGAAAAATGGCGTGCCTATGTGGTGCGGGGGAATGCTCGAGTCCGGAATCGGCCGCGCGCACAATATTGCTCTTTCGACGCTCGAGAATTTTACGCTGCCGGGCGATGTGACGGCGAGCAAACGATATTGGGCGGAAGACATTGTCGAGCCCGAGGTTGAAGTAACACCTAAAGGAACGATTAAAGTCCCAACGAGCGCTGGCATTGGATATGAACCAAAGCTTCAACGAATCGAAAAGCTCACAGTTCGCAAAGAGGTGCTTGCCTAACTGGTGGAACGGCCGCGTCATCCCGTATTGCTCTACACATTGATTTTGTTGATGGTGCTCGCGTGGTCCTTTAACTTCATCATTGTCAAGATCACCCTGGAGCACCTGAACCCCTATGCGTTGACTTCTTTTCGTATCGTTCTCTCGGGAATTTTTATGCTGCCGATTTACTTCGCTATGCCGGCGCGCGCACGCTTTGAACGAAAGGACTTCTGGATGTTTGCAGCGCTCGGATTTTGGGGAGTGGCGGTGAATCGTGGGCTGTTTATTCTGGGGCTGAACTTCACTACCGCATCGCATTCCGCCTTGATCGTGGCGAGCGCGCCGATATTGATTTTGATGCTGGCTCGCGCGCATCGGCTGGAATCTGTGACCCTGGCGAAAGTTGCCGGCATGGCGATTTGCGTTGCAGGGATTGTGGTTCTCATAAGCGGCGATAAGACGCAGCCGCAGCACGGCACGTGGCTGGGCGACTTAATCACTCTCGGAGGAACGATCGGGTTCGCCATATACGCCGTGTCGGCAAAAAAAGTCGCGCGGCGCTACGACACCATTTCTATGAATACCTACTGCAATTTGGCAGGCGCGCTCTTTTTGTTGCCGCTGGCGATGCGGGAGGCATTCCGGTTGAACTGGGGTGCCGTAGGCGCGACTGGATGGCTTGGGCTGGCGTATGCGGTGCTCGTTTCTTCCATCGCGGCGTATTTGGTTTTCTTTTGGGCGCTGGCACACGTGTCGGCATCGAGGCTCGCCGCTTTCACATATATCGAGACGCCCCTGGCGACCATTCTGGGAGTGATTATGCTGGGAGACAAACTAACCGGCGCGGTGCTGATTGGAGGAGGGCTGATTCTCGCAGGCGTGTACTTGACGGAGTTTGGGCCGGGCAGCGAGGAAGTGCCGGTTGAAACAGCAGGAGCATAGCTCGCAAGACTTTATGCTAAACTCCGCGCTGTTTGAAAGCGCGACGCTGTTAGATTTGCGATTTAAAGTAACACTCTAAGGTGAGTAATGGCGAAAGCGAAGCGGATTGCCGTGATTCCCGGCGACGGAATTGGACAAGAAGTAGCGCCGGAAGGCGTGAAGGCGCTTGAGGCGGCGTGCGCTGCGGGCGGCCAGGAAATCTCGTTTAGTTATTTCGATTGGGGCGCGGACCGTTTTCTGAAGGATGGCACCACACTGCCAGCGGGAGCTCCTGAAATGCTTCAGCGTGATTTCGACGCTATTTTGTTCGGGGCTGTCGGCGACCCGCGAATTCCTTCCAACCAGCACGCTGCGGATATTCTTCTGGGCCTGCGCTTCAAACTCGACTTGTACGTGAATGCGCGGCCGTGCATTCTTTTCGATAAACGATTGACGCCACTGCGAGATCGCACGGAGCGGGACATCAACTTCATTGTGTTTCGTGAAAACACGGAGGGAGCGTACGCCGGAATCGGAGGGAACTTCAAGCAGGGAACGGCGGACGAGATTGCGGTGCAAGAAGACGTCAATACGCGAAAAGGGGTCGAGCGGATTATCCGCTACGCGCTCGATTACGCGCGGCGCAAGGGCCTGAAGCGCGTCTGTATGAGCGACAAATCGAATGCCATGACTTACGGGCATGGATTGTGGCAACGGGTGTGGAAGGACGTGCAGAAGGAGTACGCTGAACTCGAAACGCGGCACCTCTATGTGGATACGCTGATGATGGAAATGGTGCGCGATCCTTCGCAGTTTCAGGTGATCGTCACGTGTAATCTGTTCGGCGATATTGCCAGTGATTTGGGCGCGCAATTGTCGGGAGGGCTGGGGCTGGCGCCATCAGGAAACATCCATCCTGGGCGAGTTTCGCTTTTTGAACCTGTGCATGGTTCTGCGCCGAATATTGCCGGTAAAAATATTGCGAATCCGCTGGGCTCCGCTCTTGCTGGGGCAATGATGCTTGAATATCTAGGGCTCGAACCTGAAGCGGCTGCGGTGCAGGACGCGGTGCGAGCCGCGGTTCGCGAAGAGAAGACTACCCCGGATCTTGGCGGGAAAATGGGCACGCGCGAGCTTGGAGACTGGCTTGCCGAGCGTATTTCCAAGCGAGGCCTGGCCGGGGCTGGGGCTCAGGCGTAATACTCGTATTCGCGATCCGGCTTTCGGCGCATCCCGGAGACCAGCAGGATTCCGAGCAGGAATCCTCCGACGTGCGCCCACCAGGCAACACCGCCTTCCGCTGCTTTGCCAAGCGAGCCAATGCCACTCAGAAATTGCACAAGGAACCACAGTCCGATGAAAAGGACTGCGGGCAAGCGCGCGAAAAACCACCAGAAAAATAGTGTCACGAGCGTGAGGATTTTCGACGACGGAAAGAAAACAATGTACGCGCCTAGCACGCCAGCAATTGCTCCGCTCGCGCCGAGCGACGGAATTGTAGAACCTAAACTGAAGAGGGTCTGCGCCACTGCAGCGCCGAGTCCGCACAGAATATAAAAGCCGAGATAAGGAAGGTGGCCCAGGCGATCCTCTAAATTCGGGCCAAAAAGCCACAGAAACCACATATTGCCAATGATGTGCAGCCAGCCAGCGTGAAGGAACATCATGGTAAAAAACGGCACGAATCCCTGAGCTAAAGTGAAATGCGAACCAGCCAGTGCCATTTGCGCGCGCGCCGGAATGAGCGAATAGGTCATGATGAATGCCTGCTGGACTTGCGAAGGCAAAGCAATTTGATAGAAGAACACGGCAAAGTTAGAGATGATCAGCCCCAACGTGACGGTTGGGAAGTGAACGCGAGGTCGCAGATTTTTTAGAGGGATCATCGAGTTTTTCTTTAAGTGCCGGCGCTCCGCGCGAGTTGGTTTGCCGAAAATGCCGACTCAGAGCGTTTGGCTTTGCGCATAAAATTACGAATCTCACGCAATGATTTAATTCCTCCGCGTGCGCCGAGAGCAGTACAGTTCAAAGCCGACGCCGCGCAACTAAATTCAAGTATCGCTTTAAGTGGCCATCGCTGCAGAATTCCATACACAATGCCGGCGTGGAAGACGTCGCCAGCGCCAGTGGTGTCCACAGTATCGACGCAGTAGCCTCGGCAATAATGAAAACGTGCGCCATCCCAGGCAAGCGCTCCGAGGCGACCTAAGGTAGCACCTACGACTCTGCAGCCGAAGCGGTTTGAAATTCGCAGCAGAGTCGTCAGGAGGCCGGAGCTCTTCATTATGCGCGCGGGAAATTCCCGCGATGCGAAGAGATAATCTGTGCTTTCAAGTAACCCTTCAACTCCAGGATAAACATTGTCGATATCGGCGACGACAGGAATTTGCGCAGAGTGCGCCAATCGCGCCGCGTGAGCCGCGGCAGCGACGTCATGGCCGTCGACGAGCAGGACCCTTGATTTCGTTATCCAACTTTGCTGCAGATGATCAGGCCGCAAAGTCAGTCGGGGATCACGCTTCCAAAGGATGGTGCGTTCGCCTGATTTTTGATCGACAAGGATGAACGAAAGCTGGCTCGAGCAATTCTTGAGGCGAATGTGATGAGCTTCGATGGCAGCGTTACGGAACTCTCGCTGCTGGAGTGCGCCGGCAGAATCATCTCCGATTGAGCCGACATAGCGTGCTGACAATCCCCAGTGCCTGCAGGCAATCAGGGCGGTTGCGACTTGGCCGCCCGGGTAAACGGCCGCCGAAGAAATTTCAAGTTTTGAATTAAATTTTGGGAAGTGCGGAAGCTCAATTATAGTATCTGTCGCGTTAATTCCTACACCAGCGACGTCAACCATTCGAGCTCGGATTTGACGATGCGGCATAAGCTCGTACTTTAGTGGAGCCGTGGGCGATTGGGAAGGGGAACCGCGACAAAGCGAAAAAGATTTACGGGCTGGCTGATTGCGCGCGGTGCACGGCTGTGATAATAGTTCTTGCTTGCTGCGTGCGGTTCGAATGTTGATGCGCACAGAAAAGTCGGCCCGCCGACAAGCCGAATGCCACCTCGCGAATCGGAAGCCATTATTTTGCAGGGTTATCCGCTCGGTGAAGCCGATCGCCTGGTGAGCTTTCTCAGCCGGACAATGGGGCGCATGCGCGGCGTGGCTGCCGGAGCGCGTAAGACCAAGAGCAAATTCGGTTCGACGCTCGAACGCATGTCTTACGTGCGCATTTGGTTCTTTGAGCGTGAAACGCGCGAACTTGTGCGCATCACTCAGTGCGAACTGATCGAATCGTTTGTCACCGTGTTTCGCGATTATTCGGCGGGAGTCGCGCTGGCGCTTTTTGCTGAAATTGCCGAGGCTGTTCTGCCGGAACGCGAGCCTGCGGATGCATATTTTCGACTGCTTTTGCTTTCGGCGCAGAGCATCAAGCGCGACCGGCAGATAGAATTGCCGCTGGCGTATTTCGCGCTATGGACGGTCCGCCTGGGAGGGTGGCTCGGCTCGTTCGAAAGTTGTGCCCGCTGCGGGCAGAGTCTGGCGCCGGCTGCCTATGCGAGCGCTTCGGGTCCGGGCATTTTGTGCGGAAGGTGCCGCGTGCCCGGAATGCGGGTTCTTCCGGAAGGTGCCAGGCTCGCCGTAAAAACAATGTTGAGCGAAAGTCTCGACCAGCTTAGCTCCAGTGACTTCACCAAGCCGGTGCTGCATTTGCTGACAGAATACTTATTGGATTTGGTGGAGCACCAGGTTGAACGTAAACTGAAAGCGCGCGAAATTCTGGAGAGTGCTTCTTGAATCCAAGGTCGATTGCTGCCGGAAAGTTAAAGAAAAACATGAGAAGCGTAACAAGCCAACGGAAGCAGCAGGGGCTATCGTTCCAGGCGGTGATCTTTGCTTTGCAGAATTACTGGTCTGATCAAGGCTGCATTGTTCAGCAGCCTTACGACGTAGAAGTCGGAGCAGGTACTATGCATCCGGAAACTTTTTTTCGTGTCCTTGGGCCGGATCCTTATCGCGTGGTTTATGTGCAGCCCAGTCGCAGGCCCGCAGACGGGCGCTACGGGGAAAATCCGAATCGCTTGTACAAACACTCGCAGCTTCAAGTAATACTTAAGCCTTCGCCGACTGATGTGCAGGCTCTCTATCTGAATAGCTTGCGCGTCCTTGGAATTGACTTGAAGCAGCATGACATTCGATTTGAAGAAGACAATTGGGAATCGCCGACGCTCGGTGCCTGGGGTGTGGGTTGGCAAGTACTTCTAGATGGACTTGAGATTACGCAGTTCACTTATTTTCAGCAATCGGGCGGAATGGATCTTGACCCGGTTTCCTGTGAACTGACTTATGGGCTTGAGCGCATTGCCGCGTTCCTGCAAGGCGTGGATAGTGTCTTCCAGTTGCGCTGGTCAAGCACGTCGAGCTATGGAGACATTCGCTTGGCGGAGGAGCAGCAATTCTCCGTATACAGTTTCGAGTGGGCTGACGCTAAGCGCACGCGCGAAATGTTCGATCTCTGCGAAAAGGAAGCAAAGGCGATTCTGGCGCGGCGGGAGCGGCCAACGGCGGGGATGGCAGGGAAGCAAGAGGCGCCGATACTGGCTGCATATGACTTTTGCTTGAAGTGTTCGCATTTGTTTAACGTGTTGGACTCGCGCGGGGCGATTTCCACGACCGAACGGGCGACACTGATTGCGCGGGTGCGTGCGCTCTCATGCGAAGTGGCCAGAGATTATTGCGCGATACACGGATGGGGCGAATCAGCGGCGGAATCTGGCGACACAAAGCAAGGCGCGATGCGGCAGGTGCACCGATGAAGGATCGTGGCGCATTTTTGTTTGAGATTGGATGTGAAGAAATTCCCGCAGGACTGCTGAACAAAGCTGCGAGCGAACTTAAAAAATTACTTGAAAAGCATCTGAGCGCAAACGGAATTTTTATCGAGCCGCTTTCTACACATAGTGCGCCCCGTCGATTGGCCGCGATGTGCAGCGCAGTTCTACTGCAGCAAGCGGATGAGCGAACGGAAGTCCTCGGGCCGCCGAAGTCGGTTGCGTTTGATAATGTCGGCCAGCCGACACGAGCTGCCGAGAGTTTTTCTGAGAAGCAGGGCATTGCTATGTCGAATCTGTATACGACGATTACACCCCGCGGAGAATACTTGGCGGCAGCGCGCGTGATTCATGGGAGGCCGGCGCGTGAGATTCTTGCAGAGGTTCTGCCGCGAGTGATGCACGAACTCACTTTTCCAAGGTCCATGTATTGGACCGGCAAAAAGGGAGCGCGGTTCATCCGGCCGGTGCGGTGGATTGTCGCGCTGTTGGATGGGAAACCAATTCCATTCGAATATGAGATGGTCAGGTCAGGCAACGCGACCGAGGGGCATCGCTTTCTTGGGCGTTCGAAGATTCAAGTCAGCGGCCCAAAGGACTACATCGAGAAACTGCGCCGCAATTTTGTGCTGGTTGATGCTGCCGAGCGCCGGAAGAAGATCGAGCGCGAAATTCGCAGCATCGTCGCAAAAGGGAAGTGGCGACTGCATGAGGATGCAGGCTTGCTGGAGCTGGTGACTTACCTCAATGAGTACCCGACGGTGATTCGCGGAGATTTTGACGCTGAATATTTGGAGCTACCGCCCGAGGTGACCGTGACGGTCATGCGTGACCACCAAAAGTATTTTGCGGTGGAAAATCGTCGTGCAGAAATTGAGTCGCATTTTCTCGCGGTGATTAATTTAGACAAAGACCGCGCGGGACTTGTACGCCAGGGACACCAGAAGGTGCTGCGCGCACGGTTGGCAGATGCGCAGTTTTTCTGGCAGGCGGACCAGAAGCGTCGGCTCGCCGACTACATCGAAAAACTCGCGCATATCACGTTTGAATCGAGGCTGGGAAGTTACCGCGACAAGACGGAGCGCATGCGGCACCTCGCGCGCAAAATCGCCGGCAACTGGTTCGACTCGGGAATTCACAGCGCGGATGTCGGTGCCGCTGACCGCGCCGCGCAACTTTCAAAGTGTGATCTGGCTACGGAAATGGTGCGCGAGTTTACGGAACTGCAGGGAGTCATGGGCGGTCTTTATGCCAGGGTTCAAGGAGAAGATGAAGAAGTTGTGTGGGCAATCTATGAGCACTACAAACCGGTTGGCACAGAAGATTCCATCCCGAGAAATCTGACCGGTTGCGCAGTTTCAATTGCCGATAAACTTGATTCGCTTGTGGCATGCTTCGGAGTCGGAATCATACCGTCGGGTTCGAGCGATCCCTTTGCACTGCGGCGAGCGGCTTCTGGGATAGTTCAAATTTTACTTGAACGTGGCATTCCGTTCTCCTTATCGGCCGCAGTCTCAGCGAGCGCTCAGGCGCTGAAGGCCAACCCGCCGAAGATCGAACTAGGCACCGAGGCAGAGAAGCAGGTCTTGGATTTCATCGGTGACCGCGCCAAATATTTGCTTCGCGAAAAATATGGTTTTGCTTACGACGAAGTCAATGCCGCCATGGCCGCGGGAGCGGACGATTTGGTGGACGTACGAAATCGTGTGGTGGCGCTGAAGGCCATCCGGCACTCGAAGAATTTCGCGCCGCTGGCGATTGCCTTTCGGCGAATACGCAAAATTCTCGAAAAGGCTGGGCCGGATGGGGGGCGCGGAGGCAGCGTCAATTTGGAATTGCTGCGGCTCACTGCGGAGAGAGACCTTCACCGCGAAGGGCGTGAATTGGCAGAGCGCGCAGGCAAACATAAGCGCGCCGGAGAATATAAAGAAGCGCTTGAAGCCATTTCGGAGTTGCGGCCAACGGTGGATCGTTTTTTTGAGGATGTTCTGGTGATGGATAAGGATGAGTCAATCCGGAGAAATCGTCTCGCCCTACTTGCGGGGCTGCTAAAGGAATTCTCGACGATTGCGGATTTTTCAGAAATGGTTGCAGAGGAGAAGTGAGCGTGTGGCCTTCGGGGCCGGGAATGTTTCGTCCTGGCAATTCTTAATTGTCGGCGCGTCGACAAAATTGACGCAAGTTGAAACTAAATCATACGAAAACGAGGACAATTGTGAAATACGTTTATTTTTTTGGGGCAGGGAAAGCGGAAGGCAATGGTGAGATGAAGAACGTGCTCGGCGGCAAAGGCGCCGGACTGGCGGAAATGACGCGAATTGGACTGCCGGTGCCCGCGGGTTTCACCATTTCTACCGAGGCATGTGACTTCTATTTCAAAAACAATAGGAAATATCCAAGGGAACTGTCCACGCAGGTAAAGGCAAATCTGGCGCGTCTGGAAAAGGCCACGCAGAAGAAGCTCGGCGATCCGAATGACCCATTGCTTGTCAGCGTACGTTCCGGTTCCGCGCGCTCCATGCCCGGAATGATGGAGACCATTCTTAATCTGGGATTGAACTCTAAGTCCGTAGAGGGGCTTGTCAAGAAAACTGGGAATGAGCGATTTGCTTATGACGCTTATCGCCGATTCGTACAGATGTATTCTAGCGTCGTGATTGGCCTGCCCAAAGAGGAGCTCGAAGAGAAGCTAAGGAACTTAAAGAATCGCTTGAATATTAAAGACGATACGCAAATTCCTGCCAATCAACTAAAACAGCTTGTGGGCGATTATATGGATTACTTCAAGGAGAAAACCGGAAAGGCGTTTCCCGAAGATCCTCAGGAGCAGCTCTGGGGTGCCATAGGCGCTGTCTTCGAATCCTGGATGGGAGAGAAGGCGGTCACTTACCGGCGCGTGGAGAAGATTACCGGCCTGCTTGGCACTGCCGTCAACGTGGTGCAAATGGTCTTTGGGAATAGCGGCGACAACTCCGGCACTGGTGTGTGTTTTACTCGCGACCCCTCTACCGGTGAGAAGGACTTCTTCGGAGATTTTCTGATCAATGCACAAGGCGAGGATGTGGTGGCCGGAATTCGCACGCCAATGCACCTGAAAGAAATGGCGAAGCTCATGCCGAAGGTTTACAAGCAGCTTGAACACGTGCGGAAGACACTCGAGCGGCACTATCGGGACATGCAGGATTTGGAATTCACGGTGGAAGATGGAACGCTCTACATGCTGCAAACGCGCACGGGCAAGCGTTCGCCTGCGGCGACTTTTCGCATCGCGATGGACATGGCGAATGAAGGACTCATCACGCGCGAGGAAGCTATCGAGCGCATTCAGCCCGACGATGTGGAACGGCTGTTCTACCCAGTGATTGCGCCATCGACGAAAAGGGAAGAGTTGGCCAAGCGGAAAATCGCCACAGGCGTGAATGCAGTTCCGGGCGCGGCAGGCGGCAAGGCTGTGTTCACGGCGCACGAAGCAGAAGACTGGGCTTCGCGCGGAGAAAAAGTAATTTTGGTGCGGCGCGAAACAAGCCCTGAGGACGTGGGCGGGATGCACGTCGCGCAAGGAATCTTGACGGCGACGGGCGGTAAGACGAGCCATGCTGCGGTGGTGGCGCGCGGCTGGGGCAAGTGCTGCATCGTAGGCTGCGAAGTGCTGGACATTGATTATTCGAAGAAGCTGATGCATGTGAACGGTCGTACGGTTTCGCAGGGCGACTGGCTAACGCTTGATGGCAGCGAAGGCGCGGTTTACGAAGGGCAAATTGAGCTGGCGCGACCGGAACCGCCGAAGGCCTACTCCGTGGTGATGGGCTGGGCCGACGATGTGCGCAAACTGGGAGTGCGCACAAACGCGGATACGCCCTTTGACGCGCGGCGTGCGCGAGAAATGGGCGCCGAAGGCATTGGCCTTTGCCGAACTGAGCACATGTTTTTCAAAGACTTTGAGCAACCCGAGAAAAGCATCGAGCGGCAGTTGGCTATACAAGAAATGATTGTCGCGGACACGCGCGAGGCGCGGCAGAAGGCGCTCGACAAATTATTGCCATTCCAAAGGCGCGATTTCATCGGAATTTTTGAGGCTATGGATGGTCTGCCAGTGACCATCCGACTGATTGATCCGCCGCTGCACGAATTCATTCCTCACGAAAGGCAGCAGCAGCAGGATCTCGCGAAGAAGATCGGCGTACCGGTAGAAACAGTGATTCGCCGCGTTGAACAATTGCATGAAGCGAATCCCATGCTTGGACACCGCGGGTGCCGGCTGGCGATCACCTATCCAGAAATTCTGGAGATGCAGGTGCGCGCGATCATTGAAGCAGCGATTGAATGCCAGAAGCGCGGAGTTAAAGTATTTCCTGAGATCATGCATCCGCTCACGATGGCCAGAAAAGAAATGAAAATCCTGGAAGAGGCCACGAGAAGAGTGGCGGATAAAATCATTGCTGAGCATAAAGTAAAACTTCAATATCTGGTTGGGACCATGATTGAGCTTCCGCGCGCTGCGTTGCTCGCCGACCAGATTGCGGAAATCGCAGAATTCTTTTCCTTCGGGACTAACGATCTGACGCAAACAACCATGGGCCTGTCGCGTGATGATGCAGGCAGATTCCTGCCGGAGTATGTTGACGAGAAGAAGGCCGGAATTTTTGCCGCCGACCCGTTCCAAACTCTCGATCAAGAGGGTATAGGAATGCTGATCAAGTGGGCCATTGAAAGGGGACGGAAGACGCGACCAAAATTGAAAGTAGGCATTTGCGGCGAGCATGGCGGAGATTCACCTAGCGTGAAATTCTGCCACAAAGTGGGAATGAACTACGTCAGCGCGTCTCCTTTCCGCGTCCCCATCTCGCGGCTCGCCGCGGCCCAGGCGGTAATCGAGGAAAAATCAGCGAAAAAGATTGGCAAACGCGCAAAGGCTCGGAACTGAATGGCGCAGCGCCCGTTTGTCATTTGAATTTGCGGGACGGGCTCCATGTGGGCGCGCTACAGCAATGCGCAAAAAGGTCGACGCAAGTCGCTCGTCGCCTAAGTAGGCATTTTCAGAAAGAAATAGAGGCCAACAAACGCGAAGATCGCGTCCGGCGCCCATGCGGCCAGGAACGCGGGCAGTTGGCCTACTGCGCCCATCGCTTCGAAAAGCGCGGCAATAGCCCAGTAGCCAATGGCGATGCCGATAGCGAGCGCAACACCTCCAACTGCCCCACGCGTGCCGACTAGCAGCGCAAACGGAATCGACATTAGAATAATAATTGTGCTCATCAGAGGGAAAGCGAACTTCTTGTGCCATTCGATGGACAGGCGAGAGGTTTGGAAACCGGCCTTTTGCAGCCCGCGAATATAATTTCGAAGCTGCCGCCAATTCATCTGATTGTATTGAAAAACTTCGCGCTTGAAATAAGTTGGCCGCTCGGAGAATTCCGGAAAAGAATCCACGACGAATGGTTTATAGGAAGTGACTGTCGCTCCGGAAAAATCTCGCACCCAGCCGCGCTCCAGCACCCAGGAATTGAGGTTCGGCTCCCAATAGCTGCGTGTTGCGTAGATGCGGCGGCGCATCTGAAAAGTCGATGGATCGAGTTCAAAAACGTTCAGGCCCCCAAATAAATTATCGTAGGGATCAAACAACTCATAGTTGTAGATCTTATCGTTTTCGCCAAATATCCATTGATGAGCCGGCTGAAAATAAGTTTGAGCGGGACGCCCCTTGATTTGATCGTGGAGCGCGTCCTGCCGCTGGTTAGCGTAGGGCAGAAATGTGTCGTCGAGCAGGAACATCCCGGACGTCAGCAGCGCTCCCGCGAGGATCAGCGGCAAAGAAAGCCGAAACAGGCTGACTCCGGAGGCCTTCAGTGCCGTAATTTCATTGTTCTTCGCGAGCAGGCCTAGAGTGACAAGCGTGGCGACCAGCGCAGCGAGCGGCGCAAGCTGGTAAACCATCATGGGCGCCAGATGGAGAAAGTAGCTGACTACAACGGAGAGCGCGATGTGATTTTTTGCAATGTCGCCCAACAGATCGAATAAGGTGAAGGCGTCAAACAGAATCATAAAACCGGCCAGCATGATCGCAAGCCAGTAAACGAACGTGCGCAGCACATAGAGATCGAAAATAAGCGGAAATGCGCGCGTGTGATACTCGGAGGGACGTGAGCGCTCGATTTGCAAAGGGACGCGCGCTCCGACTGCTACCGCTGAAGGATGCCGGTCCTCTCGCCGGCTTTTTCTTATCCGCAAAATTTCGGAGCGCAGGCGATCGAGCCAGCGCGCCTCGGGACGAATCTGTTCGAGCCTCCGCAAGAGAATTACGGCGACCGCGAAAGTGACGATATTCGCCGTCCACACGCCAATTCCAGGAGGCAGAATTCCGTCTTGGGCAAAATGAACACCGGTCACAAAAAAAAGGTAGTAGCCGCAGATGAGCAGAATTGCCACCACGAATCCGCCGGCCCGCCCGCCGCGCCGCGGACGCACCGCCATAGGAATGCCAAGCAGCGCGAAAAGCACACAAGCAACCGGAAAAGCGAAGCGCTGTTGCAGTTCCACACGCGCGTCGCGCATGCCGCCATTCTTAACGGAAAGCAACTGACCGATGCTGCGCTCGCGATCACTCAATGTTTTGCGACTGTTTGCCGCAGCTGAAGACGGATTCGCGACCGGCAAATCGATGGATTCAACAGCTGAAGTCGAGAGGTTATACTGAGCGGGATTCTTGGGGTCGAATTCATGCGTCGAAACATCATTCAGCTGAAGTGTCAGCTTGCCCTGCCGCGCGTCGCCGATTACAATGGCGCTCTTTGCCAGGGTGACTTTAGAACCCGCAGACGAATTGGATTCCGCCAGGAAGACGCCCCGCCAACGTGTCCCGGACGCGCCAACGTCCTGAACGTAGAGGACAATATGCGGAAAGCGTTCGTCAAAAACGCGCGGTTGAATGGCGACCGAGGCTTGCGTTACGCGCAAGCGATTTTCGAGTGATTCGAGGGTTTGCAGGGAATAGGGCCCTAGCCAAAGCGTGATGCAAAAAGTAAGAGCCATAGCAGTTATGGCGATCGCACCGACGGGAACCAGCAAGCGCCTCAGTCCAATTCCGGAGGCATTCAAGGCTACGATTTCGCTGTCCGCGGAGAGGCGGCCAAGTCCAATCAGCACGCCTACCAGCATGGACATTGGCAGCGTGAAAATCAGAACAGGCGTGAGCGAGCTCAGCAGGAGGGTAGCCGTTTCCTTGAATGTTGCAGCGTGCTGTACCACCAAACTCATCAGCCGCACGAGTTGTGGCACAAAAAAAACGAACGTAAACACGACAAGGCCGAGCAGGGAATTGGAGACAACTTCGCGGCAAACGTATCGATCGAGAATGCGCATCGGCGAGCAAGGAATTCTAGCATGAGCGCGACGAACGCAATGGAGTCTCATCCAGCATGAGCCGCGTGCACTTGGTTCTTTTATGGCACATGCATCAGCCGCAATATCGCGATCCGCAGACCAATCAATATGTATTGCCGTGGACGCGTTTGCATGCGCTGAAAGATTACTGGGGCATGGTGCGCGCCCTGGAGCCTTTCCCCAATGTCCATGCAACATTCAACATGGTTCCGTCGCTTGCGGCGCAAATTGAAGACTATGCGAGCGGCAAATTCCACGAGCCATGGTTCGATACCGCATTCAAGCCTGCGGCAAAACTGGAAGATTCCGACAAGCAACGGATTCTGTATCGCGCGTTTCAGGTGAATCATGAACGTTTGATGAGTCGTTGGCCGCGGTTCGTAGAGCTTTTTCAGTGGTCGCAGCGGCTGGGGCAAGAACGGGCCATCGCGCAATTCAGTATCCGCGACTGGCGTGACTTGCAGCTACTCTCACAGCTTGCATGGATGGACGAGGAATATCTCGCCCTCGATCCTGTAGTTGCCAGCCTTTCGCGGCAGGGCTCGAATTTTTCGGAACAAGACAAAGAGAATCTTCGCGCCAAGCAGGCGGAACTTCTGGGCTTAGTCCTGCCGGAATATCGCCGCGCCGCCGAAAGCGGGCAGATCGAGATTTCCACCACTCCCTTTTACCATCCCATTTTGCCTCTGCTATGCGACTCGCAGATCGCGCGCGTCGCGAATTCGTACACTCCTTCCTTAATGCCGCCATTCCGCTTTCCCGAGGATGCTCGCGAGCAGCTCGCGCAGGCGCAGTCATACCATCGGAATCTTTTTGGAGCAGCGCCGCAAGGGGTATGGCCTTCGGAAGGCTCAGTCTCCGACGAAGTGTTGAACATCGCAGCGGAGTTGGGCTTTCGCTGGTTTGCCACCGACGAGGGCGTGTTGGGCCGCACGCGCAACGTTGGCTTTTGGCGCGACCGGGATGGTATTCCGGAGAATGCGGGCGAATTGTATTCCCCATGGCGCTTCGATGTCGGCGGAAAAGAGATTTACGGCTTATTCCGCGACCACTATCTTTCTGACCTGATCGGCTTTGTCTATTCGCGCATGGACGCGGCAGAAGCGGCGCAGGATTTTCATCGAAGATTGCGCGCCATAGGCGACCGCGCCAGTCATGAGCACCCCGCGACGGTGTCCGTGATTCTCGATGGTGAAAATGCCTGGGAATACTATCCAGGAAATGGGCGCGAGTTTTTGAAGCAGCTTTATGGGCGTATTGCGAACGATCCGGAAATTTGCGCGCTCACAGCGAGCGAAGCGATCGCCCATGCAGGACATATCGGCACTCTGGGAGGAATATTTCCGGCGTCCTGGATAAACGCGAATTTCGATATTTGGATTGGCCACTCCGAGGATATTCGAGCATGGGAGCTATTGCGCGGCGCGCGCGAAGCTTACGCCAAGGCGCAAGCTGATGCATCCGGAAACTCAAGCGAAAACCGTGCCATGCCTGATTTGCAACGCGCCCGCGACGCATTGTTGGCAGCCGAAGGAAGCGATTGGTGCTGGTGGTATGGACCTGAGCATAGCTCTTCAAATGATCAGGAGTTCGACCAGCTTTATCGTAAGCATCTTGCCGAGGTCTACTTAGCGTTAGGGCTGCCTGTGCCGCAAGGGATCACCCAGGCTATTAAACGCCCTTCGCTGTTGGTTCGCGCGGTTCCGCCGAACGGCTGGATCGACGCAAGCGTGGATGGGCGTGTGACTTCATATTTTGAGTGGCTCGGCGCCGGGTATTATCTTCGTGGCCGCCGAGGCGGAGCCATGCACGGCCAGGCGCAGTTCCTGAATGAGTTGTTTTATGGTTTCAACAGGGAGCGGATGTTCATTCGCATCGATCCGTTCCGTCAGACGTTTGGGGTGCTCGACGAATGCGAATTTAAACTGACTCTCGAAGCTGGTGCGGAAATAAAGCTGTCGGTTCGCTTAAAGCAAGAGAAGCTGGTTGGTTGCAGCGCCGAACGGGGCGGAACCAGCATTGTGGCGTCCGACGGCTATTTCTGTGCGGCCGTCGACAAAGTGCTCGAAATTGGTCTCGCGCGTGGCATTTTTTCGCTCGAAGGGCAAAGCGCGATTCGGTTAAGCGTCTCGCTTTGGAGTGGGGGATTGCCTTTAGACCTGTTGCCGCGCGAAGGCTCTATCGAATTACCGCTCGGAGAAGATTTCTTCGCTTGGCCGATTGAGCCGAGGCCAGGACTACCCTCTGCTTAAAGTTCCTTGTAAGTAAATCATTGACATAAATCCGCGCGCGGGTATAGTGCGCTAGTACCTCCCGTTCAAAACACAAGAACGGTATCCCGACCAGTGTGAACACAGTTTTCTATTATTTGCGATACGCATTCCGGAGCTTGCGCCGGCGCGGAGCATTGGTTTGCGTGGCAACGATTCTGTGCGGTACTGCGGCGGTTTTTCTCGCGCCACAGCGATATTCCTCTCGACGTGCTACTGCAGCGAAGGCTGCGCGCATGTCATTTTCGACGGCGCCGAATCGTCAAGTTGCTCAAAGCCTTGGTGCAGCTCCCTGGACGTTTGAGCCTAATGTTGGCCAAAGCGACTCGCAGGTTGAGTTCACGGCGCGCGCGCGCGACGCATCGGTTTTCCTCACGAAAGACAGCATTTATTTCTCGTGGACAGCGGCTCAGAAGCGCAGCAAGGATTCCTCCAGCGTCGGGCAAAACACTTTGCAGATTCAATTTGCTGGAGCGGAGCAAAACGCGAAGGCGATAGGTGAAAACGAGCTGCGCGTTAAAACGCATTATCTTTTCGGGCGCAACCCGGCTCGGTGGCATACCAACATTGCGAATTATGCCGCAGTCCGATACCCAACCCTTTATCCGGGCGTGGGAGCGCGAATTTATGGAAGCGCGTCAGGCTTGGAATACGACTTGACGGCGCAGCGCAGCGCCGACCTGCGCCAAATTGCATTGCGGATCAGAGGCGCCAAGCTCGCCCTCGACCGTGAAGGCGATCTTGTGATGCGCACTTCAGCTCATACGCTGGTGATGAAGCGGCCGCGGATCTACCAGCCGGAAGATGGATCGCTCAAGCGAATTTCAGGCGGTTACCGGATGCTCAGCAACGGCAACGTTGGATTCGCGATCGGAGAACATCGCGCGGCGCTGCCCATCATAATCGATCCGATTATTTCCGTTACCTACACGAGCTTCCTGGGCGGCGCTGGAGAAGAGAAGGGCGATAGCGTCGCGGTGGATTCTGCAGGAGCTGTCTACGTGGGCGGAACAACAACTGTGCCGAACTTCCCGGGCGACTCCACGCCAGTCACTGACGGTGGTGCATCTGGCACCTCTGCGCTGTTTGTTGCGAAAATCGAGCCGGCGCAAACGGGTACCGCGTCTCTCGTATATCTCACCTTCATTGGCGGTTCAGGCGCGGAGCGAGGCGGGATAGTCGCGGTGGATAATTCCACCGTTCCTCCGAATTTAGCCGTGCTTGGATGGACGACCTCAACTGATTTCCCGGTTACGGACAACAGCGTACTGAATGGCGCCTCAGACATTACCGTGACCGAACTCAACGGCACCGGGAGCGCGCCCGTTTATTCAAAATATTTTGGCGGAAGCGGCGCGGAAGCAACGCAAAATGCTGGTGGAATCGCCACGGATGCCGCCGGCGATGTTTTTGTAACATCCGACACAACCTCGGCTGATCTTCCGATTGCCAACTCGACTACCGCTTTTCAGCCCGCCTATGGCGGAGGCGCCAGCGACGGTTTTCTTGCCGAATTTGCGCCGGGCTCCTCTACGGCCACCGCGCCCGGGTCGCTTCTCTATTCGACCTATCTGGGAATCAACGCGCAGGTTGGGAGCACAGGCCTGGCTTTGGATGCGAGCAGGCACGTTTACATTACCGGCTTTACGTCATCGCCTGCTGCGTTTCCGTCTTTGAATTCATTTCAGGCAGGTTATGCGGGTGGCGCCTTCGACGCTTTCGTTATGGAAATTGATCCTACTCGGGTGGGCTCGTCTGCTCTTGTTTACGCAAGCCTCCTTGGTGGAAGCGGTTCGGATCAGGCCACAGCGATTGCCTTGGACACTGCGACGCCACCCAATGCCTACATTGTTGGCGTAACGCAATCGCCCGATTTGATTCCTTCGATGGGCGTTTCTAACGCTCCTTTTCAGTCATCCCTTGCCGGCAACAGCAACGGTTTCCTCGCCGTGATACACCAGTCCACTGGAGCGCCTGTGCTTCAGTATCTTTCCTACCTCGGCGGAACTGGGACCGATGCGGCACAAGGTGTGGCTGTGGTTTCCCCTTCACAGGTTTACATCGCCGGAACGACAACATCGGCCAATTTTCCTGTCATTTGTCCGCTGCAGGGATTTAGCGGCACACAGGATGCATTCGTTGCGGAATTCAATCCGTCGGTTGGAGGAACGTCGTCACTTCTCTCCACCACTTTCCTTGGTGGCACGGTCACCGCAGAGGCAAATGGCATCGCAAGCGACGCTTCGGGCGGCGCCATAGTTTTTGGAGATACGCTCTCGCCTGATTATCCGCTGGCAGGAAACCCAAACACAGGTTTTCAACTAACCTGTCCCAGCTGCACGGCGACTCCCGCGCTATCCGACGCATTCTTGACCGCGGTAAATGCGAACGCGAATGCGGCCGGATGCGTTGCTTTTAATCCATCCGTAGTGAAGATGGGCAGCTTCGCACAAGGCACGACATCGCCGCCGCTGAACGTGCTTGTCACCAATGACGGCAGCGCACCGCTGAATATCACTAACATGACCGTGACTGGCGCCAACAGCGCCGATTTCTCGCTTACCAATAATTCGTGCCTCTCGAATTCACCGGTAGCGCCCGCTGGAACATGCTCGTTCACGATTACGTTCACTCCATCGACGATTGGCGCGGAAAGCGCGCAGCTACAGATCAGCGATGATGGAATTGCCAGTCCGCAAACTTTGGCGCTGGAGGGTACGGGCACCGGCGTAGGGATAACACTTGCGCCCACTTCGTTGAGTTTCGCAAATACCGCACAGGGCCAAATAGATCCGAACTCGATGAGCGTGACGCTAACCAATACGGGCGCCGATGTGCTATCGATAAGCTCATCGCAGATTCAGGGCGCAGACGCGAAGGATTTTTCATTGCTTGGCAGTTCGACCTGTACGGCATCGGTGTCGCCCGGGGCAACGTGCACAATCGTGGTGCAATTCGCGCCCAATGAGCCCAACCCGCCCCAGACGCTCGCCGCGCAAGCTGTTGCTTCGCTCCTCGACAACACGAACAAAGTAACGCAAACCGTCACTATCCCACTTTCCGGAACGGAAACTGCGCCAACGCCCGCAATTATATTCTCGCCTTCGTCGCTTGCGTTTAGCGGTCAGAATGTTGGCTCCGCCACCGCGTCCCAATCACTCACGCTGACCAACAATGGAAGCTCGCCGCTTGCAATCTCGAGCATCAGTATTTCTGGGGCAGATCCGGGGGATTTCTCGCAAACGAATACTTGCCCAATTGCGCCGAGTGGCACGATCGCCATAAATGCAAGTTGCACAATTTCTGTAGCTTTTCAGCCGACGGCAACCGGTCCGAGGGCTGCTGATATTTCGGTGGCTGACAATGCGAGCGCTTCGCCCCAGACCGTAGCGCTGACCGGCACTGGCACGGCTGCGGGCGTCAGCCTCATGCCGGCAAGCCTCACCTTCGGCGGGCAAAATCTGGGAGCTCCTCCAAGCGCCCCGCAGACCATCACTTTGCAAAATACCGGCACTGGCCCGCTCACAATCTCGAACATCTCCATTAGCGGCGCCAACGCCGCTGATTTTGCGGAGACGAACAATTGTCCGGTCGGCCCCGCCGCCACTTTAAGCGCACAACATTCCTGTGCAATCAGTGTGACCTTCGATCCGACCGCGACTGGTCCTCGCTCGGCCTCTTTGTCCATTTCTGACGACTTCGCGCCATCACCACAAATTTTGGGGCTGAGCGGCACGGGTACGGCGCCTGTCGTCAGTTTCGTGCAGTCCACGTTGCAATTTGGCGATGCGCTTGTAGGCGCTCAGGCAGGAAATCAACCTGTCCAGCTGAGCAACACAGGCAACGGCCCACTTGTAATTACACAGGTGGGACTGACGGGCATCGATCCGGGCGACTTTGCAGTTTCTGGCAGTTGTGTTGGAGCAAGCGGTCAGAGCGTCAGCGTGGCCCCGGCTTCATCTTGCACCATTGAAGTGAATTTTGTGCCTACCGTAGTCGGATCACGCAACGCGGCATTAAGCGTGACCGATAACGCAGCCGGAAGCCCGCAGCAGGTGGCGTTGCTGGCGGGAACAGGCACCGATTTTCAACTGGGCGCGATTGCTGGTGGCTCCACGTCGGTGACAATCACTGCGGGTGAAACGGCCACTTTCAACCTGCAAGTTACTGATCAGGGATTTTCCGGCACGCCGGCTCTGTCATGCGCGAATCCTATCCCTGCGGCGACTTGTACGATTGCGCCGACTCAAGTAACCGTTGCCGCCAATCAGTCAGCCTCATTTACGGTGACCCTCACCACGACGGGTCGCGCAGCTGCCGTGCCCTGGAATCCGCGCTTTGTAGTCGGCCCACACAGTCATCTCCAGATGACCCTGTCTCTTTTCCTTTTGGCGTTTACGCTACTCGCGATATTCGCTCGGCGCTATCGCTGGTCGCCATTTGCGCCGATCTTCGCGCTGCTTGCTGGCCTTATGCTTGCCTCGTGCGGCGGCACAACGGGCGCTCCATCAATGAAAGCGACGCCGCCAGGGAACTATACGGTCATTATAAGCGCGGCTGTCCCCGGCGCGACCCGCGCGGTCAATCTGGCTGTGACGGTGAAATAGGACAGTTTAATCAGAACTGCTTGATCGCGAGGTCGCGAGGATTGTCGCCTACTGGGATCAAGGCAATCAGGCATCCATCCGGGCTTCCTGATGCTTGAGAGCAGCCTTGCGTGCGGATCACGGCGAGCTCGTCAGATCCTCCATCCACGGCCAGCAGTGTGTTCCCTAAGGGCGCAAACGCGAGAACTCGAGGTTCCCGTCCGGTGCCAACCGGCCGCATCACTTGACGCTGCCCAATGTCAACGGGCACAATTTGGGATGCTCCCGGGTCCGACACGTAGAGCGACGCGCCATCTGGAGAGAGAACGCCATCGTCGGGTGCCGAGCCTAACATCAAATAACCCGATACGTCGTTCGTCCAGGTATCGACGATAATAAGCCCGTGCGCGTCCGGCGACGGTATGTACAATTCACCGCCGTCCGGCTTGAGCACAAAACTTCCTGGAGTCCCTCCAAGTTGTAAGTTCGCAATGAGCGCCGGTCTGCGCAGATCGATTATCGATATCTCATTGGAATTTCCTGACGAGATGTATGCCTTGCTACCGTTTGGCAGCACCAGGATCTGCTCTGGGTCAGACACGACGTGAACGTTCGCGACGGGCGCGAGCGTTGCTGCGTTGAGCAGAGAAACCGTGGCGTCGGCGCGATTCGTCACCACCAGCATTTCGCCATTGGGCGTAACGCGAGCAATCCAGGGCTCGCGCCCGACGTGGGTACGCGCAACAATTTTCCGCGAGGCGCAGTCAATCGTCACAACCGTATCAGACCCGGACGCCGCTACATACGCGTGCGCTCCGTCGGGCGAGAAATCCACGGCATACGGCTGTAGTCCTACCGGAATCCGCGCGACAACCTGGTTTTTTCGCGTGTCAAAAATCCAAGCGTATCCGCCCGCGGTGCTCACGCCCCAAATTTCGTCTCGCTTTGGATTCGCGCGAATGCCGCTCGGCGAAGGGCCTACGGGTATGCTTGCCACTGCGCGAAGCGTTACCAGGTTGACGGCAGTGAGCGTTCCATCAGTCGTGTTTGCCACATAGGCAAAAAGGTGCAGGCCGGGACGGAGGAACGAAGCTCGATGCTCAAGAGCAATTTCGCGAGCCCCAATGCCCAGCAGGAAAAATAGAACCAGCGCCAGTCGAATATTCCAGCCGCGCTTGCGTCGTGGGACGTTAGAAATGGCAGGAGTGGGTGGCACAGTAGGCCCGTTAATTGAGCGTGCGATGAACAACTGTGGCAATGGACCTGACTTCGCTCATCAGCAGCTCAAGCTCCTCAGGAATGATGGATTGAGCGCCGTCGGAAAGCGCATGATCGGGATCATGATGCACTTCGACGATTAACCCGTCCGCGCCGACAGCGATAGCTGCGCGCGAAAGGGGAAGTACTTTGTTTCGCCGGCCGGTCCCATGGCTGGGATCCACGAGAATTGGAAGGTGGCTGCGGATTTGTACCGCAGGAATAACGCTCAGGTCCAGCGTATTGCGCGTATGGTCGGAGAAGGTGCGCACGCCTCGTTCACACAAAATTACGCGGTAATTTCCTTCGGACAGAATGTATTCCGCGGCCATAAGAAACTCATCGAGCGTGGCGGACATTCCGCGCTTCAGAAGGATCGGCTTCGATGCTTTTCCTGCGCGCTTCAGCAGCGAAAAATTCTGCATATTGCGCGCGCCAATCTGAATGATGTCGGCATACTTCTCGACCAGGTCGAGACTCTCGTTGTCAATCGCTTCAGTGACAATCCCCAGCCCAAACTCGTCGCGGATGTCAGCCATAACCTTCAGGGCCGGTTCGCCTAGCCCTTGAAAGCTGTAGGGCGACGTTCGCGGTTTGTACGCTCCGCCGCGAAAAAGATGGGCACCCGCGGCCTTTACGTGCGACGCAATCGCCCGAGCTTGTTCGCGATTCTCAATCGCGCATGGCCCGGCAATTATCGCCAAATTCGCTCCGCCAATTGATACCTCGCCGCCCGGCGTGCGAATCTTGATAACCGTATTTTCTTCTTTCGCGTCGCGGCTGACCAGTTTATAGGGCTTGCTGACGGGAATGCATTCGACAACCCCGGACATTGCTTCCAGAGATCCAATATCAATCGCGCCAGAATTTCCGGTGATTCCAATCGCCGTCCGATTCGAGCCTGGAATGGGATGAGCGCGCAGACCGAGGGATTCAATGCGCTCGCAGACCGCGCGAACCTGCTCATCGGTGGCATGGGACTGCATCACAACCAGCATTGCGTCAGTCTCCCCGTGAAAAAGAAAACACTATCCTGTTTCCGCACGTGTCCTGTGGTTGCTGAAAGCTGAAGCGAACTAACGAGTTTACTGCATTCAGCGGCGGCCCTGCAATTCGCCCCATCCGTGTAGCCGCCATAACTTTCCAGGGAATTCATTCCGCCACCTCGCTTAACGATTCTGCGATCATTCCCATAGTGATGCGCCGCGATTCCGCGAGAATGGTGCTGAATATCATGGCCAGCGCCTGCTCATCCAGCGGGCCCGGATTCACTCGCTGTACTTGACGGAGGATGTGCTCCTCACGCGCCTCGTCACGCATCGGCAACCCAGTCTCTTTTTTTAATTGGCCGAGCTGGATGGACATCTGCGCGCGGCGGTTTAGCAGGCGCACCAGCTCGCGATCCAGTTCGTCAATTCGCCTTCGGTGATCATTGAGTGTCATTCTGGTTCTCCTATGTTGAGGCCTTCGTTTTCGCATTCGGCTGCCATCCCGACCAAAAAAAAACCGCAAAACCCTTTTCAGGGCTTGCGGCCAATTTCAGTGAGCTTTTGCGCTTTTTGTTACATCTTTTGGTCCCGCGCGCGCTTGCGCTCCACCATGGCCGCTACCCTGTAGGGATAGCGGTAGGTAAAGCTAAAATAATAATATCGCCACTGCGCGTTTGCGGAGCTCATGTTCGCCAAAAAGTGTACGCAACAAATCGGACGCAGTCAATAGCGCATTTGCGCCGTGATTGCGTAAGTTGGACGAATCCATTAGAATAAATGCTCGCTTCTTACCGAAGACCACTTAGAGGGAATGGAAGAGCCACAGCACAGCTCAAGGCAGCCGTATCTCCCCAGCGATGAATACCGTCCCGAACCTGTAGCAAAACCGCTTCCGCCCGCATGGATGGACGGCGGCATTCGCATTGGAATCCACACATCTATCGCCGGAGACATCACTTCATCGCTGGAAATCGCCAACGGCCTCGGCGCCAACGCCCTGCAAATCTTCTCAGCGAGCCCGCGTATGTGGAGCCGTGGCGCCCGCGGCTCAAAAATAGCTGAAGCGTCTACTCAACGCTTCCGAAAACGCCGTGAAGAATTGAAATTGGGCCCGCTGGTCATTCACGACAATTATCTGATCAATCTCGCCTCCTGCCAGCCCGTTCTGCGCGTGCGCTCGATCCAAGCTTTTCGCGACGAAATTGTGCGCGCCATCGCCTTGGGAGCTGATTTCCTCGTGGCTCATCCCGGTTGCGCTTGCGGGGCGGAAGTGGCTGCCGCAATTGCGTTAATCGCCGAGGGATTGAAACAGGCGGCGCGCGCGCTTAATTTTGGGCCGTTGAGGATTCTGCTCGAAAACACAGCTGGACAAGGCACCTCAGTGGGCTCGCGATTTTCGGAGCTGAAGGCTATTTTAGATTTGTGCCCGGCTCTACCGCTTGGCGTCTGCATTGATACAGCACACCTTTTCGCTGCGGGCCACGATCTGCGGCGTGAAGAAGGCCTGGAGGGCGCGCTCGCCGAGATTTCAGCAACCGTCGGCCTTGAGCGCGTTTTTGTCGTTCATGCCAATGATTCGAAGGGCGCTCTTGGTTCGCATCTCGATCGTCACGAACATATTGGCAAAGGCAAAATTGGCCGCGACGCCTTTCGCAGGATCCTGAATCATCCGTTGCTTGCTGGCCGCGCTTTCATTTTGGAAACACCGATTGACCGTCCAGGAGACGATCGCCGGAACGTGGATGCGCTATGGCGGCTTGCCGGATTGACGCCGCGCAGCGTTCCCGGAGCCCGCGATGGTTTTGCGATGCGTCGCGGCAGGACGGGCCGCGCCGGATCTGGCGTTCTGCGCGCAACTCGGCCGCAGCGAAAGCCCAAGCGGCAGAAAAGGTGAACGATAAATTGGGCGAGTACGATCCGCAGCGAATTGAAGCCAAGTGGCAGAAAATCTGGGAAGAGCAGGGCGCTTTTAACGCCGATGCTGATCCTCAACGCCGCAAGTATTACGTTCTCGAGATGCTGCCGTATCCTTCTGGAACGCTCCACATGGGCCACATGCGCAACTATTCCATTGGAGACGCAGTGGCGCGCTTCAAGCGCATGCGCGGGCTAAATGTTCTCCATCCCATTGGATGGGACTCTTTCGGGCTGCCCGCCGAGAACGCTGCGATAAAAAACGGCATCCCCCCGCGCCAGTGGACAAATTCGAACATTCAACAAATGAAAGCGGTCTGCAAAAGATTCGGCTTCAGTTACGATTGGCGTCGCGAAATCTCCACCTGCGAACCGGAATACTATCGCTGGAACCAGTGGTTTTTCCTGCGCATGCTCGAAAGAAACTTGGCGTATCGCAAGCGAAGTAAGGTCAACTGGTGTCCGCAGTGCCAAACGGTGCTGGCTAATGAGCAGGTTGTCGACGGCTGCTGCTGGCGTCATGAAACGACAGCGGTCGAGGCCAAGGAGATCGAGCAGTGGTTCCTGCGCATCACAAAATATTCCGATGAGCTACTCGACGACATGGCGGAACTGCAAGCTGGCTGGCCCGAACGCGTGTTGGTCATGCAGAAAAACTGGATTGGCAAATCTTTTGGCGCCCGCGTGCGCTTTGCCGTTGCGGATTTGCCCGCCATCGCAATCGAGGTGTTCACAACCCGCATCGACACGATCTACGGCGTTTCGGCGGTATTGCTCTCGCCTCATCACCCCAATTTGCCGGAATTGATTGCTGGAATGCCGGGCAACAACGCAACCCAGGAGCGCCTGGATTCAATGCGCAAGGTAAATTTGAGAGCCGCCGATCTCGCTACCGCAGAAAAAGTAGGCTTGTTTACTGGCCGCTTCGCGCTCAATCCGTTTTCAGGCGAGCGCGTTCCTATATGGGTGGCGAACTTCGTTCTCGCGGAATATGGCACCGGGGCGGTGATGTGTGTTCCCGCTCATGACCAGCGCGATTTCGAATTCGCGGAGAAGTATCGCCTTCCGCTGAAGCTTGTCGTGCAGTCCCTCCACGGCGCATCTCTGCGCGCCGATCAGATGGAATCCGCCTACACCGAGTATGGGCGCTCGGTCGCTTCGGGCCCGTATACTGGCTTGGACTCTGCCGCGGCCATCGAAAAAATGACTGCAGATGCAGAAGCGAAAGGCTTCGGCAAAGCGGAAACGACCTACCGCCTGAAAGACTGGGGAATTTCCCGCCAGCGATATTGGGGAACTCCTATCCCCGTTGTTTATTGCGAAAAATGCGGCATGGTTCCCGTCCCTGATAATCAGTTGCCGGTAAAACTCCCTGAAAATGTGGCGCTGACTGGCGAAGGGCAATCTCCGCTCGCTAGCGCCGCCGATTTTGTGAATACAAAATGCCTAAAATGCAGCGCAGCCGCAAGGCGCGAGACTGACACGATGGACACGTTCGTCGATTCGTCGTGGTATTTCTATCGCTATACCGACGCCCACAATGATCACGCGCCTTACGACTCCGCCAAGGTGGAATACTGGTTTCCAATCGACCAGTACATTGGAGGAATCGAGCATGCCATCCTCCACCTGATTTACTCGCGTTTTTTCACGAAGGTCATGCGCGATTTGGGTCTCATTCGCCACAACGAGCCCGTTCGCCGGCTTTTCTCTCAAGGAATGGTGCAAAAAGGTGGCCGCGCCATGTCCAAATCCCATGGAAATGTCGTCGGAGCGGATGAAATGGCGCAGAAATACGGTTGCGACACGGCGCGCATGTACACACTCTTTGCCGCGCCTCCGGCGAAAGATTTGGAATGGAGCGAAGAGGGAATCGAAGGCTGCGCGCGATTTCTGAACAAATTGTACCGTCTCGTTGACCATCACGCGGAAAACCTGCGGAATGTGAATAGCGTTTTGAGCGAAACAGTAGATCTTGCTCACGCCACGTCAAAAGAAAAGCTCTTGCTTCGCAAAGCGCACCAGACGCTCAAGCGCGTGACCAGCGATTTCGAGGTCCGCTGGCACTTCAATTCGTCCATCGCTCTCCTGATGGAGTATTACAACGAAATTCACTCGCAGGAGCCGCTCGAGCGGGATGCGCGTCCCGAAGTCGTCAAACGCATCATAGAATTACTCGTTTTGATGCTCACTCCAGTTGTTCCGCACATTTGCGAAGAGCTTTGGCAGATGCTGGGAAATTCCGGCGGCTTGAACCGCGTGAGGTGGCCGGAATCGCGCGATGACTTGTCCAAGGAGGACCAGTTCGAAATTCCTGTGCAAATCAATGGTCGCTTGCGCGGCAAAATTCTGGTTGACGACGGACTGACGGACGACGAAGTGTCTGAAAGGGCAAATCGCGATCCGCGAATCGCCCAATTATTGCAGGGCAAGACCATCGTAAAGATAATCGTGGTGCCCCGCAAATTGGTGAATATTGTCATTCGATAGATCCTGTAAAGGAAATATGCAATGAGCGTGCAGGGCGGAGTAGTGGTTCTCGATTTCGGCGGACAATACACGCAATTAATCGCGCGACGCATTCGCGAGCAGGAAGTCTTCTCAGCAATCTTGCCCTGCAATGCTTCGATAGACGAATTGAAGCGCCTGCATCCTTCCGGGGTGGTTTTGTCGGGCGGGCCCAGCTCTGTTTACGACAAAGGCGCGCCAGCGTGCGATGCCAAAGTTCTTCATCTCGGCCTGCCGGTGCTCGGGATATGTTACGGGATGCAGTGGATGGCTCATGCGTTAGGTGGAAATGTTGTTAGAGCCGAACGCCGCGAATATGGTCCCGCCACTCTGGAGCGCGAGAGGGATTCTACTCTTTTCCACGGTCTTCCGGAACGTTTGAAAGTCTGGAACAGCCACGGAGACCATGTCATCGGCCTGCCCGCGGGTTTTGAGACGGTTGGCCGCACCAACAATGCGGTTGCCGCCATTGAGGATGCATCGCGCAGTCTTTACGGCGTGGAATTTCATCCCGAGGTCTTGCACACCGAGCGTGGCTCTGAGATCCTGCGCAATTTTGTTTTCGAAGTCTGCCATGCTCCCAAAAACTGGAATCGCAGCTCTTTCATCTCGGAAACTGTTGCAGCTATTCGTTCACAAGTGGGCGATGCGCAGGCATTGTGCGCTCTAAGCGGTGGAGTGGACTCTGCGGTTGCCGCGGCGCTTGTTCATCGCGCGATTGGCGACCGGCTCACTAACGTGTTCGTCGATACAGGATTGTTGCGACAAAATGAATTCCAGGAAACGCTGGAATTGCTTCGCGAGCGCCTCGGTTTGAAAGTCCGCGGCGTAGATGCATCCGAGCGTTTTCTCGCGCGCCTCAAAGGCGTCAGCGATCCGGAAGAGAAGCGCAAGCGCATCGGCGCGGAATTCATTGCGGTGTTTGCGGAGGAAGCGCGGCATCTGGCATCCTCATCGAATTCTGCCATGCGCTTTCTCGTGCAGGGGACGCTTTACCCTGACGTTATTGAATCCGTTTCCGTGAAGGGACCGTCGGCGGTCATTAAATCGCACCACAACGTGGGCGGCCTGCCAAAAGATCTCCCGTTCGAACTCGTTGAGCCTCTGCGCGATCTTTTCAAAGATGAGGTCCGAAAAATCGGCCGAGATCTTGGCCTTCCCGACGAGATCATAATGAAACATCCGTTTCCCGGCCCCGGATTGGCTGTGCGGCTGCTTGGCGAAATCGACGCCGAAAAACTTCAAATTCTCCGCGCCGCTGATGCCATCGTTGTTGAGGAAATTCGCAGAGCGGACTTGTATAGCGACACCTGGCAGGCTTTTGCGGTTTTGCTGCCGATACGAAGCGTTGGAGTGATGGGAGATTACCGGAGCTACGGATACACTATCGCTGTGCGCGTAGTAAAGTCCGACGATGCCATGACCGCGGACTGGGTACGCCTTCCTTGGGAAGTGCTCGAGAAAATCTCTGTTCGTATCGTAAACGAGGTCCGCGGTGTCACGCGGGTAGTCTACGACATCAGCTCAAAACCACCCAGTACTATCGAGTGGGAATAAGCAGCTTGTACGAGGCAGATTGCGTCGCCCTATCGGGTGGCCATCTTCTGCGCCATATAGAACAGAAGGCGGCGATCTGCTTCGTCAATGCGCCCGAGAACTTGCCGGAAACGCCCGAGAAAGCGCGCCTCCTTCCCCGAGCTGCCGAACGCAATATCGTCCGAAGATTTACGCTTGGGAAGATTTGGCAGTTGAGGAGGCTCCTCTCCGTCGTAGAATAGCTGGTAGAGCGGAACTTCCATAGCTCTTGCCAGCTTTTCCAGGGTTTCGATGGCCGGCACTGTGTGGCCGTTCTCCACCCTTGAAATGTAGCACCGGAGGAGGCCGGTACGTTTCTCGATGTCGCCCTGAGATAGTTTTTTGAACTCGCGCAATACGCGCAAACGCTCTCCAATTATCATGAAACGATTGTTACATGAAAGGTTGACTAGGGCAAGAGCTAACTGAAAGGCCACGGTGGGCTGCGGAACGCGGTAAAACACGGATGTAACCGAATCCATATGGATAACGTCCCAAAATACGTGGCAGCAAGCACAGCCGCGATTGCAGTTTCGGCCAGAGCCCGGACCGGCAAGCCGGACGACCGGGAACTGGTCATGCAAGCTCAGAAAGGCGTTTCTACGGCCTTTGAAGAGCTTGTGCGCCGCCATCAGCAGCGCATCAGCGCGGTAGTTGGCGGTATTTTGCGCCGGCGCGAAGACATCGAAGATGTGGCGCAGCAGGTTTTTCTGAAGGCCTATATCTCGATTGGTCGCTTCGACATGCGCTCGGCATTCTCGACCTGGCTTTACAAGATTGCCGTCAACGAATGCTGGGATTATCTGAGAAAAAAGAAAGTGCGGCCATTGACTTACGAGGCGGATTTAAGCGAGGAACAAGCCCGGCACGTCGAGCAGTTTGTCAGCGTCGGCGCTGAAGCCGGCAATGCGGCTGAACGCGCGGAGCTGCGAGAAATCGTGGAACGCCTTCTCAGCGACCTCAGTGAAGAGGATCGCACCATGCTCGTGCTCAAAGAGGCGCAGGGTTTCGCGGTTGAGGAAATCGGCCAGATGCTGGGTCTGAATGTGAACACGGTGAAAGTCAGACTATTTCGCGCTCGGCGGCGTCTGGCTACGAATTATCGCCGGAAAGTTGTTCATACCACGAATGACAGCAGCAAACGCGGAGGTTCGGAAAACCTATGAGCTCCGAACATAATCGGGAAACTTGCAGCAAGCTCGAACCTTTTATCGAAGACTATCTGAATGGCGAGCTTCCTCGCGCAGAGGCTGAGCGCTTGAGCGCGCATCTCGACGCGTGCGGCGATTGCCGAACAGCGCTGGACGACGCGCGCATCTCGGCCAGGCTCTTGTCCGCCTTTGAGCCGGTCGCGGATCCCGGTCCGGGATTTGCGCACATGGTAATGGCGCGCATTGACGTTGCGGAGCGCTGGATGCGAGAGCAGCGATCCTTCTGGCGGCCTTTTGAGGCTCTGGCGTGGCGCCTTGCTTTCACCGCGACGCTCGCCCTGGCATTTCTGTTCGCCTATGGAATCAGAGTCAGCCATCAGATGCCTGCGGCTGAGGTCACCACGGTTTCCGCGCAGCAGCCTGATATTTTTACCGTGCCCGTTTCAACGGCCCCGGCCAATAGCGACGATGTGTTGTTGGCTATCGCCGACCATCAATACGAGCCATAGTTGCTGGAGCTAAGCGTTATGAAGGATAAATGCATTTTGAGCGATAAACATGACCGATAAACGAAAAGCTGCCATATTAGTGATCGTCCTGTTTGTGTTGGGCATCGCTCTCGGCTCTGTAGGGACACACATGTGGGATGCCCACGTGCTTGCTAACCAGCATCACAGCGTGATCAAGGCTTTGAAAGCCGAGTTGCAGATGACCCCGGCTCAGGAAAAGCAGTTCGATGCCATCATCAAAGACGACCGTTCCAAGTTCCGCGCCCTGTACACGCAGCGCGACGCCGAATGGGATCCAAAAATCGATCAAGTCCGCCAACAAGGCCGTCAGAATATTCGCGCTATATTGACGCCCGATCAGCGCGCAAAATTCGATGCTTTCTTGAAGCGCCGCGACCAGGAACACGAAAAATAACCGTCAGGAATCAGCGAGCCCGAAATGAATCCTATGACATATGGAGCGACCATTCCCGAAGAATCCGAAGTTACCAAAGTGCCTTCAACGGACGCTGTCATTGCCCTCGATAATGTCCACAAGACCTACGACCTCGGCGAAGTGCAGGTCCACGCCCTGCGCGGCGTCACCCTCGAAATCATGCGCGGCGAATTCGTGGCCATCATGGGCGCATCCGGCTCCGGCAAATCCACGCTGATGAACATTCTGGGTTGTCTTGACCGTCCTACGAAAGGTCGTTATCTGCTCGATGGGACAGACGTTTCGAAACTTAGCAAAGTTGAGTTGGCGCATATTCGCAATCGCAAAATAGGGTTCGTTTTTCAGCAGTTTAACCTGCTGTCGCGCACCACAGCGCTCGAAAACGTCGAATTGCCTACTTTATACGCTGGAATTCCGCCGGAAGAGCGTGTCGCGCGCGCCAAACAGTCGCTCGAACGTGTTGGCCTTGCCGACCGCGCCATGCACCATCCTGCGCAACTCTCAGGAGGACAGCAGCAACGCGTTGCTATCGCTCGCGCGCTTGTCAATCATCCCTCGATTCTGCTCGCTGACGAACCTACGGGGAACCTCGACAGCCGCACCAGCGTCGAGATCATGGACATTTTGCAGCGGCTTAATGAAGATGAGGGCCTTACTGTCGTCCTGGTGACCCACGAGCCCGATATTGCCGCCTACGCGCAGCGCGCCCTCGAGTTTCGCGACGGCAAGATGCGCCGCGACACGCGCATCCAAAAACGCTTGATTGCCCGGCTCGTTCTGCCTACGTTGAAATCCACAGCGGATGAGGACGCAGAAGATGCGCTGGAAGCGGAGCAGGGAAGCCCAGAGCAAAAGTAGCACTTCTATAACTATAAAAATTAAAACGGAATATCCTCATCGGAGATTTGCGGTTCAGGTCCGGACATGTCCTCTGCGCCTATAGGCTCATGTTCCGCCCCCTGCGACGCGGCGCCGCCTCCCATGCCCGCCGCTGCTCCTTCGGTGCGGCCTCCCAGCATCCGGAAATTTGTAGCTACAATCTCGAAACTCGTCCGTTTCTGGCCCTCTTTATCCTGCCATTCTCGCGTTTGGATGCGTCCTTCGATAAAGACCAGCGAACCCTTCTTCAGGTACTGCTGGGCAATTTCCGCCTGTTTGCCCCAGACGACGATCTTGTGCCACTCCGTACGCTTCTGTCGTTCGCCCGTCCGGCTCTTATAGGATTCGTCCGTGGCAACCGAAAAGTTCGCAACCGCCTGGCCTGCGCCGGTGAACCGCGTTTCCGGATCGCGCCCCAGCCTTCCAACCAGAATCACTTTGTTCACTGACATGCAAAAGTCCTCGCACTTTCCACTGGAAATTTAATGCGGGAAGTATACCTGAAGCGGGGCAGAATGAAACGTAGTCCCGTACCTTCCGGGCCGCGGATTATCGTGAGGGCGAAATGCTGTTCAGAGCGGACTGGGCCTTTCTGGCTTCGTCCGATCCAGGAAACTTCCGCATTAGCTCGCGAAATTCTCGTGCCGCGCTGGCTGTTTTGTGCGTCTGGATCAGCGCGCGCCCTTTTTCCAGCATTGATGGCGCCACATTGGAACTGCGCGGGTAATTCACAATGACCTTGTCATATGCCGAGATTGCCGATTCGTAATGGCCCTGCGCATAGGCAATCTCCCCAAGGTAGAACTGTGCGTTGGCCGCAAAAGGGCCATCCGGAAAACTCTTCAGATAATCGCGGAATTCCTGGTGCGCTAGGTCATAATGTCCGCTGTTCAAATCGCGCACTCCGTTCGAATACAACGTGTCGCCTGAAATCGGCTGAAGGCTCGAGGGCCCGGGTTGCTGCGTTGCCGTCGGCACCTGCGTTGGGCTGTCCGGAGTCGCCGGAGCCGGTCCGGGGTTCCCGCCCGGATTCTGTTCGCCATACGCGCCCGGATTAGCGCCCGTTGACGGCGCTGGCGCCGGACTGGAGGACACATGCGCATTGATTTGCTGCAGTGTGTTCTGCATATCCGTCATCTGCTGCGCAAGCTTCTGGATGCGCGCCTGCATGTCTTGCATGTTGTCAGAGACGCCCTGCATTTGCTGCGCGATCGAATTGTTGTTGGCGCCATTGTTCGCCGACGCATCCTGCAAAGTCTTTTGCAGCGCGCCCATCGTCTGGCTCAAATGGTTTGACGCATCCAGTGACTGCTGCACTAGCGTCTGCATAGATGCAGTCTTCGTGTCCAAATCGGTTCGGAGGTCCTGCTGGTTCTGTAAAATTTCATTCACCGTCTGCTGAATCTGGATGATTTCTCGCGAGACAGCGTCGGCCGCCGGCGGCGCGAGCATGGCTCCGCCCATCGCTCCCAGAAGAAGGACTGCCAAAAAGAGGACGACAGTTTTCGCACGCATGATCAACCTCCCTGATATTGCGCCGGGGCGCCGCAGCCATCGCCGCAGCGCCCTAGCCTGATTGCAGAATACTACTGTTGCTGGGCCATCACAAAATGAGCGCGCCGGTTTTGCTGCCAGCACGTCTCATTGTGCTCCGTGCAGAAGGGATGCTCTTTGCCCCAGCTCATTGTTTTGATGCGATCGGCGGAGATTCCGAGCGAAACAAGGTACTGCTTCGCTGCGTCCGCTCGCCGCTGCCCGAGGCCGAGGTTGTACTCCTCTGACCCGCGCTCGTCGCAATGCCCTTCGATGGTCACGCTGACTTGCGGATACGAACGCAAAAATTCGGCGTCCTTTTGCAGCGCGTCCCGCGCGTCTCCGCGAATTTCTGATTTGTTGTAATCAAAGAACGCATCCTTGACGTTTTGATTGAACAAATCGGCCACATTCGGAGCGGCCTGCTCTTGCGCCGGTGCGGGTGCTGAAACGGTTATTTCGACATTTGCTGTTGCCGTGCCGCCTGGACCAGTTGCCGTGATGGTATAAGTAGTCGTTTGCGTCGGGCTGACGTTCGTCGAGCCTTCTGCTGCGACTTTGCCCACGCCCGGCTGCAAATCCAGGTCGCTCGCGTTTGTTGACGTCCAATTCAACGTGGTGCTTTGCCCGGATTGAATTGATGTAGACGAAGCGTTAAGTGTCACCGTCGGTTGCGCTGCGGCTGGCTGCGCAGTCTCCGGCGGTGGCGCCGGCGGTGGTTGTTGTTTCTTCTTGCAGGCGCCGAGAAAAGCCAACGTCGTGAACATCCCGACAAGAAGCGTGACTCTGCGAACAGTACTGCTCTGCATTCCAATTCCTCCTTCGCGCCCTGGGCTGCGCGAGAAGAACAGATCAGGGCCGATATATTTAGGATAGTGTTTCATGGAACTAGGGCACCCATTCAAAGCAAAATAATTCAACCGTTCAGAAAAATCTTCCATTTCAGAACACACTTCAATAACACAACTGAACTCTGGCCGACTTCAAAAAGATCATTTGTATGAGCGATGAATTAACCCTTGATTCGCGCCCACACAGCCCTGGCCCCGCACAATTCTCAGTTTGCGGCGCCGCATGATACTAATTCACCGCCGATCAGCCCGGTCTAATTTGAATCGAATCCCTCTTAGCGCCGGCCTAATGCCCATTTAGTGCCACGACCAGTTCGGCGACTCGTTTGCGCCTGCCGTCGTCAGTTGCCGCGCCTCGCTTCCATCCGCCAGCATTGACCATACCTGCAGCGAGCCGCTGCGTGTCGATTGAAACACAATGTGCCGTCCGTCCGGAGCCCAGCTAGGCCGCTCATTCTGCCCTGAATCGCGCGTCAACTCAATCAGTTGATGGCTCGCCAGGTCCATCACGTAGATATCGTAATTTCCCGCTGGCCTGCGCCAGCTAAACGCGATCAATTCGCCGTTGGGCGACCATGTTGGATCGACCACATATCCCGTCGCAGGCAAATCTGCCGCAGCCACGCCCGTTGCCGCAGAAAGCGGTATCTTCTGCACATTCGATCCGTCCGAATTCATTTCGAATAAGTCCGGCAGACCGGCGCGATCGCTCACAAATATGATCTGGTTCCCCGTTTTTGGATTCCAGGTTGGCTCGGTGCTCACTCCCAGCGCGTACGTCAGCCGGTGCATGTTGCGTCCGGAAGGATCCGAGACGTAAATTTCCGGATCGCCATTCACGCTGGCCATGAACGCCAGTTCGTTTCCATCGGGAGACCACGCTGGAGACGAATTCGTGCCGGGGAAGCGCGGGAAATAACCCACATGATTGGTCAGCATCGAATACATGCAAATCTGCGCAGAAATAACTTTGCGATATGACTCGAAGCACGTAAACGCGATATGCGAATCGTCCGGCGACCATCGCGGTGTCAGCGAAATAGTCCCTAGATGTGTCAACTGTTGCTGATTCGCTCCGTCGTAGTCCATCTCCCAGATTTCTTTGTGCCCGCTGCGATTGCTCACAAACGCAATCTTCGACTCCGCGATCCCCGGAACGCCGCCGCTCAGCCGCGAGATAATATCATCAGCAAACTGATGGGCAACTTGCCGCGCGCCGTCCTGCGTGGCGGCGCCATTATAGATTTTTTCGAGGATCGAAAGCGATGGCGTTTGCCGCACATCGTAAAGGTAGCCCGCCAGCGAAAGGGAATTGCCCGTTGCCGTTAAATTCCCAAACGCTACCATCATGGCATTCGCAGGCGCCTGGCTCCATTGTTGCGCCTGCAGCTCATTCGGCACGCTGGGCGCGTTTAACGGGTAAAAACTCGGACTTACCATGTCCACGATGCCCGAATAGGTCAGGTCGTCCATCAGCACTTGATGAAATACTTGCTCGAGCGGCGTAGTCTGCGCATTCCGCGCGGCAAATTGCGGCACCGCAAGCCGCACCTTCTGCACGCCGAGCCCCGTACCGGTCTTGAACCAATCCTGCGAGTTCTGCGCAAACCCGCGCGGCGCGGCGAAGATCGCCAGCGCTGCGGCTACCGTGCAAATCTCAATGATTCTCTTCATCCCTATGCCCTGTCCCTTATTTGGCGGCGAGTGTAGCAACGTTCATTGCAACGTGCCCGCTCGGTGCCAACTCTTGCCTATTGCCTGTGAAAATCGAACCAAAACTCCACGTTCACCGAAGATCCGCGATATCCAGCCGGCAAATGGTCCAGCGGACTCGAGCTTTGAATCGCCCGCACTGCCGACATATCCACGGATTGGTTCCCGCTCGATTGCGTGATCTGAATGTTCGTCACCGTGCCATCGCGCAAAATCGTGAACGTCGCAATGCACCGCGGCGCAAACGACACTGTCGGGTCGACCGTCGACTGCAACCAGTTGCTGCTCACGCGCCGCTGCACCGCCTCCACGTACCACGGAAATTGCGAGCCGAAGCTCCCGCCACTGCTTCCCGAAATTCCCATGCCGCCCCGCGTGCTTTCATTCAGCATGAACGTCGACGTCGGCACCTGCGGCGCTCCGCCATTCCCGTAGGGAATCGCATTCTTCGGCGGCGGAATCGGATTCGGCAGCGCCTTCGACGGCTTGCCCAAATATTCTGGCTGTTTGTACTTGTCGAATTTTGGCAAAAAGATCGCCTTCGATTCATCCGGAGGCGGCTGCACCTTTAGCTCAGGCTCAGGCGGCAGCTTCGGCTGTACTTCAGTCTGATAAAGCCCCTTGGTGGTGTCCACGACGCGGTTATTCGTCACCACGTCGGGCTTGGGCAGCGGAATCGCCGGCACAGCTCCCACTAAGTTAATGTTAATTGTCCCCTGGCCTCCAGCTCCACCCCAGGTCTGCCCTTGACGGGAAAACACCGCCGAAGAAACCAACGCGCCAAACAAAATCACGTGAAACATCACCGAATAGCCCCATTGGGCCTTGAATTTGGGAGCGGATTGATGCGGAAAGGTGATTTCCATTTCACTGTGTGCGCGGACCGCCATGGAGTGGCTTGGTCACCACGCTTATGTTGTTGATGCCGGACTGCCGCAATGTATCCACGACCATGGCCCACGTGCCAAACGGCACTGCCTCGTCGCAGCGCACGTAAACCGGCGTATGCGCCACGTCTTTGTCCTGCGCCAACACCTTCTGCCCGATTTGATGAATGTTCACTGGCTCTTTGCCCAGATAGAGCCGCTGGGCCCGGTCAATCGTCACGATGATCTGCGCTTGGGTAATTTCTTTTACCGTCTTTGTTTGTGGAAGGTTTACTTGAATTCCCGACTCCAGCAGCGGCGCGGTTATCATGAAAATCACCAGCAGCACAAGCATCACGTCGACAAACGGGACAATATTGATATCCGAAAGGGTCCCGCCTGCCTGTTTTTGTATTTGCGCCATAGCAATCAGGTATAGAGCGTTTCGATTTTGCTTACGAACTCCGTCGCAAAATTGTCCATCCGCAGCGCGAAATCGCGAATGCGGTGTAAATAAATGTTGTACGCGATCACCGCCGGGATGGCTGCGAAAAGCCCCGCCGCCGTGGTAATCAGCGCGTCGGCAATTCCGGGCGCTACCGCGCGCAAACTCGATTGGCCCGCTTCGCCCAAGCCCGCGAAAGCGTCCATCACGCCCCAGACCGTTCCGAAAAGCCCGATAAATGTGGCAATCGAGCCAATCGTCGCCAGCCAGGGCATCCAGCTTTCCATCTGCCGCACTTCATCTGTCGATGCCAGTTGCATTTCCACCAGTACGGCGCGGGGATTTTTCAGCTTTCCAGTAGGATGCGGATTTCCTCCAGAAAGCTGCGCCTCCAGCTCCCGGTAACCCGCGTCATAAACGCTCACGAATGGTGAGCCGCTCGATCCCGCGCGCAATGTGTTGGGGTCTGGCAGTCCGCGGCCGGTGCGGAAAAGCTGCATGAATCTCCGCGTGCGTGGCTCGGCGACCGCGAACAACCGGTATTTTTGGAAAATGATGGCCCAGGAAAAAAGCGAGAGGAACAGCAGAATCAGCAGAACAGTTCGCGCCACCCAGCCCGTCTGAAGGAAGACCGTCCCCAGCCGTCCAACCAGTATTACCGCGACGTACGAAATGTTTTTCTCCTCGGAGGAAGCATCCTCAAAACTCGAAAAATTACCGTAGCATAGGCCCTAGGGTCGGTCAAATGAATCGCCCGCAATCTAGCTTTGCTGTTATCTATAACGACACATTTTCATCGGAATTCGCCAGCCTGCGCGTTCAGATGCCCTGTGTTAGACTTTGAGTTGGCTATGGCTTCAGGTATCGACATTCCTCTCGCAATGCTCCTCGGCGGCCAAACTGGCCCGCTCGCCAATTCCGGCGCTCCGAAAGCTCCCTCCTTTTTCATTGAAACTTTCGGCTGCCAGATGAATGTCCACGATTCCGAGAAAGTTGCCGGCGTGCTCCTTGCTCGGGGTTATCGCCAGGTCCAATCTGCTGATTCCGCGGACATGGTTCTGTTCAATACTTGCAGCATTCGTGAAAAAGCTGCGCAAAAGGTCTTCACTCGTCTCGGCGATTTTCGCGGGCCACGCGGAGAAAATAAAATCGTCGGCGTCCTCGGCTGCGTTGCACAGCAGGAAGGCGAGCAGATTTTCAAGCGGGCTCCGTGGGTGCGCATGGTCTGCGGTTCACCCAGTTACCGCAAGTTGCCGGAAATGCTCGCTGAGCTGGAAGCAGGGAACTCGCGCGTCACCGGGCTAGACTTGGACACCGATGAAACCTTCGAGACCGATGTCACACGCCGCGACCATCCCTTCCGCGCCTACCTCACCATCATCGAGGGCTGCGATTACGCGTGTTCCTACTGCGTGGTTCCGCACACGCGCGGCCCCCAGCGCAGCCGAACCAGCGCTTCTGTGCTCAACGAAGTGAAGCGTCTGGTGGAAAGTGGCTTCACCGAAGTCCAACTCCTCGGCCAAACCGTGAATTCGTATCGCGATCCTTCGCCGGCCCGCATGAATTTCGCGGAATTGCTTTCCGCCGTCGCTGCCGTTCCCGGAATTCGCCGCGTGCGATTCACCACGTCGCATCCCAACGATTTCACGCGCGAAATCGTCAAAGCCATCGATGCCACGCCTATAATTTGCGACCACATTCATCTTCCCGTTCAATCCGGCTCGAATCGTGTGCTTCAAAAGATGCTGCGCACGTACACGCGCGAACGTTACCTCGAAAAAATCTCCTGGATTCGTGACGCTCGGCGTCCTTCCAGCATCACCACAGATATCATCGTCGGATTTCCCGGCGAGAGTGAAACCGAGTTCGAGGAAACGGTGTCCCTTCTTGACGAAGTGAAATTTGACGGGGTTTTCGCTTTCAAATATTCCCCGCGTCCCAACACATCTGCGAAAGATATGCTGGATGCAGTTCCCGAAGAAATCAAGAGCCAGCGCCTCGCGGTTTTGCAGCAGCGCCAGCGCGAAATTCAGCTAACCCGAAATCAAAGCTTTCCGGGCCAGGAATTTGAGGTGCTCGTTGACGCGCGTCACCAGTCCCGCGGCCAGTGGTCGGGAAGAACTACAAGCAATCGCATCGTAAATTTCACTTCACCCAGCGAAAATCTTCTGGGACAATACTGTCAAGTGGAGATCACCGGAGCCGGGCCGAACAGCCTCGTCGGCGCGCACCTCGGTTAACCCGGTCCGCAAGGGAGGGCCCCATGGAGCGAATCGAAGAACTGCAAGAGAAGGTTCGGGAGGCCGAGGAGCTTTTGCGCCGCAGGAAGGATGCCTTATCGCAGCGCCCCACGATGCGAATCGAAGAACTAGAGGAGAAGGTGCGAGAGGCTGAGGAGCTTCTGCGCCGCAGGAAGGATGCCTTATCGCAGCGTCTGAGCCAGGGTCGGATGCAACTGGCTGCAAGCCCCATGGAACGTGAAGTCAAAGTCCGCGCATTAATGATGGATCCGCTGACCAATATGCCAGTTGTGGTCCTCAAGGCTGTGCAAGGCGCTGGCACTTTGCCCATTTGGGTGGGAATTTATGAAGCGAACGCCATCGCTCTCGAAATTGAAAAAGTGCAGACGCCGCGTCCCATGACGCACGACCTGCTGAAGAATGTCTTGCTGGGCCTCGATGTTCACGTGCAGAAAGTGGTCGTCAGCGAATTGAAGGACGACACTTTTTACGCGCTAATCTGGATGGAGCGCGCCGGCCAGATGATGTCCATGGACTCGCGCCCCAGTGACGCTCTCGCGCTGGCCCTGCGCCTGGACTGCCCCATTTACGTGGAGGAGAAGGTTTTTAAGAGTTCGCAGAATTCCGACGCCGGCACGGAAAAGACCACCAATGAAGAACTGAAGCGCTGGCTGCAGAATTTAAACGACGAGGACCTGGGCCCCTACAAGATGTGACCGCGTCCCAGCGCGAATCCACACCTCTCCGCTTCCATTCTTGCCTTTGCTAAAGCGTTGCCGCGGCTTCCTGTTTACGCGCTACGCTGTACCGGTTCGGGTTCGGTGCTTGCTTCGTCCCGCGCTGATTTGATGCGCATCCCATAGAACGACCGATAAACGAAGAAGAACGAAATCGCGAAGAATATGGCTGCGAGAATATGCGTCAGCCCCCCGCCCGTTTGCGCCGTGAGCTGCACCGCCAGCTCCACGGCAAGCAGTCCAAAAAGCGTCGTGAACTTGATCACCGGGTTCAGCGCGACCGACGATGTGTCCTTGAATGGATCGCCAACCGTGTCGCCAATCACCGTAGCATCATGCAATGCCGTGCCCTTCTGCTTGAGCTCGACTTCCACGATTTTTTTTGCGTTGTCCCACGCGCCGCCGGCGTTGGCCATGAAGATCGCCTGGAAAAGCCCGAACATGGCAATAGAGATCAAATAGCCGATGAAGAAAAACGGCTCGACGAACGCGAACGAAAGCGCCGCGAAAAAGACGGCGATGAAAATGTTCAGCATTCCTCTTTGCGCGTATTGCGTGCAAATCTGCACCACTTTCTTGCTGTCGGCGAGGGACGCTTTTTCTACCCCCTCCAGCCGTATATTTGCTTTGATGAATTCCACCGCGCGATACGCACCGGTGGTCACCGCCTGCGTGGACGCGCCTGTGAACCAGTAAATCATCGAACCGCCGGCGATGATGCCCAGGACGAAGGGCGCGTGGAGCAGGGAAAGTTTGGCGACGTTTTCGGTGAGCCGGTTCGTCAGCAACATGATGATGGAGAAAATCATGGTGGTGGCGCCGACGACCGCGGTACCGATGAGCACCGGTTTCGCCGTGGCTTTGAAGGTGTTGCCCGCGCCGTCGTTTGCTTCGAGCATATCTTTGGCGCGCTCAAAATTCGGCGTGACGCGAAAATCTCTCTGCAATTCCTGGCTGATGTCGGGAATTTGCTCGATCAAGGAAAGCTCATAAATTGATTGCGCGTTATCCGTGACCGGGCCGTAAGAATCAACCGCGATGGTCACTGGCCCCATGCCCAAAAATCCGAAGGCGACGAGGCCAAAGGCAAAGACAGGCGCCGCGACCATCAGGTGCTCAAGCCCATGCAGGCTGACCAAATAGCCGATGGCCATCAGCACGAGCATGGTAAGTCCCAGATAGTAGGCCGAGAAATTGCCGGCCACGAAGCCCGACAAAATGTCCAGCGATGCTCCGCCTTCCTGCGCGGACCGCACCACTTCCTGAACGTGCCGAGATTCGGTCGAAGTGAACACCTTCACCAGTTCGGGAATCACGGCGCCGGCGAGCGTGCCGCAGGAGACGATGATGGAAAGCTTCCACCACTGACTCGGGTCGCGGCCAATGTCGGGAATGATGAAATAAGAGATGAGAAACGTTAGCGCGATGGACAGAATCGAAGTGATCCAGACCAGCGAAGTGAGCGGGGCCTCGAAATTCATTTTATCCACGTGGTTATACTTCGCTTTGGCAATTACATCGTTCAAAAAGTATGCGCCTGCGGCGGCCGCCAGCATGGCGACGCGAATCACGAAAATCCACACCAGCATCTGGACTTGAACGACAGAATTTGTGACGCCGGCTAAGATAAATGCGATGAGCGCCACGCCCGTCACGCCGTAAGTCTCGAAGCCATCCGCGCTCGGGCCAACCGAGTCACCCGCGTTATCGCCGGTGCAGTCGGCAATCACACCAGGGTTGCGCGCGTCATCTTCTTTGATCTTGAAAACGATTTTCATCAGGTCCGCGCCTATATCCGCAATCTTCGTGAAAATACCGCCGGCGATGCGCAACGCAGCGGCGCCCAGTGATTCGCCGATGGCGAATCCGATGAAGCACGGCCCAGCATAGTCGCCGGGAATGAAAAGCAGAATGAAAAGCATCATCAGCAGTTCGACGCTGACCAGCATCATGCCGACGCTCATGCCCGCGCGCAGCGGTATGCGATAAACGGGGAACGGCTTGCCGGGAAGGCTGGCGAACGCGGTGCGGGAATTGGCGAAAGTGTTCACGCGAATTCCGAACCAGGCGACGCCGTAACTGCCGCCAATTCCCAGAACGCTGAAGGCCAGAATTATGATGACTTTGATCGCTGCATAATGCAGCAGCAGGCCGAAATATAAAATAATGATCACCGCGATGAAAGATTCCAGCAACAGCAGGAATTTTCCCTGAGCGATCAGATAGGTCTTGCAGGTCTCCCAAATCGTCTCGGACATTTCGCGCATCGAGCGGTGCACAGGAAGATTCTTGAGCCGCACATAAATCGCCATGCCAAAAAACAGTCCAAACACGCAGAACAAAATCCCCCACAGCAGCAGGTTGTGCCCGTTAACGCCGAGGAATTGCACTTTGGTGAGATCGGGAACTTTCAGATTGGCTTCGCCGCCCGCAGCTTCGGGAGCGGTTTGCGCGCGCGCAACGGCGGTCAGCATGGTGATCGCGGCGGTCAATGCGCCTGCTTTTTTCAATGTGGCGCTCAACGCGCCCGTCTTTTTCGACGCGATGCTAATCGCGCCCTTCGACGCGGCGCCTGCCGCATCGGCAAACCGGCCTCGTAGCGAAAAAGCGCCTGCGAGCCACTTACTCATTAGCACTCCTCCTGTTTACACACGTCTGGCGAACGACTTCCGCTCCCCGAAAACGAACTGCCTGCGATGGGACTCCTCATGACGAGCCGTACAGGCTCAAATGCAGACATACTAGAAACAAGCGTTTGTAACAGGATTTGGCGGATTCGTCAACCCCGCGCTTAGGAGCAGAAACCCTGCGCTTGGTAAAATACAAAAGCACCGAATTATTGTCGATTAGAAACAGCAGCCGTCTTTTGTTTTCAATAACTTAGCCTCGATTCTAATTTCAGAAGTTATCGATTAGAAACTTGGCCGCGGTCGACCTCCAGATCAACAATTGCCTCCCGGTGAAACGGTCAATCGGCTTAAAGCAATGGGCTCCGCCTACTTCTTTTCGCGGATCAGGATGGTCGCTCGCGTAGTGTCCCAATCGAACTGCATCGAGCAGCCGTCGTTAGTGTGCGCAAACGAGATGGTGAAGTCCTCGAGCGGCGTCTTGAGCTTCGAAACCTCCATGGGCACCCGCGTAAAGTCATATTGTGCACCGGGGTAAGGAATACCCCAGACCGGGTCGCCTTTATCGTTTTTGGTTTTCTTGCTGATAATCAGCGTCCACTTGCCGGGTTCAGGAATTGCGTCCAGGGTATAAGCGCCCGTCGGCACGGTTTTGTCGCCGACCATCAGGTCAGCATCGGTAACAAATGTGGTGGCTTCATTTGCGCCGACGCGCCAAACTTGCCCATACGGGACCAGTCCGCCGTAGATTTTTCGTCCGCGCATGCGCGGGCTCGAGTAGTCCACCTTCAACGTCTTGCCATCAGCGAAGGTGCACTGCGCGCTCGCCGGAGGGCTTGGACGCTTACTTTTGTCCTGCTGCGCGGAAAGCGGAGAAGCAAAAATTGCAAACGCGAAAACGGCGGCCGCGAAGAAAGCAAACTTTCTAGCACTGTTCATGTGAATTCTCCTCAGGAAGAGCTGTCTGACGCACAGTCGAAGGACCAGTATAGCCCAGTTTTCTCCTGCGACAAGAGAACCACTTCCGCGGCCTGGACAGAAACCGCTCCAGGATGGTAGCTCTGCGCGGGCGCTCTGTAGCATCTCTGCTACAATGCCCGGCTTGATTTCATGGAAGGCGTTCACTCAGTGAAAGCGCCGAAAATTCCCAAATGGCTCGCGCGGATTGTCAGCATCTCCGGCGGCGCGGGACTCTTTGTTATTTCATTTCTGGATTCATCGGTTCTGTCGTTTCCATTTATCACTGACCTGCTGTACATGGAGTTTGTGATCCAACGGCCTGTTCGAATGCCGTACTACGCCTTGATGGCGACCGCGGGCTCGCTCTCGGGATGCATCTGGCTTTACATTCTTTCGAAAAAAGGCGGGTCGGCGTATCGCAGAAGGCACGGCTCAAAGCCGCCCGGTCGCATTCAGAAGCTCGTACAACGTCATGCATTTTTGAGCGTGATTCTGCCGGCGATTCTGCCGCCTCCCATGCCCTTCAAAGCGTTTGTGATCGCCGAGGGTGTTGCTGAGGTCCCGCTGCGCACGTTCATCCTTGGCGTCCTGGTGGGACGCGGCCTGCGCTATGCCCTCGAAGGAATTCTCGCGATGAAGTATGGGCACGCCGTTGAGGACATGATGATACAGAACAGAACATTGTCGATTGTGGTGCCGCTTGTGCTGATTGGCGCGATTTACGCGTTAACGCGATGGCTGTTGAAGCCGGGGAAAGAGAATGGCTAGGAAAAGGCGCGCTGCGCTTGGCTATCTGGGCGAAGACACGGATGGAAATTCCATGTGCTCGTCTTGCAGGCGCAAAGCATTGTCCAACTGAATCACCGCGCGCATGTTTGCCGGCGAAGGCGAATCCTGCTCGTACCGCAAGTCACGCAACGTGATAATCGCGCCGCCCGGGATTGTCTGCAAATCCGCGAGAGGGAAGCGCGCGTAATGCAAAAATTGCATGGCCAGCGGCGCGCGATGGGCTGCGTTCAGAACTGGAGAACTTGGCGGTTTGTAATGCGTCAGGCTGGACATAGCGTCAAATGTGCCCGCCGGCCCTAGCGGAACGCTGACCACTTCGATTGTATTTGTGGTGGCAACGACGCCGCGCCAGAGAAGCGGCGAAGTGGAATCGGGGAAGGCTCCAGCGACGAGAGGAGCGGCGCCGTGATAGTCGTGAGCCATCAGCGTTTGCATCGCGGTGTGATGCAGCATCGCGCGGCCGCCGATGTAGATGGCCATGAGGACAAGCGCGACCAGCGCGCCCGCCGAGACTGTCTGAGTTTTCTTGCGCCCGCCGATCTCCTCGGTGATTAGTCGAAAGAGCGCCGGAAGCAAGCATCCCACGAGCAATATGCCAATAATCCATGGATCGATTTCCGGCAGCCAGTCCGCGGAAAACCATCTCATGCGAAATGGCCATAGTAGCTGAACGCCTTCCGCGCCGAGGAAATCGAGCAGGAGATGGATGCCTACGCCAATCAGGCACAAAAGAAACACACGCGAGAATCGCAGCGGTGGCAGCTTAGCGCGCCGGTCGAATTTCCAGAATGCCGCCGCGATAAGAAAAACGAGGATGGCGCTGCTGAGAATCGAGTGCAGCAATGCATAGTGGTAATGAAAATAGGCGCCCGCGCCGCTGAAGTAGGTAAGCAGGTCCAAGTCTGCTCCCACGCCGGAAACGACGAGAATAGCCATCGCGGAACGGCTGACGCGGCGCAGACCCGCGCGGTCAAGGGCCACAGACGTTAGCGCGTGTGTAAATGGGTCCATTCATCGCTCCTGTAGTCGCACGCCGAAGGATCCGAAAAACCAGCTCACCAAACCCTTGCATCATGGTGAAATCAAACATCTGAATCCGAGTTTGTTGGCACCACCAGTGTGAGCGCATCAGGCAAAATGCGAAACTCGACAGGAAGAGCGCTCGCTGGTTCGCCATCCAATTGCGAAAAAATTTCGCACTCCGCGGCAGGCACACAAGTCAGTTGTGCTGTCTTCCACACGTGGATTCCGCGCATGCGGTGCAGCCGGCCCAGCCATACAGCCGGCAAGCACAACATCAACATGAAGCGGCTGCGGCCCGCATATGCCACGATTTCGAATTGATCTTCAAAGAGACTGGCTCCCGTCGTAATGCGAAAAGGCCCACCGTAGTGTTTCGTTCTGCCCACAACGATGAGGCTGGCGGGCAGCTCTTTTTCCGCCGAGGCCACGCGAAAATGCGGAAACGGATAAGTGAGAAATTGCCGGAATCCTTCGAGCCAATAAGCCAGCATGCCGACGCGGAGCTTATGAGTAGTGTCAACGCCGTGAACGATAGCCCCGTCCGGCCCGGCGCCCGCGACACAGAGAAAGTAGCGCTCGGTGGGCACGGTAGGCCCTTCTGCCGCTCCCCCATTCTGTGGCCAGGTAGCTGCGCCAAGCGCGACGCGGACATGCTTGCCTTTGGCAATCAGGCGCGCTGCCGCCGGGATGTTCCAGGGAATGCCCAGCTCTTTCGCGAGGATATTGGCAGTGCCCGCGGGAAGCACGGCAAGCGGCGTTTGCGTGCCTGCGATCCCGTTGACGATTTCGTTGATGGTGCCGTCGCCGCCGCAGGCAACAATCATTTCGCAGCCGCGGCGAACTGCGTCGCGCGCAAGCTCAGTGGCAGAGCCTGAGCAGGTGGTGGGCAACAGGCCTGCGTCGATTCCCGCTTCACGCAAGATTCGCGCCGCGTGTTCAATGGCGTGAAGCCTGCGCGAGCGGCTGCGCCCGCTGGTCGGGTTGTAAACGATGGCTGCGTTGCGAATTTCGCAGGTTTCTGGCCGCAAATGTCGACTCGCGCGAGCGGGTTTCAAAACTCGCATTGTATAATATCTCGCCTAGCTGACACGGAAAGAACAGCGATGCTCGTTGCGAACGGAGAATGGCAGAACGCATGGCCTCCAGCGCCACTCTAAGCCGGGAAGTCGAAAAGCTGCGCGAGCAGATTCGCAAGCACGAGCATCTCTACTACGTGCTGGATGCGCCGGAAATTTCCGACGCGGAATTCGACAAACTGGTTCGCAGACTCAAAGCCATCGAAGCCGAGCATCCGGAATTCATCACGCCCGATTCGCCGACGCAGCGAGTCGGTGGCGCGCCGCGCGCGGGATTTCAAACGTATCGCCACGCGCGGCCGATGATGAGCCTCGACAACGCGCTTTCGTTCGAGGAGCTGCGCGAATTCGACAGGCGCGCAAGGGAGCTGACCGGCCGCGACAAGCTCGAATATGTCGCTGAGCACAAATTCGACGGCTTGAGTCTGGCGCTGATTTACGAAAAAGGCGTGCTGGTGCGTGGTGTGACGCGGGGTGACGGTCAGACCGGCGAGGACGTCACCGCGAATGTGAAGGTCATTCGCTCGATTCCCCTGGGCTTGGATGCCAATGCCTTGAAGAAGCTGGGCCTGCCCGCAGACCTTGAAGTCCGCGGCGAAACAATGATGAAGCGCGCCGCATTCGAAGAATTGAATCGCCAGCAGGAAGCCACCGGTGGAAAGCGCTTTGCCAATCCACGCAACGCGGCAGCGGGCGCTGTGCGCGTGCTTGATCCCTCGATCACGGCTTCGCGCAGGCTGGACTTCTTCGCATATTACCTGCTGCACGGAACGCGCGCGCCGCTCAAGAAACACTCGCTATGTTTGGAAGCGCTGAAGCATTTGCACTTCCGCGCGAGCGCCGATTTCGAGGTGTGCGACGGCATAGAGGAGGTCGAGAAGTACTGCACAAAATGGGAAGCGAAGCGCGACAAAATGCCGTACGAAATCGACGGCGTGGTGGTGAAAGTAAATGACGTTGGGCTGCAAAACGAGCTCGGCTACACGTCAAAGGCGCCACGCTGGGCGATTGCGTTCAAGTGGGCGGCGCGGCAGGGTACCACGTTGGTGCGCACCATCGGATTCAATGTGGGCCGCACTGGCACCCTCACGCCAGTGGCTTTTTTCGAGCCCGTGCCGATTGGCGGCGTCACGGTAAGCAAATCCACGCTGCACAACATGGACGAAGTCGCGCGGCTGAACATTCACGAAGGCGACACGGTGGTGGTTGAGCGTGCGGGCGACGTCATTCCTCACGTGCTGAAAGTCCTGAAGCACGGGAAGGAAGAGAAGCCGGTCGTTGTGCCGGGGAAATGTCCGGAATGCGGAACGCGCGTTCATCGCGTGGAAGGCGAAGTGGCGTATCGCTGCGTGAATGCGATGTGTCCCGCACGACGCCGCGAATCGCTGATTCATTTTGCCTCGCGTCACGCAATGAATATCGACGGCCTGGGCGAGAAACTGGTGGACCAGCTGGTGGAGAAGGGAATTGTCAAGGATTTCGCCGATTTGTACGCGCTGAAGCTCGAGGACCTTGCCGCGCTCGAACGCATGGCGGAAAAATCGGCGCAGAATCTGCTCGATGAGATCGCCGCGAGCAAGAAAAACGAATTGTCGCGCTTGATTTACGGTCTCGGTATTGGTTTTGTCGGTGAACGCACCGCGCAATTGCTGGCAGAGCATTTTGGCTCGCTGGAGAAAATCGCGGACGCCTCTCCCGAAGAATTAATGGAAGTAAATGAAATTGGCCCGAAGGTCGCGGCGAGCGTGGCGGATTTTTTCTCGGAAAAAGCCAATCGCAAATTGATTGAGCGTTTGCGCGAAAAAGGCGTGCGCATGAAGGAAGAACGGCGCGCGCCAGTCAGCTCACGGCTGGCCGGAAAGTCCTTCGTGTTCACCGGCACCCTGGAAAAATATTCGCGCGAAGAGGCTGGCCAACTGGTCGCCTCGCATGGCGGGAAAGTGATTTCATCGGTCAGCAAAAAAACCGACTACGTAGTTGCCGGCGCAGACCCAGGATCGAAACTCGCCAAGGCGCAGTCGCTCGGCGTGGCCGTGCTCGACGAAGCGGCCTTCGAAAAACTCCTCGAAAAGAAATAAGGCGGGAACTGTCCGCCAGCGCCCGCCTTTTTTGCCGCATTACTTTCCAAATATGAGCAGGTGGAACGTGTCAGGCACCATCTTGAACGGCCGCGTGTGGGGCGGCGGATTGGGAATGCGCTCGACCTTCGCGGTCACCGTGAAAACGTCGCCGGTCGCCGGGTCAAGCGCCATGGTGCGCGCGCCGCGCTCCGTCGGCACATTCTCAACGACAGAGAAATGCGTTGGCGAATCCTCGTGGATCACGGTGAGGTGTCCGTCGCCGGTTGACGCGAATGCGTCCTGGGTGCGCGGATCGAAACGCGTCGCATCCACGCCCTGCCCAATCGGCTCTGTGCCCAGTATTTTTCCATTTTCTGAATCCATCATGACCATCAAGTTGTTGTGGCAGCCGGAGAACAGGATATGGTGCCTCGCATCAGTCGCCAGGCCGCTGGGATGCTCGCCCGGGGCGAGGGGCCAGCGATGGGTGATCTTCATCGTATTCGAATCGATCTCCACGATTTCGCTGGTGCTTTCGATATTCGCATAGACGTGGCCCTGCCCGTCGGCGACCGGAAATTCAGGCTGGCCGCCAAGGTCAATGTGGCCGACGACATTTCCGGTTTTCGCGTCGATGACCGTTGAACTCTTCGAATCGCCATTCATTGTGAAAACGCGCTTAGAATAGGGATCATAGACGTCGCCGTCAGCGTCCTTATCCGCGGGAGCGCTGCCAATCACTTTCAACGTCTTCAAATTGAAAATCCAAACCTTGGCTGCGCGGCCATCTGTCACAAATCCGCGATTGAACTCCGGCGCGAGCACTACGCCGTGGATGCCTTCCATGCCGCCAATGTCGCCGATGATTTTGCCCGTCTTGACGTTCACCACGACGACGTGGTTTCCATGAGTAATGAATAGGCGGTTAGTGCCGTGCTCGAAGGTCAAATAGTCCCAAAATTCGTTGCCGGGAATGGGAATCGTCTTCAGCAGGTGATAGCCCGATGCGCCGGCTGCTTGTGCGCTGGCCACCGCAACATGGCTTTTGGCTGTCGTACGCGTCGATGCAACGAGTGCGGCCGCAACTAAAAATGCCATCGTGTATAAACTTATGGGCCTGATTAGCTTTGAAAATCTCGAATGATCATTCATGAAGCGTTCCTCCTCAGTCGCATCGCTGATGCTCACGACGCGCAATTATCATGGTCAGCTCAGGCCGCAGATTCACACCTACGTGTGGGCGCCTCGCTGCCTTACGTTGACGCATGGCAGTGTGGATCGGTTACACCGCGGCGCGATTGACGGAGGGATTTTACGTGCGCATCTATTTGTACAGGTAGTCTCTGGCAAAGACGAGCACGTGCGTAGTGCCGGGAATCATTTTCGGAGCCGTGTCCGGTGGCGCGTTCGGAGGGAGCGGTTCAAAGTCGGCGGTCACCAGGAAAACTTCGTGGATTTTAGGATCGAGCGCCATGTTTCGAGCGCCGCGTTCGGTTTCCACATTTTCGACCACGTTGAAGCGGTCCTCTCCCGCTTCAATCACGATTGTAAGCGTGCCGTCCGCGTTCGCGCTGAGCGCATACTTCGTCACCGGATCGAAGCGGCCTGTCCCTGCGCCCGCACCGGTAGCTGGCGCGGCCAGAATTTTGCCCGTGTCGGCATTCATGATTCCCATTTTGTCATCGCGGCAGCCGATGAACAGAACTCGTTCTTTGGGATCAATCGAAAGCCCAGCGGGATTTTCGCATGGGGACATTGTCCAGCGGTTCAAGATGGCCAGCGTCTTCGCGTCTAACTGCACCTCTTCGCTGGTGTTTCGGAGATTGATGTAAATGTGCCCTTGGCCATCCGTAACGGCCACCGAGGGCTGGCCGCCCAGAGCAACATCGCCGATGTGCTTGGCGGTGACCGCGTTGATCGCGGTTGCAGTATTCGAGCGCGGATTCATGGTAAAGACGCGCTTGGTTGCAGGGTCATAAATGATCGCATCAGGACCCTGCCCCGCAGGCGCTTTGGCAATGACCTTCAAGGTGAGCGAATCGAAAATTGCCACATCGTTGGCTTGCTCCTCGCTGATGAAGCCACGACGAAGCTCCGGCGCGAAGGCAACGTCACGCGCGCCGCGCATATTGGGAATGTTGCCTACAATTTTGCCCAGATACGGATTAATGATGACGACGTGTGCGTCATCCGCAAGAAAAACCCGCCTGCGAACTGCGTTGAATTCAAGCCGCCCAAAAGAATCATTTCCCGGGATAGGAATTTTGCGAATTAAGTGGTAGCCGGAGGGCCCCCAATGGCCGAACTGCGGAGTTTTGGGAGCGGACTTCCTGATTTGTGCAACGCTTTGCGCAGCGATGATACCGGCGAAGGTAAGCGTGGCGCCCAAGGCGCAAAGGAGAGTCCTCGCGGTGACGCGTGGACTTTTTCCTCGATAAAGTGGGCGCAGACTTAATTTCGGCCGAGGAAGATTTTCATGCAGGGCGCGCGGGCACACGTTTCTTTGATGCATCCAGCCGCAAGCACGTTTCAGTCTTTCGATCTGAGCCGGAAGGTATTGATGCCTAGCAAGTAAACCTGTTGTGAATTCGGGGTCAGGCCCATTATGAGTTTCCGACCTCTCGGACAGACTGATCCGCGCACACCCGTATGTCTGCACGCTGCCGGGGCCCGCGCGCGGCGGTCAGGTGGTGCTGCCAGGAGCCACCGCGCTAAATCGAACCTGGCGGCTAATACTCCGGCGGGCAGGGCCAGGACGGGCACACGTAAAAGGCCACCATTGTATGCGGCACGTGACAGGATTTGTCGCGGCAGGAACAGGCCCAGCCGATCTCCACGAGGTGTTTAGCTCTGTTGTAATGGATACTGAGATGATTCCGCAGAAGACTTTCGAGTTCTTCCGCTGTTACCCGATGTCTGGTTCGCTTGCGCGATTTCCTGCTGGGCATGTTGCCCTCCCGTCGAGTTTTTATTTTACTGCGTGACTGTTGCTGCGGGCCCTGGGGTCGTGTGCTCTGTTTTATTCAGTCGCATTCTTTCCGCACGGGCCTCGTGCAAGACCCCCAAATCGGCGTCCGCGCCGGCCCACAACTGCAGAAACTGGTCGTAGTATTTCCGCGATTCGCCGATCTTGCCGGCGTGCGCGAGGGCCCTGGCCAGAGTGAGATGCGCCAAGACCCAATTGCTGGGCGCATCATCCTGCAGAATCTCGCCTTCAAAGTCCAAGTATTTTTCATAAGCTTGCGCCGCGTCGCTCCAGTCATGCTTAGCGGCGAAAGCATCGCCCAGATCAAGATATGCGCTGTAAAGAGGAAAGAAGACGGAGGCTTTGCGCTCGCTCTCGATGGCAGCGTCGGTCTGGTTTTCGGTAAGCTGCAAGATCCCATTCAAATCGTAATAACAGCTTTGCATGAACCCGCTTGGATGCTCTCTAGTCAATTTCGCCAGGGCGCGCAGCACCTTTTGTGCAGGCTGAATTTCATTGACCCGGGCCAGCATTTCACCGGCGCGGCGAAGGCCTTGCGATTGCGGAGCGAGAAGAACCTCGCGGGCCATCTGCTCCGCCTGCTCTCGCGCCGCAGCTTGGTCTCCGCGAATCAGCGCGATTTGCGCAAGCAGATAATGGCGCACGGGTATGGACGCCTCGCTGTGCAACTTTTCCCCGAGCACGAGTCCCCTATGCAACTCACTGGCTGAGCTGCGGAGGTGCCCTTGATACATCAAGGCACCCGCCAGATAGAACGAGGCGTAATTCTCGCCGTCATCACCGCCTTCGCTGCCGAGCAACTGAAACTCGCGCGTCGCGTTGGCCGTATCGCCCTTGCCTAGATAGGCCAGGCCGGAGCCCCAGCGCAACAGCGGGCTCTTGATGCCTGCATCTCGCACAGCTTTGTAGGCGGTGAGCGCTTCATCGAAGCGATTCATGCGATCCAAATCCAGGATCAGATGTAAATGATCGACCGCATTATGCGGCGCCAGCTCCAGCGCATGCTCTTCGGCGGGCACGGCCTCCTCCAAACGTCCCGTCCAAATCGACATCGCCGCCAGGCCGTTGAAACCGCGAATGTCGTCCGGATAAGCTTCGGTCAGCAGGCGGAATTCGTCCGCGGCTTTTTCGTAGTCCTCGCGAAACTCATAATCTTCAGCGACGATCAAGTAGCGCTCGCGTTCCGTGACGTGATCCAGGCCGAGCTTGGCTGCGGCGAGATGCGGCAGAGCCTCTTTTTCATTGCCCAGCGCGTCGTAGGCGCGAGCCAGATAAAGATGGGCCATCGCGAAATTCGGATCGAGCTTTACGGCGCTCTCGCCGAGCGGCAGAAATCCTTGCAGATCGCCAGCGGCATAAAGATCCATCCCTTGCGAATACCGCTGCAGCGCTTCCAGCGACGATGTGGTCACCTGTGCGAGCGGCTGGCTGTCATGCGAAATCTGCGCCAGCGATTCACCCGCGCCCTTGCGCAATTGTTTTGTCAATGCGTCGATCGTAGAATACAAGTCTGCCGGCGAATTCATCGAAGCAGTATCGACCAGCACAGATGTGTCTTTGGCGGGATCGACAAGTTCTTCGGTGATCTCGTATCGCGCACCCGTTTCGACGACGCTTCCGGCGAGTACAGCCCGGCAGTTATCCCGCTCGCAGATTTCGCGCCCCAATGCACGGTCCACATGCGCGAGGCTGGGGCGTCCCATAAGCCGGGCGGTCTCGTAGACTTGGGAACGCGGAATTACCCGAAAATAGTGCGACTGTTCGAGCGATTCGCGAACCGCTTCGGTCACTGTTTGGTTGAAGACGGCGTTTCCGGTGCGGTTTTCGAAGTCCGTAATGAGAATCGACGCGTGCTCGTTCAGCACCGGCTTTTGAAAATGTCTGTAGCCAAAAAATCCGGCGACGCCCAAGGCAATGCAGGCAGCCGCAATCCAGAATCCGCGCGCGGCCAGCGTATTTGTCTTAGCGGGGGGAAGCGCAGTAATGGCGCGATGCGTTGCATCCAGCTCGCTCTGCACCTCCTGCAAATCCGTCAGCACGTCCGCAGCGCTGGCATACCGGTCGGCAGGGCGTTTTGCCAGCATGCGCGCAACAATGGCGTCGAGCTTTTGCGGCACTTCGGTGTTAGTCTTGCCAACAGGCGCAGGAATGTGTTTCAAGATGCGCTGGCAAGTGTCGAAAAACGTCGGCCCGCGGAAGGGATGATGGCCTGTGAGCGCTTCGTAGAAAACCACTCCCAGCGAAAAAATGTCGGCGCGGTTGTCCGAAGGCCGCTGCTCAATGATCTCCGGGGCCATATAGATAACCGTCCCGATGAAGCCATCGCTGGCGAGCGAGTCGATGGTGGTTCCCTCGGTGTCGCCCGGCAGTCGGCGGGCGATGCCGAAATCCAGGATCTTCACTTGTTCCTTGCGAGTGAGCAGAATGTTTTCCGGCTTGATATCGCGATGTTGTATGCCGCCGCGGTGCGCCGCATCCAGACCCGCAGCGCACTGGATTGCGATTGCCAGAAACTGAGGCACAGTAATCGGTTCTCGCATGCGATCGCGCAGGCTCTGGCCTTCCACATATTCCATCACCAAAAAAATCTCGCCCCGGTCTTCGAACGCATCATGGATCGCGGCGATGTGCGGATCATTGAGCCGGGACGCGCACAGAGCTTCTTTCCATAAACGCTCGCGCGAGTTTTCGTTCACGCAAAGGTGTGCGGCCACTCGCTTCAGCGCCACCACGCGCCGCAGTTTCGTGTCGCGAGCCCGGTACACCTCGCCCATGCCGCCCGCGCCTAGGCGGGCGTCAACCGCAAAGCGCCCCACCGTTTTTCCGACTAGATTTCGCGCAACGGCAGCTTCTGGCGGAGTGGATTGCATGCTCACGCTGTTTCTCTTTTTGGGTCGAATGCGCCTAGCTGCGGATAGCTTTTCACGGCGAAATGACTCCGTGTCAGGGTCCTTGGGTCCGTTGGTATTGTCCGAATGGTACGCCTAGCCCGCCCCATACGCAACTGGCAAAGGCCTCCGTTCGCGCCCCGGAGCGCCGTTGCTGCGCCGAATGCGCGTTGGAGCGTAAGCACAGCAATGATCACCCGAAATGAACGATTGCCGGGCAGCTTCACAGCAGCTTATAATGTCTCTAGCGGGCGAGTCGGGTGATCGCTGGTGCGCTGGCCGCAAGGCGTGCGCGCTGGAGGAAAGTCCGGACTCCGCCGTTCTAAGAAACGGATAGGGCAACGCGCCTGGTAACGCCAGGGAGTTGGATTCGCGAGAATTCAGCTACGGACAGTGCCACAGAAACCAAACCGCCAGTGAGGATTGCGCTCGGCGGCCGGCAGGAGGCAAAACCTTCTGCGGGCCTCTTCAGCGACGCACAGGCAAGGGTGAAACGGTGGGGTAAGAGCCCACCGCTCCGATGGCGACATTGGAGGCATGGAAAACCCCGCGTGGAGCAAGGCCAAATAGGAGGGTAGGGCTGGCCCGGCCCATTGAAAATCCTGCGAGCCGTTCGCGGTTCAAAGGATTTTCCTCTGAGAATCGGAAACGATTCGCAGAGTCAACCCTCGGGTAGGCCGCATCGAGCCTGTCGAGCAATCGCAGGCCCAGAGGAATGATCGCCACGCTGCACGTGCAGGAGCGCATTCACTTGCGCTTTTGTAAGGGCACGGTTTTAACCGTGCCGTTCGCAACCGTTACTTCGTCGGCTTTGGCCGCTGAGGGCGGTTCGGCTTGCGGCGTACAAAATCCGGCTTACAGACTCGCCCGCTGATTTTATTGTACTTGCGCATTTTTTGTTTTCAATTGTGCCCGAATTGTGCCCATGTTTTCGGCGTCTGGCTGCAATTCCATGATCCGGCGCACTCGCTCCCGAAGCTCTGGAACAAACGGCGCATAGTGCTTCTCTACGGTGTCTATTGTGTCGCCGAGCAGCTTCGCCACGTCGTACGGCGTAGCGCCGCGCACAAGCATCTCCACGGCCAGCGAATCCCTAAACCTGTGAGGATTCGAGCCAGCGACGCCAGCACGACGGCCTAGCGCCAGCATACGGTTATAGAGACGCATCCGCGTAAGGGGTTCGCCCGTTTCAGGGTTCAACAGGACGCGATCCCACGGCTGAGGACTGCGCCGGTCGCGCTCCGCTTCGAGCGCGAATAAAAGCTCGGTGTGAATGGGCACGACAACGCGCTTATTGCGCTTCCGAGTGACGCGGACGATCTCCTGCAAATCGAAATCCACTTCTGCCCACGTAAGCGCGACGGCATCTGAACCACGAAACCCTGTCCATCGCAGCAAAGCGAACGCGAGCGCATCCGACCCCGCGTGCTCACGGAGTTTACGAATCTCATCCGGCCTGAACGGTTGCGAGCCGCGTTCTGGATTTTCGCCAGGACGCCCTTCGAGCCGCACTGGATTCTTCACGGCCATTTCGTTTTCAATCGCAAACTGGAAAACGCGATGGAGAATCGCCGCGCAAAGCGCTAGGCTCTTTGCTGCGCCCATCTTCGAGCGCGACCGGATACGCGCCACGCGCCAGACCTTCCATTGCTCAATCATGGCACGGTCAATCTGCGCAAGCGCAACGATACTGTTAGCAGCGACGAATTCTCCGAACTCTTTCATCTCAAATTTGTAGCGCGCCCATGTGGTATCTCGAAAATTACCGAGCGCGATTCTGCGCAGAGCATCGGACTCGAATAGTCCAGCGAGAGCTTCCCACGACGGGGCAGGAATAGACAAACGTTCCGCGTAACCGGCAATCGCTGCTAAGGACTCGAAAGACTTTTCTGGCAGTACCGCTTTCAGCTTCGGCCACAATTCCGATTCAGCGCCAGCCGCCAAAGCACGCTCAATTTCGCTGATTGTGCTTCGCGCGTTGTCTCGGTTCTGCGTGCGCAATGCCAGCCGCACGCGCTCACCGACAATCCGCCCTTCGATGTAAAACCATTTGCCGCGTTTTCTTTCAGTGAGCATCTAGCGCATCACCCTTTGGCGCTCCCTCTCGATTTGAAGCACGACCCCCGCCGAAACTATTTTATGCCCACGCCGTCCGGGAGCCGGAGCAAAGTCTATCACTGGATGCCCGCGAAGAATGTTGTAAAGTGCGGGACGAGAAACGCGCCAGCGCGAGGCAAGCTCTGCAAAGGAATAAAATTCTCGCGGTTGATCCATTTCGAGCACGGCTGATTGCGCGTTGCGAATCATCTGTGCCAACCCTGAGACGTTTGTCTGTACGCGGCGCTCGATGTTTCGTCCGGCACTCGCGAAGCCGCTAAAACATTTCGCCCGATAGGATGGAGCAAACGTACCGGCGACGGAGAATCAACGCTAATATTCCAGCGCCAATTCGCCCTGTGTGCGTCGCGCCCGATGTACCGTGCGATGTAATACCCGGCGCTTTGCTTCCACGGCAAGATGCGATTGATCCCCGCGCCCTTCCAAAGCATCGCTTGTAAATCTTTCCAGCGGTACTCGAAAAGCCCCGGCCATGAAAGGCCACAGTGCAGATGAATTCTGCCGTTAATCTCGCCGAATTGATGCGCCACAAAAAACTCCACCGGGTGATGCACTTCACGCGCAATCCAATTCAGCATTCGGTCAAAAAAGTGATCTACAAAATCGGGGCTTGGCCGGGGCTGCTCCATCGGAAAGCCCTTTGCGTACGGAAAGTGCGGCGTGCGAAAAGTTAGCGTGACAAACCAAAGCCAGCGGCCCGCCTGCGTTTTATGTCCCGTATCGTCTACGAATTCGCCCATGCGATCTGAGAAGCAAAGATAGCAGCGGCAATACGCACGATGGTTCCGGCGACGCAATTCACGACACAGAACGCACGGACAAAAAACGCGAATCATTCCTGTGCGACAACACCTTCTCGGAGCAATTCGCTTGTCGGGATATTCGACAGTGAGTCGCCCGTTAACGAATTGAATCTGTGCGGGTTTTGCTTTTGCACTCATCCCGTTATCGCCATCCTGTAGAGACACCCTGTGGAATCAAGAATGGGGAGCCTTGTTCCCGCCTCCGGCGGTGCTCTTTCCATCCTGTCCGATTGACTGCTACGAGGGAATTGCACCCGCGTTGGCGCTGGCCTCGGACTGCGGCCTTTGACTGCCGCTAGTTATCGGCGGCGTTCTTTCTACTCGCTCGCGCGCAAACTGCGCGCGCTCGCTCGGGGGAGCATTTTGGATCCGGTACCGGCTCAGGAAAAACTTCTCATGGAAAAGCGCGCGCCCTCGCTGATCTCGGCTATTCGTTGCCGCTAGCCGGACGCGCGCGCCTTCCCGTTGTTCGAGGCCGTGAGCCGTACACCGTCGCGGGATGAGAAGCTCCCCAGCACTCAGCGCCCGCACTGTGTTTTTCGCGGCCCCGAACCTGTTCACAAAACCCTCCGCATAAAACTCGCCGAGGTAAAAAAATTCGATATTTATGGAGCTGTTTGATTTTCTTGAAAAACTATTAGGAGAGAACCGCTGCGCTTTGTATACCGAGTTGAAGAAATCGTGTCAAGCCGCATCGCAAACGTGTAAGACATCTGCCCGCTAATCAGCAGGTTACAAGGCAGCTAAAAGAAGAGGGGAAAATACTAGTACGCGGGTACTCGTGTAACATTAATAATAGACAAGACTTATTTTCACAAATCGTCTGGCGAAAGTCATATCGCGGATTAGCAAGGGACCACCGCCGCGCAAAGCGCTTCCGGGACGGGCGGGATTACTTCCGGTTGGCCGACTAATCGCCCAGTGACGAGCCGATTCTGGCATCGTTAGTGATAACGCGATTTTTCGACAACTACGATTTTGACGTTGGTTCACATCGAGCTTAACTGATTGACTCTGCTGCCCTGCATCCATAGCATTGCGCCAATGAAAGTCGCCCTTGCCCTCACCCTCATCCTCGCGGCCAGCATATTGGCTATTGTTCCTCAGACGCCTAGCGCCGAATGGAACGTGCCGAAGCCGGGAGTGAAGGAGGTTCAGGTTTCGTTTGCTTCCTTGAAACCATCAGCGACAATCAAGGTTGGCGGTACAGCGGATTGGGTTCTAGTCACCGACGATGCTGTCTGGATTGCGAGCACGAAACCCTACGCCGTGCTTCGAATTGATCCGTCAACCAACAAGATTGTCGCCACCATAAAAGTCCCTGGAGAGGCTTGCTCCGGTCTGGCTTCGGGATTCGGCAGCATTTGGGTCCCGCTCTGCGGGAAGAAGTCTTCGCTTATTCGGGTCGATGCCACTAAGAATTTGATTGGTGCCACACTCCCTATACCGACAGCCGGCCCAGAGGGAGGGATCACAGCCAGTGAAGATAGCGTGTGGATCGTGTCGGACAAGAACGGCACTCTGAACCGGATCGATCCGTCTACGAACAATGTGCGCCAGAAAATCTCGATACCGCCCGGTTCCTACAACCCGCTTTTCAGTAATGGCGTTGTCTGGATCACCGGTGTCGAGAGCAGCGTCCTCACTGCCGTGGAAGCCTCTACTGGCAAGGTGCTGGAGTCGATGCCTGTCGGGCCGAAGCCTCGCTTTCTTACTGTTGGTGGGGGTTCTGTTTGGACGCTCAACCAAGGGGATGGAACCGTCAGCCGGGTTGATGAAAAAAGCAGAAAAGTGATCGCCACAATTCAAGTGGGCATACCCGGTGCGGGTGGTGACATCGCCTATGAAGGCGAATCTGTGTGGCCAACAGTGTTAACCGTACCACTCACCCGTATCGATGCCAGTACGAACAAGGTCGTGAGGCAGTGGGTCGGCAAGGGCGGGGACTCTCTTCGCTTTGGGTTCGATTCGCTGTGGCTGACGGACTACAAGAAGGGCTTGCTTTTGCGAATCCCCATCCCACAACTATTGAAACAATGAATTTCAGTATTTCGTTAATTATCGTGAGCGGGTAATAGCGCTCGCCATCTGCAGTGGCTGGCCCTCGGATTCCGGTTGACGGGCAACCCTTCCGTAATCTGGTAAGGGAAGGGTTGCCGACGATACGCCCAAAACGTCGTGTAATATCCGAAGAGAGATTTTGGAGGCCACCCGTTGGAAAACGCTGAGAAAATCGTATTCATTCGTCAGTTTATCGAGGCTTGCGTGCGGGCCGACCCTGACGAGTTTGCTAG
>DATGHO010000014.1:0-63024 GCA_035307965.1 Candidatus Acidiferrales bacterium | reverse complement strand
GTTCACGGTGGCAGCGGCGCAGCCGGAGAGCGCCTTTCTGCCGCTAAGCGGGCAGGAGCTGGAGCGGATTTTCTCCCTGCAGCACGAGCGCGTGGTGAACCGCGATAACACCGTGCAGTTCGGCAACCGCGTGCTGCAGATTGAGCGGGTGCACTGGCGAGGAACGCTGGCCGGCTGCCGGGTGGTGGTCTGCGAGCATCTCGAGGGGACCGTGAGTGTGTGGTACGGGCCGCACTGCGTGGCGCAATTCGCGCCGCCGGGCGGCGAGGCAAAAGCGGTGGAAAAGCCGCTGCGAGGAAAACCAACGGCAGGTTTTCCTCTGCGCTTGGAAATCCCGCCGACACCGCGGGATTCCCACTTTCCCACCGCTTCGGCGGCGGGCCATCTGCACCACCCCGAGCAACACCGAAACGGCGGACCAATCACTTGCTCATAAACGCCGACATTTTGATTTGCTAACGACACGCGACTTGCGGTGTCAGAGTCGCCAACAACGCTGCGCGAGAAACGCAAAAGGGCCGAATTATTATCGATTAGAACCTCGTCCCGTTGTTTATTTTCAACAACTTAGGCTCATTTCTAATTTCAAAACTTATCGATTAGAAATAATTGGCAATCAGGCTGGCGAGGCGCGCCTCCCCCTTGAAAATTCGAGCCCCGGGCGGACTAGGCCTCATGCGGGCTTTATTCCGGTGACGAGGAGGGCGCCTTCGCGGCGGAAGGCGGCGAGTTCGGCGGCGTCACGGAACCACCTGCCGCTGTAAGTCTCCGGGGCGGGGGTGGGATCGACGATGCGGCGGTGCGTGACGTTGGCGAATCCGGCTCTGCGGAATAGTTCCGCCCATTCATCGGCGGAGAGCAAATTCGCAGGAATCTGTAGGATTTTGCCCCATTGATGGCAATAAGGATTGTCGCGGTAATAGTTGATGAGAATCCACGCCGAGCCGCCCGGACGCAGGACGCGGAAAATCTCGCGAATTCCGGCGGCGGGATCGGGCCAGTAGTAAGACGACTCGACGGAGATGACTTTGTCGAAGGAGTTGGCATCGCGGGGAATGGCGTCCACGCTGCCCAGCGCGAATTCCGCATTTGGCGTATTCGCAGAATTGCGCCGCGCCCGCGCGAGCATTTCATCGGAGACGTCCATGCCAACCGCGCGGCCTTGCGGCACGCGCGAAGCCAGTTCGCGGACGAGCCAGCCGCCGCCGCAGCCGACGTCGAGGATGCATTCGTTCGGCGCGAAATGCATGAGCGCGAGCGTTGGCTCGACAATCGGGCGATGCTCCTTTTCCATGCTCTCGCCCTTGCCCTCGTCCGCCCAGGCGTTGAATTCCTTGCGAAGTTTTTCGTTTGCCGTTGTTTGCATGCGTTACATCGCCCCCAGGGGTAAGATGCTTTTCGGTTTCAAGTGATTCAAATGGTCAGAGATTTTGCGCACCAGAACCAGACGCCCGGAAATGCCATTCCAGAATAGCTCATTCTGCGGAAGCCGCCTCTACAAAGACGAGCATCATTCGTAACGCAGGGCGACCATAGGATCGACGCGCATCGCGCGACGGGCAGGAATGTAACAGGCCAGCAGCGCGACCACTGCCAGCAGAATTGCGACGCCGACGAATGTTGCCGGGTCCGTGGGCTTAATCTCGAAGAGGAGGCTACGCAAAAAGCGCGTCAGCGCCAGACCGCCGCCAATTCCGACGATAATTCCCACTCCTGCAAGCAGCATCCCTTCGCGGACGACCATGCGCAACACGTCTCCTCGCTGCGCGCCTAGCGCCATGCGCACACCAATCTCGTGCGTTCGTTGGGCTACGCCGTAGGAAATGACGCCGTAAATTCCAATCATCGCGAGCATCAGCCCCAGCGCGCCGAACGCACCGAGCAGCGATCCGCGAAAGCGTGGCTCCGCCATCTGTTCAAACACGACACGATCCATGGTCTGCAGGTCAGTAATTGGCGCGGAGTTATCCACCGACCAGATTTGCTTCTTTACTCCCGCGACGATGGCCAGCGGATTCTCTGTTGTGCGTAACACGAAAGTCCCGCCCGGGAAATAATTTGTCTGTGCGAACGGAATGTAATATTCCGCGTCAGGTTTTTCGGTTAATATGAAATCGCGAGTGTCTCCGACCACTCCGACGATTTCCATCCATTCCGGCCGGCCTTCTTTGCCTTTGTCAATGCTGATGCGATGCCCCAAGGCATTGCCCGAGAAATAGTTGTGGGCAAAGAGCTCGTTCACGACGACGACGCGCTCGCCCTTTTGCGCATCCGCGCTGTTGAAGCTTCGCCCCGCGAGCACCGGAATCCCCATCGTTCGAAAATATCCGGGGCTAATGGGCCGGCCGAGGATCATCGAGCCGTGCGACATCCCAAACTCGCCGGGGCGCCCTTCAATTTGCAGCGACATCGCGCCGTTGAACCCCTTCAACGGGGCGTAGGATGTCGCCGCGGCAGCGCGCACTCCGGGCAAGGCGCGTAGGCGGCGAAGGACATTCGCCACAGCGAGCTGGCACGAGGCGAGTTTCGTTTGGTCCCACGGATTGCACACAGCCTGACTGAAGTCCGCGGACAGAGTCAAAATATGATCCGTGCGAAAGCCCAGCTTCACGCTCGCCATCTTCTCGAGGCTGCGGCCTGCCAGTACGGCGCCGGTGACGAGAACCACCGACAACGCAACTTCGACAATCACCAATAAGCTGACCAAACGATGCGCAGGCCGCGCTGAAAAACTGCCCGGTGAACCGCCGAGGACCTGCTTCAGTCCAGCGCCCGTTCTATGCTCCGACGCCTGCAGTGCCGGCGCCAGCCCGAAAAGAACTCCTGCGAGAATCGAAACGCATGCCGTGAAACCCAGCACACCAGGATCGAGCCGCAACAGCTCCAGATGCGGCGTGCCCGGCGGCGCAATCAATCGTAGCGTCCGAATGCCCCACTCCGCGAACAAAAGGCCAATAAGGCCGCCTGCGAAAGCTAGCAGCAGGCTTTCCGCGAGAAATTGCTTTATGATGCGTCCGCGTGTGGCTCCGAGCGCCGCGCGAATCGCTATTTCTTTTCGGCGAACCTTGTTGCGCGCCAGCAGCAAGCTGCTTACGTTCACACACGCGAGCAACAGCACAAATCCGACCGCGCCAAACAGAATCAGCAGGCCGTTGCCCAGTTGTCCGATATCGCGCGTCACCGAATACGCATGGATCTGCCAGCCGCTCAATCCATGCATAAGCATCGGGTATTTTTTGGCAAACCAGACTGTCGCGACTTTTAGTTGCGCGTTCGCCTGCTTGATCGTAAACCCGCTTTTCAATCGCGCGATTACAAAACCGCCCTGCGTCCTTGCCGAGCCTGATAGCCACAAACCCTTCTGCCCAGCGCCGAAATCCACTTCGGGCGGCATAACGCCAATGACTTTGTATGGCGTACCGTTCAGCGTAATCTCGCGCCCGATGATCGTTGAATCGCCGGCGAACGAACCCCTCCACAGGTCGAAGCTCAGCACCGCCACGCGCGCGTTCACCGGCTGCGTGTCACTCTGCAGAATCGGACGTCCGAGAACTGGATGCACGCCGAGCACGGAGAAAAAATTCCCGGATACTTCGGCGGCGGATAGCTTTTGCGGTTCGAATCCGCCAGTGAGAGTAAATTGTCCCTGAGAGTACAATGCGCATTGCTCGAATTCGGGTGCGTGCGCCTCAATCTGCTTCCATCCATCTCCAGAAAACGAGACGACAGCGCCAACCTGAGTTTTGGGCCAAAACTCAGTCCCTTCAACTGTCACGAGTTGTGAAACGTCGGCGTACGGCAGCGGCTTAAGCAACAAGCCGTAGACCGCACTGAAAATTGCGGTGTTGGCGCCGATGCCGAGGGCCAGCGTGAGGACGGCGACGGCGGTGAAGCCGGGGGATTTGCGCAGCATGCGGAGGGCGAAGCGGAGGTCTTGCAGGAGGGATTCGACCAGATGGACGCCGCGGGATTCGCGGCATTCTTCCTTGACGCGTTCGATGCCGCCGAATTCGAGATGCGCGCGGCGGATGGCTTCTGCGCGGGGGATGCCGGTGCGGACCAGATCGTCGGTATAAGATTCGATGTGCGAGCGCAGTTCCGCATCCATTTCGCTCTCCATGCGAGAGCGGCGCAGAAGGGTGTTGACCCAGGAACGAATTCGACTCCAGAGTTTGTGTGGCAACCACATAATGCTTACCTCAGCGACTGAAAAGTGTATGTGAGAACTGCAAAATCTGTACTTCAGCGGCTTCCCGACCAAAAGCGTCGGGACGCAGACGACGCGAAAGCCGAGCTGATTTCGAAGCGTTTACGTCATGGCTGCCTCCGGAAAAACGCTCAGGGTAAAAAGCCACGACCCACAAAGATTCTCGCGTTGCGGCGCGGTTAAAACCGCGCCCTTACGCAAAACAGGATCTCTCACAGTCTCTGCCGAGACTCATACTTCCTCGGGCGTCGTGCGCAGGATTCCCGCGATGACGTCGGCCATGCGGTTCCACTTATGCGTTTCCGTTTGCAGTCTGCGCCGGCCTGCGGTTGTGAGGCGGTAATACTTCGCCTTGCGGTTGTTCTCCGACTCGCCCCATGCGCTGGTGATCCAGCCCTGATGCTCAAGGCGATAGAGCGCGGGATAGAGAGAACCCTGTTGAATCTCGAGGCGGTCTTTTGAAATTTGCTGGATGCGCAGCAGGATGCCGTAGCCGTGCAAAGGGCCGAGGGAAACGGCCTTGAGGATGAGCATGTCCAGCGTGCCTTGCAACAGTTCGAGCTGTTTGTCCACGGAGCGGCATCCCTCCTAGATGCGCTAGGAATGTACTGCTTGCCTCCTAGATTGTCAAGGAGAGAGATTTGGGATCAGCGGGTCAGTGTGAATTTTGACTGCTATTGTCACGATTAATAAAATTCAAACTGACCCATCACCGACTTGCGGCATGCGAAGGAAGGGAAATGTGGCGCAATGATTCGCAAAGACGAACGGCGGCAAATAATCTAAACGGGGCGGCCGCAGGCGGAGCAGAAGCGCGCCGCTGAAATGGCAGGCCGGCCGCAGTTGCTGCAGAAATGCGCTCCCGCCGGCCCGGCAACGACCATCACCGGCATGCACGTTTCCGCGGTACACGCCCAGAAGAGCGCGACCACCCAGCCGATAATTGTCCAGCCGAGAAACAAATTCACCAGGAAGATGCCAGCGGCATTGCGCTTGTTATGGCCAATGATCGCCGGCAAGAAGTACATCAGCGTGGCTAACGCGAAAAAGAGCATCACGGCGTCTCCTCAACTGCGCTCAAGCGCAGCCCTACTCATCTCTGCTATATGTTACGCGCAAGAGCCTCAAAATGTTCCGTGGCCGTTTTTGCCAACGGTTATTTCTCGACTTTAGCGAGCAACTGCACGAATTTTTCCTGGCGGGCCTGCTGATCCAGGCCGTCATTCGCTTCGGCGAGTTGCGTCTGATTCATCGAGCAGAATTTCGGTCCGCACATGGAGCAGAACTTCGCGTCCTTGTAAAAATCGTCCGGCAAAGTTTCGTCGTGCATGGCGCGCGCGGTTTCCGGATCGAGCGAAAGCTCAAATTGCTTGTTCCAGTCGAAGAGAAAACGCGCATAGCTCAGCGCGTCGTCGCGGTCACGCGCGCCGGGACGATGGCGCGCCACATCGGCGGCATGCGCGGCAATTTTGTAGGCAATCACGCCCTGGCGAACGTCATCGGCGTTGGGCAAACCGAGATGCTCTTTGGGCGTGACGTAGCAAAGCATCGAGGCGCCATGCCAGCCAATCATAGCGGCGCCAATTGCGCTGGTGATGTGGTCGTAGCCGGGCGCGATGTCGATGACCAGCGGACCCAGCGTGTAGAACGGCGCCTCGTAGCACAGTTCATTTTCTTTTTTCACCTGTAATTCGATCTGGTCCATAGGAATGTGACCGGGGCCTTCGATCATCACCTGCACATCGTGCTCCCAGGCCTTTTTTGTGAGCTCGCCCAGGACTTTCAATTCGGCGAATTGCGCTTCGTCGCTGGCGTCGGCAATCGAGCCGGGGCGCAAGCCGTCGCCCAGCGAAAAGCTCACGTCGTGCTTCTTGAAAATTTTGCAGATTTCATCGAAATGCTCGTAGAGGAAATTTTCTTTTTTGTGATGGCTCATCCACACAGCCAGTAATGAGCCGCCGCGGCTGACAATTCCAGTGATGCGGTTGCGCACCAGCGGCAGAAATTCGCGCAGCACTCCGGCATGAATGGTCATGTAGTCCACGCCTTGCTCGGCCTGCTCTTCGATGACCTCGAGCATCAGCTCGATGGACAAATCTTCAGTGCGGCGCACGCGCGAGAGCGCTTCGTAAATCGGCACAGTGCCGATGGGCACCGGAGACGCGTCAATAATCGCTTTGCGGATTTTCGGGATCTCGCCGCCGGTGGAAAGGTCCATCGCGGTATCGGCACCGTAATGCACCGCGCGGTGCAGCTTCTCGAGTTCTTCAGCGATATTAGAAGTGGTCGCGGAATTGCCGATATTGGCGTTGATTTTGCATTTGAACGCGACGCCGATGCCCATCGGCTCGAGATTTTTGTGATGAATATTGGCGGGAATGATGGCGCGGCCGCGCGCGACTTCGCTGCGCACGAGTTCCGGCGTGATTTTTTCGCGCTTGGCGACATATTCCATTTCCTCGGTAATGATTCCCAGCCGCGCATAGTGCATCTGCGAAACGTTTCGATTGCCGTTCACGCCCGCAGATTGCAGCCGCTTTTCAATCCATGCATCTCTCAGCGCCATGATTTTTTCTCCCGCCGCAGCACGAGCGAGTATTCAATGGAGAAGTTCGTGAGCCTTCTTCGTTCGCCACTGCAAGACATTCCGTGCTTATTATCGCATCGCGCCGCAGGCGCGGCAACCGATAGCGGCTAGATTAAACCGGCTGCTTGCATTTGCCGAAGCTAATGGCCGGAATTCTTCAATTGGGATTGCTCAGGTTTGTTCGGGTGCAAGATGGCGTTGATTTCACAACCCACCAGAAGGGCGATTCCAGCCATGTACATCCACAGCATGAGTATGATCATCGCAGCGAGATTGCCATAGGTGGCGCTGTAGTTGGCGAATTTCGAGACATGGAAACGAAGTCCAATCGAGACTAGCGCGATGAGGGTGGCGGCGACCACATTGCCGGGCGAAATGAAACGGAATTTGAGGTTTACGTCAGGACCAAACCTGTAGGTCACGGCAAGAGCCAGTAGCAGCGCGGCGGCAATGATCACCCAGCGGAGCGTCGCGAAGAAGGCGAGTAACGGATGGCTCCATCCAATGAGCGAGGCCACCCACGATTGAACTACCCCGCCGAAAATCACCAGCGAGAGTGATCCGATGGCCAACACAACAAAGAACACCATCAGCAGAAGCGCGGTCCCGCGCGCTTTCCAGAAAGGTCTCTGGTCCTTTACGTCGTAGACCACGTCGAGTTGTTCCATGATCGCATAGGCGCCCGTGGAGGCTGACCACAGTGTAAAGAGCAGCCCGAAAGTCAGCAGGCCTCCCGAAGCTTCAGACGTGACGTATCGGACACTTGCCTCGAAAAGGTTTGCGGACTGCTGCGGCAGAACCTGGTGGAGAAGATTCAGTATGGCCTCCTGCAGGTGGGGGATGGAGAGGGATGGAAGGAGTGACAGGACAAAAATCATCGCCGGAAAAACCGCGAGCAGAAAGAAGTATGCAAGAACAGCCGCACCGTCCAATACGCGGTCGTCCTGAATTTCGCGCCACAAAACTGCTGCGAAATGCATCAGCCGCGCGTGAGGCGGAGCGCTCGTTGTGGGAAGCTCCTTTCAAGGCGCGTTCAGCGGTGCCAATCCGCGTCTTTCTTCCTTCTTTTCGATGTTATCTGAAAATGGATGCCTTTATCGAGGCTGAGGCATGGAACGGCGGCTGCGCCATTCGTCTGCGGTGATTTCCCAGATTTCGGCTGGAAAGCGGCCGCCGACATAATCGCGCTCTTCGGTGGCGACCACGCGCATGCCTTGCTTTTCTGAAATGCGGCGCGATGCGACGTTGGCGATGGCCTTTGGCACGCGCAGAACGGGAAACTTCAGTGCGTTGAACCAGTAATCCGTCACCGCGTCGCACGCTTCCGTCATCAGGCCGCGCCCTTGGTAAGGCGGACTCATCCAGAAGCCGCGATTTTCCGTTTCGCCCTTTATCAGACTGATGAAGCCGATCATTTGCTGCGGTTCGGTCTTCGGTCGCAGCGTCCAGTGCCACGCTTCGCCGCGCGCGATAGCCGGCAGCGCCATATCGCGGACGTATTGCAGCGCGCCATCGGCCGGATAGGGCCAGGGAATCACATTGCGCAGGTAACGCACAATCTCCCAATGGGGGAAAAGAACTTGGATCTGCGCGGCGTCGGGAAGCTCGAGAGGGCGCAACAGAAGCCGCTGCGTTTCGAGCGCAGGAATTATGGCAGAAGATCCGCGCGTGGCTGGGCCGGCGGAAGCTTCCGGAGATTTAACTTTCATTTCGCCGCCGCTTGCATCCCTGTGCCGCACAAAGCTTCGAGCAACTTTTCGGGCTGGTTCAGCGGCGGGAAGCATGATGTGCCTACGCAGACGAAGGCTTGCGCGACGCTGGCGTCGAGATGCGGGATTGTTTCTTTGAGCGCCGGTGCGAGCGCATCGGCGGTTTTCATTTCTGGCGTGACGCGCAGGACGGCTTTGCCAAGGCGATAAACGGAATTCGCGGCCGCTTCGAGCGCTGTTGCTTGCGCATCTCCTGAAGCGCCGGTAATCACCACTTGCATCGCGTGGCGCGAATGCAGCGCGGCGGCCAGCCCATAGGTCGCCGCGAACATTCCATATTGCGGAGCGATTCCAGCAAATGCTTCAAGGGTGCGCTGCGCCCAATCGCCATAGAGCGCATCACCGGTGAAAGCGTAAAGGCGGTCAAGAACGATCGCGGCGGCGGAATTCGTTCCCGGAGTCGGCGAATCCTGGAAAGGTTTGCGGCGCACATCGAGGCCGCCCATAGGCGGCGCATCGGAAGCGCGGTCGAAAAATCCGCCGTTTTGCGCATCGCCATATTTCTCGATAACCATGCGCATAGTTCGATCAGCAATCTCGAAATATTTGCGGTCGAGCGTAGTTTCGTAGGCATCGAGCAGCGCTGCGGACATGAAAATCTGGTCATCAAGCAAGCCGCCAATTTTTTCGCCGCCGAGGCGATGCTGGAAGCCTGCGCTTTCGTCCCAGGCTTCGGAGATGATGCGGTCGAGCGTTTTCAGCGCAAAGTTCCGGCAATCTTCGCGGCTGAGCACGCGCGCCGCTTCCAAAAACGCTGAGGCGAACATCGCGTTCCAACTGACGTAAATAGTGCGATCCACGGCCGGAGCCTGCCGCTGCGTCCGGGCCGCGAGCATTTTGCCTTTGGCGCGCGCGATGAGCAGCCGTGCGTCGCCGGCGCTCATGCCATTTTGCCTGGCAATTTCCTCGACGCTCGAGGCCACCCACAAAACATTTTTCGCCGGATTGTGATGCATCTCGCCAACCGGCCCAATGTCGTAATATTCCTCCATGACGCGCGCTTCTTCCGGCGTGAGCGCGGCGCGAAGCTCATCCTGTGTCCATGTGAAATAATCGCCATCGTCATCGAGCGAAATGTCCGCGTCCTGGCTGGCGTAGAATCCACCCTGCTCGCCGTCGCTCAGCGTGTCGAATACCCAGGAAATAATTCCTTCGGCTGTTTCGCGATAAAGTTTTCCCGCGCCTGACTCGCCCGTTTCGCGCGTGCCCGGCATGTTCGCGACTTGGAACGCGTGCAGATAATTTTTCAGCAGTTCGGAATTATCGTAAGACATTTTTTCGAAGTGCGGCACGCACCATCGCTCATCCACGGAGTAGCGGTGAAAGCCTCCAGCGAGCTGGTCGTAAACGCCGCCCAGCGCCATCTTGGTGAGCGTGCGGCTGGAAATATAAAACATGTGCGAATCGCGCGCCGGCTGAGAAAGTTCGAGAAGCAAATCGATCGCAGCAGTGTGCGGGAATTTTGGCGCGTGGCCAAAGCCGCCATTTCGCGCGTCAAAGCGTTCAAGCATCGAGCCAACCATTTTGTCGATGATTTTCGGCTCGAATGTCCCGCGCGCGCCGGCGAAAAGCTCGGCATTACGCACCGCGTCTTCCAGGGCAATTGCTGAACCGTCAATTTCGCCACGCTTCGAGCGAAACGCTTCCGCGGCAGCGACCAAAATTCGTTTGAACCCAGGCCGGCCCATAGCGTCTTCCGGCGGAAAATAGGTCCCGCCGAAGAACGGTTTTCCATCGGGCGTCAGGAACGCCGTCAGCGGCCAGCCGCCCTGTCCGGCGATGGCGCTCACCGCCGCCTGATAGCGAGAATCGACGTCGGGACGCTCATCGCGGTCCACTTTCACTGCGACATAGAATTGATTGATCAGCGCGGCGATTTCCGGATTTTCGTAGCTCTCGCGGTCAATCACATGGCACCAGTGGCACCACACTGCGCCAATATCCAGCAGAATCGGCTTCGATTCCGCGCGCGCTTTGGCGAACGCCGCCTCGCCCCACTCATGCCAGTCCACCGGCTGATGCGCAGCGGAGCGCAAATAAGGGCTTGCGGAATTTTTGAGACGGTTTGTCGCACTATCGCTCACGAAGCTTCCTTTCCTGAAAAAACCACGGCGGCAGAAAATATTCGGCGGGCGGCTTGCCGGAAAAAAACAAAATCATTGAATCGGATTGTGGTATCCCGCGTCGCGCGGATCGATTGGCCGGCGGCCGGCAAATCCCTCGTCCTGGCGGTGGTAAAAACGAATGCGATCCTCGCCAACGCGCCAGCAAAAATAAACATCCTCATCATTCAGCCGCGCCGGAAAATCCAGCAGTCCCACGTCCAGATCTTTCACCACGCAGCCGGTCGAGTGAATTTTTTCCACTGCTTTCGCGATGGAACTCTCCAATTGATTTTGCTCCAGCCGTTGCTGGCCGGCCTCTTGGTAATCGAAGCGCATACCTCCGGAGAGTTGAATTTGGGTGGCGAGCTCAGTCATCTTTTCATTGATGGCTTTCGCGCGGCGGCGCGCTTCCATGGCTTCGAGCAGCACCGGCTCGAGTTCAGCGCGAGTGCGCTCGGCCTCCGTCAGATTGAAAGTCCTTTGTCCGTCCTCTTCCATGGTTGATAGCCCTTCATCCGCCAATATAAACCATCGTGCGCGATGGCGGAACAAAATCCGCATCGTTGATACGGTGCCCGGCTTCTTTGGCCATAACCACGCGGCGAATCTCACTTTCGACATCGCTGTCACTCGCGCTGCCGCGAAGAAACGGCTTGAGATCGTGATCCTCTTTGCTGAAAAGGCAGGTGCGCAGTTTCCCGTCAGCGGTCAGGCGAATGCGCGAGCAGAATCCGCAAAACGGCTGCGTGACAGGCGCAATCAAGCCAATTTCGCCGCGCCCGTCGGCAAATCTGAATTTCCGAGCGGTCTCGCTGCGCTCATGCGCCACCGGTACAAGCGGCCATTTCGCCTCGATGCGCCGCTTCACCTCCGCTGCCGGAACCATCAGCTCGCGAGTCCACGCGCGGTCAGCATCGAGCGGCATAAATTCGATGAAGCGCATAATCAGATCGCGTTCGCGCGCAAATTCGGCGAAGCGCTCCACTTCATCGTCATTGATTCCGCGCACCAGCACTGCGTTCACTTTCACCGGCCGCAGCGGGGAAGATTGCGCCGCGTCAATTCCCGCCATCACGCGATCAAAAGAACGCGTGCGCGTGATTTTTTCGAATTTCGCGCGTTCCAAAGAATCCAAGCTGATGTTGATGCGGTTCAATCCGGCGGCCACGAGTTTGTCGCAGCGTTCGGCAAGTGACTGCCCATTCGTCGTGAGCGACAGGTCCGGCACACCCATAGCGCGCAACGCGGAAATGAATTCCTCGACGCCCGGGCGCACCAGCGGCTCGCCTCCCGTAACGCGCACTTTGCGAATGCCCATGCGCACCAGAATTCGCGCCAGCCGCTCGAGTTCCTCCCATGAGAGCAACTTGTGCTCGGCCACATGGTTTTCCGGATTCGCGGAGCGGCAGTACACGCAGCGAAAATTGCAGCGGTCAGTGACCGAAATGCGCAGGTCGGTGATCTGCCGGCCGAATTTGTCCGTTAATTTGGTGGCTTCTTGCAACGCAACGCTCCGCAGCGAGCGCGCCCATCTTCGCGAGCGCGGACCAAGATACTTTGCAAAATAAAAATGCCCGAAATCCGTGTTTGGACTCGGGCAGCAAAGCCAGCCATGATTTGCGGCGGCTTTTCTCCTTTCCAAACGCGGGAGGCGCGGGAGTTTCCTCCCGAACCCTGAACGCGCCACTGCATCAGCAGCCGCACGTCTCCGGAATTTCAGTACCGGATCGTTCTTGCGCCATGGGTTTGCTCTCTCGAAGGCCGCAAGAATCGGAGATCAACCTCATTCTACGCTGATTTCAGCGCTGTAGGCAATCACGCGACGTGAGCGCACGAGGCTACGCTAAAGCAATAACCAAAGCCGTCACAAATATCGGAATTCAGCGGAGGATGGCTTGTCGCATGAGCTTCAACGCATCGTTGGTGGTGATGAGCCGCGCGCCGCGGCCGACGAGTCCATTCAGGGTTTTCTCGCCTTCTTTTGCGTCGAGCGTTTCAATGGCGTCAGTCACAAGCGCCACACGGCGTCCATGCTCGAGGAGCCTTTTGGCGGCGAGCTGCACGCAAAATTCCGTGACTACGCCGAACGTGACGAATTCGCAATCAGCAGGGAACTCGCGCAGCAATTTTTCCGTCGCGGGATTGTCGAACACATCGAGCGTCTGTTTTTCTAGATTGAGTTGCTGAAACTCGAACACGTTCGATGGAATTTTCGCCTCCGGCCCATTGGCGACGGAGAGAAATTTGTTCAGCTTCAATTCCGGGACGATTTGCGCGCCCGGCGTTCCGCGCACACAGTGCGGAGGAAAGCGGCTGAATTCCGGATCGTCCGCCGCGTGCTGGTCCGTGCTGGAAACGATAAAAATTCCGTCCGCAGCGGCGGCGTTAACCAGACGCAGCATGTTCGGAATGCGTTTCTCCGCGCCGGGAACGTAAAGCTTGCCTCCCGGTAGCATAAAATCGGCCTGGGTGTCCACTTCCAAGAGCGCCACGCCGGATTTGTGTTGTGTTTGCGGCGACACGGCAATCTCCACTGCCTATTTTATCGTTTATGCGCGCGACAAGCGAATTGGAGCGGCGGGCCCGAGACTGAATTTTGAAGTCTTAGGAAGTTCAGCTTTGGCTGCGGATGCGCCGACGAACTTTTTGCAACAGGGCGCGCAGCGCTTTGCTGTGGCGCACCGGATAGGGCTGCGCGTGGCCGAGCGAGAGCAACCTCGGCGGAAGCCGCTTCAAAGATTCCGCGCAACGCTCGCGTGCCGTCTCAAGCGGTTCCGGAGAGGCAATTCGCTTGCCGTTTCGCATCACCGGAACAAGCAATGGTTCGCCGCCGGCGCACGTTTCGTCCGCAAGCGCGATCGTGTCCGCTTTCCATTTTCCGCGCGCATCCGCAAAACGAAAAACCTGCTTGCGGCCAGGATAGGTGGCTTTCGCCTCGCTGAATTTCGCCGCTTCGCGCGTTTTTCCGCCGCGTTCAAGCTCCACCAATTTATAAATGGTGCTCAGATTTGGCGTATCCGTTGGCGCGACCAGCGCGCTTCCCACGCCGAAGGCGTCAATTTTCGCGCCGCGCCGCAGCAATTCGGAAATTTTCTTCTCGTTCAAATCACCCGACGCAAAAATTTGAACGTCATTCCATCCCGCCCGGTCGAGTTGGCTGCGCACCCAGCGGCTGTCTGCCGCCATGTCGCCGCTGTCTAGCCGGACGCCCGCCGGCTTGCGCCCCGAAGCAATGATCTTGCGCAGCGCCGCTCGCGCGTCGTAGGTATCTAAAAGCAGCGTGGCGCGCTCGGGAAAAACATCGAGGAAACGCGCGAACGCATGCGATTCATTTTCGAAAGCCATGATCCAGGAATGGGCCTGCGTGCCATACGCTGGAATTCCAAACATTTCTCCAGCGATAACGTTCGAAGTGCCCGCGCACCCGGCGATCCACGAAGCGCGCGCCGCAAAAATTCCCGCTTCGGAGCCATGCGCGCGCCGCGCCCCGAATTCAACCACCTCCCTGCCGCCTGCCGCGCTAACAATCCTCGCCGCACGGCTCGCTATCATAGTCTGAAAATTGATGGACGAGAGAACGCGCGTCTCCAAAAGCTGCCCCGCGATGATCGGCGCGGTCACGCGAACGAGCGGTTCATCTGCGAAGACCACCGAGCCTTCCGGAATGGCCCACACGTCGCCGGTAAATCTGAGCCGCAATAGAAAATCGAAAAATTCCTGGCGCACGTGACGAAACACCGGCTGGCGCCGCAGAAAATCAACATCGCTCTGCGAAAAGGAGAAATTCTCGAGGAATTCAAGCGCTTGTTCGAGTCCGGCAGCCACCAGGTAATTGCGCTCGCGAGGAAGCCGGCGAACAAAGAGCTCAAAAGTCGCGCGCGCATCAAAGCCGTTCTGAAAATAGCCAGCTGCCATGGTCAATTCGTAAAGATCGGTGAAGAGACCGGAGGCTTCTCGACTTTGTCGCGGGTTCATCAGCTTGCTTTCAATCGCGAGAACGGCTGCGGCGAACAGGAAATTTCATCAGGGATGTGCCTATGGGAAGGAATAATATATCAGGTATGCGGGTTCGAGCTGGAAAATAGAGAATCGCAGAGAGAGCCCCAGCGCCACAACTGGCGGGCGAATCGCTCGCGCCGGGGCCTCGCTGCAAAACTCTGGGCTTCCGAAGTCTACTTGAGAGCTGCGTCTTTGAATGCCTTGGCGGCGCGCAGACGGACAACCGTCTTTGCCTTGATTTTGATGGGCTCGCCGGTGGCCGGATTGCGTCCCATGCGTGCTTTGCGGTGCGCCTTCACCGCGCGCCCGATACCCGGAATGACGAATTTCCCGGAACTCTTGCACTCTTTTACTGCCAGATTAAACAGTTCATCGAAGAAGGTCGAAACCTGCTTCTTTGACACTGGTTTGTCTTTGGTGCTCACCTTTTCGGTCAGGTGGGCAATGATTTTTGACTTGCTCATCGGGGTTGCCATCGTATTGCTCTCTCCTCTTTCAAAAGAATTTGCTGGGCTCCCTGGCGGGAGGTCGGGGGCACTATAGCTGTACAAAACGGCGAACGCAAGAGAAAACGATTAAAAAGCCGCGAAAAATCGAGGTTTTTTGCTGGGGAGGGGAGAAAAAGGGCTATTTCAGGCCTGATTTGGGACTAAGGCTGCGCCAAACTGGAATAGAAGGCGGCGATGGACTTGATTCCACCAAAATAATTTTCGAGCGAAATGTGCTCGTCTGGAGCATGAGCGTTCTCATCAGGCAGCCCAAATCCAATCAGCACGCAAGGCACTTTGAAGGTGTCGTGCATTTGCGTGACGAACGGAATCGACCCTCCTTCGCGAATAAACACCGCCTTCTTGCCGAATCCTTGCTGCAGCGCCTGAATCGCCTTTTGAAAAATTGGATGCTCGAATGGCGCCACCCATGGATTACCGGTGCTCAGGGTTTCGAACTTGCAGCGAACCGTCTTCGGCAGGAGCTTGCGGACGTAGCGCTCCACTTGCTTTGCTATTTTTGCCGGATCCTGATGGGGGACCAGCCGCGTCGAAATCTTCGCGAACGCCTTTGAAGGGATCACCGTCTTCGAGCCTTCGCCTGTGTATCCGCCCCAGATTCCGTTTAGCTCGAGCGTTGGCCGGCACCACAGCCGCTCGACGGTCGTAAATCCCTTTTCGCCGCAAAGCGCCGGCGCGCCAACGGTTTTGCGGAATTCCGACTCTTTCCACGGCAGAGAATTGAGCGCCTTGCGCTCCTTCGCGGAAACCGTTGCAACATCTTCGTAAAATCCCGGCACGGTCACGCGGAAATTCTTGTCGTGCAGCTTGGCAATCATTTCCGCCAAAATGGTGATGGGATTCGGAACCGCGCCGCCAAACACGCCGGAATGCAAGTCTTGCGCTGCGGCAGTCAATTCGACTTGATAATAGTTCAGCCCGCGCAGGCCGTAAGTCACTGAAGGGACGCCGGGCGCCAGCATTGAGGTGTCGGACACCACCAGCGCATCCGCTTTCAGCCGCTCCTTGTGGTTTACGACGAAGTCCCACAAATTCACGCTGCCCACCTCTTCTTCTCCTTCGATGATCACCTTTACGTTTATCGGCAGCTTGCCCAGCGTTGTCTTTAACGCCTCGAACGCCTTCAGATGGATGTGAACTTGCCCTTTATCATCAGCCGTTCCGCGGCCATACAATTTCCCATCGCGCACCGCCGGCTCAAAAGCCGGCGAAGTCCACAGTTCCAGCGGCTCCGCCGGCTGCACATCATAATGACCATAAAAAAGAATCGTCGGCTTACCCGGCTGTCCGAGCGACTCCGCCAGAACCAACGGATGCATTTTCGTGGCAATAACTTCAACCTTCGCGAATCCCGCCTGACGCAAGCGCTCAGCCACCCATTGCGCGGCGCGCTCGATATCCTGCTTGTGCTCGCTCTTTGTGCTGACGCTGGGAATGCGCAAAAATTCCTTCAGCTCGTTCAGATTCTCATCCCGGTGACTCTCGATGTAGTCGAGAAAATTCATCCGTTGTGGCCGTCCTCTCTGCGCAAGGATGATCCGCTATGTGTCTGTGCCGCTCTTCACGCGAAGCGAGAACAGGCATTGTACGAATCCCAAACCGTTGCAGCAAGCGGAAAGAAACATTTGATTCAGTTGACTCGCCTCGCCGAATGGGTGCAGGATAGCCGCATCATGTCTTCTATTGACGTAGACAAGCGCCGTAGTTCGCGCATCTTCCAGCGCCTTAATGTGCAGGTTCGCGGCGTCGATTCGGACGGGCGCAGGTTCCGCGAATCGTGCCAGACCATCGTGGTGAACGCGCACGGCGGCCTGATTTACTTGAATGAAAGCGTCGAGCTCGGCGGTCAGGTGCAGATCACCAATCCCGTCACCGATGAAGAGCAAGAGTGCCGCGTCGTATATCTGGGAGACGTTTCGGACAAGGGCCAGCGCGTCGGCCTGGAATTCCTCTCCCCTTCTCCTCATTTTTGGGGAATGGAGTTCGCCGATCCGGATGTGCCCCGGCGGTCGCCGCCCGGTTCTGCGCGCAAGTCTCCGCCGCGCTAGCCCGCCGTCATCCACAGCGTCGTGCTTACCCAAAGGTACCAGCAGAATTAGTACAGGCCGGTGGTTGAACTGGCCGTATTTCTTTTGTATGCTGCCTCCGGAAAGATACCCCGGAGGTGGCGAAAGAAATGGTTTGTCCGTCCTGCAAAGGAGAGGATTGTGTACGGTCGCGTCGCCACGGGTTTGTCGACCGGGTGGTTAGCTTTGCAGCCCTGCGGCCTTGGCGATGCATGAAGTGCAGACGGCGTTTTTATGCCCACAACGTGGCCGTGGACTTCATGCGTCACGCGCATTGTCGTAAATGTGGCAACCTTGAGCCTCGATACCTCGGCAAGAAATGGGTCGGAGAAGGCAAGCTGCGACTGCTCCTCCGAATGCCGGGCGCTCACGCTTATCGCTGCGATGACTGTCGACTGAATTTCCATTCCTTCAGAACTCTTTATAATCCGCGCGGACGAGAAGCGCACACTGCTGCAGACCATCTAGCTGGCGAATGAAACTGGCGCGGCGGTTTCTCTGTCCGTGCTGACGACGAGTGGTTTCTCTCGCCGCTAGCTTTCTGGCTCAGGCGCGGGTGGTTGAATCGCAGGAGCGTGCTACCGGCGGAGTTGCGCTCCCTTGACAATTACGTAAAGCACGGGAATGAAGAGCAGGTTGAGCGAAGTCGCAAAAATCATTCCGCCGAAAACAGTGGTACCTACGGAAGAGCGGCTGGCCGCACCGGCTCCCGTAGCCAGCACCAGCGGCAGCACGCCAAGTAAAAAAGCAAAAGAGGTCATCAGAATTGGCCGCAGCCGAATGCGCGCCGCTTCAACAGCCGCTTCATAGAGGCTCATGCCTTTTTCGCGGAGCTGTTCCGCGAATTCCACAATCAATATGGCATTCTTGCTTGCCAGGCCGATCAACATCACCAGTCCAATCTGGCAATACACGTCGTTGATGTTTCCGCGCAACGATTGGAAGAGCAGCGCGCCAAGCATGGCCATGGGAACGGCCATGATCACGATGAATGGCAGGGTGAAGCTTTCGTACTGCGCCGCCAGCGTCAGATACACAACCAGCAGTCCGAGTCCGAAAAGCGCGGCCGATTTGCTTCCGGATTGTATTTCTTCCAGCGACAATCCCGACCATTCGTAAGAAAAACCGCGCGGCAGCACTTTCGCTGCCAGCTTTTGCATGTCGTTGATGGCGTCGCCGGAGCTGCGTCCAGGCGCCGCTGAACCGTCAATCTCCGCTGAGCGGAACAAGTCGTAATGGGTGATGACCTGCGGACTGGCCGTTTGCGTGATGCTGACCAGATTATCCAGCGAAACCATGTTGCCGGAATTCGAGCGCACATAAAAACGATCGATATCGTCCGGATGCGAGCGGTACTGCTCGGCGGCCTGCACGTAGACGCGATAGGAGCGATTGTTAAAGGTGAAGTTGTTGACATACACAGAACCAAGATAAACCTGCAGAGCGTCGGTAATCTGGCTCAGCGGAACATTCAAACTCTTCGCCTCACCGCGATCAATGTTCACCACAAACTGCGGGTCATTGGCGGTAAAGCTGCTAAAGAGTCCCGTCAGATTGCTGCGGTCCTGATTGCCAGCCCGCACCAGCGCCTGCGTGCTCTGCTGCAGTTGCTGCAACGAGGCTGCGCCCTGATCTTCGACTTCGAATTGAAAACCGCCGAACTGCCCGAGTCCTTGGACCGCAGGCGGATTGAAAGGCACCACCGACGCGCCAGAGATGCCCATGAACGGGCCGCGCAGGCGATTCACCACAGCCATCGAACTGTGCGCCGCGCCCTTGCGGTCCGAAAATGGCGTCAGGTTTACGAAAACCATCGCGTAATTCGACGCCGCGCCGGTGAAGCTGAACCCGGCAACGGAGAAAATGTCGGCGGTCTCCGGCTGTTTCCGCAGAATCGCTTCGATTTGATGGCAGATATTTGAAGTGTATTCGAGCGAAGCTCCCGGTGGCGCCTGCACGAGAATCATAATGTAGCCGTCGTCCTCGGCCGGCACGAAGCCGCGCGGCACCATGTTAAAGACCCAATACGTCAGTCCCGCGAGGATGAGAAACAACACTGCGGTCACAAATTTCCAGTTAAACAGGCGGTGCAATGTCGCGCGGTAAAGATTCGTTCCGCCAATCACCAGACGGTTGAACAGGGCAAAAACTCGCTTGCCCAAGCCGCCTTCCCGCCGATGACCGAGGAAAATCGCGGAGAGCGCCGGTGTCAGCGTCAATGCATTGAACGCCGAAATGGCCACAGAAAACGCAATGGTCAGCGCGAATTGCCGGAAAAGAATTCCCGTGGTTCCGGGGAAAAGAGCGACTGGCACGAAAACAGAAATCAATACTAGCGAAGTCGCCACAACTGCGCCAGCTACTTCGCCCATCGCCACAGAAGCTGCGCGATGCGGCTCCGATAATCCTTCGCTGATGTGCCGCTGCACGTTTTCAATCACCACAATGGCGTCGTCCACCACCAAGCCGGTGGCCAGCGTGATGCCGAACATGGTCAGCGTATTGATCGAGAATCCCAGCAGTTTCACGAAAATGAATGTTCCCACCAGCGACACGGGAATAGTTATGGCGGGAATGAAGGTGCTGCGCCAGTCTTGCAAAAAAATGAAAATTACCGCGATCACCAGCACGATTGCTTCAATCAAGGTGATGATTACGTCGCGAATTCCTTCGCTCACCGCGGTGGTTGTATCGAAGGCAATTCCGTATTTCAGCCCCGCTGGAAAAGTAGGCGCGAGTTTCGCCAACTCTTCCTTGCACATCTGATCGACTTGCAAGGCATTGGCGTTTGGCAGTTGCTGAATGGCCAGGCCAATCGCTTCATGCCCGTTGATGAAGAGGTTGCTGCTGTAATCCTGCGCGCCTAGTTCCGCATAGCCCACGTCTTTTATGCGCACCAGCGTCCCGTTCGCGCCCGTCTTCAAAATAATGTTGTCGAACTGTGCGGGATCCGTCAGTTGTCCCATCGCGCGCACGCTGATTTGGAACGCCTGTCCCGCGGGCGCGGGTGGCTGGCCGATTTGTCCGGCGGCCACTTGAACGTTTTGCTCCTGAAGCGCGGCAATGACATCCGTGGCGGTCAGTTGGCGCGCCGCCAGTTTTGCGGGGTCCAGCCACACGCGCATGGCATATTCGCGCTGCCCGAAAATCGTTACATTCGCGACCCCTGGAACGCGCTTGATCGCGTCGCTGACGTACACGTCCACATAGTTGCTGATAAACAGGCCGCTATATTTGTTGTTGTCGGAATAAAATGCCGCGGCGAAAACGAATCCGGCCAGCCCTTTGGTTATAGTGACGCCGTTCGCATTGACTTGTGCTGGCAACAGTCCGGCAGCGGCTTGCACGCGATTTTGGACGTCCACGGCGGCCAGGTCGGGATCGCGCGAAACATCAAATGTCGCCGTGATTGTGCTGACGCCATTGTTACCACTGGTCGACGTGAGATACTTCAGCCCTTCTACGCCATTGATAGAACGTTCCAACGGTATGGTAACCGCGGATTCGACCGTTTGCGCATCTGCGCCGTTGTAAGCGCTGGTTACGATTACTTGCGGTGGCGCGAGGTTCGGAAACTGCGCTATCGGCAGCGTGGGAATCGCCACAGCGCCACCCAACACAATGACCATCGCGCAGACCGTCGCGAATATCGGACGCCGGATAAAAAAATCAACGAACACGTGGCCGCTCCATTCGATGCGAGGGGGAATTCAGGAATTCCGCGGGGTGAGCTTTCAATGGGGATCTGCCTGAGCTGATTGGTTTTCGATGGTCTCTTTGACGGGCATGCCGTCAGCTAGGAATTGGAACCCGCCGACGATAAGGTGCTCTCCAGCCTTCAGTCCGCTCAGAACTACATAATTGTTGCCAATAATGTCACCCAGTTGGACTTGCTGCTGCCGCGCCACTGTGCCTTTTGGCCCGGCCTCTGCAAGGAAAACGAAGAACTGCCCGTTGATGCGCTGCGTCGCGAGCACGGGAATCTCCAGGCCCTTTGTAACGCGCCAGGTGATGCGCACGTTGACCAGTTCCTCGTTACGAAACGTATTGTTGGGATTTGCAATCGGCGCTTTTGCCAGCACCGTCTGCGTCGCATCGTCAACCTGTGGCGAAACAAAGTAGATCTTGCTGCGAGCAATCACTTTGCCCGAACTGTCCAACAGTTCCACGGGCTCCCCAACGTGCAGCTCACTCGAATGATCTACCGGGACATATATATACGCCTCCAGACTCCCCGGCTGGTCTACGGTGGTCAGCAAAGTGGTGTTTGTTACGCGATCGCCCACATGCACTGGAACGTCGCCGACGATTCCATCCGTCGGTGCGGTGACATTGTAATAATGCAGTTGCGCCTGTTGCTGCGTGACCTGCGCTTCCATGGCATTGAGTTGTGCCTGCGCTGCGTCGTAAGCGGTCTTCGCGTTGTCGAAATCCTGCTTGCTAACGATGCCCGCCTCATACAGTTTCTGCTCCCGCTCGAACTGCAGCTTCGCATTGGCCAGGTTCGCCGCCTGCGCATTCCGCGCCGCGATTTGGCTCTGCACGGTAGCCTCCTGCACGCGCGGATCAATGGCCATCAGGGGCTGCCCGGCATGAACATGTTCGCCAGAATGCGCGAATATTTGCGTAATCCAGCCCTCCACTTGCGGATTAATCGCCGCTGAGCGCCGCGACTTCAGCGTGCTCAGATAAACGGATGTATCCGGAACGTTTTGCTCCTGAATCACTTCGGTTTTCACGGGAGTCGGGCCGAAATGCATCGGCGCCGCGGCAGGCTTGGCGCATCCGCTGATAATCAGCATTAACGACAGCGCAGCGCCAGTCGCCACAATTTGCGCGGCATGGATCCGCCCGCGGAAGAACCTACATGTTAGGAATCTACGAACCGCGTTCATTGAATGTCAGTCGCGTCCTGTCTGTCTGATAAAACGATTGAGTTTACGATAAGTTACCGCTCAGTTCCACACCCAGCGCGTGCTTCCGTGAAAAATTAGACGCGACCGCCGATTTCCCGGATTCAGAGGAGTGCGGACAGCAATATGCGCTTCTGCTTCGACTGCCAAACTGCGCGTGCCGCCGAGCGAAAATTCAGTTTTGCGTACGATTATATGGTTTATGGTATGGTCGCGATACGAGGGCAGCTTTTCTTCAAATAGCTAACTTACGTATTTTTAGCCACATACCATCCAATTTTCCGCATAGCCGGCATTTGGACCACAGAATGCACAGCATGTGCTGACTCTGGGGGCTGTGTCCGGGGGACCGCGTTTAGACGAAGCAATATGAAAATGCGAATGCCGGTGGCACCGATATTCGTATTTTTTTATTAACAAACACTGTGTCTCGGAATATTAGATGTCCCCATCACTGGGTGTGAAGCGTTCAGGGGTGAACGCTAAAAACGAAAAAATGAGAACCGGGAGGTCCTCCAAAATGTTTGTCTCCTCCAAGAATTCTATTCGTGTGTCCGTTATCCTCGCGACTTTGCTGGCTGCAATTGCGCTGATGATTGCGCCGCGGGCCGCGTGGGGCCAAGCGATGGTAAGCGGGTCAATCGGCGGCGAAGTAACCGACCCGACCGGCGCCATAGTCCCGGGCGCAATCGTGACGCTTACGGATACCGCCACCAAGGCTACGCAGACCGTAACATCCAATAAGGCTGGTCACTTCTTATTCCCGGCACTAAAGCCTGGAATCTATGACGTCTCGATCGAAAAGGCGGGCTTTCAGAAGTTGCTGATTCCGGGCGTGACCGTGACCGTCAGCCAGGCGACCACCCTGAACGAGGTGCTCAAAGTCGGTGCCGCCTCCCAGACCGTGGAGGTCACCGCCAACGCCACCGCCCAGCTTCAGACCATGAACGCCACCATGGGGGAAACGCTCAGCGGCAACATGATGAACCTCCCCGCCATGAACCACGACGTCGCGTCGTTGTTGAATTATTCGGCCACGGCCGCGCCGAGCTTCCATGGGACGTACGGAGACGTCACCTCTGGATCCATCGCCGGCGCGACGCCGGACCAGAACACGTTCATCCTTGATGGCGCCACCAACACCAGCGGACTGGAGGGCGACAACGGCTACATCAACGGCTTTAGCGGCAGCCAGGCAGGCGTGGTCCCCACCCCCGTCGAGTCCATCCAAGAAGTAACGATCAATACCAACAACTCGACCGCCGACTTCGGCACGTCCTCCGGGGCTGAGATGCTCGCCGTCACCAAGCGCGGTACCGACACGATCCACGGTTCTGGCTTCGACTTTTTCCAGAGCAGTTTGCTCAACGCTAACACCTGGAGCTTCAACCAACAGGGCCTTGCGAGGCCCAAAAGCCACGAGAACTTCTTCGGGGGTGACATAGGCGGGCCGATACTCCCCAGCCTGGCAGGTGGCAAAACCTACATGTATTTCGATTACGAGGGCCTGCGCAACCCTGATGCTATTGTGGGGGCCCAAACGCGGGCCGTCCCCGGGGACCCGTTGCGGCAGGGCATCGTTCAGGTCCGTACATCGCAGGGCGTGCAAGCTTTTAACCTGAGCGCTCCGCTGAACGTCTGCGGCCCGACCGGGGGCCTCCCCTGCGATCCCCGCAACACGGGCATGAGTTCGATCGTCAGCACGATGTGGAATCAGTACATGCCCGAGCCGAATGCTTTAAACACGGGCGGCACCGGCATAGACGAGCTCAACACGTTTGCCTTCCGGGGGAATCTGACCGAGCCGCAAAACAACAACGAGCTCATCGGCCGGATCGACCACAATTTCGGGTCGAAGCTCCACTTCATGAGCCGCTATTCATGGTACAAGCAGGACCTCCCGACCACCAACCAGGTCGATATCGGCGGTCTGCTGCCAGGGGACACCAAGGGAAGATTCGCCTCCGCATCCTCCAACAACAACCAGCCGGCGCAATTCGTCGCCGGGCTGGAAGCAAATCTCACACCCAACGTGACCAACAGCTTTCACTTCGGCTACACAAAAAATGGCTGGCAGTGGCTTCGCAATGGGAACTTACCTCAGTTCTCGGGTCAGCCGGGGCCGATCGAGATTGACGGCGAGTCCACCAACGCCTTGATTCCCGTCAACGTGGACACGCAAGACTCCCGCGCGCGCACCTGGCAGGAGCACAACTACGACTTCCGCGACGAGCTGGACTGGGTCAAAGGCAAGCACTTCCTCACTTTCGGAGGCGACATTCTGCACGAGTGGTGGCACTTCGACCGCTACGATAACGTGGTGGGCGGACTAACCGTTCCTGTCATCCAGGTGAATGACAGCTCGGTCAACATTTCGTCAAGCTACCTGCCGCAGGGTTGCCTTGGCCACGGCGGAACGGCAACTTCCAACTGCATTGATTTGGACAATCAAACCGAGATAAACACCTATAAGCAGTATTACGCCGACGTCTTGGGTATTGTCGATGTCTCGAGCGTCGTCGCCACGCGCAGTGGAGCGAATCTCTCGTTGAATCCGCTCGGCACGCCAGCGCGCAGCTTTGTCACCGTGAACACGCCCAGCGTTTATTTCACTGACACATGGCGCGTCAAGCCGAGCCTGACCTTCAACTACGGCTTGAACTGGGAACTGCAGTCGCCGCCGCACGATCTCAATGGCTCTCAGGACGTGCTGGTGGATCCCAACAACAACCCCATCACTTACGACAATTACATCAAAAACAGAGAGACTGCCGCCTTAAATGGCCAGATTTACTCGCCCGTAATAGGTTTCTCTCCGGTGGGCGCGGTAGGCAAGGGGTCCAAGTACGCGTTCCCGCCGTTTTACGGCGCGTTCGGTCCGCGTGTCTCCCTGGCCTGGAACCCGAACTTCAGTAGCGGGTTCCTCTCGACCCTCTTCGGCGAGAGGTCCACTGTCATCCGCGGCGGCTATGCGCGCGTCTACAGCCGCGACATGGGGATCAACGTTGTCTCGAACCCGGTGCTCGGCTATGGCTTCCTCCAGCCTGATTCTTGCATCCCTTATAGTCCCAACGAACCGCCGCCTCCGAGCGCGACCCCGGGCAATCCCTGCGTAAGCAAGAATATCACGGATCCTGTCACCGCTTTCCGGATAGGCACCAACGGTGATGGCACGACTGTTCCTTTCGGGACGCTTGCAGCCACCCTCCCTACCCCCGTTCAGCCGGGAATCGGCACGAATCCGGGCGCAGTACTCTTGGACAGCATGGACCAGAACTTCCGCCCCGACGATACCGACGAGGGGGATTTCACTATCCAGCGGCAGCTGAGAGGCAATGTCCTCTTTGAGGTCGGCTGGGTGGGCGTTTGGGGTCACCACCTCTTCCAGGGCATTGACATGAACGCTGTGCCATGGATGCTGACACTGGGCGGCCAGTCGTTCGCCAACGCTTGGGCTCAGGTGTATACGGAAGTGAACCAAGGCCAGCCTGTCACCGCGCAGCCGTTTTTTGAGGCCGCCTTGGGCGGGGCCTCGAATCCTTTCTGCAGCACTGGCGGTGCCACGAGCTGTTCCGCGGCCCTCGCTGCTGCTGCCTCCAGTTACCTCACTGGCGATGACGTAACCGACTTCTTTAGCACCATGGAGACGAGTTCCGGTTATACTCTTCCGCAGGCGCTCTACACCGATACCGGCCAAGTGACCGCCTACGGTCCATACGCGAATACCTCCGACGGCTTCTCGAACTATCAGGCTCTGGTCGTTAAGATGACCAAGCACACTTCCCATGGCCTGACCCTGAACTCGAACTTCACTTGGGGCCATGCGCTGGGGACTCTTGGTCTCGCCCAGACCTACACTCTGGACACGCCCGATAACGTCTATAACCTCCGCGCCGACTGGACGCCGCAGCCTTGGGACAGAAAGTTCACGGTTAATGCGCTCGCAACTTACAATCTGCCTTTTGGTGAAGGCCAGCGATTCCTTTCAAGCGGCAATGGCTTCGTGAGTCGGCTCGTTAGCGGATGGTCGGTTTCGCCTATCTTCACGTTTGGTACCGGGTTGCCGAACGAGGTCTACTCAGGGGGCACCAACTTCGATGGTGGGGGTGAGATGGGAGCGGGTTACGCTGAAAACGGCGCCTCTGCCGTCCAGTTTAACCCCAGCCGGCGCTATAGCAACGACCCGTCCCAGACGGCAACGAACTACTACTGCGAAGCCGGGTCCCTCTGCGGGAATCCGCAGAGCGTGGCCGTCAACACCAACGTCGACCTTGGAGGAAACGGAGCAAACTTGTTCGGAACGAATGCCATCAGCGTCTTCAATTCTTTCCGGCCGTTCGTCTTGGGGATTGATGGTGCTCCGAGTCCTGACGGGAACCTCCGGAACCCCCTCGTTTGGGAGCTTGATTTCGGCGTCACCAAGGACACCCGCATCACCGAACGCGTTCACGCTCAGTTCTTCATGCAGTCGCAGAACTTCTTCAATCACAATAACTGGGGCGGTTCGTTCCTGGACCTCCAGAGTGCGCCGAGCTTTGGCACGGTTTCCGGCGGCTTGACCGGACCGCGCATCATTCAGCTCGGTCTGCGACTCGCGTTCTAAATCGCCGACTAACATCAATGCGGTTTCTCTGGGCCGGGAGGCAAAACTCCCGGCCTTTTTTTTGCGTTCGCCGCATCGTCCTCCATCCGCAACCTCGTAGAAGTTTCCGCAAGGGCGAAAAAAAGGCATAGACCCGTAAAAGCGCGATTCGTAAGGAACAGATGGTATTGCGGTTAGCGCTCCGAGAAAGGGCAAAATACGTGCAAGAAGGTATTGCGGAGTGGGTATAGTACCGCGATGATGCTTGCGGGACACTGAAGTATGGAACATCCGTTCTCGTGGAGGCGTTATACTAGCGCTGAGCGGATTTTGCGCCGCTGGGATTCTACAGGCCACCTACCATAGGATTTGGGATGAGATGAGCACAGCGCATCCGGACCTCAGCCCAGCTTGATCAAAGCAGTCGCTCAGCGTTAGGCCCCTGGAACAGTTTTTGGAAGGATCGAAGAAGACTAGATACGTGCCGTTGTATCCGGCGGAAAGCAGCAGATGAGTACTCCAGCCAACAACGTTGAACAAGTGATGGCGGGCCAAGCCCTCCCCGTTCCAACGCTGCGCCAGCGCATGGAGGCGCTGCGCAATGTGCCTCCTGTGCTGGGCATGATCTGGGAGGCTGCGCCCCGGCCTGTCTTCGGAGCGGTGCTCTTTCGCGTGCTGGTGGCGGTGGTTCCGGCCGGCACATTGCTGGTCGGCAAATACATCATTGATGCGCTGACGGTTCGCTACAAAAACCAGTATCACACTCCGCTGCCGCATTATTTCTGGTGGCTGGTGGCGGCGGAATTCGCGCTGGCGTGCATGGCCATGATTCTGTCGCGGCTGGCGGATTATTGCGAGACGGTGACTGCGGATCTTTTCACGCGTTACATCGGCAAACGCATCATGGAGCATGCTTCGCGACTGGACCTGACCTCCTACGAAGACCCGCAAATCTACGACAAAATGGATCGCGCGCGGGTGCAGGGCACGGATCGTGTGGCCATGATTCGCGCGATGGGGCAATTGATCCAGCAGGTGATTACAACCGTGACGTTGGCCATCCAGGTAGCTTTCTATGCGCCGTGGATTCTGGCGATTTTGTTCATCGTGGTCGTGCCGGCTTTTGTGGGCGAAACGCACTTTTCCTTCCTGGGATATTCGCTGAACTTCAAACAGACGCCAGCGCGGCGGGTGATGGATTATCTGCGCTTCGTGGGCGGAAGCAAGGAAAGTATCAAGGAAGTGAAGCTGTTTGGCCTGGGGCCGTTTTTCGTGAGCCGCTATACGACAATTACAGATGAACTGCACAAGGAGACGAAGGAGCTGGCGCGGCGCAAGCTGATTGCCGGCACGTTGCTGACGCTCTTGGGGACGCTTGGATATTACGGAACCTATGCCTACGTGATTTACGAGACGGTTTTTGGCGTGTTCAGCATAGGTACTTTGACCTTGCTCACCGGCGCGATCGCGGGAGCGAGCACGAATATTCAGGCGGTGTTCTCGACATTTTCCGGGATCGCCGACCAGGCGCTGTTCATGACGGATTTACTGCAATTTTTCGCGGTGCTACCAACCGTACAGTCCAAACCCAATGCGTTGCCCGCGCCGCGGCCGATACGGCAGGGATTTGAGTTCAAGAATGTCTCGTTTTCATATCCCGGGCATTCGCGGCTGGTGCTGGGAAACGTGAGCTTCCGGCTGGAACCGGGCGAGCGCCTGGCGCTGGTCGGAGAAAATGGGCAGGGCAAGACGACCATTGTGAAGCTGCTGACGCGTTTATACGACGTTACCTCAGGTCAGATTCTGCTGGACGGAATTGATCTGCGGGAATACGACCTCGAGGATTTGTGGAAAGAAATCGGCGTCATTTTTCAGGATTTCATGAAGTACGAAATGACCGCCACCGAAAATATCGGAATTGGAAGGATCGAGGAACTTGCGCGAGAGGAGATGATTCAAGAGGCGGCGCGAAAAAGCATGGCGGAGCACGTCATTCGCAAACTGCCCAAGGGCTACGGGCAGATTTTGGGTTCGCGGTTTGAGGGAGGCGCAGATCTTTCCGGCGGTGAATGGCAAAAAATCGCGCTGGCCAGGGCTTATCTGCGCGACGCGCAATTGTTGATTCTCGACGAGCCCACGGCGTCTCTGGATGCGCGCTCGGAGCACGAAGTATTTGAGCGCTTCGCCGAATTGACCCGCGGCAAGATGTCCCTCTTGATTTCCCACCGATTTTCCACGGTGCGCATGGCGGATCGCGTTCTAGTCCTCGAAAACGGAAGGATTGTGGAGCAGGGCCCGCACGACGAGCTGCTGAAAGGCGGCGGACGGTATGCGGAAATGTTTGAATTGCAGGCGTCGAGTTATCGATGAAGCTGAATTAGCAATGAAAGTGTGAGGGCTGTTTACAAATGGCAACACCACATCAATCACCAACCAGCAGCGGCGGGCAAGTTGCGCCTGTGCCGATGAATTGCGACGAAGCAGAAAGAGAATCTCTTCGCCAGAAGAGCGTTAAAGAATTGGACGAGTTGCGCGCGGCTGCGCTGGGAATTGCCAGAGAGCAGCGTGTCACGGCCGCAACAGGGCGAGCAGTCGCGTTAGAGGCGCGCTGGAAGGACGCCGAACAGACGATTCAGAAAACCCTGGAGCAGCTGCAAAAAGCAGTTGAAGCAGGCGAGAAACTTTCAGAAATGCAGCGGGAGCTTTTTAACGGCTCCGAAATTCTGCGTCTTGCGCTGGAGAATACGCAAAGCAGTCTGAAAAAGACGGAATACGTGCCACAGGTGGAAAACAGCACCGGCGAAACCGTGCCACGCGCGTTTGCCGCAATGGGACAATTCCTAGATTTTGCCGGATATGAGTTCGAATTCGGCGGCTTCGCGACTTTTTTCCAAGCGTTCCAGGAGTATTCACCGTTCGAACTGACCGAGGATTGGCTGCTAGTGCCGTTCGCGCAACTGATTCTGCTGGATCGCATTCGCGGCGCGCTGGATCGTCTGGAAATGAGCGATGAAGCGGGCCGGAAAGTTGCGGAGTCCAGAGAAGGCGCGTTGATGGCAACAGCCGTGGAGAGCCTGGGACGGATTGCACGGATTCAACCGGAGCAGATTCTGAGCGCGGTGAGCGATATCGACAGAATCCTGCGCAAAGATCAGGCATATGCGCGGATGGATTTCGAAACCCGCCAGGAATATTGCAACACCGTGACCGAATTTGCGGCAAACAGCCCTCTGACCGAGAGAGAAATTGCGGAGAAAGCGATTGCCCTGGCCAGCGCGCCCGCCGCAGCGCCGACGAAAAGAGGCGCGGAGCGTAGAACCCACGTAGGATTTTATCTGTTGAGCGATGGCGGGAAGGCGCTCAGCGAAGCGATTCAGTACAAGGGGTCATGGACAAATCGCTTTAGAGCGGCGTTGTTGCGGTCCGCCGACGTGATCTATCTGGCGTCAATCGAACTCGTGACCATCGGTGTGATTGCTGTGATTTTGGCGGTGGCTCATGGCAGACTGCCCAGCTTTATCGAGTTGCTGCTCTTTGTGCTTCCCGCGATCGAGTGCGCTGTGGCCACAATGAATATTTTGGCGACGCAGATGGTCCCGCCGCGCGTGCTGCCGAAGATGGATTTCTCGCGCGGAATTCCGGAAGAGTGCGCCACCGTGGTTGTCGTTCCCACTTTGTTGATCAATGAAGAGCAGACGCACAAGGCGGTGAACGATCTGGAAGTGCGTTATCTGGCGAATCGCGATGCGAACTTGCACTTTGCGCTGCTGACGGATCCGCCGGATTCGGTGAAGCAATTTGATCAGAAAGATCAATTGGGCGCTCTATGCGCGGCGCTGATTGAGAAGCTGAATCGCAAATACGCAGGGCAACGGCAGGGCTCGTTCTTTCATTTTCATCGCGATCGCACTTACAACGCGGTGGAAAAGATCTGGATGGGATGGGAGAGGAAGCGGGGGAAGCTGCTGGATTTCAACCGTTTGTTATTGGGTCAGCACGATAGTTTTGCGCTGAAAACGGGCGACCTGTCGTTATTGCCAAAGGTCAAATATGTAATCACTTTGGATCTGGATACTCAGTTGCCGCGCGACAGCGCGCGTAAGCTGGTTGGAGCAATGGCGCATCCGCTGAATCGCGCGGTGGTTGATCCGGCGACGAACAAAGTGGTCGAGGGTTATGGGATTCTGCAGCCGCGAGTGGAAATCAGCATCAGCTCGGCGGCGCGCTCGCGGTTGGCCTCGATTTTTTCCGGGGACACGGGATTCGATATTTACGCACGAGCGGTCTCCGACGTTTATCAGGACCTTTTCGGCGAGGGCATCTTCACAGGAAAGGGAATCTATGAAGTGGAAGTGTTCCAGCAGACGCTGGAGCACCGCTTCCCGTGCAATGCGCTGCTAAGTCATGATTTAATTGAAGGATTGTACGCGCGAGCAGGATTGCTTTCGGACGTGGAGATTGTCGACGACTACCCATCGCACTTCAGCGCCTACAGCCGGCGGAAGCATCGCTGGGTTCGTGGAGACTGGCAGATCATTTTCTGGCTGCTGCCGCGCGTGCCTGATTATTTCGGCAAAATCGTTCGCAATCCGCTGAACCTGGTTGCACGATGGAAAATAATCGATAATTTGCGCCGTAGCGTGAGTGAGTTTGCCACCTTCGTTCTCTTGCTGAGCATCTGGCTATTTTCCCCGAAGGATGCGGCATATTGGACGGTCGCGGCGGTGCTGTTGCTTGCCTTTCCGACGTATTTTCAATTCCTAGTTTCGATCGCCAGGGCGGGCGCGGCGCGATTCACTCTGGCCTTTTGGAAAAACCTGGGCGCGGACTTTTTGAGCGCGAACGAGCGGCTGTTTTTCCGTATCACCTTTTTGTGCCATCAGGGATTTGTGACCATGGATGCCGTGGTGCGAACGTTGATTCGCATCACTCTAACGCACCGGCGATTGCTCGAATGGGAAACGGCGGCTGAAGCGGAAATTGCGGCCAATCGCAAGAAATCGCCGGTGGAAACCTATCTGGACTGGATGCCTTTGCTTTCGTTTGGCCTGGCCGTCGCCATAATCGCGTTCCGCCCGGAATCTTTCTTGGTGGCGCTGCCGTTCTTGGCGCTCTGGGCGCTGTCAAAAACGATTTGCAAGTGGCTGAGCAGGCCGTACCATTCGGGGCTGGCGCTCGGCGCAGCGGATCAAGTTCTCCTGCGGCGCGCGGCGCTGCGCACCTGGCGTTTTTTCCGGCAATATAGTGATGAGCAAGAAAATTGGCTGATACCGGACATCGTCCAGCAAACGGCGCCGTTCATCGCGCATCAGATCTCCACCACAAACTTGGGATTGTTGCTGAACACGCGCCTGGCGGCCTATGACTTCGGCTTCATGAGCCTGCCGGAGCTTATCGGCGCGACGCAGAAGACCTTCGACACGATTCAGCGAATGCCGAAGTTTCGCGGCCATTTGTACAACTGGTATCACACGCAAACGCTCGAGCCGTTGAGTCCGCGATTCATTTCGACCGTGGACAACGGAAATTTTGTTTGCAGCCTGTGGACGCTGAAGCAGGGGTGCCTGGAAGCGATTGGCAATCCCTTGTTCCGTGAAGAGCTTTGGAGCGGGCTGGAAGATTATCTCGATGTTGTCGCCGAGTTTCTCCCTAAAGATCGCGCCAGTGAGCGAATTGCGGCGCGCATTCGCGAAATGAAATCGCGAGTTCACGCCAGGCCGGGCAACGACGTGATATGGCTGGACGTTTTGCGCGGGCTTGAGGTGGACGGGGCAATACTCGAGAGAGAGCTGTCGCAGGCCGAGATTGCCGACGATGGGAAGTGGTGGGCGCACGAGCTGACGGTGCGACTGAGCCAGCTCTCGAAAATGGTTCAGGAATTTGCGCCGTGGCTCTTGCCGGAATTTGCGAAGTACCTGCGAGCATTCGAAATTTCGAGCGACAACCTGTCGCTGAAGCGTCTGACGCTCGCGTCGGCTGCGGCGGCGAATGTACATCTGGTCAGCCAACTGGACGATTTCGTGAGCCGCGGCGCGCTGGACGCGGACACGCGGGAGATGGCGGAATCGGTGCGCGCGAGGCTTTCCTCATCGGCTGGCATGTGCAGAGAAACAGCTTCACGGCTGGAGAAGATTGCGGCGGCCGCAGACGTCCTCGTAAAGGAAATGGATTTTTCATTTTTGTACGATGCGCCGAAGCGGCTGTTGTCGATCGGCTATGACGTGGAACATGGCTGCCTGATGAATTATCACTATGATTTGTTCGCGTCAGAGGCGCGCACAGCGGCCTTCGCGGCGGTCGCCAAGGGAGAGATTCCGCAAGAAAGCTGGTTCCGGCTGCGGCGGCCGTATGCTTCGTTCAAGAACATTCCGGTGGTGCTCTCGTGGACCGGGACAATGTTTGAGTATTTGTTGCCGGCGCTGTGGATGAAAAGCTACTCGAATACCATGCCGGAGCGAAGCGCGCGGGGAGCGGTGCGCGCGCAGCAGAAATTCACGCGGAAAACGCGAGTGCCTTGGGGAATTTCGGAAAGTTCGTGCAGTGACAAAAATCCGGATGGATTGTATCGCTATCATGCATTTGGAGTGCCGGGACTGGCGCTAAACGCGCCAAGGTCGCAGGAATTGGTGATCTCGCCGTATTCGACTTTCCTCGGGCTCATGGTGGACGGTGCGGGCGCGGCGAAAAATCTGCGGCAGATGGAGCAAATGGGGTGCTTGGGCGCTTATGGATTTTATGAAGCGATCGATTTCACGGCTTCACGCCTGCCCGAGGGGAAGCAATTCGAAATTGTGGCCTGCTGGATGGCCCACCATCAGGGCATGAGTTTGCTGGCGGTGACCAATGTGCTGCGCGACGCGCCCATGCAAAGGCGATTCCATGCGGAGCCTCTGGTGCAGGCGACCGAGCGGCTGCTGCATGAGAGATTCCAGAGAGTGTCGAAGCTCGAAAAACCAGCAAAGGCGGAATTTACCGCGCGCGAACTTTTGAGCTTGAGGCAGGATCGCTTTCTGAAATCTGCATCGCGCTTTTTTTTCAACCCGCAGAGTGGCGCGCCGGAAACAGCCTCTGAGGATGCCGCGATGAGCGGAAGCCTTGCCGCCGAGCATCACCGCCTCGATTCGTAAGAACTTTTGTCGCTGATGTAACCGTCCATCGCTAGAGTTAACGCTGCGCTGAAATCGCGTGCGTGGCAGCCTTGAAATAATTATCGCAAACGCAGCGCATCGCCAGAAGCGCATCAAAGCCTCGCCGGAATCGTGCTACATTCAGCAGGGATTATTCGCGCCATGCCCACTCTCGCCGAATACGTGCCACGACGCAAATTTCGATTGATTGACTTTGTCGTCGTTATTTTCCTTCTCGGACTCGCCGTGCTCCCGCCCCTCACCGAAGTTCACAAGCAGCTTACTCTGCTGGCCATCGGCGTCTTCCAAATTTTCGAAGCCCGCCTGATCCTTTGGCGCCCTGGTCGCGGCCGCGTTTACAGCGTATTGATTAAGATTCTTCTCGCCACTCTGCTCCTCGGACACACTGGCACCGTCGGCATCAACAGCGATTACTGGCCAATTTATTTCCTGCCCGTGGTCACTGCCGCTGTTTATTTCGGCCCGCTTGGCGCGCTCGGTTGGACCGCGCTGGCCTCGCTCGCTTATTGCTCGTATCTGATTCCCGCGGTTGTCATCTCAGATTACGAAATCCCTTCCAGCGGTTATGGCATCCTGGGAATTCGTATCCTCTTCTTGTTTATATTGGCGATGCTCATCAATGGATTCGCCATGGAAATTCGCCGCCAGATGGCTCGCTATCAGACTCTTTCCCAAACGCTCGCCGAATCCAATCGCCAGCTCCAGCACGCTCAGGCTGAAGTTCGCCGCTCTGAGCGCCTCGCCGCTCTCGGCCAGCTCTCTGCCGGCCTCGCCCATGAAATTCGCAATCCTCTCGGCATTATCAAAGGCTCCGCCGAAATGCTCCAGCAAAAACTCGGTGCCTCCCAGCCCGCCGCCGCGGAGCTTTCTGGCTACATTTCTGCTGAAGTCAATCGCCTCAACGCTTTGGTCTCTCGCTTCCTCGATTTCGCTCGTCCGTCTCGTCTCGAACTGAAGCCCGTGGGCATCCGCTCCATCATTGATCGCGCCGTCGAAATTGCGCAGCATCGTTATCCGCAGATGAATGTCTCCGTCGAACGCCATTTCGCTGAAAACTTGCCACCACTTTTCGCCGACGAGCAGCTATGCGAACAGGTTTTCGTGAACCTGATTCTCAATGCCTATGAAGCCATGGGCGCCGCAAACGCCAGCGACAATTCCAATCCTGGTGCCGCGGCGAGTGCGGCCGGTGCCCCAATCGTGCCAAACCAGGAGGAATTGCGGCCCGCAAAAATATCCATTGCTGTTGCGCCCGCTTCTAATAACGGCCTTTCCGGCATCGCCGCCGAAATCGCCGACAGTGGGCCGGGCATTCCCGAGGATTTTCGCGAACAGATTTTCAATCCCTTCGTCAGTTCCAAAAAAGCGGGAGTGGGTTTGGGCCTTTCGATTGTCGCCAAAATCATCGATGATCATGGCGGCTCGATTCAGCTCATCTCGCGCGCCGGCGAGGGAGCGCGCTTTCGCGTTTTCCTTCCCGCCGCCGATGGTTTAGCAGTGAATGAGGCTTCAAAAAAGAAGTAAGCTGGTACACGAGCTTATGCCTTCCATTTTAATCGTCGAAGACGAACCTAAAATGCGCCGCCTGCTCGAGATGAATCTCGCCGATCACGGATTCACCACTCATGCCGCCGGCGATGCCGAGGCCGGCCTGAAAATTCTCAATACGGAAAAAATCGACCTGGTCGTCACGGACTTCAAGCTCCCGGGCATGAACGGTCTCGAATTCCTGCAGGCCATCAAGCGCTCCAACGCCGCGATTCCCGTCGTCATCATGACCGCCTACGGCTCCGTCGAATCTGCCGTCGAAGCTATGAAGCACGGCGCCAGCGATTACGTTCTTAAGCCTTTTTCCCTTGCCGAAATGGTTCTCGTCATCCGCAAAGAACTCGACGCCCACAATCTGCGCGAAGAAAATCGCTCGCTTCGCGAAGCCCTCGGCCACCGCTACGAATACTCGAGCGTCATCGCCAAAAGCGAAAAAATGCAGAATGTTCTGGCCCTTGTCGAACGCGTCGCGCCCACGAATTCCACGGTGCTCCTCGGCGGCGAAAGCGGCGTCGGCAAGGACCTCATCGCCCGCGCCATTCACGAGCATTCCAGCCGCTCCTCCGGCCCGTTTCTCAAAATCAACAGCACCGCTATTCCCGAGAACCTTCTCGAGAGTGAACTCTTCGGCTATGAGAAAGGCGCGTTCTCCGGCGCGGTTTCCGCCAAGCCCGGGAAATTCGAACTGGTCGACAAAGGCACGCTTTTCCTCGATGAAATCGGCGATGTTCCGCCCGCCATTCAGGTCAAATTGCTTCGCGTCATTCAGGAACGTGAATTCGAGCGCCTCGGAGGGACCAAAACTCTGAAAGTCGACGTCCGTCTGATTGCCGCCACCAATCGCGATCTTCGCGCCGCTCTCGAAGGAGGCACTTTTCGCCAGGATCTCTACTATCGTCTCAACGTCGTCGCCATTGATATCCCTCCTTTGCGCGAACACAAGGAGGACATTCCGTCCCTCGTCAATTTTTTTCTCGAACGCTTTGTTCAGTCGTCCGGCAAAAAAATCACTGGAGTTTCTCCTGAAGCTCTCAAACTCCTCATGCAATTCCACTGGCCCGGAAACGTCCGTGAACTTGAAAACGTCCTCGAACGCGCCATCACTTTCGCCGCTGGCCCCGTGCTCTCTCCCGCGGACATTCACCTCGATACGGCCGCGCCTTCCGCGACAGCCGCTCCAGTTCTTCCTGAGGGCATGACCCTCGACCAATGGGAGCAGCAAATCATTCGCGAAGCCCTGCGCCGCGCAAATGGCAATAAAAGCCAGGCCGCGCGCGCTCTCGGCCTTTCTCGCAACGCCCTCCGTTATCGCCTCTCTCAAATGGGCCTTCCTGATTCCCCGGACACTCCGGGAAGCGAAAATTAATCTCAGGGCAGCGGTTGCGGTGGATTTTCAGGCGAACAAAGCGCGACATCGGCCATCGTGACGATGGCGCTTCTGTGATGCCGTTCTTGAGAGCAGGATTGTTGGGCAGTTTTTTCGCTGGTGAGTATATCGATTATTTCGCTAGAGGCTTTAGCTCAGAGCCACGCGCTTCACGCCGCGCCGCCCTTTGTATGGGCTCGATCTCGACTTTCAATATGATCGTGGGATTGAACGGTAACTCGGTTCCCCGTTCGCAGGTTGAAGATGATGTACTCGCTATTCGGCGACTTCTCAACCAGCTTCTTGATCATTTCCTGGGCTTTTTCCATCGTTTCGGCGCTGCCTTGCCACATGACGTAGCCGGCGCGCTCCTTCATGAAAACATCGTATTGAGCAATCATCGCTTCGCCTTTCCCAGAGTTCTGTTTGGGTCTTCTTGAATTTCGGCTTCCGGTTCCGTCTCTTCGGCTTCCTGGCTGACCAGTTTTTGCACTACAACAATCGGTATTTCTTCAAAATGCGTCTTCCGCTTTTTCATTTTCGGTTCCTCTCAAAATCCAACTAAACACTAGCAGCCTGCCGCTCATACGGGTTATATCTCTAAGCCTGCGGTCGTTCGCGCATTTGCGCGCCGCATGCATGGTTTCGCGGCCCCCATTTCGGTATCTGCCTATACGGTTGTTTACTTTCTCTTGACAGCAGCGATACGGAATGATACGTTAGCGAGTCGTTAAGGTTAATGTAGCTTATCGATTTAAGGAGGCTCCGATGGGTCGCGATGCTAAGAAACCTCTTCCCACGCATTTCAAGACCATGGTGCAAGCCGACGTTCCGCAGGGACGCAACGGCAAACACAAGCCATTCATCTCCTTGATTATCAAGGATCTCGATCAGCTCACGGACGGCTCCGCTATTAAAGTTCCACTGGCGGACCTGCCCGACAGCAAGGAAAAAATCCGCTCTGCCCTGAATCGAGCCACGCGCAAGGCTGGTCGCCACGTTGCCACCGCCTCTGACGGCAAATTTTTGTACGTGTGGAACATCACGAGTTAGCCCCACTGCCTCGTGCTGAGCCATCACAGAGCATACGCATGCGTATTTTTTCCATTCGGGATCCGTATGGTTGAAATCCACCACCTCCGCTTGAAAACCACCGATTATACCGGGCTTCTCTGCCCCCAAAAGCACTCCGCGTTGTCATATAACAATAACAAAATACTGAATTTAGTGGAGTAATCTAGCGGTTCGATTACTTGGCAAGCGTCGTGCTATCTAACCATTGGAATTTTTAGGCCCCAGCCAAGTTAGGCGGGAGGTAACGCAATGAGAAAACATCTAGCGTTTGCGGTAGCCACTCTTTTCGCAATAGCGCTGTGTAGCCCAATGTTCAGTCCAACAGTGCGAGCACAGGACCAAGGCAGCGCAGACGTTCAAGCCAGCGTAAGCACGGGCGACAACGCGGATTCGTCGCAAGTCCAGCCGTCCGTCGGTCGTATCAGCGTGATCCGCGGAAACGTCTCCATTCAACGCGGCGATTCTGGCGACTGGATCGCAGCCACGGTGAACACCCCCCTGGAATCCGGCGACCGCATTTCTACGGGAAACGATTCCCGCGCCGAAGTCCAACTCGATTACGCCAACGTCGTTCGCCTTGACCAGAATTCCACAGTGAAAATCACTGACCTCACCGCCGACCACATCCAGCTGCAGGTTGGCCAGGGATTGGTAAGCTATGGCGTTTTTCCGAACAGCCGCGCGGACGCTGAAATCGACACGCCCAATTCCGCCGTCCATCCTTTGCGCAACGGCGAATATCGCATCCAAATTGACAGCGATTCTCAGACCGAAGTAACCGTTCGCAGCGGGCAGGCGGAAGTTTCCGAGCCCCAGGGCAGCACTCGCGTCGACGCCGGCCAGCTCATCACCATTCAAGGGACTGACAGCCCGGAGTATCAAGTCGCCGACGCTTCTGCTCCCGACGATTTTGATCGCTGGAATCAGAGCCGCGACCGCGCCATCGAAGATGCGCAAAGCTGGAAGCACGACGATCGCTATTACACCGGCTCTGAGGACCTCGATGCCTACGGCCACTGGGAATATGTCCCCGATTATGGTCAGGTATGGGTTCCGGACCAAAATTCCGGCTGGGCTCCTTACCGCGATGGCACGTGGGAATGGGAACCATACTACGGCTGGACTTGGGTTTCTTATGAGCCGTGGGGCTGGGCGCCTTATCACTATGGACGCTGGTTCGTCTATGGGGCCGATTGGGTTTGGTGGCCTGGACCGATCGGAGTCTACGGCGGCTGGGGCTACGATCCGATTTGGTCTCCCGCTTACGTCTCTTTCTTTGGATGGGGCGGCGGCGTGAGCTTCGGCTTCGGATTCGGCGACATCGGTTGGCTTCCCTGTGGTCCAGCGGACTTCTATACACCGTGGTGGGGCTACGGCGTGACCAATGTCACGTTCATCAATTACGTGGATCGTAATGACTGGGGCCGTGGCGGTTACGGCCGAGGTGGCTTTGGCCGTGGCGTCGGCGACCGCGACTGGGGGCGCCGCATGGACCCGCTCTACCGTGGACGCAACGGCTACTCCAACATTGGTCGTTTCGCCAATGATGCTCGCATTCGCGAAGGCGTCTCCTCGGTTCGTGGCGACCAATTCGGCCGGAGCGATGCCCGATTCCAGCGTGGCCTCGGGACGCAGCAATTCCGCCAGGCCAGTTTCGTGACTGGCAGATTACCCGCGGTTCCCGATCGCCAGAGCCTCGGGCGAGTACAGGCGCGCGTATCTCCGGCCATCGCGCGCACAGCCCAAGCGAATAATGAGCGCTTCTTCTCGCAGAGCCGCCCACAGTACACTCCGCGATCGTTCAACCAGCAAGTGGCTCAGCAGCAGCGCATCGTGCAAAATTCCCGAGCGCAAATGGGCGCAAATGGGCGTTTGGGCGGCGCAGCCGCAACCAATGGCCGCTTTGCCGGCTCGGTAAATGGGCGCACGAATGGGCCCGTGAACGGCCAGCGCAGCTTCGAGAATGCAACCCCCCGGCCCGGCGTCGCAACTCGAGGCAATGCTCAGGTCGGCGGCCAAGCTCGCCCCGGCTGGCGTAGCTTCGGCGACAACGCAAACGGGAACGCTCGCGTGCAACGCCAAGGCAATTTCCAAAACCATCATGTGATCCAGCAGCCGCGTGGCAATGCAGGCGGCAATCAAGCTCCAGCGCGGAATTTCCAGAACCGCTCTATCCAGCAGCCTCGCGGCACGCGGCAACCTGGCCCGGGCGGCGCCACTTGGAATCACTTCACTCCAAACTCTAGTCCAGCTGCCCGCGGCGGCAGTCAAGCTCCAGCTCCAGCGCGGAATTTCCAGCCCCAGCCGCGTGGCAATCAGCCGCCGGCTCGCAATTTCCAATCGCGGCCGCAGAGCAATGATCGCCCCGGCTGGCATAACTTCACCAACAGCGGGAGTGCTCGCCCACAAGGTCCGTCGAATTTCCAGAATCGTGGTATTCAGCAGCCCCGTGGCACTCGCCAGACTGGCCCTGGCGGCGCCACCTGGAATGGTTTCACTCCCAACTCTAGCCCAGCCAGCCGAGGCGGCAACTCTTCACGCCCGGGCTGGAACAATTTCCGCCCCCCGTCGAATAATAGTCGTGGCAACGGCTCGCGTCCGCAGTTGAACATGCGCCAGCCCATCGTACAGCCACGCTCCTATGGCTCACGCGGAGGCTACGGCGGAAATTACGGCAGGCCCAGCGGCAACTATGGTCGGCCTAGCAGCAACTATTCTCCCCGCTCATTTGGCGGTGGTGGCAGGTCATATAATCCGCCGCCCAGCAGATCCTATGGCGGATATGGCGGTGCCTATAGCGCCCCCCGCGGCAATTACTCTCGTCCGTCCTATGGAGGCGGTGGTCGGCCTTCGTTCGGTGGAGGCGGCGGTCGTCCATCCTTCGGCGGCGGAGGCGGTCGTCCTTCCTTCGGCGGTGGTGGATCGCGCGGCGGCGGTGGCGGCAGCCGAGGCAGTGGCGGCGGATCACACGGCGGCGGTCACCCCGGCGGTGGCGGACGCCCGCACTAATCGGCGGCCCATAGTTCTCCTCAGTCCAAACGCCCTCAGGCCAGCTTGACCCTCTCCAGCCGGGTCACCTGGCCGATTTAAGTTAAAAGGGGCACAGCATTCGCAGCTTCATCTGTGCGACGAATTTAACTCCGAACTCTGATCTGTCTGCGAGTCTCCCTTTGGGTTTGAATAGCTTTACTCCTTCAGATTGGCCAAGATGCTCGCGAAGGTCTCCATGCCTCTCCACAAATTGCCGATTCGCAAATTCTCATTGGCGCTGTGCTGATTGTCGTCGAAATTCGCAATGGGCACGCCCACGACGGGCAATCCCAGGTCCGCGAAAATGTACATCGGCGTGCTCCCGCCGAGCATAGGAATTTTTACCGCGGGCTCGCCTGCGCCCTCATCCACCGCGCGCTCCAGCGCTGCCGCAATCGGCAAATCCATACGCGTCCGCACCGCCGGATATCCATGGTCATGCGTCACTTCCGCGATTCGCGAATACTTCAGCCGCTCGCTCATCGTCGGCGCGCGATCAATCACGTAATATCCTTGTTTGCGAATGTGCGCCACCAATCGGGCGAACTCCTCCTCCGGGCTTATGTTTTTCACCAGCCGCATGTCCAGCGAAGCCGTCGCCTCATCGGGAATAATTGTCTTTGCCTGCGCGCCGGTCCATCCGCTTTCCAGTCCGTCAATATTCAGCGAAGGCTCATTCAACAATTCCAAAAGTTTTTTTCCTCCGCCATCCGCCGACGCCAATCCAAACGTTTGCAGCAAATGCGCGTCATTATTCGGCGCTTCTGCAATCGCTTTTTGTTCCGCCGGACCAAATGCCGCGATGCCGTCATAAAAATTCGCAATCGTCACGCGTCCTTCGGCATCTTTCATGCTTGCGAGCAACTGCGCCAGTCGCATCGCGGGATTCGGCGCCCAGTTCCCGTAATGTCCGCTATGGAGCGGGTGCAGCGGCCCAAAAACTTCGAGCCGCACGGAAATCACTCCGCGGTTCCCAAAAAAAATCAGCGGCCGTCCGCTCTGGTCCACCGGGCCGTCCGCGGTGATAATCACGTCGCCTGCAAAAAGATTTTTGTGTGCGTCCACCGTTGCTTCGAGATGCGGCGAACTATCCTCTTCCTCGCCTTCATAGACCACTTTCAAATTCACCGCCATGGGAATCCGGTTCGCCCGCAGCGCGTCCACCGCCGCCAGCAGCGCGATGATCGGAGCCTTGTCGTCCCCGCTGGCCCGCGCGTAAATTCGCCAGTTGTCTTTGTAACTGTCCTCCTGCTCGGGGAAGGGAATCAGCTTTCCGCCCGCGTCAATCGAATCGGTGCGCAGCGCCGGCACAAATGGCTTGGTGCCCGTCCAGTTCGCGGGATTCACGGGCTGCCCGTCATAGTGCGAATAAAAAATAATCGTGTGCTTCGCCCCGGGCGCGTCCAATTCGCCAAAAATCACCGGCCCGCGCCCCTCGGCAGTGGGCAGCATCTGCACGCGAAAGCCGCGCGCCTCGAGCATCCGCTCGACCAGCTCCGCATTGCGCTGAATGTTCACTGCATCTGACGCCACATCCGGAATCGACAGCAGCTTCACGAACTCGCGCATAATTTCCACTTCATGCGCCCGCCGATATGCCCGCACCGCCGCTACGACGTGCTGTGCGTCAGCGCTTCCCCGCGTTCTGGCTGCGGGAACAGGCACAACAACACCGCCGCAAACGACGGTCGAGCACACAAATGTCACCACCAGGGCAGCTAAAAGAATCCCATTTCGCTTCATCGCTGTTGCTCCTTTATGCGCGCCGATTATATGCGTTTTGCTATCGCTGGCGCTGCGATTCTCGACGTAACCTGCCGCGCTTGCCCATTGACTTTGCGCCGCCTCATCGGTAGATTATTCGCGCACGGAGTCACGAAAGGGCAGGCTGCCCCATGAAGAACATCATCGTCATTCTCCTCTGACCCCGAGCGCGACGCGCTCGCATTTCTCGCGCACCGGCGCTTGATTCTGCACTTCCATTTTTGTAACGCACCCGTTTTAAAACTATTTTTGACTTCTTTTGCGCCGGAGCAGCACAAAAGTCTGGCGCGGTATTCGCGGAGAATTCGCACATGAGCAATTTTGCCTTGGAAGTTGAAAACCTGGTGAAAGTTTACGAGCGGCGAGGACGAAAAGCGCGCGCCGCACAGGCCGGGGTGCGAGCGGGGGTGCGCGCGGTGGACGGAATCAGTTTTTCCGTGCCGCGCGGAGAGATTTTCGGACTACTGGGGCCGAATGGCGCGGGAAAAACGACGCTGCTGAAAGTGCTGACCACGCTGCTGCGCCCAACGAGCGGCGCGGCGCGGATCGAGGGATTCGACGTCGTCGCGAAGCCGCTCGAAATCCGCCGGCGTATTTCCATGGTTCTGCAGGAGACCGCCGCGGAATTGCTTTTGAACGTGCGCGATAATTTGCTCACCTTCGCGCGGTTTCACGGGCTGGATTCGCGCGAGGCTCGCCGCCGCGCCTCGATCGTCATGGACAAATTTCAGATTCACAAACACGCCGAGCAAAAAGTGCAAGATTTGAGCGGAGGTTCGCGCCGCCGCGTGCAAGTCGCCAAAGTTTTCATGGTGGATACGCCGGTGATTTTCCTCGACGAATTTTCCACGGGCATGGACCCCATTTTGAAGCGCGCCGCAATGGGCTACTTGCGCGAAGAGGCGGCGAAGGGACGAACGATTGTGCTGACCACTCAGATTCTCAGCGAGGCAGAGGAATTGTGCGACGACATTTTGATTATGAATCGCGGCAAGCAGGTGGCGCGCGGTGATTTGAACGCCCTCAAACTCCTTTCAGCGGGCGTCTATGAAATTTCCCTGACCTTCGCGGAATTGCCGCCAACAATTTCGCAGGATATCGCCGAGCTCGAGCCGCTCCGCTGGCGCGTGGACGGCAACACTATCGAAGTCTCGCTGAAAGTCGAGGAGGCCAGAGTGCTCGATATCGTCCATGAATTATCGAAAAAAGGCCATGTGCTGCGCGTCGAAGTGAGTGGCGCGAGCCTCGAAGATATTTTCGTCGAACTTACCAAGGAACCCGACGGGCAGAATATCGCCAAGGAGGCGTAAGCAAATGAGTTCGCTGGCGGCGATTTTTTATCGCGAAAGCAAAATTCGCGCGACCAACACCACTTTTCTGTTTTTCGATTTGTTCTACCCGTTGCTCTATTTGCTGGTGTTCGGCATCGGCGTGAACGCGGCGCTCGGAGTGCGCGCGCTAAGTCCAGGAATGGATTACAACTCATTTTTCCTCGCCGGAGTGCTCGGCATGGCCAGCCTGGGCATCGCCACCACAAGTTCGTGGTCGTTTTTTCTCGACCGCGACAACGGCATTTTTTTCGAGATGCTCACCTATCCCATGCGCCGCTCGGAATATCTTCTCGGAAAAGTGCTGTTCAACATTTGCATTGGCATCGTGCAGGCGGTGATTACCGTCGCGGCGGGCTGCCTGCTGCTCAAAATTCATTTGCACTGGAGCGCTCTGCCCGTTTTAGCCGCGGGCGTCATCGGCGGGACGGCGGGCTGGTTTTTTTTCTACGCGACCTTTGCGCTGAAGATCCGCCGCAATGATTTGTTCAATAGCGTCGTGAATGTCTCCTATTTCGTCTTGCTTTTCGCCAGTTCCATGTTTTATCCGCTCGCCCCGCTGCCAAAGTGGTTTCGCGCCGCCGCGCTGGTGAATCCCATCACCTGGCAGGTCGACGTGCTGCGCTACGGCTCGATCGGCCTTGGCGCGCCACGCGTGCTAGTGCTCGAGGGAATCGCGTTTGTGCTCTTCGCGCTGGCAAGTTTTGCCTGGGCGGTCCGCAGCCTCCGCGAACAAGGCTAGACTCGCGCAGATCTCATTCAGCCCAATAAAGGCCAGCGTCCTCCGTTTTTCAAATACGTCTTGAGCCGCTCGCATTCGTGGGGCACATTCTCAGTCAGCGGGATGCGGTGACCTGGGCATATCAATAATGCATTTTCGTCGAGGCACCGCAGTGCCGATGCCCTTGCAGCTTCCAGATCCAGCGTTACGGGACGGCACATCAAGCGGAGTTGGTTTCCTACTACGGCCAAAGCATCGCCGCAAAATAGAGCGCGAGTAGGCTCGTGAAAATAGGCAACGTGTCCGGCAGTATGACCGGGCGTGGATACTACGCGGAAAGAGCCTTCGATGGTTTCACCGTCGCACACGAAATGGCTTGCTGATACTGCTTCGGGCGCAGCTTCTTCCAGCAAACCGCGAAGCAACACAAGAACACCCTCTTCGGGAATATGCTTGCCGAGCCAAGCACGGAAACCATGTGACGCGCGTTCCCTGCTCAGAAACGGTTCGTCGCCAGCGCCGTAGTAAACCGGTATTCCCAGTTGTCGTTTGAGAAATGCGGCTCCAGCGGAATGATCATTGTGCCAGTGAGTAAGCAGAATGGCCCTCAATTGCTTTAGGTCTATGCCAATAACATTTAACGCTGAAAGAAAGTCCTGCGCGTCGGAGTCCATGCCAACATCGACGGCAACGGCTCCGTGAGGCGCCGAAACAACGTATGAACAGGCGAAATAAGAGGGCCTACGGAGGCACCACACGCCTTCAGTTATCTTAATGACCTGCACGCTCAATGCTGCCTTCTTATTTATAGCATCGCCGCATAATTCAATCTGCTAAGGCGAAACGGCTGCGTCATTCTTATTGGTAAACGCGACCAGCGCGTCGAGTCTTTCGCGCGCGGCGCCGGAGTCGATGGATTCCGCGGCGAACTGCACTCCATCTCTGAAGCTTCCCGCGCGCCCAGCGGCCACCAGCGCGGCGGACGCATTCGCAAGAACAATATCGCGATGCGGCGTGTGTTCCCGGTACAGTAGCGAGCGCCCAAGAATTTTGTGAATGATTTCGGCGTTGTGCTTGGCGTCGCCGCCAGTGAGCGCTTCCACGGACGCGCGCCGCAGTCCAAAATCCTCGGGCGTAACTTTATACGTGCGAATGCTGCCGGAATTAAGTTCCGCCACATGCGTTTCGGCGCTGAGCGAAATTTCGTCTAGCCCGTCCGCGCCGTGCACAACGAAAGCGCGTCGCACGCCCAATTCCGCGAGCGCGCGGGCCAGTAGTTCGGTGAGATGCGGCGCGGAAACGCCCACGAGTTGCGCGGCGGCTCCCGCGGGATTCGTGAGCGGCCCGAGCAAGTTGAAAACCGTCCTCACGCCGAGCGCGCGCCGCGCGGGCATGGCATGGCGCATCGAAGTGTGAATCGCCGGCGCAAAAAGAAATCCAATGCCGATTTCTTCGATGGCCTGGCGGACGCGCGCAGGCGTCTGCTCGAGCGAAATGCCGAGCTGTTCGAGAACGTCGGCGGAGCCGCAGTGCGAAGTCGCGGCGCGATTGCCGTGTTTAGCAACGCGCACTCCCGCGCCGGCGACCACGAACGCCGCCGCGGTGGACACGTTGAAGGTGTTGCGTCCGTCGCCGCCGGTGCCGCAAGTGTCCACCAACATTTCCTCCGCATGCGAGTGCCCAGCCGGAAAAATTTGCGTGGCGTGGCGCCGCATCGCGCTGGCGAACCCCACCAATTCGTCCACCGTTTCGCCCTTCATGCGCAGCGCGATGAGCAGCGCGGCGATGAGCGCATCATTCGCGCCGCCGGTGAGGATTTGCTCCATGCAGGATTCGGCTTCGGCGCGGGAGAGGTTCTCTTTGGCGAGAAGCTTTTTGAGGGCGTTAGGGATCATTCAGATAACGGCCTGTACGATTTCTGGCGCACACCTGATTCCATCATATATGAGTCTATTTCGCCGTGTCCTCGAAGTAGCGCCGGCGACATCAGTTTTATGATCGGAGCGCTTGAGGGCTGAGACAAATCGATATTTTCCAGGAATGAAACGTACACGACATTCTTTATTGGTTTGTCTGCCTCTTTGAAGACTCGGTCCAGCACAGAAAGACTGCGGGCAACGCGCGCCCAATCGCTGTTTGCCACGGCATCTTCGAAGAAAACATAGAGTTCCATCATCAAAAGGTGGTCAGGGTAATTGATCTCCGCCCACTGCTCGAGTTCGTCCCGAAATTCGGGAAACTCGTCGCGAAGAATCTGTAGGAACTCAGGATGGCCAATCATGATTGAAACGAGCTCTCCTTGCGACGCTCAGCGACTCCGAAGTAAGATTAAGAGCTTTTGGCGCGAATGAAAATGCGCTAGTGAAGTCATAATTTTAGCACTGTTCATACGAACCAGACGCTGACTCACGAATGTGGCGGACGACTATTAACCTCAGGGGTTAAAACCCCTTGTGCTCGCGTGGAACGGCACGGCTAAAGCCATGCCCTGACGAACCACTCGCGGGTCGGCGACCGGTCAGATTGGAAAAATAGGAATGAAGATACACGAGTATGAGGCCAAGGCCATCCTGGCGAAATTCGGCGTGCCCATCCCGCGCGGCGAAGTGGTGTTCAAAAAAGAGGACGCCAAAGCTGCGGCAAAAAAAATCGGGACGCCGGTCGTAGTCGTGAAGGCGCAGATTCATGCGGGAGGCCGCGGCAAAGGCGGCGGCGTGAAGCTGGCGCGTTCCGTTGAGCAAGCCAGCGAATTGGCCTCGCAAATTTTGGGAATGAAGCTAGTGACCCCGCAAACCGGCGCGGAAGGCAGAATTGTCCGCCGCCTGCTCATCGAAGAAGGCCTCGACATCAAACGCGAGTTGTATCTAAGCATTTTGGTGGATCGCGCAGCGGAAGCGCCCGTGATTCTGGCCAGCGCGTCCGGCGGAATGGAAATTGAAGAAGTCGCCAAGGATCATCCCGAAGCGATTTTGCGCGAAGTGATTCATCCCGCGGCGGGCTTGCAGCCGTATCAAGTGCGGAAAATAATTTTTGGCCTCGGCCTGCCTGCGGAAATGACCGCGCAAATCTCCAAAGTCGCGGAGCCATTTTTTCAGTCGCTCTATCGCGCATTTCTCGCCACCGACGCTTCTCTCGTGGAAATAAATCCGCTGGTCGTCACCGGAGATGGCCGCCTCGTCGCGCTCGACGCCAAAATGAATTTCGACGACAACGCCCTCGCGCGCCATCCGGAAATTGCCGAGATGCGCGACCTGGACGAAGAAACGCTGCTCGAAGTCGAGGCTTCGAAATACAAACTGAATTACATTCAGCTCGACGGAAATGTGGCCTGCATGGTCAATGGCGCGGGCCTGGCGATGGCTACTATGGACATCATCAAACTCGCCGGCGGCAATCCCGCGAATTTCCTCGATGTCGGCGGCGGCGCGTCGGCGGAGCAGGTGAAAAACGCATTCAAGATTTTGCTGGGCGACCCCAACGTGCAGGCCGTGTTCATCAATATTTTCGGCGGAATCTTGCGCTGCGACGTGCTGGCCACCGGCGTGGTCAATGCCGCGCATGATTTGAAAATCAAAGTACCTGTGGTGGTACGCATGGAAGGAACGAACGTCGAGAAGGGAAAAGAAATTTTGCAAAGCTCAGGGTTGAACTTTACCGTGGCAGCGGGAATGAAAGACGGCGCGGAAAAAGTCGTCGCGCTGGCGGGAGGTCCGCGATGAGCGTCCTGGTGAACGAGCAGACCCGCGTCATCGTGCAAGGCCTCACCGGCCGCGAGGGCGGCTTTCATGCGGAGCAGATGATTGCCTACGGCACCAAAGTTGTGGGCGGCGTCACGCCAGGAAAAGGCGGAACGAAACATCTCGGCGTGCCGGTTTTTAATACCGTGGCGGAAGCGATGAAGCAAACTGGCGCGAACGCGTCCGCGATTTTCGTGCCGCCGCCGTTTGCCGCCGATGCAGTGCTCGAGGCCATCGACGCCAAACTGCCGCTGGTCGTCTGCATCACCGAAGGCATTCCCACGCTGGACATGGTGCGCGTTGCGTCGGTGTTGCGAAATTCCAAAACGCGCTTGATTGGCCCCAATTGTCCCGGCCTGATTTCGCCGGGAAAATGCAAAATCGGAATTATGCCCGGCCACATTCACAAAGCCGGAAACGTTGGCCTCGTGAGCCGCAGCGGCACTCTGACGTATGAAGCGGTCGATCAGTTGACGCGCCTTGGCGTCGGCCAGTCCACCTGCATCGGCATTGGCGGCGATCCGATTATCGGCACCATTTTTTTGGACGCGATAAAAATGTTCAATGAGGATGCAGAGACCGCCGCGATTGTGATGATTGGCGAAATTGGCGGCAACGCCGAAGAGGTCGCGGCGGAATATATTAAGGCCCACGTGAGAAAGCCGGTCGTGGGATTCGTCGCCGGTCAGACCGCGCCTCCCGGCCGCCGCATGGGCCACGCCGGCGCCATCATCAGCGGCGGTCAAGGCACCGCGAAGACAAAATATGCCGCGATGCAGGCCGTCGGCATTCATACGGTGCAGAGTCCCGCCGAGATTGGCAGTACCATGGCCGCAGTTTTAGGAAAAGCCGCGGCAAAATAGAAGCGAAACACGTTCCACAAATTAAGGAGAGTGAACTTGGCAATCGAACGGACATTGGCAATCATCAAGCCCGACGCGGTGAGGCGCGGCCTTACCAGCGACATTCTGAAGCATATCCATGAAGCGAAATTCAAAATTGCGGCCATCAAGTCGCTGCGGTTGACGAAAGCGGAAGCCGAAGGATTTTACGCCGTGCATCGTGAGCGCCCCTTTTTCAAGGATTTGACGGAGTTCATGAGCGGCGGAAAAGTGGTGGTCATCGCCCTCGAAGCCGAGAACGCCATTGCGCGCTGGCGCGAGGCCATGGGCGCGACCGATCCGGCGAAAGCTGCGCCCGGCACCATTCGCAAAACTTTTGGAACCAGCATTCAGAATAATTGCACGCACGGCTCCGACGCGCCGGATACCGCGAAGTTCGAATTGAGTTACTTTTTTTCGGGCATGGAATTAATTTAGGACGCCCAGAGCAAGCAACAACGAGTCGCGCAAACCTGCGCGCCGGCATCGAATCATCATGAGCGTCGCTAAACATCCAAACTTGCATGCGAAAATGGCGTTTGGCGCGGTTTTTGCGGCTGTGGCGACAATGATTGCCGTGCCTGCGTCACGCGCGCAGATCAAACTGACCGGCCAGACCGTCGACGGCCGCATGGAAGCGCTGAATCAGAAAGCTCCGGATTTTCCGCCGCCCGGCTTCAAAGTCTCCGGCACCACCTGGCTCAATTCGCCGCCGCTCACCCTCGCGCAACTTCGCGGCAAAGTGGTGATGATTGATTTTTGGGAGTACACCTGCATCAATTGCATCCGCACTTTCCCGCAGAATAAGGAATGGTACGCGCGATATCAGAAATACGGTTTCGAAATCATCGGCGTGCATGATCCTGAATTTCAAATCGCCTATGATGTGAACAATGTGCGCGCGGCGGTGCAGCGCTTCAGCTTGCCATATCCGATCGTCGTCGATGACTGGTACAAAATCTGGAAAAGCTACTCGAACGAAGCATGGCCCAGCCGCTTCTTGATCGACGCCAAAGGGAACGTGCGCTTTCACATTGACGGCGAAGGCGACGATCACAATTTCGAAATCGCCATCCGCCGCTTGCTCGTGGAAGCTCACCCGGGCCTGCAATTTCCCGCGAGCTACACTCTGCCGCCGGCGGAAAATACCTATGCGCCGCAGTGCGGCGGTGCGCCGACTGATGAAATGTACGTCGGCCCGTTCGATGGGCGCGGCATCATCGAAAATCCGCATCCATATCACCCGGGCACCGTGGCGGATTATAAACTTCCGAAAGACGTGGACGACGGCCGCGCAGTCATTTCCGGCAAATGGGCAACGGATCCCAACGGAATGATTTTTCAAGGCAAGGCCCAGCAGCCGGATGCGAAAGCCTCGCGCATGAAAATGAAATATCACGCCACGCAAGCGTACGCCGTGATGAACGTGGCCGCCGGCAAGCCGGAACGCCTGTACATTTTGCAGGACGGACAAAATCTCACCGCCGCAAACAAAGGTCAGGACGTGCAGATCGACGCGCAGGGCAATTCCTACATCGAAGTGAACGCGTCGCGCATGTATTATCTGACTGCCAACGCGCAAATGGGCAGCCACGTTCTGGATTTGATTCCCACGGAACCCGGAATCGAGATCGATTCGTTCACCTTCGGCAATAATTGCCAGACAAGTTTTCCTCACGAGTAAAATTGCGCACAAATTGAGTAGAATGGACGCGAGAATTACTGATGGAGCCTGTCCGCGAACTCGGCAAGGTGCTGCTGATTTTTGGCCTGGTGATTGCCGCCGTGGGCGCTCTTTTGGTCGCAGGCGCGAAGCTCCCGTTCCGCCTGGGGCGTTTGCCGGGAGATGTCAGCTATCACGGACGCCACGGATCTTTTTATTTTCCGATTGTGACGTGTATTGTGCTCAGCGTCGCTCTCACTCTGATTTTTTGGCTGGTGAACGCGCTACGCCGTTAGCTGTGAGCGCAGCCGTGATGTTGGGAGAAATATGACCACCCAGTTTTCGTTGAATTTAATGCCCGAAAAGCACGTCTGGCGCGTCAGCGAACTCACGCTGCGCCTTTGCGACGTCCTCGAAAATGAATTTCCGGACGTCTGGGTCGAAGGCGAAATTTCGAATTTCTGCGCCGCCCAGTCGGGACATTTGTACTTTACGCTGAAGGACGAAAAGGCCCAGATCCGTTGCGTCTGCTTTCGCGATCAGGTGCGCGGCCTGCGCTTCCGCCCCGAAGACGGCCTGAAAGTCACCGTCCGCGGCGGCGTCAGCGTCTACGAAGCGCGCGGCGAATATCAGATTTACGTTTCGCATATCGAGCCGATGGGGCTTGGCGCCCTGCAACTGGCCTTCGAGCAGCTCACCAAAAAACTGCAGGCGGAAGGTCTTTTCGCCGCAGAACGCAAAAAGCCGCTCCCCGCGCTCCCGCGTCGCATCGGAATTGTTTCTTCGCCGCAAGGCGCGGCCATTCGCGACATTATCCGTGTCCTCCGCCGCCGCTTCCCGAATCTCCATGTCATGCTTTTCCCGGTGAAGGTTCAGGGCGACGGCGCCGCCGAAGAAATTGTGCGCGCCATCCGCCACTTCAATCGCATTGACGGAATTGACGTCATGATCGTCGCGCGCGGCGGCGGCTCGCTCGAGGATTTATGGGCCTTCAACGAAGAAATTGTCGCGCGCGCCATTGCCGCCTCGGAAATTCCCATTATCACTGGTATAGGCCACGAAACCGACACCACCATCGCCGATTTTGCCGCGGACATGCGCGCCCCCACGCCTTCAGCCGCCGCAGAAGTCGTTGTGCGCACCCGCGCCGAATTCGAAAAGCACATCGCCGATTGCGCGCGCGAGCTCGTCCAGCACATGCGCTATTTTTTTTCTGAACGCCGCCACGCTCTGCGTGATTTGGCCACGAATCGCGCCTTTCGCCGTCCCGAAGAAATCGTGCGCCGTCGCCGCCAGCATTTGGACGAGCTGAATCGCTCGCTCGCTGGCGGCCTGCGCGCAAAAATCGATGGCGTCCGCCAGCGCATGAATGCTTCCAGCCTGCGAATGGCGTCTTTTGACTTAGGGGGGCGCGTCAGGATGCTGCGTGTGCGCGTCGAACGGCGCAGCGGCGAATTGAACGCGGCACTCGAACGCGCGGTGATGCGCCAGCGCCGCCGTTACGCGCTCCTGCAGTTGCGTATGGCCTCGGTGAATTTGCGCGCGCGCGTCGTAGCGCTGCGCCGTCGTCTCGATCAGCGCTCCAGCGAGCTCGCCGCGCATGCGCGAAAATATTTTTCGGCCACGCGACGAAAATTGGAAACCACCACGGTCCGCCTCGAGGAGCGCAGCCCGTTCCAATTGCTCGAACGCGGCTACGCCATTGCCTATGACGCGCAGGGCCGCGTCCTGCGTTCCGCCGCCCAAGTCGCCGAAGGCGACGACATCGCCGTCCGCCTCGCCCGCGGCCAGCTCGCCGCGAAAGTCACCGAAAAGAAACAAAAATAGCAGATGCCCGCCGGGCGACCAGTTTTACGCACATGCCGATTAGGGCAGATATCTGTCTATCAGATGAAGATACTCCTCCGATGTCTTGCACGACTGCGGTTGTCCAGAGCCGTCAAGAACCCAGCAGAAGGCGACATTAGGCGCAGCTTCGCCTTGATAGATTAATGCTTCAGCATAATCCCTGCCTGTGAATGCGTCGGCTACCTCATCCCTGAATTGGTCAACCGGGTCGGAGGCTTTGTAGCTGGAGACGCGCACGAAGCATACGCCGGAAACTGGGTCGTAACGGTTCTGCACAAGCTCCGCGTCCGGCCAGTTCGCATCGTCCTGCTGGACTTGTCGAAAAAAAGCCTGCGCCTGCTCCGCGCATCGCTTCTGGTCCTCGAGACTCGCCACGGATTGAGTGAGGGGCAGCAAGCCGCCCCTCAAAAGCGCTACCCCAACAACGCCAGATAACGCCCCGGCGAGCAACAGCAGCGCCCTCTCAAAGTTGCGGCTCATGATTTGGCCTTAGTCTACGCCTCAGCGACATGGCAAGTAACTATTCCTCGTCCGTCCCGCCGGCCACCTTCAGCACCGCCAAAAATGCTTCCTGCGGAATATCCACGCGTCCCACGCGCTTCATCCGTTTTTTCCCCTCTTTTTGCCGTTCGAGAAGTTTTCTTTTCCGCGTAATGTCGCCGCCATAGCATTTCGCCAGCACATTTTTGCGCAGCGCGCTGATGGTTTCCCGCGCAATCACCCGGCTGCCAATCGCCGCCTGTATCGGCACCTCGAACTGCTGCCGCGGAATCAGTTTGCGCAGACGCGTGGCCAATTCCCGCCCGCGCTCGTATGACTGGTCGCGATGGCAGATCAGCGTCAGCGCATCCACCGGCTCGCCGCCCACCAGCACGTCCAGCTTCACCAAGTCCGATTCGCGATAGCCCGCCAGGTGATAATCCAGCGAAGCGTACCCGCGCGAAACGCTCTTCAGCCGGTCATAAAAATCCAGCACAATTTCGTTCAGCGGCATTTCGTACGTCAGCATCACGCGCGTCGGCGACAGATATTCGAAATTTTTCTGCACGCCGCGCTTCTCTTCGCACAATTGCAGAATCGCGCCCACCGAATCATCCGAAGTGATAATCATCGCCGTCAGAATGGGCTCTTCGATGCGCGCGATTTGCGCCGGCGGAGGGAATTTCGTGGGATTGTCCACCTCGATCGTTTCGCCCGCCGTGGTGGTGATGCGGTAACGCACGCTCGGCGCTGTAGTGATGAGCGCGATTCCGAATTCGCGCTCCAGCCGCTCCTGAACGATTTCCATGTGCAGCAGGCCCAGAAATCCGCAGCGAAAACCGAACCCCAGCGCCACGGAATTTTCCGGCTCATAAAAAAATGCCGCGTCGTTCAGCTGCAACTTGCCCAGAGCGTCGCGCAGCACTTCATAATCGCTTGCGTTCACCGGATAAAGTCCAGCAAAAACCATCGGCTTGATGGCTTCGAATCCCGGAAGCGCCGCCGCCGGCCGCTCCGCCTCGACAATCGTGTCGCCCACGCGCGCATCGGCCACGCGTTTGATGTTTGCAATGACGAAGCCAACGTCTCCCGCGGCAAGTTCCTCCAGCGCAATCGGTTTTGGCGTGAGCACGCCGAGATCTTCCACTTCGTAAACCTGATCCATCGCGCACAAACGAATCTTCATTCGCGGCACGATGTGCCCTTCCATCACGCGTACCAGAATCACCGCCCCGCGAAAAGAATCGAACCACGAATCGAAAATCAGCGCGCGCAGTGGCGCTTCCGCGGAACCCACCGGCGGTGGAATGCGCGTGACAATCGCTTCCAGCACTTCCGCCACGCCAGTCCCGCTCTTCGCGCTGATCAACAGCGCGTCCGTCGCGGCAATCGCCAGCACATTTTCGATTTGCTCTTTCACGCGCTCCGGCTCCGCTGCCGGCAAATCAATTTTGTTAATCACCGGAATAATCGTCAGATTGTGCCGCGACGCAAGAAATGCATTCGCCACCGTTTGCGCTTCCACGCCCTGGCTCGCGTCCACCACCAGCAGCGCGCCTTCGCAAGCAGAAAGCGCGCGCGAAACTTCGTACGAAAAATCCACGTGCCCCGGCGTATCGATCAAATTCAGCCGGTACTCTTTTCCGTCTTTCGCCGTGTAATGCAGCCGGATGCTCTTCGCTTTGATGGTGATGCCGCGCTCGCGCTCCAGGTCCATCGAGTCCAGCACTTGCGCGGTCATTTCGCGCTGGCTCAGCGCGCCGGTCAGCTCCAGCAGCCGGTCGGCCAGCGTCGATTTCCCGTGGTCGATGTGGGCAATGATGCAAAAGTTGCGTATGAGCTGCGGATCCATTCAACTCTCTTTATTGTCTTCCGGTGGACTTTCGATTATCAATGCGATCGCCGCGAATCGCAAACCGCGCAGCGAGGCCTGTGGAACGCCTTTCAAACGCTCAAGTGTGCCACACATTCCAGCGCCCATCCAGCGCCGTCGGCGACTCAGGTTCCGATCAGCGCGTTTAGCATCTCCGACTAAGCCCGATAACATCGCGGACTTGCCTGCTTCCCGTGGGACGCTTTGAACAACATCGCATATATCGCATATATTGTGCAGTCTGGGTTAAGCTAGCCCATCCGCCAGAACTTCGCAGGAGGTGTCCCCATCTCCGCGAGAGTCGATCTCTACCACAGCGCATACGCAAACTACGCCTCAGAGGTGTACCGAGAGGTACGAATGGAAACGTATGGCCAGGATTTTGGACAAACGAGCTTGGTAACAACGGAAGAGTCAAAGGAAATTCCGCCTCGGCTTGTCTTGAAACCTGATTCATCGGTGCTTGAGTTGGGATGCGGTTCCGGTGGATATGCCTTATATGTTGCGGAAACAGTGGGTTGCCGCGTTGTGGGCCTGGACATTAATGCCCCTGGAGTTCGCAACGCAAACCAACTTGCGGCCGCAAGAGGCCTCGCTGAACGGGTCCATTTCGAGCAGTGTGATGCTTCGAAGCGTCTCCCCTTTGAGGATGGGACTTTCGATGCGGTCTTCTCGAATGACGTCTTGTGCCATCTGGCAGCGCGGCCGATGGTGCTCGGCGAGATGTTTCGCATTCTGAAACCTGGCGGACGAATGCTGTTTAGTGACGCGCTGGTCGTCGGCGGAATGCTTTCCCACGAAGAAATCGCCACGCGTAGCTCGATTGGGTTTTACATTCTGCGAATAAGCCCCGGTGAGATGAACTGGCGGAGATTCGCGAACTGTGAAGCCCCGATTCGGTCGCTATTGGACACGATGAGTCGAACGATTTCTTTTCGTATGGTCGGCAACTCGGACATTAGGCAATTATTTCCGAGTTGCCCGTCATCCACTACTAACCGCTTCCTGATGCCGGTCTGAACGCCACCGGCTAACGGGTCAACGGGCTCTCCCAGACGCGCCATAGAAGCTCTTTGAGTTGGCTAAAACGCTTGGGACCAAGCTCGGTGCTCCATTCCTGCTCGATCTGGCGGAGTATCTCGTGGATTTTTGTGTACGCCGCGTGTCCCCGTTTGGTTAGGCGGACAATTCGTGCTCGGCCCTCGTCAGGTGCGTCGCGCCGGACGATATAACCGAGTTCTTCAAGGCTCTGGAGTAGCTGGTTCATGGCCTGCTTGCTCATGCTGGAGCGCTCTGCGAGGGTGCCTGGGCGAACCCCATCCGGGCCGGGAAACTGCAGCACGGCCATGTGCGGTACGCGGAGTTCCCTGAATCCAGCCGCGTTAAGCTCTTTGATGATGCGGCGTTGGATCGCCTGACCCGGGACGCGCAGCAAGGCTCCAATGAGCATATCTTCGGTTTTGATTGAGCGCGCCATTTTTCCGCTTGACATCCTCGGTAAATAGAGTTTACAGTTTCACACGGTAAATGTAGTTTACCACAAGGAGATCCTCAATGACACAGCAGACCATCGGAATCCAGGTCAATCCGTCTGAAGAGGTCATCCACCTTGGGCCGCTTACTGTTCGCTTCCTGATCACCGCAGAGAACTCGAATGGCAGCATAGCAGCATTTGACTTCAGGGTCCCGCCTGTGCAGCGCCTGGCAGCTCCAGCCCACAGCCACGATCATTACGAAGAGACCATCTACGGCATCGGTGGAGTGCTGACCTGGACCGTCGACGGCAAGCAAGTCGACGTCGGGCCAGGGGAGGCACTTTGCATTCCGCGCGGCGCTATCCACCGCTTCGATAACCGCGGAACCGAGGACGTTAAAGTGCTCTGCGTGATCACTCCCGCCGCTATCGGTCCGCAGTTTTTCCGCGAGTCTGCCGAAGTAATCAATGCAGCGACGGATGGCCCTCCGGATCGAGTCAAGCTGGCAGAGATCATGCGTCGCCATGGCCTGACGCCGGCTCCGCCTGCAGGTGGTTTCTAGCATGAGCAGACCTGGAAAGGCTTTGGGGTTGGTGTTCACCGTGCTGGCGCTCGTTTTGGCCGCGGGGATCACATTTACCGTCGGATGGCATCCGTTTATCGGACCGAGGGCGCGCCCTCTCACGGCACGGAGGTTTCAGAGCACGCCAGAACGCTTGGCTCGCGGCGAGTACCTGGTCCGAAATGTATGTGATTGCATGGGATGCCACGCGGAACACGACTGGACAAAACACGATGCACCCATACTGCCTGGGACCCTCGGCGCGGGCCAAGACATGAATATCCTGAACGGTTTCCCCGGAAAGGTGTATGCCCCGAATATCACCCCGGATGACGAAACCGGTGCGGGGAGCTGGAGCGACGATCAACTGGCGCGCGCCATCCGTGAGGGTGTCAGCCACGACGGTCGAGCGTTGTTTCCGTTTATGCCGTACCTGGATTTCCGCCATATGTCTGATGAAGATTTAGCGTCGGTCATCGTTTACCTGCGGTCGCTGCCACCCGTGCACAAGCAGTGGCCGAGGACGCAGTTGATTTTCCCGGTCAAGTACCTGATCCGCAACGCCCCTGAGCCGTTGAACGCGCCAGTCCCTGAGCCTGATCTTTCCACTCCCGAAAAGCGCGGAAAGTACTTGGTGACGATTGCCGGATGCGCGGACTGCCACACGCCTCAGGATGCGCATGGGCAGCCGCTGCCGGGCATGGACTTTGCTGGCGGGTTCGTTCTCGATGGGCCGTGGGGCCGCGTCGCCAGTGCCAACATCACGCCCGACCCGTCGGGGATTTCTTACTATGACCAGGCCATGTTCACCGGAGTTATGCGCACCGGGTTTGTGGGGGCACGGAAGCTCAACCAGATCATGCCCTGGCACATCTACCGAGGAATGACGGACGAGGACATTTCCGCGATCTTTGCCTACCTTAAGACCTTAAAACCGGTGCGCCACCGCGTGGACAATACGGAGCCGCCGACGCTTTGCAAGGTCTGCGGCCAAACCCATGGCGGTGGAAACCAAAACTAGCGTGGCTGTCATTCACGAACGATTTTGCCGAAGCAGGCCGTGTTGGTCGCCAACTCGGAAACTAAACCCGCTGCGGGAGGAACCGTCGAATACCGGTGCTGTAAGAAAAGCGAAAGGAGACCGCTTTCGCTACAAATATTTATGATCACCCGATTGACGCCGCCCCAAAAGAAGTCTAAATTAAATGTGGCCCTTCGGAGGTACATGTGAGAGCCATTTGCCGTATCGCCCTGATTGTCCTCCTTATTGCAACGCTGGCGAATCTTCCCGCTGAAGCCGCGGTGACTCGCGCGCTCGGTTTTGTGCAAGCGGCACAGTCGTCCTATCTCAACAACATTCCCGCCGCTAACGGCACCAACGTTGTGCCCGGCGACGTCTTGGCCACGGATTCCGACGGCTCAGTTGACCTTCAGTTCGGAACGAATCAGCTTTACATTCCAGGAGCGAGCGCAGTCACACTGGGAAATAGCAAGAAGGGAATCGTAGCCCGGCTTTCGAATGGCTCGGTGGAATTCGATTCCCCGACTGGCGCCGGCATGGCTATTGTCGCCGAGGACGTTCTGGTTACGCCCAAAACGCCGCAGCCGACGCGTGCGCAAGTGACCGTGCTCTCAAAAAACGAACTTAAAATCGCCAGCGTCAGCGGGCCGCTGGAATTGGCGCTGGATGGTAAGACTTATACGCTTGCTCCAGGGCGCACGTACGGAGTGCGGATCGTGGATGAAGTTCCTACCCGCGGACAGTTCAATACCGGCGAGACCGCGCGTAAAAATCGCGGACTCGTAATCTTTATCTTTGCTGTGGCGGCTGGAGTTGCATCAATTATTTATATCGTGAAAGAGCTGCAGGAAAGCCCCGACGTTCCTTAGCGGCGGCCTCTCCGACGCTGGCGCTAGATGCAAGCGGGTGGCTTCCCTGGCACAATCTCCCCATGCGTAGTTTCAACCCTTAAATCTGCACATGCTTCTCCACGGGAAATCGCCCTGAAGACAATCATTATCTTTCCCAGCAACTGGGCGGCAAGTCCAGCGCCGACGGCATTGCCTCCGGACAGCCGTTCAAGTACGCTGTAGCCGTTTTGGGGTGGCGAAAATTGTGGGGCGCGCAGGGCAGCCAGATCGGCGAATGGCGAATCGAATCCCGTTTTTATGTTGAGCCAATTCGCGCGCATCTGGCAAAAATGACGCGCAAAACGGCTGCTGAACTGCCGAAAGCGGCGGCGCTTAATTGTTAATGAGCGCTGATGAACCGCGTCCGGCAGCCTTGAAGCCAGCGCGCGAAATGTGACCGCGGAAACCGGGCATCGAGCTGAATTTTCCGTCGGCGGGGTCGGGCATCCACCTTTGAACACGATCGTAACCAGACCTTCGGCTTCGAAATCCCGGCTCTACGCCTGGATAGGTTACTGCGTCTCCGCCGCATGCCTCGTTTGGGTCCTCTACGATTTTCACGTTAGAGAAGCCCTTCAAGAACTCGCCGACGTCAGTTGGAGCTGGGTCGCTCTCGGGATCGTGTTGGACGTCCTCAGTTACGTCGTGCAGGGAGTGCGCTGGAAATTTCTTCTAAGCCCTTTCGGAAACGTGAAAACCAGGAATGCCATTCGCGCCGTTTTCGTCGGCCTGTTTGCCAATGTGCTTTTTCCTCTGCGCCCCGGCGAACCGCTGCGCGCCTACCTGGTCGCGAAATCCGAAGACCTCGGATTTGCCACCGTGTTCGGGTCGGTGCTTGTCGAGCGGCTCATTGACCTGGTGGTGACCACCGCAGGGCTAGCCCTGGCGATCGTGTCGTTCCAGATTCCTCTTCCAGCTCGTTTCCGATACATCGCCGATGGTCTGGGCATCGCAACCCTGGCGCTGCTGGGGCTTTTCATCGCGCTGATTTTGTACATCGAATTGCGTTTTGCCGGCGATCCACGACGGATGCATGGCGGCCGGCACATGCCCGGCAAATTGATGTCGGCGCTGATTGGCCTCCACGCGATGGGCACTTCGCCCAGCTTCTATCCGGCGGTATTCACCTCGCTGCTGATGCCGTTCTGCCAGTTGCTGGCGCTCTGGGCCATGATGAAGGCGTACGGCACTGGAGTTCCTTTTGGCGCCGCAGTCATCGTGCTGCTGATCATCAATCTGGGCGTCTCGCTGCCAAACGCGCCCGCGAACGTAGGCTCGTACCAACTTTTTTGCGTTCTGGGATTGAGCCTCTTCGTCGTGGACAGAAACACGGCAAAGAGCTTTTCGTTTTTTGCGTGGTGGTGGCTGACGCTGCCCGTCGCATTCCTCGGACTCTACGCCGCTTTGCGCAGCGGCCTCTCGATTCGCTCGATGCGCCAGCAGATGGGGCAACTGCCCAGCGAAGCGAACGTGCCACGCGAGTAATTTTTCGGCGCGGCGTTTTATCGAACTGTTTTCCTCATTGCGCCAGCCGGTTGTATTTTTTCAGCACTTCGCGAAGGCGCCGGTGCGGCAGCGCTTCCACGGTGTGCCCGTCAATTCCGGTCATCGTTTTCGCGGCGACCATGGCGTTGACCACCGCTTCTTCCGTGGCTTGAACGGTCGCCTCGAAGAGCGGGTCCATATGATCGTTAGGCATCATCGTCACGCGCGCCGGTTTTTCAGCGAGACCTGCGCCGGCATTGGCCGTTGAAAACGCGATGAAAATATCGCCCGAGCCGTCGCTCGAAATGCTGCCGAGGCGTCCAAGGCCCAGAGTCACGCGGCGCGCGAGCCGCTTTAGCTGCGTGGGCAAAAGCGGCGCGTCCGTGGCCACAACCACGATGATGGAGCCGAGGCTTCCGCGGGAAGGATTCGCGCGCGAACTCCAGATCGGGTGGCTCAGCGGAATTTCGCGTCCTACCGGAGCGCCTGCGACGCGCAGCAAATGGCGCGTGCCGAAATTGCATTGCACCAGCACGCCCACCGTGTAGCCGCCCAAATCCTCGGCCAGTTTGCGCGAGGCGGTGCCCGTGCCGCCCTTGAATTCGAAGCAAATCATGCCGGTGCCACCGCCCACGTTGCCTTCGGCAATCGCGCCGCCGTGCGCGGAATCCATGGCGTCGAAAGCATCCTGCTGCGTAACGTGGAAGCCGTTGATGTCGTTCAAGTAGCCGTCCCAAGTTTCCGCGACCACGGGCAGCGACCACCAATCCGCTGTGGGCGGCTTGTAATTGTGGCGCAGCTCCCAGGCAATCACCGCGTCGCGTACCACGCCCACGCTATGCGTGTTGGTGATGAGCACCGGGCCGGTGAGAAAGCCGGATTCCTCGACCCAGGTTGTGCCGGTCATTTCGCCGTTGCCGTTTTCGGTGAACCATCCGGCGAAAACAGGATCCACGGAACTTTTGCCGCGCGGAAAAATTGCGGTGACGCCGGTGCGTACCGGCCCCTTGCCCACCACCAATTTTCCGGAGCCGGAAATTAATGTTTTGTAGCCGACTTCGACGCCGGCCACGTCGGTGATGCTGTCGAGCGGCCCGGGCGCGCCTTCGAAGGGAACGCCGAGGTCGCGGGCGCGGGGCGGATGGGATTGGGCGAAGCAGGGAGCGGCGACGAGCAGGATGAGGGCGGTAGCGGGGAGCAGAAGGCACGAAATTGGGCGCGAAAAGTGCTTAAAATTATCGATTAGAAATTTGGATGTGCTTGGTTTAGCGAGGCTTAGGGGATTTTCTAATTTTAAAGTGGCCCTTTTGAAAAGCGCCGCGGCCAGCGGCCGTTTGCCAAAGCGGTTCAGGGCCAGTGAGTGGACTGCACGCGTTGGGTGAAATGCGATTTTCTTGCGATTAGAACTGAGTCGGAGCGTTTGTTTTGTGCAAGTTACGAGGAGTTCTAATTTTTCATAAGTGCCACAAATCTTGCGATTAGATTTTTTTTGGCGCATAAAAAGATAAAAGCCGCATCGCTGCGGCCCGTTTCATCCCCTTCTGTTTCGTTCTGTAGCGCGCGGCTGGAATCCCCAGCCGATGACCCTGTATACCGGAGAGTAAGCTAAGAGTCAAGGAAGAAGAGGCGTCATTGTCGTTAGCACATGATATGTCCGGGGGATTAGCAAGTGAAATGTCCGCTCGAGGAGAGGGCGAAGTGGGGTAAACCGGCAGGCCGGAGGAACGGCCATGAGGTACCCAGCGAGCGCCCGGGAGCGGGCCATGAAACGAGAAGAAGTGATTTTGCGGTTGTGGAGCAAGCAACTGACGTTTTGGCAGGCGGCCACCATTTTGCGAGTCAGTCCGCGGCATCTGCGGCGGCTGCTCGACGCCTATCGCCGCATGGGCTTTGACGGGCTGTATGACCGGCGGCGGGCGCGGCCCAGCGCGCGGCGCGTGCAGGTGGAGATCGTCGAGCAGGTGCTGGGGCTCTATCGCGAGAAGTACTTCGATTTCAGCGTGCGGCATTTTCACGAGAAGCTGCGCGAAGAACATCACCTGGAGCTGAGTTACACCTGGGTGAAGCAACTGCTGCAAGGAGCGGGGCTGGTGGTGCGTGCTCCGCAGCGCGGCGTGCATCGGCGGCGGCGCGAGCGGCGGGCCATGACGGGAATGATGCTGCACATCGACGCCAGCACGCATCGCTGGCTGGGCGGCGAAGGGTATCACGACCTGCTGGTGATCCTGGACGACGCCAGCGGCGAAGTGTACTACGCGCAGTTGGTGGAGCAGGAATCGACCGAGACGGTGCTGGCGGGGCTGCGCGAGGTGGTGGAGCAGCGCGGGATTTTCTGCACGCTGTATAGCGATCGCGCCAGCCATTTCTGGCTGACGCCGAAGCAAGGGGAGCCC
>DATGHO010000013.1:0-110366 GCA_035307965.1 Candidatus Acidiferrales bacterium | reverse complement strand
TCAAATATCGACAGGAGGAGAATCATTTTGATCAGGGACGATACACCGCTGCCATCAACGGTTTCGATGGAAAGCGAAGCTTTCTTGCCTGGCTGGCGGATGGTCAAGAATGTAGACCGGCAAACGCTAACCCGGGAAATTCGAGCGGCGAACCTGAAGCTTTCCTATTTGGCAGGAGAGATCCGGGCGACCGTTTTCTGGCACAAGGGTCTAACAGCTCTGCGCAGGGCGGCGGAGTGTGTTTTGGCCAGGCAAGAGGAGCAACACTTCAAGTTTAACTCTCTGGAATTCACGAAAGTTGTTTCAAAGCGCTTCCTGGGCATTCCCATTACGCGTGTTACGGCTCATTCTCGGTGTATTCAACGGGGGTTTGGTCTGGCTGCCCCAATAATTTTGTCTTGAGGATGATTGCCTTTCATGCGTTGCAAATACCCCGATCTGCTCGAATGGAAATACTCCGGCAGCAAATTGCATCCGACGCAGAAACCGCTCTGCGTTCTGACGCCTCTGATTCGGTGCTTCTCTCGCCCCGGTGACCTCGTGCTCGATTCGTTCTGTGGCTCCGGCTCGACACTGTTAGCCGCTAAGCTCCAGAACCGTCGGCTCATCGGCATCGAACTCGAACCTGGATATTGCGAGATCGCCCGTGAACGGCTGCATTCCCTCGCAACCTGAGTTACCGCCGCATTCGCAGAGCTTAGGGCGGAGGCTACTTTAGTTCGCCAAAAACTTGCGTCACGGATTTACCTGAGCGTACAAAACCTGCATGCCCGAAGGTGTGTTCACGCTTTCGCTTTTCTCGGCGGTGATGGAAACTTTGAATTGCCGCGCTGTGGTGGTCGCACTCAACTCGCCTTGTTCATTTCCGCCAACCCGAATCACGCCCTCTTTTTCGGCATCGCCCGTTCGTGGCTCAACCCAGACGATATAGACATTTTCCGGCGGCGTCAGAGTAGCGGGACTCGCCAGGTTTTTTACCTTGATATCCAATTGTGTATTTCCGTTCGTCTTGTCCCTCTTCACGTTCACTGTACCGTGTGCGCCTGGAACCTCTGGCGAGGGCGTCATGCGAAAATTTTTGCCGCCACCAAAAGGCCAAAAAGCGAACAGCGAAATCATTACAAGCAAACTTTTCATAGAACCCCCTGATTGATTGTGCTAAAAAAGCGTTTTGAGAGTTACAGATTGCGCGTTCGTACGCGCTCTCGGCTGGGACTCCTTTCACCCTATTTTCTGCTAGATGCGCGCAGCGCGGCGAAGGTGACCCCTCTACAGCAACTTTCTCCGTAAAGTCAGTCGGTTCTTAAGGGAAGTTGGCCCTCTCATATTAGAGAAAGGAAACTGAAGATGCCTGATAACAATCGAGTGAGACCATCCGAAGAACAGATTCGACAGAGGGCATACGAACTTTTTTCAGCACGAGGGCGCGCGGACGGCAAGGAGCTCGACGACTGGCTCACTGCTGAAAGAGAACTGACTGAGCGAAACAACACGGTCACTCCCAAAACTATCGCGGCCAGAGCAAGTTAGATATGCGGCGCGACGTACATCAACGCTCGCGTTCTTGATTAGGAGTGGTTCTGTCAAGGATGGGAACCCGTCCAAAACGTTTCGGCTGATTCCAAAACGTTTCGGCTGATTCAAGGCGTCCTGTCGAGGATGACATTTCTGTAAGACCAACCCATGTCAAATGCCGTAAGGCATGAATCCGCTGGGGACGGCTCCGGTCAATCGCGTCTTCGAGAATTTCTGTTTCGCGTCGGCCTGTGGCTCAAGGCGCTGGACGCGGCGCTCGGAAATCGCCGGAGCCGTCGCTCTCTGGGCGGTCCGCCCGGCAACGGTTGCTCGTCTGGTTGCTTTGCTCACTCAGGACGAAATTGTCGAAGACCCCCGCGACCTCGTTGCCAACTACCTTCGCCACGCGACCTCTCGCCTCTCGCTCGCCAGCGAGCATTTCGTCGCCGTCTACCTGCTCGGTCACGGTATCCCCAAAATCCTGCTAGTTGCCGCGTTGCTCAAAAACAAGGTTTGGGCCTATCCTGTCGCCATCGTCGTCTTTGCTGCCTTTGTCGTCTATCAACTCTGCCGCTTCGCGTTGACCCATTCCCTCGGCCTCATCGGTCTCAGTGTCTTTGACGTAATTGTGATTTGCCTCGTCTGGCTCGAATATCGCGCCCTGAAATCGCGCGCTCGGCCTCTTCGGTGAGCAACCTTCTTGCTACCTGTTCGGAATAGAGGCCACTGTTAGCCTCTGACCGATAATCGAGAATTGTTCAGTCGCTCACGCGGAAGCAGGAAGGGACACAGGTTGATGTTTGCTGGCGGCTTCTACCGCTGCTAAGAGATCGTAGCTGAGGCGAGACTTCATGGCGTACCCTCGCACGCCGGGCTGAGGCTGAATGTGCGCCAGAGTGCGCGCATCATGCTCCGTCACAATTACAATTTCGGAGTCTGGCAGTTGCTCGTGAATGCGGCCCGCAACTTCAAACCCACTGAGGTGCGGCATTGCCGCATCGACGAGGATTACGTCCGGCTTAAATCGAATCGCTTTTTCAAGCGCATCTCTGCCGTCCGTTGCTTCGGCACAGACCAGCCATCCCCCGTGCTCTTGCAACAGGGAGCGCAACCCGCTTCTAATTAGCTCGTTGTCATCTGCAAGCAAGATTCGAACGATTCCATTTTTCGTATCCCATCGGAGTGCCTATTAAAATCGAGCCTGGAAGCGTGGAAGCGTCACCCCGTCGTCGGTTTTGAAAGTCTTCGAGGCATAGACACGAGGAATGACGAGGAATGGAAATCGTTGACGGGCGATGGCTACGGCATTACACTTACATTCCGTTCGGCTTCTTACTATACCGTCTCTTCCCCCTCATATTTAACGGAAGATTCCATTGCTCCCGGGGGGGGGGGCGTGTGTGCATAATAGCTTGCCGCCCTCGACCCTTCCGGGTTTCAGCCCGCCGGTTGTGGTAGGACATGGTGACGTGCAGATAATGGGCGTTCGAATTCTAATCGTTGATGATAGTGCGCTTTTCCGGCAGGGCGTATGCGGCGTGATCAAAGCCAACCTTGATTGGGGGGTCTGTGGAGAAGCTGCCGATGGCCTCGAAGGTATCCAGAAAAATCGGGAGCTCGTTCCGCATCTAATCATTATGGATCTGGCGATGCCCCGGATGAACGGAATCGAAGCTGCCATTCAAATCCTGAAGGAGTTTCCAGACGTCCCGATTTTGTTGCTCACCCTGTACATATCGCACCAACTTGTGGAAGATGCGCGCAACGTTGGAATCCGCGCGACTTTGTCAAAAACCGCCATGCACGATCTTCCCGACGCAATCCACGCCGTCTTACGCGGAAAAGACTTTAACGCTGCGATTCCTTGTTAGTTAATCTACCCCCGGCGTCGGGTCTGGCTGCCGAGGCCGTTCGCTTCGAAATACGGCAGACGTTATTTGTTCCGTGTGATATTATTCGTTACTGACCCACTCAGCTTCGTGCGTCTAAGCTTCTGATCGTTTCGCATCAGGGTCTGTAGCCGATGGTCGCCCGAATTCTGATTGTCGATGACAGTCCACTCTTCCGCGAGGGTCTCCGCGCCAGCCTGAAGAGCAATCCCGATTGGGAGATTTGTGGAGAAGCTGGCGATGGTTTCGCCGCCATCACACAAACTCGCTCGCTGACTCCACACCTGATCGTCATGGATCTCTCGATGCCGTATATGGGCGGAATCGAGGCCGCGTCGGAAATTTTGAAAGAGTTTCCTCGGCTTCCAATTCTGCTGCTCACTCTGTACATGTCGAACCAACTTGCTGAGGTTGCTCGCAATGTTGGAATCCGTGCGACCTTGTCGAAGAAAGCCATGCGTGAACTTCCAGATGCAATCCACGCGGTATTGCACGGCGCAACGTTTTGAATCTGCTATCCGTTGTTTACGACAAACGAGGTAAGCAAGGCCCGCGCTCGAACCGTCTTCCAAAAGCCTGAATCCTTACTCATCCCAGGGCATTCTGCAACGTGACTGCAACGTGTCGTTCATCTTGCGCAGATTTCACGGCTGCGTTAGTATTTCGCTGCTACGACCAAACTTTTCGGGGCCTTATCTAAGGAGGTTTTTTGAAAAAACCTGTCTTAGCGGCTCTTTTTTGTGGCGGAAGGAGAACCGTTTTGCCCCCCCCAATCCAAAAGCCAAGCCCTTCTCCAAGGCTCGGCGAATACCCCGACCCCCGGCAAGCGACGCGCTGGCTCCCATTCCAAGGCTGACGTTCGCGACGATATGGATGCGCCTGCCAAGAGCGAAACCTTCGCAGTTGTCGCGGTTGGTGCGTCGGCGGGCGGCCTAGAAGCATTTACGCAATTACTGCATGCTCTGCCTGGCAATACCGGCATGGCGTTCGTATTCATTCAGCATTTAGACCCCAAGCATCACAGCGCGCTTGCGGAGCTGCTTGCCAAAGCCTCCACCATGCCCGTCGTTGAAGCGAAGAATGACACAAGAGTTGAACCAAATCACGTTTACGTGATCCCTCCCAACGTCAACATGGGAATTGCGCAGCGCCGCTTGCACCTTACGCCGCGCGCTGACTTACCCGGACTGCACACGCCCATTGATTTCTTCATGCACTCGCTGGCGGAGGCGCGCAACAGCCGCTCGATTGGTGTAGTTTTGCGAGGAACCGCTTTCGTTGTTCGTTCTTCGACAGGTGGAGGAAGACCTTGACGATCCGAGTGCCGTTTCGGTAGAGATGCTCCTCCAAGTCCACGATGGAACGATACCGCTCCTTCCAAACGGCCTTCTCGTCGCGCAACTCTTCTGAAAGCCCCTGGCTGCGGAGAATCTCCGGATGCACCCGAACGACCAGGACTTCCTCGTAATAAGAACGATTGAAGATGCCGATTCGTCCGCGTTCGGGAAGGCGGCACGTCGTGCGCCAGAGAAAATCATGTTTCAGTTCTTCGGCGCTCGGCCGTTTGAAACTGAAAACTTCGCAGCCTTGCGGATTGACCCCGGACATGACGTGCCGGATAGCGCCATCAGGCCAAGCAGGAACTATTGTTGAGGAAGGTGGTTGGTACCGAGTGAGATTCAGAATTGATGTTCCGGGGCAATACGAACGGGTGCAAAAGGGCATTAAGATTTGCCCTGTTTACGGGCCGGGACTTCTGACCAAGTCGGAGCGTGAGCGCCGAAAGGTCGCAATCGTGAACTCCCTCGGAGCCAATTCAGAGGAACGTTTCAGCAGTGTCGTGGAAGGCGAAAGCGAAGTTACCTTCCGCGAGCAAAGTAAGGTCTGGCTAGAGCATATGAAGACCCGCAAACGCAAGCCTGTGAAACCCGCAACTATCGTCAATTGGGAGATGGCGCTAAACAAGTGGCTGCTGCCTCTCATTGGCGATTTGCCCCTCGCCAGCGTGAAGAACGGCACCCTCAAGATGCTGGTCTCCAAGTTTGACGAGGCGGGCTTGAGTCCGAGCAGCATTCGCACTTACTGTCGAGTGATGACGATGGTCATGGGGTCATTGAAGGATGATGACGCCAACCCGATCTATTCGAGAAAGTGGAATTACGAATTTGCTGATGCACCAGAAATTGGTGAGCAGCGTCGCCCCTCTTTCACGGGAGAAGAGTTGACCAAACTCATCGCCGAAGTCGAAGGAGAGGAGCAGATGGCCCTTATCCTGTTCGCGGCTTCTGGTCTTCGCGCGGGTGAACTGTTCGGGCTTGAAGTGAAGCACTTCCTCGGAAAGTCCGTGAGAGTTCAGCAGTCGGTCTGGAGCGGAGACATCCAGAAACCAAAGACGAAATCGGCATTTCGATTCGTCGAATTGCACTCCTCCGTTGCGACCATGCTGCGAAATTTCATCGGCGACCGCAAGGAGGGATTCATCTTTGCGGCTCGAAATAGCTCACCACTCCTCCAGAGTAACTTCGTTCGGCGTTTCCTGCATCCGGCTCTCAAGAAACTTGGAATCGAGAAGCAGGGCTTCCACGGCTTCCGGCGATTCCGCGTCACTCACCTTGAATCCAACAACGTGCCCCAAGCCCTGATTGACTACTGGACAGGGCACGCCAAGAAGAGCGACGGTGAGGATGTCCAGAAGACCATGAACCAGATTTACACGAAGATGGACAAGGATGCGGCATTCCGTGAAGACGTGGCGGAGCAAATCGGCATCGGTTTTGAGTTACCGACGCCCGTAGTTGTTCCAAGTGTTCCAAGAAATGCGCTCGAAGCTGAAGTCGAAAATGAAGTGGAAGTCGTAGTAGAATAATGAGGTTAGAAACGGATGCGCCCGTAGCTCAGTTGGATAGAGCGTCTGCCTACGAAGCAGAAGGTCGGGAGTTCGAGCCTCTCCGGGCGCGCCATTATGCTCCGTCAAGGGATGCCTTCGGAGCTATATGCTATTGAGTCTGCCCGTAAATCGCTGAAGCGATTTCTCCCACTGTCTGGCCGATGGTGTCTTCAATCTCATTGAGGCCTCCCAGCGGGATCGCAACGCGATTGGCATATATGGCGATGGCATATTCGCCGCCATCCGCGGCGGTCATATAGCCCGCCAGGCCCTTTCCGGTGACCATCAAATTCTGGTTCAAAAGGTCTTCGCCGCCAATGGTCCCGGTTTTGGCGAAAACGTGACCCGCGGCTGGCGAATTCACCTGAATATTAAACAGCGTGCCGTCGCGGCCCAGGATTGGCAAAGCTTTCTCGAATTCCGGAAAATCCTTCTGGTGCGCCATGTAAGCCAGGTAATGGCACATGAAATCCGGCGTGAAAAGGGCATCGCCGCCTGCTCCGTCCGATTGCGATGCGGCGCTCAAATCGAGCCCTGCCTTTTCGAGAAAATCGTGTTCGAGGTTGAATCCCGCTTGCAGAATATTTTTCTTCGCGTGAGCGAGCACGGCGCCCAGAATGTAAGGCGTCATGCTCGCGTGGAGATTCTGGCTCACTTTCAGCGTCACCTTCACTTCTTCGGAGAGCGGCGGCGAGATGTGTTCTGCGACCAAATTGGCAGGAGTATAGGTGGCCGAAAGCGGAGCGAAATTCACCGGTGCATTGTAGGGAGCAAAATTGGCTCGGACGCCATTCTGCCGCAATGCCTCGACCAGCACCATCTCAGCGAAGCGGCTTGGCTGCGGCACCGGGTAGCTGTAAAGAATGGTTGGGCCGCCTGTCGGTATTGTCCCGCCAATGGTAACCACGTGCGAACCATCAGGCTGCATCTTGTCGTCGGTCCAATCGATCGTAGCTTGCGACCCGGCAGCTCCGGTGGTCGCTTGGTTGGTGAATTTTACATACGACGTTACTGGAGAGACGTGCAGTTGTGCTGGAGCGCCAGCCGCTCCGCCCGGCGCGACCCTGACATCAATAAGATTGTCATTCACCACAATGGGTGATATCACCGCTCCCGTTCCCAGCTCCTTTGTGCCCTCCGGAAACAAACCAATGTCCACCAGCACGCGGCCATCGATTCGCCGGATTCCGTGAGACACCACCTGCTTTGCCAACTGGCGAATCACCAGCAAAGGATCGCCCGGCACGGATTTTGTATCTGGGCTGCCCCCATAAGTGTGATCGAATCCATGCGCCACAAACGCCAGCGTCCCATCGGGCTGGATGCGTCCGGAAAGATTTGGATCTCCGCTGGCCACCAGGACCAGATCGCCATGGAGCGTGCCGTCCGCATCAATGGGGCCAGTGCGATAGATGCGCGTATGGAAACGGTAGTCTCCGCCGAGCAGTTCAAGCGCCGAGCCTTCGGTCAAAAGTTTTGTGGTCGAGGCCGGCGTGAATAATTTTTGGCCATTCCTTGCGTAGACGACCTGGTTGTCGCGAAGCGAATACACCTCAATCCCAAAACTGGCGTGACGGTATTGCGGGTGGTCAACGACCTTGTCGATCCGCGCCGCGAGGCCGCCATTCGTTTGCGCCCTCCCCGCTGGAGACAGCGAAAAAATCATTCCGATAAAAAGCAAGAGTTGCGCAGGACGGGTGGCTGTCGATCTCATCATTTCTGTCTTACCTCCAAGAATGGCTGACCAAAGGCGTTGCGCGAGCTGGCGCCACTTTTGCCGCCCCAGCCGAGGCGCTCCGTTTCGCTGAGAGTTGTTCGAACTTCAGATTCAGGATCGGGTAGTGCTGCCAGCTTTTGTAATCAAAGTGCCACCATTCGAATTGATAGACGGTAAAGCCTTCGCTTTCCATGGTGCGCCGGAGCAGGTTGCGGTACCAATGCTCGAGCGAAGTTCCGCCGGGATAACGCGCGTACGAGCGCTCGGTCATCTCATCGTAGTGGCCGGTCATCGGCACCTGGCGCTCGGTCGCCAAATCATACAGCGTCAGATCAACTGAGCAACCGCGATTGTGACGTGAGTCGTCGCTCGGGTCAGCGACGAAAATGCGCTTGTCGACAGGCGTCGCATCCCAGAAAATCTTCGTGACGTACCACGGCCGGTAAGCGTCATGGATCAGCAGTCCATAACCGCGAGCCTCGAGCTTATGCGCGACGCGCGCCAGCGCTTCCGCCGCCGGACGCTGGAGAAACGCCTTCGCTTCTGTGTAGACAGGCGTTCGAATGAAATCACGTGTCGTGGCGTAGCGAATGTCCAGCTTGATTTTGGGGTCGAACGAGGTCACGTCGACCAGGTCGGGTTTACGGAAGTTGCCCGTTTCTTTCGGTGGTTGCGCCGCAAGTGCTTCGCGCCGCAGCTCAGCGATGGGCTTCAGCGGCTGAATATGAAAGAAAGGCCCGGTAGTGCCGCCGAGTTTACGCCGAGGAAACACCACGCCGCCAATGCGGACCGCAGTGGCAACGCCGTCAGCGCCGGGCGTAAAAACCGCCTGCTCAGCGTCGTAGAGGCCATGGCCAGGGAACGCAAAGACGTTATTGGAAATTTCGCGCAGAGGATCGTATTCGAACCATTCAATCAGCGCGGTGAGTTTCCCGTCGCGTTCGAGAATGTACAGCCGATCGTAGTCCCAGCCGTATTCGCCAATCAAACCATCCCAACTCCGCGGACTCGGTTTGGGTTTCGGCATTTCGGCTCTGGCAAATGACGCGTCGCCCACGCGCACACCCTCGGCAACCGGTGTCAGCTCGGGACCGTATCCCAGCCGGCCATCCCCGATCAGATTTGAGCCCACCAGCCGCAGCCGCACCAGCCATCCGCCATCGACGGGCAGCAGGAAAAGTGGCCCGTCTTCGTGAGTGAAATCAGAAGCGGTCTGCCCGCCGGATGTAAAGCTTGTTGTTCCCCCATCAATCAGATCGAAGGCGCTCGAAGAGTTGCTATACCTGCCAGAGAGAGTCAGCGCCATCGTAGGCGTCACCGGAGCGGTTTCGGGAGTTTCCGGCGGGGCTTTGCCGCTTCGCACTGCCAGCATCATTCGCAGGGCCAAATCCGCCACACGCGCCGTGACAGCATTCGCGCCGTCCACGGTCGTTACTGTTACCACGCCGAGTTTTTCATCCGGCAGGGCAGAAGCCTGCGTCGCGAATCCGTAGATTCCGCCAGCGTGTCCCACCATGCGATGCCCATCGAGTTGAGATACGCCGAAGCCGAGCCCATAGCCCGCCTTAGCGCCGGCCGGCGCGAATTGCGGCTTCCACATTTCCTCAAGCGTCTGCTGCTGCAGAATTGGCCCGTTCGGGCCGCGCCCGCCCGCGAACAAAACCTCCAGGAAGCGCCCCAGGTCGGACACAGTGCTGTAGAGGCTGCCGGCGGGCCCCTCGTCGAGCGAGAACGTCGGCGTCGGAATCGTCAAGCCGTCATATGTCCACATCACGCCGGTGGCCACGCGGCTCTGGATTTGGGACGACATTGCGAACGAGCTTTCGTCGAGGCCCATCGGCTCAAGCACATGCTGCTTCATGTATTGTTCGTAGGCCTGGCCCGTTTCGCACTGCAGCACATAACCGACAACGGCTACGCCCGCGTTCGAATACTTGGTGTGCGTCCCTGGTGGATATACAAGGTTCGTGAGGTTCAGGCTCTTCACCGTCGCAGCGAGCGAAGGCGTGCTGGAATCAAAGTAGTTGCCCGCAGGAGGCTCGCGCACCAAACCCGCGCGGTGCGCCATCAACTCGCGCAGCGTGATCGGCGCGCCAAAAGGATTCTTAGGATGGAAATCTGGCAGATATTGAGTGATCGGCGCGTCGAGATCGAGCTTGCCCTTCTCGACCAATTGCATGATCGCGATATCCGTAAACGGCTTCGATACCGAACCAACCCGGTAAACCGTCTGTGCCGTAGCCGGAACTTTTCGGTTCGCATCCGCATAGCCAAATCCGCGCGCCCACACGATCTTCTGATCGTCGACAAGCGCGATCGAAAAGGCGGGGAGATTTTGTTCCTTCATCTGGCGCTCAATGAAAGCTTCGAGCGCGTTAGCCGTCTTGGCATACTTCGGCGACGCGCCGCTCGTGTGTCCGCTCGCAGCCCCAGATGGTTTTCGACAGCCAAAAGATGCGAACGCGAGAAAAGCACCAAGCAATATGACAAACTTTGCATTCAGAGATGGCTTTCGCATCGCAGGACTACCCTCGAAGCGCTTCGTGAACTTCTTTTTATTTATCAACATTGTTTGCTGGAGGACTTTATATCCCATGTTTCGGTCTCTGGCTATCATATGAATCGTTTTGAACAACAAAAATAGCTAGGCCCTTAGTTAGTTCTTTTCTTGATCGTTTCGTACCAGTTTCGGGGTGGAGCGCGGTTTCTAGCGCAGTTCTGGGAATGAAAACACTTGGAAAAAAGTTGAGGGCGCAGCAGCCGTTAAGCATGTTGCGCCCTCAAAATCGAGCCGTAAGTTTTACAGGCTTCCGGGCCAATCCGGCGACCCAACAGCCTTGCGGCTAATCGTGTCATCCAAACTGAGTCGTACACCTGCGACTTCTGTAATTCACCTCAGTGCTCGCAAAAGCCGCGAAGCTTTCGCGAACTCCAAGCCAAATCCCCGAAGCCTTGGAGCTTTCGGATGTAGCGGACGCTACAAAAGCCGTTAAGCTATTGCGGCGCCTGAACTACCTCCTGATTTCTCTCAGCTTTCCGGTTCAGCGTAACGCCACAATCGCCGTTAGGCTGTTGCGACCTCTACGCTGAATCCCGAAGTCTTTCAACTTCCCGGTCAAGTTCAGAATCGCGAAGACCTTTTGGGAACTCACGAACTCTGAACCGAACCGTCAAGTCTTCTAAGCTTCCGGTTCAATCTGGCGCGCAAGATAAAACTTTTGAGTTTTCCCGTCAATAGAATTCGCGGAAAAATCCTGTGGAAACCTGTGGATGACTGTGGAAAACAATCACGCCACAATCTGCTCGCGGCGCTGCGACTTTCACTGCCGCCGGAAACTTTCCACGACTGCTTTGCATTTGCGTGCGCTGAACTATTGCCACGGCGACCTTCACCATCTACGTCGCAGGGCTGCCCAGTGGCGTAACTGCTTCATACCGCGCCGAATTTAGTGGACATTGTGCCCAAAGCATGCGACCATATTTCTGCGTTTGTTGCTCTTGTAAAACCTTTAGAATTTGCTGAAGGGCTGCAAGTCCACACTTGTAGCCCTCTTTTTTTGGCTGGAGGCGGTGGCAGATAGCACCAAATAGCTCAAACAGAAAAGAGAAACACAGTTGAAAGAACAAGGAACAGTTAAGTGGTTCAATGCCAGCAAGGGCTTTGGATTCATCCAGCGCCAGTCCGGCGAGGACGTTTTCGTCCACTTCTCCGCGATTCAGTCGGAGGGGTACAAATCGCTGAACGAAGGGCAAGCGGTTGAGTTCGAAGTCACCACCGGCCCCAAGGGCCTGCAGGCGTCGAGCGTCTCCGCCCTCTAGTGGCAAGAAGCGGGCCCGCTTCGGCGGGCTCGCCAATCTCTAACAGCACAGATTCGAGGAGGCTCAATGAAAGCTCTCCAGAACGCTAACAAGATCGTCCATTCCGCATTTGAAACAGGCTCTAAATGAGCAAAGAAATCCTGATGCAATTTGTGGGCTTCCAGTCCAAACCGACGGCTCGCGAATATACTTTTATGGTTCGCGAGAGCGCCTCCGAACCGCGCGAATTTACGATCACCATTGCGCTGGAGGCTTTCAGCGCCCATCGCATTCGCTTTCAGGATGCGCCCGACGCGTGCGCCCTCAAACTGCGGCGCGAACTGGCTACCTCCGGCAACAATCCGCCGGAATCCCTTTTTCATATCAGTGACGCGGAACTCGCGGATTATCGCAGTAGCCATTCCTCTCAGCGGCGAAGCATGTTTGGCCGCAGACCCACGGAAAGCTACTAGAAATCGCACGCTTTTTTTTGAGGCGGCGCCTAACCTAAATTCCAAGGAGAGTCTTTGTGAGCAGAACCAGTTTCCAAAAGCGGCAAAAAGAAATGAAGCGCCAGGAAAAGCGCCAGATGAAGACCGAAAAGCGCGCCCAACGAAAACTCGCCAAGAGCGGTGAAGCCGAGACTCAGGCCGAAACGCCGGTCGAAGTTCAGAACCTGCCGCCGGAACGAACCGAAGCCGACTCCAACTCCTGACCGTTATTGTGTCCGGACAATCCCGCTGCGACACCTCACCGGGCCTTTTGGTAATCTGATAGACCAAGCTTGCAGAGTTCTATTCCGCGGGTTACACCGCCCTAAAAAAGCCCTTGACGCCCGGCCTGCAAATATAGTAATTTCTGTTATGACAGAAATGACAGATACGCCGCAAATCGCCCTCTCCCCCGTCGCCCAGAAGTTCGTCCTGCACTGGGGCGAAATGGGCGCGCGCTGGGGTGTCAACCGCACCGTAGCTCAGGTCCATGCCCTGCTTTTTCTCTCGCCGCGCCCGCTCCATGCTGAAGAAATCGCGCGCACGCTCTCGGTCGCTCGCTCCAACGTGAGTACCAGCTTGAGGGAATTGCAGGCCTGGCGAATCGTGCGGGTCGCGCCGATCCTGGGTGACCGTCGCCAGCACTTCGAATCGATGAAGGATCCTTGGGAACTCTTCCGCGTAATTCTTCAGGAGCGCAAGCAGCGAGAAGTCGATCCGACCATCGCCGTGTTGCGTGATTGCATTGGGGAATCCCGAAAGTCCAGCGTCGCAGACAGCTATGCGCGCGAACGAATGACCGAACTGCTGGAGTTCCTGACTACAATGAGCGCGCTCTACGACGAATTTCGTCGCCTGCCCTCCGGAGCGACGCGGGGGCTGTTGAAATTGCGTGGCAAGGTCCGAAGACTATTCCAAGGTTGAAGAGAGAAGCTTTTTTGTTGCCGGTTATTTCAGTATGTTCAGAAATAAGTGAATCGCCGCGCTAGGAGGAATTGGCCTATGAATGGCATCTACGCATTTTTTTCTGGTATTGGAATCACGTCGGCCGTAGTTGCGGGGGCCCTCGTCTATCTACACCAAAACCTCAGAACTATTCTTACCGAGCTCTGTGGCTCCGCGGAGAGGGCAAGGTTCTGGGCCGCGTTCTCAAACATAACGCTGTTCCTGACCCCGTTGATCTTTGCCCTGCATTTCCAACCGCAAAATGGGGCGTCAGCAGCACTGATTTACGAAGCCAGCAGCCAGATAGCATCCGCGTTATTGGGACTGGTGGCAGCCATTGTCGTCTTAGGATTTATCATCGGCCGGTTCATTGCTTGGGAACACCGGCCTTTCGCTCCGACCACAAGGACCGGCGGAGCGCAAGGATCGCAAGCGCGTTGAGCTGTTCGGAGGAGGAGCTACAGTGAGAGCCGGGAGTGGCGAATTCGAGGTTGTAACGGGAGCGTTCGGTTACACCGGGAAATACATCACTCGACGCTTGCTGGCAGCGGGCAAGCGCGTCAAAACGCTTACAGGGCATCCGGAACTGCCCGACCCGTTCTCTGGGCGAGTGACGGTCGTTCGTTGGGATTTTGACGACGCGTCAGGACTACGGCGCGAACTGGAAGGCGCGAGTGTCCTTTATAACACTTATTGGGTGCGCTTCGAGCACGGTGCGGCCACATTCGCGGAAGCCATCGCCAACACGAGAAAGCTGATTCGCGCTGCCACGGACGCAGGAGTGCGCCGGCTCGTCCACGTCAGCATCGCTAACCCATCACTGGATTCCACGCTTCCCTACTATCGAGGCAAAGCGGAATTAGAAGCTGCTATCCAGCAATCGGACTTATCCTACGCGATTCTTAGACCAACTGTGATTTTCGGCCTGGAAGACATCCTCATCAACAACATCGCTTGGCTGGTTCGGCGCTTCCCCATCTTCGCCGTGCCCGGAGACGGTAGCTATCAATTGCAGCCCATTTTTGTGGACGACCTTGCGAGTCTGGCAGCAGCTGCAGGGGACGAGTATGAAAATTGTATTCTTGACGCGGCCGGACCGGAGACCTTCACTTTTGACGAACTCGTGCTCGAGATCGCCAAGCGGGTCGGCAAGCGCGTGAAGCTCTGGCATGTCCACCCTGACGCATCGCTCGTCGCGACGAAGATCATCGGTGCGTGCCTAGACGACGTGATTCTGACGCGGGCCGAAATCAAGGGACTGATGGCTAACTTGCTGGTTTCTTCTGCTCCTCCGCTCGGCGTAACGCGATTTACAAACTGGCTGCGTGAGGACGCCGCGCGCCTGGGAATGGAATACGCTAGCGAACTCGCGCGGCATTATCGCTGACACGAAGGCCAAACATCCGCTCAAATCTCCATCTCTCTTCGGTGAATCCTTTCGTTGTAGTACCAGCGCAATTTGTTCTAAACTTCGCTGCTTGAGTTTTCGCAGGGACTTGCTCTCTTACAAGAGGCCTCATGAAAAATAATTCTGCAACTTCGCGGTTGTTCTGTACTGCCGCCTGTCGAATTTTGAAGATCACCACAGTCATCGTCGCGCTGTTCCTTTTTACCCTTCCGTCGCGCGCGCAAACTCACACGCCGCCCACCCGCGGCGCGGCAAGACAATCCGCCGCACCAGCGCATTCCAAAGCCCCGAATCTCAAAACCACTCCAACTTTGTACCTCGTCGGCTACGCCCACCTCGATACCGAGTGGCGCTGGGAATATCCGCAAGTCATCTCGCAATATCTTCCCGACACCATGCACAAAAATTTCTCCCTCTTCAAAAAATACCCTCATTACATTTTCAATTGGACCGGCTCGAATCGCTACATGATGATGCAGGAATACTATCCCGCTGATTTCGCAAAACTCAAACATTACGTCGCCACCGGCCAGTGGTTTCCGGCAGGCTCGTCCGTGGAAGAAAACGACGTCAATTCGCCTTCGCCCGAATCCATCATTCGCCAGGTGCTCTACGGCAACGAATACTTCCGCCATGAATTCGGCAAAGCCAGCGACGAATATATGCTGCCCGATTGTTTCGGTTTTCCCGCCGATTTGCCCAGCATTCTCGCCGCCGCCGGAATCAAGGGTTTTTCCACGCAAAAGTTGACGTGGGGCTCATCCGCGCCGGTTGGCGGCCCCGATTCTCCTGAAGGTACTCCCGTCGGCACTCCTTTCAACGTCGGCATGTGGATCGGCCCCGATGGCCATGGCGTCATCGCCGCGCTCAATCCGGGAAGCTACTCCGGCGGCGTAAGCTACGACCTCACCAAAAGCACTGCGCCGCCTTACATTCGCGATTTCATCGATTGGCCCAAGCGCGTCGAGCAGGACGGCAAAGTCAGCGGCGTCTTCGCGGACTATCACTATTACGGAACGGGCGACATTGGCGGCTCGCCCGACGAAAATTCCGTCCGCCTTGTCGAAGAAATGGTCACCAAAAGCATGGGTGCTCTGCCGCCGCACAGTAGCAATCAAGACAGTGATAATGAGAACGCCTCTGGCGCGCCCACCAGTCCGGAAGTCCGCATGGGCACCGGCCCTCTTCGCATTATTTCCTCCGACTCGGATCAAATGTTCAAAGACATTCTTGCCCAGCACCTCACCGCAGGCCTGCCGCGCTATCAGGGCGATCTCGAACTCACCAATCACTCCGCCGGCTCGCTCACTTCCGAAGCCATGCACAAGCACTGGAATCGCGAAAACGAAAATCTCGCTCGCGCTGCGGAAGCCACTTCTTTTGGCGCAGAATGGCTCGGCGCCCGCACTTATCCTCTCGCGCGCCTCAATTACGCCTGGCGCCTTCTTCTTGGCGGCCAATTCCACGACCTCATGGCTGGCACCGCCACGCCAAAGGCCTACACCTATTCGTGGAACGACGACGTCATCGCCATGAATCAGTTCGCGCAGGTCATAAAGAGCGCCACATCAGCAATCGCCTCGCAGCTGAACACGAAGGGCAGTTCTTCTGCGATAATCGTTTTCAATCCACTTTCGATTGACCGGCAAGATGTAGTGGAGGCCGATATCACATTTAATGGAGGGGCACCGAGGGGCACTCCTGTTTCGCGAGCGACAAAAAATATGTCAGTGCGAGTTATCGGGCCGAACGGAAAACAAGTGCCGGCCCAGTTTGAAGAGATTTCGGCATATCGCGATCCTAAGGCCTCGCCGCTAATACACTCGACGATGAAAATCGTGTTTTTGGCGGATGTGCCTTCCTTTGGGTTTGCTGTTTATCATGCCCAGTTCTTTATTACGGTGCACTCAGCAGCTGATCGGCGAAGAGAATCATCATCTTCGCCGCTGAAGATTACTGATTCATCCCTCGAAAACGAGCGCTACCGCATCCAGGTCAATTCCGACGGCGACGTTACCAGCATTTTCGACAAAAAACTCAATCGCGAGCTTCTCTCCGCGCCCATGCGCCTCGCCTTCCAGACCGAAAAGCCCTCCTATTGGCCCGCATGGAACATGGATTGGTCCGATCAGAGCAAGCCGCCGCGCGGCTACGTCACCGGCCCCGCAAAAATCAGCATCGCGGAAAATGGCCCGGTGCGCGTCGCCCTGCGCATTGAACGCGAAGCCGAAGGCTCGAAATTCGTCGAGACCATTCGCCTCGCCGCTGGAGATGCCGGCAATCGCATCGAATTCGTCAACGCCATCGACTGGAAAACGCGCGAAGCCGCGCTCAAAGCCACATTTCCGCTCACCGCTTCGAATCTCGACGCCACTTACAATTGGGGCGCAGGGACCATCGAGCGTTCCACCGACAACGAAAAAACTTTTGAGATGGCCTCGCATCGCTGGTTCGACCTCACCGACAAATCGGGCGGCTTCGGCGTCACCATTCTTTCTGGCGCGAAGACCGGCTCCGACAAGCCCAGCGATAACACGCTTCGCCTCACTCTTCTTTACACGCCCGGCATCAGCCAAGCGGCTCAAGAATATCGCGACCAGGCCTCGCAGGACTTCGGCCATCACGAATTCGTCTACGGTCTCACCAGCCATTCCGGCAGTTGGCAGAACTCCGACGCCGCCTGGCAAGCCTATCGCCTCGACGATCCGCTAATTGCATTCGAGAGCGACAACCATCCCGGACCACTCGGCAAATCATTTTCTCTGCTCAAGGTCAGCAGCAACGACGTTCGCGTCATGGCCTTCAAGCGCGCCGAAGATTCCCGCGAAGCCGCCGTGCGCATCGTGGAAATGTCTGGCAAGCCCGCGCATGACGTGCGCATCTCTTTCGCTGCGCCAGTCACTGCCGCGCGCGAAATCAATGGCCAGGAATTGCCCGTCGGCACCGCGCACTTTTCTCGTGGCGCTCTCATCGCCAATCTCGGCCCATACGAAATCAAAACTTATGCCGTCACGCTTGCCCCTCCGCGCGCTCATGCCGCTCCGCCACTCTCGCGTGCCGTTTCTTTACACTACGATTTGGCCGCCGCGACAAACGATGGCGCAAAATCCTCCACCGGCTTCGACGCGGCCGGCGATGCCTTCGCCGCGGAAATGCTGCCGTCGAAAATTTCCTATTCCGGCGTAAATTTTGACCTTCCCCACGCGGCCACTGGCGTCGCGGACGCTCTCATTGCTCGCGGCCAGACCATCGACCTTCCCGCCGGCTCCTACAATCGCGTTTACATCCTCGCCGCCGCCGATGGCGACCAGCAGGGAACTTTCAAAGCCGGCGATGATTCGCGCAACTTCACCATTCAGGATTGGAAAGGCTTCGTCGGCCAGTGGTACGACCGCTCCTTCACCATGAAGCCGCAGGCCGTCCCGGCGGAGCCTCCCGCCTCCGACACCAGCGACACCGCCAACCGCATTCGCCACATTCGCGCCTACCTGCTCAAGCATCCGCGCCAGCTTCCTTATTACGCCGGCATCACGCCGGGCTTCATCAAACGCGCTCCCATCGCCTGGTTTGCCTCGCACTATCACGACCAGAACGGTGCCAACGTGCCCTACGCCTATTCCTACTTGTTCGCTTATTCCATGACTCTGCCGCGCGGCGCACGCACGCTGACTTTGCCGGACAACGACAAAATTCGCATCTTCGCCGTCACTGTCGCGCGCCAGACGGACTCAGTTCGCCCCGCCCAGCCGCTCTATGACACCACTGCCGCAATTACCGCCGCGAGCGACCTGCAAGGATCCCAGAAAGAAGCCGCCCAATATGGAAAAGTGCGTCGATGAAATCCAGGTCCGAACGAGTTCCCTTTGGCGGGTGGCGCAGCCTGGGCGCGATTCGTCTGTTGCAACTGGGTACCGCACCCCTTGGCGTTTAAGGGTCCGGCTTTTTCGTTCCTGCTCTTCCACAAAATTGGCAATGCGCGCGATGGAGCGCGAATCCCATTTTCGGGTGCTCCCGTTTGGCTCGTGGCCGCGATATGATGTAGACGCATTCTCGAAGTAAGGAGCTGAGGAATGGCTGGAGAAATAACCAACGAGGCGGTCGAGAAATATATCTATGGTATTTTGCCGGCGCGCGACGCGGTGGTTGCTGAAATGGAAAAACAGGCCACGGCGGAAGACATTCCCATCATCGGTCCGGCCGTGGCGCGTATGCTGTATCTGCTGGCGCAAATTTCCGGCGCGAAAAGAATTTTCGAGATGGGTTCGGCCATTGGCTATTCCACGATTTGGCTAGCGCGCGCCGCGGGACCAAAAGCGGAAATTTATTACACGGACGGCGATCCCACAAATGCCAAGCGCGCTACGGAGTTTTTCAAGCGGGCCGGAGTGGAACGCCGGATTCGCGTGATGACCGGAGACGCGCTCGATTTGCTCGGCCGCGTGCGCGGGAAGTTCGACATGATTTTCATTGACGTAAATAAAGAGCAGTATCCGGCGGCGCTGAAAAAAGCTGTGCCGCGGCTCAAGCGCGGCGGCCTCCTGATTACCGACAACACGCTATGGTCGGGCCGCGTGACCCGTGAGGCGGACAGCGATGCGACGCGCGGCGTGCAGCAATTCAATAAAGCCGCGTACTCCTCCAAGGAATTATTTCCAGTGATGATTCCGCTGCGCGACGGCGTCACCGTTTGCCGGAAGGCGTGAGGCGTCCCAACGCAGGACCGGCCACTTTTCATCAGAGGCAGCCACCGGTAGCTCTCCTCGGCGGGATATGCGCAAAAGACGCTGCACCTTGATTGGCCCAACGAAGCAGCCGCTCGCAGAGCATCTCTTACTGGACCTGCGCTCAAAATGAGATGAAAATTCCGTTTGCGGAAAGGTGCAATGCCTTCTTCGGGCGATGCGGCAAAACGAGCAAAGGCAATCATGCTGCGACAAATGCCGGAGACGATGAGACGCTGTGGCATGTTCGCCAAGCACGAGGACTCTGATGGCTGACGAACTCATGGCGTCCTCGATTACGCAAATCGAGATCTCTCCAAACGGCATATTGGGGCAGCGGCTGGGTGCAGAGACGAGTTTCTCAAGACGTCCAAAGCGCATTTGCCTTAACGATTTGCCGACCGCTGCCTTTAACCGGGGGACGGAAGACCTTCATGGGCGTTTGTCCGAAGCCAGTCTAGGGTGTTGGGCCGCCCTGGCAACGAACAGCCCGTCCTCCGATTGGTTCCTTTTTTAAGGATATTTCCCTCACGTGGCTGTGAGCGTGGTCACGGCTGTATGCGCTCTGCGCCACCAGTTTTCCTCTCCGCAAATCGCCCATAAAAAGTCCTGCGCGTTGGAAAATGGCGGAATGCCACGCCACCATAGGGCGGATCCAAATGTGACACCAATCACAGCAACTTATCTGCCCGCGGGCCAAATTGTTGTTTACGGAGGTGATCTATGAGAGCGCTGGAAGTTCCTACTCGGATTCAGTTGAAGAATATTCTCTATGCCACTGACTTCTCCGCTGCGGCAGATATTGCGGCTCCGTATGCGGCAGGATTGGCGAAACATTATGGGGCAAAGCTCCACGCGCTGCATGTGCGGCCGGTTATCGTGGATCCAATGAGTTCGCCGTAAAATTGGAAGTTGATTGAAAAGGCTGCCGAAATGAAAGCAGAGAGGGAACGGCGCAAACTCCTGGACAAGTTTGCCGGAATTGAAACGAACATTCTGATCGGTGAGGGAGACTTCTGGCCGGTTCTGAGAGACGCTGTTCAAGAAAATGACGTCGATCTAATCATCGTGGGTACGCGAGGCCGGTCGGGAATTCGTAAGTTCCTCCTGGGTTCAGTGGCTGAAGAGGTCGTCCGAAATGCTACGTGTCCGGTTTTGACGGTGGGGCCGCACTCGCCGAGTGCGCCCAAGGCCGGCGGCGAGATCAATAGAATTTTGTTTGCCACGGACTTCAGCCCGGAATCGAGCGCCGCGGCACCCTATGCCATTTCACTGGCGCAAGAGTTCCAAGCGCACCTGACCTTGCTTCACGTGATCACCGAGCCAAAAACAGGAGATTTGGTACATCCATCGGAGCTAGCCGCTTCTTCTTTGCATCTTTTGCGCAAGCTCGTGCCCCGGGAGGCGGAGCTCTGGTGCGCCCCGGAATATATTGTCGAACAAGGTGCAGCTCCAGAACGCATCTTGGAAGTTGCCGCGCGTCAGGAAACTGATCTGATTGTGCTTGGCGTTCGCAAACCGGGTGGCCTGACGGGAGCAGCCACGCATTTGCCAACCGCGACCGCGCACAAGGTTGTCTCTCAGGCGTATTGCCCTGTGCTCACGGTTCGCGCGTGAATGCTTACGTCTTCGGGCGTGAAGAATTTCCTGGAATGAAGAGTTGTAGCCGGACGTGCCAGGAAACAGACTGACCTGGCTCGAGCCAATCCATGCCGGTGTTGCGGTTGCCCCAGAGCTTCTTATTGAACGGATCGGCCAGATTGAACTGTGGTTCGACCACCAAGAATTTTGCGTCGGGGGGCGAGTAAACCTGAATGGCATGAATCTGCGGCGAAATCGCCGTTAGCATCAGGCCGTATTTTGCCGCTGGATCGATGATTCTGATAACGGCATTGCCGGCGCGATTGCGCTTCAAGTCCGTAAAACAGTCGTCCAGGTAGAGGGTTGGGCGCAGCGGCGCGCCTTGAGGAGCCGTGAAATCGTACGGAGTTCCTTTCACGGAGACGATCTTGCCAATGGGAAAAACGTCGTCGTAATTGTTCACGAGAACGCGCTGGTCCGCCGGCAAATGCAATCTCGTCTGGGATCTTTCTCCGCTGGGAATTCGAAAATAGGGATGGAAACTGATGGCCATGGGCAGCTTTTCTTTGCCCACATTTTTCGCGGTGACGATCACGTCGAGCGCTTCATTCTTGAGCGCCACTTGCACAGTGACGTCGGTCTTCGATGGCCAATGCCCGCCAAAATTGCCGCCGGCGAGAAACCCTGATACCGTCGACTCCAGCGGTCCATTGTGGTATTTCACATTCGTAAAATGCGCGGAGAGGATCAGACCATGCATGGCGTGCAATTCCGCTCCGGGTTTCTTGCCCTTCCAGTTCGCGGGGAGCTCGAACATTTTGCCGCCAATCATGGTCTCGAGAGTTTTTCCGTCGGGCGAGAGTTTGCCGCGAATGCGATTTGGGTAAGGCAGCAGGATCGCGCCGCCCATGGAGAAACTTTTGTTGCCAAAGGCGTCGTTTTGCTTTTCGAGAAGGTCTTTGGCTCCCGGCAGATCAGGCGAATTAAGAACGTCAATGTCTCCAAGGCCGGGAACGTAGGCGCGGACTTGGAGGAGATTCATGCCATTGCCCGGGAGAATGGTGGCTCCCAGGAACTGAGGCTTGCTGCGATTCACAGGCTGAGGCCGCGTCAGCACCACTGCCGGTTCGCCGCCAATCGAAACGGAAGAGGCAGGCGCTGGCGTTGAATTTGCAGCGTTCGCTTTGGAATAGCGCCCAGCGACCGCCAGGGTAATCACGCTGGCGGTGAGAAACAGAAACAATGCAAGAGTGCGGTCGGCCATACGGCCTCCTTAAGAAAACGTTTACTTTGCCGCTGTGTGCCAGCCTATGAGGCTGCGGCATTTCGTAGAATGTTATACCGGGATTTTCTACGGCAAGCAAGGCTCTTTCCATCAGCATCCGAAAGCCGCTATTGACGAGTAAACGTTTTCAGCATAAATAGGCATGGTGCGGATTGGTTGTGGGCGAGGAGACTACTTGGATGGCGATCGCTAGGTCAGGAAGACGTGAGTTTCTGAAGCAGGGAGCAACCGCCGCATTCGGCGCAGCTTTTGCTCCGCGTATCGGCTTCTGGGAGAATTTGGCAATCCAAGAAGCCGCCGCGCCCGCGTCCGTAACGCCCGCTCGCATCAAACTGGACTTCGACCGGAGAATTGGCACGATTGATCGCAACATTTACGGGAATTTCACCGAGCATCTCGGGCGCTGCATTTACGGCGGAATCTACGATGAAGGCTCTCCATTATCCGACAGCGATGGTTTCCGCAAGGATGTTCTGGAAGCCGCGCGCAACCTACATGTGTCCGTCCTGCGCTGGCCCGGCGGGAATTTCTCATCCGGATACAACTGGAAAGACGGGATTGGCCCAAAGAACGAGCGCCCCCGCCGCTGGGATACGGCCTGGCAGGAAGAGGAGTCGAATCGTTTTGGCACCGATGAATTCATTGAATATTGCCGGAAGCTTGGCGCGGAGCCATACATCTGCGTGAATATGGGCACCGGAACGATGCAAGAGGCTGCCGACTGGGTGGAATACTGCAACGCCACAACGGACACGTACTGGGCGAATCAGCGCAGAAAGAACGGCCACGCGGATCCCTACGGCGTGAAGTATTGGGCGCTGGGCAACGAGGTTTATGGAAGCTGGCAAGCGGGACACAAAGATGCGGCTGAATATGCAGCGGATGCTCTGGAATTCGCAAAGATGATGCGCTGGGTAGACCCTTCGATCAAGCTGGTAGCTTGCGGCGGTCCGGGAGTCGATTGGAATATGACCGTGCTGGAGAAGCTTGTCGACATTGTTGATTATATTTCGCTGCATCATTATGGCGGCAGCCTCGATAACGCCAAAGAATTTGAGGATGCGCACCAGTTTGAAAAACAGATTCGCGTGCTGGATGCGGAGATTACCGCGGCGATGTCAAGAAGCAGAAGGAAGGGGCGCATAGCCATCGCCGTGGATGAGTGGAACATCTGGTTTCGCTCGTGGTTTCATCGCGGCGATAATCACATGCTGGAGGAAGTCTATAATTTGCGCGATGCGTTGTGGGTGGCCTCGGGACTGAACACGTTTCATCGAAATTGCAAAACAGTGAAGCTGGCCGATATGGCGCAGCTGGCGAACGTTATTGCGCCGATTATGACCAATTCGACCGGCCTGGTTCTGCAAACGACCTACTATCCCCTGAAGTTGTACACGAATCATTGCGGAGATGTGGCGCTCGATCCATTGGTGCAGTCCGACACGTTTCCGGGGCTGGCGGACGTGCCCTATTTGGACATTTCGGCGACGACTGATCAAGGGAATCAAAAGCTCACCTTGGCAGTGGTCAACCGGCATCCTACGGTCGACGTTCCTACTGACATCGTGATTGAGGGATTCCATCCTCAAGCTTCCGGCAAGCTTTACGAAATCAACGGGCCGAGCCTGGATGCGACGAACACTTTTGCGAATCCAAATCAAGTGGGCGTAAAGCAACGCTCGTTTTCGGGAGCAAGCGGAGCATTCCGCCACACTTTTGCAGCGCATTCGATAACCGTAATGACGTTGCGGGCGTGAGCGATTCATGATTTGCGAGCCAGCTTACTTTTTATTTCAACTTTAGGCTAAGAGCCATGTTTCCAGCATGGGCGTTTCGCGCAAGCAATGAAATCGCGCTGCAATCTTGGACCAGCCAGTCAGCACCCGCGTCCCTGAGATCGGCTTCCGGCATAGTGGTGCAGAGTGCAATCACGCGGCAACCGGCAGCCTTTCCCGAGCGCACACCGGCCGGGACGTCTTCCGCGACGATAATGTCTGCGGGATCCAAGCCCAACAGTTGCGCGCCTTTGAGATAAGGATCAGGCGCGGGCTTTCCGTGCTTGATATCGTCACAGGTGACGAGAATTTTCGGCCTGGGAAGGCCGCCGGCGCGCAGCCGGATTTCCGCCAAGGGACGCGTACATGACGTCACAATGGCCCAACGGTCTGAAGGCAACGAGCTCAACAGTGCAATCGCACCTGGCCATGGCACAACGCCTTCCAAGTCAGCGAGTTCTCGGCGCTCGACTTCGCGATTTTCAGCCTCGTAATCAGCGCCGGGCAAATAGTCGCGAATGGTCGAAATGCTGGGACGGCCATGCGCAGCTCGCACCACTTCCCGCGGATTGAAGCCATGCTCAATGGCCCATCCGCTCCAAACGCGAGCCACGGCAGGAGTGGAATCCAGAAGCACGCCATCCATGTCAAACAAAAGTCCGACACATGAGACTTCAATTTTTTTGCAAGTCAAGTGACAGGGCGCTCCCCGAAGAATTTGCTACTTTTGGTGGGGCGTTCAGCAGCCTTGGCAGTTTACACCTGGCATTTCGCGTGCGCTGAAGGAGTTTGCTTTTTCGCAATATTGATGAGCGTTGGCAACACGTCCACGAATGCTGTTTTTTTATCAGCGCCACCGAAATGGAAGTATAAGCGGCGATACAGACCGTACAAATGATCGTAGACCTCACGAGTTTCTTCGTCCGGATGGTAGACGGTATGAGGCGGGCAGATCGCAGCTTGAGCCTCTTCAATTGTCTTAAAAACTCCGGCGGCAAGAAAAGCGAAAATGGCGGAGCCGAGGCTGGTTACTTTGCGGCTGGGCACAAGGACTGGCCGGCGCAGAACATTCGCATAAACCTGATTCAGCACAGTGTTGCTTTGCGGGATTCCGCCGGAATTTATCACGCGGTCGACGCGAACACCGTGTTCCGCCATTCTGTCCAGTATGACGCGGGTGTGAAATGCGGTGCCTTCGATGGCGGCGAAGAGTTCGTCTTGCGCTGTGTGCTGCAGATTCCATCCAAGCGTCATGCCACGAAGATTTGCGTTAACCAGGACAGTGCGGTCGCCGTTGTCCCAGGTCATGCGCAGCAGGCCCGTCTGACCCGCGGCATATTTTTCGAGGCCTTCGCTGAGTTTTTGAACACTTGTGCCGGCTCGGCGCGCGATCGCTTCGAAGATATCACCCGTTGCGGAAAGCCCGGCTTCGATGCCGGTGTAATCAGGATGAACGCTTCCTTTTACGACGCCACATACTCCGGGGACCAACTGCGTTTGACTGGTGATTCCGATGATGCAGGTGGAAGTGCCGATGACGTTGACGATGTCGCGCTCGTGGGCGCCCGCGCCGATGGCATCCCAGTGAGCGTCGAAAGCTCCGACGGGAATCGGGATGCCGGGGCGCAATCCAAGTTGTTCCGCCCAATACGGCGACAGCGCTCCGGCGAGGTGGTCGGATGTCTCGTAAGAACCCTGGAGCTTCGCGCGCACGCCGGCGAGCAAAGGATCGACCTTGGTTAGGAATTCCTCGGAAGGCAGACCACCGAGGCCGGGATGCCACAGCCATTTGTGTCCCATGGCACAAACGCTACGCTTGGCTTTGGTGGCTTCCGTCACACCGCAAAGAGTCGCTGCCACCATGTCGCAGTGTTCAAATGCGCTGACAAATTCACCTCGTTTCGCAGGATTGTGCCGCAGCCAATGCAGCAGTTTCGCGAAACCCCACTCCGAGGAATAGACGCCGCCGCACCAGCGAATCGCTTCAAGACCCTCGCGGTGAGCCATTTCAGTGATTTCGGCAGCTTCTGACTTGGCGCGATGATCGCACCATAAATAATATTCGCCGAGCGGCGTCATGTCCGCGCCGACGGGAACGACCGAAGATCCCGTAGTGTCGAGGGCAATCGCTTTTACTTCTTCCGGGCTGACTCCAGCTTGTTGGACGGCAGATTTTGTGGCATCGGCAAGCGCGCGCATGTGATCCGCGTGGGACTGCGTGGCAAGTTCGGGGTCTTCACGCTTGCGATAAAGCGGATATTCAGAAATCGCTGAAGCTAGAATGCCCTTCGCGCTATCAACGATGGAGACTCGAACGCTCAAAGTGCCGAAATCAACGCCCGCGACGATGGCCATGAGCTAGCAAGCTCCGCCATTCGGCGCGTTGTGCCAGTACATTTCCCATCCCAAGTAGCGCGAAGCTGCTTCGTTTACTGAGGCTGCGACAGAGGAAAAATTAGCGGCCACGTGGTGTTCAAAGCCGCGCTCACAGATGTAGCGCAAGAGCTTTTGCATCCGCGGAATTTCGACCACGCCGGCGCCGCCGAACGTTTCGAGCGGGTCGTCAGTGAATTTGCCGCCGCCAACGTAACCGCGAACGCGCCCGGCACGGTCATCTGTGGAAAAACGAGCATAAGACATCGCCCCTGGCTTCACGAGGCCTACGCAGGTGCCAAACGTGTTCTCCTTGCCGACAGTGCCCGCGATGATCGCCTGATAATCCATTTTCACGTTTCTCAGGAAATGCTTCGGCAGATTACTGCAGTGAAAGCAAACGGCTTTGTCTGGATTGTCGCCATAATTGTTGTTCCAATCGAGAAGCGCGCTGGGCGTTTCTGAGGCGAGACGCAGCGCATGCATACTGAGCACGCCACAGATATCGACTTCGCAAGCACTGGACATCAAATCGTCGCTCATCATGCTCATTACCGTGCATGGCACGACGCCAAGATTTTCCTCGATCGAGGTCCAGCATTGGATCGCGCTGATGGTGACGTCGGTCTGCTTCATCCAATGATCAATCACCGCGCCCAATTTAGCCATTTTGAGAAGCGCGGCCTTGGGCACATCGTTTGCAGGAACGTATTTCTCGATCAGGCGGAGTTTGGATTGCGCCGCGTCATCATTGTCGGTCATGCGCTGAATTCGTCCGATGACCTCCGAAAGATCGAGCGTTTCGACGGAAATCCCCTGCGACTCCAGGATTTTTTCGCTATAGCGGACGGTATTGAAGGCTGCAGGCCGCGCTCCGATGCTGCCGATGCGAAGGTCTCGCAGCCCTCTTACAATGCGGCAAACCGCGGAGAACCATGCGAGGTCCGCCTTGAATTCCGGCGAATCGGGACTGACCGTGTGAGAAGATGTGAGCGAATAGGGAATGCCGTACTGCATTAGATTATTGCAGGCCGACATTTTTCCGCAAAAGCTGTCGCGCCGGAAAGAGATGGACATTTTCGCCGGCGTGTCGGGCGTAGCCTGAATTAAAACGGGAACGCGCAGCCTGGAAAGGCGCAAGGTATCCGCGATGGCGCGCTCATCTCCAAAATTTGGCAGAGTGACGATTACGCCGTCAATGCGCTCGGCATTGGTTCGAAATAGCTCAGCACAGCGCTTTGCTTCGTCATAAGTCTCGACGGCTCCATGTTTACTTTGTTCTGGCGTGAGCGCGACTACTTCCATGCCGGCGCATTCCAAGACACGGATCATTTCCGCGCGGCCGGACTCCGCCAGATGGCCGGGAAAAAAGCCGCGGTTTCCCACAATCAAGCCCATGATCATCTTTCTGTTCGGCATTCACCCCTCACATACGCGCGACGATTGGAACTGTCAAAACTGCTAAAGCGAAAAACCAAATACGCGGTCGCCTGAATCATTACTTCGATGACTGCCCGTAATACGCTTTGCTTCCATGCTTCCGCGAAAAATGTTTATCATGAAGCTCGGGAGCCAGAGAATCGACATCGTGAGCCAGAGCAACGGTGTAGTAAGCCATTCGCGCAATCGCTTCGAGGATCACCGAATGGTGAGCGGCCATAGCAACGTCTGCTCCCCAGCAAAACGGCCCGTGGCCGCGCACAAGAACCGCCGGAATAGTTTCCGGATCTATGCCCTCAAATGCGCGGCAGATTGCAACGCCGGTATTTTTTTCATAATCAGCTGTAATCTGCTGATCGGACAACGCAGCGGTGATCGGGACGGAGCCGTGGAAATAATCCGCATGCGTTGTGCCAAAGCAGGGAATTGAGCGACCGGCCTGGGCCCAAGCGGTGGCGAATTCTGAATGCGTATGAGTGACGCCGCCGATGGCCGGAAAATGTTTATATAGCACCAAGTGAGTCGGCAGATCGGAAGATGGGCGAAAATCCCCTTCCACGGTTTTTCCTGAAAGATCGGTAATGACCAAATCCTCCGGTTTCAACTCGTCGTACGAAACTCCGCTCGGCTTAATCACAACGAGACCTTTGCGACGGTCAATCCCGCTGGCATTGCCGAAGGTGTAAAGCACCAAGCCGCGGCGAACCAGTTCGAGGTTGGCTGCGAGCACTTCTTTGCGCAGAGTTTCAAGCAGCATGCCGGTCCTTCAGCGATTTGCGAGCGCGCTTCAGAAAATGGTTCACTACTATTTGTCCCTGTCGCCTAGCTATCGATGGATGATCTGCCTCGTGCGCCTTTGCTGGGTTTCGGTGTAACGCTTTTGGGCCGTCCAGTTGCAGCGGGCGCCATTGCTGTCGAATCCCGCAACATAAGACTCGTGCGCAGAACGTATTCGCTGCCGTTCGGCGAAGGAACTTGCCTCTGGACTTCGGCAAGCAAAGCGTTAAACGCCATTCGCGCGATTTCCGTCTGCGACATGTTTATGGTGGTAAGCGGCGGAATAATGAATTGCGCGAGGCGAATGTCATCAAATCCGACAAGGGAGAGATCCTGAGGAATGCGCAAGCCCGCCTCGTATCCCTGGCGCATCACTCCGATCGCCGTCATGTCATTTGAGCAGATCACCGCCGTCGGCCGTTTGGGCAACAGCAGGATTTTCGTGAGCGCTTCCATGCCGCCTTCCATCGTGTGATTGCCCTCGATCAAATACTTTTCATCGATAGGCAGGCCGATTTCCTGCATCGATTGTATGAAAGCGCGCTGGCGAGCAACGGCTGATTTCAGCATCAGCGGGCCGGAGATAAACGCAATGTGTTTATGGCAAAGGGCGGCGAGATGTTGAACGGCCTGACGAATCCCATGCAAATAATCAATCTTGATGTTGCTGACTCGAGGAAGCGGCGGCCCAACGTCAATGAAGACGAGGGGAATCTTTCGAGACTTCAGATCATCGAAGAGCGCCTCTTCCATGCCAAACGTTACAATGGCAACACCTTCGACGCGGCGTTCGATCATCCGGCGAACGGCAAGCGCCACACGTTTTGGATCATGGACGGTTGATGTTGTCAAAATTTCATAGTTGTGCTGGACGGCGATATCCTCGAAGCCCTGAACAATTTCAGGGAAAAACGGGTTGGTAATCTCGGAAACGATCAGGCCGAAAATGCGGCTGCGCCCAGAAACGAGAGAGCGCGCTTGCGTGTTGGGATAATAGCCCAGTTCCTCGATGACCCTCCAAACGCGGCGGGAAAGTTGCGGAGCGACACTGGGCACGCCATTAATCGTGCGCGACACAGTTGCAATGGAAACTTTCGCCCGCCTGGCAACTTCATGAATACTCAACGCGTTCTCCACTCAAAATTTCCGCCATCTTGCCCTGCAAACCTTGAAGCGCGGAGGTTAGGCCGGCATCCGTGTACTTTAACCCTCGGTAAGACTAGCCACAACCCTTCTGCTCGCGGCTTTGCTTTTCGGAATTGCACCAAACAGTTATGAACTGAGCGCTTCTCCCACTCGCCTGCGCATCGCGACTTGCGTTCCAGCCACGCTATGCCTCGTTCCCAAACGCCCATTGAACAAATCCATAGCGTCGCAGAAATCCTTCCGCCGCATGGCCTGCGTTTTCCACGTCAGAACCGTCGAAACAGGCCTTCTACAGCCCATGAAAACGTTTTCCGGATACATTTACATATAGACCACCTTGCAGTCTGTGTCAAGAAACGTGCCAGGCTCCGCTTTATTGGCTCGCATTTTTAGACCCTCCCCCGGGAGCTATTTCCGGGAAAAAATCGATAACAGTAAAATACCCCGAGGCAAAACAAGATCGCTCCCCACCAGACGCTCGCGTGGAGGCGAAACAACACTATCGGCTGCTGCGGCGGGTACATTACTTCGTATATTCCCGCGCCGAAGATTAGAGCTCCATTCACTAGCAAGGCTATGCCGATAAAAAACCAAATCGAGATCGAGCCCTTCGCTTGCATCGTTTCACCAGAAAATGACATTCAAAATGATGAATACCACGCCTACAACGACCGCCCAAAAAGCCGGACGTTGATAGAGCGGAGCATTCCCTTCAGAAGGTATTTCTGTCGCGCCATATACCAATCCGTTCAACTCGGCTATGGGTTTTGGTTGCGTGAGGAAACTGACGGCGATAGTCACGATCACGCAGACAATCCATGACCATAAAGCGCGGTACATATCTGCGGCCATCGGGCTCGCGTGGCTCGACAGCGCAACATAACGCACCGCCGCGGGATTCACTTCGATCCATGCAAACATGGCAGCGGCAGACACGGTTCCCGTGAGCAGGCCCCAGAAACCGCCTGCGGCCGTAGCGCGTTTCCAGAACATGCCCAAAATCACAGTGCCAAAAAGCGGCGCAACGAATATGCTGAAAAGCGCCTGGACGTAGTCCATGATGCTGAAGAATTGCATTACGAAATAAGCGGTTCCAATACTGATGAGCACTCCAAGAATGGTGCACCAACGCCCCATCGAGACATAATGCGCATCCGTCGCATTTTTGCGAATCAGTGCGCGGTAAATGTCATACGTCCAGACAGTGGCAAACGCGCTGACGTTACCGGCCATGCCGGACATAAAGCCCGCGATGAGAGCGATCACGCCCAAACCTAACAGGCCCGGGCCGAAATATCGCACCATCATCAACGGTAAGACAGCATTGTAACTGTGGCTGGTCCAAGAAGCTGAGCTGGCGGCGGTTAGCTTAAACGGCAGCAGGGCCAGGGCCGCCAGGCCCGGCAAAATCACAATAAAAGGAACGAACATCTTGAAGGCCGCGCCGATGATGGGCGCCATCTTCGCGGCGCGCAGATCTTTGGCGGCCATGACGCGCTGCACTTCGAGAAAGTCGGTAGTCCAGTAGCCGAACGATATGACCAGCCCTTGACCGAACACCACTCCCACCCAGTTGATTCCTTCCGGATTATTGAACGAACCAAGATAACGCCACAGGTGCATGTATTGAACTGAGGTGTTGTGAATGATCTGGAGTTTCAAGGCATCCCAGCCGCCCGCCTCGACCAGAGCAAGGATGGGGATAAGCAGCGCGCCGGCCCAGATGAGCACAAACTGAAGCACCTCGTTGAAAATCGCGGAGCGCAAACCGCCAAGAGCAACATAGATCGCAACCGTGATGGCCGAAACCCAAATGCTGAAGTTCATGTTCCAGCCGAGCACGATATTCATCACCACGGCCATGGCGTACATGTTGACGCCGCTCATCAGCACGGTCATGAACGCGAATGAAATGGCGGCCAGGCTGCGGCTGGATTCGCCGAATCGCAGCTTTAAGTAGCCGGGCACGGAATGCGTCTTGGAAATGTAATAGAAAGGCATCATGAAGACGCCGAGGAATAGCATCGCAGGAATGGCCGCGATCCAATACGCGTGCACGGCCAGGATGCCGTACTCGTAGGCGGCGCTGGCCCAGCCCATCAGTTCAATGGCGCCGAGATTCGCGGAAATGAAGCTCAGGCCGGCGATCCACGCAGTCATCTCGCGGCCCGCCATGAAAAAATCTTCGCCCGTGCTGGAGCGTTTCTTTAGATAAAACCCGATGACCAGGACCAGCACGAAATAGAAGACCACAATAACCAGGTCAACGGGCGAGAGCTTCACGAGGCGGGATGGAGCAATCGCGGCCGCTGCGATCATCGAGGAAGTCATAGCAACCTCGCGGCGCGAGAATGGGGCTGCCGGTGTGGTCCGCTATTTGTCATGCCGGCAGTCATTCAAGCACATGCAGCTGCGCGATTGATGAAAATAAACGCGCCCACTGGATGCGACTAGATTTGTGCACCCAATGAGCGCATCGAAAAACAGTGCGAGCAATGCCCAATTAGAATTCTATATTCGCTCGGAATTCGATGGTACGAGCGTGGACCTGAGTTGTATTTATTACGTTTGCGAGCCCGAAGTTTGCCTGAATGTTGTCGTATGGGTAGTAATCGTGGATCGTCCAGTTCGGATGATTGAAAGCGTTCAGGAACTCGCTCTGGAAAACAAATCGAACATTCTCGTAGATAGGGATGGATTTGGTAACGGCCAGATCCGTGTTAAAGAAATGCGGACCGTAGAGCCAAGGATGTGCCGCAAACACTCCAGGCGTTGAGTTAGGATTGATGAAGGTTGAATTGCCACCGCCGGCCGTCCCAGCCAGATACTTCGGATTGAGGCCATCCGCATAGGTATGCCCCGGCACATGATACACGCCGACGGCACTTTGCAACTGTGAAACGGACACACCGGAAAGCACAATCCCTCCATCGGCGTAGTCATTGAAGGTATTGTAACCGCCGAATAGCACGAACGGGGACCCCGTCTGATAGGTGACAATTGTCCCCACGTTCCAGCCGCCGACGATCTTGCCAACCGCACCTGACCTATTGAGGAATCGGCGACCGTTGCCGAATGGCAGGTCGTAGCTTCCGCTGGCATGGACAACCTGGCGAATGTCGAAAAGAGTTGGCCCGTAACTCAGTCGCAAGTTCCTCATGGTGAATTGGTTAGTCGAACCAAGCCATTGATTGTCGGGTTGCTGGCCCAGGCTATGGCTCCACGTGTAGTTCACGTCGAACTGCATTCCGTGCCAATCGTGCTGGCGGAAATCAATTTGCAACCCGTTATAGTTCCCGTATCCGCCGTCGGTCATATAGTTGGTTCCTGGGCCGCCGCTACCTTCGCCTAACGCATTGGCCACAAAGAAATTAACCGGATAGGGGCCCGGGGACGTCATGCTCGCGTATGTGCCGTTGGCGCAGTTGGGAACCGCAGAGCCCAGAAGGTTACACGCATAGGGCACTGTTCCGAATGGCATCGCCAGCATGCCTGCTACTCCGCCCGCCGCGCCTTGCTGCAACGGAATGATGAAGTTGTTGCTGCCATAGTCGACAAACGGCCCGCCTGCAATCGTGGCCTCGCCAGCAAACGCCGCATCAAAAATTGGCAATGGGACGTCCCCAGACACGCTCGGGTCATATGCGAAGGTACCCTGATACGCATCCCCGGACGTGGCGTTATTTGCCAAGTTCGTTTGGGCGTTCTGGAATTCATTCAGGAAGCCGTTCTCGAAGATATTCACTTCGTTGGGATCCTGATTGATCCATTCATGAACGCTGCGGCTTCCCAAGTATCGAATCTCAAGGACATTGTTCTCGCCGATTTGGCGTTGAATGCCCAGATTCCACTGCTGCGTGTATGGCTGCCGGATATGAGGATCGATTCCACCGGCACCCCAGTAATTGACCCAAGTGGCGATAGATTCGGGAATGACCGGCGAATACGACGGTGGAGTCAAAAGAAACGGCGGCAGAGTGTCTCCCAAGGCTAGGGTGCCGGGCGCGAACGTTCCAGTACCGCCGCCGCTAACCGCCTGAAGCGAGTAATTCTGGTAATAGCCAAAGCCGTGGTTGGACATATCATTCCAGACGTACTGTTCGGGCTCAGTAAAGCGCCTCAACTGGAAACCGGCGCGGATGACGGTCTTTCCACCACCCATGAGTCTGCCAAGCCAACCTTCCGTATAGTTGGGGTTCCAAGCCAAACCAATCGTCGGCTGCGGGCTCACATTCCACGGATTGTACTGATGACTGCGCGCGATATATTGCGGATTCAAGTCAGCCGGATTCGTGGAGAGGGAGCCGGGCTTGAACAGGTTGTTGATTCCCGAAGGGCCGAAAATGCCGTTTGGCGTGGCACTCTGGTATTGGTGGTTCAGGTCAAAGTCGTCGCCAGTAAAGTCCCAGCGCAATCCGTAGTTCAAAGTGAGCGAAGGCTTAATCCGGTAAGCATCTTGAAAATATAGTCCCCAGGCCTTTTGCAATTCATTCAACTGGATCCCGCTGTAGTTCGGGGCGGTGTTGTATTGCCCTGTTTTGGGGTTGTATGAAAAACCCGGTCCATTGGGTCCGACACTTGAAATCCTTCCCACAAGAGTTGCATACAAATTCTCCGCCTGCGCCCTGTCGTAGTTGCTGGCACCGGAGAAATAACTATTGAAGTCGGCTAGCGCGGGGTCGCCCTGCACGAGGCCCAGACTGAAGCTTTCGAGGGCATTAGGGGCATCCGAATAGTGGTCTTGCTCACGCCACCAGGAGACACCATACGTGATGGTGTGCGAGCCATGCTGCCAAGTCACATTGTCGGCAAAATTGAAGATCGGATACCAGTCGTTGATTCCCAAATTGTACGATTGACCCGACGAGCAGTAGCAAGGGCCGACATCGTTGCCGATGGCCCAATTTACGAATGGGTTCTTCGTGTACAAGCTGGGCTGCGCATCGTAACTGTAATCCTCAAAATTGTAGAAATAGCCGCCGCGGAATTCGTTGACCATCGTAGGCGTGACGGTCCAGTCGAATCCCAAGGAACTGGTGTAATAATTGAATTTATTGGACGCGCCATAAGCGGCAAAGGTCGGACCTGGAAACGGCGTTTGCGCCGCGTTCGGATCGACCTCATAGGTTCTGTTCCATGCGACGTTAATGCGAAATTTCGGCGACAGATCATAGTCCACGCGGAAGGTTGGGTAATAGTTAGTCCTCGGCGCATTCTGGGCCCACGTTACGAGGCTTAGGTTTGGGTTAGCTTCGGCGGAAACGGTGCCGTATTTTTCGGCGCCAATCACTGTGGATATCTCGCTCGCGACCATCGAGTTCACGGTCGTCGGCAATCCATTTGGTGCCGCGACTTGCGTGAAAAGATTGACCGTTTGACCCGCGTTTGGTCCGTCTCTATACGTGAACAGCCCGCTTGCTGCGGTGGCTGTCAGTGTTGAGTTCTGAGCTGTAAATCCTCCGGGCTGTTTGGACTCGGAAAAACTGCCAAAAAAGAAAAGTTTGTTCTTCAGAATCGGCCCCCCAACTGCTCCACCAAAGTTGTTCAATATAAGGTGGTTCTTACGACGGCCCAATGCATCGTTCGTCCAGCTATTGGCATTTAGAGCGGCGTTCTGAAAGTCTTCATAAACACGCCCATGATAGTTGTTCGAGCCGCGCCGCGTAACGAAATTCGCTTGCATTGCGGACTGGCCGAAACCCTGGTTCAAATCCAAGTTACTGGTCTGAACCGTCATTTCCTGCATGTCTTCAATCCGCGCCGAGACCTCAGGTGCAGTGTCGCCTGAAAACTTCATTCGGTTCGTTGATGAGATCACCCCATCAACGTTATTACCCTGCGCGATTTCCGGAAGTCCATTCCACGTGCCGCCACCATCGGCGGTCGAGTGGGAGAAACCAGGCGCCAACTGTGACAACGAGCTAATGTCCCGACCCTGAAGAGGCAAATCTTCAATTTCCTTCATGTCAATCGTCGTGCCGATTGCATTTGAACTTGTTTGCAACAGAGGTGATGCGGTCGCGGTGACGACGACTCGCTCGGAGGCCGCGCCTATCTTTAGAGACGCCTTGACGTCGGTCACCTGGCCAGCTTGGACGACCACGGAGTCGAAAACCTGGGTTTGGAAATTGTCTTTCGACACGGTCAACTGATATGTGCCAATTGACAAGCCCGTGAAGCTGTAGGTGCCAGACCCGAGGGTGGCCCCCGTCCGGACGGCGTTTGTAGAAATGTCTACGAGCGTCAGTTGCGCCTTGGCAATTGCGCCGCCACTCTGGTCGAGAACGGTCACGTTCACGGTTCCTTGGCTTCCCATCTGCGCCCAGACGGGTGGCGCGGCGAGAGTTGCCAGGATCATGAAGCCCGCCAGCAGGCTCAGAATCAAAGAGCGAGAGAAGCTCCGCGACATAATTTCCTCCTTATGCACAACCACCTCCGTATTTGCTGCAGCTACTGTTTTCACGCCACACGCCCAGTCGAAGCGACATTTCCAAATGCAACACAGCTCCGTGACCATTCCTGAGAGAATTCCGGCACTCCAAAGTCTGGTTTAAGACCTGTCGAAGCGTGGAGGCCTAACAAAGCAAAGGCAGCGCAGAGGCCGGCGGGACTCGAGGTAAGCGCGATGGCATGGCCGCACTGTCCGTCCGAACAACCTGGAAGTAAACGTTTACTCAAATTATGCACCCCGTATGACACTGCCCCACTTATGATAAGTGCCTTCTATAATGTATCCGCTTCCCTTGTCAAGTACTAACTTTCGTGTATTTTGTCGCCACATGGGGGATGCAAGCCGAGAAAAACCCCAGCCGACAAAAACCAAGGCGAGGAGCGAGGCGAGATTTTTCGGGCGCCACGGTAAACGTTTCCTGTTAAACGTTTACATGCGCGGCGTAAACCTCTGCTGATAGAATGGTTTCCTGCATTTATAGCAAGACTTATGTTCAAAGATTGCCGAGCTTGCGTGCTCCTTTTGGTGATTGCCAGCGGCTTGACGCTACGCCTTCTACAGCCCGCATCTGCTCGCATTCCAGCAACCGCCAGCGTAACTGAGCGACAGATACAACATAATCCTGGTGTCTCGCCGAAGGCAGAAGCAGAGCTTCAGGCGGGGATTTCACTAACCAAGGAAGGGCGCTTCGCTGAAGCGATCCCTCATTTCCTCAATGCGCGCGGGCATGTTGTCGACGAATATGCGGCGAATTTCAATCTCGCCCTTTGCTATGTGGCGACTGGCCACTTCGAAGATGCGATCGCGATTTTGAAGGGCCTTGAAACAGGCGCAACCGTGCCCCCTGTGGTGAATAACTTGCTGACGCAGGCCTACATCGGTGCTGGGCGCTATCGGGAGGCTTCCAACGCATTTGAACAGGCCGTCAAGGAAGCCCCGCAAGATGAAAAACTCTACTTGTTCATTGCTGACGCGTGCTTGGATTCCCAAGCTTATGATTTTGGACTAAAGGCTCTAAACATCGGACTACAAAATCTTCCGCGCTCTTCGCGTTTGCATTACGAACGAGGCGTCTTCCTTTCATTTGAAAATGAGCCTGACGCTGCGGTCGCCGATTTTGAACTGGCAAGCAAGCTGGCTCCGCAAACGGACATTGCTTACATGGCCGCTGGTCAAAAAGCGCTCCTGGAAGGGAACATAAGCGAGGCCATTCGCGTGACGCGCGAGGGTATAAAACGCGGCCATCGAAATTACATCCTGCTCACCATTTTTGGCGATGCCGTCGCGCGTTCCGGTGAAGGACCCGGTCAGCCGGAATTCGCAGAAGCCGAAGCAGCGTTGAAACAGGCGGTGGCTGCACGTCCCAACTATGCCGATTCCCAAGCCATTCTGGGTGAACTATATTTATCGGAAGGCCGGCTTGACGATGCGATTGCCCGCTTGGAAACAGCGCGCAAGCTCGCTCCAAACGACCCCTCGGTTTATTCGCATTTAGCCATTGCGTACCGGCGCAAGGGCAAATTGGATGCGGCAAATGCTGCGCTGGCAAAACTCGCGGAATTGAATCAGAAGCAAACTGCAAAATACAAAAATGGCTCGTCCGGTCGCAGAGCGGGCTACATATCTTCAGGGCGCCTGCCGCACTTGTAGCTCAAAAAAGTCGCGCGGGCTATCCGCGCCCACTCTTCGCGATACGAGGGAAGAAACGTTTGACTAGCCCTGTGCCCTCCTGAATAGCGATGATCTGGTCGGCGCTGATGTCATTGAGCCGCGTTTCTTCACCACTTGGCCACAGAATCTCCAGCGAATCAACTTTTACACGGTGCCCCAATCCAAAATGCAGCCGCGGATCTTGCGCTGCCTGATAACTCATGCCGCCTTTTCTCTGGTTGTACAGATTCAAGTCGCCTGCGGAAATTTTAACGCGCGCTCCTACACCGTCGCGGTTCGATTTCGTGCCAATCAGAAAAATCTCCAGCCAATGGTTTGAATTTCCGCCATCGTTTCTGAGTAATTGCGGCCGCTCGCCGTTATTGTTTATGAGAATGTCCAAATCTCCGTCATTGTCGAAATCCCCGATCGCAGCGCCCCGGCTCACGCGAAGGGCTAGAAAATCCCGGCCAAGCTGATCGCTAACATTCGCGAATTTTCCGTGGCCCAGATTGCCGAACATCAGCTTCGGTTCTTTGTAACGAACATTGGAGTTATATCGCTGGATGTTATCGAGCACGTGGCCGTTGGCCATGAAAATGTCGACGGCGCCATCATTGTCGTAATCCATGAAGCGAGTGCCGAAGCCGCTCACGTGGAATGTCGCGTAGCCTAGACCGGCGCGAAGAGTAACGTCGTCAAATGTCTGGTGCCCCGCGTTTTGATACAGGCGAGCAAGTTGTTCATCCAGATGAGTGACAATCAAATCCATCCGACCGTTTCCCATCGCGTCGGCCGCATCCGTGCCCATGCCCGCTTCCGGCAGACCATCCGCACTAACTGCGACGCCGGCCAAATAGCCGACTTCGTGGAACGTTCCGTTGCGATTGTTGTGGAACAGAAAATTGGCCATCGAATCATTGGCAATAAAAATGTCCTGCCAGCCATCATCATCGTAATCAAAAGTGACGATACCAAGCCCATTCCCCGGCTTTAATCCCACTCCGGATTGCTTACTCACATCGGTAAAAGTGCCGTCGCCATTGTTATGGTATAGGGTTGGCGGCTGGCCGTTATAATCGTCGGGATGGCAGTAGCTGCGCATGCCAGGACCGTGCTCGCCGCACCAGAAATTGCGATCCGGCGACCAGTCAAGGTAGTTCGCGATCACCAAATCAAGGTGGCCGTCATTGTTGTAGTCGAACCAAGCGGCGCTCGAGGCCCAGCGGCTCGCATTCGCGACACCCGCACGCTCGGTAACATCGCTGAACGTCCCGTTTCCGTTGTTATGGTAAAGAATGCATCTCCCGTAGCCGAGAACCAGCAAATCCGGAAATCCGTCGTTATCGTAATCGCCCACGGCCACGCCCATGCCGAACAGTCCCTCTGCGCCAACGCCTGCTTTGACCGTGACGTCGGTGAATGTGCCGTCGCCATTGTTATGATAGAGCGCGCCGCGCAGGGGGTTTTGCGGTTTGTAAACTCGCGTGGCCGCGCCGTTGACGAGATACAAATCAAGCAGGCCATCCTGATCATAGTCGATCCATCCGCATCCGGATCCCATCGTTTCGATCAGATATTTTTCTGTGGAGGCAGCGTTGTCATGCCGGAAGTCAATCCCCGCGGCCTCCGCAATGTCCGTAAACTTCACCCGCGGCGCCGCCAACGTCAGCCGTGCGCCCAACGGAGCGCCCAGCAGGCCTGCACCTATGGCCCGCAGCAAATCTCGCCTGGAAAATTTAGAGATTCTACTCATTCCCGGAGATTGCTCCTCGTGCTCGAAGAGCGGTAGCGTACCCCAGCAGCGCGAGCATCCGCGAAAAAATCTTTGATGCCGGGAATGTCAAACTGGAGTTTTTGTTGCTATTCTCTGCGGTGCTCATGTATTCGACGAATTTCTTGGCTGCATTGATCGAATCCCGCGCGCCGACAAGTTCGTGAAAAACAGAGAATCAACCGATGACCCGTGATTCGATCAGTTCGCCGCATGCCATCTCTCGGAGGCGCCTGCTTAAAACGCTCGGCTGCAGTGGCCTGCTCGGTTTTCTCGGCAACCAGTATTCACTTTCTCCGTTGCTCCACACGTTCGCGGATTCCTTGCCGGCTTTTGTGGAAGTGCCGCCCTCTCAAAGCAAAATATCTTGGGTTCACGTCGCTGGAATTTCGCCGCAAATGTATGAGCCTGAGACGCTCGGCGCCGGATGCGCGTTCTTGGATTACGACAATGACGGTTGGATGGACATTTATCTGGTGAACAGCGGTCCGTGCGATTTTTATAAGCCGCCTCGGCCGCTGCGCAACGCTCTCTATCACAATAACCGAGACGGCTCCTTTACTGACGTGACCGAAAAAGCACGAGTCGGCGGAAGCGCCTACGGCATGGGCGTGGCTGTGGGCGATTACGACCGCGACGGCCTGCCTGACATTTATCTGACGCAATATCCGCGCAGCATTCTTTACCACAACAATGGCGACGGAACCTTCACTGACGTGACGGAAAAGGCCGGAGTGGCTGCGCCAGGCTGGGCCACCAGCGCCGTTTGGTTTGACTATGATAACGACGGCCATCTTGACTTATTCGTTTGCCAGTTTGCTGAATGGGATAAGGCAAAGAATAAGTTCTGCGGAAACACGCTGACCGGCGAGCGCTGGTATTGCAAGCCGAATGTTTATAATCCCATGCAGTCCTGGCTCTATCACAACAATGGAGACGGCACGTTTACAGATGCAAGTAAAGAGTCCGGAATCGCTACATCGCCGGCCAAAGCATGGGGCGTAGTTGCCTGCGACATCAACAACGACGGCCTGATGGATCTTTTTGTATCGAATGACACGGTCGCAAACTCTCTGTTCGTCAACAGCGGCAAAGGCAAGTTCTCCGATATCGGTTTGCTCTCTGGCGTTGGCTATAACTCATTCGGGCGCGCGCGCTCGGGCATGGGCGTGGATGCCGCCGATTACGACCAGGACGGCTGGATTGACCTGTTTGTCTCAAACGTGGATCACGAAATGTTTTCCCTTTATCACAACAATAAAAATGAGACGTTCTCCGACGTTGCTCCATCGGACGGTATTGGGAACAGAACAATGTTCATGAGCGGCTGGGGCGTAAAATTTTTTGATTATGACAATGATGGAGAACTTGATCTTCTCCTCTGCAATGGCCACCCGGACATTGATGTCCAAAGGCACATGCAAAACGTCAAGTACCGCGAACCAATGCTGTTGTTTCGCAACACAGGCCGCGCATTTCAAAATATCAGCAAGCAGAGCGGCCCGATTTTTTCACAGGCGATTGCCGGTCGTGGCATGGCGCTCGGAGACTTCGACAACGACGGCTCCGTGGACGTGCTGGTGGCTGTCAATAATGCCGCGCCAATCCTATTAAGAAATAGCGCGGGACGTCAAAATCACTGGCTGGGCGTTCGCTTGATTGGGAAGCAGGCGAATATCGATGCCGTCGGCGCCGTGGTCACTTATCAGGCTGGAGACCTCAAGCGTCACCGCTTCAAGGTCGGTGGCGGAAGCTATCTTTCCTCGCACGACCCGCGCATGGTTCTCGGTATCGGGCAGCGCCCTAAAATTGACTGGCTGGAAGTGAAATGGCCGAAGCCGTCGGGAAAAGTGGAGCGGTTTGCTAATCTCCCAATCGATCGTTACATCACGATCGTTGAAGGCGCGGGCAAGTGGACATAGCGATCCCTCTTAGCTAAATCTTTTCGTCAGAGCTGGTTTGGATTCTGCGGAGTCGCCGGCGGCGCTTTCTTCTCTGTTTCGCGTTGCAGCGCCATCTCGCGCTCCGCGTCTTGTTTCCGTCCTGTTCGGCCGTACGCGATTGCCAGCTGATAATGACCGGCCGGATCGGAAGGCTCCATCTTCACGTATTTTTCCAGCGGTGTAATTGCCTCGGAACTCTTTCCGACGGCGTTGAGCGATATTCCAAGGCCCAGAAACGCTTCTGAAAACCCTGCATCGAGTTTCGCGGCGCGCCCAAAATGCTCGATGGCCTGGTCCCATTGCTCGCTCTGGCGGGCGAGATCTCCCAGCATAAATTCAGCGGACGCTGCGCTTGGATCAATCTTGAGTTCCGCCTCGAATTCCTTCTTGGCCTCATCGGCGGACGTTTCAGTGGGCGGCTCTGCCAGGATAATCCGGCCGATACGGTAATGAATGCCGGGTTGCTCAGGATATTGCTCCAGAATCTGGCGGTAGGCTGCGATTGCCTCGTTCAACTTCCCGTGCGATTCCAGAGCTTCCGCGTTTAGCTCCTGCGCTTCGGCCGAGCGCGGGTTGACCGCAATCAGCTTTTGCGCTGCGCGCATGCCAAGTTCGGAGTAGAAGTGCGTCGCAGTGTACAGCACGGTCGGGTCGTTTGGAAATTCGCGCCTCAGCAGCACGAGCGCATTCACGGCGTCGCCCTCCTGGTCGACGCTCATTCCACATTGCGCCATTGCCATTGCAGTATGATAAACGAGCTGCTTGTCCGTGATGTGCGTAAAGCTTTTCCTCAACAGCGGCAGTGCTTCGTCGCAATGTCCCCTGGAGGCGAGTTGAATCCCCTTGCGGGCAGAAGCCGACGCTCCCAGCGCCGGCACTTTTTTGGAAGCCTGCGCGCCGCATGCCGCCGAAAAAATGCCAAATGCTGCAATCGGCAGCACCGCAAAACCCACGCATAGCGAAGTCTTGATCAAAATTTTAGCCATCGGATCCGGTCGTCGCATGATCGATTATAGCCTCAGGGGCCCGCGGCAAGCATCAACGCGGGCGCAATCCTACAACTGTACTTCCATGGAATGCCCTTCAAACACAATTCGCCGCGTCGCCTGTTCGACTTTCACTTCGATATTTCGTCGCATCGGCGCCAGCATGCGCGAGCCGGGTGCAAGATTCAGTCTAAACACGCGTCGCGAATCATTCCAGGTCATTTGGATTCCCATCCACTCGCCCTTGCGGTAATCGAACGATTTGCCGTCGTCTTCGTAGAGGAGGAATGAGCCATCCGCGCCGGGATAAATCGTCACGGACAACGGCCCTTCCACTTTCTCGCCTGTGTGTTGCATCACCGGACCCAACGGCAATATCGCGCCGGCTCGAACAAATAGCGGTAGGATTTCAAGATCCACATCGCGGTTGATTTCACGACCTCCTTGCGCGCGTTCTCCCGTCCAGAAATCGTACCAGTCGCCGCGGGGAAGATAGACGCGGCGTCGCGTTGCTCCTTTTTCACATACCGGCGCGACGAGAATGTTTCTTCCCCACAAATATTCATCATCGCGCGCAACGGCGACGGGATCATCAGGATAATGGAGCCACAACGCTCGCATAATGGGCATGCCGGTCACGGCGCACTCGCGAACCGCGCTGTAAAGATAGGGCAGCATCCGGTAACGAAGTTCGAGATATTTGCGGCAGATTGGCTCGACCTGCTTGTTGTGTAGCTGGCTCGCGTCAGGAACTGCTGCGCCGCCATAATTGCTGATCTCGGTCGGCCCCGGATTCCCTGTGTCCCAGCCCCACGGCAAACGCAACTTCCACGCCCGGCCGTGGCAACGAAACAGCGTGCAGAACGCGCCAAATTGAAACCATCGCAGATACAACTCGGCAGTGAATTCTTTTGTCGGCACAAAACCGCCGATGTCCGTGCCCCAGTATGGAATGCCGGAAAGCGCCGTGTTGATCGCATTGGGAATATGCGTTTTCAGTGTTTCCCAAGTTGAGTAGACGTCGCCCGACCACAAAAACGACGCATACCGCTGCATACCCGCATAACCATTGCGATGAAGCGCATACGGACGCTGGTTTGGCCGGTCGATTTGCGGGCCTTCCCAATACATGCGATTGCGCGTCAGACGTGAAGTGATGTTCAGCGAATCGCCTTCATCCGGCCACCATCCGTCTATGCCCATGGCGAAATCTTTGCGATGCGCGTCCCAGTAGCAGCCTGCCTCTTGCTCGTCGAACCGCCCGACAGTGCAGCCATCGCGTGCGCGTCCTTGCAGTTGCCGCGTCAAAATGACCACGTGCATCACTGCGTGAAAATCTTCGCCATGAAATTGCTCGAGAATTTCCTTTGGATCTGGAAACACGCGCGCGTTCCACGCGAAAGAGCCATTCGCCGTGTTCCAGCCGGAGGGACAGAAACCGGTGCCCAGATAAATCAGCGCGTCGCATGGAAGTTTTTTTTCACGAAACGTTTTTGCGACATCGAGAATTTCTTCGCGGCTGGCGAGCGTGCGATGCGATTGCTGGTAACCCAAGCCCCACAGCGGCGGTATTTCCGCATGGCCTGTCAGACGCGCGTATTCCGCCATGATGGTGGCAGGCTCGCGCGATGCAACGAAGAAAATGTCCAATGGCAGCGCTGCATCCGGTCCGACAGGAAGGAATTTGCTCTGCGGCCCGCTGAAATCAAAGGTGCCGAAGGGCTGGTGGATGAACATTGCCCATCCGGCCGTGCCAATCAGCCAAGGAATCGGAACGCGAGATCCGTGCGTCCCCAGTTTGTAGCCACCTTGTCCATTCCGCATCGCGTCAAGCGATCCACGGCGATCAAATTGCTTCCCGCCTTCGCCCAGCCCGAGCAATGGCGAATCGCCTGGGTCGAAGGAAACAGCGCCGGTGTCTTCGTCGACTGCAATTTGTTGAACTTTAGCCAACGCTGAGCTCGCTGGACTTTCGACCGTAAAAGTCAGCGGGTTATCAGTAACTCGAATCATCAAGTCGCCGGATCTCACAGTCCGTGCACGCGCGGCCCCACGCAGCTTTACGGCTGGCTCACCCCACGAATGCTTAGCTAGCGAACCGTCCATGGGAATTGCGACCGGCTCGCCATGCTTCAGCGGGATTATGCTTAGGCGAAACGTATGCGCGCTCACCGTGGTGATTTGAATCTCGGCTTCCTGCCCCGCGACGCGAAAGGCGCGTTCGGCTGAGTCCTCTTGGACCGGCAGAAGATATGCCGCGCATGCAGCGCTCACGCTTTTCAGAACGTCCCGGCGATCGTAGCGTTTGCCCATTTCATTTAGCCGTTGCGCTTTTTCACAGTTAGCGGTTCGTTCGGAGCTCGACCCAGGTCGTACCCTCGCGCAGCGGCACGACATATGCGCCGCGCGCAACCTGAAACACCCCGGCTGGGCGATAGGACCCCACATCTCGAATCTTAGCTGGCTGCGCGACGCGGAGAAATGCTGTTGGCGTAAAAGGCGTCGCCGGAGCAAGTCCTAGCCGCACAGCTCCTGTCTTGGAATTCAGCTCAACACTGTCGAATTTGCCCGCATCCAGCGTCAACCAGAGCCCAAGCGGAGCAACATACGCGCGCATGCGGAACGAATCGAGCGGGGTGATTTTGATGATGTCGCCTGTGACTCGAATGTTGCCGCCAAACGCCAGCCACCCAAATTCAGGATGATCCACAATGTAAGTAGCAGTATTGAGCGCGTGTCCAAAAAAATTGGGGCCGTAATCGCCGGAATAAGGATCGAGCTTCAGCATGTCGGGGAACGCATGAAATGCAGCCGACGCAAATCCTTCTTGATCGATGTCCGTAAGCGGGCCCATCGTTCCGCCATAACCTACGCGCAGCAGATAAAAATCATCGGGATGCTCGCGGTATTGGGTCAGCAACGGAATGGCGTTGATGCCGGAACCATAATGGTGAAGCTGGCGCTCGAGTCGTTGGATTTTCCCTGCATAAATAAAATCCCAATAGCGGCGCGCGCTTCCGTTATAGCCCCAGTTCGGTATTGTTGGGTCGTAACCAAGAATCGCGTCTAGCGTCACATTGGCTTTGTCTTCATAGCCAAAGTATTTCATCCAGGCGTAGACCTCTTCCTGCCCCGTCGAATCCCAGGGCATTTCGCTGCCGAACGGGTAAGCTTCCTGCTTCCATCGGTCAGCCCGCTCGCGCATAATCTCTTCCAGATGATTTGCCTCCGCAGTCATGCCTTCTCTTTTGAGATCCTGTAAAATTTTCAGAAAGACGTCGCCTTCCATCTGGCCGAATCGAGCCAAGCCGGGAGCAAACTCAGTCATGGCGACCGACGTGTGATATGCGTGCATCAGATACCATTGCCACGGATGGTCGGTGATCAGCCCTTGATGATACCGAGCGAGGCGATACAGCGCCCAGTACGCTGCTGCCACGTGCGGATAATCGTAGGAGCGGTCGACCGCTTCGGACTGTTTCTTGTTCCAACTCGTCCAACTGCTCCAATCGAAATCCTTCCGGTAATAAGTTCTCAACTCTCCGTCCGGCTGGTAATAGAAAACGCTCTTCCTCACGCCATAGGCGTGCGCTCCCTCCTTATATTGGAGGCCGCCCCATAAGACGCCGTCAACAAATTGCTGATATTTGTCGAGCTCCTGCGTGTTTGGCTGCCCAAACTCCTTCATGACTGCTGCGAGCCACGAGCCTGCGCCGCCTTCATCACTTAGGCCGGCAATCCACACGCGAGGATCCTGAGTCACGATGGCATTTGCTTGCCGGTCATACGTCATCACCGACGGACTGCGATGAAATGGATCGCTCGGATCCACAAACCATTGCTTGGTCATCAAGAAATGGCCCAAATCGGAGACGACCTGCGATTCCGGCTTGATCACAAAATAGTTGATCGTCTGCACCAGGCCATCCTGGTATGTAATCGTCAGCCGGGAACGGCCCCAGGTGCGGCCCGTCAGCGTGAAAGCTTTCCAGCCGCCTGCAGCCGGCGCATTTTTGCGAATGGTAATTGCCCTCGCAGGAACAACGGACATCGAGCGAACGGCTCTAGGATATTTCAGAAACAAACGCGCGTGAATATCCATAGGCAGCACGTATCCGGGAATACCGACAGCGACAGGGCGTCCATGTGCTGCGAGCGTTTTGTCGATATCGCCAATCGAATCGGAAAGCAAAAATTTGACTCCGTAAGTTTTTGACTCGCCCGGAGCGAGGGTGAGCATGCTCAGTGGATTCCATGGCTGGGCGTTTTTCCATTCATTTTCAGCGTAAGCCTCGCTGTGAACCATCCAGTCGTAAAATCCCTCGAACGTCACCCAACGCGGTGTGGGATCGTTGAAAATCCGCAAAGCCCCGTTGGGTCCGCGTTTGTTCAGGATCGGCTTATAGGCTTCAAACGGCGTGTCCACATCCGGCACAACTAGGAGCGCCGGGCCGTGCCCATTCAGGCGCGTTACCTGCAAATAGCCAGCATCTTCGCCGATGTAAGGATCGTAGAAAGAGCATTTCGCGTGTGCTTCTTCAAGCGAACGTCCAGTCAGCACGTTGTTGAAAATCATCGGAATGCCCAGCGCGCCAACCTGCACAACATTCGCCGTTTTGTTTGTCAATGTGAAACGCAAAACCAACTCGCGGCTTTCAAGAGCCCAGGTGCGCGTAAGCTGCAGCGGAAAATCCGCAGGGAGTGTGGGAGCCAGATTCGCCGACGCCAAAATTCCTGGCGGGGCCGGCAAGGCAACGACAGGTTCACGCGAGAAAGCCGTCGAATAGCTCTTCCAAGCGCCAGCAGTTCCGACGCGCAAACGTAAGTCAATGTCGCCGAGGTGATAGTAGCCGTTCTCCGAGCGTTGGACGAGCAAATCGCCCGGCGTAAAATCGAAGCCATTGGCCCCTTTCGGCTTCAGCGCCGCTACTGTCTGCGACGAGCGAACGAGGCTTAAGTCAAAATTCGGCGTGCTGAAGTTGACGATTCCCTGAGCCAACATCGGACCAGGCGTCGCCGCTTGCCGGCGCCTTCGTCCTTGCGCGGCCGCTCCGTTGTATAGGGACATGCCGAGTGCCAGTGCAAGCAAACACAAGAAAATTCCGCGTCGAAGCAAACATTTTTGGCTTTTCACTTCACCATCCCCCGATAATCGTCGCGCCCGCATGTCTCAAAAAGCGGGAAAACGTTTACTGGCCCGCCGTGGATTGTGATACAACTTCCCGCGAGAAGCAAAAAAATCCAATCGGTGCCTCGCCACGGCACAGAGCCACCGGCCGGAGAATACACACATGGACCGTCGGAATTTCCTGAAAAACTTGGCAATCACAACCGCCGCAGCGCGCTACTTTCCCAAAACCGCTGCGGCTACAGAGTTTCCATCGGGTGATCCCGGCAGAATTGCTGACACAGCGCCAGCGAGCGCTAGCGTCCCTGATATTGAAGGCCACACGCAAGTGTGTGAATTCAAGATCGGTCCGATTACCTGGAAAGTCTTTGAGGATCTGCGCACCCGCGATGGCGCCATCACATTCATCTCATCGAATGGAGCTAGCAGAATCCTGCCTAAAAGCGCCGAGGCAACTTTCGCTGATTCCAATCCGCCGTATCTGGGGCTCAATTTGAAGGACATCGGCATGTCTCCCCGCGACTTGTTAGCAGAAAAACTCCTCGAGAATGGCGATCCGGATCCCGATGTGGTGAAATCCGCCGCTCCGCCAATGGGAAGCGCGACAGGCCGCCGCCCGTTCTTCTTCCGTTTGCCATGGAATACATTCGTGGGGACCAAAGAATGTTTTGACACGATGCCCGTGTATCCGAGCGGAAGCACGCGGACTTATCACCCGGGTCAATATTTCCCGGAGCTGAATTCTCCGGCGCTCGCCGAAAAGCGTTTCGAGGGCCTGATCGGCGGCTGGATGCCAGCCGTTCGTAAAGTTATGCCCATTTCCGATAACTCTTATGACGAAGTCATTGTGTTTGGCGATGTGCAAGCCAGCGACAAATTTATTGTTCAGACCTGGCATCGAACCTCGCGCATCGAAAACGGGAAAATAACAAAAGTTGTGTACGGTTACAGTTATCCGGCGTTCCCTCCCGCTCGCCTGGACCCGCAACCTGAGGAATTCTATCGTGCGCTGTTGCAGTTTGCGGATTACTGGGACGCGCAGTTGCGCGATATTGCTCCGGCGTCACTCCCGCAAAACGCCTGGGTCGATATGTCGCGTTACGCCTTCGCAAAGGAACTGATGGTTCGCCCGGGCGGCTATTACCCCAAGTACGGAGCCGTCGATCGCGACTACTACGGCTCGGAATATGACGGTTTTCAGGACATTTTCACCATGTCGGTGGCCACAAATCTCGAATGGGGCCGTTTCGAAATGGCCCGCGCGGTTATCGACAACTACCTCACCGATTTTACCGACACGAAAGGCATGATTAATATGCGCGGACCGGAAACCGCGCAATTCGGCATGGAACTCATGCTATTCGCCAGATATTTCAATTACACGCGCGATGCCGCTCTCCTGCACAAGCACCAAGAAAAAATTGCCGCGACAGCTAACTTGCTTTGCAAAATGCACGACGAAAGTCTGCAACTGCCGTCCAGCGAGGCCGGCTACGGCCTGATTCACGGCTGGAGCGAATCGGATTCTTGTTTGGCGCCGAAGCCGCAAACCTGGTGGCTTCCTTATTACTCGAATAGCGCCTTTGCAGCGAGAGGCTTGAAAGATATCAGCCAAATTTGGCGCAGTATCAATGTCGCGCCAGAACCCCAAAGAGCCGCGAGCGATTGGCTGCGGCGCAGCAAAATTCTTCAGGACGCTGTCGCCGCAAGCATCAGGAAGAATGTTCGCAACGACATGAATCCACCGTACATCGGAACCTATCCCGGCACGGCGGAGACATTCTGGGAATCCATGGAAAAGGAGCGGCCCAGCCCGCAACAGTGGCCGCACCGCCCCTATAGCGAATTATTGCACGCGGACACGTTGCCGCCCGAGCTTGCGAATCTGGTAATCGATTGCATGCGCGCATACGGCGCCACCACGCTTGGCGTTGTTGCCAATGTGGAGCCGCCCCATCCCACCGGGCGCGACATTCTGGGCTTCATTTCCTACGGTTACGCGCTCGCTTTGTTGCGTCTCGACAGAATCGAAGAATACTTGCTCTTCCTTTATTCGCATCGCTTCCATGATCATACGCGCGGCAGTTGGACAGCCGGCGAGGTCGCCGGAATCGGCGGCGGCACCGCGATTTTTTGCATCCCGGCGCAGCAAACCATTCCCTTGCTCATTCGCTGGATGCTTGTGCTCGAGGATTCAGACCAAGACCGCCTGTATCTGGCGAAGGGCGTTCCGCGAGATTGGCTCGCTTCGGGCAAGGAAATCAGGATTGATCAGGCGCCGACGCGCTGGGGCAAAGTGAATTTCAGAATGGTTGCAGATGCAAGTAAGAAACGCGTCACAGCAAACGTCCTGCTTGCCAGGCCCGGCGCGCCAAAAGAATTGCATGTAAAGTTTCGCCTGCCGAAAGAGAATACGCTGCAGAGCATTACCGTGAACGGCCAGCCCGCCAAGCTGGGCGGAACGCACAACGACGTGTCTATTTTTTCGACTGGCAACAGTAAACGTTTTGAAATCGTCGCGCGTTTCGCCTGATTCCGCTCGGCTCTGTTCTCTGCTAATGGCCCGAGCTCGCGCCGGACGCTTTCGCTTCTTTGACTGGCCGCGGCGCGATCATAGGAATATTTTCCCGGCGCATCATCTGGTTCAAATTCGACAAGTCCGTCGAGACAATCGCTTTCCATTGGCTCGTCAGGCCGTTCTGAGGCGCTGCACGATCTGCCGCTGCCGTGGATTTATTGTTACAGGCTTCCGGCGTTTCTGAGCATTCCGCCATCGATGAAATGCGTGCTGCCGGTAACGTAGCTGGCGTCGTCGGAAGCAAGATACACCGCGAGATGGGCTATTTCTTCGGGTTTGCCCCAGCGCCCCAGGGGAATTTCCGCCAAAATCTTGCTGTCCAATTTTGGATTACTTTCGACGTCTCGATCGATCGGCGTATAAACTGCGCCCGGCCCGATGTTGTTGACGGTTATCTGATGTGGAGCGAGTTCCACCGCGATGGTGCGCATCAGCATTCGCAAACCTCCTTTGGACGCGCAGTACGCAGCGTTTTGAGGCATTGGCAGATCTTCATGGATGGACGAGATATTTATGATCCGGCCTCCATTGCCCTGCCGGATCATTTGTTTGGCTGCGGCTTGCGCGCATAGGAAAGCTCCGGTGAGATTTACAGCTATGATTTTCTGCCACTCATTGAGCGGATAATCCACGAAAGGGAATTTCTTTTCGATTCCTGCGTTGTTCACAAAAATGTCCAGCCTTCCAAAGGCTGCGACCGTCTTATTAACGAGCCTCTCCACATCTCCTGGCGCGGAAATATCCGCTTGCACAGCCAGAACCTTTCCCTTCATAGCCTCAATCGCTTTGACAGTCTGAGCGGAAACGGATTCGTTCCCAACATCATCGACAACCAAAGAAGCGCCCTCTTCCGCGAACGCGATTGCAATTGCCTGACCGATTCCTGTCGCGGCTCCCGTAACCGCAGCCACTTTTCCCGTTAACTTCATGGCGTATCTCCCGTTGGGTCATAGTCGCTCGGCTGAACGAAATCGCACAGCCACTGTATGAAAACACATTTTTGCCGGCAGGTGCAAAAGCAGGATCTTCCAGCAAGAGATTGTTTATTGCTGGAGCAGTGCTTCCGAAGTTCTTCAGCTAGCCGCAGTTGACCTGCAAGGCCCTGTCGTGACATGGTTTCGCCGCTGCGATAGGCGATTTTAGCTGAAAGCAATTTTCGAGGAGGAATCATTGATGCGCCACGAAAGGCTATCTCTTGTAATGTGCGCGCTTCTGTTGAGTTTTGTTACTGCTGGAGCGGCGTGGGTTAATGCCCAGGGCGCCGCGCAAACGGTCAATTCACAGAAGTCTAATGAAGAGGCGGAGAAAGCGGAGACGCGCCCATATCAGGCGATGAAATGGCGGCTGGTCGGGCCGTTTCGCGGAGGCCGCGCGACGTGCATCACCGGAATTCCTTCACAGCCACTTGTTTATTACATGGGAGCCGCGGGCGGCGGCGTGTGGAAGACCGAAGACGGCGGAATCACCTGGCACAACGTGAGCGACGGCTTCATAAAAACCGGCTCGGTGGGCGCAATCGCGGTGGCCAATGATGATCCGAACGTAGTTTATGTCGGCATGGGCGAAGCTCCGGTGCGCGGGCAGTCATCGAGCTTCGGCGACGGGATGTACAAATCCACCGACGCTGGCAAAACCTGGACGCGCATTGGCCTGGAAAATACGCGCACAATTTCCAAAGTGCTGGTACATCCCCGCAACGAGGATCTGGTGTACGTGGCCGCGCAAGGCTCGCGCTGGGCCCCCACCGAAGACCGCGGCGTCTACCGTTCAAGCGATGGCGGCAAAACTTGGCAGAAAATTCTTTTTGTGGCGCCGGACGCGGGTCCAAGCGATCTCGCCATGGATCCCAGCAACTCTCGGGTTCTCTACGCGGCGTTTTGGGACCATCAGCGCACACCCTGGCAGGTTCGTTCCGGCGGCCCTAATTCCGGCATCTGGAAAACTACCGATGGCGGCGACCACTGGACCCGTTTATCCAAAGGTATGCCGAAAGAGATGGGCAAAATTGGAATCAGCGTGTCACCCGCGGATCCGGACCGTGTCTACGCGAATATCGAGGCCGAACATGGCGGACTTTTCCGTTCGGACGACGCGGGCAAAACCTGGAAGCGCACCAGCGGCGATCGCGTGATCCGCGCGCGCGCCTGGTATTACACGGTGGTGACGGCTGATCCGAAGAGCGCGGACGTGGTCTATGTGATCAACGCGCCAATCGAGAAATCCATCGACGGAGGAAAGACGTTCACCACGCTGCGAGGGCCTCATGGCGACAACCATGCGCTGTGGATTAATCCCAACAACCCGCTGAATATGGCCAACGCCAACGATGGCGGTGCCGACATCACCTTCGACGGCGGCAAGTCCTGGTCCACGCAGATGAACCAGCCGACGGCGCAGTTCTATCGCGTGGAAGTGGACGATTTGTTTCCTTACAAGCTCTATGGTGGGCAGCAGGACAACACCACTGTGGTCATCAAGAGCCGCTCGTTTGGGCCTGGAATCGAGGAGCGCGATTGGACGATTCAGGCGGGATGTGAAAGCGCGACGTTCGCGTTCGATCCGAAGAATCCGCGCTATACCTACGCCACGTGCTATCAGGGCGAGATTGCGGAGTTCGACGCCAAGACGGATACGGAGCGCAATGTCGCCGAGTGGCCGGCGCTCGGACTCGCGGAGCCGAGCAATTTGCAGAAATACCGCTTCAACTGGAGTTCGCCGGTTACTAGCTCGCCCTTCGACCATAGCGTTCTCTATCACGGCGGAAATGTGCTCTTCAAATCGACTGATCGCGGCAACACTTGGGCGGTGATCTCGCCCGACCTTACGCGCAATGATAAAGCGCATCAGGGATTGGGCGGCGTGCCATTTACAAACGAAGGCGCCGGCGGCGAGGTATACAACACAATTTTTTACATCGCGCCTTCACCGCACGATGCGGAAACCATTTGGGTGGGAACCGACGATGGGCTGGTGCAGCTCACGCGCAACGGCGGCAAAACCTGGTCGAACGTGACGCCCAAAGGGCTCTCCGAGGGATTAGTCAATGAAATCGAGGTTTCGCCATTCGATGCGGGCACGGCCTATGTCGCCTTCACGCGATTCAAATGGAACGATAACACGCCGCATATTTTCAAGACCACCGATTACGGAAAGTCCTGGAGAGACCTTGCTGGCGGCTTGCCGCAAGACATGCCGGTGCGGGTGGTGCGCGAAGATCCCAAACGCAAGGGCTTGCTCTTCGCAGGAACCGAGAATGCCGCGTGGTTTTCGCTCGATGACGGCGCGCACTGGCAGACCTTGCAACTAAACTTGCCGCGCGTGCCCATAACGGACCTGAAAATTCACGACGGCGACTTGGTTGCCAGCACCGAAGGCCGGGCATTTTGGATTCTCGACGACATCAGCCCGCTCGAAGAGCTGAATAGCCGAGTCGAGAAAGCGGATCTGTATTTGTTCAAGCCACGCAATACTTATCGCATCGCGGGCGGCGGTTTCTCGATTCCCTCGGGCGCGATGGGTACCAATCCGCCCAATGGCGCGATCATTCGCTACATCCTTGGAACAAAACCTGAAAAATCGCAGGAGCTGAAGCTGGAAATTCTGGATGCAAGCGGCTCGGTCGTTCGCTCTTATACGAGCAAAGCCAAGCCACAGCCTCTGCTGCCGGGCGGCGGGCGAGGTCAGGGCGGCCCGCCACCGCTGCCCACAAAGCAGGGCATGAATCAATACCTTTGGAACCTGCGCTCGCAGCCTCCCGTGCGCGTTCTGGGAATCATGGCGCAAGGCCCGCCGGAAGGCTATCGAGTGGCTAGCGGAACGTACACGGCGCGCCTGACACTGAACGGGAAAACAGTGACGCAGACGTTCGAGGTGGTGAACGACCCGCGCGAACCGCAGAGCGAGGCCGAGCAGAAGGCGCAGGTAGCGATGGCCAAGGCTGCGAACGAGCGCATCAACGAAATCAATCAGGCAGCAATCGATCTGCGGAGCGTTCGCGACCAACTGAATGCAATCAGCGAGCATGCGGAGGGGCGTTCGGATGCAAAAGAGATCGCGCAGGACGCCAAAACCATCGTCGACAAGATTGATTCGCTGGAAGAGAAGTTGGTGCAGCCCAAGCAGAAAACTTTCCAGGACGTAATCAACTTCCGCAACGGAATCGCCGCGCAATACGCCTATCTGCAAAATGCAGTCGAAGGCGATGGCGGTCCAGTTACCACGGGCGAAGAGCAGCGCTTCCCCGCTCTCGAAAAGCAATGGGCCGATTTACACGAGCAAGTGCGCGGCCTGCTTTCCGAAATTGCTAGTTTCAACGCTAAAATGAAGAGCATGGGAATCGGCGCGATCCTCGTGCCTTCGAAGCCGCAGTAAATCGGCCGCTGTAAACGACCGTCAGCGCCGTTTGCAAACATTCCGATGAAGCGCCTCGGACAGAAGAAGGTCGCTCGAATCGCTCGAGGCGCTGCGGATTTCTGAATGCAAATAGCGTCAGCGAGGAATCTAACACTCTGTGATCATCTGAGCGCTGTTCACATATTCCGACTCGGAGTATTCTGTCGGCGTCACCTTTGCTCGTTTCCGGAGAAATCGACGGATTTGAACATTACAACGCGCGCGAATGGAATCGCCACGATCGTCAACGTCTGCTGCGACGTCACTCTGTATAACGCTCCTGAGCTTCGCAAGGCGCTTATGGACTTGCTCAAAGTGAAGAAAGCGCAGCGAGTAATCGTGGACATGAACAATGTAAGGTATATCGATAGTGCCGGCGTCGCGTGTCTGGTCGAAGCTTTCAAAGTTGCCCGGGAATCCAAGCTGGGCTTTGCGCTCTTCGGGCTGAATAGCGAGGCGAAAGAAGTGCTGGAGTTGACTCGTTTGATCCGCGTATTTGAAGTTTACGCTACAGAAGAACAAGCGCTCAGTGGCGCAGGTCTAGCCTCTTCCTCTTCTTCCGGCGAAGCCGTTTAAGACTCCGAATATGTCCGTCATGGAAACGGTCGGACAGGCTACCATCGACGGACTGGCCTACCTCGGCGACCTGACGATTCTGACGGGCCGCTCGCTCCATGCCATTTTCGTGGCGCCATTTCAAGGCCAGCGGCTGCGGACACAGCGCGCGGTTCACCAGGCCATGGCTGTCGGCGTCGGCGCTGTTCCCATCCTCTCTCTCATTTCATTTTTCATCGGCACGATTATGGCGCTGCAATCTGCCTATGAGCTGCGAAAGCTGGGCGCGATGTTCCTGGTCGCCAGAGCGGTCGCGATTTCCGTGACGCGGGAGCTCGCGCCGCTAATTACTGCCATAGTTGTGATCGGACGCTCGGGCTCGGCGTTCGCCGCAGAAATCGGCTCGATGAAAGTGAATGAAGAAATCGACGCGCTGGAGACTATGGCCCTTGATCCCATTGAATTTCTCGTTGCTCCAAAGCTCCTGGCCATGGCGGTGATGTTGCCGTGCCTGACGATATGGGCTGATTTCATGGGCGTCCTGGGCGGCGCAACTTTCGGCGTGAGCGCGGCGGGCTTCACTTTTGGCTCATACATGCAGGCGACTCTCAGCTCTTTGGCGCGTCACGACATCATTACCGGCCTGATTAAAGCAGTGATGTTCGGAGTGGTGATTACAGCGGTTGGCTGTCAGGAAGGGCTTCGACGGGCCTGGGCGCAGAAGTGGGCCGCTCGACCACCTCGGCAGTGGTCAAATCCATTTTCTTGGTGGTGGCGGTCGATTTGGTTTTTACAATGCTTTTCTATTTCACGACTCCGCGGTAACGCGAATCATCTTTGCCATGCGCGAACGGCGGAACGAGGCCAGAGAAAAATGAAAATGATACACGCTGGTGAATCCGAGAAACCGGGCAGTGATGGCGCCGCGATAAACGTGCGCAACTTGCGCGTCAACTACGGGGAACGCGAGATCCTTCATAACGTAAGCTTCGACGTGAAGGCCGGCGAGACTATAGCCATTCTCGGCGGCTCAGGTTCGGGCAAGACCACCCTGTTGCGCGCCTTGATGGGCCTTGAAAAAGCGGCGGGCGGCGCAATCTGGATTCATGGAAGAGCGTCTTGGCAGTTGTTGAAGCGCTGCGCCAAAACGTACTCACTGGATTAGACCAGCTCAGCGCCAGTCTCGCCTCCTACCTTTCCAGCGTTTCTTCGCGTTGACGCCCAATCGCAAGCGGGCGCTTGCAGTGGAAAGGCCTTGCTGCGCCAAGCCTAGGGCCAGAAATCAAGAGGTTCACCACGGCACGGCCGTTGCCATGATTCGTCATCGCCACGATGGCGAATCGTGCCAAAGAATGAGCGGGGCCTCTAACGGCACGAAAACATTGTTATGAAACGGAATTATGCGCGGCGTGTAATCGCTTGCTGGCCGACCCGCAGGAATTCGGGCTGTATACGCGAAGCCATTCGCGGACCCAACGAGCCGCTCGCCGCGCTCCATGACGTGAAGCTCACGAGCAGAGCCGTTTTGCCCTTCAGCATAAAGCTCGACTCGAACGGCATCCGGATCGAGGTCATCGAAAAAGATCTGCACCTGAAAAAAATATTGCTGACTCCGTTTTTCGACCGTCGCTGAGCCAAACCGCAGCGTTGCCCAGTGCTGCGCAATTTCATTTTGCCAACGAACCAAGTCCACTCCCAGCGAGCCTCCATTCGCAGAGCGCGCGCGAAACGCTGCCGCTGCGGGTTCGTAATACCGCTCGGTATACTGGCGCACCACGCGATTGGTCGAGAAAGCGGGAGTCAGCCGCGCCATGCTTTCGCGCATCCGGCTGATCCAGGCGCGCGGAATGCCCTGCGCATCACGCGCATAGAACTGCGGGACGATCTCCTCTTCGAGCAGCTTATAGAGAGCCTCGGCCTCGGCGGCGTCCCAGGCGGGATCATCGCCATGTTCGCGGCCGTCTCCAATGGCCCAGCCCACTTCCGGCGAATACGCTTCCGCCCACCAGCCATCAAGCTCCGAAAGATTGAGTCCACGATTCACCAGCACTTTCATGCCGCTCGTTCCGCTCGCTTCCCAGGGACGCCGCGGCGTGTTTACCCATACATCGACGCCTTGAACCAAGTGCTCGGCCATGTGCACGTCGTAATCGCTCAGGAAAACAACCCGCGATCGTGCCTCGGGCCGGTGGGAGAACTGCACCCACTGCCGGATCATGTTTTGCCCTTGCAGGTCCTGGGGATGCGCTTTGCCGGCGAGAACAAGCTGGACAGGGCGCTCGCGGTTTTCGAGGATGCCCAAGAGCCGCTGCGGATCATGCAAGAGGAGGTTCGGACGCTTGTACGCAGCAAAGCGGCGAGCGAATCCGAGGGTGAGGGTACCAGCGTCGAGCACCTGCGCGGCTTGAACGATTTCCTCACGAGAAGCCCCCTGTCTTGCGAACTGCTGAGGATTCACCATTCGGACATATTCAACAAGAGATTTGCGGCCGTCGAAGCGGAGTTGCCAAAGATCGGAGTCCGCGACACAGCGAAAATCTCCTTCGAGAGTTTCCATCGTGCCGCGCCAGCGCTCCTTGCCGCATGCCGCTTCCCACACCCGATCGGCTTCGGCGGAATCCCACGTGGGCATGTGCACTCCATTTGTTACATGAGAAACAGGCACTTCGGTTTCGGGCCATCTTGAAAACAACGGTTGAAAGAGCCGGCGGCTAACCTGGCCATGCAATTTACTTACGCCGTTAATTGAGCCGCTGCCGCGAATTGCCAAATAAGCCATATTGAAAGGCTCGGAGGAATTGTTTGCGTCCCGCCTCCCGAGCGCGAGCAATTTTTCGAACGTGATCGAAAGATGTTCCTCGGAATATTTCCTGAAATACTTTTCCATCAGCCCTGGCGCGAAGCGGTCAAAGCCCGCCTCAACCGGCGTGTGCGTGGTAAAGACATTCCCAACCCGCGTTATTGCCAGCGCGAGGTCGAAGGGCTGCTTGTTCTCTTCCATGTGCGAGCGGGCGCGCTCAAGCACCGCAAATGCCGCATGACCTTCGTTGAGGTGGCAGACCTCCGGTTGTAATCCAAGGATTTTCAGAAGCCGCCAGCCGCCGATGCCGAGGACTTGCTCTTGCTTCAGGCGCAACTCGGAATCGCCGCCGTAGAGCTCACTGGTGATTCCGCGGTGCGCCGGAATGTTGGAGAGATCGTTTGTGTCCAGCAAGTACAATTTCGCGCGGCCCACTTGCACCTGCCAGGCGCGAATCCACAGTTCGGCGCCAGGAAACTCAATCGAGAAGCGCAGCCATTCGCCATTTGGCATGCGCAGCGGCTTGATGGGCAATTGCCCCGGGTCATTAAATGGATATAAAGCCTGTTGCCGGCCCTGGGCGTCGATTTCTTGTCGAAAATATCCCTGTTGGTAGAGCAAACCAATGCCTATAACCGGAACGGCGAGGTTGCTGGCGGTTTTGAGTTGGTCGCCAGCCACGTTTCCGAGGCCACCTGAATAAATTGGCAACGCCTCGCTCAACATGAATTCCATCGAGAAATATGCGGCCACAGTCAGAGGTGAATTCGGATGAGCTTTTTGAAACCAACCAGAGGTTTGTTCGACGGTACGTTTCTCTCGATGGACATTAGCCAAAAGCTCCTGGAACTCCGGGTCCGCTGCAACACGACGCAATCTCTCAGTGGATACGGTTTGCAGGACAGCCCACGGATTGTGTGTCAGCTCCCAGAGTTCAGGCTCAAGCTGCTCCCAAAGCCGGTCTGCGGAATGATTGAATGACCAGCGCAAGTCCAAGGCCAGTTCGGTAAGCGCATCGGAAATCGCCGACTTAGAAGACTCATGCGCGTGACTTGTCATAATTCACTATGATCATATAACGTGCATTCTTTGCGAGGAGTCTTGTGGTCGAGATTCGGTGGGCCGCTGCGAGGTCGCGAGCGGTCCGTTTGCGGGAGCCGGCGCCACAGCGGGTTCGCGGTGAACAGTCATCTCAGTTAAAGCAATTGTTGTCGAAGATGCACATATGCAGATGTGATCGGGGTCACACAATTCCACGACGACTCGCACGTGGCACCTTTGCGGAGGACATCGAAACATCGAAAATGCAACCAATTGATTTTAACGCACGTCTGAGGTTACGATTGAGCGTTCGTGGCTTGTATTCAACAATCGACTTCGATGAAAACAGCTAAGGGGAAGAAGATACGACTCGCGTTGTTTGCAGTCTCCTTGGCGCTTTTGCTGCTGGTCGCGGCGACTGGCGGCAGCGTCTGGCACCATCACGCCAACCCCGCCTCTGAGTCCACCTGCGCGTTTTGCCACTTAGCACACCAGGCAGCGCAGCAAGCTATCGTAGTTCAATGCTCTCCAACAATGACTGTTGTCGGCGGAAGCATCGTTTTCGCTGAGCCGTCTCTTGTGTTCCTCGTTGTAAACTCGGGTCTCGCGACCCGCGCGCCTCCTTCGCTGTAATTTCAGGCCTATTCTTCGGGCGCTCGTGCGCCCACCCGCTTCATTCGAGGAAAAGAAAATGCTCTATCGCGTATTGCGTTTCTCAGCGGTATTTGTGGCTTTTCCAGCACTAGCGGTGCTGACGTTTGGCCAAGCGCTGCAATCGCCGGTTCGGATTTCGCTGGAACAGGCCATCCAACTAGCTCTGGCGCACAATCACGCTTTGCTGGCCGCGCGAACCACTATTACCCAAAGCAAAGATGAAGAGATTACCGCGAATTTACGGCCCAACCCCGTTTTCGGAGCGGATGTCGTGGGGTTGCCCGAGGAGCCATCGGATTTCACAGCGGCCAATATTGATCAGACTGAATTTGACATTGGGGTCGGCTATCTGTTCGAACGTGGGAAAAAGAGACAGCATCGCTTGCGCGCAGCACAGGACGCCACTGCCGTCACAACGTCAACAGTGGCCGACAACGAGCGTACTTTGACTTCAAACGTCGCCACGGCATTCATCAGTGTGCTTCTCGCTGAATCTACTCTGGACTTCGCGAAGCAAGATCTTGCGAGTTTTCAGAACACCATCAATATCAGCCAGGCGCAGTACAAGGCCGGAGCCATCAGCGAAGGCGACTTCTTGAAAATCAAGTTGCAGCTTTTGCAATTTCAAACCGACGTCACGGCTGCGGATCTCGCCAAGCAGCAATCGTTGGTAGCCCTGCGGCAACTGCTCGGTTTCGAATCCGTACCTGAAAATTACGACGTCGCGGGCAGCCTCGCGTATCAAAAAATGCCTTATGGGTTGGAGGATTTGCAGGCAATGGCCATCAAGGACCGTCCCGATTTGCGCGCGGCCGAACAGGGCGTCACCGCGGCGCGGAGTCAATACTTGCTAGCCAAAGCCGAAGGCAAAGTAGACGTCAACGGCACGCTGAATGAAACGCATATCACGGGCTACAATTCCGCATCCGTCATCGTCAGCATGCCTCTGCCGATATTTAACCGCAATCAGGGCGAAATCGCTCGGACGAATGCGGCCATTTCTCAGGCGCAGGAGTTACAACAAGAAGCGAGCGAACAGGTGATGAGCGACGTGCAATCGGCGTTCGAATCGCTGCACACCGATGAACAAACTCTGCAAATTTATCAGTCCGGCTATCTGGACCAGGCCAAGCAATCGGTTGACATCAGTCAGTACGCATACAAGCGCGGCGCGGCAAGCTTGCTTGATTTTCTGGATGCGGAGCGCAGCTATCGTTCCATCCAACTGGCTTATCGCCAGGAACTCGCCACCTACATGCTGTCGCTGGAGCAATTGCGCGAAGCGGTAGGCACAAGGAACCTGCCATGAACTCAAAGACGCTTTCGAAGAAGAAATTTATATCGATATCGGCTGTGGCGACGGGACTGCTCGCGATCCTGGTGATCGCAGGATGCGGCTCGAACGGGCGCGAGTCAGCTGAAAAGATGACTTCTTACGCCTCAGCCGCCGCTGGTGGACAGCCAGAACTATTCAGCGTGCCGCAGGATCAGATGTCGCACATTCAAATTGTGACCATAGCGCCTCACCGGCTCACGCGCACGCTTCGCTTGAGCGGGCAAGTCGTCTACAACGGCTTCAAGACCACTCCGGTGATTTCCGCGGTTGGCGGCCCGGTCTCGCGCGTACTTGCTTTTCCGGGACAGCATGTGAATGTGGGCCAGCCGCTGCTGGAAGTGGCCAGCCCGGATTTCTCGTTGCTCCGCGCCAACTATTTGAAAGCGCAAGACTCCTATACGGTTGCTAGCAAGAATTATCAGCGCGCGCAGGATCTATTTGCTCATCACGCGATCGCGGAAGCTGATTTGTTGCAGGCTGAGTCTGCGAAGAATCAGGCGCAGGCGGATTTGACCGCATCCGAACAATCTTTGCGCATTCTGGGCATCACCCAATTCAGCAAAGTCGCGGACGCTTCTCCTGCGGCGGAAATTCCGGTGCTGGCTCCGATTTCCGGCGAAATTGTGGACCGCGAGTGTTCTCCTGGTCAGTTGCTGCAAGCCGGCGCGACACAATGCTTCACCATTTCTGACATGAGCACCGTGTGGGTGCTCGTCAACGTTTACCAGAACCAGCTTTCCTATGTTCATCGGGGTGAAGAAGTGACCGTGCAAACCGATGCGTATCCGACGCTTTTCCACGGAAGAATTTCTTACCTGGCGCCGGCGCTGGATCCCAACACGCGGACGCTGCAGGCGCGCATTGTCACGGACAATCCCGGCGGCAAATTGAAAAACCAGATGTACGTCACGGCCACGGTTGTGGCTGGGACGATTCCCAATGCCATTACCGTTCCGGCGGCGTCGGTGCTGCGTAATGCGGAAAATCAGCCGTTTGTGTACGTGGAGAGCGGTGCGCAGGGCGGCGCAATGCAATTTGCGCGCCGCATGGTGCAAATCGGCGAGACCCAGGGCAGCCAGATTGAGATTCTTAGCGGACTGTCGCCGGGCGACAAAGTCGTTGCGGACGGCAGCCTGTTCCTGCAATTCCAAAATTCTTTGCAACAGTGAGCGGATAACAGACGATGATTCATCGCATAGTTCAATTCGCGCTTCGCCAGCGATTTTTGATTCTGCTGCTCGTTGCTGCTCTGGCCATCGGCGGCGCTATTTCCTTCCAGCGCATGCCGGTCGATGCTTATCCCGACCTCTCGCCTCCGATGGTGGAACTGATTACGCAGTGGCCCGGCCATGCCGCGGAGGAAGTCGAGCGGCTCATCACCATTCCTCTCGAAATCGAAATGAATGGCGTGCCGCACATGCGCGTGATGCGCTCGATTTCACTCTACGGGCTTTCCGACGTGATCATGACCTTCGAGGATGGCACGGACAATTATTTCGCTCGTGAAGTAGTCTTCGAGCGCATCGCGGACGCCACTCTCCCCGCCGGAGTGGTTCCTTCCATGGCCCCGCTCTCCAGCCCCAGCGATCTGGTCTATCGCTACGTCATTGAGAGTCCCGACCGCAGCCCGCAGGAACTGAAAACTTATGAAGACTGGGTGATCGAACGCGCCTACAAATCCGTTCCCGGCGTGGCTGATGATTCCGGCTTCGGCGGCACAGTGATGCAATACCAGGTGCTTCTCGATCCGGCCAAGCTGTATGGGTATCACCTCTCGGTTCCCACGGTTATTCAACAGCTTGCCAACAACAATGCCAATGCGGGCGGCGGATTTTATTCTCAGGGCGGGCAGTTTTATTACGTTCGCGGCATCGGTTTGATTCGCGACCTCAAAGATATCGGAGACATTGTTGTGGGCAGCCAGAATGGCGTGCCGGTGCGCATTCGCGATATCGGCCAGGTGACTATGGGCCATGCTCCACGCCTTGGCGAATTCGGCTTCATGAAAAATAATGACGCGGTGGAAGGCGTCATTCTGATGCGCACTGGCGAGCAAGCGCAAACGGTGCTGAAGGCCGTCGAAGCCAAGACCAAGGATTTAAATCAGCACGTTCTGCCGCCGGATATTCGAATTCACCCTTTTTACGACCGCAGCGACCTCGTCAAGCTGACGATAGATACCGTCGAGAACAATCTTCTTCGCGGAATGCTCCTGGTGTTTATCGTTTTGATTTTCTTTCTGGTCAGCACTCGCGCCGCGGTTATTGTGGTGCTCACCATTCCGCTGGCGCTGCTGTTTTCCTTTATTTGTTTGCACGCGAAAGGTGTTGACGCAAACCTTCTGTCCATTGGAGCGATCGATTTCGGGATCATCATTGATGGCACGCTGGTGATGGTGGAAAACATCTATCGTGAGCTCGGCCTGCGCGCCGGCCAAGAATACAAGCTCAACGAAGTGATTCTTGCAGCCGCTGCCGACGTGGACCGCCCCGTTTTCTATTCCATCGCCGTCATCATCGCGGGATACATCCCGATTTACGCTCTCAGCGGGCCCTCCGGCAAACTGTTCCATCCCATGGCCGACACGATGGCGTTTGCGCTGCTTGGCGCGCTGCTTCTCACCCTTACTTTCGTTCCCGTGCTGTGCTCCTACTGGCTGAAAAATGTGCACGAGCGCGCCAATAAGATTTTCGAGCATCTCAAAAATTTCTACGCCCGCCGCCTCGATTGGTGTCTGGACCATCCGACACCGACGCTCATCGCTGCGGTCATCATTTTTGGGGCGACTCTTCTGCTCATTCCCTACATTGGCGGCGAATTTATGCCGCATCTCGATGAAGGCGCCCTGTGGGTCCGAGCCACGATGCCGTACACAATTTCGTTCGATGAAGCGAGCAAGTTCTCGCCGCAGGTGCGCAATATTTTGATGTCCTATCCGATGGTCACTCAAGTTGGCTCGGAGCTCGGACGCCCCGACGACGGCACCGATCCGACAGGATTTTTCAATGATGAGTTTTACGTCGGCCTGAAGCCGTACAACGACAAGGCCTGGCGCAAAACCAGCATCCGAGACAAAGAGGAATTAACCGCAGATTTGAAAAAAAGGCTAAGTGTCTTTCCCGGCGTGATTTTCAATTACACGCAGCCCGCCGAGGACGCCGTCGACGAAGCGCTGACCGGCTTGAAAAGCTCTCTGGCCGTGAAGGTTTACGGCCCTGATTTGAACGTTCTTCAGGACAAGGCCATCCAAATCAAACGCGTCCTCGAACATGTCCCGGGCTTCACGGAGCTCACCGTGGTCCGCGAACTCGGGCAACCCAGTTTGCTGATTGACGTTGACCGCGACAAGATCGCTCGTTATGGCATCAACGTCGCAGACGTGGAAACTGTTATTCAGGCCGCTGTCGGAGGGCAGGCGGCCACACAGGTGATTCAAGGCGAAAAACTATTCGACCTGGTGGTGCGCATGGAGCCGCAGTTCCGTTCGAGCGCCTCGCAAATCGGCAATCTTCTCGTGGGCACGCCATCTGGGCAACTGATTCCCCTGAGCCAGCTTGCTGATATTCACGAAAGTTCCGGCGCTTCGTTCATTTATCGCGAAAATAACTCGCGTTACATCGGAGTGCAATACAGCATTGAAGGGCGCGACCTCGAAAGCGCGGTCCTCGAAGGGCAAAAAGCCATCGCCAGAGCGGTGCAATTTCCGCCCGGATATCAAGTGACGTGGGGCGGCGAATATAGCGAATTGGTCGCCGCAGAAAAGCAGTTGGATTTGGTTGGTCCGCTGGCGCTGCTATTGATCTTTTTTATTCTCTTCGCGCTCTACGGCAACTTTAAGTTCCCGATTGGCATTGCCCTCGGCGTTGTCATTACCGAGCCAGTTGGCGCGCTCATCGCACTGAAACTGACACACACGCCGTTCAGCGTTTCCTCCGTGCTTGGATTGCTGGCGTTAATGGGCGTGTCGGTCGAAACGGCGGTCATTTTGTATTCGTTCATCAACAAGCTGCGGCTCAACGGCGAGGATATCCGCACCGCTACGCGCGAAGCCGCCCTGCTCCGGTTGCGGCCCATCATGATGACGGCGCTCGTGGCATGTCTGGGCTTGTTGCCGGCGGCGCTCTCGCATGGCATTGGTTCCGACACGCAACGCCCGTTCGCCATCGTCATCGTCGCCGGACTGATTTCTCGCCTGTGTCTCGCCGTGTTCATCGACCCAGTGATTTATCGCTTCGTGGCGCGCGATGGCGATGTGCTGCAAGTCTAGCTGACGCGGAAAGCGTGTTATGCCTGCCGGCACTCGCACGAATGAAGGGAAAAATCAAAGAGCGGTGGTCGGGGCGTGGAGATTCGAACTCCAGACCTCCTGCGCCCAAGGCAGGCGCGCTACCAGGCTGCGCTACGCCCCGACACGAAATGCGTAATTCATTCTAAAGCACTCTTCGACATTATTCCTAATCCTGGCGTCACTTCTTAGCTGCATCACGCAGCTGATCGGCTCTAGCAACTACCGCTTTTGAGCGCCGATTCAGCGATGTTTGATGAAGTCGCCGGTGTGGAGTTCGGCGATCGCCTGACGCAACTGCTCCTGAGTATTCATCACGATTGGGCCATACCATGCCACCGGCTCCTCAATCGGCTTGCCCGATACTAGAAGGAAGCGAATGCCTTCGTCGCCGGCTTTAACGGCAATCTCGTCGCCGCGGTCGAAGAGCACCAGCGAGTGATTGCTCACGTCATAGACCGGCGCGGCATTCGGGTCGACGACTTTGTCGGTGAGAACGGCGCGCGGTTCCGAGGCATCGCGAAACGTTCCCGAGCCCGCGAACACGTAGGCAAAGGCGTTGCGCGTGGTCTCGATTTTGAGGCGCTTGTGCTGGTGCGGCGCCACAGAAATATCCAGATAGCTCGGATCCGCGGCGACGCCCTCCACTGGCCCCTTTTTTCCCCAGAACTCGCCGCAGATGATGCGCACACGTGTGCCGTCATCATCAGTCACCTCGGGGATCGCGCTTGCCGGAACGTCCTGATAGCGCGGGTCGGTCATCTTGAGCGATGCAGGCAGATTGGCCCAGAGCTGAAATCCGTGCATGCGGCCGCCCGCGTCTCCCTTGGGCATCTCCTGGTGCAGGATTCCGCTGCCGGCGGTCATCCACTGGACATCACCGGCGGTCATTTTGCCTTTGTTGCCGAGGCTGTCGCCGTGTTCCACCGAACCGGCCAGCACGTAGGTGATGGTCTCGATGCCGCGATGCGGATGCCACGGAAATCCAGCGAGGTAATCTTCCGGATTATCATTGCGAAAATCGTCCAGAAGCAAAAACGGGTCGAACTCTTTCGTCTTGCCAAAGCCAAAGGCGCGCTGCAGTTTCACACCAGCGCCTTCGATAGTTGGTTTCGTTTCAATAATCTGTTTAATTGGTCGGAGCGACATAACAATTTCCTTTCTTCAGACGCCAGGCATTGAAGGTCTGGCGTTATCTTAGTCCGCTGGAATCATTTGATAATTCAAGCTTTCACGAATTGAACGTCGAGCGTTATGGTCACCTCGTCTCCAACGAGTATGCCACCGGTCTCTAGGGCGGCATTCCAGTTCAAGCCAAAATCTTTACGATTGATTTTGGTCGTCGCGGACAATCCCATGCGGATGTTTCCCCAGGGATCTTTGGCCGGCGAAGTCGGTCCTTCGACCGTAAAAATAACGTTGCGGGTGACGCCGTGAATCGTAAGCTCGCCCGCTACCGCCAGTTCTCCCTCGCCAACGCGGCTGATGCGCGTGGACCTGAACGACAGGGTAGGGAACTTCTCAGCGTCGAAAAAGTCAGGGCTCTTCAGATGCGCATCGCGCTGGGCGTCTCGCGTGCTGACGGAGGCGGCCTCCGCCGAAGCCTCGACATGGGAGTCCGTTAGATCGGATTCGTTCAAATTGAGGACCCCTTTGAGAGCAGTGAATTGCCCCTTCACGTTCGAGATCATCATGTGCTTCACTTTGAACTCAGCGACAGAGTGAATCGGGTCGAGGTTCCAGGTGCTTGTTGTGGTTGCTGCGGTTTGCGGTACAGCTGTTGCGGTCATGGTCATGCTCCTTTGCGATTTGGAAACGCCCCTTCAGTTGCATTAGATGCGTTACACCGACAATCGTTGCAACGAATATTAATTCAAATAAAATCACAGGACTTGCTGGCGCGCGACCTGCAACAGCCGTGTCAGCTCCTGCAGGCGCTTCGGGCCGAGGTGGCCCAACAGCTTGCGATGGGCGGCCTGTACCGGCGCGTCAAGCCGGCCGAGCAGCTTTAGGCCCTCTGGACGAATGCGGGTCATCACCGTGCGCCGGTCTTCGCTTTCGCGGCATCGCGCGATAAGCTTGCGTTTCTCGAGACGGTCGAGCAAGCGGGTGACATCCGGATCACGCGTAATCATGCGGTTAGCGATTTCTCCGCAGGGAAGCCCCTCAGGCGCCCCGCGCAAGATTCGCAACACGTTGTACTGCGTTGCCGAGAGGTCCTCGGCTTTGAGCACGTGTATCAGCCCGCGCGACAGCAGGTGCGTAGTGCGCAGCAGGTCCAGGAATGCCGCTTCTTCAGCGCTGGCCATGCGCCGCCGCTTCGTCGCTAATGGATTCGCTTTCTTCTTCACCCGCTCCGATAATACTCGTTATAACGAATATTGTCAAGACGAATGTCAGGCCCAGTTCGCTTTGTCAGCATTCCCGAGCCCGCTTTGTCATCCGCAACTGTGGCTTTTCCGAATCACCTAAGAGAGGCTTCGCCCGCGCAGTTTGCTGACCGCGCTATTCGCCTGAGTGCTTGAGAGCCAGGTCGCGGGCGGCGCGCAAATCCAGCTTGCCACTGCCGAGATGCGGAAATTCTTCGACGTAGTAGAACTGATTCGCGCGCGGAATCCACAAATTCGGCAAGCCTGATGCGCCAAGCTTCGCGAGCAATTCTTTCAGTTGCTCTTCGCGCAGCCGGTGCAGCACGATGAGCTTCTCGCCCTTCTGGCTGTCAGGGACTCCTGCGACGAGAAAAGTGATCTCCGTAACGCCGGCAAGTTCGTGCAATTTTTCTTCGACTTTGATGTGCGGAACCATCTCGCCGCCAATCTTGCTGAAGCGCGAAAGGCGGTCGGTGATGGTGAGGAAGCCGTCTTCGTCCATCGCGGCAATGTCGCCGGTGACGTACCAGCCGTCGCGCAGAACTTCGATGGTTTTTTCCAGACGGCCAAGATAGCCCTGCATCACATTCGGACCGCGAACAAGAAGAAGCCCCGGCTGATCGGTGCCGAGCAGATCTCCATTCTCCGGCTCGACGATGCGCACGCTGATGCCGGGCAGCGGATGGCCGATTCTTCCTCGCTTTGCCCCAACTTGCCGGAATCCCGCCGCGCGAAAATCCTGCGTGTTCACCGCGACCACGGGGGAGCATTCGGTGCAACCGTAACCTTCCAGCGGACGAATGCCGAAGCAATCTTCGAACGCCAGCGCGACGCGTTCCGGCAATTTCTCCGCGCCTACCAGAACAAATTGCAGGCTGCCGAAATCCTCGGGCGAGCAGCGGCGAATGTAACCTTGCAAAAAAGTGGGCGTGGACAGAAGGAAAGTGATTTTGTATTTGCGGACGAGTTCGCCGATGGCCGCAAAATCCAGCGGATTCGGATGATAAACCACGCCGACGCCAATCGCGGCGGGCAGCCACAGCGTCACCGTGAATCCGAAAGAGTGGAAAAATGGCAGCACTCCGAGCAGGCGATCGTGCGAATCGAGCATGAAGGTCTGGTTCATCTGTTCGATATTCGACGCGACGTTGTAGTGCGAGAGCATCACGCCCTTGGGCTCGCCGGTGCTGCCGCTCGAGAAAATCACGGTGGCGAGGTCATCCACGGGGAGAGCGCGTCGCGCGAACAGGCGTGTCAGGGCGCGTGCAGGAAGCCACCACAGAGCGAACACGGCGATTTTTTCAAGAACGCGCGGCTTGGCAGCGGCCTCTTCGATGAGGATGATCTCTACGGGAATTTCGAGCTTCGTGCGGTCGAGCAGCGCTTGCGTGGTGATGATCGTTTCGAGCGCGCATTGCTCGATGCACGAATCGAGCGATTCTTGCGACAGCGTGTAGTTCAAATTCACGGGCACTTTGCCGCAGAGCGTTGCCGCAAAGTTGACGAGCGCCCCGCCAACCGAGGGCGGAAGCAAAACACCGGCCATTTTCTGACCGGCCCAATATTTTCTGAGCCGTCGCGCCAGAAAAATTACCTTCAGCAGTGCGCCGCCGAATCTCACATGCGGAGTTTTTCCATCGGCCATGGAAAAGCGCAAAGGATGGCGGTGCGCCGAGCCGATGAATGAGGCGATGAGCGTATGCATGCGCTTTTTCCGCAACGCGAACGCTTCGGTTTGCAATTCCTGCACCGCGCGGCGAACTTCCGAAGCCGTCGACGTCGCCGGCAAAGATTTGCCAAAACTGACGGTCACCGGATAAGGAATGCGGCGCGGGAATTTCCATAAAAAGCTCCCGCCCTTGAAGCTGAAAATACTTCCCCACACGCCATCGAGATTCACCGGAACAATCGGCGCGTCCAGGCCGTTCATGATGCGCTCGAATCCGCGCCGGAAAGGCAGCATCTGTCCGATGCGCGTGATTTGTCCTTCCGCGAAAATGCACACCACTTCGCCATTGCGAATCGCGTCGCTCGCTTCGCGCAAGGATTTCAGCATTTCGCGCGGGCGCTGCATGGAAGAAATGGGAATGGCTCGCAAAATTCGCGCGAAGGGCTTGATGGCGGGGTTTTCGTAAATATCTTTGAAGATCAGGAAGCGGATGTGCCGGTCGGTGGACGCGGAAAGCAGCAGCGCGTCAATAAATGACATGTGGTTCGCGACGAACAATGCGCCGCCGCGCTCGGGGATGTTGGCGCGGCCTTCGACGCGTATCGAATAGAGCGAATGCGTGGCCATCCACAGCACAAAGCGCAGCAGCGAATCGGGCAGGAGCACCACGGCGCCTACCGTGGCGACGAGTGTGAGGCCTGAGCCAGCCAGGAAAACTTTGGCAGCGCCGAGATGCAGAACTCCCACGAGCAAATAGTAAGCGCCGCCCGCCGCGCCTACGCCGATGAAGGAAAGCACGCCGGCCGTGGCGAGCACCGCGCCGCGCCGGCCGATTTCCGGACGATGCTGAATGAGCGCGTTCACGGGAACGGCGAAAAAGCCGCCGAAGAACCCGAGCAGCGCGAGCCGCGCCATCACGGACCAGAAGCCAAGGTGAGTGGATGCGAGAGTGATCGAAAAGACCGTAAGACCGATGGCGCCGAGCGGAATCAGTCCGTATTCGATTTTTCCGCCGGAAAGATAGCCCGCCGCGACGCTCCCGATGCCGATGCCGATGGCCAGCGCGGCCTGCAAATATGTGTTGTGCGTGTCGCTGAGGTGCAGAATATTTTTGCCGTAGAGCAAGATGATGGGCTGGAGGAGTCCGCCAAGAAACCAGAAATACGTATTGCCCAGCACGGCGAGCCACAGCACATGGTCTTTCTTGATTTCCCATGTCTCGCGCCAGACCTCGGCGATGAAATTTGGGTGGAATTTGCGAGTAGGATTAGCGACTGGAACCCGGGAAATCCCCAAGCTGGTGAGCGTTCCGAAAACCGCGAGGATCATGAAAATCACGCCGGACCATTGCTGGTGTCCGCGAAAACCGTCGGACATATATCCCGCTGCGATGGTGCCGCTGATGATGGCCAAAAAAGTGCCGAACTCGATGATGCCGTTGCCCCAGGACAAATCCTGTTCCGGAAGAATTTCCGGCAGCAGGCCGTACTTCGACGGCCCGAAAACCGCGGCTTGCGTACTCAGCAAGAATATGGCGACGAATTCGAGGGGTAGATTTTGCAGTGCCAGGCCAGCCAGCGCGCAAGTGGTCGAGCAAATTTCGAAAATCTTTGTGCCGATAGTTACCGAGCGTTTGCTGAAGCGGTCGGCAAGATAGCCTCCGGCCATGGAAAAAATAATGAAGGGCAAAGCGAAGAGAACCAGCACGACGGGAACGAGGTCGTTCTTTTGAGCGGCGCTCAGCCCCATGCCCAGAATCAGCAGGATGACCAGATTTTTCAGCGCGTTTTCGCTAAACGCGCCCTGGAACTGCGTCACGATCAGCGACCAAAAGCCCGTGCGCCAGTTGGGCGGCGTGGTGCGTTCGCGCGAATCCAATGTGCCGGCGGGCATCGCTTGCCTCGAAGCGTCAAACGAGCGGGAAGCGCGCCAAGTTTGCCAATTTTAGCGAAGAAACAGAAGATTTATTTCAACAGAAGTGCCGCGCAGCCCACTGGCGCGCGATTCAGAAGATGACGCCGCCGCGAAAAGGGAATTAGCCCGCGGTCACCGCAGCGATGCGGCGATCCAAAGTAGCGGCTGCGAAATACGCGCACAGATTAGCTTGCTGCTGCGCCCATTTGCGTACCACGGGGCCAAGCGGCGAAGCGAGGAAATTAGTCAGCCTGACCGCTGCATAGTAAATCGAGACCACCCGGATCTCCCATTTGTCGTCGCCCGGATTCGGCGCCAGGCGCGCCAGTCCCATCAGACGGCCAAACTGTTCGCCGCGAATTTGCGATGGCTCCACGCCGATCATTTCACGAGTAGCTGGCGATAGCTCCACCTTCGCGTAAGTCAAAAGCAGCGACCGGCAATAGGACATAAAAAATTGCACGAGCGCCATACACGAGAACATGAGCATCAGAACAGGAATCATCGTGTGGCTAATATCGCCGCCCCCGCGGGACGCGACGAACCTCCTTCGCGAATTTTGTGCGCCGTGCCAAAAACGCCATGTAGTCAACGAACGCCATAAACGAATCTCTCCCGCCGCAGCGCGTAAATGCGACACGTGCAGCGACTCACTTCGAATACGTGCAACCTGATGGCCTTTCTGAATTTACCTAGCGCCACGATTGCCACGGCCAAGTACTAGAGAATTTTTGCACAGCGTTATGGGATGTTCTCCCTTTGCAGCAGCGCCAAACGCGCGAAAAAACTTCGTAGTACTTTTTCATTGGCTTTTCAGCGCGTCGATGTGCTCCGCAGTGAAACGCATGTTTCGCGATGGAGCAGAGGCGCCCCGTCATCAAAATCCTTCCGCCGCCAATTTTCTACAAAACTTCTACACTTTGACGCTCTGAAAGTATTAGGATTGCCAGCTTGCAATTCATACAAGCGCTTGCCTTTCAGGAGGATTTCAAAATGAAGCAGCTCCGCCGCGGTGCGTGGATGGGCATTTTTGCCGCAATGCTCGCTGTAATGATGTGTTGTTTCTTGGGAATCCAGCGCGTCTCGGCGCAGGCGCTGGATGCCAAGCTTTGGTCCGGAATGAAATGGCGCTCGATTGGCCCGTTTCGCGGTGGCCGCGCCGAAGCCGTCGTGGGAATCCCGGGAAATCCCAACATTTATTATTTCGGCGCGGTCAGCGGAGGCGTCTGGAAATCCACAGACGCGGGTTTGAGCTGGCATCCGATTTTTGACCATGAGCCGGTAGCTTCGATTGGCGCGATCGCCATTGATCCGCGCAATCCGAACATCATTTATGTCGGCACGGGCGAGCCAAGTTTGCGAGGCAACATTTCATTTGGCGATGGAATGTACAAAACGGTGGATGGCGGCGCGACCTGGACGCATATCGGACTCGAAGACACGCGGCACATCGCCAAAATCCTCATCGACCCAAACGACCCCAATACAATTTTCGTCGCAGCGATTGGCCATGCCTACGGGCCCAATGAGCAGCGCGGCGTGTTTCGCTCGACGGATGCCGGAAAGACCTGGCAGAAGGTCCTTTATAAGGACGACAAAACCGGCGCGGTGGATTTAGTGTTCGACCCGCAGAATCCGCAAATTTTATACGCGGCGCTCTATCAGGAGATACGCACGCCGTGGGATTTCACAAGCGGCGGCCCGGGCAGCGGAATCTACAAATCAATTGACGGCGGAACGACCTGGACGCAGCTCACCGGCCATGGATTGCCGCACGGAATTTACGGACGCATCGGGCTGGCCGTTGGCGCGGATTCGAGCCGCGTGTACGCGCTTATTGAAGCGAAAAAAGGGGGGCTGTACCGCTCCGACGACGCCGGAAAAACCTGGCGATTCATCAATGGCGACCAGCGTTTTATTCAGCGCGCCTGGTATTACATGAACGTTTTCGCTGATCCCAAAGCCACCGACACACTCTACATTCTGAATACCGGCACGTATCGTTCCACCGATGGCGGCCTGCATTTTTCCGTGATTCCCGCGCCGCATGGCGACGACCATGCTTTTTGGATTGACCCGAAAAATCCCGCGCGCTTGATGGAGGGGAACGATGGCGGCGCCACGATTTCCGTCGACGGCGGCAACACTTGGAGCACCGGGGACAATCAGCCGACCGCGCAGTTCTATCATGTCAGCGTCGACAATCGGTTTTTCTATCGCGTTTATGGAGCGCAGCAGGACAATTCCACCGTCGCTATCGCCAGCCGCACCAATCACGGCGATATCGGCGACAAAGATTGGTACGACGTAGGTGGCGGCGAAAGCGGCTACATCGTCGCAGACCCCAAGGACCCGGACATTGTCTATGCCGGCGGGAATTGGGGAATTATCACGCGATATGACCGCCACACCGGACAAGTGCAGGACGTGACCGTCTGGCCGGTGAATCCCAGCGGATGGAGCGCCGGCCAATTGCCGCATCGTTTCCAGTGGACTGCCCCGATTGCCATTTCGCCATTCGATTCGAACACCGTCTACATTGGCGGTGAAAAACTTTTCAAAACAACTGATGACGGAATGACCTGGACGGCTATCAGCCCTGATTTGACGCGCAACGACAAGAGCAAACAAGCGCCCTCCGGCGGACCGCTGACAATTGACGAGACCAGCGTCGAATACTACGACACGATTTTCACCGTGGCGCCATCCACGCTCGAGCGAGGCTTGATTTGGGTAGGCAGCGACGATGGCTTGGTGCACATCACGCGCGACGGCGGGAAGACCTGGTCGAATGTCACGCCGAAAGGCCTGCCGGAATGGTCGCGCATTGGCCTGATTGACGCCTCGACGTATGCAGCCGGCACCGCCTATCTGGCCGCGGATCGCCACCGCCTGGACGATTTTCATCCCTACGTTTTCAAGACCACGGACTATGGCAAAACGTGGAAGCAGATCACCGACGGCTTGCCGGAAACGAATAGTTGGGTGCATGCTGTCCGCGCCGATCCGGTGCGCAAGGGCCTGCTCTATTGCGGAACGGAAACCGGAATATTCGTCTCCTTCGACGATGGTTCCCACTGGCAATCTCTCGAATTGAATATGCCCGCCGTGCCGGTGACGGACATGGTGGTGAAAGACAACGATCTGGTGATTTCCACCAAGGGCCGCTCGTTCTGGATTCTGGACAATCTTGCGCCGCTGCGCCAGGCCAACGCGCAGATCGAAAGCGACAACGTGCATCTCTACAAGCCCGATGTCGCGTGGCGCACACGCCTGGGTAATACAAATCCTCGCAACTTAGTATGGGTGGGACAGAACGCTCCAGACGGCGCGGTAATTGATTATTACCTCAAGACCAAGCCCCAAGCCGACGACAAAATCACCCTGCAAATCCTGGACGCCAACGGCAAAGTGATTCGCGAATACACGAACAAATCCAAGAGAAAGGACGTGCAGCCGCCGGAGGGCGCTGAGTTTCATCCCCCTGTGGCCATTCCAGCGGAAGCCGGAATGAATCGTTTCGTTTGGGATTTGCGATATGAGAAACCGACGCTCATTCCCGGACAGGTGTGGGACAGCGCAGACACGCCGAAAGGCCCGCTGGCGTTGCCTGGAACGTACCAGGTTCGCCTGATCGCCGCCGGACAAATGCATAGCGAGCCGCTCACGGTGAAGCTCGACCCCCGCGTAAAAGTGGCGCCCGACGCGCTGCAGAAGGAGTTTGATCTCTCGCTGAAAATTCGCGATGAGATCAGCCTCGCAGATCAAACGGTGAACGAGATGAACTCCGTGCGCGAGCAAATTGACGCGCTCAAGAAACGCATCGGTTCAAACGCGCAGCAGAAGCCCATCGCCGAAGCTGGCGACGCCATCGAAAAGAAAATGCAGCCCATCGACGACCAGCTCTGGCAGCGCAAAATGAAAGCCAGCGAAGAAGATTTGAACTATCCGGATGAAATTAACGACCAGTTGAAGGGCATTGCCGAGTTTATGGAAGGCTCAGACAACGCCCCCACCGCTGCGGATTACGCCGCCTATCAGGACTTGAGCGGCAAAGTCACGCAACTCGTCGCGCAGTGGCGGGAAATTAAATCCAAAGATTTGGCCGCCCTCAACGAGCAAATCCGGCGGTCGAATATTGCCCCAATCGCGCCCGTAGTCAGCAGCGAATCGCAGGAAGGTTCTCAATAGCCGCGGCCAGTCCGTGAATTGAGCGTCGTGCTAGGAATCGGCGTGATGGCCATCGCCTGGCCCGTGCGGATGCATGCGGATATGCTCTGGCCGCCTCATTCCATGAAGCATTGGATTGGGATGCGGGGGATCCGCCTTCACGCCCGGCGCCGTCGGCGTTTGCGGTTGCGCCAACCCTGTTTGCGGCGTTGGCTTGATGGGCGCTACCGGAACCGGTGTCGTATCCGCCGGGTATTTCAGATATAGCTTGTGCAGCTCCGATTGTGTCATGGCGCCCTCGTTAATCCGCACCACGCTGGCCATCCCTTTTTTTGGAGTCTTCACCACCGCCCAAACTGTGTCGCCAGCCTTCAAGTCTTTGACTGTGAGCTTCTCGCCATTTTCTCCCGCGACCGTGGTCTGCGGGCCAAACGTGGCCACCACCGTCAATTGCGTTGGGCGCATCAGCACGATCTGGTGATTTTGGAAATTCACCGATGAAATGATGAAAAATTCCTCGCCCTTCGAGTTGGTCTGCGCCCAAAGGCCGCTGGAAATACACAGCGCCATGGCAACAACGCCTGCAACCATCGCGAGTTTTTGCAGTTTCAACCGAAACGTTTTCTTGTTCATATCATTCCTGTCATTCATATCGAAGAGCCTCGATTGGATCAAGTTGTGCCGCACGCCGCGCCGGGTAGTAGCCGAAGAAAATTCCCACGGCGCCAGAGAAGACCGCGGCGATAAGAATCGAAAATGGCGAAACCAGCGTCGGCCACTGGAACAGGCGCGAGACCGCATCCGAGCCCAAGACTCCTGCCACGATTCCCACCATGCCCCCGATCAGGCTAAGCACCATTGCTTCGCTCAGGAACTGCCGCTGTACATCCGACTCGGTGGCGCCGATTGCCATGCGCACGCCTATTTCGCGCGTGCGTTCGGTCACGCTAACCAGCATGATATTCATGATTCCAATTCCGCCAACCAGCAACGAAACCGAGGCGATGCTCGCCAGCAGCACGGTCATTACGTTGCTTGCATGTACGCGAGCCTGCGTAAAATCCGTTGGGCTGCGAATAATGAAGTCATTTTCCTCGTTGGTCCGCAGGTGATGCCGCTGCCGCAGCAGCGCGGAAATCTGGTCTTCGGCGGGCTGAATGTCGTCCATCGAATCAGCGGAAAGCATCATGAAATGAATCCAGTTGATGCCCTCTAGTTTTTTCTGCACGGTGGTGTAGGGCATCATCACGATATCGTCTTCGTCCTGGCCAAATGGCGAACTGCCCTTTGCCGCCAGCACGCCAATCACGCGAAAAGGCATATTGTTGATGCGCACCGTCTTGCCAACCGGATCGTCGGTTGCAGAAAAGAGATTCTTCACTACGGTCTGCCCGAGCACGCAGACGTTCGAAGCCACATCCACGTCCATTTTGGAGAAAAAGCTCCCCGCCGCCATATTCCAGTGGCGTATCTTGATGTATTCAGGATTCACCCCATTGGTATGCGTGAACCAATTATTTCCGCCATAGACGATCTGCGCGCTATAGCCCACCACGGGAGATTCCCACTTGATGAACGGCACTTCCGCCACGATCGCTTGTCCATCGGCTGCGGTGAGCGTCTTGGTGGCCTGACTGCCCATGTGTACCCCGCCTTTGTTGATGCTGCCGGCGGAGATGAAAATCATGTTGTCGCCCAGGCTCTGGATTTGCTGCTGCACCTGATTGGAAGCTCCCTGCCCTATGGCCACTGTACAGATCACCGCGCCCACGCCGATGATGATTCCGAGCATGGTCAGAACGGTGCGCATTTTATTGCGCGCCAGAGCCCGCAACGAAACGCGGATGACTTCTCCCATTTCCATTTGTTTTACCTTCGCGGACCGCCGAACGGCGAATTCGTCCTGCCTCCGCCGGCCACTTGCTCTCCGGTGAGCAGCGAATCCCCCTGCTTCAAATTACCGTCAAGCACTTCTGTGCTTGTGTAATCCGTCAGGCCGGTCTTAATGGCGATGGGCATGGGCTTGCCGTTGGCGTCCAACTTCCAAACGATTTGCCAGCCGCCTATGTGCGAAATCGTCGCTTGATGCGGAATGTTGTTCTTCTTATACAGGGCCTGCAGTTGCGGCGTCGGCATTTGCGGAGTGAAAGTCAGCGCGATATTCGGCACCAGCAGCACGTCGCTGGCGTGCCCCGTCGGAATGCTTACGTACGCAGTTTCTCCCGGCAGAAGTTTTCCCTCAGGATTGTCGAAATCGATGATCGTGTCGTAGGTCACCACGTTCTGCACGGTGAACGCGTTCAGGCGAATGGCGCTCACGCGCCCCTCGAACGTTTGGCTCGGATACGCATCTACCTGAAACGTGGCCGGTTGTCCCACGTGAATTTGTCCAGTGTCAGACTCATCGGTAGCCGCATAGACCTGCATGCGCGTCAAATCCTGCGCGATGGTGAACACCTGCGGTGCCTGGTACGCGGCGGCAACCGATTGTCCCACCGTGACGTTCCGGTTCACCACCGTGCCATCCACTGGCGAAACTATCGTGCAATATTCCAGATTTGTCTCCGCCATTTTCAAATTGCCTCTTGCGGATTCGACCTGAGCCTGAGCCTGCGCGAGCTGCGCTTTCGTTTGGTTCACTTGAGCTTCCGCTTGGACTACCGAAGCGTTCGCTGCGGCAAAATTGGACTGCGTCAGATCATTCTGATCATTGGAAATGATGCCCTGCTTCGTCAGGTCGCCGATGCGCTTCGCATTCACTTGCGAATATTCCGCATTGGCCTTGAGCCTATCCACGTTAGCTTGGTCGGCGATGATGCTGGCCCGAATGTTTTCCACGTTAGCTTCCGCATTGGCCAGGTTTCCCCGCGCGGTCATCACTTGCGCCTCATAAATTGTAGGATCGAGTTGCGCCAGGACGTCTCCCGCGTGAACCTTCGTGTTGAAATCGGCGAAGATGTATTTCACCGTTCCGGAGACGAACGAGCCGACGGGTACAGTGGTCACTGGATTGATCGTTCCAGTAGCCTGAACCATGGCCGTCAGGCTGCCACGCCTCACCGGCATTGTGATGTAGCGCACGCTCGGCGCGCGGTTCTTCATCACCGCGCCAACCGTAATCAGAACGACGGCAACCAATATTAGCAGCCAGCTAAGCCCTTTATGCTGTTGGTACCACTCTCGTACGGCCATTGTTGGGTTTCTTCCTTGGTTTTTAGTCCCGCCTCATGACGGGCGTCCCTACGCGGCGCGCTCTTGGCGCCTGTTCTTGGGACGTAATCCACGCCCCCTCCGTTTCATCGAAGCGCGCTTAACATTCCCCCGCAGAGCTTGTCCGTGCTACATTGAGCGCTCTCAAATTGGATGGGAGGAGCAGGCATTGGGTTATCGCGATCTCCGGGAATTCATAAATCGGCTCGAGCGCGAAGGCGAACTGAAGCGCATTAGCGCCGAAGTGGACCCGCTTCTCGAAATCACTGAGATTACCGACCGCGTGACAAAAGCCGGCGGCCCAGCGCTGCTCTTTGAACGCCCCAAAGGCTCGCGCGTGCCCCTCGTTATCAATCTCCTGGGCAGCCACCGCCGAATGAACCTTGCCCTCGACGTCGCTCACCTCGACGAAGTCGCCAATCGCGTCAAGTCTTTCCTCGACGTTCAAACGCCCCAGGGCTTCCTCGACAAAGTGAAAATGCTCCCAAAGCTGGCCGAACTTGGCTCATTTTTCCCCAAGACTGTGAAGTCGGGCCCCTGCAAACAGGTCATTCGCAAAGACAACTTCTCGCTCGACTATTTCCCCATCCTGAAGTGCTGGCCGCAAGACGGCGGACGCTACATCACCTGGCCTATGGTCATCACCAGGAATCCAGAAACCGGCAAACGCAATGTCGGTTGCTATCGTATGCAGGTTTTCGACGAACGCACCACCGCCATGCACTGGCAGACGCAAAAGCATGGCGCCGAGCATTTTCGGAGCGCTCGCGCCCGCCATGACCAGACCCCCCATGATCACAACGTCGGCGCCAAAATGGAGGTCGCCGTGGCCATTGGCTCCGATCCGGCAACCGCCCTCTCCGGGATACTTCCCATTCCTCCTGATCTGGACGAATTCATGTTTTCAGGCTTCCTCCGCCGCGACGCCGTGGAGCTGGTGCGCTGCGAAACCGTCGATTTGGAGGTTCCGGCCAACTCCGAGATCGTTCTCGAGGGCTACGTCAACCTGGACGAAATGCGCACCGAGGGCCCTTTCGGCGACCATACCGGCTTTTACTCTCTCGAAGGCGAATACCCCGTCTTTCACATTACCTGCATCACTCATCGCGAGGATCCCCTCTATCTGACAACAATTGTCGGCCGTCCGCCGCAGGAAGATTTTTTCATGGGCCACGCCATCGAGCGCATTTTCCTTCCAGTAATGAAAATGCAATTTCCCGAAATTGTTGATGTTTCCATGCCCGCGGAAGGGATTTTCCAGAATTTAATGATTGTCTCCATTCGCAAATCCTATCCCGGCCATGCCCGTAAAGTGATGAATGCCATTTGGTCCCTCGGCCAGGCCATGTTCACAAAGGTTGTCGTCGTGGTCGATCACGACGTGGACATTCAGAACGGAAGCGAAGTGCTCTGGAAAGCCCTCTGCGCAATTGACCCGCAGCGCGATATCGAATTCGTCCTCGGCCCTGTCGACACGCTCGAACACGCCTCGCGCCTCCAGGACTTCGGTTCGAAAATGGGCGTTGACGCCACGCGCAAATGGCCCTCGGAAGGATTCTCCCGTCCCTGGCCTGACGAAATTCGCATGGATGAAGTGACAAAAAAACGCATCGACGAATTGTGGCAATCTTTGCGCATTGACCTTTCTCGTCCCAAGTAGCTTTGCCTCCTGTACGCCCGAACAGGTGTCGCTTTTCGCACGCCGTGCCGCAATCACAGTAGACTTAAACTCCCGCCTATTTTCTAATCGCTGTGTCAGCCATTACCAAGCATTACCAAGTGAACACCAGCGGTCACGGCGAAGTTGACGCAGGGAAGGCTGGCTGGCATAACGAGCTATAGCAGTACTGGTAAGGGGAACTGGTAAGGGGAGCAACGCGGTGTTCGCCGATTTCCGGCCGGGGTGGCCGAAACCGAGCGACGGTGGGTTCAAAGAACAATTCAGAACCAGAATCAGCGGCGACGACCGCCCAACTCACTAATTGACGCGCGGCAGTCAGCGAGGACGACACGATGTTTGGCATGGGGAAATCGAAGGCTCTTATCGGTCTGGATATCGGTTCGAGCTCTGTTAAGGCTGTCGAGCTGAAAAAGACCAAAGACGGCTACGAACTCGTCAGCTTTGGAGTCGAGCCCCTCGCGCAAGACACGGTGGTGGATGGCGCGATTATGGACGCGCCCGCTGTCGCCGAGCGCATTAGCTCCATCTTCGACTCTCAAAAAATCAAAATTAAGGACGTGGCCACCTCCGTTTCCGGCCACTCGGTAATCGTTAAGCGCGTCCCCATGCCGGTGATGGCCGAGGACGAGCTTTTCGACCGCATTCAGGCCGAAGCCAGTCAGCACATTCCCTTCGATATCGCCGACGTCAATTTGAGCCATCAGCTTCTGGAAGCTACCGACAGCCAGATGGACGTCCTGCTGGTGGCCGTTAAGAAAGACAAAATTCTCAATCACACCAACGTTCTCGCGCAGGCCGGCAAGACTCCCATGGTCGTGGACATCGACGCCTTCGCGCTGGAGAACTGCTTCGAAGTGAATTACGAACCGGACCCCACGCAGGTGACCGCTCTGCTCAACATCGGCGCCAGCGTCATGAACATCAACATCGTCCGCGGATGGACGCCGCTCTTTACGCGCGACGTTTCGGTCGGCGGGAACCAGTACACCGACGCGCTCCAAAAAGAGCTCGACTTGAATTTCGAAGACGCCGAGCGCCTGAAAATGGGCGGCTCCGTTCCGGGCGTCACCGACGAACAGCGCACCGCCATCCTTCGTTCTGTCTCTGACATTCTGATTCTCGAAATTCAGAAAACTTTCGATTTCTTCCGCGCTACGGCCAGCGGAGAAAACATTCGCCGCATCGTTGTCGCGGGCGGCACCGCGCGCGTTCCAGGCCTTCTCGATTTGCTTCGTGAAGAGTTCAGCATGCCCGTTGAGGAGCTGTATCCATTCCGCAAGATCGTCGTCAATCCCGGGAAACATAACGAAGAACATATTCGCGAAATGGCTCCGCGCTTGGCGATTGCGGTGGGTTTGGCTTTGAGGAGCTTTGACACACCATGATTCGCATTAACCTACTTGGCCAGGAACGTCCCAAGACCAGCCGCCGTGGTCCCTCGATTCCTCTGGAATCGTCGCTTCGGCTGATTCTTTTTGTGGCTTCCATCTTAATCGCCTTTGCCGTGCTCTTCGCCATGTATCACCAGAAGGCCAACGAGCTTGCCGCCGTGCAGGGCCGCATCTCCGCCCTTCAGGCGGAAAAGCTGCGCCTCCAGCAGACCAAGCTGGAAGTCGAGCAGTACGAAAAGCAGAAGGCCGTCCTGGTGCAGCGAATCGACGTCATTGAGCAACTGCAGGCTAATCGCACTGGCGGCCAGCAACTGCTTCAGATGGTGGCTACCACCGTCGAGCATTCCAGTGAGCTCTGGCTCACGTCGCTCACGCGCAAAGCTGACAGTTTGGACATTGAGGGCGAGGCTGCTTCCCTCGATTCCATCGCTAACTTCATGACCCAAATGAAACGCTCCGGATACTTTGGAAATATCGACATAAAAGAAGCCGCCGAGAACGACATTGTCAAAGGGGCGCAGACTTTTGCATTCAAGATGTCTGCGCAAATTGCACAACCGCAATCTTTACAGCCGGCAGATGCAAATGCATCTGCGCCTGCCGCGCTCAAGCAGCCGGGAAGGAGCTAGGGAAGCGCAATGGCAACCTCGTTTCGTGACATGTCGTGGCCCATACAGGCGCTGACGTTCCTCGTGCTCGCCGTCGTCCTGGTCCTTGCCGGTTTGTATGTGCCGTTTTCTCCCGTAGCCACCGAGCGCGTTGCCGTCGACAATGCCAATGCTCAATTGAAGCCGCTCGAGGCAGAAGTCCAAACCCTCCGCGTTTATGCGCAGCGCCGCGTCGAGTTGCAAAGTCAGATGGACGCTTTGCAGAAGCAGCTCGCCACCCTGCAAGCCATTGTTCCCGAAAACAGGGAAGTCGACCAATTCATTGTCATGGTCCAGGGCGCGGCCTCCGGCTCGGGCACTTTCATTCGCAAAATTGATACCGAGCCCATCGTGCCCCATCAGTACCATTCCGAAATGCCGTTCAAAATTAATGCCGACGGCCCTTATTTTTCGATGCTCGACTTTTTCACCCGCTTGGGGCGCCTTTCCCGAATTATCAACGTAGGCGATATGAAGCTGACCGAAGTCAAACCCGGCAGCACGGGCTCCCAGTTCCACATGGCGCCGGGAACCACGGTCATGGGAGATTTCACGATTACCACTTTCTTTAGTCAAACAGCCAATCAGGCCCCGGCCAATGCAAAAAATACGCCGGCGGCTGCGAAACGTTAGTGATACAGGACAGGAAGATGAACTATTTGAAAATCCTTGCGAAAACTGTGGCGCTCGCCGCGCTCGCAATCTGCTGCGTAGCTTCTTCCCAGGCCGCGCAAATGCCCAAGCCGGAGCCATCGAAGAAGCCCGTAGCAGCGCAGCATACGGCGAAAAAGCCCATCGTCCGGAAACGAGTCGCGCGCGCCAAACATCAGCCCGCTCGGCGCCGAGCTGCCGCTAAGCCTCGCGTTTCCGCCAAGCCGGCCAAATCGCCTGCAGTCCCATCAGCTGTTCCGGCTACTGGTATTCATCCTGCTGTATTGCCTGAACTTACTCGCGGCAGGGACCCCTTTGCCGCGCTCATTCGCGCAAACGATCCGAGCGCGAATCGCTCGAATTTGCCTCCTGGAATTGGCGGATTGCAGGTAGCCACTGTCCAGTTGCAAGGCATGGTCAAGGCCGCGGACGGAATGGTCGCCGTGGTCGCCAATCCCCAGGACCGCGTTTATTTCTTACACGATGGAGACCACATCTACGACGGCGTGGTCGAGAATATCGGCCTTAATAGCATCACTTTTCGTCAGCAGACTAAAGACGCGTTTGGCCGCACAGTTGACCGCGTTGTGTCCAAGCGACTCTATCCGATTGCAGGAGATGCGCAATGAGCAAGATTTGGCGGCCGTTTGGGCTTGCCTGCCTCGCGGCAGCTAGCCTCCTGATAATGACATCTGCGGTCCTGGCGTCTTCCGAACCCTCCGTTCGGGTCACGTCTGCGGTCGGGCAAGGAGTTGTCCGTCTCAGTGCGAAGGCCAGCGGGCCCTTCGACTACGTTGTTCATCATCCCAGCACGGATCTCTATTACATTGACATGACAGGAGTCTCTGCGTCCAACGCCGACGTTGCCCGGGTGCTCGGCAATGATCTTGTGCGCAGCTACCGCCTCGAACAGTATCAGTCCGGAGACCACACCGTTTCGCGAATTGAACTGCTTCTCGGTGAGGGCGCCGTTCCGAAGATTACCCGGGAGGGCAGCGACGCGCTGAAGATTACCGTCTCGAAGAAGAGTTTTAGCTCCGCGGAATCGCAGGAATCCGCCGAGCCTCGCTTGGTTAACGCGTCGTTTCAGACGCCTGCTCCCGCCAACTCAGCCATTCGCCAAATTTCCGTCGTGAAGAATGGCGACGTTTCCGAAGTGATCGTTTCCGGCTCCGGCACGATGGATTGTCGCCAGCTCCGGCTGCACCATCCTTCGCGCCTGGTGCTCGATTTTCAGAGCGAGCGCATGTCCGCGCCAAAGAAAACCGCCAGCAACATCGAACCGATTCGCGACGTTCGCGCGGCGCAATTCTCGCCGCAGGTCGCGCGCGTGGTCATCGACCTCACTAAAGATTCGTCTTATAGCGTGAAGCACGTAGACGGCGGCGTGGCCATCGAGTTCGCCTCCGCTGAACCGGCTCAGTCCGCGTCGGCCTCGAGCGACTCGGCCAGCGCTGCGCCATCCACCACTGACGCGAGCGCGCCGGCGCCTTCCGCACCGCCGCTTGCTTCCGACGCGGCATCGACATCAACAGATGCAAATTCGGCGCAGGCGCCGGCCCAGCCCTCTGCCGCTTCTGCCAACACGGGAGCCTCGGCTTCCGCATCGCCCGCTTCAACGGACACAAGTTCGACTTCGGCGCAGGCGGCCCAGCCCTCTGCTTCTCCCGCGAATGCGGACAGCAGCGCCTCGACGTCAAGCGCAGCACCTGAATCTTCCAATTTCCCGAAGACCACTGCGCCTATGTCGGCATCCGCGACGCAAGCTACCGCCGAGCCAGCGGGATTCTCCTCGCCCGTTTCTGGCCAGGCCGCGCCAGCTACAGCTTCGCAAGATCCAAAACCCGTGACGCCGGCTGCCGCCGCACCATCATCCGCGGCCCCAGCGCCATCCGCTTCCGCGCCCGCTGCTGATGCTGCCGCCACGCAGAGCGCCCAGGCAGCCCAATCCGCGCCGCAGCAGGCCGCTCCGCCAACTCAGGAGGCTATGCCCGCGCAAGCGGCCCCAGCAGCCTCGATAACTCCAGTATCGGCCGTTTCGGTCGTTTCCCAGGATCAGACCGGCGGCAAGTACACGGGCGCGCCCATCTCCGTCAATCTGAAGAATGTTGATCTCCAGGACTTCTTTCGCCTGATTCACGAAATCAGCGGACTCAACGTCGTTGTCGACCCCAACGTTAAAGGCACTCTGACTCTGGTTCTCGACAACGTGCCGTGGGATCAAGCTCTCGATATCGTATTGAAGAATAACGACCTTGGCGATCAGCTCGACGGAAACGTCCTTCGCATCGCCACCAAAGCCACCATGCAAAAAGAGGCCGAGGAAGCGAAAGACCTGGCCAAAGCACAAGTGGAAGCAGCTGATCTGGTGACTACCACGCGCACGCTTAGCTACGCGAAAGCCAGCGACGTGGTCGACACGCTTAAGAAGTTCCTCTCTCCTCGGGGGGTTGTCCTCGCGGATAACCGCACCAATACACTGGTCATCAGCGATATTCCTACGGTTCTGCCGGTCGTTGATAACCTGATTCGCGAACTTGACACCAAAACGCAGCAAGTGGAAATCGAAGCTCGCGTGGTCGCTGCCAATCGCAGTTTCGCCCGCGAACTGGGCTCTCAATTCGCCTTCGCTGGCTCGGCCACCGGCGGACGAAACCTCTTTAGCGGTCTAGATACTGTGGGCGCGAGCCCCATCAACCGAAGTGTTCCGCCTCTTCCGGCGCCTCCCGTTATCGTCGGTAGTGCTGCCTCGGGTTCAGGAGGGCCCCTGCCGCTCGTAACCAATTTGGGAGCTACCGTGCCGACCAGCGGCGTCGCCTATGCCTTCTCCTCGGCGAATTTCGCTCTCGACTATGTCATTTCAGCCGCGGAATCGAAAGGCGTGGGCAAGCTCCTTTCCAAGCCGAAAGAGATTGTTCAGAACAACGAGCAGGCTACCATCAAGCAGGGTACAAAAATCCCTGTTCAAACGGTCATCAACAACACCATTACCGTCCAGTTCATTGACGCCGTATTGGAACTGCAGGTGACCCCGCAGATCACCAAGGACGGCACCATTTTCATGACCATTCACGTCGAGAACACGCAGATCGATCCGGCCATCCCCCGCATTCAGGGCATACCTGCTCTCGATACTCAGGCGCAGGACACCCGCGTCCTCGTGCGCGATGGCCAGACGGTCATGATTGGCGGCATCATCATCTCCAATCAACAGACCTCGATCGATGAGGTGCCGTTTGTCGGCAGTCTCCCGATTATTGGTCAGCTTTTCCGTCACACCACCATCAGCACGAACTCCCAAGAACTGCTGTTCTTTGTCACGCCGCGCATCCTTCCCATGTAACAATGTAGGGATGGCGCGTCAACTCGGCAAAGCGGCAAAGACATCGGAAACGGCGGGCGCGGCAGGATCAGCGGCCCGCCTTTCCTTTTTGCAGCAGCAGTTCGAGGCCGAGCGCTTGGACGCGTTCGTCGTCTCCCATCTTCCCAATGTCTTTTACCTCTCTGGCTTTACCGGCAGCTCCGGAATCCTGCTTGTCACGCCGCAAGACGCCGCCCTTTTCACCGACAGCCGTTACACAGTTCAAGCTGCTGATGAAGTCCATGAAGCGCGTGTCCATATCGTGCGCGGTTCGCTGCTCAATGCCGTGGGAGAGCGTCTCGCTCGTCTCCGCGCTCGCGGCAATGTTCGTCGCAGTTCTCATAAAAACGTCCGCCGCGTAGGCTTCGAGGCTGCGCGCCTCACCGTTCTGCAAAAACATGCCCTCGACAAAGCCGCAGGAGCAAAAGTTCGCTGGTTGCCCTGGGATGGCAAAATTGAAGCTGCCCGCGCCGTCAAAGACGCAGACGAGCTTCGTATTATGCGCGAAGCCGCCGATATTGCCTGCTCATCCTGGCAGGAGATTCTGCCTCTCGTAAAACCGGGCATCCGTGAAAACGAACTCGCCGCCGAGCTCGAATTTCGCATGCGCCGCAAAGGCGCCAGCGGCCCTGCTTTCGACACCATCGTCGCCTCCGGCCCGCGCGGCGCCCTGCCCCACGCCCACGCCAGCCCCCGCGCCATTGGCAAAAACGAGTTGGTCGTCTTTGACCTCGGTGCTATACTCCGCGGATATTCGAGCGACCTGACGCGCACTGTTTTCGTTGGACGCGCGCCTGCGGAGATTCGTCGCTGGTATGCCGCGGTGCTTCAAGCGCAGCAGGCGGCGCGCGACGCTCTGCGGCCGGGCGTCTCGGCGCATCAAGTGGACGCTGCGGCGCGGCAGGCTCTTCGCCGGGCTGCCTTGGACAAAAAATTTGTCCACAGTACCGGGCATGGACTCGGTCTCGAGGTTCACGAAATGCCGCGCTTGGGGCGAGGCGAAAAATCCATCTTGCGCGCCGGCATGGTGGTGACTCTCGAGCCCGGCGTATACGTCGAAGGCACGGGCGGCATTCGCATCGAAGATGATGCTCTAGTGACGCAAACCGGCGCTGAATACCTCACTTGCGCCAATCGGGAGCTGATTGAACTCGAATGAAGGCTAAGCCAAAAAAAAGCCCTGCGCAGCCCCAGCGCAACTCCGCACCCGACCTCGCCCAGATTTCCGAAATCCTCGCCTTCATGGAGCAGCATGGCCTCGACGAATTCGAATATCAGAATAGCCACGTCCACATCCGTTTGCGCAAAGCCTCTTCGCAAATCGGCCATGCTTTCCGCGCCCAGCAACCCGCACCGGACATATTTTCAGCCGCGCCGCCTGCCGCAAGCGCTTCGCCCGCGGCCGGCGCTCCTCAAGCGCCCGCTCCGCCTGAATCCACCGCCGATCTTCACGTCATTAAATCGCCCATCGTAGGCACTTTCTATTCCGCGCCCACCCCCGGCGCCGCCCCTTTTGCGCGCCCCGGCGACCACGTTGACGCGGGCCAGGTTCTCTGCATCATTGAAGCGATGAAGCTGATGAACGAAATCGAATCCGACGTCGCCGGCGAAGTGATGCGCATTTTTGTCGAGAACGGCCAGCCCGTCGAGTACGGCGAGCCGCTTTTCGCCATTCATCCCAGCCGGAAACAATAAATCGTGCTTCACGCCACCGCGCTGCGTCGTCTGTTGCCAATTTTTGGTGGTGAGGTCAGTTTGAACTTTCTCGATCGTGACACAAGGGGGTCAAAATTCAAACTGACTCACTACGTAATTTCTGTGGGTCGCGGTTTTAACGGCGACACAGCGCCTCGAAAAAAATGTTTCGTAAAATCCTAGTCGCGAATCGCGGCGAAATCGCTCTGCGCGTCCTTTGCGCCTGCCAGGAATTGGGCATTCCCACCGTCGCCGTCTATTCCGAAGCGGACCGCAATTCGCTTCACGTCCGCTTCGCCGACGAAGCTGTCTGCATCGGCCCCCCGCGCGCCTCGGAAAGCTACCTCAATATCCCCCACGTCATCAGCGCCGCGGAAATTACCAACGTCGACGCCATTCACCCCGGCTACGGCTTCCTTTCTGAAAACGCCAACTTTGCCGAAGTCTGCGAAGCCTCGCACATCACTTTCATCGGTCCTTCGCCAGAAGTTATTCGCGCCATGGGCGAAAAAGATCGCGCCCGTCGCGAAATGTCGGCTGCCGGCCTGCCCATTATTCCGGGAAGCCCCGAAGTTGTGCCCGACGAAAACTCCGCGCTCAAGCTCGCCCAGGAAATCGGCTATCCTTTGCTCATCAAAGCTGCGGAAGGCGGTGGCGGCCGCGGCATGCGCATTGTCCGCAAAAAAGAGGAACTTTCCTCCGCTTTTCAAACCGCCCGCCATGAATCTCAGCAGGCCTTCGGCAGCCCCAACGTTTACCTCGAAAAATTGATCGAGCGTCCCCGCCACATCGAGTTTCAGGTGATGGGCGACCGTCACGGCAACGTCATGCATCTTCGCGAACGCGAATGCTCCATCCAGCGCCGCCACCAAAAAATCATCGAGGAGTCGCCTTCGCCCGCACTCGATGCCAAAACTCGCGACGCTATGGGCGAGCGCGTCGCCAAAGCCCTCGCGCGCATTGGCTATTCCAGCGCAGGCACTGTCGAATTTCTCCGCGATGAAGCCTCTGGCGATTTATATTTCATTGAAGTGAATGCGCGCATTCAAGTAGAACATCCAGTCACGGAAATGATTTCAGGAGTGGACTTGGTCAAAGCGCAAATTCGTCTCGCCGCCGGTGAAAAATTGACTGATGTTATCGGCAAGCCCCGTTTCCACGGCCATGCTATTGAATGCCGCATCAATGCCGAAGACCCCGACACTTTTGCGCCTTCTGCCGGCCGCATCACCGCGTTTCGTGTTCCCGGCGGCCCCGGCGTTCGCGTAGATACCGCCGTTTATTCCGAAGCGGTCATCCCTCCTTATTATGATTCGCTGGTCGCCAAGCTCATTGCTTTTGGTGACGACCGCGCCGAAGCCATCGCGCGCATGTCTCGCGCTCTCGACCAATTTGTCGTCGAGGGCATTAAGACTTCTATTCCGCTCCATAAAAAAATTATGGAAGATCCCGATTTCATTGCCGGCCGTTTCGACACCCATTTTCTCGAACGCTACGAAACGGTCGCAGCCAAATAGGAGCTAGCGGTTCATTTTGTAGGGCCGATTATTTTCATCGGCCCGGCACGTTTTTTTTGGTACCTATTAGGAGTCAAAAAGGGCCCAAAATGTTTCCCCCACTGTATGCCGTGCTCGACGAAGAGCTGATGAAAACGCCGGTGCTCAAGTGCGCCAATGAACTTGTCGCCGCGGGCGTCAACCTCATCCAATACCGCGCCAAAAATGCTTCTTCGCGAAAATATTTTGAGACTTGCGCAAATCTCGCCGAGGCGCTTGCCAGCCGCAACGCCCGCTTCATCATCAACGACCGCCCGGACATCGCCGCCATGGTCGGCGCGGGCGGCGTTCACGTTGGCCAGCATGATTTGCAGCCCGAAGACGCCCGCAAAATTTGCGGCTCTGGTCGCTGGGTGGGAGTCTCCACGCACAATCTCGAGCAGGTGCGCGCCGTCGCCAACGCTCCGGTGGACTACATCGCCGTCGGTCCAATTTTTCCCACCGCCACCAAAAAAAATCCGGATCCCGTCGTCGGCCCTGCATTGATTCGCGAAGCTCGCAAGCTTACCCGCAAACCCATTGTCGCCATCGGCGGCATCACTCTCGAACGCGCGCCGGAAGTCTACGCAGCGGGCGCGAATTCCATCGCCGTGATTCGCGATATTCTCGAGTCCCGCGATCCTGCCGCCCGCGCTCGCGAATTTCTGGCCCTTGCGTCCCGTTCGCAAATCGCGTCACATGTGGAGCGTAAAGTGCCCCGAGAAAAAAACAATGGCTGAACCAACCACCACAGTCAAACCCGCCGCCATTACGCCGGCTCCCGCTCCCGAACTCGTCAAAGGCCTCGGCCTTTTCGATTCCACCATGATCGTCGTCGGCTCGATGATCGGCTCGGGCATTTTCATCGTCTCCGCGGACATTTCCAATCAGGTGCAAAGCCCCGGCCTGCTCATCGTTGTCTGGCTCGCTTCCGGTTTTATGACTCTCGTCGGCGCCCTCAGCTATGGCGAACTCGCCGCGGCCATGCCGCACGCTGGCGGCCAGTACGTTTTTTTGCGCGAATCCTTCGGCGCGCTCTGGGGATTTCTGTACGGCTGGACCATGCTCCTCGTCGTGCAAACCGCCACCATCGCTGCCGTAGCCATCGCGTTTGCGAAATTTACCGGCGTCTTCGCGCCTTCGCTATTTTCTCCCACCGCCTGGATTCTGAAATTCGGCACCTTCGGCCCGTGGAAATTTGCCTTCGGCACGCTCGGCCCTTACGAGATCGGCCTCAATCGCCAGAATCTCCTCGCCATTCTTTCTATCATTCTCCTCACTTGGATTAATCTTCGCGGCCTGCGCCTCGGCAAAATTGTTCAGAACACATTCACCAGCGTGAAAATCCTTACCCTCGCCGCGCTCGTAATCATCGGCTTAATTTTCGCGCGCGCCAGCGCTATCGCCGCCAATTTCCATAATTTCTGGCGCAACGCTGGCCTCTCTGCGCATCATCCTTATCCTCCGGGCGCCAGCACCTGGGAAATTTCCACGGCCACCGTTGTCGCCGTAGCCATGGTCGGCGCGCTCTTTTCCTCCGATGCGTGGTACGACATCACTTTCACCGCCTCCGAAGTCAAGCGCCCCGGCCGCAACCTCCCGCTCGCGCTTTTTCTCGGCACGCTCATCGTTACCACACTCTACACTCTGGCGAATTTCGCTTACCTGCGCATTTTGCCCATGTCCGGCGACCCTAACGGCGCATCGATAATTTCTCGCGGCATTCAATTCGCCGCCGACGGCCGCGTCGCCACCGCCGCTTTGCAAGTCGTTTTCGGCCCTATCGGCGCCGCGGTAATGGCCGGCGCCATCATGATTTCCTGCTTCGGATGCAACAACGGCCTGATCCTCGCCGGCTCGCGCATTTATTACGCCATGGCCAAGGACAAGCTGCTCTTCGATTCCATTGGCACCGTCAATCGCCGCCACGTTCCCGGCGTCGCTCTCATCCTCCAATGCGTGTGGGCCTCCGTGCTTTGCCTCTCCGGCACTTACAACCAACTCCTCGACTTCCTCATCTTCGCTGAATTGATTTTCTACATCCTCACGCTCACCGGCCTTTTCGTTTTGCGCCGCACGCGCCCCAACATGGAGCGGCCCTATCGCGCCATCGGCTATCCCGTTCTTCCCGCAATTTATATCGTCATGGCCGTGTTTTTGGAGATACAGTTGCTCCGCTATAAGCCGCAAAACACATGGCCCGGTTTAATCATTGTGCTCATCGGCTTGCCGGTGTACTTTCTGTGGCGCTTCTTTTCGCGCAATCGCAGTGCGCCGGTGTAGCTCATGTCCCGTTCGCGCTGTCTTTGCGCGAACTGACATGAAGTTTTGAATTTCGCAAGGGTGGCCTTTCGCGTCTTGTGCGTCCCGGCGCGTCGCATCAGGAAGGCCCGCCCTGCCAGCCACGTAGAAACAAAGAGGAAATGAATGGCCAGTCAACTGTTAGCGAAAAAGCCGATCAGCACCATCATGGCCGAAGCGGCCGACACAAGTGAGCACTCGCTGAAGCGCTCGCTTGGCCCGATAAATCTCGTCACCCTCGGCATCGGCGCCATCATCGGCACCGGGATTTTCACCCTCACCGGAGTGGCTGCGGCTCAGTTCGCCGGCCCTGCCGTCGTGCTCTCCTTCGTTATTGCTGGCGTAGGCTGCGTGTTCGCGGGACTCTGCTACGCCGAATTCGCCGCGATGATCCCTATCGCTGGCAGCGCTTACACCTACGGCTACGCTACCATGGGCGAAATTGTTGCCTGGATTATCGGTTGGGCGCTGGTTCTCGAATACGCCTTCGGCGCTGCCACGGTCGCTGTGGGATGGAGTGGCTACGTCAGCAGCCTTCTTGGTTTCTTCGGCGTGAAACTCCCATTCAACGCCACGCCTGCCGTTTCATTCTCGCTGTTCGGTCATGCTATGTCCGCAAAAATCGACATCTTCGCGTTCGCAGCTATCGTCATTGTGACTGTCATTCTGGTCATAGGCGTCCGCGAATCTGCCAACGTCAATAGCGCCGCCGTGATGGTCAAAGTGTCCGTCGTATTAATCTTTATTGGCCTGGCCGCGACCTATGCCTTCGCCAATTGGTCCCATATGCTGGCGAACTGGCATCCTTTCATTCCCAAGAACCTTGGTCAATTCGGCCAGTTTGGATGGTCCGGCATCATGCGCGGCGCCAGTCTGGTCTTCTTCGCTTATATCGGGTTTGACGCCGTTTCTACCGCCGCCCAGGAATCCAGAAATCCTCAGAAAGACATGCCCTTTGGGATTCTTGGTTCTCTGGTTATCTGCACCATCCTGTACATCCTTGTTTCCGGTCTGCTGACCGGCGTGAAGAATTACACCACTCTGAACAGTCCGGATCCGGTCGCCCAAGGCGCTGCCGCTATCGGAGTCCGCTGGGGTATCGTCGCCGTGGACATCGGTGCCATTGCCGGACTTGCTTCCGTCATGCTCGTCATGCTCCTGGGACAGTCGCGCATCCTTTACACCATGGCCCATGACGGCCTTCTTCCTAAATGGATTGGTAAGATCCACCCGCGCTTCCGGACTCCTTATCTCACGTCGATTGCCGTGGGCTGCTTTGTTGCATTCTTGGCCGCTTTCTTCAACATCGTTTTTCTTGGATTGCTCGTTAGCCTCGGCACGCTCCTTGCTTTCACGATTGTATGTCTGGGCGTTTGGATCATGCGCGTCAAGCGCCCGGATATCCCCCGTCCTTTCCGTGCGCCATGGGTTCCGTTTGTTCCTATCGCCGGTATGGCTATTTCTCTGGCCTTGATGATTACTGGAACGTCGGCCGCAAAAATCGCTTTCGGCAGTTGGCTCGTTCTCGGTCTCATCATCTATTTCGCCTATAGCCGCAAGCACAGCACTGTCCAGATGGAAATCGCGGCGCAGTCGCGTACCGGGCAACCGCGCCAGCCCGTTAAATGACTCGGTTCAAACACCGGAGGGAATGAATGGCCAGCCAATTGTTAGCGAAAAAGCCGCTCAACGCGATCTTGGCGGAAGCCTCGGAGACCGGCGAGCACTCACTCAAGCGTTCGCTCGGCCCCATCAATCTGGTTACTCTTGGCATCGGCGCCATCATCGGCACCGGCATTTTCGTCTTGAGTGGGACGGTTGCTGCAACATCGGCGGGGCCTGCGATCATTCTTTCCTTTATTATCGCTGGCATCGGTTGTGTTTTCGCAGGCTTGTGTTACGCCGAATTTTCCGCCCTCTTGCCCATCGCCGGCAGCGCCTACACCTACGGCTATGCGACGCTCGGCGAAATCGTCGCCTGGATCATCGGATGGGCTCTCGTTCTCGAGTATGCCTTCGGCGCGGCCACCGTTGCGGTCGGATGGGGTGGCTACGTCTGCAGTTTCTTGCAAGACCTTGGCCTCCCTTTTCCAGCCAATCTGTCTTATGCTCCCGGCACGGTCCTGGTGCAGTATCAGGGCAAGTGGGACCCGGTTACCTCCCTCCCCCACGCCGCCATTCCCATCTTGTCCACGCTCCCTCACACAACTTCTCATTTCGACCTCGTCGCTCTCATCGGCATCCTGGGCGTCACCGCGATATTGGTGAAGGGCATCAAAGAATCCGCCAACGTCAACAGCGCCATCGTCATCGTCAAGGTGTCCGTGCTCCTCATCTTCATCGGCCTCGGCGCGGCGTTTCTGGCGAGTCACCACTCTCTCGCCATGGCCAATTGGCATCCCTTCATTCCGCCCAATAAAGGCCACTTCGGGGAGTTTGGCTGGACTGGCATTTTGCGCGGCGCGGGAATCATTTTCTTCGCCTACATCGGATTCGACGCTGTTTCCACCGCCGCGCAGGAAACCAAGAATCCGGCGCGGGACATGCCCATCGGAATTCTCGGCTCGCTGGTCATCTGCACCATCCTTTACATCCTCGTGGCCCTCGTTCTCACCGGCCTGGTTTCTTATACGCGCCTCAACGTGGCTGAACCCATCGCCCTGGGCGTGGACGTCACCGGCGTCCGCTGGGGCTCTTTCCTCGTAAAAATTGGAGCCATCGGCGGCCTCAGTTCCACGATGATTGTCATGCTTCTGGGCCAGACGCGCGTCTTTTTCACCATGGCCCATGACGGCCTTCTGGGCAAATGGGCCTGCAAAGTTCATCCCAAAATGCGCACGCCTTATATTTCGACAACGCTCATCGGCATATGCGTAGCCATTCTGGCTGCGTCGTTGCCCATTACCAAGCTGGATGAGCTCGTCAGCATCGGAACGCTGTTCGCTTTCACTGTCGTTTGCGCCGGAGTTTGGATTCTTCGCAAGCAGCAGCCCAATCTGCACCGCCCATTCCGGACGCCCTGGGTGCCTTTTGTGCCTATTATGGGCATGACGGTTTCGTTGCTGTTGATGTTCTCGCTGCACCTGCTCACCTGGGAAGTGTTCCTGATTTGGCTGGCAATCGGCTTGGTGATTTACTTCACTTACGGTCGCCGGCACAGTACCGTGCAGCTCGACATCGCTCGCGCATCAAACGCGGCTCCCGCGCGCCAGCCCGTCCCCTAGGTATTTGTCGGCGCGCAGCAATAATCTGGGAGAAAGCATCCCGTTTGCTTTGTTATGGGATTACCGCGCTGGCCCGCGCCGCAACGCCGCAACTCATCCACGAGCCATAGTAACGCCTTATGCTAGGCCGCTCCGGGGCTTCCCTGCCAGGGGCGCCCGGAGCGGATCAACGATTAGGGAGTACATTTTGCAATCACTTTTATCCTCAGCGCTTAATCAATGCTGTGCGCTGCGTCACATAGCCCTGTGATATGCGTCATTCCCCCTCCCAGGCTCCTAAGTTACCGTCGAGTCAGAAAGAAGGAGGTCAGGCCGCGCGGCTCGCGCCCAGCAGTCCCGGCGCATGGCTTCGGCCAATCAGCCAATGGCCTGGTCTTGGAGGCAGGCAATGAAAACTTTGGATTCCACCTCTTCCTTGGATTCCACCTCTCGCGTCCGCTTCGCCAACATCCTGTTCCCGACGGACTTTACTCCCTCGGCTGATAAAGCATTGCCGTACGCGCTGGAAATCGCGCGCCGCTACCATGCCACCATACATGCCACGCATGTGTTGCGGTCGGACATGTACGCTCTGTTGCCTCCGGCGTCCTGGCCGAAATTGGCGGAACTGGAAGCAGAGACACGCCAGGACTATCACCAGCGCCTCGAAACGCAGCTTGGCGACCAGCCGCACGAAATCATTTTCCAGGCCGGCGAAATATGGCCCACCCTCGCCGAAACTATCCAAACCAGGAACGTCGACCTTGTGGTCGTCGGCACTCATGCGCCGTTCGCTCTGGAAAAAGTCGTTCTCGGCTCGGTGGCCGAGGAGATTTTTCGGCAGGCTGCGTGCCCCGTGCTGACGGTAGGTCCTTCCGCGCCTGCCAAGCCCCGCCAAATGGGCGAACTCAGCAGCATTCTTTACGCTACCGATTTCACGCCGGAGTCTCTGGCCGGCGCTCCGTATGCCATATCTCTGGCGCGCGAGCATCGCGCGCACCTCATCCTGGTGTATTGCAGGCAGGATTCCGAGGACGTGCACACCTTTCGTCATGCGCTTTTCGACATCGTTCCCTTTGGCGCGGAACTGCGCTGCCAGCCCGATTGCGTGGTCGAGCGCGGCCGTCCGGCGGAAAAGATCCTTGAAGTTGCCGAGGCTCACGGAACGGACATGATCGTTCTCGGCGTCCGCGGCAGCGAGCACCTTGCCAGAATCACGCACTTGGCGCAGACCGGCAGCTATCACATCGTCGCCCATGCCAAATGCCCGGTGCTCACCGTCCGCGGCTAATTTTTTTGCGCTCTTTTGCGCTGTTATCATTTTTGAAATAGGTCAGTTAGGTACGGCAACCCTTGATTTATAAAAGCTTGCATACCCCTGGCCTTGCGCTAAAAGACGGCACACGGGGGCTTGGGAGGGAGTGAGGTATGGGCACACATGCGCGAGGCTCCTGTTCTTGAGGTGAATGACAGCTGCCGTCCATGCTCTCTGAGGAAAAGCTGCTTCCTTTGCCGGATGCCTATAGAAACCGTCAGAGAACTGGCCATTGCCAGATCCACCGCGTCGCATCCGACCCACACCATCCTCTTCCTCGAAAACCAGTTGCCCCGCGGCATATTTGTTCTCTGTGACGGCGAAATAAAACTGTCCATCAGCTCCAAAGGCGGAAAAACGCTCATCCTCAGAATCGCCAAGGCCGGCGAAATTCTGGGCTTGATGGCCGTGCTCTCCGGCCGTCCGTACGAGATGACCGCCGAAGCCATTTCTCCCTGCCGCGTCGCCTTTATTCGCCGTGAAGATTTTGCGCGCTTTGTCACCGCTCATGCGGAAGCGACCCATGCCATCGTCAAGCAGTTGAGTTCCAACTACAAGGCTATGTGCGAGCAGTTGCGCGTGGTAGGCCTGGCCGCTTCCGCGCCAGCGAGACTCGCCCGCCTGCTCCTCGAATGGGATACCCACATAGCGCAAACCAGCCGCGCCAGTGGCGCCCGTCTGGCCCTCACTCATGAGGAAATCGCCGAATTCATCGGCGCTTCGCGCGAAACCGTTACGCGCACGCTGAACGAATTCAAGAATCGCAAATTCATCATCATCAAGGATTCCACTCTGGTTATTTCCAACCGCGCCGCCCTCGAAGCAGTCATCGCCGCGTAACCCTGCGCAATTTTTGCCTGCGCTTCTACGGAAGTATTCGCTGACACGTTGTGCTCTCCTGAAATATACTGATATTTCCAAGCCGCTATCGGCGCGAGCAATTTTCGCCGGATGCCATTCGCATGAAAGCCGCCGTCCTCACATCTCCAAAACAAATATCCGAAAAGCCGCTGGCCATTTGTGAAGTTCCGCGCCCCGCTCTCGAACCAGGCCGCGTTTTGCTGCGCGTGCGCGCCTGCGGCGTCTGCCGCACCGATCTGCACATCGTCGAAGGCGAACTTCCGCCGCTGCACGCGAAAATAATTCCCGGCCACCAAATCGCCGGCGAAATCATCGAAGGCGCAACCGATGAATTGCCGGCCGGCTCGCGCGTCGGCGTTTCCTGGCTCGGCGGCGTGGACGGCAGTTGCCCGTATTGCCGCCGCGGCCTCGAAAATCTTTGCGATCATCCCGTCTTCACCGGCTACACGGTGGACGGCGGCTACGCCGAATTTGCCGCTGCGCGAGCCGACTTCGTTTTTCCGCTTCCTGCGAATCTCGACGGCGCGCACGCTGCTCCGCTTCTTTGCGCCGGAATTATCGGCTTTCGCAGCATTCGCGTCGCCGGCGTGATGCCCGGAGAGCGCGTCGGCCTTTTTGGATTTGGCGCGTCGGCGCATCTGGCCATCGCGGTGCTGAACGCGTGGAAGTGCGAAGTCTACGTCTCCACGCGCGGCGATTCGCACCGCAAGCTGGCCGCCTCTCTCGGCGCGAAATGGGTCGGCGCGGAAGACGAAAAGCCGCCCGTGCCGCTCGATCGCGCGCTTACTTTTGCTCCTGCCGGCGCCGTCGTGCTTGCCGCGCTCAGCAGCTTGCGCAAAGGCGGCGTGGTGGCCATCAACGCCATTCATCTGGACCAAATGCCCGCCTTCGACTACGACAAACTGCTCTGGGGCGAACGCCAAATCCGCAGTGTCACCAACATGACGCGCCAGGACGCTCGCGATTTTCTGGACACCGCTTCGCAGATCGGCCTGCGCCCCAAGTCCACCGTTTTCCCGCTCGCCCAGGCCAACGAAGTCCTCCTCGCCGTGAAAAACGACGCCATCGACGGCGCCGCCGTGCTCGTGCCGTAAGGGCCCGTTCGAATTTGGCATTCGTCTCGATGGCAAAGGCCGCAGATTCGCGAAAGACGCCCCGACAAAGAGCGCCGAGGGCAAGCGGTTCTGCGCTACCAAGACATGTTCGCGCTGCGCGCGACGGGCAGGGCAAGCCCTGCCCCTACGAGGGCAGATCTGACAATCGCAGTCAAAATTCAAATGGCCCAGCAGCTCGAATTTTGACCTTGTGTGACGAGCAAGAAAATTCAAGGTGGAACTGCGATGTTCGTTGCGTGTTGGGCTTTGATTGTGTTTCGATACGCCTCCCTGCGAATTGAAATGTGCTAAAAGTTATCGATTAGAAAAAGCCTTCTCCTTGTTTTTAAGGGATTTAGGAGGAATTCTAATTTCAGTGGCCGGCGTGGGTACGCTCACAGACCCACCCTTTGCGACATTTTCACGTTGGGCTGCCGCTGCAGCCCGAGCTCCGGCAAAAGAGCCGGAGTGAACGCCGGATGGGGCAACTGGCGAGTCAGCATCTGGCAATTGGCTGGCGGTGTGGCAAAGCGGCGTCGAGCCGCCGCACTCCGAAAAAGGCGCACGGCTCTCGACGGCGATGGGATTGGAACTCGAGTCGGGCTCGTGGCGGGTGATGTTGGTGACGAGGACGCGCTTGGGAGGATCGTTCCATTGGCCGTCGTTGTTGACGCAGGCAGCATAAGCGCGGGCGGCGGCCATGATGGAGGCGGAAGTGGGCGTGATGTCGCCGGCCTGTTCGAGAATGTGCTCGAAGGCGAAGCGGAGGTTGCGGCGACGGACCTCGTGGAGGCCGACGGCGTAAGCATGGCGATAGATAGCGACCCAGGTGACGCGGAGACGATTGGCGTATTCATCGTCGTCGTCTTCGGTTTCATCGGCGATATCTTCGAAGAAATTGGCGATGGAGGCGGGGCTGTGCCAGTGGATGAAAAGGTCTTCGATGGTTTCGCGTTCAGGGTGATGGCAGACCTGGCATTTGCGGCGGTGACGGGCGAGGTCGGGAGGATGGTGGATGAAGCTGGGAGGTTGGGTCGTTCGGCTTGGTCCGCCGAGGCGGGGAAGCTCAGGGTTCTCGTTTTGCGCTACTGGGGGATGCGTGGGCATGGATGTTGTCTCCTGTGAAGTTTGAGATGGGTGGTGCGAAGGGGCCGTCCCGCCGGGGCGGGCGGGGTTGAAGGTTGATCGGGTTACGGCGATTGGCAACTGACGGGCAAGCAAGTGATGAGCGATGAGCATGCGAAAGGTTGCGTTCAAAAGGGCCAATAGTGGCCCTTTTGACCTCCATAAACGACAAAAGCCGCCAAACGAGGCGGCCTTGCAGTTGCGTTAACGAATTGTGTCTGGCTGGTTGTCCAGCCGATGATTATTGTTTACCAGAGGGGTAAGAGGTTGTCAAGGAAAATGTGAGGGCGTTATAGAAAATTCAAACTGACCCGAGAGGCAAACGGCAAAGGCCGCAGATTCGCGGAAGGCGCGCCACGACAAAAAGCGCCGAGGGCAAACGATTCTGCGCTACCGAAGCGCGGGCAGGGCAAGCCCTGCCCCTACGAATGCGAATCGAGCTAGCGGAAGCGGGCGACGATGACGGTCATGTCATCGGCCTGTTCTGGCGTGCCGGCCCACTGCTCGACGGCGAAGAGCAAGCCTTCGGCGATGCGCTCGGCGGGAAGGTCGCGCAGGCGCAGAACTTCGGCAGCGAGGCGCGCGTTGCCGAACTCCTCGCCGTAGACATTTTCAGGTTCGAGCAAGCCGTCGCTGAATCCCACGAAGAGCGAGCCCGGCTCGGCGGGCACAGTGACCTGTTTATAGTCGGCGTGGTCGAAAAGGCCGACGACGGTGCCGCCCTGGTCGAGTTTGCTGACTTGATTGCCGCGCACAAAAAATGGCGCGCAGTGTCCCGCGTTGGTGTAGCAGAGCGAGCGCGAAGATGCGTCGTATTCGGCATAAAACAGAGTGGCGTAACGATCATCGGAAGTGTTGATGAAAAGATGCTTGTTGAGGCTTTCGACCACCTGCGCGGTGGTACGATGCCCGTCGAGAATGGCCTGTCCGCGCAGCGCGGCTTGCAGGCTGGCCATCAAAAGCGCTGCGGAAATTCCTTTGCCGCTGATGTCGGCGATGACGAGGCCGAGTTTCGAATCGGCGAGCTTCAGAAAATCATAATAGTCGCCGGAGACCACGCGGGCGGCGCGGCAAATGGCGGCGAGTTCCAGGCCGGGAAGCGAAGGAAGTTCGTGCGGGAAAAGTTGCGCTTGAACTTCGCGGGCGATGCTGATTTCGTTTTCGAGTTTCTGGCGCGCGCGCTGCTCTTGGATGAGCTCGGAGATGGAACTGGTCATGGCGTTGAACGATTCGGCGAGCACGCCAAGCTGGTCGCGCTGACGCACGTGGATGCGATGGCGAAAATCGCCCTGGCGAACGTGGCGCGTGGCCTCGTAAAGATCGTCCACAGCAATGGTGATGGTGCGAGTGAGGACGATTCCGGTGACAAGCGCGGCAACTTCAAGCGCCAGAAAAAAAATGCCAATGAGAATCAGCGCCATGACCAGCGGATCGCCCACCGCGCCGAGCGACGCGAACAGGCGGTGATTTAATTCCCAGGGGCGCATGGAAAAAGCGGCAACCACGGGAACGGTGGCCGAGGTGGGCTGCCCTTTTTCGGCGAAGACGGCGTTGAGCGTGGAGCCGCCGGAGATTGCGACGTCGTACCAACCGCGCTTGGGCGAAAGCGGGCGCGTAGAGACGATTTGGCCAGCGCGAACCAGGCGCTGTCCACCAAAAGTGAAAACCGTTGCCGGAGGGTCGGAAGAAGTGGCGGGGCGGAAGGTGGTGAGTTGCACAGGTCCCAGATCGGGCGCGAGAGTTTGCAGCAGGGCAGTGGTCAGCGGGACGCGCACGAAAAGTTCGTCTTGCGCGGCGGCGGATTGCGGCGCGGCGCCGGCGGGGACAGCGGCTTCGATCCAAAGGTTGCCGCCCGATTGCACCAGGCCGGAGAATTTCTGGAGCGCGCGCGTTTTGGCCTCGATTTCGGCGGCGGATGCGACCTGGACTTGCAGGTCAGGCAGATATTGGCGGGCGCTGGCGAGGAGGGAGGTGACGCCGGGCTGCGCGAGCAGGTCATTCGTGGTGACGGAAACGCCGTTTTTTCGGTGGGCTTCGAGCGTTCGAGTTAGCGTGTCAGCAACGTGCTCGGTGGCGTCGATGCGCTCGTGGAGATCGTCGCTCAGCAAGTGCGCGCCAAGTTGGAAATAGAGCAAGTACGCGGAAACGACCACCATGGTGCCCAGAAGCACGATGGGCACGACAGCGATGAAAATGTAAGCGACGATTAAGCGGTTGCGCAGGCCCCACAGCACGTGTCTGCGCACCCACTGCGCGAATCGCACGACGAGGTAGCCGGCGGCGAGGAGAAAAAGGACGATGAGCCATGCGCCGAGAAAGGAAACGTAGCGGCCCAGCGCGGTGCTCCACGCGAGAATCGCAAAAATGAGCACGGCGGTGGAGAGGCGGTCGAGCGCCGAGGTGGTTCTCCAGAACGCGCGGAGGCGGTGAAGAGATGGCACGGATAGACAATATGATAGGGCAGTGACGAGTGACAAGAAAAACCGAGTGGTCAGTGGACAGTGGTCAGTGATCGGTGATCAGCAAAGAGAAGACCTCGCGCGGGTGAAGCGCGCAACAGGGAAAAAACGTCGTTCAGTCTAGCCGCAATCCTTAGGGCGTGAAGGGAAAAGGCAAGGAAGCAAGGAGCGAAGAAAAAATATTGTGTGACGAACAGCGAGATAATGCAGCGATTTCGTGGCGCTTCAGGATGTGCCGCCGCAGCGCCCGGGTAAAGAAGCGGGTCGCTACAAAGGCGGAGGGAACGCAACTTCGGTCGCGTGGCTTGGCAAGGGGCGCGGAATCCGGTAATGTCGTGGCGCGAATTTGTTGCAGGTTTTTAGGTGACGCGTGGAATTACGGGTCATGCTTAGTTTGGATTTTGCGTTCTTGTGGCACGGGCGAGAAAATTCAAAGTGACCCGACGGGCAGCGCAAAGGGCGCAACGCCGGAGGCGAAAAGCCGCAGATTCGCGGAAGGCGCCCCGACGAAAAGCGCCGGGGGCAGCGATTCTGCGCTACCGAAGCGTGGGAGCGGGCTGCTGAGGGGCCGGAGTAAACAAATGGGGAGTTTGCGATTGAAAAAGTTTGAGGAGGGGCGCGGGTGAGTCTTAGGCAGCGCGTGGCGTTGGTTACTGGCGGGAGCCGGGGGATCGGCAAAGGGATCGCGATGAGCATGGCGCGCGATGGAGCGCGGATTGCGCTTTCGTACCGCGCGAACAAGGCTGCCGCGCAAAATACTTTGCGCCAGTTGCAGGCGATTGGCTGCGAATGCTTTGCGGTGGAAGCGGATGCCACGGACGCGGGGCAGTCGGAAAAGCTGGTGGCTTCTGTGGCAGAGCGTTTTGGCCGGCTCGACGTGCTGGTGAATAATGTTGGCAACTTCAATTGGGGCACAGTGGCGGAAACGACGATTGAAGAGTGGCGGCGCGTGCTGGATTCGAATTTGCTGAGCGTGTTTTACACCAGCAAGGCGGCGCTCGCAGTGATGCGGCGGCAGCGCTGGGGCCGGATTGTCAACCTGGGCGCAGTGGGAGCGGAGCGCGCGTTTGGGCAGGCCACGATTTCTGCGTACGCGGCAGCGAAGGCGGCGGTGGTGGCGTTTTCACGTTCGCTGGCTCTGGAGGAAGCGAAAAACGGGATCACCGTGAACGTGGTGAATCCGCCGAATATTGATGATAAGGAATTGTCGCTGGAAGAGGCGCGGCGGATGCGCGATGCGCGATTCCCGGTGGGACGGCCTCCGTCGGCGGACGATGTGGCCGAAGCGGTGAAATTTCTCGCGTCGGATGCGGCGGACTATATTACCGGGCAGGTGCTCAGCATTTCGGGCGGCTGGATGATGTGAGTTCTGGATGCTGGAGTTCGATGCTGGAAGCTGGAGCCAGGAGTGGCGGGCATTCGTTCTTCTGCGAAGCCAGGCATGCTGTGACCACAGAAAATCTTGTATTCCCCGCGCGTGATAAACTCACAATCTGGCCGGCTTTTCTGAACGCCGGGTGGAGAAGCTGTGGGTTTCTACAAGCGGCACATTTTGCCTCGCCTGATAGAGCTGGCCATGAAAAACAAGGAGGCGTCACGCCTTCGCGCTGCGTGCGTTCCTGAGGCGCGCGGCGAAGTGCTGGAAATCGGCATCGGCTCCGGTTTGAATCTTCCGTTTTATTCGCCTGAAGTGCGCCGCGTACATGGAGTGGACCCTTCGGCGGAGTTGCAGCGTTTGGCGCGCAAAAGAGCCGTAGAGCGCCGCGCCGATGTGGATTTCATTTTGCAGTCCGCCGACGAACCGCTGCCGTTTGCTGACGCGACTATGGACAGTGTGCTGATGACCTGGACGCTGTGTTCCATTCCTAACGCGCCAAAGGCGCTGGCGGAGATGAGGAGAGTCCTCAAATCCACGGGACGCCTGATCTTCATTGAGCATGGGCGCGCGCCAGACAGCGGCGTGGCCGCATGGCAGGACCGCCTCACTCCGGCATGGAGGCGCATCGGCGGCGGTTGCCATCTGAACCGTAAAATTGACGATCTGATTGTTGCGGCAGGATTCCACATAGAAAAGCTCAGCACGTTTTATCTTCCCGGGCTGCGGCCGATGACATACACCTACCAAGGAGTGGCGCGGAGCAACCTGGAATAATATTTTTGCGAATCATCGGTGTCTGTGAGCGGAAATGAAAATTGTGACAGTAGCGGAAATGCGGGAAGTGGACCGGCTGACGACGGAGCGGCATGGAATTTCGCAGCAGTCGCTGATGGAAGAGGCCGGTGGCGCGGTGGCGCGATTGATTGCGGCGCATTTTGCGCCGATTGACGGGCGGCGCATCGCGGTCCTTTGCGGCAAGGGCAACAACGGAGGCGATGGATTCGTGGCGGCGCGCGCGCTGCGCGAAATGGGCGCGGAGCCTACGGTGTTTTTATTTGGCGATGCAACGGAGCTGCGCGGAGAAGCGGTGGAAGCGTTCAAGAGAATGCAAAGCGAATCGAGCGGCAGAAATGGCGGCGCGAACGGCAGCGGGAAAATTGAGGTGAAAAGCGTTGGCGATGCGGCGGCGTGGGGAGCACTGCGCGAGGAAGTTTTGCGCGCGCGAATTATTGTGGATGCGCTGCTGGGCACCGGACTTCGCGGCGCGGTGGAGGGTTTGCTTGCGCGAGTGATTGAGGTGGTGAATCGTCGCGAGGAGCGCGCGCGCGTGGTGGCGGTGGATATTCCTTCGGGAATTTCCGGCGATGCAGGCGCGATGGCATCCGGGCCGGCGATTGTCGCGGATTATACGGTGACGTTCACCGCGCCGAAAATTGGGATGCTGAGCGCGAGCGCCGCGCCATTTGTGGGCAGGCTCAGCGTGGCGCACATTGGCTCGCCGCCGGAACTGGTGGAAGAAGTTGGCAAGAGCAACGTTCGCTGGAGCGAGCCGTGGGAATTCAGGGGAATGCAATTCCATCGAAAAGCGGATTCGAATAAGGGATTGTACGGACACGCATTGATTGTGGCGGGATCGGTGGGAAAAGCGGGGGCGGCGGGGCTGGCGTCGCAGGGCGCGTTGCGCACAGGAGCGGGGTTGGTGACCGTGGCTACTCCGGAGCCGGTGCTGGCGACCGTGGCGGGATTCGCGCCGGAAATTATGACTGAGCCGCTGCACGCTACGGCGGCGGGAACGATTGCGCGCGACGTTTTCGATTCGGGCGGATTGGCGAAAATTTTGAAAGGGAAAAACGTGCTGGCGATGGGGCCGGGGCTGACGACGCAGGACGAGACGCGGCAATTTGTGCGCGCGGTGATTGCGAGCAAATTGAGCGTGCCGGTGATTCTCGATGCGGATGGGCTGAATGCGTTCGACGGCTGCGCGAATGAAATGCGTTCGCAGAATTCGATGCTGGCGGTAACGCCGCATCCGGGAGAAATGGGAAGGCTGATTGGCAAAACTCCGAAAGAGGTGCAGGCGAACCGCTTGGAAATTGCGCGCAAAGCGGCGGCGGAATGGAATGCGCAGTTGATTTTGAAAGGGAATTGGACGGTGATTGCGGCGCCGGATGGGCGGGCGTGGATCAATTCGACGGGGAATCCGGGGATGTCGAGCGGCGGGACGGGCGACGTGCTGACGGGGATGCTGGCGGGAATGACGGCGCAATTTGGGGCGGAAAAAAATTGGGCGCTGACGCTGGCGCTGGGCGTGTATTTGCACGGGCTGGCGGGAGATTTGGCGGCGGAGGAGTTCGGCGAAGGGCCGCTGGTGGCGACGGATTTGATTCGCGCGATTCCCCAGGCGTTCGCGCAGATGAGGGACGCGATGCAAAAAGACAGTGGCTAGTGACTAGTGGCTAGAGAACGTAAGAAGCATAGAGCCGCGCGCCGCTCGAAGGGCGCCGAGTGAGACGAGACGACTGCTCGGAGGCGTTCACCGGAGCGGCAAAGCGGCGTCGAGCCGCCGCACTCCAAAAAAGCGGGCGCATGGCGACAAGTTCATCGACTTTTCAATCTACAGCACCCATGAAAAAGCAGCTACAGTGAATTATGGAAAATATAATTACGCATTCGAGCGAAGAGACGATTGCGCGGGGGAGGGAACTGGCGGCGAAGATGCGCGCGCCGCTGCTGGTGCTGCTGAGCGGCGAATTGGGCGCGGGGAAAACGACGCTGGCGAAGGGAATGATCAGCGGGTTGGGCGCGGCGGCGGAGGAGGAAATCACCAGTCCGACGTTTACGCTGGTGCACACGTTCAGCGGGCCGGTGAAAGTTTTCCATGTGGATTTGTATCGCGTGAATGGAGTGCAGGAATTCGATTCGCTGGGGCTCGAGGATATTTTCGCGGAGCCGGCGATTGTGTTTGTGGAATGGCCGGAGCGGATGCGGATGAGGACGGATTGGCCGGTGATGAGGATTGAGCTGGAGCATGCGGGGGAGGACGCGCGGAAAATTACGATGAGAGAAGTGAATAAGTGACAACGCAGTTCGAATTCGAGCGACGCCGATGTTAGACAAGAACTAAAGTAGATTCTTTGTGTTGCCGAGGAATGTTGATTTGGCAATTAACTCCATATGAGATCCCCTCCACAAAACTAGAAATCACCTCGACATGGAAACACTTATGAAGATGCGGGGAGTCATGTGGAATGTAGATCCAAGCTGGCCTACCCGCGGCACCGATTGGGAATTCGAGCGAGATCCTCAGAAAACTGAAAATCTCGCCCGGCGGTCCTGCCCACGGGATCGGGGGCGTCGTGTAATCGGGGTTCTCGATTAGCAGCGCTGACTCGAGCCGAAGATTGATTGACGCGGGATGGCAGGCTTGCAGTTCCGGCAGGATCTTGACGAGATAAGGAAGTTGCAGTCTTAGGGTGTTTTGAGCGGCGCGGAGCCCCTGAGTTACGGCCCTTTATGCTGATCATATCTAGGTTGCCCCGATGCAGCCTAATAATCGCGACGTCGTATATAAGGCCCATCGGCATTCCTTTGCACGCAGATACTACCACTTCTATTATCAGGATGGACTGTGCCGGCGAACTTCAGAGCTCAGTGGTGGAGGGCGTGGTAGAGGTCGAGGAGGATGGGCCAGAGGATGGCGGCGGCGAGGAGAATGGCGGCGATTTTGCGGCGGGCGGTGAAGGCGAAGCGCCAGGTGGCGTCAGGGCCGTGGCGTTCGCAGAAGCCGTCTTCGAGGGCGGGACGCGAGCAGCGTTGGCCGGAGGGGTTCAAGTGAAGGCATTGGGTGGAGGATTGTGACTGGTCTGGCGACGAGTACATGATTTGCGGCGCGGGCAGCCGCGTAGTTGATAGTCGATAGTTGAGAGTTGAAAGTCAAATCGGAAACGGTAAAGCAGGCATAGGAAAATAGGCGGTGTTTAAGCCGCAGATTCGCGGAAGGCGCCCCGACAAAGAGCGCCGAGGGCAAGCGATTCTGCGCTACAGAGGCGAGGCTATAACCGTAAGTGATTGGGCAACGGGGGTGGGGCGGAGGCTTACGGGGCGGGCGCATTCTGCTAGAGTCGGACGAGCAGCAGCAGTTGGTAATGGGTTAGTTTGAATTTTGACTATTTGTGTGACGGTCCCCAGGCTCCCCTAACCGGGGACCTGGGGGCTCCGTTTGCAAGAAAATTCAAACTGACCCGCTACTGCAAGCATGCCTCCATGCCGGAATCAACGACTGCATCGCCGGTCCGCCCGGCTCGTTTGAAGCTCGAGCCGTACCGCGCCGAATTGCGCCTGGGTTCACTCACGCCTGGAATTGACAACATCCATTACGACGTTTATCTGAGCCCACGATTTTTGGAAGCGGCGCGGCAATATCTTTCCGTGGCGGTGCGCAACGCGGCGAACCTGGGGCAATTGTCGGGGCGCGAAGCGCGACAGTCGCGGACGTCGGACGCGGCGCAATTTCGCAAACTGCTGACGGATTTGCTGCAATCGGGCGTGAAGCGCGCGCAATTCGAAAAAAACATCGAATACGATTTGCTGTTCCGGCTGGCGCTGCTGAAATTTCTGATTCAGGAAATCGGCAGCGAATTCGCGAGCCTGGTGGTGGAGTGCAAAGAGGACATTCGCGCGCGCGGAGCGCTGTTCGAGCACAGCGAGCAGGCGCACGTTCGGCGCGCGCAAATTGCGGAGCTGCAATCGAACCGCAAGGCTATTGTGCGGCGGGTGGGGCAGTCGCTGTTCCATACGCTGAAAGAACTGGACGAAACGGTGCTCGCGAAATCGCGGCGCGCGCTTTTTGGGGAGGATTTCGCGGAGCTGTACGACTTGCTGACGAACCGTTTGCTATTCGTGGAAAACGGCAACGACGACTTTTTGTTTCTGGAGCATTACGTTCTGCTGGGGAATTTCTTGCAGGACCCGGACCGCTTCGAGAATTTCGACGCGCTGCTGATCGATTTTCTGCGCGACTTCGTGATTACGGACGCGACTTCGCAGGAATTGCGGCAGGCGCAGGAAGCACACGGAAAATTGGTGGAGCAGGCGCTGGCGAAGCGCTCCGAGCTGACGAAACTGGAAGAAGAGCAGGAAGATGTTTTGCGACGAGTCGGCGCGGGCGACAGTTTTTTGCCGGGAATTTTCAAGCGGCGCGGCGGCGCGGAAGCGGAAATGAACTTGGCGGTGCTGCGGCGGCGGCAGGCGGATCTGGAGTTCAAACTGGAGGAAATCGGCCCGGAGCTGGATGGCGCGAAACAGAAAGTGGATTTCCTAACCGAGGAATTTCGCGGGCGGCTGGGCGATTACCTGAACAATCCGCAAAATGCGCGGCGGCTGTTTGATGCTTCGGCGGAAGTGGGGCACGGCGGCGACGGAGAAGTGCGCGCGAAGCTGCTGGAAGAGTGGCATCACCGGCTGGAAGAAAAAGATTTGCTGGGATACGTGCTGGCGAGCTACGAAGTGTGCAATTTGGCGAATGACTTTTGCCCTCCGGTGCACTTGCAGCAGTTGCGGCGGGCGCTGCTTTCGCGCGACGAGCTGAAGCGCGTGGAAAAAGTGCTGAATCAGTTTCCGGCGCGGAATTTTTCGCTGAAGCGGGTGGAGGAAGCGTCGAAGGCGCTGCGAAAATGTTCGCATGAAGAGTCGCGCGCGGCGGCGCTGCGATTCGCGCAGGATTTGATGAGGCTGCGGCGCGACAAGCGGAACTACCATCACGTGGCGTCGTTGATGGAAAAAATCAATTTGGTGCGCTCGGACCGGCAGCGCGAGCTTTCACGGGCGAACAGCAGTTTGTACGAGCTTGTGTTTGCGGACGAGCGCGGCGCGGCGGACGATCCGGTAGTTTCGCACGTGGTGATCAAGGCGGACGTGCGCGGCTCGACGGAGATCACCAAAGATTTGCTGGGGCGCGGGCTGAATCCCGCTTCGCATTTCAGTTTGACGCTGCACGAGCCGGTGAAGCGGCTGCTGGAGCGGCACGGCGCGGCGAAAGTGTTCCTGGAAGGCGACGCGATCATTCTGGCGATTTACGAAACGGAATCGAATCGCGCGAACCAGCGCGCGGTGGCGAAGGCGTGCGTGCTGGCGCGGGAAATTATCGAAGTGACGCAGGCGTACAACGCGAAGGCGGAGGCCAGCAATTTGCCGCGGCTGGAATTGGGCGTGGGCGTGGCGTTCCAGAATTCGGCACCGTCGGTGTGGTCCGACGGCGAATCGAAAATTATGATTTCGAAGGCGCTGAATTTGTCGGATCGCTTGTCGAGCTGCTCGAAAATGGCGAAGCGGCTGTTCGACAAAAATCCGTCGCCGTTTCGCGTGTTCCTGCTGCAAACGCTGATTGTGGAAGGTGCGGCGGAAGAAGAAGGCGATGAGCTGCTGGTGCGGTTCAACATGAATGGCATCGAGATGAATGAAGAAGGGTTTCAGAAGTTGACGAGCGAAATTTCGCTCTTTCCGCTGGAGGGAAGTTTTCCGATGCCGTGGGGCAAGGAGCGGGCGCAATTGTATTACGGCGAATTGCCGCTGGGCGACGCGCTGGAGCCGATTGTGGTGCGGCGAGGAACGACGCGGGAACTGTTGCCGGGCGGGAAAATCGGGGAGGCGACGACGCGTCCGTATTTTGAAGTGTGCGTGAATGCAAAGCTGCTGGAATTGGCGAGGAAAAAAGTGGCGGCGGTGAAAAAGAGTTGAGAGACAGTGGCGAGTGACAAGTGACGAGTGGCAGGAAAAAACCAGTGGTCAGTGATCAGTGGACAGTGGTCAGCGAAAACAGAATCTCCTCAATGTGCTTGGACCTCGTTCGGCTGGCAGGGTGAGCAAGGGCCGGCCACCTGTTCTCGTTCAGAATGATTGGTGACACTCGGTAGAGTGTCATCATGCAAATTCGATGGGGGAAGGTACCCCAAGCGCGAGAGCTCTCGCGCTTGGGGTACGCGCTGAGCCGACCGGCCCAGCTGCGCTGGCAATGGATG
>DATGHO010000012.1:0-99685 GCA_035307965.1 Candidatus Acidiferrales bacterium | reverse complement strand
AGCGACCTACATCGCAGAGCGGAGCTTCTTAGGTCTGCGCGAGCTTTCGACGTGCTATCGACCTTGAACGCGCCGATGCCTCGCGCGAATCATCGAAGGCGAAGGCTCAGGAAACTAGCAACACAGAATTAGAGCACTACCGAGAGCTTGCCACTCCTCGTTGCTCGCCGCCTCATGCGCTATAATGGCAGTTTCGCATGCTCGACGCATGCGCATCCTCAAGGAGGCAGTTATATGATATCCGCGGCAACCAGTCTCGGTCGCGGCCCGTTCAAGAACGAGCCTATCAAGGACTTCTCCAAGTCCGAAAATCGCAAGCGCATGGAAGCGGCTCTGCAAAAAGTCGCTGGCGAACTCGGCCGCGAATATCCTTTGCTCATCGGCGGACAGAAAGTTTTTGCCGGAGAAAAAACGCAATCCACCAATCCTTCGCATCCCGATCAGGTCATTGGAATTTTTCAGAAGGGCACCGTGGAAATGGCCAATCAGGCCGTTGAGGCCGCGGACCACGAATTCGCGTCCTGGAAAAGAGTCCCTGCCGACGAGCGTGCCGACTGCTGCTTTCGCGTTTCGGAAATTTTGCGCAATCGCCGCTACGAAATGAACGCCTGGTTGTGCTACGAAACGGGAAAAACTTGGACAGAGGCCGACGCGGATACCGCCGAGCTGATCGACTTCGGCGAATTTTACGGACGCGAAATGCTGCGCCTCGCCGGCCCGCAAAAGCTCATCCCCAATTCCGGCGAAAAAAATTATCTTACTTACATTCCGCTCGGCGTGGGCATCGTGATTCCGCCGTGGAATTTCGCCGCAGCCATCATGGGCGGCATGACCATGGCCGCTATCGTCACCGGAAATACAGTGGTGATGAAGCCGTCGAGCGATTCGCCCGCCGTCGCCGCGTTTTTCATGGAAATTTTGCGCGAGGCCGGCGTTCCCAATGGCGTGGTGAATTTTTTCACCGGCCCGGGCGCCACCGCTGGCGAAGCGCTGGTAGCGCATCCTAAAACGCGCTTCATCGCGTTCACTGGCTCGAAAGAAGCGGGCCTGCGCATCGGCGAGCTCGCCGCGAAAAAGGCGGACGGGCAAATCTGGATCAAGCGCACCGTTCTGGAAATGGGTGGCAAGGACGCCATCATCGTGGATGACGAAGCGGATCTCGATTCGGCAGCGGAAGGTGTCGCGCAATCGGCATTCGGCTATCAGGGGCAGAAATGTTCCGCGTGCTCGCGCGCCATTGTCGCTGAAAAAGTCTATGACAAATTCATCGAGAAATTGATTCCGCAGGTGAAAAAGCTGAAAGTGGGTCCGGCGGAAAATTTTGACAATTACATGGGCCCAGTCATCAACAAATCCGCGATGAAAACCATTCTCGATTACATCGAAGGGGGAAAAAAAGAAGGCCGCTTGCTCGCGGGCGGTGGAAAGGCTTCAGGCGACGGCTACTTCATCGAGCCAACGGTGATTGCCGATGTAAAGCCCAATGCAAAAATCGCGCAGGAGGAAATTTTTGGCCCTGTGCTCGCCGTCATTCCGGCAAAAGATTTCGACGACGCGCTGCGCATCGCCAACGGCACTGAATACGGCCTCACCGGCGCGGTGTACACGAAAAACAAAAAGAAGCTCGCGCGCGCTTCTGAAGAATTCCACGTCGGCAATTTGTATCTGAACCGCAAATGCACCGGCGCCAAAGTCGGCGTACATCCCTTCGGCGGTTTCAATATGTCCGGCACCGACTCCAAAGCCGGCGGCCAGGATTACCTGCTCCTCTTCCTCCAAGCCAAAGTCGTCGCCGAAAAGGTCTAGGCATGCGCGGCAAAAACGAAAGCGATGTTAAATGGAAAGACAACGATGGCCCTGAAATTAAGAACGACCAAGCCCCACGGCGGTAGGCTACAACGTGATTTCACCAAGTGAAGCGGCTTTGCTGATTTCGAAGTTCGAATCTGAAAGGAGGCGATTGCAGGTCAGCTTCTCTTCGGGCGATAACATCGTACTTTGGCTTAATGTTCTTGAGTGCAGCGTCGAGAACGGGAGGTTGGCCCTGATCTCCCAAGATGGCGCTGTTTCTTTCGTGTCCCTGGGTGGCTGTCGTTTTGAGTATCACGACGAGCGCGTAAATGGCGAAGGTATTTCTCCTTCAGTTCGAGAGGGGTTGGAGAGAGATCTCGAGGGGACGTTGCTAATTTTTTTCCCGTCCGGCGACCGGATGGCGTTACGCATGCTTCGCGATGGTAAAGCATAACTACAGTGCGAAGAGCCGTGACTCGGAAGTGGGCCGCGGAGTTATGCGCAGAATGGGAAAGGCGACCAAGCGCAAAAAAGAGAGGCAGGCGTCAAAATGAGAGGCAACTACAATTCCGCGGCTCACCAACTCCATAGTGCCGCACTCGAGTGGATCGAAAAGAGACCGCACGGGACTACCTTCCACGTCTCCGACCTTTATCGATATGTACGTTCAAATCTCCCTGAACTGTGCAGTAAAGCGGGCGCTGTCTCCAGTGGGGAGCTACGGGAAACGAACACGCCGAGGTATGCGCTCTGGGATTCGAAGAAACGACGGCTCATTAGGAACGGCTCCAGACGCGGTTACTGGGAGCGGCTTTAGGATTTTTGACGTACATAATTCCGAAGCTGAATCGGACGGCGAGGAATTATTCCTGCCGCCCACTTCCGGCGCGTTCGGTTATGGAGCGCGGGGTGAGGTGGAGCTGCTCGCCGGTCGCTGCTTTTTATACGCACGCGTTGGCGCGGTTCGACCATTCCAGTTGAATGGTGTAGTTGCCGAGCTTCCGCGTTTTCCATGCGCAGATATCGCCAATCTCGCCGTTCGCGTCGTCATACCAGCCCTGTCCGGGAACCGGATCGGTGATCGCCTCGCACAATTCGTGCGAAGTGGTGGACGTCAGCGCATCGAACACCGCCAGCCCGCCGGTGCATCCCGCACAGCCCGGATACGGCATCACCGCATAATAAATATTGTTGCCGAACGAATCGTGATACCCGCAAAACACCTGGCACGACGCGCCGCCGCCCTGCACCACCTGCACGCCATTCGGCAAAAACACAAAATAGAGCGTATTTGGCGTGGTCGCGGGAAGAGTTCCATTGCTGATTTCCTGCTGAATCAAATTTTGTATGTCGCTGTCCTGCACGGACGCGCCGGGCGCTGGCGAAGTAATCACTTTTGTTCCGGTGCGCGTGCCATGGCCGATGCTCTGGCCCGCCACGCTGTATTCGCTGAGCTGATCTATAAGCTGGCTGGTCAAAATGTAGTCGAAGAATTGATTGAGCTGCACCACCAGCGCGCTATTCGCCGCGGTTTGCCACGCAGCGCCCCAGAACACGGTGAAAACTTGCACAGCGGTGAGCAATGGCCCGCCTCGGTACGTAAGCTTCGCCGCAGCCGGAGCAGCCACCGCCGCCGCGCCGGGATGCATGGGCACAATGCGGATTGGACGGCGCGCTTCGCTGGATATTATTGTCTGCTGGGTGGCGCTTGTTGGCACGCTGCGCTTTTGTTGGGATTTTTTCCGGCGCGGCTTGCTTTTTGTCATTGGCGATTTCTTTCGCCGCGAGTTGCTTTGTTTTTTCTGCGATTTCTTCCGCCGAGGTTTTCGAGGCACGTTCCCTCCTTTGGAACTCGGATTTCGCGCGAGGGATGGGCGAGCAATGAGGCAAGGCCAGCATACCGTCAACTCACAAAATGTAAATGGTACTCGTCTAAAACCGCTGAGGCTTTTTGTTCTTCGCAGGACCAACTCGACCGCACCCATTCGCTTGTGGCAACATCTAAAGTTATGTTGGAGAATTAGCGGGCGAGGAGTTTTACAAAATGGCTAAAGCCACTTTCGCGGCAGGATGCTTTTGGGGCGTCGAAGAAAAATTCCGCCAAATGAAGGGCGTTACTTCCACTACCGTTGGCTATACCGGCGGCACTACGAAAAATCCGTCCTACAAAGACGTTTGCACCGGCACGACCGGCCACGCGGAAGCGGTGGAAGTGGAATTCGATCCGGCGCAAGTTTCCTATCGCGAGCTTCTCGCAGCGTTTTTTCAGAACCACAATCCCACCACGCTCAACAGCCAGGGCCCGGACTTCGGCACGCAGTATCGCTCCGCGATTTTCTACCACGACGCGGAACAGGAAGCGGAGGCGCGCGAATCCATCGCCGCGCTCGAAAAGGCGCACATTTTCAAACGTCCCATCGTCACCGAAGTCAAGCCCGCCGGCCCGTTCTACCGCGCCGAGGAATACCACCAGCAGTACCTCGCCAAGCGCGGCGCCGCTTCCTGCCACTTATAGGTTGGTGTGGACAGCACCTCATCGGCGAGAGCCTCATCGTTACGCTTGACGTATCACGTAATCGCTGGTAGCATTTAGCTGGTGATCATCGGCTATCGAGACAAGCGCACTCGGGATTTCTCGGCGGGGAAATGGGTTAAGGCATTTTCTGGATTTGAACGCGCTGCGCGTTTGAAACTCGACCGCTTGGAGGCGGCTGTGACAGTCGCGGATTTAGCCGTACTGCCAGGTAACCGTTTCGAGGCGCTGTCCGGCGACCGCAAAGGCCAGTACAGCATTCGAATAAATGATCAATGGAGAATTTGTTTCGAGTGGTCCGATCGGTCGCCGGGACCATCGAATATTGAAATCGTTGATTATCACTAGGAGTATGGGCATGGCACTTATTGCAATTCATCCGGGCGAGCATCTCGCCGAAGAATTGGAAACGCTCGATATGAGCGCCGCGGAACTGGCGCGAAAAATCGGTGTGCCGACGAATCGCGTTACACAAATTTTGAATGGCACGCGCGCGATCACCGGCGATACCGCTTTGCGTCTTGCGCATTTCTTCGGCACCAGCGGGCAGTTTTGGCTCAATCTGCAAAGTCTCTATGACTTGCGCCGGGCCGAAAAGAAGGCCGGCAAATCCATCAAGCAGCTCCCCAGGCTGAAACGCCGCGACCTTGTTCACGCGTGAAGTCCGCCAAGGATTAAAAGCCTCCCGGAAATGTCGTTCTGCTGAATGTCGTTGAATTGCGGGGCGCGGTTCACTATGATGTCGCTCTCCGCGCCACTCCAGACAAAATGTCCAACCCGAACCGCACTGCGAACTCGCTGCAAGCAGACGCCGGCGGCAAGAAATTATCCACAGACATGCTAAACGAGAATGGCACGTCCGCAACGAAGTTGGGCGGGGCGATGCGGCAGATTGGCTTTCTTCCGCTGCTGGCGGTTTTTTTTGGGTACACGTGCGGAGGGCCGTTTGGCTACGAAGAGATTTTCAAAGACGCCGGTCCGGGCATGGCCATCGTGTTTCTCGCGATCGTGCCGTTTTTCTGGTGCATTCCCATCGCGCTCGCTTCCGCGGAACTGAACAGCATCATGCCGGTGCAGGGCGGTTTTTACCGCTGGACGCGCGCGGCGTTCGGCGATTTTTGGGGGTTTCAGTGCGGCTGGTGGAATTGGGCCGGCACGTTTCTGCTGAACAGCATGTACGGCGTGCTGCTGATGAACTATCTTTCTTACGGACTCACCGGCTACAAGCGCTGGCTGGGGGCGTGCGCGGTGTTGATTCTGCTGGCGCTGATGAATTTGCGTGGAATCAAAGTGGCGGGCTGGTTCGCCGTAGTGCTGCAAACCGCGGTTTTCATTCCGGTGATTTGGCTTTGCATCGTGGCGCTGTTCCACTGGCACTACAATCCCGCGCTTCCGTTTGTGCCTCCCGGGAAACCGCTGGGCACGGTGTTTGGCTCAGGGCTGGCGCTGGCGATGTGGAATTACGCGGGCTACGAACAACTATCGAGCATCACGGGCGAAATGAAAGATCCGCAGCGCACGTTCACGCGACTGCTGGTGTGGAACACGCCGCTGATCATCGTGACGTACATCGTGCCGGCGATGTTCGCGCTGGCGGCGCTGGGGAACTGGACGGCGTGGAACACGGGCTACATTGTCACGGCGTCGCGTCTGGTGGGCGGCAAGCCGCTCGGCGTGGCGATGCTGGTGGCATCTGTGATCGGCACGCTGGCGCTCTCGAACAGCACGATTCTGTACACGACGAGAATTCCCGCGGCCATGGCGGAAGATGGATTTTTTCCGCAAAGCCTCGGGAAAATTCATCCGCGCTACGGAACGCCGGCGCACGCGATTTTAATTTCGCTGGTGGTCTACTGCGTTCTGGCGAAGTTCGACGTGGTAGCGCTGGTGGATATTTACATTTGGACGCGCATCGCCACTTCTCTGCTCACTTTGCTTTCCGCGTGGCGCATGCGGCAAAAAGCGCCGGCGGCTCCGCGACGTTTTCGCGTCCCTGGCGGGCGGATCGGCATGGCCGCGATTATTATTTTGCCGGCGATCCTGTGCGCGATAAAAATAATGTACAGCGAGCCGTTCGTGATGCGCTATTCGCCGCTGCTGCTGGCCACCGGCCCTGTCGCCTATGTGATTTTGCGCTTCGTGTTCCGCCTGAGGCCGCGCCCCGCCGAGCCCCTCGCTGCTCCTGAAAGCTAGTTTTTCTGGACGACGTCAGAGGCTGCGTGAGAGTTTGCAAGATCCGTACTTCAGCGGCTAAAGCCGCACTAATTCTGCTGGCGGTATGTCGTGGCTGAAGCCACGACCCACGAAGATTCTCGCGTTGCCACACAGACTCTGAAGCCACGACCCACAAGACAGAGGCAAAGGCAGATCCCTCAACGCCGTTCGCGGAGGCGGCGACCAAGTCCGGGATGACAGGAAAAGGCGCACAGGCTCACGTTGAATCAGACTTCGGCAAAAGGCGAAGATCAATCAGGTGTGACAGAGAAGAGGTGGGCGCGGAAAGCGTCCAGGCGGACGTAGAGGCCGGATTGCAGAATTTCGAGGCCGGAGCGCTGATAGGGAACGTCGTGAAGCTGGTCGAGAAACGTGTATTGCAGCGCGGACGAAATTCCTTGCGGGATGCGCACGCGTCCTTGTGATGTGGCGTTGCCGAGATTCACGACAACAATTCTGCGCTCGCTGTTCGAAAGCCACTGATAGGCGGCGAGATTGAGAAATGTATTGTCTCCCGCAGAGCTGACGTCGAGCAAATTCCACTCGCCAGAGTGAAAGGCGCGCTCGCTCGAGAGCTTTAAAATGCGCTCATAAAAGCTGCGCGTAGGCGCGTCGGATTTTTCCGTGGCAGCGACGGCGAGGGGAATGGGCAGATGAATTTTGCAGCCGTCAAGCTGGCCGTGATGGTAGAAGCGCATTCCGGGAAGAGTGGCGATTAGAGTGGCAAAGGCTTCGAGTTTGGCGCTACCGAAAACGGCGGCGCTGCGGTCTTCATCATGATTTTCGAGAAAGCGAGCGGCGTGAAGTTGCGCAGCGAGAGGAGCAGAGATGCGGGAGTGGACGCCGGTGATGTCGCCGTCACGCAGCGCGTCGTAAAGGCCTTTGTCGTAGGTGAACTGGAAGCCGAGCTTTTGGACGGGCGTTTCGCAATTCCAATAGACTTCGGCGAGCCAGACAAATTCCCGCGGTAAAGCGGCAATGGCTTCGCTCCAGAATTCGCGAGGCGGAGCTTTGCGTCCGGCAAGGAGCGGGGCCCAGGTGCGCGCGAAAATATCGTTCAAAACGAGCATGGCCATATCGCAGCGAACGCCGTCGCAGTGCTGCGAAATTTCGCTGAGCTGGGCGATGAGAGCGGCGCGCGCGGCTGGCCGGAAATAATCGAGTTGCACGACGTCGCGCCAGGGAGGGAAGTAGGGATCGCGTCCGTGAGCGAAGAGGGCAGGCTCGGCGGACGGATTGTCCGTCGGCACCAGATAGAATGCGGCAGGATCTTTGCGAAAATCGTCCTGTGAGCCGCGAAGATAGTATTCAGGATGAGCGGCGACCCAAGGATGGTCGGGCGCGGTGTGATTGGCGACGAAATCGAGAATCAGGCCGATGTGGCGAGCGTGCAGCTGCTCGCGGGCGCGGTCGAGATCCTTCCAGGAGCCGATGCGCGGGTCTGGCTGATATTGACGCACGGAATAGGGTGAACCGACGATTTGGCTCAATTTCCAACCGGGAAGCGCCTGGTCGAATCCCGCGAAACTGGAGGGATCGGTCTGGAAAAAACTGCGGCTGACGGGGCTGCGCTCCCAAACGCCCATGAGCCATACGAAATCGAATCCGACGCTGGCGATTTTGTCCCATTCTGCGTCGGGAACATCTGCCAGGGAGATGCGGCGGCCGAGCTTGATGGAAAGTTCTTCGAGCCAGGCCCAAGTGTTAATTTCGTAGAGATGCGGATGGGGGCGATAGGGAACTGGGCCTGTCGCGGACATTTTCAGGAGGGAGGCTATGTCGGCAAGGGAGGATTGTCAAACATTCTAAATGGGGGGTAATGGGTCAGTTTGAATTTTGACTCCTTGTGTCACGGTCAAGAAAATTCAAACTGACCCACCACCGAATGGGGACGTGGTGAACGACCAGCCATAATCCAACCGACAGCTAGCGCTTGCGGGATCGGTGAGTGGTTCACTCTGAATTTTGGCCGCTATTGTCGGGTTGAGAAAACTCAAACTGAGCGACTGCTGAGGGTTGGCGTGTATGGACAAGGGCCGGAAATTGTGACAGAGTAAATAGCTGACTCAGCCCGGAGTCGAGCAATAAAAGGTGTACTCTGAGGAGGATGCAAACACATGTTGAAGCGCGCGATGTTGGGAATGGCTGCTTTGGTGTTCGCGGCTAGCGCGGGGCTAGCGGCTCCGCCGGCGAAGACCGCGACCAAGTCGTGGCCCGGGTATGTTACGGATAGCAAGTGTGCAATGAACGCAAAGATGAGAACAAACAAGGCCTGCATCGAGAAATGCGTAGCGGCAGGAGAGAAGTATGTTCTGTATGACACGCTGAACCACAAGGTGTATCAATTGGATCCGCAATCGGCGGTAGCTGAGCATGCCTCCCATCACGTGCGCGTCTATGGCACGATGGAAGGTGATACAATTCACGTAACATCAGTGAAAATAATTGGCATGGCGAAACCGATGGCGAAGAAGAAGGCAGCAAGTCCGGGCATCTAATCCCAATTCTAAATTGCGAATCGAAGCGGGCAGCGCGTTTGCGGCTGCCCGTTTTTTCTTGCGCCCGAGGTGGCGGTGAAACAAATGATTCTCGCGATGCAGGCTCCGAACGCAAAGGGTGTGATACCATGCGCGCTGCCGATTTCTGGGAGGGAATGGAATGAAGAAAGGTATGGCAAGGACCGCGATTGCGCTCGCATGCCTGCTGGTATTTTCAGTGGCGACGCACGCGCAAACGGAGGCGCAGGCCAATTCGCAATGGACGCCGCTTGAGAACTATATCACTTCAGAAATGCACGATTGGAAAGTGCCGGGCCTGGCGGTTGGAATCGTGCGCGGGAATGACGTTTACGTGAAGGGATTTGGCGTGCGGAACATTAAAACCGGGCAGCCAGTGACGCCGAACACGCTGTTTGATATCGGCTCGTGCACCAAAGCGTTTACGGCGGCGGCAGTGGGGATTTTGGTGGATGAAGGGAAGATGCGCTGGGACGGCCGCGTGGATGAATATATTCCGTTCTTTCATTTATACGATCCGCTGGCAGACGAGAACGTGACCATGCGCGATTTGCTGACGCACCGCACCGGCTTAGGCGGGACGGATTTGCTGTGGTATGGCACGTCGCTTCCGCTAGAGCAGATTATACGGCGCGTGCGTTACATCAAGCCGGAGGCGGGATTTCGCGCCAAATTCCAATATCAAAACGTGATGTACGCGACGGCGGGATATGCAGTGGGAGAAGCGAGCGAAGGAACGTGGCAGCAGTTTGTGCGCGAGCAGATTTTGACGCCACTGGGAATGACTGGCGCGGACTTCAGCGCGACGGATGCGCAGAAAGCCCCGGATTACGCGACTCCGCATGATGAGCGCGACGGGAAAGTGGTGACTATTCCATGGCGAAATATAGATAACGTGGCGCCGGCTGGCTCGATCAACGCCGGCGTCGGCGACATGACGAAGTGGATTGCCATGCAGTTGAATGACGGAATGGCGAACGGGAAGCAAATCGTTTCCGCGCAGAGCATGAAAGAAATGCATACGCCGCAAATTGTGGTGCCGCCCGGCGGCGAGTTTGAGCTGTTCTTTCCCAAGGCGCTGCAGTTGAGCTACGGAATGGGGTGGTTCATACAGGATTATGGCGGTCATCAGATTTTGCTGCATCCGGGCGACATCGACGGTTTTGCTTCGCTCGTGGTGCTGATTCCGGAAGTACACACAGGCTTTGTCATACTGACGAATCTGGATCACACGCCGGTGCGCGAGGGGCTGGGCTATCACTTGATTGACGAATTCTTGAAGTTGCCGGCGCAGGATTGGACCACGTACTTTGCGAAAGTTGGAGAGCGGTTTAGCGCCATGGGACAGAAAGCCGAAGAAGCAGCGGCGACGCCGCAGCATCCTGACACTCATCCATCGCGCGAGCTGGCAGCATACGCGGGGAGGTATCGCAATAAGGCCTATGGCGACGTGGTCATATCTCTTGAAGGAGATGAATTGCAAATGCAATTCAATTCGTTTACGGGGGTGTTGGAGCATTTTCAATATGATACGTTTGTGGCGAATTTGGGCGGATTTGGAAAGTCGCGAGTCACGTTCAATTTGGACGGAAACGGCGACGTCACTGAATTGCGGACCGAGGGCTTAAAATTCGAGCGAGTAAGCGAAACGGGAAGGCAATAGCCACGCCCATTTTTGGGCTGCGAGAAGAAAAGGAGCTTGGATGAAGCTGCGAATATCAGTTGGCGTGCTGGCGGTGTTTGTGGCGGGAATTGCAGCAGTAGGAATACGCTCGGCGATGCGACAGGACGCGGGCGCGGCACGCGGCGAAAGTTACGACGTGATTATTCGCGGCGGGCACATTCTCGACGGGACCGGAAATCCGTGGTATGCGGGGGATATTGGAATTCGCGGAGACAAAATTGCGGCGATAGGGAAGCTGGAGGGAGCGAGCGCGAAGCAGACGATTGACGCCACGGGGCAAATCGTAGCGCCCGGATTCATTGACATGCTGGGGCAATCGGAAACTTCGCTGCTGATTGACAACCGGTCGCTGAGCAAACTTTCGCAGGGAATCACGAGCGAGATTACCGGCGAGGGAGGCTCGATTGCGCCGCAGGATGAGCGGACGATAGCGCCGATGAAGCCATTTCTCGACCAATACCATTTGACGGTCGACTGGACGGATCTGGACGGATATTTTAACCGACTGGAAAAGTCGGGGACGCCGCTGAACTTGGGAACGTATGTGGGCGCGGCGCAAGTTCGCGAAGCGGTGATCGGCGATGACGATCGCAAGCCGACACCGCCCGAGCTCGGGAAAATGGAGCAACTGGTGGCGCAGGCGATGCAGCAAGGGGCCTTGGGCATTTCGACTGCGCTGATTTACCCACCGGGGCACTATGCAAAAACGGATGAGCTGATCGCGTTAGCAAAAGTGGCGTCACAATATGGCGGAATTTATGCGACGCACATGCGCAGCGAAGGCCAAACGGAAATGGCGGCGCTCAATGAGGCGATCGAGATAGGACGCCAGGCGAATTTGCCGGTGGAAGTTTTTCATTTGAAAGTGAGCGGAAAATCGCGGTGGGGCTCGATGCCGAAATTAGTGGCCAAAATTCAGGCAGCGAGAGATTCGGGGCTGAATATCGCGGCCGACATGTATCCCTATCTGGCGGGCGCGACGGCGCTGGCTTCTTCTCTGCCACCGTGGGTGGCGAATGGCGGCGCGGAGAAATTGCTCGCGAGACTTCACGATCCGGCGATTCGAAAGCGAATTAAAACGGAAATGGCTGCGGACCACCCGGAGTGGGAAAATTTGTACTTTGACAGCGGCGGCGCCTCCGGCGTGATGATTTCCGGAGTGGTGAATCCGCAACTGAAGAAATATGATGGAATGACTGTGGCGCAGATGGCGAAGGCCGAAGGAAAAGATCCGCTCGACGCTTTGTTCGATTTCATCATCGCGGATCAAGCCCAAACCGGAGCGCTCTACTTCATCGCGAACGAGCAGGATTTGCAGTACGGACTGAAGCAGCGCTGGACGAGCATCGGGCTTGATGCGAATGAGACCTCTCTCGACGGGCCGCTTTTCGAGCCGCACAATCATCCGCGGGCATGGGGATCAATGCCGCGCTTCATCGGGCATTATTCGCGGGACCTTCATTTGCTGCCGATGGCTGAAGCGATTCGAAAGATTACTTCTCTGCCGGCGGAACGGGAACATTTGGTCGGCCGCGGGCTGTTGAAGCCTGGATTTTACGCGGATGTGACGGTATTCGATGCCAAGACGGTCATCGATAAGGCAACATACGCGGACCCAAACGTGATGTCTGAGGGGATCGATTACGTTCTTGTGAACGGGCAACTGGAATTCGAGCATGGGAAGCTGACCGGCGCAACGGCCGGGCGAGCGCTTCGCGGGCCGGGATGGCGAGGCGGCAATTGAGGCATGCGGATTCACATTGCCGGACGAGGCGCTCATGTCGCGGATGATGGACGAGATTCATGAGCAGCCGAGGGCGCTGCGGCGAACTTTCGAGGCGGAAAAAGCTCATGCGGCGGAGTTCAAAAAATTCGCCGCGGCGCGGGATTTTCGCCTGATCGTTCTAGTGGCGCGCGGAACTTCAGATAATGCCGCGCTCTTTGGGCGATATCTGCTGGAAATTTCCACGGGAATTCCGGTGTCGCTATGCGCTCCTTCGGTGCATACGCTTTATCATGCGCGGCTGGACATGCGCCGGGCGCTAGTGATTGGGATTTCGCAATCCGGGGCGGGCACGGATATCAATCTGGTGTTGAAGAATGCGCGAAAGCAGGGAGCATACACTATTGCTGTGACGAACGAAGCCGGATCGGCGATGACGCGTACGGTGGACGATACGTTTTTGGTGCGCGCGGGGAAACAGAAGTCGGTCGCAGCTACAAAAACCTATACCGGGCAGTTGATGATTCTGTATTTGCTGGCGTTCGCGCTCGGGCGGCAGATCGCGTTGGAATCGGCGAGCGAGATTCCCGCGCGAGTGGCGGAAACACTGAAGCTGGCGGCGGAGATTCGGGAGATGGTTCAGCGGTACCGCTACATGCGGCAGTGCGCTGTGGTGGCGCGAGGCTTGAACTACGCGAACGCGTTCGAGCTGTCTTTGAAACTGATGGAGACGTGCTACATCGTGGCCGAGCGGTTTTCGTCGGCTGATTTTCTGCATGGACCCATCGCCATGATCGAGCGCGATTTTCCGGTGATTCTGCTGGCGCCTGCGGGGAGAACATTCATCGAGCAACGTGGATTGATAAAGCGTCTTGCGGGACTGCGCGCAGAAACAATTGCGATTACTTCAAGCGATGCCCGGCTGCCGAGAGTCACGCGCGCGATTCGCGTGCCGGGGAAAATTCCGGAGATTTACAGCGCGATCCCGTATATCGTGCCGGGCCAGCTTTTTGCTGCGCAACTGGCGGAGGTGAAGGAATTGGATCCGGACCGTCCGCGCTCCCTTCAGATCATTACGCGAACCCTGTGATACTTTGTTTTACGCTAGAAGCAAGCTGCTAAGAGTAGCGTAAGAGGAGCAGCTAAGCGTCGTTTACGGCGACGCATTTTCAATTTCGACTGCCACCGCATGGGCGACTCGCTCTTGCACTGCGGGGGCATCGGGAGTTTTGCGCTCAAATTGCGTAGTCCAAACGACGGTTCCCGTGGCGGTATCAATGAGTTGTGCGGTGATATGGATGCGATCACCTTCGCGGCGGATGGAACCTTCCACGGCCTCATCGGCGTGGAGAACGTTGACAATGTGCCGGACACTATCCAAATCGCGGGCAGTGTGGGCCACTGGCTCGGCGTTAATCACATGAATCGACTTTGAGCGCTGAAGATCTTTGATTAAGGCGATGGTGAAAGCGTGCGCCAGGCTGCTCGTTTCTGAATTGGGCGAAAGATCCTGGAACGGCAAGACCGCGATAGCTATAGGTTTGACGGTAATGGAATGTGTGACCTGAGGGTGTTGGCGACTCGAGAAGAATCGCGCGAGTGAGAAACCCGAAAGGGCAATGGCAACGCCGAGGATCGCGTAAATGGCAGGCCGCAGATAGCGCGATTTGATTTCTGCGGCGGATTGCGAAGTGCGCTTGGCTTGCGGAAGTTTCGGCTTTGACGAAACTGGTTGGCGGGAAGTTGACCAGGAATCGATCTCAGATTTATAGGCGTAAATTGAGCCTTGCTTCGAGTGCTGCAGGCGGTGGACGGGAAGACCTTGCGACTCCTCCCAGCGTTGAACCGTCCGGATGTCACGGTGCAGGTGGGCCGCAACGGATTTCCAGGAATCCAGGCGGTCCGCAGGAGAAAAAGGAACAGCAGTCGCTTCTGGCCGCGCATCCACAGAGAATCTCCCAATCAAAATAGAAACTAATTGTGGTACGCATTCTAGCTGGTTAGTCTTATTTTAACAATAGCTGTAAGTAAACATAAAGTAATTATATTTTGCCGCGCTCTTGACGCGACATTGGGCATATTACGCGAACTGCCGTTAGTACCTTTGATACTAGGGTTTGGCTGAGTTTTCCACAGGACACGACATTCCAGGCACGTCAAGTCGCAAAATGTCGCCTTTTGCCGCTTGCCAAGAAAGGTCTTTCGACACTATTAGTGGGCCACACACTCGAAGCGTGCAAGCAGGGCCAGGATTTGTGTAGGCGCAAGGCGTTTCTGAAGACTTGGGAGATACGGTGGGATTTAACCGAAGCGATCTTGTTCGCTCGTCTAAATGGCGCCTGTTCTGGTGGTTAACCGAATCGGTTTATGCCCTCAAGAATGAAGCCGGCTTGGTCTGCGCCGTCTTCATGTGTCTGAGCCTACTCCCTGTTCTCGTTGGCGCGAAGAGTGCTGTGCGGACTCAGCAGGGAAATCCGAAGGGTAAACAATCGGGCGCAGTGGTGAAGGGCACCGCTCAAGCTTATAACGAGCGTTTACTGGAGCTTGCGCGAGATCATATCCGCAGCACTCCCGCAGAAGACTATCGCATTGGGGCAGGCGACCTGCTGGAAATTTCAGTGTATGGCGCGCCAGACCTGAGCCGCACTGTACGCGTGCCTGCGCAGGGCTCCATATCGCTTCCTCTGATTGGAAGTGTAGATGCCGCTGGGCTGACCAGTCAGGAACTGGAAAGACTGATCGAAGCGCTGCTGCGGCGGAATTACATGACGGATCCGCAGGTGAATGTCTTTGTGAAGGAGGTGGAAAGCCACCCAGTCTCTGTCTTTGGCGCGGTGGAAAGGCCTGGAGTCTACCAGATACAAGGTCCGGAGAGCCTGATTGAGGTGTTGTCCATGGCTCAGGGCTTGGCTGATGATGCCGGCGACAAAGTAATCATAATGCGCCGTGGCGAGACCACAGACAGCGCCTACGCAAACCCTACCTATCCCTGTGTTGCGGAGGCTGCGAACTCCCCCATTTCATCGGCCAAGGCGGAGCCAATCGTGTCCGGCGTAAATGCAGGCGGAGAGTCGCTGCAAGTCGATTTGAAGGAACTGCTGTCTTCGCCGAACCCTGTCTATAACGTAGAGGTGAATCCGGGAGACGTTGTGAAAGTGCCTCGGGCGGGAATTGTGTACGTGGTGGGTGAAGTGAGGAAGCCGGGCGGATTCCTGTTGAGGACGAACGAAAATATCTCCGTGTTGCAGGCGCTGGCGCTGGCTGAAGGAACGACGAGCACTTCCAGCGAAAAGGGAGCACGAATCATTCGCACCGGCAAGAATGGGTCGAGAGAAGAGATTCCCATCCATCTGAAACGCATCCTTGCGGGAAAAGAGGCTGATCCCGTGCTGGCGTCAAAAGATATTTTGTTCATTCCTAATAGCGCTACCAAGGCGGCATTTTACCGAGGCACTGAAGCGGCGCTATCCATTACCGGGGGGCTGATCGTTTACCGCCGATAGTTTCATGGACAAAGAGAACCAAATTCAATTGGTCGGAACAGAGGCGGTGAACCCGCGCAGCAAACCGATGGCAGCGCGAGTCAATGAACTGGACAGCGCAGCAACTGTGCGGGCGTACTGGCGGATCATTCAGAAAAGACGGCGGAGCGCAATCTTGATGGCGGTGATGGTATTTGGGCTAGCGCTGCTCTGGACGATAAAGCAGAAGCCAATGTACGAGGCCAAAGCGCTGCTGGAGATTGAACAGGAGAATCCAAACATCGTTACTGTCCGGGAGCTTTTTCAAATCGAGAACGTCACCGGCGACTATATCGAGACACAGTACATGCTTCTGCAGAGTGACAGCCTAGCACGCGACGTGATTCAGCAACTGCATTTGGATAAGCGCAAAGAATTCAACTCTGGAAGAAGGCTTGGAGCGGCGGCGGATGAGCAGCGCGTGCTGCAGAATTTCGAGGAACGGCTGAACGTGATTCCGATACCGCGCAGCCGTTTGATACGGGTGACGTTCGATTCGCAAGACCCTAAACTTGCGGCGAGCGTGGTTAATACGCTGGGAGAAAGTTACATCGAGCAAAGCTTGAAAATTCACTGGGATGCGACGCAAAAAGCGACGAAATGGCTTGGGCAACAATTAGACGGATTGAAAATCAAACTGAAAAACTCTGAAGACGAATTGCAACAGTACGCCCAGGCAAAAGGTTTGCTGTACCTCGAGAACGACAAGGGAGAAACGGAGAACGCCGCAAATGAGCGCTTGCAGCAACTGCAGAATGAGCTTACACAAGCGCAGGCGCAGCGGTATCAGGCGGAATCTGTGTTCCGGCTGGCTGAAGCGGGAGATTACAGCGCGCTGCCGGGCGTTTTCGACAACAAAGTGACGCAGGATTTGTCCGAGAGGCTGGCCGACTTGGAACAGAAACAGGCGCAGCTCGCGCCGAGCTTTAAGCCAGGCTATCCGGAGATGAAGGCGATTCAGAGCCAGATTAAGCGTACACGGCAGCTCTTGGAGCAGCAGCGGAGCGAGGCGGAGCGGCATGTCGCAGATGAATATTTCGCCGCCGTCCATCGGGAAGACCTGGTGAAGAAGGCGTTTGCGCAGCAGGAAACGCAAGCGAACGTGGCCGCGCAAGAATCTGTCCAGTACAACATCCTCAAGCGCGAGGTGGATACAAATAAGCAACTGTATGAGGGGCTTTTGCAACGGCTAAAAGAGGCGGGCGTCTCCGCCGGATTGAAGGCGAGCAATGTGCGCGTAGTTGATCCCGCAGTGCCGCCAGCGCAGCCAGTGAGCCCGCGAATGGCCCTAGATTTGGCCTTTGGTTTGTTGCTCGGTCTAGCGGGCGGCGCGGGACTCGCGTGCGTTCAGGAACGTGTGGACAATACGGTCAAGTCGCCCGATGACGTGGCGCATTTTTTGCATTTGCCGATTCTTGGGCTGATTCCGAGGGAACGAGCAACTGGCAAGAGGAAAGTCCTCCGCGGGCCTCGTTTCGCCTTGAGCCATCATCCACGAACTAATTTGAGGGCAGCGGTTGACGCGGAAGGGCAGGATGGCTGGATTCGGATTGATGGCGGTACCGATGGATTCTCTGATCTCCGCGAGGCATTTCGAGTTTTGCGCACCTCCATATTGCTTTCCACCGCGGGGAGGCCGCCTCGGTCGCTGGCCATTGTCAGCGCCGAAGCAAATGAAGGCAAGACTACGGTGTGCTGCAATTTGGCGCTTTCTCTGGCACAGCTCGGGAAACGAGTGCTGGTGATTGACGGAGACATTCGCTGCCCGGGAGTGCAGGACTTCTTTCACATCTCAGGGTCATCGGGCTTAGTCAACCACCTCGCAGGACTCGGAGAATGGCGCAGTCTTGTGCAGGTATCGAACGCCAAGGGTTTGGACTGTTTGATTTGCGGTCCTGAACCGCCCAATCCCGGGGAGCTGCTTTCGTCAGAGCGGATGGAAGCGCTCATTAAGGACGCAATGAATGATTACAACTTCGTACTGGTGGACGCGCCCCCGGTGCTGAACATTACAGACGGGCGAATTCTAGCGGCTGTAGCCGAGGGAACTGTGCTGGTGGTCAAAGCAGGGGTGACTTCGCGTGAACGAGCGCAACGGGCGGAAAGCTGCATGACCGCGGTGGGTGCGCATGTTATCGGCGCTGTGCTGAACGACGTGAATCTGCGCGACGCAGGCTACTACCATACGGGGTATTACGAGAGGCGTAGCCGGGCCCTCAACGAACGGGAGAAGGCGAGCGCATGATGAACGGCTTAGCGAACGAGAGAGTTTCGTTTCCCGAAATGGAACATGTAGGGCCTGCTGCGCGCGTTGAGCGGGCGCCGAATCTCACTCACAAGCTTTAGATACAAGCACTTAGATTACGACGGCCTGTAGGTTGCGGGGCGGAGCTGTGTCCACGATGCCGAATTATAACGCGAGGGGTTCTGAAACGCTTAACAGACCAACGCAACGTAGGCCGGCATGACTGACACCAAGGCCACATTGATTGAAATGAGCCGCAATTCGGGGACACAGCACGTTCAGGATGCTGCGTTTTGGTACGCTGCGTACACCTCTGCTAACCATGAAAAGCGCGTTGCCGAGCAGCTTGTAGGGCGCGGCGTCGAGCACTTCCTGCCACTCTATGAAGCGGTTCATCAATGGAAAGATCGGCGCGTGCGGCTGCAACTGCCGTTGTTTCCTGGCTACGTCTTTGTGCGCTTGGCTTTGGCGGAGCGATTGAAAGTCTTGAAAGTGCCCGGCGTGGCACGGCTGGTCGGCTTCGGAGACAAGCCCGCGCCATTGTCTGACTGCGAAATCGAAGCGTTGCGTGGCGGCTTGCAGTGTCAGATCAAGATGCAGCCACACCCCTACCTGAGCGAAGGCCACAAAGTACGAATTATGAGAGGACCTTTGGCGGGGATGGAAGGGATTGTGCTGCGGCGAAAAGGCAATCTGCGGCTGGTGCTGTCGCTTGATTTGATCATGCGATCGGTGATCGTGGACGTGGACGCGGAGGATATTCGTCCCATCGGCGGGCCCTCGAGCTGGAGAACTTACCAAGGCGGCGGAGCGAAAGCATGAAGGAAAGGGACGATATGACTTGGAATGACAAAACCGTTTTGATAACGGGAGGAACGGGCAGTTTCGGCAGAAAACTCACGTCCCTGCTGCTCGCCGAATACCAACCGAAGAAAATCATCATTTTCAGCCGCGATGAAATGAAGCAGTTTACGATGAGGGCGGAGGGCTTCGACGCCGGCAATATTCGGTACTTCATCGGGGATGTGCGAGACAAAGAGCGGCTGTATCGCGCGTTCTATGAAGTGGATGTAGTCATACACGCGGCCGCAATAAAGCAAGTCCCAACTTCGGAATATAACCCTTTTGAGACCATCAAGACGAACGTCATCGGCGCGGCGAATGTGATTGACGCGGCGATTGATTGCGGTGTTGAACGAGTGATCGCCTTGAGCACCGATAAGGCCGCGCACCCAATTAATTTATATGGGGCTTCAAAGCTTTGCGCTGACAAGCTGTTTGTGGCTGGAAATGCCTACGCGGGCGCGCGAAAAACGTGCATGAGCGTGGTGCGCTACGGCAACGTTGCCGGCAGCCGCGGCAGCGTGATTCCATATTTTTGGGAGCAGCGGAAAAGAGGCAAGCTCACGGTCACCGACAAACGAATGACGCGTTTTTTAATTACCCTGGAACAAGGAGCGAGATTCGTGGTCCATTGCGTCGAGCGGATGCATGGTGGCGAAATTTTTGTTCCAAAAATCCCCAGCATTCGTATCTGCGACTTGGCGCACACGATCGCGCCAGAATGCTCCGTGGAAATTGTGGGAATTCGTCCGGGCGAAAAACTTCACGAAGTGATGGTTCCGAGGGACGACGCGCGGCATACGGTTGAACTAGAGGATTTTTTCGTGGTTCAACCGGATTTTCAATGGTGGGATACAAAAAACTGGAAGTCGGGCGAACCTTGTTCGGACTCATTTGAATATGCCAGCAACACGAACTCTGAGTGGCTTGGTTACGACGCGATAAGGGCGCTGATTGCTGGTCTTGAGCTGGAGGGCCACTCAGGAAAATGCGAGCAACGTGACGGCCATGATGTGCGCGTCATGGCGGCTGCGCGCTGAGCTGATTTTTGGCCGGCTTTGAACATATGAAGGTTGTGATTCTAGGCTGCGGATCGATTGGGCAGCGGCATGCAAGAAATCTGCGCGAGCTGGGAATAACGGATTTGCTGCTGGTTGATTCGCAGATAGAGCGCGCAGCGTCGGTGGCGCGCGAACTTGATGCAAAGGCTTTTGATGTTACGGTGAAAGCTTACGAGGAAAAACCTGAAATTGCGCTGATTTGCGTTCCTACGAGCATGCATCTGCGGTTGACGCAGGAGGCCCTGCAGAATAACTGTCATTTATTTATCGAAAAACCGTTGTCTGATTCGATGGAAGGAGTCCTGCCGTTTGTACGTGCCGCAGAAGCGCGAGAACGCGTGATGCTTGTTGGATACAACTTTCGATTTGACCCGATAGTCAACCAAGTGCAGGAATGGCTGTCGCAACGGAAAATTGGGCGGATTACCAGCGCGCGGTTCCATTTTGGATCCTATTTGCCGTGGCGCCATCCGTGGGAAGACTATCGTTTGGGATACGGCGCGCGACGCGAGATGGGGGGCGGCGCGATTTTGGACGCGGTTCACGAATTGGATATGGCCTTGTTGCTATTCGGTAAGCCCGACGTGATTTATTGCGCCGGAGGGAAGTACAGCGACCTGGAGATGGATGCCGAAGACCTTGCTGAAATACTGATGTCCTATCCTGATAAAATTGTTTCCGTCCACCTGGATTATATCGAGCGGCCCGCAGCTCGTCGGTGCGAAATCATTGGGACGCAAGGACGAATCGAGGCTGACCTGTTCGGCCGTACAGCGAAGTATTTCGATGGCGAGAAGCGAGACTGGACCGAGTGCGATAACTGCGGAACGCTCGAGGAAAGTTACAAATGGGAAATGCGACATTTGCTTGATTGCGTTGCCGGCAAAGCGAAGCCAATTGTGGATGGAAGAACTGGCGCTGAATCGCTCTTGCTGGCAGAGCAGGCGAAAGCTTCGATGCAAACAGGACTACCAATTATGGCGCGCGACGCTGCGCTTGCGGCAGGCGCAAAATGACGACGCCTTTCATTGAAGGGCAGCAGATTTACTTGAAAAGCCTGGAGCGTAGAGATTTGGAATCGCTGGCCGGATGGCTAAATGATTCCGAAGTGACGCGGCTGCTATTCATGGGCCTGCTGCCGACTAATCTGGAGCTGCTGACGGCGCACTGGGAGCGCGATCGGAACAATCCGGATGAGGTGGCGTTTGCAGTATGCGACCGAAAATCCGAGGCGTTTGTGGGAACGACGGGCCTTTATCGAATCCATTGGGTGATGCGAACCGCGGAATTCCGCGTGTTCTTGGGCGACAAACGGATCTGGAATCGAGGCATCGGGACGGAATGCGCAAAGCTGATGGTGGTTTACGGATTCGAGAAGCTGAACTTAAACAAAGTGTGGCTGGGCGTGAATGCTGAAAATGTCGGCGGAGTGCGCGCTTACGAAAAGGCGGGATTTGTCCATGAAGGAGTGCTGAGGCAGGAACAATATCGGAATTTCCGCTATTACGATGCGATTCGTATGAGCCTGCTACGATCCGAATACGAAGAAATGCGCGACGAATATTTGCGCGCGGGCGCGGCGGTGGCGAAGTGACATTGCGCGCCGGCGTGGTCGGCTGCGGCCGCATTGGATGCGGGTTTGACGATGATCCGCGGCGCAAATATGCGAGCACGCACGCGCGAGCATATGTGTCAACGCCAAGGATTGAGTTGGCGGCATTGTGCGACATGGATGCGAGCAAGCTCGAGCGCTACGGCGAAACATTCAAAGTGCGCGGGCGATATCTGAATTGTCGGCAGATGTTCGAGCAAGAGAAGCTGGACATCGTTTCCATCTGCACGCCGAGCAGCAGCCATTTGGAAATCGTGCGCGCAGCGTCCGAGTGCGGCGCGCGCGGAATTCTTTGCGAAAAGCCAATTGCGGACGGCCTGACAGCCGCGGACGAAATGATCCAGCTGTGCAAGAACCGCGGAGTAATGCTGATGATTGGGCATCAGAGGCGATTCGATCCGATGCACCAGCGATTAGCAAAATTTGTGCGCGAAGGCGGATTGGGCCGGGTGCAGCAAGTTACGTGCTATTACACGGCTGGCGTCACCAATACGGGGACGCACCTTTTCGATTTGTTGAGATTTTATCTTGGCGATGTGGCTTGGGTGGAAGGCCGTCTGAGCGCGAGCACGCCGCCAAATGCCGCTGATCTGAACATCGATGGATGGCTGGGATTCGCGAACGGCACGCTCGCCGCTATTCAAGCGTGCAGTACGTCAGCTTACACGATTTTCGAAATCGTTTTGCTTGGCACAAAAGGACGATTAAGACTTAGTTCGCACGGCTTTCATGCTGAATTCGAGGAAGCGCGGGAGAGCGAAAGATATACAGGATATTGCGAATTATTTCCTGCGGTGCTTCCCGTCGAAGGAGAATTCACGCAGGAGCTGCTGCCGCGTGGCGTAGCTCAATTAATTGAGTGTATACAGACGGGCGCAGATCCGGTGAGTTGCGGCGAAGATGGACGTGCGGCGCTCGAGATCATCTGCGCACTGCGCCAATCCGCGCTAGAACAGGGCAAGCGGATTCAATTGCCGCTTGTTAGGCGCGCAGCAGCGATTTCATCCCACTAAGCCTGAACGTCAATTAAGGATAAGAAAATGAATCTTGCAATGCTGGGTGGAAAACCGGTGCGCTCGGGGCCTTTTCCCGCGCATCCGGTAATCGGCGAAGCGGAGAAGCGCGCCGTGATGGAAGTGCTGGAAAGCGGCAGATTATCGACGTTCATCGCCGCGCAAGGCGAGTACTTTCTCGGGGGCAATAAGATAAAAGAGTTTGAGCGGCGCTTTGCCGAATATCACGGCACGAGGTATGCCGTGGCATTCAATTCGGCGACAGCCGCTTTACATGCAGCCGTCGTGGGAGCTGGGGTGGAAGCTGGGGAAGAAGTGATTGTGCCGCCATACACGTTCACGTCTACGGCTACGTGCGCGTTGATGCACAATGCTATTCCGGTTTTCGCGGATGTTGATGATGTTGTTTTTGGGCTCGACCCCGAGGCAATCGAGCGGGCTATAACGCCGCTGACGCGCGCGATTATCGTAGTTCACCTGTTCGGGCATCCTGCGAACCTCACGGCAATCATGGAGATCGCCCATAGAAACAACTTGCGCGTTATCGAAGACTGCGCGCAGGCCCCTGGCGCGAAATGGGATGGGCAGCTCGTAGGAACGTTCGGGGACTGTGGAGTGTTTTCGTTCACCGAGAGCAAGACAATCACCACAGGCGAAGGCGGAATGCTGATCACAAACGACGAAGGTATGGCTGAGCTGGCGCGCATGGTGCGCAATCATGGTGAAATGATTGTCGAAGGGCAGAGCGAGAGGAGTTATTCGTCCTCGATGCTTGGCTGGAACTACCGGATGACGGAAATAGGAGCGGCGCTGGGGATCGTTCAATTGAAAAAGCTCGATGAGCTGAATGAGCGGCGAATTGAACTGGCGCAATATTTGTCCGGGAGGATCAGTGGTATTTCAGGTATCGAGGCGCCCAGAGAGCTGCCAAACGCGCGGCATGTCTATTATGTCTACGCGATGAAACACGACGAAGCGCAAGCGGGAATTCCGCGGGACCTGTTCGTGAAGGCGATGAATGCGGAGGGCATTCCGTTTTCGGCCGGCTATGTGCGTCCGCTGTATCTTGCGCCGCTCTACCAGAATAGTCGTCATTGTGCATTTGAGAAGTACGCTGGAAATGCACGGTATGAGGCAGGATTATGCCCGACAACAGAAACATTGTACCAGAGCGAGCTAATGCTTACGGGGGTGGTCCGCTTTCCCGCTGCAAAACAGGATATGGATGATATTGCCGACGCCATGCAGAAAGTGATGGAGCACAAGAATTCTCTGTGTCGCGCCGCTTGTGCCTAAATGCGGCAAAGTTGGCATCCTGGTGCAGGCTAGGATGGGATCGAAGCGTCTGCCGGGTAAAGCGCTTATCGAAATTGAAGGAAAACCGCTGCTACATAGGCTCTGCAATCGAATGAAACTGTGCCGGCGCGCCGATGAAGTGATTGTGGCGACTTCTGACGAGCCTCAAGACGATGCGATAGCAGAAGCATGTGCGCGATGGGGCAACAGCGTTTTTCGAGGGCCGGAGAAAGATCTGACTGCAAGATTGCTTGGGGCGGCAGAGGCACATGGGTTGAGTTCGTTTGTGCGCGTGACCGCAGATAATCCGCTTACGGATCCTGGGGGCATTGACAACCTGATTGACGCGCTCCTTGGGAACGGCTCTGGCGAGAAGAGCAGGGCAGTGCTCGTACACAACATGCACCGCCACGGTTATCCGTATGGCACGGGAGCTGAAGCGGCGAATCGTTCTCTTCTCGAATGGTGCGATCAACAACTTGTCGGCGCGGACGAGCGAGAGTGTTTCGCGTTGTATGTTAAGCAGCATCCTCGGCAATTCTGCGCTGTGAGGATTGATGCCGCTCCGCATTTGCGGCGGCCATATTTTCTCACCGTCGACCACCGGGAAGATTTGGAACTGTTGCGGGCAATTTACTCACATTTCGCCGGACGCGACGAAATGGGTCTTGAAGACGTGAATCAATTTCTGGATTCAAACCCTGGAATAGCAAAGTTGAACTCCCACCTGCATCAACAATTTCCAGAATGAAGACGGACGTGCTTCCGCGCACATCGCCAAACGTGCACATTCGCGAGATGTTTTCCCTGAAAGGCCGCGTAGCTTTGGTGACTGGCGGCGCGGGGCGTTATGGACGACAGATCTGCCAGGCGCTTGCGGAGGCGCAAGCAGCATTGATAATTGCGTCGCGGGATTATGAAAAATGTGAGGCATTCGCAGGCGAACTCAAGGATGAGGGCTTCGATGCAGAGGCCTTGCAGCTTGATTTGGTTAACCAAGATTCAGTTCTTAATGTCACCGAAGCGATTGAATCGCGATGGGGACGGCTCGACATACTTTTTAATAATGCCGTAGCGGTGAAGTCTGGACCGTTGGACGAACATTCCGAGGAAGATTGGCTGCGAGCTGTAGGTGGAAACTCGGCCGCACTCTACGGCGCATGCCGCATTTTCGGCGAATTGATGGCGCAGCGAAAGTCTGGGAGCATTGTGAATATCGCCTCGATTTACGGAATTGTGAGTCCGGATTTCAGGATTTACGAACAATCTCCCGAAATGACCAATCCGCCGAGCTACGGATTTGTGAAAGCGGGAATGATTCAACTGACGCGTTATCTGGCGGTCCATTTCGCGTCGCGAGGCGTGCGCGTGAATTGCATCAGCCCTGGCGGGTTATTCTCCGAGGCGATGCCGCCGGCGTTTGTTGCGGAGTACGCGAAACGAACTCCAATGGGGCGGATGGCTGGACCAAATGACTTAAAGGGCGCGGCCGTGTTTCTTGCGTCGGATGCGTCGGCGTATATCACCGGCCAGAATTTAATTGTGGATGGGGGCTACACGGCGCTGTAAAGCAGCACGTTGGCCGCGAGAATGGCGAAGTTACTTATCACGGGAGCTACGGGACTTCTGGGGCGCTATCTGGCCAAGGAGTCTCGGAGGAAATATGAAGTGTTTGGCATTTCGCGGAAAGCTCTGCCCTGGGAGCCAAGTTGCAATCATGAATGCGTTGATCTGACCGATGAAAATCGTACGGTGCGCTATTTGAAAAACGTTCGACCAGATGTGATCGCGCACTGCGCGGCCCTGACGGACGTCGAGCGCTGCGAAACCGAGCCCATGTATGCGCGGGCCATAAATTCTGATGCTACTGAAACGCTGGCGCGGTGGTCCGCGGAAAATCACGCGACGTTTGTTCTCATTTCGACAGATTCGGTGTTCGACGGCGCGGCTGGCGCGTACCACGAAGAGGACCGGACTTGTCCTGTGAACGAATATACCCGGAGCAAACTCGCCGCAGAGAAGGCAGCGATTGCTTGCTGCCCCGATGCGTTAATTATCCGCACAAATTTCTTTGGATGGGCCGAGCGCAGCCGGTTGGGCCTTGCAGAATGGATGCTCACAAAGCTGATCGCTGACGAACCGTTGAGAGCATTCACAGATGTGCGGTTCAGTCCGCTATATGCGCATGATTTAACAAAGATAATTCTCGAATTGATGCGTCGTGAGGCAAGCGGCGTATTTCATGTTGCTACGAGGGATTCGTGTTCAAAATACGAATTTGCGCTTCTACTTGCTGAAGTTTTTCAGGTTCCGACGACGTCCATTAAACCAATTCAACTGAAAGAGTTTTCCTTCAAGGCGCAGCGGCCAAGAGACACTACCCTTGCGGTCGATAAGGTCACGGCCTACCTCGAGAGGGAAATGCCGACAGTGAAGCAAGGAATCGAGGCCATGCAAAAAGAGATGCTCATTAATGTCGAATTCTATGTCGCGAGCCAGCATCATGAATGGGCGCCGCCGCTGCTCCGGCAGCATTAGAAATGGCCCGCATTCTTTATGTGACGCAGGGTTACTGCACACACGATCGGCGATTTCTTGAACGAATCGTGGAAGCAGGACACGAGATATGGTTCGTGCCATGCGAAGCGGCATCTGTGCAAAGCGATCTGCCGCGGGTCAGCGGCTCGATTAGCTGGCTGCCGCCACTCGGCCGCCGAGGGGTGGCGCCAGGGAGTTCAGCATGGATGGCGGCAGCGGGACGCTTTCGCCGGGTGGTCAACGAGGTTGCGCCGGATTTAGTTAATGCTGGGCCGATCCAAACAGGCGGTTTTTTCGCGGCTTTAGCAGGATTTCATCCACTACTGATGATGTCCTGGGGCTCCGATGTGCTTTTCGTGCCGGATCAGACTGTTCGGTTGAAAGGGATAACGCAGTTCGCATTGCGGCGCGCTGATATGGTCATTGCAGATTGCGAAGCTGTGTGCCGGAGAATTGCGGAATTCAGCGGCCTGCGATCAGGCCGAATCGTTACTCTGCCGTGGGGAATCGATCTCGAGCAGTTTCAGCCGAAGGTCTCAGCGCTTCAGTTGCGAAGGCGACTGGGTTGGGAGGGGTGCAAAGTTGTTATCAGCACTCGCTCCTTCGAGCCCATTCACGGCAGCTTGATCTTTCTCGAAGCTGTGAAACGAGTGCTAAGCCACGCCAGCGATGTACGAATCTTGATGTTGGGCGACGGCAGATTGAGAAAACGCGTCGAAACGTTCATTCAAGAGAATGAACTGGCGGATAAGGTGTATTTGGCTGGCCGAGTACCGGAGGAAATGATGCCCGATTACTTCGCCGAGGCTAATTTGTACGTGAGCGCGACGCATTGCGATGGCAGTTCGATCAGCCTGCTGCAGGCCATGGGTTGCGGGTTGCCCGTGGTAGTGACGAAAGGCTATGGGAACAACGAATGGGTGACCGATGGCGAAAACGGCTGGCTGTATCCCGCGGGAGATGCAAGCGCGTTGGCGGCGAAGATTATGCAAGCGTTGCGCGATGATGCCAGTCGCACGGTAGCTGGACGAGCAAATATGCAAATTGTGCGTGAGCGAGCTAATTGGAGTCGCAATTGTTCACGAGTATTAGAGGCATATGACAAATTGCTCGGGAACAAAAGTGCCGGGAGGATGCGCAATGCCCAGCTTCAAAATTGGTGAGCGGACGATCGGAGAAGGCGCGCCCGTCTATTTCATAGCGGACATTTCAGCAAATCATGATGGGTCAATCGAGCGCGCAAGAAAGCTGATTCGGTTAGCCAAACAGGCGGGCGCGAACGGCGCCAAGTTCCAGCATTTCCGCGCGTCAAAAATCGTAAGTGACTGTGGCTTTCGCTCTTTGGGAGCGCAGCTTTCACATCAGGCGAAATGGCGCAAGCCGGTTTTCGATGTTTACGACCAGGCTTCGCTGCCCTGGGAATGGACCGCGGACCTGAAAGCCTGTTGCGACGAAGAGGGAATCGACTTCTTTTCGACGCCGTACGATTTTGAAGCCGCCAATATGCTGGACCCGTATGTGCAGGTCTACAAAGTCGGTTCGGGAGACATCACGTGGCCGGAAATGCTCGCTCACGTTGGCAGCAAAAAAAAGCCAGTAATTCTTTCGACGGGAGCTTCGAACATGGCCGATGTACAGCGCGCTATTCAAACGGTACGGGCCATCAATCCTCACATCGCACTTCTGCAGTGCAACACGAACTATACGGGAACAACTGAAAGCTTGAATCACATTCACCTGAATGTGCTGCGCACTTACAGCTCGGCGTTTCCAGACGTCGTGCTGGGGCTCTCCGATCATACTGCGGGGCACGCGACGGTGCTTGGCGCAGTAGCATTGGGCGCAACAATTATCGAAAAGCATTTCACCGATGACATCACGCGAGAAGGCCCGGACCATCCATTTTCGATGAATCCGCAAAGTTGGGCGGAAATGGTGGAGCGCACGCGCGAACTGGAGCGCGCTTTGGGTTCAGCGGATAAGTTTGTGGCGGAAAACGAGAGTGAAACAGTAATCGTGCAGCGGCGCTGTCTTCGCGCGGCTGCGGAGCTGGAAGCGGGAAAAATGATCGAACGGAGCGATATTGATGTGCTCCGCCCGGCTCCTCCGGATGCAATTTCCCCGTATGAGATTGATAAAGTGGTCGGGCGCCGGCTGCTCCTTCCCGTTAGTAAAGGCCAGCAGATTGCTTGGAATATGCTGGCGCACGATAGAGTTTCGCATACGGTCACTGATGGATACGTCGTGCAGACAGAACTATCGTTCGAGCAAGTTGGCGCGGGCGCGCCGGTGCGCAGGACGCAAGAGAATTGAGCTAAGGATGAGTTTCCCCGCCTTCATCGGGCAAATCGGCCGAAAATCTAAGCACATGAGTGAGGCTCTAGCTGTGGAGCGCGCTCAGTGGGAGATCGCCTGCAGGGTTGGATCGCCGAATATGACTCTGTGGGCGCGCGGCGCGAATTCACAAACTTTCTGCCATTGGAATGCTGCGCAAACATGCCCACGGCGGCCGATGGTGTTCATCTGGGGGCAGCCACTCGTCGCCAGCGACTGTGAATTTGACGCAGAGACAAAGGTAGAGCGCGTCGAGGGCGCTCATTTGCCCGATAAAATCTCACGCCTCTACCAGGAGCGTGGCACGCGAGCATTTGCGCTACTCGAAGGTAACTTTTGCCTTGTCCTGGCGGATCCCAAGTTGCGAAGTATTTTTCTGGCGGTAGATAAATTCGGATGTGAGGACATCTATATTCGCCAGAGAGCTTCTGGGATGGAGTTTGCATCGCAGGCCTTACTCTTGACCGACTCTTCGACGAAATTCAATCCTATCGCCACCGCGTTCTTTTTGGCGCATGAAGGATTCGTGCCAGCGCCATTCACGTTGTTCGAATCAATCGAAACAGTGGGGCGGGCCAGGTTCGTTCAGGTCAGGGAAGTGGAGTCCGGCATTTGCGTAGAATCGCGGCGCTATTGGATTCTGCCGCAGGAATCCCTAAAGCGGTCGCGGAAGAGCGCTGTCGCAGCATTCGCGCCATTACTCGATAGCGCCATTCAAACGAGGCAGCGCGTGCGAAACGGGATTTTGCTTTCAGGCGGTATGGACTCTGCCTTGCTGGCTAACTTGATCGCAGGGCGCGCACACGAAGATTGTGTTGCAATGACGGGCGCCATCCAGGGCCACATCGACAGCGAAAGGGAAGTTCAAAGCGCGCAGCAGCTTTCATCCGCCCTTGGTTTCCGCCATAAGTGCATACAAATTGATCCTGATGACGACGAGCTGCCTGGCGAGTGGGCCAAATGTTGCGAATCATGGATGGGTGGAGTCCGTATCACTCTTCCACTGTTCTATCGCTTTGCGAAAGAAATGAAGTCTATCTTCGGATGCAGCTATGGCGCGTTCTCCGGCCAGATGGCAGATACTCTCGCGGATAACAATTACACTCTGGCGTCGCCCGGCTACAAGGTTCGCCGCATGTTGTTTTCTCCGTGGTTTCTGAGATTGATGCCATTTTTGCCAGTGATTGCGCCGCGCTATGGAGGCGCTGCCGGGAAAGCTCTCATGAAGGCCGTCGGGGCATGCGCCGGACAACGAACCGCAAACATGCTGGCAAGTGTGTTGCAGGGCGTGCAGAGCAAAGAGCGGTTTTACGCCGGGCGAGTCTTCGGCTTCGGAGAAATGCCCGGATGGGCAGCAGGCGGTTTCCCGGCGCTAAGCGTCGCTGGATTTGAAATGGTAGCGGATTGGTACACCGCACATTTCGTTGCTCCCGCCATTTCTTGCCTGGAGCCAAGGTCGTTTTATAGCGGCATGATGGAGTTGAGCATGGATATGTGCATGCTTCATCTGGATACCCGCTTGGTGTTCCATGCATTTCGGCTTGGCGGGGGAAACGCAGAATTGCCTTTTCTCGATTCTCGCATCGTCAAGTTCTTTGCGAATCTTCCGTATTCGGCGCGCGCGTTTTACCGCGAGCCCAAATATGTCATAAGGAAGCAGTTCAAGAGACATCGCTATTCGTTTGCGGGAAGGCCGTCACGCGTGAATGAATTGACTTCCGATGAACGCATCTACCGATCAAGCCGGAGCAGCTCTTCCTTCGAAGAGCTTCTATTACGCGGAACACTTGGCGTTTATTTCCGGGAACTGCTTGTGTCGCCTTCAGCCTTGGCGCGTGTGCCAGGGATATTCGAGTTTCTCAAAGAAGAATATGTTGAGCGGCAGAGGAGAGCATTCTTGCGCGGGGATCCCGGCATTGATTGCAAATTTGTCTCGCGGCTCGCCGCGCTGGAGTTGTGGGCTAGGCGTCCAGTCAGTTCGAGCCAGCGCGTTGTACCAGTGCCGGACGTTTGCGCGAACGCGTGAGCAGCAGCGATGCATTATCGAATATGGAGGAAGCAATCGCCACAGCAGCCATAGCTCGCGATCAGAGTGCAACTCAGGTGTGCAGCGCGCCGGCGCCCGATGCTGCAAGCCGTAAGTTCATCCGCGACATCGCATTTTCCAACCTGCCGGTACCCTTCCAGAAATTGCAAACGTATCTCTGGGTGGTTGTGTTGACGCGCGCGCTGGGCCCAGCGGGATTTGGGGCGTGGTCACTTTTTATGGTGACTCTAAGCACGGCGACGACCGTATCCACGATGAATTGCGGTTCTTCTTTGATGAGGTTCATGAGTGGGGAGCGCTCTCGCGAAGAGATTAATCAGGCGTTCTCAACGGTACTCATGATGGTTACGGTAGCGGGATTGGCCGTGGCGCTGATATTCGTTGGACTCTCAAAGCAACTCGCCATAGGCATTTTTAGATCGGCCGGAGGCGCCGGACTTGGAGTTCTTTTAGGTGGCGCGGTGATCTTCAATTCGCTGTTTGAGGAAATGAAGAATATTTTGCGCGCCAGGCGGTTGAATCGTTCATGGGCCTGTTTTTCTTTGGCGCGCACACTGCCCGAGACGGCTGTCGTCATCGCTGCGGCTCTTTTTGTCCGAAGCGCCAGTAGCGCATGCGCGAGCTATCTCGCCGCGGGAATCTGCAGCGTTATAGCCGGAATGGTCTACTTGAAAGCGAGGCGCGGGATTCGACTGGTGAAACCGGCCATGCGGCTCTTTGTGAAGTATTCGAAATACGGGCTGCCGCTCCTGCCAGGCGTTTTTGCATCAACGCTTTCGCTTGGCGCAGATAAGTACGTTGTAAGCCATTTCCTTGGGCTGAAGCAGGTAGGAATCTACGGCGTGTGCTTCGCGATTTCAGCGGTAGTGTTCTTTCTGACCGGGCCAATCAATGACGTATTGTTCCCGGAACTCTCCGCGCTTTACGACGCGCAACAATGGTCAACTTTTATAGAAAGGTTTCGCGCGGTGCAGAAGTTCGTCATTGGGTTTGCCTTTGGGACAGCGGCAATACTCGTGGCATTTCCGCGGCAAGTTCTGGGCATGGTTGCTCCCAAGGCATTTGCCTCCGGCAGCACCAGCCTGGCGGTGCTCGGGATTCAGGGAATCTTTATGGCTTTTGTGCTGCTATATATCGTCATTCTGAATACGCGGTTGCGCGTGTGGTCCACCACATGGTTTTGGATGGCTAGCGGCGCAGCCATCGTCTTGCTCGACATGGCATTGGTTCCAAGGATAGGCATTCTTGGGGCAGCTTTCAGCCAGTTGATTGCCACGGCAGTGGGAGCGTTCGTTCTGGTTGGCCTTCACTGGGATCTCTTCCGTCGAACGTTTGAACTGTGGTGGTTAGGCAAGGCTGCGCTGGCGTTTGCCACCGTTTGTTTGTTGGCTTTTGTTCTACAAAGTCGGGCAACGACATTCGCGGGCGATATTGTGGCAATCGTCACTGGCATGCTCGGATTTGTGATTTGTCTTTTACTGACCGGGTATCTGACCGTAAATGAAATCAGGAAGTTCGCAGCCGCCCTGCTATAGCTAGCGTTCACTTTCTATGCGGGAATTTCAGCTCATATGAAGGTTCTCCTTGTCTGCAAAGGAGAATATCGCTATTTCTTTCCGGCGATTGCGTGTGCACTGCGACGGCGCTACGGCGCAGAGGTAAGCGCTGTTACCTTTTCTTCAGCGGCGACACGGATGCTGGAAAAGACAGACACTTTTTGCGACCTCTTAAATTTAGCGGCCCATCTGAAGTCTCGCGTGCCGCAAACCAATCCGGAGACCGATCGCAGCATCTTGCAGAAGCTCGAAGCATTAGCAGGCGGCGTCAGAATCAACACAATGATCCATGCAGACCGAATCGTATCTCGATATTCCCATGGGCAGATTCTTTCGATTCTTGCTGAAGCATCGGAATTCTGGGACGGCGTTCTGAATCAAGTCCGGCCCGACATAATCATGGGCGAAGTCGCATGCGCAACCGAGTGGATTGGCTGGCTGAAAGCTCACCACCGCCGCATTCCTTACCTGATACCGTCAGCGACACCAGTGGCCAAACGATTCTATTTCCTCAACGCACCCGATGGAACATGGAAGGCGATGGACGACGCGTTTGCCGAATTGCACAAACGCGAGCTGACATTTGACGAAATCATGATAGCGGAACAGTTTATCGGCAGCTTTCGCGATCAGAAAACCAAGCCGCCATTCCTCAGTTGGGCTCAGCGGTCGCCTTTAACGCCGGAATTCTCGCGCCTTGCCCGCCGCACCAAGAGAATTTCATTTCGCGTCCGAAGCTACATTGAGGACGGCAAATACGAAGTCGGCTCCTATCACGGCACTCCGCCGTGGAGGCCATTGTGGGAAGACGCGATGCGTATCATGCGCCATGCGGCAGCTGAGGCAGCTTTTCAGGCCCATCGCATCGATGAACAATGGCCGTACGTGTACTTTCCCTTGCACGTGCAGCCGGAATTCACCACTGATGTTCGCGCACCGTTTTTCACCAATCAGGTTGCTCTCATTGAGAACATCAGCAAGAGCCTTCCTCCTGGTTACGAAATAGCGGTGAAGGAGCATCCGGGCATGAAAGGGGAACGGGCCCTCGGCGAGTATCGCGCGTTGAAAAAACTTCACAACGTGCAGTTACTGTCTCCTTCTATCGACAGCCATCGCTTGATTCAGGGCGCAGCCGCCGTGTTGACGATTACAGGAAGCAGCGCGTGGGAAGCTATGCTCTACGAGAAGCCGGTAATCGCCTTCGGCCCGCTTTATTACGGTTTTTCTAGATTGTCTTACCAGTGCGAGAAGTTTAACGATCTGCCAGGAATCATTTCAGAAGCTCTCGGGCGATTTATTCCAGATCACTCAGAACTGCTGAAGCTCGTTGTGGCGTTCCTCCAGACGGCATACGAACTGGAATGGGGCGACCCTATTCGCCAGCCGCATATCGTTGAAATGCACAACGCCGAAAAAGTAGCCGACGCGATTGCCAAAGAAAATGCATCGAGTTTCGCGCATGAACGCCAAGAAACCATGCTGGCGCAAAAATGGTAATTGTCGAATTTATTGCGCTCTCCGCAATTAACCTGGTTCTCATTGCGGCCATTATCCGCAAGCGGGGCATCGCGTCAGCGGAAGGTTTTTGCATGGCTTATTTGGGCCTGGCCGCCGTCACCGATAACGTTGGGCTAATTGTTCATTACTTGTTCTCGCCAGACTCGCTTCCTCTTGGTTACCGCGAATTTGCATTCCGCCTCTATCCGACGGCCGTGGAAATTCTCGGCCTGCTGATTTTGATTGCTGGATTGCAATTTGCCGACGGAAGGGCGCGGTCCGTGAGGCGGCAACCCGATGAGGCGGAGCTTCTGCAGTTGCGAAATATCGGTGTGGCGATTACCGCCGTGGGCCTGACTTTGGCGATTGTCGCGCTCTATCTTGTCGGCGCGTTTTCCATTTCGAACTTCTACGGCGCTCTGAATCGTTTTCGCAGTCAGGAGCTTCCATTTGGCGGATTCTGGTATCGGGGCGCTGATATTGCCGTATTCGGATTGGCGCTTACCCTGCCAAACCTGCATGGCAAGACCAGGCGTTTGCTTCTCGTTTTGGCGCTCATGATGACCGTGTCGTTTTTCTTGCGGACAAACAAAGGTGGCCTGGAGGAGCCTATCATTTGGGGCGCGGTCGTGCTCTTCGTGTATAACCGGCCGTTCTTGAATACATTTCTCAACTTTAAGACCGTCGCGCTGGCGCTGATCATCGCCTTTGCGGGGGTTGGAGCGAAGTTTTGGATTGTTGGGCGAATGGGTGACAGTGGACAGGTGCCGAGCAGTCTCGAGCAGGTTGTGGTGGCAGCAAGATCGGCTGCGGCAATGCGCTGGGGGGACAATGGCCTCTATCGCGGATACTGCCAATTTATGAATGCGCTGCCCGAGAATCGCGCCCTATTTCATGGCTCGAAAGTCGGCGTTTATTCACTGACGAGTTGGGTGCCGCGCTTTTTCTACCCGGACAAGCCGGCCCATCCATTCCGCGGACTCGGCTTCATGATCTATTCGGACTTCCATAGTTTCCAAGATGAAACACCCGCACCGATGCTCATCGGCTCAGCAATGGCAGACAAAGGATTCGTGAGCCTGAGCGAATACCTGTTTTTAGCGGGACTCTTTCTCGGATGGTTTCGGCGCTTTACAACTGCCAGTTCGAAATCCCTCTATACGCACTGCGGCTACATGTTTTTCGTTCTTTTGGGAGGGTTTTCCGCGGAGGAGGGGACTCTGGGCATCTTCTACACACTGCTGTTGGCATACGGAGTAGTGGCCGCGGCGCGTTCGCTCCTGTTTGCGAGGGATCTGCTGATTTTGCGGCCCATACTTCGGCCAGACAGCCTCGCATCTGACACTGAACTGGATAATCTGCCTGGCTGAAAAATTCTAAAACATGAGAAAACGCCCGAGAAATGGAAGCCACCAATTTTTCTCCTGCGGAACCATTCGGCCCGGCCGTGGTGTGCTGTTCATTGATTCGCAGGGATTAGGAGACGTCGTTCAGACCCTTCCTTTGCTTCGAGCGATCTGCCGCTGGTCCGAAACGCGTTGGCCGCTGTACGTTCTTTTTGCCTCACCGGAGCACTATGAGATTATGCGCGAAGAAAAATTGGCGTTGTTGCCCATTTTCGTTCGCGGAAATTCCGACGGCCGGGATTCGCGGCTGAGACTCTGGGGGAAGTTGGCCGGGAAAATCGATTTGATCGTTTCGGCGCCTGAAATCTCCGCAGCGAAGCTGTTGCTGTTGAAGGGTGCGGTTGCGGCTCGATACGCCATCGGCGAAGCGTCGCGCGTTGCAGGGCGCTTTCTCACGTCCTCGGTCAACCCAAGCTGGATAATTCCGTGGTCCGAAACAGTCGATGAAATCGCGGCCATGCTCGGATTAGCAACGCCTTTGCTCCCTCCGGAGATTCACTTGACCTTGGCGGAAATTAAGTGGGCTCGCAATGTGCTCGCGCAAGCGCGGATTGGCAGTCCGCAAATGATACTCGGCGTCCAATGCTCGTCGCGTGTGCCGCAGAAGTGCTGGCCTGCCGAAAATTTCACAGAGCTCGTGCGATTAATGCATCGGCGATTTCCCGGCTTATGCGTGATCAGCTTCGGCACACGTGCTGAGCGCGGACAGGCTCATCAAGTGCATACCCTGGCAGGAAATATCCCATGGCTGGAAGGGGCAGGCCAATGGAGCATTCGCCAGAGCATGGCGATGCTAAGCCAATGCAGCTTGTTCATTTCCGGGGATACGGGCTTGATGCATATTGCGGCAGCGTTAGGAGTCCGCACCGTCAGTATTTTCGGTCCCACCGCGGCATCGCGGCGTGCGCCGCAACACAATGGGGGCGTGGCTGTTTGCCCGGACACACCGTGCCATCCATGCTTTCGGGGCAGGTGGGCGCCCTGCGAATGCATTCAATCGATCACGTCAGAGCAGGTATTTGCAGTCGCCGAGGGGTTTCTTTCGGCGCCAGTGAGCCGATGTACCTTCGATAGCTTTGTGCTTTCCGAGCCGCCACAAACGGCGAGCCGCTGATGTGCGGCATCTTTGGCATCGTTTCGCAACCTGGTGTTGATCCGGAGAAATTGTGGTTGGGCACGCATCGCGCGCAGCATCGCGGACCTGACGATTGGGGATTTGCGAGTTTTTTGCCAATGAGGGATCGCGTCCCGCCAGTTTGCGTGTGGCGCTCTTGGGATGACCGACGCGCTGCACAAAACTATAAAATTGGCCTCGGAAGCCGCCGTCTGAGCATTCTTGACCGGTCAGAAGCTGGCCGCCAGCCCATGAACCTGCCGAATTCCGACTTGTGGATTGTGTTTAACGGCGCCATCTACAACTATATCGAACTGCGCGCGGAACTGGGCGCAGAGCAGTGTTTCTTGACTGGCACGGATACGGAAGTTCTGCTTGCTACGTACCGCAAATGGGGGACTGGCTGTCTGACCCGTCTGAACGGGATGTTCGCCTTCGCAATTTGGGACCCTTCGCGAATGAAATTGTTTATGGCCCGCGACCGTTTCGGCGAAAAGCCGTTCTATTACCTTCGGACAAAGCGCCAATTCGTTATTGCTTCGGAGTTGAAACAGTTCTTTGATGATGAAGACTTCAAAAAAGAACTCGATCATTCAGCTCTTGCCGATTTTTTCCTACTCTATTTGCAAGACCACGATGAACGCACGTTTTTCGCGGAAATCAAGCAACTTCCCCCCGCGCATTGGATGGAACTGGATATAGCTACGGGCAAGTTGTCTGGCCCAGTGCGCTATTGGACGCCGGAGATCGCCGACGATTTCGACGACTGTAATGATCGAAGCCTGCAAGACAATCTTGCCCAGTTGCTTAACGATTCAATTCGGCTGCGACTCAGAAGCGATGTTCCAATCGGTATTTGTTTGTCGGGCGGCCTCGATTCCACAACGATATGTACCCTCGCAGCCGCCGAAAAGAACTCCTTATCCTTATCCGCCTATACCATGGCTTTCCCGGGCCACGCCGATGACGAATTCGGCGTTGCTCGGAGGCTGGCAAAGTGCGCCGGAGTACGCCACTTGGAATCGTCACTTCATCCTGGCGAGCTGTGGGAGCAGCTCGCAGAGTTCGCATATTTCCAGGACGGTCCAACGGGAGGGGCATCAACCTTCGCATCGCGTAAAGTCTTCGAAGCCGCACGCGACGACGGCACGACGGTGTTGCTGAACGGCCAAGGCGGCGATGAATTGTTCGCAGGCTACAGCAAGTTTTTCTTTTTCTGGTGGCAAATCCTTCTCCAGAAGGGAAAGTGGCTGCGACTTGTTCCTTCAGTTGCGAATTACGTGGCTCGCAACGGTTCCCGCAACTGCTCTTTCGCCGATGCGCGTAGATACGGTCCACGCTTCATGCGAGAAAAGCTGAACGGCATCTGGAGCTTTTCCTTGCCGGACTTCCGCGAGAAGACCTCACTTTTCATAAATACTGGAGTCGATGGCAGTCTTAATCGGCGCCTCTGGAAGGACCTGAGCGAGTTGAGCCTTCCCTCCCTTCTTCATTGGGAGGATCGGAATTCGATGTCTGTCGGCGCCGAAGCAAGGCTGCCCTTTCTGGACCACCGGCTCGTTGAAGCCGTTCTCAAGACCTCGGTTAACACAAAGCTCAGCCATGGCTTCACAAAGTATTGCCTCCGAAAAGCGATGACGCAGCTTCCGGCCGTGGTGCGATGGCAGAAGAGAAAACGGGGTTTTGAAACGCCGGCGCGCCAATGGTTTGCAAATGATCTTGCACGCTCGCTTCGACACATGTTCGCAAGAGATGATTCGCCCGTCGCGGAATTTTTCGACGTGAAAGCTATATCCAAACTCCTCGGGCAGGCTGGGGATTCAACTGACAGCACCCTGACCGCAAACGATCTGTTCAAGCTCGCGGCATTGAATGTCTGGCTTGAGCAGCTTCGTCAGGATTCAAACAACCAGAAAGTCGCGGGATCTTTTAATAATTCTCAGCCCGTTCTTTCCGCATGAGCCACCTCAGAACTGAAACAGTCGATGACCTGCCGCGGCTAAGCGTTATCGTGCCTTGCAGAGATGAGGAACTTTTCATTTCTCATTGTCTTGACTCGATTCTTCGGAACGACTATCCGGCGGATCGGATGGAGATCATAGTCGTGGATGGAATGAGCGTAGATGGAACCTCGTCAATCGTTAGCGCCTACGCCCAAAAGTACCGATTTGTGACGATGCTCCACAACGAGAGACAAATCACGCCCGCCGGCTTGAACCTGGGAATCGAGACTTCCCGCGGCGAAGTGGTTTGCCGAATTGACGCCCACGCTCGCATAGCGCCGGATTATCTTCGCCGCTGCGTTCAGTCACTCCTCGACACCGGCGCGGATAATGTCGGTGGGGCGATGCAAACATTGCCCTCGAATTCTACTCTCTCTGCAAGATCGATCGCACTTTGCATGAGCCATTGGTTTGGTGTCGGTAATTCCAATTTTCGCACCGGGGCCGGCGGACCCGTTTTTACGGATACGGTGTTCGGCGGTTGCTACCGCAAGGCCGTGTTTGATCGCATCGGTTTATTCAATGAGCGCCTGCCGCGAACGCAGGACATTGAGTTCAATCAGAGGCTGCGCGGGTCAGGAGGCAGAATCCTGCTCGATCCCGCAATAAAATGCGCTTACTTCGCATCGCCGACCCTCAAATCGTTCGCCACGCATAATTTTCACGACGGGATCTGGTCGATTCTTCCGCTGGCTTATAGCGATGTCATCCCGGTCCGCTGGCGGCATCTTGCTGCATTTGCCTTCGTGATGATTTTAGTCGTGCTCGGATCGTTCGGCATATGGTTCGTTCCGCTTCGCCTGGCGCTTTTCCTGTTAGTAGGCGGCTATTTCGCCGTGAGCATTGCCTTTTCGTCACAGCTCGCGTTTAAGAAAAAGAACATCCTTTATCTCTGCAGCATGCCGGCGGTGTTTGCCATCCGCCACTTTGCTTACGGCGTTGGCTCGCTCTGCGGCGCAGTGACGCTAGGTTTGAACGGCTCACTGCGACGCATTTTGTGGCGTCCTGCCATAGATAATTCCGAACCGGACCATCTTGCCTAAACAGCCAGCTACGAAGCGCCTTTTCGATTTCGTATGTGCAGGTTTTGGAGTGTTAATGCTGTCTCCCGTTCTTGCCGCGATTGCCATTGCTGTCAAAGTTGACTCGCCTGGCCCGGCTCTTTACCGCGGACGCAGGGCTGGTTTGAGAGGGAAGCCATTTCTCATGCTCAAATTTCGAACCATGGTCACGGAGGCAGAAAACATGGGCGGCCCGTCAACTCCGATCGGCGACGCCCGAATTACGCGAATCGGAAAATATCTTCGAAAATACAAGTTGGATGAACTTCCACAGCTTTTTAACGTCCTTCGACATGAGATGAGCTTGGTTGGCCCGCGCCCTGAAGTGCTTTCCGAGATTGAGACCTATTCCCCCGCGGAAAAGGAACTGCTTTCCGTGCTGCCAGGGATAACCGACTGGGCCTCTCTGCATTTTCGCAACGAAGGCGAAATCCTCGAAGGAAGTGCCAATCCGCAGCAAGCTTACCGGGAGAAAATTCGTCCTGAAAAAATTGAATTGGGTTTGTGTTACGTTCGCGAACATTCATTTCTGACCGACATCAAAATCATTGCTAAGACACTAAAGGCGATCCTCGTCCTGTCACCCTCCGTAAACAATACGAGGAAGCTCCTGTGAAAGTCTGCTGTGGCGGCGCTAATCCTGAAACCGAATTGACAGCGTTCGCGCGCCTCATTCGCCGAGATGTGCTGCGCATGATTTACCGCGCTAGAAGCTCGCACATTGGCTCATGTTTCTCCATGGCCGAACTGCTGGCCGTTCTCTACGGCCAAATTCTTAGAGTGGACCCGCAGCGCCCGAATTGGCCCAATCGAGATCGCTTCATTCTGAGCAAAGGGCACGCATGCGCAGCTCTGTATGCGGTCTTGGCGGAGAAAGGATTCTTTCCGCAGGAGTGGCTCGATGATTTCTATCAAGATGGCTCGAATCTGCCCGGCCACGCCACGCATACAGTTCCCGGCATCGAGGTTTCCACGGGCTCCTTGGGCCATGGTTTGTCCATCGCCTGCGGAATGGCGATAGCTGGAAAAAACGCGGCGACCCGCTTCCGCGTGTTCGCCCTTTTGAGCGATGGTGAATGCGACGAAGGCTCGGTGTGGGAAGCAGTCCTATTCGCCGGCCATCACCGCCTAGACAATTTGGTAGCCATGATTGACTACAACAAAATTCAAAGTCTCGGAGGCGTCAGGGAAATCCTGGATCTTAGCCCGCTGCCGGAAAAGTGGCGCGCCTGCCGATGGTCGGTTCGCGAAGTGGATGGCCACAACGTCGGAGAAATTGAACACTCATTAAGTCAGGTGCCATTCGAAGCCGGTGCGCCGAGCTGTCTGATCGCTCACACGATCAAGGGGAAAGGCGTCACTTTCATGGAAAATCGGCTTCTGTGGCATTATCGCCCGCCCGATCATCAGGAATTCGAGAACGCGTTCGCTGAACTGGCCGCGCGCGAATGAGAACAGCATTTATCAACACGCTGCTCGATTTAGCCGCGCACGATCAGAGAATTACGCTTGTCGTCGGCGATTTGGGATTTGGCGTCGTTGAGCCTTTCGCAGGGCGATTTCCTGACCGCTTTATCAACGCGGGCGTAGCGGAGCAAAACATGATGGGTATCGCGGCTGGCCTCGCGCTATCCGGCAGGATCGTCTTCATTTATTCCATCGGCAACTTTCCAACGCTGCGATGCCTGGAACAAATTCGTAATGATGTGTGCTACCACGCTGCAAACGTAAAAATCGTGAGTGTCGGCGGAGGCTTTGCATACGGTGCGCTTGGAGCGAGCCATCACGCTACTGAAGACATTGCTATCATGCGCGCTTTGCCACAAATGACGGTAATCGCCCCCGGCGACCCTCTGGAAGCGCAGATGGCCACAGCAGCTTTGACGACTCATCCCGGTCCCGCGTATCTCCGGCTTGGCAGGGCCGGCGAGCCGCTAGTGCATTCGAAAAATATAAATTTCAAAATCGGAAAAGCGGTCCAGTTGCTCGATGGCAGCGACATCACGCTGATTTCGACGGGAGCAATGCTTCACGATGTGTTCAGCGCTGCCGCGACGCTAGAGCGCCACGATATTCATGCGCGAGTGCTGAGCATGCATACCATTAAACCTCTGGACGCAGGCGCGATTCTTGCCGCCGCACGCGAAACGGCTGCAATTCTAATCGTTGAGGAACACAGCATTATCGGTGGCCTCGGAAGCGCCGTCGCTGAGGTGCTGGCGGAGTATGCCGGGTGTCGCGTCCTATTTAGGCGTCTCGGCTTGCCATCGCAGTTTACTTCCTTGGTAGGAACCCAAACTTTTCTAAGGCAGGCTCATTTCTTGTCCGCCAAAGATATTGCCGATTCGGCGCTTCAACTGTGTAGAGCAGCTGATAGCCGGCACAGCGCGGCCTATGCTGATTGATTTCATTCTCCGACGAATCAAAAAGGAAATCCGAGATGAGCTATCGCGTTCCGTTCGTTAATCCCAAGGCGCATTACGCAAATCTAAAAGCCTCGATAGATTCGGCGATTGTCGGATGTCTGTCGCGTGGCGACCTGATTGATCGCCAGGACCTTCGAGATTTCGAGACTCATTTTGCCGCTTTTGTAGGCACGAAATACGCCGTGGGCGTCAACAGCGGGTATCACGCCCTTCAGTTCTCGTTGCAGGCAGCCGGTATTACACGCGGCGACGAGGTCATTACCGTCGCTCACACTTTTGTGGCGACCGTTTCCGCAATCGTGAACGTCGGCGCCATCCCTGTGCTAGTCGAAGTTGGCGTCGACTACAACATGGAGCCCTCGGCCTTTGCGGCGGCCATCACGCCGCGAACGCGCGCCGTCATTCCTGTCTCCTTGAATGGGCGCGTTTGCGATATGGGCGCCATTCTGGACATCGCTGCACGCCGCAATTTGATTGTGATTGAGGATTCCGCCCAGGCGCTCGGCGCAGAATATGATGGCCGCCGCGCTGGATCTTTCGGCCTGGCGGGCTCGTTCAGCTTTTATCCCTTTAAAATGTTAGGAGGCATTGGAGATGGAGGCGCCGTCACGACCGACAGCGCCGAGATCGCGCGAGCCATAAAGCGGCTCCGCTATAACGGAGAAGATCGCGAAACGAGCGAGTATCATTTCCATGGCCAGACCGCTCTTTTGGATAATCTCAACGCAGCCGTATTGGATGTTAAGCTGAAACACATCGAGAAATGGATCCATCACCGCTGTAAAGTCGCATCGCTGTACCGCGAGGGCTTGCAGGATATTCCTCAATTGCGTCTGCCGCATTTCGATGAATCGAGACAGCGCGACGTATTTCAGAATTATGTGATTCGCTCGGAAGATCGCGACGCACTAAAAAAACACCTGGAGAATGACGGAATCGAAACTCTCGTCCACTGGCCAAAGCCAATGTGGCAGCATCCGGCCCTTGGAATTGCGGATCCCGGACTGGGTAACACCGAACTGTTGTGCAAGGAAGTCTTATCGTTGCCGATGAGCGTGGAAACAACCGAGGAGCAGGTTGATATCGTTGTCGATTCAATTCGCAAGCATTACGCTCCTGCTCGCGCGCTTTTGCAGCGCGAGCCACCTGATCTCGTTTCAAGCTAGCTGAAAAAGTACAATGCCTGGCCCGCCAGCCGCCAGATGAAGGTTCCACCCAGACTATTTTCGCGAATTCTGCTTCACCGCAGCTCCTGGTTCATCGCGCTTTTCCAGGCAGCGCTAATATTCCTGTCGCTTGTGACGGCGTGGCTCTTGCGGTTTGATTTTTCTTTGCCTTATAGCGGTCTGCTATTTTCTGCCGCTCCCATTCTGATTTTACTGCGTCTCGCGGCGCTTGGCGCCTTCGGGCTATTCCACGGCTGGTGGAAATACACCGGAATCAGCGATGTTTTCGACATTTTGAAAGGAGTCAGCGCGGGGTCGGCTGCATTCATCGTCACAATGCGTTTGATCCTTGGGCTTAGGAGTTTTCCCCGGTCAGTCTACGTTCTCGAACCGCTCCTCACCGTCAGCGTCTTAGTCGGAGTGCGTTTCCTTTCACGCGCTTTCTTTGACTCCATGCAAGAGGATGCACGCTCTTCCAAAAGGATTGCGATCATTGGCGCTGGAATCGCGGCCCAGATGATTTTGCGCGAACTTCGCCAGCCGGGCTCCCACTGCATCGCAGTGGCCTGCGTAGATGATGACCCTTCAAAAAAGGGAATCAAAGTTCAGGAGGTGCCGGTAATGGGCGCGATCGCTGATCTGCCTTCCATTATCGCCAAACATCCTGTGAACGAGATTCTCATCGCCATACCCTCCGCGACTGCTTCGCAGATGCAGCGGTTCGTGGCAATTTGCGAAAAAACCGGCACCAAATTCCGCACCGCTCCTTCTCTGCGCGAACTGATCGCTGGTGAGGTTAGCGTGGGGCGGGTTCGAGACGTCGACGTAGAAGATCTCTTAGGCCGTGATCCAGTTCGTCTCGATCTTCGTTCTGTTGGCGTGCGAATTCAAAATAAGTCGGTGCTCGTCACTGGCGCTGCTGGCTCGATCGGCTCGGAGCTCTGCCGTCAGATTCTTGCCTGCCATCCAAGAAGGCTTGTCTGCGCTGACCGCAGCGAAACCGGCGTTTTTTATCTGCATCGGGAACTGGAGAAGCTTAGCGGGCCAACGCAGGCGCGTTTTTGCATCACGGATGTATCCAACGCAGAAGAGATGCTCCTTCTTTGCAGAAGTGAACGCCCTGAAGTGATTTTTCACGCCGCGGCCCTGAAGCATGCCCCGCTCCTGCAGACGAATGCTCGTGAGGCAATCAGAAACAATATCTTTGGCCTGACGGGCCTGCTCGATGCTGCCGAAAGAAACGGATGCAAGTCCTTCGTGTTCATTTCTTCCGACAAAGCGGTAAATCCTTCGAACATCATGGGGGCAACCAAACGCGTCGGCGAATTGATCCTGTCGTCACGCCCTTCAAATGCCATGCGCTGTATCTCTGTGCGCTTTGGAAACGTGCTAGGCTCGAATGGCAGTGTCGTCCCGATCTTCAACGAGCAGATTCGCTCCGGCCAGGAGTTGACCATCACCCATCCGGACGTTTGTCGCTTTTTCATGACCATCCACGAGGCCATTTCGCTGGTTCTCCAGGCGTTCACCATTGGCAATCATGGAGAAATTCTCGTGCTGGACATGGGCCGGCCGGTGCGCATTCTCGACCTTGCGAAAACCCTCATCCGGCTCTCCGGCAAATCAGCAGAGGACGTAAGAATCCGCTTCACAGGCTTGCGGCCAGGCGAAAAATTATGCGAAGAGCTTTTCCATCCGAACGAGTTGGTCACCTCTACAGGTTATCCAAAAATTCGGACCGCGCGAGGGCCGAGGAACAGTTGGGCCGCACTGGAAGTTCAACTGAAAAAATTATGGCAGTGCGTCGCGACAGGAGATGATGCGGCGCTCCGTTCTACTTTGCAATCCATCGTATCTGCAGCGTCGCAACAGGAGGCATTCTTTCCGAGCGCGCTCTGCAAAGAAGAATCCGAGCCAGAGCTTTTGCGCCGCGTCGCTGGCGCGTAGCTCACGTCTCGCAGCGCCGTGGAAATACGACGCTTGCCCGCGCCGGTTGAAAACACCACGCCGCCGGTTCCGCCCCGTCAAATTCGCAAGACCGGCGACGCTCGCGGTTACCGATGCTGGTCCTTCATGGTGTTCTCGATGAAAGCAGTCACATTCGCTTTTAATTTTGCGTGAGCGGACGGAGATACGTACATCATGTGCCCAGCGTCGTAATACTTCAGTTGAATGTGGCCTCGCAGCGCTGCAGGCAAGTCCAAATGGTCCATGGTGTATTCCGTTTCGAAGAACGGCGTCGCTAGATCGTAAATTCCATTTTCAACTTCAACATGCAGATTGGGATTTGCAATCAGCGCCTGCGTTAAATCCGGTTCGACGTTCGGCGCGCCCGGGAATCCATAGCCGCGTCCCTCATTGTGTTTCCAATCCCACTCTCTTCCCACGGAAGCTTCAATCTCATAGGGTTTATCGCCGCCGAATTTCAGGTCCTGCCTTATGTATTGATTGAATGCCGCCGTGTACGCGCTGCTGATTGCGCTGGATTGCGGATCGCCGGAGGCGTATTCCGCCAGCGGATCCTCGCTGTAGCCCGAAAAACGTGAGTCCAGCCGCCCCGTGGTCATTCCTTTGGCGTGCTGCAGCTCTTGCATGAACTGGGGCAAATTTACGCGCAAATCCGCTTTCAAAATGTAATCCGTGCTCAGTCCTGTGAATTGCGAAATCTTTTTGGCCACGCTCTGCCGCTCCACCTCGCTCAGGTTCGATCCCTGCATCAGCGCGTGCGCGTAATCCGTCATCGCAAATTGCCGCGCCTGCTCCAAAAAACCATTCAAATCTGCCGGACAACTCATCACTTTGTGATAGCACGCCGTCGCCGTGTAACTTGGTAAATATAAAATGTAGGCCAAATCCTCGCCCGGATAGAACGAAATCGTGCCCAGGTCAAGCACGGACGACATCAGCACAATTCCGTTCAAATCGATGTTGTCGCGCGACTGCAGATAATTTCCTAACGCAGCCGAGCGAAAAGTGCCATAGCTTTCGCCAATCAAAAATTTCGGCGAGTTCCAGCGGTTGTTCTCGGTGATATATCTCACGATGAACTGCGCAAAAGCCGCCACGTCCTGATCCACGCCCCAGAAGTCTTTGTTTTGCGTTTTGCCCAACGCATGGCTGAAACCTGTTCCCATCGCATCAATGAAAACCTCATCCGTCACGGGAAGGATGGTGTCGTCGTTGTCCACAATCTTGTATGGCGCGGGCGGCGTCGGCGCAGCGTCTACCGTGGCGATGCGTTTTGGGCCGTAAGCGCCCATGTGCAGCCATACCGTGGAAGACCCCGGCCCGCCGTTATAGAAAAACGACACCGGCCGCTGGCTCAGATCTTTCGCATCAGACCTTGTATAGGCCACGTAAAACATCGAGCCCGTCGGCTCACCCTTGTCATTTTTTAAGATGATTGTTCCCGCAGTCGCCGTGTAAGGAATTGTCTGACCGTCGATGCGAATGCTGTGTTCCGTCACCGACTTTTGTTCTTTCGCCTCCTCTTTGTTCTCCGGAGCCTTCTCTTGTTTCGCTTCGGGAGCCTGCCCTCTCCGTTCAGGCATCTGAGCTGACGCAGTTTTTGCGTACCCGGCGAAGAGGAAAACATTTAGAAATATTGCCGCCAAACTGATAGAAACCAATCGTTTCATCGACGTACTCCCCTTATGTATTTGCCAACAAGCGCGCACGAATTCTATATGTTTCCAGAGATAAATCAAAATTCTTATCTCTTCTTTTTCGTTCTTTAAGAATTTCGACCGATGTTTTTCTCGCGGCTATGCGGCAATTCTTCGAGCAGCCGCCAGCGCTCATGCGTGCCGCGTTCGCCAATACTCCTCCAACTGCTCCAGCGTTCGCCCTTTCGTCTCAGGCACTAGCGTGTAAACGAACACCCACGCCATGATCCCGATGATTCCATAGAGCCAGAAAGTCCAGGGTCGGCCCAGTGAGTGCAGCAGGCTCAAAAATGTCAGCGCGACCAGCAAATTCGCGCCCCAGTTCGCCACCGTCGCCACTGCCATCGCTTGTCCGCGAACGCGCAGCGGATATATCTCCGCAATCATCAACCAGAAAACCGGTCCCAGCCCAATCGCGAAGCATGCCACGTAAACTGCCACACTGATCACCGCGACCCACGCGACCGTGCTTGATAATGACCCGGAAAGAAATGCGAATCCCAGAACGCCCAGGCTGATAATCATCCCCACCAAACCGTAAAGCAGCAATGGCCGCCGTCCCGCGCGATCCAGCAAACGCAGCGCCACAATCGTCAGCAGCACGTTAACCGCTCCAATTCCCGCAGTCGCGAGGATCGCCGCTGAGGCACTTTTGAATCCTGCAAACTGAAAAATCGTCGGCGCGTAATAGATCACGGTGTTAATTCCCGTGAATTGCTGGAATATAGCGAGCCCAATCCCCACCACCAGCGCTGGCGTCACCGCGGCGCTGAAAATTTCCCGCAATCCTCCTTCCTGCTTGTTCAGGCTGAGCGCGATTTCTGAAATCTCCGCGTCCACGTTGCTTTCCCGTATGCGACTCAGAATTCTTCGCGCTTGTTCGACCAATCCGCGGCTCATCAGCCAACGCGGACTCTCCGGCACGAAAATAAGTCCCACCGCCAAAATGAGCGCGGGAATCGCGGCAACTCCGAACATCCATCTCCACTCTCGCGCACCCGACAAGCCATAGTCCGCGAGGTAAGAGACAACGATTCCAATCGTAATCATCAATTGGTTCAGCGAAACCAATTTGCCGCGCACTCGCGCCGGCGAAACCTCGGAGATATACAGTGGCGCCGTAAATGAGGCCACGCCAATTGCAACGCCCACTACCACCCTTCCAATCGCCAGCCAGGTCGGCGTGGGAGCCAGCGCTGTCCCGATTGCGCCGATGATAAAGAGAAGTGCAACCTGGATCAGAACGTTACGCCTTCCAAAACGATCAGACAGCCGTCCACCTATAATTGCGCCGATCACTGCTCCCACTAGTACCGCGGCTACCACAAACTCTTCCTGCGACGTGCTCAGTGAAAAATCCACCTTCACAAACAGAATTGCTCCAGAAATCACTCCCGTGTCGTAACCAAACAGCAGTCCGGCTAGCGCGGAGATCCACGACACAACTGTGACGAACCGGCCGACGTTAGCGTCTACACTGACAGGATTTGCAGGTGACATTGGCGCGCCTCCACTCTTGAGCTCGCTAAATTAAAAATTGAACGCGGCCGCAAAACAGCAGGATTATGTCCTCCGCCGCACAGCATCGCATGGGTGCCATTATCTTACGCTAACCGGTGTCGTCAACGGATCTCACACGGAAACGAATTACGGCATGCGTTCAGCTCTTTTCCTGGCCGCCATAAAGGCCACACCTTCGCATCTCACGGTTGCAAAAAACATCTCTGCATGATTACTTTGGAAAGGGCCAAAACTTGCGGACTCACGAATTCGCGGAGTAGGAATGCACCGAACATTCTCGAGCCCAACTCCCTCGGGGCTCACTCGAAGAGAATTTATTGCGCGCCTGATGCGCTTCGGGGCCATCTCACCTCTGCTCGGTATCGGAACAGCGTCCCTAAGCTCCGCCCTTCAGCAACTGCCGCCAGTTCCTCCTCAACCTCCATACAAGCTCAGCCTCTATGACGAAGTTCTGCTTAATGATTACGCGCAAGCGGCCTGCCTGTATTTCTGGGAACAGTCCAATCCCAACACGGGCCTTGCCAAGGATCGCAGCACGCCCAGCGAATTCGACGACTACAACATCGCCAGCATCGCATCGACCGGCTTTGGGCTTACTGCCCTCTGCATCGCCGATAAACGCGGGTTTATTCCGACCCGGTCCATTATTAGCCGCGTGCGCGCAGCTCTCAAATTCCTTGCCACACGCATGTACAACCAGCGCGGCTTTTTTTATCACTTCGTTGACATCAACACCGGTGAGCGCGCCTTCGAGTGCGAAGTTTCGTCCATCGACACCGCTTTGCTGGTGTGCGGCGTCCTCACCTGCAGAGAGTATTTTTCGGATCCGCAAATCCGCGAACTCGCCACCCAGATTTTCGACCGCATTGACTGGTTTTGGATGCTCGACAGCGGCCGCACCCTCTCTCATGGGTGGACGCCCGAGCACGGATTCTTGCCCTACCGTTGGAATACCTACTGCGAGCTCATGCTCATGTATTTGATGGCCATAGGTTCGCGCACTCATGCGATTCCCGCCGCCTCTTGGGACGCATGGTGGCGCCCCATTTTCGATTACAAAGGCCTGCGCTATATCGGCTCTTATGCGCCTCTCTTCGTTCATCAGTATTCGCATGCATGGTTCGACTTCCGCGGCAAACGCGACCGCTATGCCAACTATTTCGAAAATTCCGTACTCGCCACGAAAGCCCATCGCCTTTTCTGCATAGACTTGCATCCGCGCTTTCCCGATTACGCCGACAATATGTGGGGCGTCACCGCCTCGGATTCGATGGATGGATACACTTGGTGGGGCGGCCCTCCGCCCGTCGGCACGATTGATGGGACGCTGGTTCCGGCTGCGCCCGCCGGCTCGCTGCCATTTCTTCCGCGCGAAACCCTCCTCGTTCTCCACACGATGCGCCGCCGCTACGGCAAAAAACTTTGGAGGCGTTACGCTTTTCAGGACGCCTTCAATCCGCTTAAAAACTGGTACAACTCGGAAGTTGTCGGCATCAATACGGGAATTGGCGTGCTCATGGCGGAAAATCTTCGTTCTGGACTTATTTGGGAAACATTTATGAAAAATCCTGAAGCTCAGGCCGGAATGCGCCTCGCCGGTTTCCACCCCGAAACGCCCGCTAGTGCACCTCAATCAAATCCAGCGCCTTCGGCGGGAGTGTTATCGTAATCTGATTTTTCTTCAGTTTTTCCTTTTCCGGCGGGCCAAGTTTCGCCGCATCTTTCAGTTGTGTATATTGTTGCTGCGTGGGACTGGCTGGCTGGCCCATTGCATCATAGGCCGCCAGTACGTTTCCGTGCTTCGCATCCAGCCGGTAAATCACAACTTTGCGCCCGCCGTGCCATCCATCAATTTGCAACGTGAATTCCTTCACTATTCCCGCCGCTTCGGGCGCCGAATAATTCCACACCGCAATTTCCAGTGTCTTTTTTGCGGAGCGCGTCGCCAGAACCGAATCTGACTCCGCCGGAATTCTCTGGGTCCCCAGCATATGCAGAAGCTTATACGCGTTGAACGCCGGCTTTGGCACGCCGCCCTCCGCCACTAACCCAAATCCGCCGTAGAACGGTTTCTTGATCACGCCCTGCTCTTCGAAGACGTCAGAAAAAGTCCAATAGCTCATCATGCTCACAAGCCCATCGCATTCGCGAATGGTATTCGCCATCCACGGCCCCATGAAAATCGTGTCCGTCACATCCGGCAAATTCATGTAGCTCGCATTGTATTCGCTGAAAATGATGGGCAATTGCGGACGTGGGGACGCTTCCACCTCGTCGTGCACTTTCTTCACGGCGCGGCAAACCATGTCGCGGCGCGCTACGTTTTCATTTATCTTCAAAACGTTCTGCGCGGTGTCATCGCCATAAACGTGCGTCGAGATGAAATCCACCGGCACATTATCCTTGACGTCGTGCTGAATAAAACTCGTCACCCACGCCGCTTGCGCCGTCGAAGGCCCGCCTACGCGAATGCGCGCGCTCACGCGCTTCAGATCCCGAGCCGTGTGGTCGTACAACTCATAGTATGTCGCTTGCTTCGGATCGCCCGCCCAAAAATCCAGGTTTGGCTCGTTCCATACTTCGAAATACCATTTCGAAACTTCGTCGATCCCGTATCGCGCCAACAAATGCTGCGCAAATTTCGTAATCAAATCGTCCCATAGCGCCCAGCTTTTCGGCGGTGCCACCACCGGGTGATACCAGAATGCCTGATGCACTTCGCGCGCAGCCAGCTTCGGCGGCATGAAGCTCAGTTCGACGTATGGCCGCACTCCATTCGCCAGCAGGCCGTCGTAAATCTGGTCCACGTACGAAAAGTTATAAACCGGATTGCCATTCTTGTCTTCGCTGTAGAGTCCCACGCCATGGTCGAAAATTCCGTGGAAGCGTATGTATCCGAATCCGGTAATCGCCTTCACCGCGCGCAAATCGTCGCGATAATCTTCCCGCAGCGACAGCACCGCCCGCCCCGACCCGAACATCTGCTCCCAAAAATGGGGAAAGGCGTGGCCCTTGGCGCTGGCGTCCACATGAATCACCGTGGCCGTTTCCTGTGCCGCTGATTGCTGCATGTTCTGCTGCGCTTGCACTCCTGCGCACACAAGCGCGCTTGCGGCGATAAGGCACAGCAAACTCCGCAAACTATTTCCTCGCATCTCGTCTGTAGTCTTGCAGAAATGTCGAAGGGCGGCAAGCACATCCGCCGCCCTCCGCGCCGTTGCTAGAAGAACAACCGCAATTGAAATTCGATCACCCGGCCTGAGAGCGCGCCCGGCGTGCGCCCGAAAGCGCCCGTGTTGCTCAGGTCAGTATTCGACGTCGAAAATCCAAATGGGGCCGGATTCAGCAAATTGAATGCGTTGAACATGTTTGCGCGGAACTCAAGCCCGGCGTGTTCACCAAGGACTGGGGTATTCGGAATGCCAAACGTCTTCGTAAGGCTGAAATCCACGTCATGGTAATGCGGCCCGCGAAATGTGTTACGGCCTATACTCGTTCCGCCGCGCGGGAAAGGAACGGTGAAGCAGGAATCGATATTCGAACAATCGGTCAGGAAATTGAAATTCGGATCCGGTGCGTTGGCGGCTCGACTGTTGGTGGTCGGACACACCCCGCTCATGAAGTCCTGGTTCGATGGGCTGCTGATGCAGCTGTGATTGTACGACGGCGGATAATCCGGCCGGAACCCATCCCCGTTCGGATCGTTGTTCTGGGGCCCGAACAGAACCGGCGTCCACGGGAAGCCGGTATGCCATTCGAACAGGCCGCTTATCCCCCATCCGCCCAATGTTTTGCCCACAAAATCTGTTCGCCCGCTGAATATCGGCAGTTGCCAAACTCCTGCAACAATGATGTTGTGCGTGATGTCGTAATCTGAAGGCCCGTGGTCAAGTTGTTGGTTTAATCCATCTAGCTGTTGTGCGCCGATCTCATACGACGCCGTGTCAATGGATTTTCCATAGGTATATGTGCCTGTCAGTGTAAACCCACGCGAAAACTGGTGTGTTAATGTTGCGATCAGCGCGTTGTAATTGGCGTTTACGTCCGGCATCGCCATAAAGATGCGCCCGAAATTGATATTTCCGGTGGGATGTGGCGCGCTGCAGGTCGGGTTTGTCGGACCACACGGCTGACCGTTGGCGCCAGCATTTTGGACCAAATCGAACGTATCGTCGAATGTATCTCCCGGATATTGCCGGTTCAAATCCATCAGCCTTATCATCCGGTGCGAGCTACTACCTGAATACCCGATCGAAAAGACGTCGTTCGGCGCGAATGCCCACTGAATTCCTGTTGAATAGAGATAGACGTATGATGGATTCAAATTGTGTGGCGCAGCGAAAATATCCACGCGCGTGTCCGACGTGCACGCGGTGTTCGCACACAGTCCGCCGGTGTTGGGATCAACACCAAACGCCAGATTCGGATTTGGTGCATAACTGAAAGGCGAGTTGCTCGTTCCCAATTCGTATTGGATACCAATAGACGATGGGGGCGTCGTAGGACCGGAGCAGCAGAGAAAAGCGGCGGCTTCAAAAGGAGTATTTTGCCTAACTGGGCTCAGAATCGCGTCATATATTCGGTTGTAAGCGATCCCGAATCCGCTGCGAACTACCAATTTTCCGTTCAACTGGTTCGGAGACCATGCAACCCCTATTCTTGGGCCGAAATCGTGGTAGGTAGAATCGTAGAGATTGTGCCCTCCGGCCACCGCCGTTCCGTCCACCACCTTGCCATTCACAATTCCATTCAATCCCGGCCCGGCGGGGATATAGTTGCTAATGAGGCCCTGCGCGTCCGAAAGTGGTGTGTAATGCTCCCACCTTAACCCCAGATTGATAGTCAAGTTCGGTCGCATATGCCAGTTATCTTGGATAAATGCCGCGTAATCGCTGGTCCGGAAACTGCGCGAACCGTTGAATTCGCCGCCGGTATTGGGGTTTACCGTAATACTCTCAAGTTGTGGCTGGTCGCTGGCGAAATTCAGAAATGATTCGAATTGAAAGAGCGGCCGCGCAAAACCGCTCTCGGTGTTGTTGTCCTGCTCCTTGCGAATCTGCGCGCCCATCGATAACGAGTGGTTACCGATGATTTTTGTAAGCGTATCGTCAAATTCATACGTGTTCTGGGCGAAAATTCCGGGCGTCGTTCCCGCCACTGGCACGCCGAGGGCGAGGCAGCAACCCATTCCTGAAGCGAAGTCGAATACGTTGTACTGCGGGACTCCGAAGTTCGTGCCGGCCGAAGAAGCAATTTGATTGTAATACCATCGCGTCAGGTTCGCGCGCGCCTGGTTAACCATGTTTGTGCCAATGGGCCGGGTCCACTCAATTGTTCCAACCGTGTTCGTTGGCACCGTCGAAAGATCCTCGATTGGCCGATCGCCACCCTGAAAGCTATTGGTATGGGTGAGGAAAAAACTGCCGAAGAACTGGTCTATACCGTGATGAAAATCCAGCCGTCCGTTGTATTGGTTTGAGCTCGAGCTATTGGGTACCAAAGTATCAATCCTCGAGAAGTCTGGAATACCATCCGGACCGCCTCCCGTTGCTGTGCTTCCGGCATAATAGAATCCAGCTGGTTGATTGAAGGAACAGCAATCTGTCGTCGATAAAGTTTGAATCGTGCGTGGGGTCATCCCCGGCAGCGCGAAGAGTTTCGCAGCAATACTGTTTGGTCGCTGCATAATGACGTACTGTTCGAATTGCGGTGTCTCGACCAAAACGTTCAGATCCTCGTGCGCATCGTTGAGGCGCGCTCCTTCATAAGAAAAGAAAAAGAACAGATTGTCACGGATGATGGGTCCGCCTATGCTCCCGCCGAACTGCCGTAGCTTCCTGTTGTCTCGTTGCGGATTTCCGAACGGCCCTCGGTATTTATTGAATGAGTTGAGTCCTTTGTCGTCGAATTTAATAAGACCGCTCCCGTGGAATTGGTTGGTTCCATATTTCGAAACCACTTTCGTGATGGCTCCCGAATTGCGCCCATCCTCTGCGTCATAGTCACTTGATGTGACCACCACTTCTTGCACGGATTCCTCGTTAGGCGTTAGAACTGCGGCGCCGCCCCACTCCAGGCTGTTGATGCTGACACCATCCAAGAAATAACTGTTCGCCGAGACGCGTTGCCCGTCGCTCACAACCTGCACCTGATTCTCGACTTGGAAAATTTGGCTATTGGATCCGCCGGGTCCCTCTTGGGAAGGAAGGTTTGAAGACTGGCCAGCGCCATTTCGCGCAGAATCTCCAAACACTCCCGGTGTCAGTCGGATCAGCTCAAAAGGATCTCGCCCAATCGCCGGCAACTGTTCTATCGTCGCGCCCGACAGTGTCTTAGAAACGCTCGCGTCCTGTGTCTGAAGCAGCGGCGCGGTCGCGCCATTTACCGTCACGCTCTGAGATACTTGTCCTACGGTCAGCACAACATCCAGACCGCGAATCTGCTCGCCGAGCACCACCACATTTTCGGTTTTACTCACCTGAAACCCTTGCGCCTCCACTGTCACCGTGTAATTCCCCGGCGGAAGTTGCCCCACGCTGTACGTGCCGCCAGATGATGTGGTTGTTTGAGCTGACACTCCCGTCGCTTGATTCGTTACGGTCACTTTTGCGTTCGGAACAGCGGCGCCGGACGGGTCCGTCACCGTGCCTTGGATGCCCGCGTTGTACTGGGCCCACGCAGAGACCGCAAAGGTAAGCGCTGCAAATACGATCAGAGAAAAGCGGAGGCAAAAGGCGAAGCGACTGAACGACGAGCGGAGCATCTGCATGTATGTTCTCCTTGGCTTAACCTTTAACTGCACTGATAACCCTACGCGCATGTAAAACTTCACGCACGATTCACCCGCGACCAATTCTAACGGCCGCAGAATTTGGTCTCCGCTTTTGCGTGGCGAAGACACACCCTCATCGGGCCGAGAATGGGATTTTCCAGCCATCCCATCAATCCGGTATAAACCTTACAATTATCCGGAATTTCCCTGAGATAAATCAGCCGCGATGAAGTGAACTGAGGATCCGCGGCAAAGTTGAACACTTCCCTGTTCCGCGGGCTTCACTGTTCCAACTCTTCTCGCGCGTGAGTTAAATCTAATGGCTGTCAATGAGCAAATAGGATGCGGCAGCGAGAAAGCGCCTTGCTTGGAAGGGTGCCAGCAAACATGTGGAGGATCATAATATCTTGATGGAAGCTGTGCTCCTGGTCGGGGTTCAAGGTTCCGGAAAGACATCGTTCTATCGCGAACGTTTCTTCGAGACTCATGTTCGGATTAGCTTGGACATGTTGCGCACGCGCAGGCGGGAACAACTTCTGTTTGCCGCGTGTCTTCAGGCGAAACAGTCCTTAGTGATTGACAACACCAATCCGTTGCGGAGCGACCGTGCGCGATACATCGAACCAGCGCGGACCGCCGGCTTTCGCGTCATTGCGTACTTCTTCAAAATCACGCTGCCTGAGGCCATGCGCAGAAATAATCAACGGGTCGGCAAGGGGAAAATACCAGCGGCCGGCGTGGCCGGCACTTTCCGAAAAATGCAAGCGCCCGAATGGCAAGAAGGGTATGACGAACTCTATACTGTGACCCTTAGCCCTGACAATGTATTTTGGTGGAGCGCCACCCTGCTTGCCCAAGCCAATGAGCATTGCCTGGCAGCCATCCCCCCTGCACCTGCTCGCTATTAGATAACGCTGCAGACTCGGACGAGTGGATTGTTGTGTTCGAAGATTGATTTGGGGTGAGCGATGGGATTTGAACCCACGACCCTCGGTGCCACAGACCGATGCTCTACCAGCTGAGCTACGCTCACCGCCCCGTGCGAACGATGATAGCACGCGGTCGCACGCTGATAAAGCGAGACATCGTTCGCGAACGATGTGGTGCGATCGATGTGCACGATCAATTTGTGGCCAAAAATACTAGGGCAATTCGTTCTTCATTGCTGGATTCTGTTAGTTGCGGTTAGGCGGGCGGAAGGGAATGGGGGCGAGCGGTGTTTTGGGCGCTTCCGATTTCTTAATCTGGGTGCGCGCAAAATCGGCCCACGGGCCGCGCGATTGCAATTGCAGGTAGGAGATCCAGTGCTGCAGCGCCAGTTTCTTGTGTCCACTCTTCTCGTAAGTGGAAGCAAGATTGAAATGCGCGTCGGCGTGCGCGGGATCGAGTTCGGTGGCGCGTCGCAAATGCTCGATGGCTTTCTCTGAACTTCCCATTTCGTCGAGCACGCAACCGAGGTTGAAATGTCCGACGACGCTCTCCGGTTCGATTTCCAGCGCAGCGCAAAATTCGAGGCGCGCTTTTTCCAGTTCTCCGGCTTTGTAGAAAACGCAACCGAGATTGATGTGCGGCTCGCTCCACAGCGGCTGCATGTCGATAACGCGGCGGTAAAGGCGCATAGCCTCTTCCGCGCCGTCGGGGTGCGCTTCACAGCACACCGCGTATTCGAAAATTTGTTCCGCGGCGCCGGAGTGCATCTGACGAACTTTTTCGGCGCCCGCCGCAGCGCCATGAAAAGGAAGTACGAATTGTCCAGTGAGCGGTTCGATGGCTTGTCCCGAGGAGCCTGGGGCGATGGCGGCGACCTGCCGGCCGCTAGAAAAAAATTGCAATGCCCCCAGCGGCGCGTGAATTTTTTCGCCTCTGAGTTCGAGCGCGGCGACCGCGCGGCAAATTTTTCGCGCCGGGATGCGGCTTTCAGTGATGCTTTTTATGGATCGCAGCGCAACTAGATCGCCGAAATTATAAAAACGCTCGCCCCAGCGCGTGCTGGGAACCACCAGGCGAAGACGCTGCCAATAACGCAAACGCGCTGCATCAACGCCTACGATGCGGCTGACTTCGCGTTGCGTGAAACGTTCTGGCAATGAGCTCTTTCCAGTGCGAGGCCCGGCGCCCCGCCGGTTCGCGTGAATGCTATTCAAGATTATGCACCCGCTGTCAACAATGCAACGATTCTCCGTTCGCAAGCGACTGCGTACTCATCCCGAACTTCATCCAGACAGTCAGGATCAATCGGACGAAGAGCCAAGTCGCACGAGGTACAGAGTTCGGGCGATGTTCCGTTACTGGTAGGAACGGGGAATTCAGGAGGGAAAGGCGGGTTGCAGCGGGCTTGTTACACTCAATCTGGGGACAAACGCGGATTGCTCTTGTGGGTATGGTGTGTCTGCAGTAGGAACTATGGAGAGGATGCAGAAGAGGCAAGTCGAGGAGAGGCTGGACGCGATGCGGCCGGTGGCGCTGCTGCTGGCGTTGCTGGCGGTCCAGGAAGTTACGCTCATGGAAGGCGCGTCGAGACAAGCGGGCGGCGGCGCGCGAGCAGGCGCGTACACGGCCGTTTTTTTGCTAGGGTATTTGGCCGTGGCGCTAACGGCTTTGGCGATGGAGCAGTTCCAGTGGTTCAAGAAACTCCGATTTCCGCCGGAGCTGGATGCGATTGGACTCGCCATTTTTGTCGCGCTGACGCCATCGCTCGGCCCGTTCTGGATTTTTTACCTGTTTGCGGTGTTTGCGCTTGCGGCGAGCGGAAGGCGGAACGGCCTTTCGGTGTACCAGTCGCGTGCGGGCAATTTGCTGACGAACGATGCGGGACTCCTCAGCGCGGGAGCGGCGATTGCCACCGTGGTACGCGCGGCGTGGCTGGCGCCAGACAGCACACAAGCGGCTCTCACCGGGCGCGACGTTGCGGCGTTGGCAGTGGTCGCGGCAGCGACTTATATCGGAGGATTGTGCGCAGCGTGGCTGGGAACGCGCGAGCGAACACTGGAAGGCAAAGAGCGTTTTGTGGAGATGCTGTTGGGAATGGTTCGCGTGGAAAAGGGACTGGCGGAGTCTGTGCGTATGATGCTCAGCGAACTGGCGCGGGAATTCGACGTCGAGCGGGCTCTGTTGGTGATTTGCGATGAAGAAGTGGAGCGACTCTTCACATGGACGGCGGACCAGGATCGCAGGCACGTGATTGCGCCGGAAGTTTTGCCGCTGAGCAAAGCGGGAGCGTATCTGGCGGAGGACCTGGAGCAGATCGTGTGCTGGAATTCTCTGGATGGACAGGGAAATGGATTTGGATGGCATCGAACGAGCGGCATGGCGCTGGGGACGATGGAAAGTCCTGCGGCGACCGTGCGCGAGGAATTGAAGGCGCGCTCAGTGATGGCGGTGACCCTAATGTCCGCGGGGCATCCTGGGGGACGCATGCTTTTAGTGAATGGCCGGCGAGGATTCTCGCGGGGGGATTTGCGTTGGTTTGAGCGCGTGGCGCGGCATTTGAATGCGCCGCTGGAAAATGTGTTTCAACTCCGGAATTTGCGGACGCGAGCAGTGGAGGCGGAGCGCAGCCGGATTTCGCGGGACTTGCACGATGGGATTTTGCAAACGCTAATGAGCTTGAACATTCAACTGGGCGTGCTGGGCAGGAAGGCGACGAATGCGCCGGAAGCAGCGTCACAAGACCTCGCATTGCTGCAGAAAACGGTAAAGCAGGAAGGCGAAGAGTTGCGGCAGATGGTGAAGGACTTGCGTCCGCTGCGCGTGGAGAGCGCGGATCTACGGGAGATGATGTACGGATTCGCGGAGCGATACCATAATGAATCGGGCCTGGTGGTGGACTTATTTTTGGAGGAGAATGATTTGCGTGCTCCAGACCGGATTTGCCGGGAAGTGTTCCAGATATATCGTGAGTCACTCAACAATATAAAAAAGCATGCGCATGCTAGCCACGTCGTGGTAAAACTATGGCAAGACGACACGAAAGTTTTTCTAGTTGTCGACGATAACGGGCAAGGATTCAGCTTTTCAGGAAGATTCACGAGTGAAGAGCTGGACAGGTTGCGCTTGGGACCAATTTCGATCAAGGAAAGAACGAGAACGGTAGGGGGTGTCCTGACGGTGGAGTCGAGCCCAGGACATGGGGCGCGTCTTACAGTCGAGATCCCTTTGAATTAGTGAATTGATGGCCCAGCAATGAGCAAAAACAAAACGCCTGTGCGGATTTTGATTGCCGACGACCATGCGATTTTCCGCGATGGTCTGCGGAAGCTGTTCGATGGAAGCGACGAAGTTTCCATAGTGGGAGAAGCGGCCAACGGGAACGAGTGCGTGAAGATGCTCGCGAAGCTGAAACCGGATATATTGCTGCTGGATTTGCGGATGCCGGAAAAAGACGGATTGGGCGTGCTGGAGGAGATCAATTTCGATTCCACGCCGACGCGAGTGATCGTGTTGACGGCCGCCGAGGACGATCGCGACGTGGTGCGAGCCATGCGGCTGGGGGCGCGCGGCGTAGTGCTGAAGCAGTCCGCGAGCGATCTTCTATTGAAAAGCATCAAAAAGGTGCATGACGGCGAAATCTGGCTGGACAACCGGATGACCGCAGAAGTGATTGATGCGTTCAAGCGGTCGGCGGAAACCGGACAGCGGCGGGATAAGCCTCTGCTGAGCGACCGCGAAAAGGAAATTGTGCAACTGGTGGCGCAGGGATTCCGCAACCGCGAAATCGGCGAGAAGCTTTTTATCAGCGAGCAGACCGTGAAAAATCATTTGCACAATATTTTTGATAAACTGGGAGTATCTGACCGGCTGGAACTGGCGCTGTACGCAATACATCACCGGCTGATTGACCAGAATTAGCTTCACGTGGGTTGCGGTGGGTTGCGCGAAAGTTGTGGGTCAAGGCGTCCGAATTTCCGCAAGGTTGCATCCTGCAACACGTTTCCCTCATTCATTGCCGACCTGCTGGAGTTATCTTACATCATAGGAGTTGATGGCCGACGAGACCAGCTCGCGAATCTGTCCGCGATGCGGGAAGGCGATTCCCGCGGGGAGCGCGGATTGCCCGCAATGCGACCACCGGCTCGAACTATTTTTGCGTGCGCGGGAAACGGTGCTAATAGCATGCGTGCTGGTCGTGGTGATTCTGTTTGTTGTTACCGGCGCGGTGACGCGGGCGTATCACGAGAAGCTGCACGAACTTGCGGGGCGGTGGTTTACAACTGCACAAAAGGAACTGAATTCCGGCAGCGCGGCGGCAGCGCTTGTGGATTTGCGAAATGCGCTGGTATACGAGCCGGAGGATCCGCGCATTCAGTTCCGTCTGGCTCAGGCGTTGATGGCCGATGGGCGCGATGAAGAGGCACGATCGTATTTGGAGGGTTTGTTGGCGCGTAAGCCTTCGGATGCGGAAGTAAATTTGGCGCTGGCGAAGATTGCGGCAGAGGGAGGGAACGAGACGGATGCTCTGCGGTATTACCATGGAGCAATATATGGAGTATGGCAGAGCAATCCGGAAGGTAATCGCCTGAACACCCGGCTGGAGTTGTGCAAATTCTTGGTGTCGCGAAACGACGACGCGAGCGCCGACGGGGAATTGATCGCGCTCGAGTCCGAAATCCCCGAAAAGAATGGAGCAGCGCTGCACGAGCAGACAGCAGAATTGTTTCTACGGGCCGGCGATGCCAGCCGGGCGCTCAATGAATTCCGGCTGGCATTGCGCGGACCGCATGCGCCGGCGACGGCATGGAAAGGCGCAGGAATTGCGGCGTACAGGCTGGGATACTTTGAAGTAGCCGAGCGATATTTGGGGCGGGCTGAACGGATCGACAAGCATGACACTGAGGTCACCGAGGCCCTAGGAATTTCTCGTCTGGCACAGGCTTGGGATCCATACTTGCCAGGTTTGACAGAAATGCAGCGGCATGACCGGACGCGCCATGACTTTGCACAAGCGATGCAGCGGCTGCAAAGCTGTGCCAGTAGCAGCGGAGTGCAATTGGCGGCACAGCCGACAAACCTTACTGCGACGCTTCCTTCGTCAGGACAAGCGGACGGAACAGGCCCTTCGCCGGCGCAACCAGGCGGTGGCGGGCAGACGGATTTGGCAACGCTTTATGCGCAGGGAGAGAGCTTGCAGGCGCAACTTGTGGAAAGGAATTTGAGAGGGCATCCCGAGGAAATTGACGCTGCAATGCAGTGGGTGTTCTCGACAGAGACGGCGACGGCCCACAAGTGCGGAGAGCCGAGTGGATTGGATAAGGCGCTTCTCGAACTTCAAAAGTTCCGGCAGGGCAGAGAACGATGAGTGAAATAGTCAGCGCGCCCGCCGCGACGCCCGAAGCGCCGGGCGAAGCGAAGAAAAAAGAACGCAGCCGGATTGAGCGGCTTTGGACGGTCTGGCGGCGCAAGGCGCTGACGCTCCGCGAAGGCCAGCTTTTTCTGCTGCTGGCGATGATTATTGGGCTGTTGTCAGGCGCAGTGGTCGTGTGTTTTCGCGTGGCGATAGAGTGGGCCCGATTCTGGCTGCTTGGGCCATCGATGGAGCCTTCGCCGCTGCGAGTGGTGCTGGCTCCCACGCTGACGGGATTTGCCATTGCCCTGCTGGTCATCTACGTGTTCAAAAGATCCCGCGGCAGCGGAGTGAATCAGACCAAAGCTGCAGTTTTCATTTATGACGGATACATTTCATTTCGCACCGTAATTGGAAAATTCGTGACGTGCGCGCTGGCGATAGGCAGCGGGCAATCCCTGGGGCCTGAGGACCCATCGCTGCAGATGGGCGCGGGGATCGCTTCGACGCTGGGGCGAGGGCTGAAGCTGTCGAGGGACAAGCAAAGACTGCTGGCTCCGATCGGAGCGGCCGCAGGCTTGGCGGCGGCTTTCAACGCGCCAATCTCCGCCACGATTTTCGTGATCGAAGAAATCATCGGTACGTGGAGCGGCGGCGTGCTGGGCGCGGTGATTCTGGCGGCGATTTCAAGCGTCATCGTGATGCGCGAGTTTCTAGGCAACGCGCCCATGTTTCGCGTGCCGACGATGGAGTTTCGTAAGCCGACCGAATTGATCGGATATGTAGTGCTGGGATGCATCAGCGGAGTTGCCGGACTGGCCTTTCTGAAATTTGTGAAATATTTTCGGCCGCGGCTGAAGAAATTGCCTCGCTGGACGCAGTTCGCGCAGCCCGCGGCGGCTGGTCTGCTGATTGGAATCATCGGGATATGGTTGCCCCAAGTCATGGGCAGCGGTTATCCGATTATCGACCAGGTCCTTCACGACCAGTTTGTTTGGAAGATGCTGTTGCTTCTTGGGCTGGTCAAAATCATTGCCACAGGCATTTCGTTTGTGAGCGGGACCCCGGGCGGAATGTTCGCGCCAGCGCTTTTCATTGGGGCGACCTTGGGTGGCGCGGTCGGGGGATTTGAGCACGTGATGCTGCACCGGCCAGTGTCCACGGTGGCGGCGTTCGCGCTGGTGGGAATGGGGGCGTTTTTCGCGGCATTTTTGCGAGTGCCGATTACTTCGGTATGGATGGTGGTGGAACTGAGCGGGCATTATTCCATGATTGTGCCCACGATATTGGCGAACATGATCGCGTATTTCATTTCGCGGCGGTATCAGAAGGTGCCGCTGTTCGATTTTCTGGCGCGACAGGATGGATTCTATTTACCTTCGATTGAGGAGATGCGCGAGCAGACTACGCTGCGAGTGGAAGATGCGATGCGGCCACCTGCGGGCGTAGCGTTTCGCGAAGATAATTTGAAGGAGATACTGACGCAGCCGGAGGCGAAGGATGGCGCGCAGATTTTGTTATGGAAGCCGGAAAAAGGCTGGACCATTGTGGCGCGGGAGGATGCGCGGCAGGTTGCGTCAAATGGAGGAGCCGGCGTGAGCGTAGCGTCAAAGGGCCCGGTTCCGCAATTATATCCGGATCAACATTTGGATGAGGCGCTGCGGGTTATCGGCGATTGGCCGGTGGTCCCCGTGGTTAATCGCGCGAATTTGGAGAAAGTGGAGGGGGTGCTGTCCGTAGACGACATTTTGCATAAATACAGAGAATCCTGAGCGGCCCCGCTATCACCCCTGGCGGCGCCTCTAGCAAACTCATGACAAAATACGCGTAAATAAGTAAAAATAGTGAAAATAAGGATAAGCTGCTGCTAGTACTTTAGTACCGGCAACTCCAGGAAAAAAATGAGCCTTGTAGCCTATTGAAGCACAGGGGCGCCGAACCTATTCTGTGAAGTGAATGCTGTAGGAGTCGGGCGGAAAGGTGGAGTCCGGTGGCCCAAAAAGAGCGCAGGTTGACGCGTCGTTTCCAGATGAGATTGCCGCTGAAAGTTCGCTGGACGGGCGATGCCACGGTTGGTGAAGCAAGCACGGAAACGAAAGAAGTCAGCTCGCGCGGGATTTATTTCTTTCTGCCGAAGGACCTGAAAAGTGGGGCGCCGCTGGAGATTGTGATGACGCTGCCGCACGAAGTCACCTTGGCGGGTCCGGTGAAGGTGCGCTGCCTGGGACACGTGGTGCGCACAGACGCTTCGCGCGAGACGGATATCGGCGTGGCCGCGGCTATTGAGCGGTACGAATTTTTGCGCGACGCAGAAAAGTCACCGCTCAACTGAATTCCTGCCTTGCATCGGAGCTGGGCAGGAACAAGCCGGCGGAGTGGGTCCCTCAGCCACCCCCGCCGGCTTTTTTGTGTGCAGCGCCAATGCAAATGGCGCCGGCGCAACGCCAAGCGCTCAATCTATCATCCTAGAAGGGGAGATCCCGCCGCTCGGATTTTGCAGTGCGTGTAACGCCACCAGCAAGGCGCAAAATGGACTCGCGTGGTAGAATACAGTTTCAATCGACCCTAGCCGGACGCGAGCACTCCCCCTCTGCCCGCGAACTTCTTGGCTCATTGACACAGCTTCACCTATTGAGACGTTTTCATGAAAAAGGAGACTTTGGTCTATGCGCAAAGCGTTGGCCGTCTCATCCGCACTTTCTCTTTTTTTCCTTGTGCCGCTAATTTCAGACGCTGCGCCGCGGCCTGTGCCGGCGCCCTTTCTTCAATCGCAGCAAGATCAGCAGGGTCAACCGGACCAGCAACAGCAAGACCAGCAATATGACCAAAGCGATCAGGGCTATCAAGAGTACGTTCCTTATTCTCCTGAGCAGCTCGACAATTTGCTAGCGCCCATCGCGCTTTATCCTGATCCCCTGCTGGCACAAGTGCTGCCTGCGGCTACGTTCACCGATCAAATAGACGAGGCCGCGCGGTACGTGCGCGCCTATGGCGAAGACGGCGTGGATGACCAGCCCTGGGATATCAGCGTCAGGTCAGTGGCGCATTATCCTGAAGTGCTCGACATGATGGACGAAAAGCTCGATTGGACTACAGCTGTTGGGCAGGCCTACGTAAATCAATCCACGGACGTCATGGAATCGATCCAGCGGCTGCGGAGGCTTGCGTACGAGCAGGGCAATCTGGTTTCGAATCCAGAATGGCAAATCGTCGACAACGAAGGCTACATCCAAATCTGGCCGGCCAGTCCGGAATACATATATGTTCCCACGTATGATCCCGCCATTGTTTATTATCGTCGTGCTTACTACGGTGACCGGTTCGCGTTCGGTTTCGCGTTTGGCACGGGCTTCCGCATCGGAATTTGGCTCAATCGCGACACCGACTGGCGCGACCATCGCATTTATTATACCGGCTGGCGTGGCGATGACGAGTGGCAGCGGCGTTCGCGTCCCTATATAGAGAGAAACGACGTGCGCGTGAGAAACGTGTATATCAACAACTCGGTGAACGTCACCAACGTGACGGTGAATCGCGCGGTGGTGAATCGCGTGGTGAACGTCAACAACATCAATAACTACAACAGCGTTCATCGCAACGTGAATTTCAATAATGTTGCGCGGAATCGCGGCATTCCTGACAATCATCCGCAAATCAACAATCGCGTTATCAACAGCAACATCAATACTGGCGATCCGCGACTCAACCAGTTCCGAGGCCGTCCGCAGCCGCCCATGCCGGGCCCGCCACAGCAGCGCGTTCCTCGCGAAAATGTGCGCCCGACGCCGCAAGAGGAACAGACGCGGCCGGGAGTTCAGCAACGACCGCAAGCCCAACAGCCGCCTCGGCCCGCCGTGCCGCCGCGTGTATTTCCGCCGGAGCAGCGTCCTACGCCACCGACCCAGCCTCGCCCTCAACAACAAGCGCGGCCACAGTTCCAGCCGCAAGCGCGACCGCCGCAGCAACCTCGGCCATCTCCTGCTGTTGAGAATGGGCCGCACGCCTTCGGGCGCAGCGAAACAACATTTAATCCAAGGGTCGCGCAGCAACGTGGTGCGCAAAGCCGTCAGCAGATGAGCCGGCCGGTGCAACGTCCTTCGCCGCCTCCCCGACAGAGACGGCCATCGCCTCCATCGCGTCCGCACGGCCATGGAGGTGCGCGATGAAAGGGAAATTCGTGGCGGCAAAAGCGCGGGTTGGGCTCGCTTTGAGCTATCTGGCTGTCGGTATTTTAATTTCCCTCGGCGCGTCGGTGGTTCGCGCGCAGGCGCCTGGCCAAGAAACCTTTTCTTCTCCGGAGAGTGCCATGCATGCGCTCATCCAGGCCGTGAATTCCAAAGATCGCGCCGAACTGGGAAAAATTTTCGGGCCGGAGTACAAAGATTTGCTGTCCGGCGATCCCGTGGAAGATGATAAAGATCTGGCGGACTTCGACGCCGGCCTTCAACAATCCGCGCAACTGCAAAAGCAGAACGACACGGCCTACACTTTGCTCGTCGGCGAAAACAAATGGCCTTTTCCGGTTCCCATTGAGACTGAGCACGACAATTTGTGGATGTTTGATACGAAGGACGGCTTGCAGCAAATTCTCGACCGTCGCATCGGCGAAAACGAACTTTCTGCGATCGCGACTGCGCGCGCTTACGTTGTGGCGCAGTGGCAATACTTCACCAACGATGATTGGGGCCATGACGGCGTTTGCGCGTACGCGCAAAAATTCGTCAGCTCCCCCGGAGAGCACGACGGGCTGTACTGGGAGACTGCGGAAGGGGATCCGCCGAGTCCTTTTGGTCCGCTTGTCGCCGAAGCGCGCTCCGAAGGCTACGGTCCGCAGAATCACGCCGCGAGCGCCAGCGATGCGTCAACGAGTGGGACGTCTACCGAAAACACCACTGCCACTTCCGGCGGTCATCATCCGTTCCACGGCTATTTTTTCAAGATTCTCACGCGGCAGGGACCCCACGCTCCCGGTGGAAGATACAATTACATTATAAACGGGAACATGATCGCGGGGTTCGCACTCATCGCTTATCCTGACAAATGGGGAAATTCAGGGGTGATGACCTTCATTGTGAATCAGCAGGGGCGCGTGTACGAGAAAAACCTTGGACCCAACACGGACAAAGTAGCTGCTGCCATCACCGAATACGATCCCGATACGACGTGGAAAATGGTCGACTGGCAGCCCGGCGCTCCAGCCGCCCCAGCCGCAGCCACTCAAAGTAACAGTCGTAATTAGACCCCGGAATGATTCGCCCTCAAGAACGGGTTGACTTGCGGGTGAGGACAACGAGGTTAAGCGCACATTTTGTAGGACAGAACTGATTTCTTTTGCGGCGTCGCGATTTCAAAAGCTTCCTGTTGATGCGCAAGAGCGCCGATGTGATCGATTTCGCCTGAATCCGCAGCGCACAACATTCTTTCGATAGCTTCCCGGTTTGTACGGTTGCGGGTGAACCACAGCGCGAGCTCCCTCGATAGCGGCCGGCCAAATTCAGCCTCCATCTGCCTTAGCTCTTGGTCACTGAACTCCGCATATGCTGGCGCTTCGTCCATCTGCCTGTATCTTGTCTTCAGGATGCCCCAAGGTATTGTGCGAATGAGGGCAGCTCGGTGTCTGTGACCTGTGTCACCGAAGGCGAAGTAGCGCTCGCGCTGCGATTGACTATCCGCAGCATTTGATGCTGAGGTCCCAGCGCTGCCCTGGCCTCTGCCGCTCATCCCGACAAGCACCACACCGGCTATCACCAGGCCTGTCGCTACAGCTTTCGTTGCCAGTTGCCAGCCGCGAAAATCCTCTTTCAGCCATCGCGGCTTGACCTTCGTCAATAGAAGCGCGCCAACAAAGATCACAGCGTATCGCACGCCCGCGATCGCGGAGACAACTGCCGGATGCGTCAGACTGATGGCGTAGAAAATCAAAAAGGATCCGACGCCAGAAATAAACCGGTTAACGAAATACCAGAAGCGGTTGCTTGGCTTGTCCTGTCCCGATTCCTCAAAGATTTGCGAGCGCCAGGAACGCCGGATTAGTAAGGCCATAGCTCCCGCGAACGTGCCGATGGTAAACCAAACATACCCGGTCACGAAATTCGTGTGTTTGTAGACGACTTTTTCCAGAACGTTCACCATGCCGAATAGTCCCGAAGCCAGCGCCACTAGCACCAACAGTTTTTTTAAGGGCAACTTCTCTGAAAAGAACATGATGAACCCGCCAGCCGTCATCATAGCGAATCCAATTAGTTGTTCTCCGGTCATCTGCCTGGAAAGCAGCGCCAGCGCGATCAACGCCGTGGCTACTGGCGAAAACCCGCCCATAATGGCAAGCGTTTCGGATGCTTTTCCGCGTTTCAGCGCTTCGTAATAGGAAAAAATTGCCAATAGATGAACCAGTCCCGCTAAGAATGCGATGGACATCAAGCCCAGCGAGGGGGGCTGTACCCGAAGGGCACCAGCACCACGCCGAAAACGCTCAAACTGCCAAGCCAAAAAAACATAGCTGAACAAGTTTTTCGTGCCAGGACGTTTGAGCAGTACCTTGTCCCAAACGAGGGAGATGCCAACGAGGCCGTGGGCGATAACTGCGAAGAGCGGGCCATTCTTGAGAATAGAGTTCATTCCAATACGCAGAAGTAAGACCGTCGTGGTGACGGCGTAAGGCGGCTGTGATGCAGTCGCTGCCATCATCCCAGAGTTTGAGCGCTAACTGCATGCAGGAAAACACTCTGCCAAGATGATTTTCCACCAGGGTTGGTGGCAACGCAAAAGTGCCGCGGTCAATACAAATATCGCCATTCTCGATCTGGGGAGTGCGCGGATTGAAATCGAGCGCTAATTTGATTTGCGCTGGGCGGCGTTTAAGAACACACTAGATTAGCTGACTGCCTTTACTTCTCCCTCTTTGGGCGCCAGCTGTTTCACAGCGGAAGTCTTAGCTGCTTCCGCGGCTTCTCCCCCTTCCGCGAAGTATTTTGCCCTAAAAAATTTAGCAAATATGGACCAAACAAATCATGCCGATCGGCGATTGTCGATGAATTCCACAATGGGCCACAAGGCCCGCGCGGCGGGCAATGCGTCACGCCAGACTCTTTCGATGAATTTTCGCAAGATGGACAGGCGCGATTGGTGGCTGTGGTCCGTGGCCATCGCCATCACTCTATTGCTCACTGCCGGACTTATCTCGTTTCTGCTCCCCGGCCTGGAAAGAGGAGAAAGCAACTCATCCACTTCTCTTTTCGTGCCACAAATCGTGAGAGGGTTGCTGGGACTGGTGCTTCTATTCGATATTTACACGCTGTATCAGCAATTGCAGATACACAGAATCCGTCGCGAATGGATGAAACGCGAAGAACTCTTCAGGCTCATTAGCGAGAACGCGGCAGATTTGATCGCGGTTGTAGATATGCATGGAAACCGCGTTTACAACAGCTTTTCCTACGAGAGAGTCCTCGGATATTCACCAGAGGAATTGAAAAGTTCCTCTTCTTTCGAGCAGATCCACCCTGAAGACAGAGAACGCGTGAAGGAGGCGGCTGAAGAAGCGCGGCGTTCGGGCATTGGCCAGCCAATGGAATATCGCTTCCGCCACAAGGACGGTACGTGGCGGGTATTGGAGTCCACGGCCAGCGTGATCCGGAATTCCGAAGGCGAATCCGAAAAAATAGTCATCGTCAACCGCGATATAACCGAACGGAAACGCGCCGTGGAAGCCTTCCAGCGAGCAGAGACAAGCTTCCGCTCTGTGGTTCGAGATGCGCCATACGGTATTTTTAAGGCTGATTTCACGGGAAAGCTTCTTCTGGTGAACCCGGCCCTGGAAAAAATGCTGGGCTATACGTCGCAGGCCGAATTGTTAGCCGTCAACCTGGCCAGCGTGTACCGTTATCCCGCCGAGCTTCAGAAGATAAACGCGCTGTTTCTGCGCGATCAGCATTTCAAGGATATAGAAGTCGAATGGAAGAGGAGAGACGGCAGTTTCATCACCGTCAGGTGCAGCGGCTGGACTGTAAAGGAGGAGAGCAGCGCGTACATCGAAGTCTTCGCAGAAGACGTGACCGACCGCCGCGTGCTGGAGCGTCAGCTGCGCATGGCGCAGAAGATGGAGGCCGTCGGCCGGCTCTCCGGTGGAATCGCGCACGATTTCAATAACCTTCTTGGCGTCATCATCGGCTACATCCAGGTGATGAAACGAAGTCTGCTTCCCGGGCAACCGTCGTATGAATACGCGGAGGAGGTGGAGAAAGCAGGTCAGCGCGCAGTGACATTGACGAGGCAGCTTCTGGCGTTCAGCCGGCAGCAGGTTCTCGACCCGGTGATTTTGAACCTGAACACGCTGGTATCCGAAATGGAGAAGATGCTGCCGCGCCTGATTGGCGAAGACATTCAGCTGAATTTCGTCCTTGACCCGGTGATCGGCCAGGTGAAGGCGGATCAAGGGCAACTCGAACAGGTGCTGATGAATCTCGTCGTCAACGCACGCGATGCCATGCCGGATGGGGGCAAATTGACAATCCAAACGGCGAATGTGGAACTCGATGTTGCGTTCGCGAGGGCACATCAGGGTTCGGTGCCGGGTCACTACGTAATGCTAGGTGTCACGGACACCGGCACAGGAATGGATCCGGAAATCCAGGCGCAAATTTTCGAACCCTTTTTCACCACCAAGGACCGCGATAAAGGAACGGGACTGGGTCTTGCCACCGTTTATGGAATCGTGAAACAGAGCAATGGTTACATCGCTGTTGACTCCGAGAAAGGGAAGGGAGCTTCGTTCAAGGTTTACCTGCCACGAATCGAACAGCCCGTTGCAGCCAAGCGCGAGAGTCTCCAGGCGTCGCCGACTCTGCGCGGATCTGAAACTGTCTTATTGGTCGAAGACGCACAGCCCTTGCGCGCGCTGGCGCAATTATTTCTGAAGGAAAATGGATATCACGTCCTGACGGCGGCAGACGGGGCCGAAGCTGGGCAGGTAGCCGCGCAGCATCCTGGCCCGATTCATTTGCTGCTCACCGATGTAGTAATGCCCGGAATCAACGGGCGTGTGCTCGCGGAACGGCTTGCTCCTCGCCATCCGGACATGAAGGTGCTCTATATGTCCGGTTACACGGACGCTTTCATCGCCGGCCACGGGGTGCTTGAGGCAGGTACGCACTTGCTACATAAACCCTTCACGGAGGAAGCGCTGATGCACAAAGTACGGGAGCTATTGGGCGCAGGCAAAGAGCCGGAGCAAACAGACGATTCCGTGACCACGGAAGCTCCCCTTGTCGAAGATCCTGGCGTCAAATCGAGCCGGTAGGAGGCAATCGCCCTATGAATAAATTGTTGATCGTTGATGACGAAGACTCAATGCGGCGTCTGCTGCGGATCAATCTGGCAGACCGCTACGAGATTCTCGATACTGGAAACTCGGACCAGGCCCTTGCTATCGCCATGCAAAACAAACCCAACGCCATCCTGCTTGATCTCAGAATGCCCAATTATTCCGGCTTCGAGCTTTGCCGCACACTCAAATCCATGACTTCCACGCAGTTGACTCCCATCATCATCATCAGCGGAGAGGCGGGCACAAGCACGAAATTATTCTGCAAAGAACTCGGCGCCGTGGCGTACTTCGAGAAGCCAGTTGATTTTGATGCGCTGCGAGCCAGTCTGGAAAAAGTATTGTACGCCGCGCAGCCTGAGCGCCGAAAAGAACTTCGCGTTCGCCTGCGAGTCACGCTGAAACTGCGGGGAACTGACAGCAATGGAAAACCGTTCGAAGAAGTGACCGCCACCGAAAACGTCAGCAAAAGCGGCTTTTTTTGCGGATGCACTGCAACGCTCTCGAAGGAATCAATCGTCGAAGTTTATCTGGGCAGCGGAGGCGCGCAATTTGTCGGCAAAGCGCGCGTCGTCAGGTCAGAGGGTAGCGACACACCCTACCCGCGTTATGGCTTCCAATTCGTGCAAAAAGAAGGCGACTGGATTCTACAATAAGGATTCTCGGGAGTCCTCCACTGTGCTGTGAGGGCCGTGATTAGATGTGGTGATTGATTGGGAATCTTTAGCGCTGGAGCTGCTGTTTTTACGCGACCATGCAGGCTAGCAAAGCCGACTCGCACACGCGGCTTATTCTAGATACTCATGACGTGCGTGCGTCACCGCTCTGCTTCAAAAGTACGGTTTCCGCAGACGCGCTATCCTCATGCGGCTCTATCGTAAACTCAGTGCATTACTTTCTCTTTGCCGCAGGCCAACCTTTGCTGGGGATAATGCCCGCGCCTTCCTTGATTGTCACCAGTTGATTGGAAGGAATTGCATTCAGCGTTTCAAGCTGTCCGCTCGGCCAATGGACTTCAATGTCAGCCCTCGTTTCTGCACCGAGACCAAAGTGCAGCCGCAGATCGCTTGCGGAATAGTAGCTGGACTGGCTAACGACTGCTTGGGCCTGCACTTTCTTTCCGTAGCGCACCAGAACGCGAGTGCCAATCGCGCTGCGATTCGATTTCGTCCCGACTAGTTTCACTTTCAGCCAGTGATTTGACCCACGCACGTCATTTCGAAGCAGCGACGGCGGCTCGTTCAAGTTGACCGCGAGAATGTCCACATCGCCGTCGTTGTCAAAATCCCCGAAAGCACAGCCTCGGCTCGAATGCGCTTCGATAATCGCAGGGCCTGCGTTGGCGGCGAGTTCTTCGAAAGTGCCATTGCCAAGATTGCGGTAGACCTCGCGCGGACACTTGTTGGGATACTGCGGGAGCTTGCGTTCCAGTTCGGGGTATACGCTTCCCGCGACCGCGAAAATATCAGGGAAACCGTCATTGTCCAGGTCCACAATTCCAGTTCCCCAGCACGTATAGCGAGTATCGACGCCGAGGTGAGCGTCTGTAGTCACGTCATCGAAAAAACCCTTGCCGTTGTTGCGGTAAAGAGTGTTCGTGTCGTCGCTGAAATGCGTTATGTATAAATCGAGATGGCCAGCGAGATTGTAATCTCCGATCCCAACGCCCATGCCCGCTTGTTCCATGCCGTCTTCGTTAAGCGCTACGCCGCGCAGAATACCTTCCTCCCGAAACGTCCCATCATGGTTGTTCATGAAGAGCAAACTGGGAGTGGAATCGCAGGCGACAAAAATATCAGGCCAGCCGTCTTCGTCGAAGTCGGCGCAGACCGCAGTCATGCCATAGTTTCCGCGCGGCTTGGCTATCCCGGACGCCTCGCTGACGTCGGTGAATGTGCCGTCTCCATTGTTGCGGTACAGATATTGCCTTGCGAACGGCAATCCTCGAGGGCCGCACTCCACCGGAACGCCTCGCCAATTGCAGTTGACGTCCTGTCCGGGCTTGGGCACGCGGGCGAAGTCGAAGTTCAAGTAATTCGAGACGAAAAGATCCAGATGCCCGTTACGATCGTGATCGATGAAGGTGCAACCCGCTCCCCAACGCGTCCTGCCGTCATTCCATAGGCCAGCTTGCTTTGTCACATCCGTGAACGTGCCGTCGCCATTGTTGCGATAGAGCGCATTCTGGCCCCAGTAGGTGCAGAACAGATCATCGAAGCCGTCATTGTTGTAATCGCCGACGCATACTGAGGAAGCCCATCCGACACGTTGAAGGCCCGCCTTTGCCGTCACATCGGTGAAGGTACCATCGCGATTATTATGATAGAGGCGATTTGTCGTTCCCGGCGGCGCGCCGCCAATGCGCGTTCCAGTGAGCAGAAAAATGTCCATCCAGCCGTCGTTGTCATAGTCAATGAACGCACAGCCGCAGCCATCCGACTCGATGATGTAATCATCGTGAGTAGCCGATCCGTAGATTACCGGTGAAACCAGGCCCGCCTCGCGGGCTACATCGACAAAATGCGCATTGAAAGGTTTTCCGGAGGAAGGAAGCTTCGGCTGGGCCTTGACGTGACGGGACGCCATGCCCTGCTGCGCCGTGAGTTTCCGAGCGGACAATCCAAACGGCAGCGACATCAGGAGCGCACGCCGGGTAATTTTCAACTTATCTCCTTGTGCACAGAGAATAACGATTACTAGATGCGCCGTCGGGATGCAAGGGATGTTGCTCTGAACGGCTTCCGTGCGGTTGATGTTCTCGGCGCAATGATTCAGCAGTCGTATAGCTCACGCTGCCTGAGGCTGCTCAGCGGAAGCGGCGAATGAGCAGAGTGTGCCTGCCAGAACGGTATAGACCGACAACATAAATCGTGGGAATGCCCTTGCTCGAATAAATAAGCTGGCGCATGCGAAGCAGCGCAGTGCCGCGCGGAATGGACAAAAGCTCTGCGGTGCGTTGGTCGGCGTCGGTCGCGTCAATTTCCTCATCGGCATAAGCCAGATTGACCCCATATTCGCGTTCGAGAGCGGCGAAGATCGATCCCCGCTCAAGGCTGGGGTTGGCTATTCCGGGGAACTGATCCGCTGAAAGATAACAGGTTTCGAGGGCGAACGGTTCGTCATCTGCCCGGCGCACACGTTGCACAACGGTGAGCTGGCTCGTCGACGGCAGCGAAAGACGCGCAGCAATTTCAGGATCATTCTCGCTGGAGCTGAGGCGAACGATCTTCGAACGAGCAGACAGGCCCCGGCTCGACATCTGCTCGGTGTAACTCATCAACTTGTTGAAATGAATCTTGGGGGGCGCGACGAAAGTACCCGCGCCGTGCTTGCGCTCGACGATGCCTTCGCGGGCTAGGTCGGCCAGGGCATGGCGCGCGGTCATCAGGCTGACCTTGTGTATCCGGGCCAGTTCTCGTTCGGATTGGACCATATCTCCGGCCCGCAGTTTGCCTGACTCGATGCGCTTGCGAATCGCATCCTGGATCCGCCGATAGGCGTACTGCCCGTTGCGCTGATTCCTACTCATCCAGTCTCCTGGCAGCTGTGCGGCCGGTCACTTTTCGGTTCTGGAATGGCTGCTACTTTGAGACAGTTTCTTCGCGTAATCTTCCTGTTGCTTGGTTTGGATGGCGACAGAAATGGAGCGTTCTTTCTCGGCTTCGGCGGTACGGCCAAGCTTCGCCAGAGCGGTTCCAAGCATGTAATGGGCCTCGGCGTAATTAGCATCAATGCGGATGGCCTTACGCAGCGGACCAAGCGCCCGCTCTGGTTCGTCCAATTTCACTTCCGCCTTGCCAAGTCCGAAAAGCGCTTCCTTGTAGCTCGGGTTTGCCGCCAGGGCTGCCTGAAACAAAGTCCGCGCTTCAGCGGGATCATCGCGGAGCATGGCAATCTGGCCGAGCAGACAGTTGGAGACTGGATCGGACGGAAAACGCTTTAGCTCTTCGCGAAATTCCGCTTCGGCTTTGTCGATTTCATTGCGCTTCCAATAGAGCAAGCCAAGTCCAGAGTGCACGCCGGCGAAATTGGGATTGGCGCGCTCCGCAGCCTGATATTCGGCAATGGCCTTATCCACCTGAAATGTCTTGTCGAATGCGGTGCCCATCATGACGTGCGCTTCGGCGGAGTTGGGGTTGATCGCCATAATCCGCGCAAAAACGTCAGTGACAGCTTGGTATTTCGCAGAGCGCAAGTACGCTTGCCCGAGCATGTAAAGCGTCAGCAAATCCGAGGGCTGCAGGCGGCTGGCTTGCTCAAGATAAATTGCCGCCTGCGGATACTCATTGAGGCCAAAAAGAGAAAGGCCTGCAAGATCAACCGCTTGGAAATCTGAGGCGTTGCGTTTTTTGAGCGATTCGAACAAGGGCAGAGCCTGGGCATATTTTTGCTGCTTGAAGTAGTCGAGAGCGAGATTGCGGGTCGTAGCCGGGTCGCCGGGCTGAATCGCCAGCGCGCGCCGGTAGAGCGGGACCGCATCGGCGAGCTTGTCTTGCTTGACCAGCGAAATGGCTAGGTCGTTCAGAATCTCGACCGAGCGTGGCGCTATGGCGAGGGCCCGGCGGAAATCTTTCTCTGCGTCGGAGTTCTGACCGCTTTGGAGTGCTTGGACGCCTCGGGCGACCAGCAATTGCACTTGAGCACGAGCGGGCGAGACTGGCGCTGTGCTCTGTTGCGCCACGGCGAACGTGTTCGTGGACACCAGAAACGCCGCTGATGCGAGGAATGCAAGTCTACGGGTCAATCGGGACCGCCTGCAAAATTCTACACTAATCTGAGGACGCCCCGAAGGGCGTCCCAGGTAAAAGCGCGGCATCGCTGCAGTGAAGCTAGAAATACAACTTTAGGCCGAGTTGCACAATGCGCGGGTCGTGAGCGGAAGTCAGCCGCCCGAACGAAGAAGAGTCCACGTTGCTGCTGAATCCAGAGTAAGAAACATGGTTGAACGCGTTGAAGAATTCCGCTCGGAACTGCATATTGAACCGCTCGGTGATCTTAATATTCTTCAACGCGGCGATGTCCCAGTTGTTCAGGCCGGGGCCAGTGCAAACACCGCGGCTCGCGTTGCCGAAATGTCCGATTGCGTCCCTGAAGGCTGAGGTGTTGATATATTCTCCAACGGTTCCCGGTCCGGAGCAGGTAGCGAACGGCACCATATCCGGTCGGGGGCTAACCGGGCTTGGGTCAATGCCGATACCGTCAGGGTAGGTGTTCGGGGTACCCGGTGCCCAATCGAAGGAATTGAACGGGTCATTGAACTGCGTGATCGTCGTTGGGAACCCCTTCTCAAAGCTGGAGATACCAGAAACCTCCCAACCGCCGAGTACGCGGCCTATCAGGCCCTGCTGGGAGCGATAAAAAGGCAGATCGTAGACATAGTTGATGATCAAGATCTGCGTCTGGCTGAAACTGGCTGGACCATAATCCAAGCCAAAGTTATATGTGTCATAAACCGCGCTGCTGCGGTCAGTGGGGTTGTTGGTTAGTGCCCTTCCATAGGTATATGCCACGCCGAAATTCAGTCCACTGCCGACCTGTCGGTTCGCTGATATCTGAAGCGAATTGTAGTTCGACTTAAACAGGGGTGCGATACTTGTGATGACGTTATAGCCCACATAAGGCCGTATCGCGTTGGTTTCCACCGTCGCGTTCGGCGCCGCTTCTCGAACACTCAGGGGCACTTGGTTCAGATCGAGTTCGCCAAGCAGATGATTTGCCCGGTTGCCCACATAAGCGACTTCAACACGAGTATTGGGGACGACCTCCCGCTGAATTGCGAGACTCCACTGTTCAATTTGAGGCACTTGAAACTGCGGCGTTCCTGTCGCGTGGAGGCTCGCGGGCGCAGTTGGCGGAACGGTAGTCCCTGATGTCGGGCTGTCGAAGATGTCAGTCGGATTCACTGCGTTCACAGATATGTTGCCAACAAATGGCGGATTGGCAAACGAGTTTTGCTCCTCGATGCCGTTCAGAGTGCGATCGTAATAAACGCCGAAGCCGCCACGAAGCGAAGTCTTGCCGTCGCCAAAAATATCCCACGCAAAGCCCACCCGCGGCGCGAAGGTATTGTACGAAGGATTCACGTGCTGGCCATACGGAGAACAAGTCGGGCCGAATGGCGGAACTGGAGGTAAGAAATACAAGCTCGGGTTGCAAGCATTCTGGGCGACGATAATCCCATTGGCATAGTTTTGCGGTGTCGCGGCCTGGGGCGGACTGGTCACCGCGAAGTTGCCCGTGACCGGGTCGATTACTGGCACGTCGGCCGGGTTGAAAGCTGTCGGTGAAAAATTGTCGAGGACCTTGTTGCTGTCTTCAGGTGGAGCGAGATAGGCATAACGAATGCCCAAATTCAGGGTTAAATTGCGGGCAACCTTCCAATCGTCCTGGACATAGGCTTCGACGTTCGGAAAGTGCAAGTGCGGAATAATGTCCCGGCTCGCCTGGCCGAATGTGCTGGCATCGCCAAGCAGGAAGTTCGCGAATGCGGGATTACCGTAGGCGTTCCTAAACGAGAAGCTGCCATTCGTGGGATTGACCGCGTTCTCAGTCTTCTGCATGAACTCTACGCTCACTCCCGTGCGGATGCTATGGCTGCCGTGTACGACCGAAAGATTGTCGAAGATGCTTTTATCGATGTTTCGTTCATGGTAGGGCGACACGGGAATTCCCACGCCAGTTACTCCCGAAATACTGACACCGGGCACGCGATGGTAAGGATCGGTGAAGGGCAGGCCGCCTGTGAAACTCAGGGCGCCCACAAAGGCGGGGTTAGTGATCAGGCCGGTGATATCGCTGTTGATCGCCCCCCAGCTATCTCCGAACTCGACCTCGTCCATAATAGACGGCGAAAGTTGCATGGTAACGTGAGCTACCAGGTTGCGCCCCGGGGCGTTGCTGGCCGTGGAGGAGACACCTGGGAGACCTGCCCCGGCGAACAGTCCGCCCGGCTCGGTGGTTGGGACTTTATCCTGCATATATCGCGCGAACACCTGCACCTTGTCTGTGATCCTCTGGTCAATGCGCCCGATTTCTTGGCGGAAATCGTTATGGGCGCTTACGGGAACGATGAAGTTCTCGGTGAGTGCTGTGGGGCTCAGGTTATTGTTGGGCGTGAACTTCGAATAGATGTTCGCGATATAAGCCTTGGCATTTGCACTGAAGCAGTTAGGATTGATTTGGTTACCGGTGATACAGCCGGAAGGCGCGGAGGCCGGATTCAAAGTCACGCCGGTTATTCCTGTGAAGTCTCCGGTGAGTTCCGGCGGATTAGGAAGGGCTAGATTGAACGTCGAAGGCGTTCGCGTCCTCCGGAATTCCTCCGACCAGAAAAAGAACGTTTTATTCCTTTCGGTGTTGTAATGGCCGGGAATAAAGATCGGTCCGCCGAACGTGTAGCCAAAATCGTTGTAGCGGAACGGGGGCCTTTTGCGGCCAGCGCCTTTGTTAAACGGTGGATTGGCGTTGAGAACGTCGTTGCGGAAGAATTCGTAGGCGTCGCCATGGAAATCCCGCGTGCCGGATTTTGTGACCACGTTGACCTGGCCGCCGCCGCTGCGACCGTATTGCGCATCGTAGGTGCTGCGCTCGAGCGTGAATTCCGATAGCGCATCAACGCTGGGAACGTTCAACAGTGTCAGGTTCGAGCCGCTATCGTTGATGTCAGCGCCGTCTACTGTCCAGTTGTTGGCCGAACCACGAGCGCCATTTACGGAGATGGAGTCTGTATTCGTGATTCCGAATTGGATCTGATCTGGCAGGCCGGAGGATACGCCTGGCTGCAGCGTGACCAGTTGCTCGAAATTCCGGTTATTGAGCTGCAGTTCTCGGATCTGCGTGCCAGTTATGGTAGTGTCCTGCGCGGCCGACGACGTTTCTACAGGTATCGTCGACGCAGTGACAGTGACTTGCTCGGAGACCTGCCCAACCTCGAGCGCGATGTTGAGCGCGCGATGCTCGCCGACGTTCAATATGACGTCGCTCGCGACATACTTCTTGAACCCATTCGCCGTGACCGTGACGGTGTAGCGTCCAAGCGGCAACTCAGTCGCTGTGTAGGCGCCGTTCGAGTCGGTTTTCACCGTAATCACGTCGGCGTTCGTGTCGTTGTTGTGCAGCGTCACGGAGGCGCCCGGCACGACCGCCCCGCTCGGGTCAGTCACCGTGCCGGTCAGAACAGCTGTGATGTTTTGGCTAAAGCAAATGGACGACGCGAAGAGAACGACCAGGCACAGCCCCAACAGTTTTGCTCGAACGCTTTTCATTTAAGACTCCCCCTAAAATTGGAGCGGCTCACTGCGGCAAATGAGAATCGGCTCGCCTGAACGCACCCATTCACCGTCAGAACAGAGCTGCTTCCTCGACTAATCGAAAGACTTGTACACTCGCACATCCCCCAAAAGGTGACTTAGCTATATAGCAGTTAGCGAGGCGTGTCAACAAAAAAGTTATCTTCACAATTCCGGTTATTTCCACAGTGCTCTTGGAACTGTTTTGCAAAGACGGCGGTAGATGCCAACCGGCGGCGAAGAATAGCATCGCACGTCGAGTACTGAAAATCGATCCGCTCCTCGTAGTACTCTGCGCAAATTTGAATCGGCATGCAAATGATTAGCGGGTCCTTGCGTTTTTACGTTTCACTCTGAGTGATCTTCTGAAATCTTCCGTAGCGCAGAGCTAGCGTGGGGAGTACAAGCAAGTTCAGCGCCGTGGAAGTGAGCAGTCCGCCGAGAATCACAATCGCCATTGGGCCTTCGATTTCGCGGCCCGGATCCCCGCTTCCAAGTGCGAGTGGAAGCAAGCCGAGGCCGGTGACCAGAGCGGTCATCAAAATGGGCGCGAGCCGTTCACTTGCGCCGCGAAGCGCGGTTTCCAAACCCCAGTTCATTCCTTCTTTGTCCACGAGGTGTTCGTAATGGGAAATCATCATGATGGAATTTCGCAGCGTGATTCCAAACAGGGTTACAAAACCAACGAGCGAGCCCAATGAAAGAGTGCCCCCCGTGATTACGACAGCAAGAACACCGCCGACCAGCGCAAATGGAAGGTTCGCAAGGACGAGAAGCAGATTGCGGTTGTTTCCCATGATCACCGAAAGAAGAAGCACGATTCCCAAACCGGCCAGCAATGCATACACCAGCAGGTCATGGCGGGACTGGGCCTGTGCAGCCGCTGTTCCTGCGAATTCAACATAAGTCCCTGGCGGAAATGCCAATTTGGAGATGCGGCTTCGTGCTTCGGCTACGAAGGAGGTCGGATCGCGCCCTTCCACATTGCACGTTACGGTTTGTACGCGCCGCGCGCCTTCGTGCAAAATGATGTAGCGGCCGGAGGTTTCATAGATATCGGCAAGCTGCCGGAGCGGCACGTAGTTTCCGTCCGGACCTCGCAGCGGAAGGGCGCCAATTTCTTCGATGCTATCGCGCTCCGACGGCGCAAGAATCACGGAAACGTCGAACACGCGATTCCCTTGATAGACTTGGCCGACAATGTCTCCGCCGAAGGCCGTTCGCAATACGTCGAGGACATGCACGGCATCGAAGCCCCAGCGCGCAAGCTCATCTTTGCGCAGCCGGACGACCACCTGTGGCGTCCCCGGCGGAGACTGAAGCTGAACTCCCGTAGCGCCTTTGATGCGGCTTAACGTGTGGGCAATTTCTTGCGCCTCGGAGTCAAGCTGATCGAGATTATTGCCGAAAACATTGACAACGATCCCGCCCGTGAAGCCGGAGAGCGTCTCATTAATGCGTTCGGTGAGAAAACTGTTTGCCGAGAATGTCGCGCCGGCAAAGTTGGAAAGAGCTGCGCGGATTTTGTCCCGGGCAGCGTTCGCTTGCGATCCATTGACAGCATCAAAGCTCACCTCAAATTCGCTGGAATGGGTTCCTGCCGTATCGTCGCCGAGTTCGGCTCTCCCCACGCGCTGAGCTACCGAGCGCACGCCGGGAATTTTGAGAAGTGCGCGCGTCACCTGGTCGCCCAGTCGCAACGATGCGCCAATAGAGGTGCCTGGAACTGCGGTCATATGCACAGTGAGGTTTCCCTCTTGCAGGGTCGGCAAGAAGGAGCCCTCCAGGAAAGGAAGGATGGCAACGCCAAGAGCAATTGCCACGGCAACCGCTGCGATCACCAGTCGCGGCGATTGTTCAACTCCCAGCAGCAGTCTGCGGTAGCCAGCTTTTGACCAATGAACAACGGGCGGCTCATGAGGGGGAAGTTCACGGTTGCCAAGCAAAAGGAAACAGAGCGCAGGCGTCACAGTCAGTGCCACACCCAAAGAAGCTAGGATTGCCAGGATGTATGCCGTGCCGAGCGGAGCAAAGATGCGCCCCGCCAGGCCTGACATCGTAAGGACGGGGAAGAAGACTAGAATCACCGCAAAGGTCGCGTAGACGACGGCGCTGCGCACCTCGATGGATGCATCAAACACCACCCGGAACACAGGACGGGGAGATTCCGACGCGCGGTTTTCGCGCAGACGGCGATAGATGTTTTCCACGTCAATCACGGCGTCGTCTACAACCTCTCCGATGGCGATGGCCAATCCGCCCAGTGTCATGGTATTCAGGCTGAAACCGAGTTTTTCCAGCACAATCACTGCGGCCAGAAGCGAAAGCGGAATGGCAGTGCAGGAGATGGCCGCGGTGCGCAGATTGAACAGAAACAAGAACAAAACCACGACAATCAGCGCCGCCCCTATGAGCAACGACGATCGGACGTTATGCAACGCTGTTTCGATGAAGTCAGCCGGACGAAAAACATCGGGATGAACAATAATTCCTTGTTTCAACAGAGCTGGACCAAGCTCCGCAAGCGCCTGATCGAGCCCCCGAGTAACTTCCAGAGTATTCGCTCCGTACTGCGAGGACACCATCAGCATGAGTCCGCGCTGGCCGCGGATGGAAGCTGCACCAATCGCCGGCGCGGGTGCGTCAACCACGTGACAGACGTCTCCCAATGTGACGTTGGCTCCATTGTGATGGAACAGAACCGCTTTGGAGAGTTGCTCTGCCGTTATCGACTGACCTTCAGTCTGAATTACGATCCGCTGGTTTGGCGTGTCAACAAAATCGGACCCTCGAATGCCAGTCGCCTCGCGCGCCGCAGCGATGACGTCATCGACCGTTAATCCGAACTGAATCAGTTTCTCGGGAATGAATTGAAGCTGGATTTGCCGCGGCTCTTCGCCGTAGATTGCTATCTTGGCGACCCCCGGCACTGCCAAGAGACGTTGTTTGACTGTCCAGTCAGCGACTGTAGTCAGATCCATCAGGGGATGGTCGGGCCAAGTGAGTCCCACCGCCATCACGATGCTCGTGGAGGAAGTTAGTGGCGTCATCACTGGCGAGTGGATTCCAGTGGGTAGCTGCCCAGCGAGCGTGGACAGCCGTTCGCCAACAACCTGCCGATCGAGATAAATATTGCTGCTCGGGCGAAATACCACGGTAATCACCGAGAGTCCCTGGACAGAACCTGAGCGGAGTGAATCAATCCCTGAAACCCCGACGATGGCGTTTTCAATCGGCTGGGTGACCAGGACTTCTACTTGTTCCGGGGCCAGTCCTGGCGCTTCCGTCTGAATTACCACCTCTGGCGGTGCGAATTCCGGAAAAACGTCATACCGCGCTTGCGTCAGTGCGTAGAGTCCATAGCCAAGCAAAGCGCAGGCAAGGACGATAACAATCCCGCGAAACCGCAGCGAGAATCGAACGATGGCAGATAACATAGATTCCCTTTAATCCTCCGGCTGAATCTGTGAGCGGAACTCCTCGGAAAGCAATAACTGCGCGCCATGAATCACGATCTGTTCGCCAGGAGAAAAACTGGTTGAAACGAAGAGTCCATTCCCAAGCGGTTGGCCTGTAGGTAGCAATCGGCGGACAAAGCGGCCGGGCGCTGCCTGCACATACACCCAGGCATTACCTTGCCACCATACAATGGCCGAGTTGGGAATCAGCACGCCGCGCATTGTTCGGCCGACAGGCAAGGTAGCAATCAGGCTTAACCCGGGCGCGAAACCAAGATGGTTTCGAGTGCTGTAAAGCAGCCCGATGCCCTGGATGCGCGGGTCAATGCGCGGAAATTCTGATATCAGTCTTGCCGCCGTATGGCCCAGTCCGGGAACGTCGAGCGTGATAGTCTGAGGGAGAGGGGAATCGGAGTCAGCAGGCAGAGTGACCTGCACGAGAAAATCACTTTGGTTAAAAGCGCGATTCAGTGTGGCTGAGTCATTGGCCACCCAATTTGCCACTGCTTCGCCCCAACTCTGACGCACAGCGGCAACCTGCAGCGCCACTTCCTGCTGAGCGGATTGAACGTCCGCTTCGTCAGAGCGCAAAGCCCCCTGCGCCGCTTGCACGTCTTTTTCCGAGGCGTTCTTCTGATCCTGATACAACGAATTCAGCCGAGCGTATTCCTTTTGATCCACTTGAATTTTCGTCCGAGCTTTCTCCAGATTTGCCGTGGCAGCCACATAGTTCGCTCGCGCTGTGACCAGTTCCTGAGGCGACAAAATGATCGCCGGAGCGGTCACCTGCTCGCGGGAAGTCATGCCTTGAAGAGGGGCCACTGCGATTCCCACGCGGGATTCCGTGCTGGCATTTAAAGTGACAATCGTTTGTCCATTTTGGACGGAGACTCTCGGAGGAGCTTTTATCGCTTCTTGTTCATCGTCTTTATCTTGGTTGGCAGAAGCTTTTCGCGTCGGCGCGACGATGCGAGCAAGAATAACTGCCAGCACCGCCGCGAGAGCCGCCGATAGCAACAACTTCCAGTTTCTCTTCATTGTTTTTTCTCCTTGATGTGATTTTCCAAAGCAGGCGATTGTGGGCCGAATGCTGGCATGGCATCACCTGGGTCCAGAGGCCGCTCGATGGCATCCTCGAGAGTCCCCAGAGCAACTTGAGTGCGATAGAGTGCGCTTATTTCCGCCCCGCCCGCGAGCACGTTCTGCAGCAACTCGCTATTGAGTGGAAGCGGCCCGGATTCGCCCGCGTTGAAAGCGTTCTTCGCCAACTGAACTCGGCCGCTATGAAGTTTGAGCAAGTCTTCGGTTTCGGCTAGCTCCTTCCAGGCCCCGTTGTAACGCGCGAATGCTACTTCGCTGTCTGCAATTGCCCGAGCTTGCGTCGCAACAAAATTGGCCGCTGCTTCCTTACGCCGAGCCTCAGCCTCGGCGATCGGCCCCTGATTGCGGTTGAAGATCGGAAGAGTGACGGAAAGCCCGAGCGTGAAGAAATTGTTGCTTTCCTCATACTGGTACCCCGGGCCAATCTGAATATCGGGATATTGCTTTGCGATTTGGAGTTGAAGATTTGCTTCTGCTGCCGCGTATTCGGCCAGTGCTTCGCGTACATCCAAGCGGTTGAGGACTGCGGCGCGTTGCATTTCTCGAGCGGAAAAAGATGCGGCATTGGGAGGGTTTGTAAAGTCCGGCCACGAAAACTCGAGGCCATCGAGCGCGGAAACGGGCACGCCGATTGCCCCAGCCAACGCAGTTTGCACTTGCGATATTTGGCTTTCGCCGCTGAGAACGGCCAGTTTTGTGTTTGCCAGCTGGATGCGCGCCAAATCTACTTCCGGGCGCGAAATCTCGCCAACGGCGAGCCTTTTCTCCAGAAGTTTCACGCGCTCTGACAAAACGCCCTGTTGAGAACGCGTCTGATTCAAGCTTCGAACAGCAATGAGGTAATCGAGCAAGGCTGTGCGAACCGCGCTGTGAACTTTCCACGCGGTACTCGCCAGGTTGAACCGTGCCGCTTCGCTCAGGTCCCTTGCTCGGCCTATTTGGTAACCGCGCTTCCCAGCCGTTTGGATAGGGATCGTGAAATTGATGTCGAGCAGATACGGACTGGGCACTCCGGGCGTTACTCCCAAAGTCGGATTGGGGCGCGCGCCGGCTGTGATAATGGCGGCTTTGGCCACTTCGGTTTGCGCCTGAGCAACGGCCATTTCGGGATTGAAATACAAGGCCGCAAGTGTCAGCGAGTTCAGGTCCCAACTCTTAGGCGGCCAGGCGCTCACCGCATGACCTAGATTTTCTTTTAGGAAGGCGCGCAGGTCGGGATCTTGCAGGTTGCGGCTCTCCAGGCGAGTGGCGCTTTCCGCCGGAGAGAGCGGAGCTGCGCGGTATCTCTGCACGGAACAGCCGGACAGAGCCATGAACACCATGCAAAACAGAATCAATATTTTAGGTAGCTTCATTAGCCTGTTCTCCACAAGTTTCAACATCAATCGTTCTACGAGATTTCGCAAACTAGAGCCGCCAAGGGCAGCAAATACCTGAGCCTCATCAAAAGGACAATTTGAATCCTCAATGTGCGGACCCTCGCCGAGGAAATCCTGACCGCTTTCGCCGAATGGAGACGAAACTGGAGAAGGACCCGCGAGTAGGGGAATAGACACCCCAGCGACTCGCGTGAGGTCCACGCACGAAGGAGTTGGAAAGGTCTTTAAATACGCAGGCTAAACAGCGGCGGGCTTTCTGAAGCGGCGGGTAGCGGTGCAGCACACAGCTGCAACACTGTCCAATTCTTACTGTCGCAAATGCACTCGGAAACTCTTGCGAAGAAATTCCCGCAAAGAGCAATCATCACTTGCGCCAGGGAAAACATCAGCCCCACACACAGGGCGAGAGCTACCAGCATGTACTCAGTGTCGTAACCGGTTTTCAGAGTATGGTCCCAATGATCGAATATCTCCAAAACCGGGCAAATGAAGCAAATTGCCAAAGCGAGGGCTGCTATCGCTTGTGAAATTCGCGCCCGCATGTCGGGCATTGTAGCACCGCCAACGATACTCGGACAAATATGTGAGGGAGAAATGGCCCTCGCACAAGGGCTGGACTTAACAGGAATGGACTTTTCCGACTTCTTGCCCTGTTAGGCAGGCGCACTGCTCAATTGTGAACATCTGCTTTTTGAGCAGACGGTCAGGTGAAGAGCGACTCTTCTTACTCTCTTCAGTTCAAAGAGACGGTACGCCTCGATCGACTCTTTCCGCTGCCTCAGGGTTCCACGCGCGCTAATCGATTGTCATGGTCAGGGGAGATGTGACAACAACGGCAGGACGAGTGAGCGTCGCAATCAGGTTGACTGCGAACAACGTTATTGCCGTGAGTTCGATAAGCGCAGAAACCGGCAGAATGTTCCAGGCCCATTTCGCGTAATCCTGATAGGCAAGAATCTCCGATGCGACGCGTAGCGTGCATCCGCTCATCAGTAAGACCAACATTGCCAGCATAAGCCTCCGGCTCCAGAGCACGCGCATCCCGCAAAATGACGGCAGGATCCTCTGTCCCACACAGAAAATCATTGCGGCGATGAAGCCAACCGTTAGAGCATGACGCGAGGCACCCCAGATACCGGGCGCCGCACCGGCAAGCGCGGCCCAAATACTGAGAGCGGCGGCGGTCACCAGCCAGCCGTACGCGAGTCGTATGAATACCGGAGAACTTCGGTGAACATTGACAGTTTTCGCCGGTTTGACCGCGGGCTCGAAGAGCCGGATCGCCGCAACAGCCGTTGCCGCTCCAGCCAAAAGAAGTATGCTTGCGACGAAAAAGTATTCGAGGAACCCCAGGATCACGCCTGCGGTGTTCAAAACCAGAGCCACTACCAAGAACGAGTTCCGCAGCGGGCGCAATCCCATGAAAACCGGCAACCAGCGCGCGCTGAAGCCCCAGATCATGGGAACGATAAAGCCCCAGGTAGATACGATCAAATATCGTTGATCAAACAGGTGCGGAAACGCGGGAGAACTACCATTGAGCGCGAGTTGGAACGAAGCGCCGAGGTTGAGCAGAAGTGATGTGAGCAGCCCAAGAGTTGCCGCAATCACGACGAATATCCAAGGCTCAAGCGGCTTCGCCGCGCCGTTCGACGGCCGGTGGCTCGCGACTGCTTGAAAGAAAATGAGGAAAGCGGCTAGCTCAAGGGTAGCCGAGAGCGGCAGCGCAATCCGCCAGTGCCATGGATAAATATTCGACGACCAGCGCACGGTTACGCCGGTCACCCAAAGCGCCCACGTAAGCCAAGCTGACCAAAGCGCAAACGGCTTCAGCTTCCGCAATTTTGGGATTGAGTAAAAACCAATCCCCAGGATGAAAGTTCCCACCCAACCGAACAATTGGGCATGACCATGTGCCTGAATCCAAGCCGGCGAGATAGATTCCGCCGCTTCGCGGCTGCTGATCTTGATGAGATTCCACACGCCGAGAAAAGTGCCGGGTAGCAGCATGAATGTCAGTCCCGCGATGATGTACGCCATCAGCAAGCGGGACAGGGATTGCTCGCGCGCGATAGCGCGATCCATGATGGACTTTGTCTTATTGTCCAGCCACTCCGGTCGCTTACTCAGGGCTATCCTCCACTCCTTTGGTCGAACCCACCGCATTCCATAACGGATACCGTAATCCGGCCAGCCGATTGATTATCAAAGCCTGAGCAACGAGAAGGAACACCGCGACTTCGATGATGATGAGTTCACGCGGTTTCCAAATAATCCCGAGGGAAACGATCAGCGTGGTGGCGCCCGCCGGAGGATGACTGACATCGAGAAGAACCATGAACGCGCCCGTAGCCGAGAGCGAAAGGGCCGCAGCTAGGACTCTTGGCCAGAAAATTCCTGGATGCACCCCGAATGGCAGTGCTCCCGCACCGGTGGCAACGAACGCGATATAACCGCAGATGAGGCCAATAGCATGGCCGAAAACAGTATTTCGCGGGCTTGAGGTCCTCCCAAGCGGAGAAAAGAACAGGAGATACGCCGTAGGTCCGAGCGATGGAAACACAAATGGGTTTCGGCTCACGAGTGCGAGTAGCGCAAGCACCCCAATCGTGATGAAGCCATTCACGAACACGTAGGCGGAGCGCACAAGCCGCTGCGGAAAGTGAAGCAGCAGCCAATCTAGCCGGAGCCTTCGGAAAAAAGAAAGAGAATGATCAACGCCCGGATGTTCGTGGGAACTGGGATCGACGTTCTGCATCAAATGTTGGGCAGCAGGTCGAAATACTCATCATCTTCGTTCTTGCCGCCTTCTCCTTTGCCCAGCATCTTTTCTGATTTGACGAATTCGATGCGCTCGATCCATTTGACCATCTTGTAGCCAAGCTGATTTTCCACCCGCAGCCGCAGGGGTGCTCCGTACAACTCCGGAAGGCGTTGCCCATTCATTCGGGAAGCGAGCAGACATTGTGGCTTTCGAACGTTCTCCAGACTTTGCGTGTCGTAATAGGGTCCGCCATACAGAGCTTCACCAAAGGAGAAGAAAGCCACAACCTTCGCTTCCGGATTTGGCTGGACAAGGTCAATTAGCTTCTGCATCGGAATCCCGCCCCACTTCGCAATGCCGCTCCATCCCTGGATGCAATGATGCATGGTGATGTGCTCGACCACACCCAGCCGCTCCAGATCGGTGAGCGAAAGCGACACCGGATTCTTGACCAGCCCTCCCACTTTCAGCCGGAAACCGTCAAATCCGCTCTCTGACAGACGCCTCCAGTCATCACGAATCGGCATCTTTCCATTGGGCCAGAAGTACGGAGAGATTTCCTTGTCTGTATACTTCTGATTTGGCATTAGCCGATTCAGAGTAAGAAGCTGCATGGGATAAGTCACGGACTTGAGCGCATGCTGAACTTTGCGCGGATGATGCCAAGAAATGTAATGCGCCACGATCCATGAGAGTACGACCACGCTGATTCCCACGAACCCTAAGTACATCCCGATTGGCTTTAGGTCATCGGTGCCCATCACAATGTGGTTCATATTGCGCGCGAATCCCGTCATCACGATCAGTGTTACGTGAACGACCAAGAATGCAAGGAAGCTGAACATGGTCAGAAAATGGATCGAACGCGCTGACTGCCGCCCCCCGAATAGCCGCGCGTACCACGGAAACCGATTGACCACTGCCGGAGACATCGCTATCCCGGTAGCAATTGCCAGTGGGCCAAACACAAAAACCACCATGAAATAGGCGATCTGTTGCAATGCGTTATAGCCATAAAACCCGTTTGGCTCCGGCGGCAGGTGGAATGTCGCGTAGTGAACCCACGTGTTCCACGCTTGCAAAAGCACCAGCGGCGACGCTGGTACGATGCGCCGCCATTGCTCGGTATCGAACAGCATGATGATGAAGACGATGCCGGTAATGATGAAGCCATGCACATCGATAAAGTGCCACACACGCGCAATGCCAATGGTGTGCCGGTAACCCGGCGTGCCGACGAGAGGCGAAATGTACCGCGCGTCATCTTTCGCGGTCCAGATGCGGTCGCGAGGGACTTTCAACGGCGTGAACCGGATCCATTCAGTACCCGGTGTGCAGCCATCATTGAAATAGAGACGAGGGTGGTCCATCAGGATAGAAAGTCCGCTTCGAATCAGCATCATCACGAACAGGAAATTGAAGAAGTGGCAGTAGCGTACCCATACGGGAAAGCCATGTGGCCCCGCGAAGTTGTTTGGGTATATCTGTGGAACGGCCGGAACACGAGGCATTCCGGCTACTGCGACCTCGATCCAGGCGGCTGCAATTACGCAGGCAATCGCGATAGCGATGCCGATCAGAATCGGCGGTCGAATCCATATGCGAAATCGGCGATCGGGCGGAAAGTGAACAGCTCGGTGCGCTGCGTCGAACGAAATCATAATGCCAGCTCTCGTTGCCTCTTCATAAAAGAAGCGTACGCTGCAACACCGTTTCTACGTTTTTTCGTTAACGCGGCTTGGGTCACGAACGGATCATCGTCAAAAGCATTTTGAATTTAGTGATAGCCTTCAGGGAATGGGTCGATGTGCGGGCATAAGAACCGCTTCGCCCGCTTTCGCCAGCAAAGGCTTGCCCGAAACTGCAATTTCCGCCTTCCCCCTCGAACGAGTCAAGGGCGTCAAAAGGCGCCATATGCTCGCTCAGACCCTGACCCTCATCGTTCCGGTGCCACGCCTCAGAAGCGTCCGGCTGACGTCCGCCCCTCCCTCGTTAGATGACCTGTGGGCAAGTCGAAAACCTTCGACCCTGCCTGCATTCGGATATGGCCGGCAACACTCTGCACGGAAATTGCACCGGCGGCTTTATGCTCGTGGAGACGTGCGTTGGCCCGAAGAACTGTTAGCACCGCGCGAAAATCGGGATGCTTCACCAGTGTTTTCGAGTTGCGCCCGCCTTGCCACGCATCCTCTCGGCGTAACTGTTCGATTTCGGCATACAGATCAAACGAAAGCAAAGGACTTTCCAGCGGGCCGGGTGCTCGAACGGCAGTGGAATGGTTATTCATAATTGCCTCCTCTTGGGATTTGTAGTTCTGCAATTCATGTTATCCCGAGGATCCTTCATCCGGCTGCGGCTTCCATCTCGACCGCGCGAGGGAAAAGAATATTATTTTCGAGATGTATATGCTGGTGAAGGTCGGCTTCAAACTCTTTGAGAGCCTCATACAATGCCTTCGAGCTTGTGCAGGCGTCCGCGGGAGCCGTGTAGTCCGCAGTCAAACTGCGAATTTGCCTTACTAACTCCCCGGCAGCATCGTGCTCCTTCATCATCATGTGAATCGGGTTCCTCACAGTCTGAAAGAAGGGCGGTTCAACCGGACCATGTGCATTGACTGCCCGCTCCAGGGCATCTATGTACGGAAAGAGGATTTGCTCTTCTTTTTGCATGTGCACGATCATCTCTCGGCCAACCTCCACAAAAAGCTTCCTGATATCCTCGAGCTCAGTGTGATTTTTTCCGTGCTTTGCGGTGACCTTGTCGGACAAGGCCTGCGTGCGAGGGATCGCTTCGCGAACATATCGGTGGTGCTTCTCACGAATATGTCGTGTAAGTTCGCATAACGATACTGCCATCCAGTTCAGGTCGGCAGGATCGGTATCTTGGGCATTTTCGCGCAGACGGCTCAGTATTTCCTCCGGCGAGGCATCTGCGTGAAGGCACGCCTCGTGAAGGGACTTACCCCCACCACAGCAATAGTCGAGTCCGGCGTCTTCCAGAACTTGCCTGGATGCCGGATTGGAAAGCGCAATATCCTTCACTTTAGTTTCACTGGTAAAATTCATGATTACCTCCGCCATGATGAACATTATGTATTTCAGGAGAACTGTTGCCAGTGACTAAAGTCACAGAGGCTGGCTTTTCTAACGCAGAGGTTTCTGCGCCTATTCCGACGCAATCTGCCCCCGCTTTAGGCCTTTACGATGATCGTGCGGCCATCTACTTCCAGAAGTCCTTCCGCTCGGAGTCGGCCCAGATGTCGTACCTCGGGATGTTCACGGCAGAAATTCTGAAAATCCTTATGCGAAATGATGGAGACCTCGGCTCCTGCATTGTCTTTCGGAGCCTCCGGCCTTGTAACCCATGTCTCCGGGCCGGACCCAAGTTAGATGGCGCGCCCGGAGAGATTCGAACTCCCGACCCTCTGCTTCGAAGGCAGATGCTCTATCCAGCTGAGCTACGGGCGCATCCTTGGCTACTCACTAATTTAACTGCACTTACGCTGCTACCTCAACCGCTTGTGCTCCCGAAATCTTGAAGCACTTGGAGCAATTCACGGGTGGAACCGCAAAACCTACGCCAACCCGGTCAGCTTCTTCGAGGCGCCGGCCAGTTTCAAACTCCATGCGCGAATACAACTCGCTCATAGATTGTGGCTGATGCCCCATCCAGAAGTTGTTGATGTCCTCCTGACACCTCTCCCCGCGCAGCCAAGTCTTTCGAAAACGACGGAAGGCATGAAAACCCATGCCCTTCTCGTCGAGTTTCATCACCAGCAAGCGAGGGGTCAGCCATCGTTGTTCAAGGCTATTGTGCAAGTACGGAGTGCCGTTTCGGGTCTGGAACAGCAGGCCGTCTCTTCCGTTGATAAAGGATCGCAGAAATCCCGCAACCGCTGTAGAAAGATCGACCTCGCGGGTTCCAGCATCGGTCTTTGTGTACTCAACGATTCGTGGATGATCGCGATCAACTTGCTGACAGACTTGGATGGTGCGACCATCGTTTATGAAGTGCCTCGGTTCCAAATCAAGAGCCTCAGAGATGCGCACTCCCGTTGCTGCAAGCAAAAGGTACAATGCTTGCTCCTCACCTTCGCTCTCCCACACGAGTTTATTGATCGCGTCCAGCTTAAGCGTGGGGCGGCGTTGTTTCTTCGCAACGACAATCGGGAGATCCATCACTGAGCTATTCCACTGGCGATGATGGATCGGCTCGCCCGTACGACCGTCTTTAAGGGACGCCACACCTGGGCGACATACTCGACATATTTGTTGACCGTCCTCGCCGAAAGCGACTTTTTCATCTTGTCCACCAGCGGCTTCACGGTCAGGTTGTGTACGTTACTTAAAGGCAGGTCGCCAAGTTCCGGCAGTATCCACTTATTCAAAGCCGCTTCCATGCTCGAAGTGTCTTTGATTCGCTCCCTGTCCCGGTTCCGTACCCAGTGCAAAGACGCCTTGGTTTGATTTCGGAAGGTTACTTCGCCAAGCATGATACGGTTGAAGTGCTCTTCCGAGTTCGCACCCGATTTTTCGACAAGTTCGCGAGCCTTTCGTTGCACCTCGGATGACGGAGGTTTCGGCATGCCATTCTTATCGAATATGACAGGCGCGACTTTTTCACTCATGTACACGCGTCTTTCTTGACCCTCGACATCCATACGCCAGCGGACCCGATACCAATTTCCGGCGATGACGATGGTGCCGTTTTGACCATTGCGACGACTCATGGACTTCCGTCCCTTCCGTCGTCGCTTCAGTTGCGCATCAGGAAGGATGCCACGCTGGGCACCTGTGCGCAACAGGTCGGAAGCGATTGCTGAAGAGTCTGTTTTGAGACTTTCTAACCGCGGCGACCCGAGCCAGTGTTCGGTGAGGGGTGTGGCGCACGAACCGTCGCGTCGGATTTCGGGTGCCAACATATTGGACTTGACGCATCTGCTCAGCATTCCTGAACTCCAAGGAACAAAAAATTGGAGTGGATAAGGTGAATGGCTAAGGGAGAATGGGTTAAGGCGAATGGGTAATGGAGCCCGCCCTGTTTACTGCAATGGGCTGCCGTGACGCGGCGGCAAGCTTGCCCCCGCGTCCCGGCGCTGACGGCTCTCATGTCTGCCGTTGTTCTGGTTCATTTTGATGTTTGCAGAAACTCGCGGAATAACCGATGGTAGACCCTGTATCGTCCTCTTCTTGTGCGAATCAGCAGGCCCTTCTCCACGAGTCTTGCGAAATACTCTCTTTGAAATTTGCCCGTGAAACGCTGGGTGCGAAATCTCCGTCGCCGAGATTCGCGAACCGGTGGATGAGGTCGAGTTCCTTCGCGCTCAGCCGTGAAGGTCCTGGCAGAACCTTTCGCGGCCCAATTGACTCAAGATCGCAGGCCACACTCGTTCGAGGGCCTGCGGGACAATCCGGCTCATCGTGGCTGACAGGTGCTTGCACACGCAGGCGAGAAAATACGGATGTCCGAGGGTTTTCTCCTGAAGCCGGGCGGCAACCGCTGCCGAGGTGCCGGGCGCGAGATCGAAGACCGAACGTGTGTATTCGACGATCTCTTCGAGCGTGAACGGCTCCAAATACAGTTTCGTGTAAAACCGCACGGCAGGGTCTGCCAATGCCTTTGTTTCCACGAAAAAGTCCGGCTTGGCCGAAAAGCAGATGCTGTAATTGAGCATCTCGATGCCGAACCACTGGAATTGATCTCTGGGGATGAGCGCGAGGTCTCGTTTGCTGATGCTGGTGATGTTCTGGAGGTCATCCACGAAGAAGATCGCGCCTTTCAATCCGGCAGGACGTAGGAAGTGATCCCGGGCTTCCGTGAGCGTGTGCCTGAGGAGAGAGAAGTGCCTGTACTGAGAAAACGGTGCGGAGACTCGCGTTCGAACGCGACGTCACCGAAGTGGGCTCGCTTGAACCGCCAATTTTGAAGCGCGGTGCGCAATCGGGCTTGCAGGTTGGGAATGGCGAGTAGCGCCTCCGCGAGCTTATCGAGCAGGGTTTCGGCAAGTCGCAAGTAGTCGTGAATATCACTGGACGCTGACAGGAAGACTGGGAGCATGGCGAAGGTCGGCTCGGAGCATATGTCGGCAAGCTTCCATAGCGAGCTGCTCTTGCCTATTCCCCGCTCGCCGAGAATCGCGAAGGAACTGGTCCTCTCAGCCGCAAGTCCATACCGTAAGGCCTCGCGGAAAGTGTCGATCTCAGGCTTTCGGCCCACAAACTCGTCAGGTCTGGCCAAGAAATTCGGTTCGGGAAGCACGGTCATCCTCCAAAATCACAAAAGTCACAATCGTCAATTTACGTTTGTGATTTTTGTCCCTTTGGTGGCTGGGCCGGGCGCGAGCGGCGTTTCCGGAGGTGTAGTAGGCGGAAGCAAGCGTGTCCAACACTTCCGGATCGTGCGGATTCTCTTGTACGGCTCTGCGGGCAAACCGGAGAGCCGCCGCTGGGTCGCTTAGATCGGCAGGTTCGCACGTAAGCAGGAGACCTGCAGTTCAGCCCTGCATTGAAAGAGTCGTCAGCATATTGTAAAGAGTGTTTGTTGTTCCGTTTCGAGCTGCGCAACACAGCTTAGTTACTTAAGCACATCAGTCTTGCGGTTTGGCTTGACGGAAGCTGCCCGCAGGCGTAGATTCGCCAAGTAGTTGCATTCCCCCCTTCCTTTTGTCTTCGCCCATATTGGCTACGACTGCTGCGTTTCTAGCCATTATTGGTGATCACCATACACGCCATGACTCCGAGTTTAGGTACGCATAAAAAATCCGACGAAGCGTCTCAAGGGGGCGGCGACGTGTTTGAGGCTTTGTTCGAAGCTCTTCCGGACGCCGTTGTGGTTTCCGACGAGAGCGGCTCCATCGTTCAGGTCAACGCACGACTGGAGGAACTGTTTGGGTACAGCCCCGGTGAACTGCGCGGCCAACCCATCGAAACACTGATTCCTGAACGATTGCGCCAGGCGCATGTGGGGCACCGCCTCCACTACCACCAGGACCCTCGGCGCCGGGCCATGGGCGCGGGGCTTGAACTCTGCGGCAAACACAAAGACGGCAGAGAGCTCCTAATTGACGTTATGCTCAGCCCGCTCGAGACAGGACAGCGAAAACTGGTTCTCAGCCTCATCCGCAACCTTGCCGAGCGTGACATCGGCGAGGCCCTCAGGTTCCATCTGGCCGCTCTCGTGAATTCATCGGGCGACGCCATCATCGGTAAAACGATGGACGGCGTCATTGCCAGCTGGAACAAGAGCGCGGAGCGAATGTTCGGCTATTCAGCAGATGAGGCGATCGGGAAGTCAATCTCCATGCTGCTTCCGCCAGGGAGGGAAGATGAGGAATCCGATATTCTGGGGCGTCTGAAACGCGGAGAAACGATCAGGACCTACGACGCCTTACGTAGGCGGAAAGACGGGCGAAATATCGACGTCTCAGTAACCATTTCGCCGATATACGACCCCCTGGGCAATCTGGTAGGAGCGTCAAAAGTGGCCCGCGATATCACCGAGCTCAAGCAGGCCTCCCAGTACGCCCGCAGCCTGCTCGAAGCCAGTCTGGATCCGCTGGTCGCGATTAGTCCCTTAGGCAGAATCACTGACGTCAATGAGGCCACGGTCAAAGTAACGGGCCTTCCACGCCAAAAACTGATCGGCACGGACTTTGCGGACTACTTCACCGAACCGGAAAAAGCCCGTGAGGGTTATCGACGCGTGTTCTCGCAGGGTTTTGTAACCGACTATCCTTTGACCGTCCGCGCAGCAGAAGGACGCTTGACCGACGTGCTTTACAACGCCTCCATTTATAAGGATGCAGAGGGGAAAGTGCTGGGCGTCTTTGCCGCGGCCCGTGACATCACCCAACGCAAGCGCGCAGAAGAGGGCCTGGCACGCCGAGCCGAAGAGTTGGCACGCTCCAACTCGGAACTCCAGCAGTTCGCCTACGTTGCTTCGCATGATCTCCAGGAGCCGCTGCGCATGGTGGCGAGCTTTACACAACTCCTGGCGCAGCGCACGCAGGCAAACTCGGCAGCGACGCGGACGAGTTTATCGGCTACGCCGTGGACGGGGCGCGCCGCATGCAGGTGCTCGTAAATGACCTCCTGGAATATTCCCGTGTGGGCACCCGGGGCAAGGAATTTTCTGGCGTCGACTGCGAAATCGTCCTGGAAACGGTTCCGGGGAACCTGCAAAAAACGCGGGAAGAGACCGGCGGCAAGGTGACTCATGACCGCTTACCCACTGTGCAAGGCGACGAAACGCAATTGGGGCAACTGTTTCAGAACCTGGTGGGAAACGCGCTCAAATTTCACGGCTCAGAACCGCCTTGCGTACACGTCTCCGCGCAACCGATAAACGGGGAATGGCGATTTTCGGTGCAAGATAACGGCATCGGGATCGACCCACAACATGCCCAGCGAATCTTTTTGCTTTTCCAGCGTCTGCATGCTCGCGACGAGTATCCGGGAACGGGCATCGGACTGGCCATCTCCAAGAAAATTGTTGAACGGCATGGCGGGCGAATCTGGGTAGAGTCCGAGCCAGGGAAAGGTTCCACTTTCTATTTCAGTCTGCCGAGGAAAGAGGTCACCTATGGAAGCGAACTTAGGGCAAGTGCAACCGGTTGACATCCTGCTCGTGGAGGACAACCCCGGCGACGTCAGGTTGACCCGGGAGGCACTCCGGGACGGGAAACTGCTGAACCGTCTAGCCACTGTGTCGGACGGCCAACAGGCGATGGCCTTCTTGCGCAAACAAGGTAGTTATGCGCAGGCAGCCCGGCCGGACCTCATCCTGCTTGACTTGAACCTCCCCCGAAAGGACGGCCGCGAAGTGCTGGCCGAAGTCAAGGCGGATGAGGACCTCCGGAGAATCCCGGTGGTGATCGTCACCGGTTCCCAAGCGGAGGAAGACATCCTGAAGACTTACAACATGCACGCCAATTGCTACGTAACGAAACCTGTGGATCTGGCGAAATTTGTCGCCGTAGTGAGATCCGTCGAGGAATTCTGGGTGCACATCGTGAAGCTGCCGCCAAAGAGGTGAAAAACCATGAAAGACAGGACTCGTGCTCTGCTGATCAAAGACAATGGGCGCGAGGAGAAGATCCTCGGCAGGATGGGAGACTTCCGGTTCCAGATCGCAAGGACAATAAGGAAGTGATAGCAGCAAATGCCAGAAGACAAGATCCGCGTGCTGCTAGTGGAAGACAACCCTGGAGACGCTCGCCTGGTCGAAGAGATGCTGAAAGAGGGCGGGGCCGACGATTTCGTGCTGAAACACGTCGAGTCGCTTCAGGAGGGCATGAGCAGCCTTTCCCGGGGTTGCGCAAGCCAGGTGATCCTGCTGGATTTGGGACTCCCCGATGAGACCGGCCTGCAAACCTTGCGGCGAATCATGCCGTTAGCAAAGGATGCCAGCGCCGTGGTTCTTACCGGGCTCCAAGATGAAGATCTGGGGATTGCGGCGATAAGGGAAGGCGCGCACGACTACATCATCAAGGGTCAGGTAGACGGGCGCCAACTGCGAAGAATCCTTCGGTATGCGGTGGAACGGCAAAAGATGCAGAGTGAACTCCGTGCCGAGATGGAACGGCGCGCCCGGGTGCAGGAGGCCCTCCAATTCTCCGAAGAGCGTTACCGACTTCTCTCGGAGACGGCGCCATTGGGCATCTTAATTTCAGATGAACTGGGAAGGATCGTCGACGCGAACGCGCATACGCTCCTCTTGTTCGGTTATAAACGGGAAGAACTTATCGGCCAAACCCTTGAGAAGCTCCTTCCCGAGCACCTTCAGGCGGCGCATCAAAGGCATCGGTCCAGGTACATGAATAACCCGCAAGCGCGGCCCATGGGGTTGGGAATGGAGTTGCTTGCGCGTCGACAAGATAGGACCCAGTTTCCCGTGGAAATCAGCTTGGGCCCGCTCGTCACAGAACAAGGGAGCCTGGTTTCGGCAACTATTGTTGACATCACTGCCCGAAAGAAGCTGGAAGAGCAACTGCACATTGCGCAGCGCATGGAAGCGATTGGCAAGCTGGCGGGCGCCGTGGCACACGACTTCAACAATCTGCTCGGCGTCATCCTAGGTTGTTCCGAAGTGGCTCTTGATGTCCTCACACCCGAGCATCCGGCCGCCAGGAAAGTGGAGATGATCAGAAAAGCAGGCTCCTCCGCCGCAGATTTAACGCGGCAGCTGCTGGCGTTCAGCCGGCAACAAATGCTCCAGCCGCGTGTCCTCAATCTGACAGAGATCCTGGGGCGGAGCGAGTCCTTGCTCCACTGTCTAATAGGCGAGAACATAAAGCTTGCCATCTCGCCGGACCCTTCGCTGGGGTGCGTCAAGGCCGATCCGGGACAAATCGAGCAGATCCTTGTGAATCTCGCCGTCAACGCGCGTGACGCCATGCCCCGAGGGGGCCGCTTGACAATTGAAGCACGCAACTGTGAATTGGACGATTCCTATAAGGGCAAGCACGAGCAAGTCATTCCCGGCCGCTATGTCATGCTGGCGGTCGAAGATACAGGTTGCGGCATGGATGCGGACACGCAGTCGCGAATCTTTGACCCGTTTTTCACGACAAAAGAGATTGGGAAAGGCACAGGTTTAGGTTTGGCGACCGTTTATGGAATTGTAAAACAGAGTGGCGGATACATCTGGATCTACAGCGAGCCGAATAAAGGAACCACGTTTAAAGTATATTTTCCGCGCGTCGAACAATCGGCCGAGCCTCCCAAACAAAAGGAGCCGGAGGCCGTGGCCCTCCATGGCTGCGAAACGATTCTGCTGGCGGAAGACTCCGCATCCCTTCGGCAAATGGCCCGGGAATATCTGGAGAACTCGGGCTATACCGTCCTGGAAGCATCGTCGGGCAGCGAAGCGCTGGAACAAGCGAAGGATTTCCAGGGACCAATTCACCTTCTGCTGACGGATGTTGTGATGCCGGGAATGAGTGGCCCCGAACTAGCCGGCCAGATAGCTTCACAGCGTCCCGAGACAAAGGTAATTTTCACCTCAGGCTACACCGACGACGCGATTGCCCGTCAAGGAGTGCTTGATCCTGCCGCAGCGTTCATACAGAAACCCTATCGTCCTAAGGCGCTCGCCCGGAAGATTCGAGAGGTCTTAGGCGGATCTGATCAAAAAAGTGAGAGCCCTGTGCTCATGCGCTCCCGCTCGTCTAGCGTCACTTAGGGTCCTCCCTACCGCCGATCTTGATCGCATGTGCCCTTCCGCCCACTGGCCGACTGCCACCCATTCATAAATTCATCCAGCTCGATCACCAAGAGAGCTTTCGATGGCATCCCGGCTCCTCAATAATCAACCACTACCATAGTGAAAAATGACCACAGGTTCCGTGGCGGCCGTCATACCGCGCTGTGACGCCGGACACGCTCTGCCTTGGGTTTAGGGGCCCTGCGACACATGGTCTAGACTGTGGTGACGTTCATGGCATGGGCGAGGTCTTTCGGGCCGTACGTTTTGAGCAGGAAGCCCGTGCCATTTCCTCGCTGAATCATCCCCACATTTGCACGCTCTATGACGTTGGGCCGAACTATCTGGTGACCCAAGTTGATCAGCATACGCTCTTCTGAGGTTCTTGGCCGGTGATCTGGCCGGTACGCTTGCGCTTCTCCGGGCATCGCACATCCTAATGTTCGGCACATTCCTCATAAGGGAGGTTCAGCACGCTATCGAATCCGAGAAAAACACGTTCGATCAATAGCCCTGGAGTCGCCTTCTCGATGACCGCTGAAGCGCGGCACAGCTGGGCGCCGTGGTGTTCCAGCTCGCGCTCGCGGTCGCGGTTGAATGCCGCCAATCCGCCGTACGTGGCGCAATCGGAATGGCTCATGAGGACGACGCGGCTAGCCGCATGCAATCGAACCGCGAGTTGCACTTGTTCCAGGACGAAAGGACGATCAAACTCGGTACGCGGCGACGCCAG